>CAVUAH010000014.1:0-391393 GCA_963739405.1 uncultured Actinomycetes bacterium | reverse complement strand
CACCCTCGCGCGGGGCGCGCGGTGGCTGCCGCGCGTCCCGTGGGTGCTCGTCGCGTCCACCACCGCCTCGCTCGTCATGACGCTTCGCGCGGGCGTGCGCGAAGTGCGCGTCCTCGGCTCGCTCGTCGCCCACCGGCTCGAGCTCGCGACGGGCCGCCCGGCCGACCCGGCACTCGTCAAGCAGCTGACACTGGAGCTCTACCTTTCGCCCCGCCGCACGCCTTCGCTCGACGGCGGGCTCCCGCTGGGACGCCTCGTGCGCCGCTGGCTCTTCCGCGGCGCGATCGGCAAGGACACCCGCCGCGCCGCAGACAAGGCCCTCGACGCCGCGGAGCGCCTCGACGTCGTGACGCTCGAGTCCCGCTGGCGCAGCCGATAGGCCCGAACGGCCGACCGGTCGAACAGTTCGACCTCCGCTGGCTCTTGGCCGGGCGTCCGTCTCGGGGAGGAACGTGATCAGCAGGGCGTTCGGCGGTCGCGTCGTCGAGGAGCAGTTCGACGGACGGCCGGGTGTCGACCTTCGCGGGATGAGCGTGTCCGTGTTCGACCAGCACTACGGCGTCTGGCGACAGACGTGGGTCGACGACTCGGGGAACTCTTCGCGCTCGAGGGCGGTCTCGTCGACGGCGAGATGATCCTGATGTGCACGAATCACAACGGCCCTGACCCGGACGCCGTCTATCGCATGCGCTTCTTCGACCTCGCCCGCGACTCGCTGCAGTGGGCGTGGGAGCGCTCGACCGACGAGGCCTCGACGTTCGAGGAGCTCTGGCGGCTCCGGTACGAGCGGGCGTGAGGAAGACCACGGCGTTCGGCTGAGGCCGGACACCGCGCTCCCGACGCTCGTAATATCGCACCCGAGGTGAGCGGGACTCCGACGGTGACCCACCATGAACGCGATGCCGAAGACGCGAGGCTCCTGGCGAACGGCGACCTCCAGACGCTCTGGGAGCACTACCTCGGTGTCGTCTTCGACCGCTGCCGCGCAAGGCTGCCGGGGCACGACGCGGACGACGTGGCGTCGAACGTGGCGCTGCGCATCCTCGAGGAGCTCCACAGGGGCCGGGTGTACCGCTACCCGTTCCGGGTCATCGTCCACATGGTGACGACCTGGAAGATCAAGGAGCACTTCGAGCCGAAGAAGTGGACGGCCGTGGAGCTCGACGAGCGGCTCGCGTCCGACGACCCCTTTCGCGACCTCGAGAACGACCTCGACTTCGCTACGGATGTCGATCGCCTGCTCGAGGGGCTCGCTCGTCGCGAGCGCGAGGTGGCGGTCCTGCGGATCGTTGACGATCTCTCGCCCGGCGAGATCGCGAGCCGACTCGGGATCACGCGCAACAACGTCGACCAGGCGTGGAATCGCGCCAAGGGCAAGCTGGTCGAGAGGATGACGACGTGACGGCCGGCCCGGGAGTCGACGTCCTGTTCGAGCGCTTCCTCGAGGCGCGCGAGCGCGGGGAGGAGCCGGATGTCACCGCGTACCTCGACGAGGCGGGGGACGGGCGCGAGGCGCTCGGAAGCCTCATCGACGCCTACCTGCGCACGGCGCCCGTCCGGCCGCCGACCGAGGAACTGCGTCTCACGCTGCTCGCGCGCGTCCACGGCTCGACGCCGCTCACGGAGGCGCGCACCGCGCGCGGCCTACGGGTCGACGACGTCGTGGACGAGCTCGAGCGGAAGCTCTCCGTCCCGAAGCGGCTCCGGGCAAGGCTGCGCACCGCCTACCAGCGCCTCGAGGGCGCCCAGCTCGAGGTCGGCAGCGTCGATGCGAGGACCTGGGACGTGCTCACGACGTTCTTCGGAGGCCTCGACGTGCGGCGGCTCGCCGCGACGATCCCGAAGCCCGCCGCGGACGCAGGCGTCGTCTACGCGCGGATGGAGCTGCACGAGAAGCTCTCGCTGCCCTCCCTGTCTGCGCCGGCAGCCGAGGAGCCTCCGGCCGAGCCGGACCTCGTCGACCGGCTCTTCTACGGCGCCTCCTGAGCGCTCCCGCCCGGTGTCCGATTTCAGTCGGACACCGCGAGCACACGCGCGCCGCCAGCGAGCACGAGCGACGAGGGAGGACCGCCCGGCAGGGCGGCCCTCCCTCGCTTGCCCCCTACGCCGTTCCCACCCGATTCCGTCGGACGGCGAACGCCGCTGCGCCGATGAGCAGCCCCGCCCCCGCGAGGCCGCCGATCGCCGCTGCTGCTCCCGAGTCGACCGACGGCAGCTCGAAGCTCGAGCCCGAGTCGGCCACCACAGGAACCTCGACTCCACGAGCCGCAAGCGTGGCCTCGTCGTGGCTCGCTGGGAGCGACTGCGGCTCGATCCCGCGGGCCGCGAGCGTCGTCTCGTCCATCCCGGGCACCGTGACACCGACGCCTCGCGCTGCGAGGGTCGCCTCGTCGTGGGTCGCCACGGGCGTGCCGGCGTCGATCCCCCGTGCCGCGAGCGTCGCCTCGTCACGTCCTCCAGGCGCGACGGTCTCGATGCCGCGTGCGGCGAGGGTCGTCTCGTCCATCCCCGGCACTGCCTGACCGACACCGCGGGCGGCGAGTGACGTCTCGTCGTGGATCCCCGCGGGCGCGGCGAGGTCGCGTGCGGTCGTCGCCTCGCCCGCACCGGCGGCCGCGATCGCCGTGGCGATCGGCACGTCGACGCCGCGAGCCACGAGCGTCGCCTCGTCGTGGCCCGACGCTGCGAGGGCGCCGGTCGCCTCGTGGGCCGCGATCGCCGTGGCAATCGGTACGTCGAGCCCGCCCGGCGCGAGGGCGCTCGCCGTCCCCGCCTCGCCGTGACCGGGCGCGACCACGACGGGCACCGCGCCACCGCCACCACCGGCGTCCATCAGCTGGCCCTGCGCGGTCGAGACCGCCATGGCTGCCGAAGCCGACGCGGCGGCGACGGTCAGCAGCATGACCTCCCGGATCCCCTGCCCTTCGAAGTCCGGCTCGTCGATCGCCCGCTCGAGCGCTGCTCGATCGAACGAGAGGGTGATCGCGTCGGAGTCCATCCCGGCCAGCAGCGATTCGAGATCGCTGCGCTGCCAGTTGACCGTGACATCGGTCGTCTCGACGCCGCCGTCCTTCGGCCACGTCACGTCGAGGATGAGGTCGAGCGGCTGGTCCGACGCCAGCGCCTCCTCGATCTCGTCACGCGGAATGGTGGCCGTGACGCCCGGATGTCCCCCAACATCCTGGGGCGTGCCGACGAGCATCGCCGTCATGCTCGTCCCCATAGGTGCCTCCCTTCGTGGGTTCGCCGCGCGTTGCGGCTCATCCTCTGGACGAGCCACGCGGCCAGGATCTTCCCGCGATTGTCTCACGGGTCACAAGCCGATGGAAGACGCCTGCTTCGCCTACTCCTCGAGCAGCCCCTGCTCGGCGAGCCACGCCTTCGCCACACGCTTCTGCGCCCGCGTCAGCCACGCCTCGGCAACGAGATCGCGCAGCTCCTCGCGATCGATCCCCGCGAGCGAGGGGATCCGCACGAGCACGGCGGAGTACCCCTTCCAGTGCGGCGTCGTGAAGAACACCCCACGCTCGTCGGCGACCATGATCTCCTTCTCACCGAGATCGGCCACGCGGAACACGAGCACGTCGTCCAGCCGCTCGCCGGTCTCCGGGTCGACCGCGTCGGGCCGCCGGCTGCGGTGGAAGCAGAAGAACTTGCCGTGGACGGAGTAGGTGGGTCGCCCGTCGTCGGAGACGTGCTTCTCCGCCTGCGGCATCGCGAGCGCAAGCTCGTCGAGGTCCTTCATCGTGGCCACGTCGCCACTCTGCCACGGGTCGCCCGAGCGCGGCTCGGGTCCGTGGCTCGGCCGGGCACGTGGCCGGCCGATGTCACCCGATCCGCTCGACGATGTCGAGGAACGCCGCGGGCGTCAGAGCGGGAGGCTCGAGGCGTTCGAGGTCGAGGAGGTGACGATCTCCGGTGACGATGACGTGCGCCCCAGCCTCGCGTGCAATGGCAACGAGGTAATCGTCCTTGGCGTCAGTGGGGACGATCCGTTCGACGGGCGGGTCATCCACGACGATCGCCTCCGCCTGGATCGTCGCCACGAGCGCGTCGACCGCGGACTGATCGAGGCGACGCGCCAGCGCCGGTCTGGCGACGACGCCGACGAGCTCCGCGATCAGTCGCGCCGACGCGACGAGCTCGAATGCGCCCGCGAGCCAGGCTCTGACCAGTCGGGCGGGCGCGCCGTCGGGCTTCAGCAGCGCCGAGACGAGCACGTTGACGTCGACGACCGCCCGAGGCAACTAGGAGGCCCTGCGAGCGGCGCGTCGCGCCGCGTGCTGCTCGCGGACAGCGAACTCGAGCGCCTCGTCCTCGGTCAGATCGAGGTTCCGCTCGGCCGAGCGCTCGAGTGCCGTGAAGAGGAGCTTGTCGCGAAGGGCATCCTCCACGACCTCCGAGTCTCGCTTCCCTCGGCGCGCCGCCGACACCCTCAATGCGCGTGCCACCTCCGGGTCGAGGTAGACGGTTAGGCGCTCCTTGGCCATGTCCCTATTGTACTGTTTTGACGTTATAGCGTCATAGTGACGCCATGGAAGCAGGATGGCAATTGGCTCTTCCTGTCAGGTGCCCGCCGTCCGCGCACGACGCCCCCTCGAGTGAAGTGCGACCAACGAGACCTTGCGCAGCGAGGTCGTCACGGGCGCGCCCCGCGCCGCGCTAACGTCGCCCCGACGCCGCAACCCACACAGAGGAGCAGCCATGTCCGACATCACCGTGACCACCATGAACGACCTGCCCGGCTACCGCGTGACGCAGGTGTTCGGCGAGATCTTCGGGCTGACCGTACGCAGCCGGAACATCGGCTCGGACATCGGCGCGAGCCTCAGGGGCCTCGTCGGCGGCGAGGTCAAGGGCTACACGAAGATGCTGGCCGACAGCCGCCTGCAGGCCGTCGAGCGCCTGCGCGACGCCGCCCGGGAGGCGGGCGCGAACGCGGTCATCGCGATGCGCTTCGACTGCAACGAGCTGGGCAGCAACATGACCGAGGTCGCCGCCTACGGCACCGCGGTCACCGTCCAGCGCGCGTAGGCGCGCTGCTTCCCGGTGTCTGGCTTCGGCTAGACACCGGCTCGAGCGTCGGGAACGGACTTCGAGCGGCTGCGGAAGCAGCTGCGAGACGGCTATCTCTCGGATTGCACCGGTGTCGAGGCAAGCCCGTAGATCACGAGGATTGCGAGGGTGATCATCGCCGCTGCGAACCAGGGGGCGATGCCGATGATCAGGAAGCTGTTCACGATGACGAGCATCGCCCAGATGTAGGCGATGACGCGGCCGAACTCACCACCGCCGAGCAGCGAGTAGGCGGCCCAGATCGCGACCGCTGCGATCCCGAGGTCCCAGAGGCCCCAGACCCACATGTTGTCCCCGAACAGCCCGACGGTGAAGTCGTTCACCTTGTGGCTGTTCACCAGGTAGCTGATGCCCGAGATGATCCGCAAGAAGCCAACCGAGAACATCACGATCGCCGCCAGCATGATCCAGCCGGTCCGGCTGGCATAGGCCTGCATCGACACCGCCGCCTCCTCTCGTAGCAGAAGCCGCGAATCTAACACCGCGGCGGACGAGCCGCGCCCGTCCGGGAGCTGCCACGTGCAGTCCACCCCATACGGGACACCTCCGGCTCAGGCGTGCTGCATCGCCTCCATGTTCTTCCGCATCGTCTCCGAGACGACATGGAGCTCCTCGGCGGGGCTGAACTGGAGGTACTCGGCGCCCGGCTCGGCGGTCGGGATGTGCCCGGCCGGGACGTAGAAGGCGTCCCCTGCGTGGTAGGTCTCCTCGCGGTCGCCGAGCGTGAACGTGAGCCGGCCGGTAAAGACGTAACCCCAGTGCGGGCAGGGGCAGCGGTCGTCGGGCAGCCCGCGCAGCAGCGGCGACGCGTCCACGTCCTCGCGGATCGTCACGAACTGGATCGTCGTGCCCTCGCCGGACAGGCGCTCGGTCGGGATCGGCGCTCATCGTCCGAGGCTAAAGCGATCGGATCGCCTGCGTCCGTGTCGGACACGTCTTTGTAAGACAATGCAATACAAAGGAGTACACTGAGGTCATGCCGACATCCTCGTTCTCCGCACGCCTCGACTCGCGCCTCGTCGTGCGCCTCAAGAACCTCAGCGCACGCGAGGGGATCACGGCGTCGCAGCTTGCGGAGCGCTTCATCGAAGAGGGCGTTTGCTCGGCCGAGTTGCCCGGGATCGTGTTCAGGCCGGGCCCGACCGGACGCCGCGCAGGACTCCACGGCGGCCCTGACGTGTGGGAGGTCGTGCGCGACGTGCAGCATGCGCGCGCAAGAGGCGCTCGTGATCCGATCGAGATCGTCGTCCGCTCGACCGATCTGAGCGAGGACCAAGTGCGTCTCGCACTCGCCTATCACTCGCGCTACCCCGGCGACGTCGACGAGCGGATCGCCGCGGCCGAGGAGCTCGAACGGGCGCTCGCCGCCCAGGCGTGAAGCTGTTGCTGAACGAGATGTGGTCGGCGGAGATCGCCCGACAGCTCCGCGCACGTGGCGTGGACGTGGTCGCAGCGACCGAGGTTCCGCTCCGCTATCGCGGAGCCCCGGACCACGACGTGTTCACGCGCGCCCGCGAGGACGGGCGCGCGATCGTGACGGACAACGTGCCCGACTTCGCCACGCTCGTCGCGGATGCCGTGAGCCGGGGCGAGGCTCATCCGGGGGTGATCTTCGCGGTGCGCCCTGCGTTCGACCGTGGGAATCCGAGGATCGTCGGCCAGATGGTGCGTGCGCTGGGGGCACTCGTCGCGTCCGAGGACGCGAGCCGGGTCGCGGGTGGCGCCGTGTTCCTCCGACGTTCGTGACCGCGGCTACACGAGCCGATGCTGCGTCGCCCACCGCGCGAGCTCGTGCCTCGTCGAGAGCTGGAGCTTGCGCAGGACGTTCGAGACGTGGCTCTCGACCGTCTTCACGGACAGATGCAGGCGGGCGGCGATCTCCTTGTACATGTAGCCGCGCGCGATCAGCTGCAGCACCTCCCGCTCGCGCGGGGTGAGCTCGTCGAGCTCCGCGTCGCCCCCGACCTGCTCGCCGGCGCGGAAGGCGTCGAGCACGAAGCCGGCCAGGCGCGGCGAGAACACGGCGTCGCCGCTGGCGACGCGCTCGATCGCTGCGGCCAGCTCCGCGCCGGAGATGGTCTTCGTCACGTAGCCGCGGGCGCCGGCCCTGATCACCGCGATCACGTCCTCGGCCGCGTCCGACACCGAAAGCGCCAGGAACCGCACGCCCGGCCGATCGGGCGCCACCGCGTTGATGATCGCGTCGCCGCTCCCGTCGGGCAGGTGCACGTCGAGCAGGACGACCTCGGGGTCGAGCTCCTTGATCAGCGGCACGGCGTCGGCCACGCTGCCCGCCTGGCCGACCACCTCGACCGCGTCGCCGAGCTCGGCGCGGACACCGGCCAGGAACAGGTCGTGGTCGTCGACGAGCACGACGCGGCGCTTCACGATGCCCTCCTGGGCAGGTGCAGCTCGACCTCGGTGCCTCCGCCTGGGCTCGTCACGATCGACGCGCGGCCGCCTGCGCGCTCCATCCGGCCCTCGATCGACTCGACGAGGCCCCGGCGGTCGGCCGGCACGGCCGCGCGGTCGAAGCCCGCGCCGCGATCGCGCACGAACACGCTGACCGCGTCGTCGGCGACCTCGGCGTAGACGTCGATCTCCTCGACCCCGGCGAACTTGGCCGCGTTCGTCATCGCCTCGCGCGCTGCGAGCACGAGCGCGCCCACCGACGCGTCGACCGGGCAGTCACCGGCGCTCGCCAGCTCGACGCGGACACCGTGGAGCTCCTCGACGTCGCCCGCCGCCGCCGCGAGTGCCGCCATGATCGATGCGCTGTCGTCGCCGAGCGGCTGGTCGCCGTAGAGCCAGCCGCGCAGCTCCCGCTCCTGCCGGCGCGCGAGCGCCGCGACGCGGCGCGGCTCCTGCGCGTGCTTCTGGATCAGCGCCAGCGTCTGCAGCACCGAGTCGTGGACGCGGGCGGCCATGTCCGAGCGCTCCTCGCTGCGGATGCGGGCGGTGCGTTCCACGTCGCGCTCGAGCGCGAGTCGCCACACCCAGGGGCCGGCGATCAGGAGCAGCGCGCCGGCGACGGCGCCGGGAGCCAGCAGCGTCGAGGACGTTCCCCCGCCCGAGAGAAGCACCACCGCGCCGAGCGCAGCGAGGGCGAGCCCGCCGTAGGAGAGCGGGGCCTCCGGGTGGAAGCTGCCGCCCTGGCGCCACGCGAGCGCGAGCCCGCCCCCGATCAGCGCGATCCCGACGACCGACCGGTTCGAGAGGCCAAGGGCGCCGAGGAGTGCGGCGCCCGCGATGAGTCCGCCGAGCGCGGCGATCCAGGCGTGTTTCCCCTCTGCCCACGCCCACAGCGCGAGGTAGAGGATGATCCCGGCTCCCCCGGCGAGCGCCAGGAGCGCGAAGACGAGCCGGACGAGGGTGGGGTCGACCGCGAGGGTCTGCGCGATGCCCGCGCAGACCCCCGCGATCACCCGGTCGTCAGAGCTCGACGCGAACGTGCGCAGCGACATGCCGCGTCATCGTACGGCGGCCCGCTCGACGCGGAGGTTCCCCGCGCCGACGTCCGCGTCGAGCACCAGCACCCGCTTGCCGGCCTGGCTCACGTCGACATCGGCGTTGCGGCCGTCGTCCTGGGTGCCGAGGATCTCGACGTTGCCCACCTGGACCTCTCCGTGCGCGCGGAGCGCGACACCGGCGGGGACGATCACCTGCAGGTCACCGACGTCGACGCTGGTCGTGAGGTGGGTCTCGCCCGGCGGGAGCTGCAGCTGGCTGAGGTCGAGCTCGAGCGAGCCGATCCCGAGCCGGTAGTCGTCCCGCAGCTCCTGCGTGGTGGCCGGGACGTAGGTGCGGTCGCCGATGCCGCGGCCGAGGTGCACGTCGAACACGGCCATGAAGATCGCGGCGGCGACGACCACCAGCGCGATCGAGGGACGCGACGACGATGCCAAGCCGGCGCAGCGCCCGGCGCACGCGGCGCGAGTCCTCCGCCGCGAGCTCCTTCGCATCCATCGCCGGGTCCGCCGCCGGCTGCCGCGTGATCCAGAGGACCAGGGCACCGGCGAGCAGGAACAGCCACCACGAGTCGCCGTCGGGCCACAGCGTCGCCCGCGACAGCAGGATGGCGCCCGCGACGGCGAGGAGGCCGAGCCCGATCAGCGGCCACGGGCGGTCGCGCCGGTTGCGCAGCGCCGCCGTGGCGATCGAGTCCTCCTTGCCCTCGTCGGGCATGACGAGCGCCGCAGCGGCGTAGATCAGGATGCCGGCCCCGCCCAGGAGGGTGAGGACGACGAAGCCGACGCGGAAGACCGCGGGGTGGATCTCGAAGTAGCGAGCCAGGCCCCCGCTGACGCCGGCAAGCATGCGGTCGGAGCGGCTGCGCTCCAACCGGCGGATCTCAGGGATATGTGTTGTGTGTTCGCTCATGAGTCCAGGATGGCTCCGCGCGTGCTCGGAGACCATCCGGAATGACCCTGAGTCGACCCTGAGCTCACCCCGGCGGTCTCTATTCATGGGCCCGAATACGACGGGCTCCGATGAGCGTGGGGCGCGGCCGTGGCGCGCCCCATGCTCAGCGATCCGTGGGCGGTCGTTTGGCCGAGCCGCGATGACGCGCTGGGTAGATAGTTGCGTCGCTCGACGGGTAGAGGAGGCTCTCGTTCCCGCCGCCCCAGCGCACCCGATAATGGACGTGGTCGGCCTCGCCAAGGACTTCGAGGATCTCTCCGACGCGCTCGGCTTGCCCGACGCGGTGGGCGGCGACTACGACGGTGTCGCCCGGGTGGCCGGAATGGATGGTGGCGACCGTGCCCTTCATCTGACCTCCTTCCCCCTCGCGATCCAGGCTAGCGCGAGTCGGCCGCGCTCGCTGTCGTTTGCGGCCTGCCCACGAGGTTTGTGCTCAAGGCCGTGACCCCAGCTGAGCGCCAGCGGGCCAAGCAACCCAACCATGCTGGCCCGATGAAAGCGTCGTGTACGCGGAGGGCCGCCGCTACACAGCGGCCCTCCGCGGACGATGGAGCTAGACGGGCGTCGTGCGCCGGCGGGCCGCGAAGGCGGCGCCGACGATGAGCAGGCTCGCGCCTGCAAGGCCGCCGATCGCGGCGGCCGTGCCCGGGTCGACGGACGGCAGCTCGAGGCTCGAGCCGGAGTCGGCGACGACCGGTCCTGCGGCCTCGGCGAGGTCGCCTGCGGTCGATGCCTCGTCGTGTGCCGCTGGCGTCGCGACGGTGCCGGCGGTGGACGCTTCGCCCTGGAACTGGCTCTGGTCGACGCCGATCCCCTGGCTCAGGTACGGGATCGTTCCGGGCTCGGCCTGCGTGCCGGCGGTCGATGCTTCGCCCTGGAACTGGCTCTGGTCGACGCCGATCCCCTGGCTCAGGTACGGGATCGTTCCGGGCTCGCTCGGCGTGCCGGCGGTCGATGCTTCGCCCTGGAACTGGCTCTGGTCGACGCCGATCCCCTGGCTCAGGTACGGGATCGTTCCGGGCTCGCTCGGCGTGCCGGCGGTCGACGCTTCGCCCTGGAACTGGCTCTGGTCGACGCCGATCCCCTGGCTCAGGTACGGGATCGTTCCGGGCTCGCTCGGCGTGCCGGCGGTCGATGCTTCGCCCTGGAACTGGCTCTGGTCGACGCCGATCCCCTGGCTCAGGTACGGGATCGTTCCGGGCTCGCTCGGCGTGCCGGCGGTCGATGCTTCGCCCTGGAACTGGCTCTGGTCGACGCCGATCCCCTGGCTCAGGTACGGGATCGTCCCCGGGTCGCCCGGCTGAACGGCAGTTACCGAAGTCCCCCCGCCGCCTCCCGTGGCCTCCATGATCTGGCCCGACGCGGAGGACGCCGCGAGGGCCGCCGACGCAGATGCAGCCGCGACGGTGAGGAGCACCATCTCGCGGATGCCGTGCCCCTCGAAGTCCGGGTGCTCGAGCGCCCGGTACAGCTCAGCACGGTCGAACGAGAACGTGATCCCGCCGGCGTCCGTGCCGGCGAGCACCGTCTCGAGATCGGAGCGCTGCCAGTTGACCCGCACGTCCTGCGGGCTGCCGGCTCCTCGATCGACCGTCAGGACGAGCTCCAGCGGCTCGTCGGAAGCCAGTGCTTCCTCGATCTCCTCGCGTGCCATCGTGACTGTGGCCGCGTCCTGACGTCCCCCGGCGTCGGTGGGTGTGAGCATCGCGGTGGCGCTCAACCCGGTCCCCTCCATGGAGGGCCTCCCTTCCTCAGTTGCGCCGCACAGGGAAAGAGCGGCACTTCCCACGAGACGGTCGACCGCGCTGCGATCTTCCCGTCCTCGTCACGATTGTTTCATGCTTGCGGCGCCACGCCTAGGCGGGCGGCCCGGCGGCGATGTGCCGTCGCACCTCGCAATGGAGGCAAGCACCCTGCCGGAGCAATCTTGCTGACGATCGCCGCCAGTGCCGGGAGTGGCTTGAGGCCGCATCGCAGATCGCTGCCCGACGAGCCCGCGCCCGGCGGATGGGCGAATACCCCGACATCCGACGGGCGTGGCGGCTGAGCCGGGTCAGGTCGGAGACGCCGCGGAGCGAGGTTCGGTGCGTCGGGCGATGCCGATGATGTAGGGCGCGGCGGTGATCGTCAGCGGCGATGTTGCGTGGAAGCCGCGATCGAGGGAGACGAGCTCGAACCCGGATCTGGAGATCGTCGCCGCGGTGTCGCGCGTCGTACGGCAGCCGCCGAGCGCGCGCGTCCAGAAGAGCGCGTCCAACGCCTGTTGCAGCAGGCGCAACGGCAGCTGGCGCGAGCGCACGTGCTCGAAGAAGCGTAGTTCGCCGGTGGGCTCGAGTACGCGCCGCACCTCGGCGAGCGTGGCGGCGGGATCGGGCACGGTGCAGAGAACGCCCATCGAGACGACAGCGTCGAAGCTACCGTCCTTTGCCGGCAGTGCCTCGGCCGTCCCGTTGACGACATCGGTCGGAACCGCAGTAGCGCGGGCGCGGTCGGCGTTCTTTGAGCCACTTTCGGGTGGCACGCATCAGACGGTGTTCGCCGTCGGGGATGAGGTTGCGGCCGAGCAGCGACTCGACGGGAGCCTCCGAGCTCTCGCGCCGTTTCGCTTGCCGGAACTCATCGTCGTCCAGGCGGTTCCTCCTATCGCTTCGAGACGGCGAGCGTGTGATGCTGCATGCCATCTCCGACGAGGCCCACCTCTTCCGGGCCTACACGGGCGATAGGGTGGTCGCGTGACGGACGCGATCCAGCCCCAAGGCCTTCCGGTCCCGGCGTCGCCCTACTCGCCGGTCGTCCGTGCGGGCGAGATGGTCTACACGTCGGGCCAGACCGGCACGGGCGGAGACGGCGCGGTGGCCGAGGGCGTCGAGGCGCAGACGCGCCAGACGCTCGAGAACGTCCGGGTGTGCCTCGAGGCGGCGGGCTGCGAGCTCGCGGACGTCGTAAAGGTCACTGCGTACCTCGCGGACATGGCCGACTTCGAGACGTACAACGCGGTCTACCGGGAGTTCTTCACGCAGCCGTACCCCGCGCGCACGACCGTCGGCGCCGCGCTCGCTCCGGGGCTCATGGTCGAGATCGAGGCGGTCGCGAAGCTGCCGTGACGCGGCCGCGGCGTGGGGTGACACATGCGTGATCCATCCGGCAGGATTGCGCTCGTCACGGGCGGTTCGAGCGGTATCGGCGCTGCGACCACCCGCCTGCTTTCCGCGCGCGGAACGCGGGTCGCCACACTTGACCTGTCCGGCAGCGCCGGCGAGAGCGCGCTCTCCATCGTCGGGGACGTCGCCGACTCCGCGGATGTCGAGGCGTCCGTTGTGCGGGTCGAGCGCGAGCTCGGTCCGATCGACATTCTCGTCTGCGCCGCGGGCGTTCCCGGCGCTTCGCTGCCGACCGTCGACGTGACGGACGAGGAGTGGAAAAGGACCATGGCCATCAACGCGGACGGCGTCTTCTACTGCAACCGCGCGGTATTGCCCGGAATGATCGCCCGAGGCTATGGGCGCATCGTGAACGTCGCGTCGATCGCGGGCAAAGAGGGAAATCCGATGGCCGCCGCTTATTCCGCCTCGAAGGCAGCAGTCATCGCTCTCACCAAGGCGATCGGCAAGGACGTTGCCCGAACGGGCGTCCTCGTCAACTGCGTCGCGCCCGCGGTCATCTCGACACCGATCCTCGATGGCCTCTCTCAGGAACACATCGACTACATGGTCGAACGGATCCCAATGGGACGGATGGGATCGGCCGACGAGGTTGCTGCTCTCATCGCCTGGCTTGCGAGCGACGAGTGCTCCTTCTCCACCGGCGCGACCTACGACATCTCGGGCGGTCGAGCCGTCTACTGACGGGGGCCCCCGACCAGGCCGACCGTGAGCCTGCGGAGAGCAGAGGGGTGCTCCGTCAGCGGCTGAGCAAGCTCCGTGTAGGGCGTAACGCCGCAGCGGCGGCTTCGTCCAATGTCCTGAGCCCGCGAGCAAGCTCCTCCGTCGTGGGCCACGCGAAGCCGAGGCGGAAGAAACGCCGGTCCTGGTCGAACCAGTGGCCTCCGCCTACGTACGTGCCGTGCTCCTCGAACAGCACGCGGTAGAAGCGATCGATGTCGACGTCGGTTCGAATGCGCAGGAAGCAGACAGCTCCCGCCTGCGGCTCGACCCATTCGAATGTCGCGTTCGGTTCGATCCACTCGCGGACGACCGCCAGCTGCGACGCAACCCGCTCGTGGATCGACGGCAGGATGACGTGACGGCGTTCGAGCACGCGAGCGGTGAGCTCTTCGTCGATCACGGCCCCGGTGATGAAGATTTGCTCCTTGGCGGCGAGGAACGTCTCCATCAGCGCTTCGTCGCGGCAGGTCAGCCAGCCGACCCGGAGGCCGGGAAGTCCATACGTCTTCGACATCGACGAGACGCCGAGGGCACGCGGCGAAAGGCTGGTCGCCATAGGGAGGGGCGTCTCGTATGCGAGGTCTCGATACGTCTCGTCGACGAGCAGCCGGGCAACGGGATGGTTGTCGACGATTTCGACGAGAGCTCCGAGCTGATCAGCGCTGATCGTGCTTCCCGTCGGGTTGTGGGGATAGGTGACACTGACCAAGCGAGTATCGGCGCGCAACCGCTGGGCGAGGCGCTCGAGGTCGAGCTGCCAGCCGTCCTCGAACCGAAGTTCCAGCCGCTCGACGTCTGCGCCGATCGCGAGCGGTGTCTCGAGGTTCGTCGCGTAGTTGGGCGAACACACCAATGCGTGCGTCCCTGGTTCGAGGAGCGCCGAATTGATGATGAACAGGGCCGCCGCGGCACCCGCGGTCACGAGAACATCCTCAGGCCGTACGTTTCCGCTGCCGGCTGCGACGAGCGCCCGCAGCCGTTCCGTCCCACGGTGATCGCCGTATGGCAGCACAATCTGCCCGACGTCCGCCTCGATGCCGTAGTCGGCGAGACGCATGTCGGAGAACGAGCTCTCCGAAAGGTTGTTCGTGATCCTGTCGTAGCCCAGCTGCTCGGGCGACTCCAGCTCGATCGGTGTCCGCCGGTAATGCACGTCTGCCTCTTTCTTAGGGAGTACCCGCATTCAGATGAGCGTCCCATCCGCGCGCAGCCTGCCGCAGGGTCATCGCTGCGATCGCGGCGTCCTGGACGCCGACCCCTGTCAGATCGGCCACGGTCAGATCATCGTCGCCGGCGCGTCCCTCCACGACTCCTTCCAGAAGCTCGCCGAGAGTGACCGTGTCCTCTTCGCGCCGCAAGCCGCCTTCGATCGCGTGATGGAGCTCCCCGGAGCGCGCTGCCTGGCCGCGGTCGTCGACCGCCACGACCGCCGCACGAGCGAGCACGTCAGCAGCCAGCTCCTGCTTCGCCGGGTCGTCCGCGCCGACGGCGGTGACGTGGGTTCCCGGATGCAGCCAGTCCGACTCGACGAGAGGAGCTCGCGAAGGGGTCGTCGTGATCACGATGTCCGCGCCGCGGACCGCATGCTCCACCGAGCCGCAGATCTGCACCGCGAGACCGCGGCCGGCCTCGATCTCGTCCGCAAACGCCCGCACGCGTTCCGGCGATCGCGATGCGACCTGCACGCGATCGATCGGCCGGACCCGCCGGAGTGCCTGGAGCTGGTGGCGCGCCTGGCTTCCCGCGCCAACGATCGCCACGGTGGTCGCATCCGGGCGGGCGAGGAGATCCGCCGCGATCGCCCCCGCTGCTCCCGTACGCAGCTCCGTCAGATAGCCGTTGTCGAGGAGCAACCCGGCAAGGCTGCCGTCGAGAGCGCTCAGCACGAGCATCAACCCGCCGTGACGCATTGGGCCACCGTCGCCGGGGTCGAGATCGGCGGCGACCTTGACGGTCCAGACACCATCCTGGTGGAGATGGCCGGCCTTGATGTGCGCGAGGCCCTCCGGGTCGGCGAAATAGAGCGTGCTCACATTCGCAAGCGTGGCCCGCCCGCGATGAAGGGCACGAAAGGCATCGGCGACCGCCCGGCGGGCCGCATCCGCGTCGACGAGCTGACGAATCTGCGCCTCGTTCAGAATCACCATGTGTGCCCCCAGCGGGTCAGCGAGAGACATCCCGTCTGGGCCTAGCCCGCTCACTTCGCGCGCGCGGACCCCATGGTCGCTGGTTCAGCGATGATACTCGCCCCCCGAATGAACGCGCGGCGGCTCTCCCATCGATCGCCAGACGGGTGGTCATCCATTGCGCGAGACTAGGCGCAGTACCCGAGAACCCGAACGATGCCACTGCCCGCACGCTTCGATTCACTCCGCGCCGCACTCACCGAGAGCGGACTCGCGCAGGCCGTCCTCTCACACCCGGAGACGTTGGCATCACTCGGCTGCTTCGAGACACCCGTCGAGGATTGGCCCGTCGCGAATCCGTTCGTCGCGTTGCCGGCACTCCTCTGCCTCGGGAACGACGCCGCCGTCCTCGTCTGCGCCGACTTCCACATCCCGGACGTCCGTGCCGACGACATCAAGACGGTCACGTACCGGTCGTACGACTTCCAAAGAGCGCCCGACCCGCCAGGCGAGCTGCGTACGACCCTCCTCGCCGCGCTCGACGAGGCGGGGATCGGCCCTGGGCCGACCGGCGTCGAGGCAGGTCACCTGCCGCACGCGGTCGCGGCGTGGCTGAGCGGGGCCGGGCGCGCACCCGTGGCGTGCGACGCGGCCGTGACGACGTCACGGCGCGTGGTCCCGACCCGCGATCTGGTCGCGATCCGCGCGGCGTGCAGGCTGGCGGATGTCGTCCAGCAGGCGGTCAAGGACCTCGCCGCACCGGGTCTCAGCGAGGCCGAGCTGGCGGGACTGGCGGCCGGGGCGATGAATCGGGAGGCCGGCAGGCGCGTGCCGGCGATCCTGACCGTCACGGCCGGCGCCGAGGCGACCGCCACCGGAGGGGGGGTCGCAACAGCGCGAGTCGTCGAAGCGAACGACCTCGTCCTCACCGACACGTCGCCCTGGATCGGCGGCGCGTGGTCCGACACAGCGAACGCAGTCTTCGTCGGGACGCCCGACCGGGAGACGAGGCGCCGCTTCGATGCCGTACGCCGCGCGCTCCACGAAGGCATCGCGCTCTGCCGCCCCGGCGCCGTGGCCATGGACGTCGATCGCAAGGTGCGCGGGCTGCTCGCCGAGCACGGCCCCACGTACCCGCACCACACGGGGCATGGGATCGGCGCCGCGTGGTCGGAGGAGCCGAGGATCACGCCGTACAACGAGATGCGAATCGAGGAGGGGATGGTGCTGGCACTCGAGCCGGCGATCTACCTGCCGGGCTGGGGCGGCATCCGACTGGAGCACGTCTTCGCCGTCGGTGCGACCGACAACGAGATCCTGACGCGATTCGAGCACACGCTGTGAGAGCAGCGTGAAGATCGCGACCCTCGAGACGATTCCGGTCAGCGTGCCGTACCGCCACCGGGAGGTCAGCTCCATCGTCGCGCGAGACGGCGTCAGCGACGTCCTCGTGAGGTTGACGACGGACGACGGGCTCGTGGGATGGGGCGAGGCGTGCTGCGGTGCCGATACTGCCTCTGTCGAACTGGCGCTCCGGGCCATGGCGCCGTTCGTTGTCGGACGGGATCCGTGGAATCGCGACGCGATGCGGCGCGATGCATTCACGTACGGGCTGTGGCAGTTCCGCTCTGGCACGGGAAACTTCGCGTGGGCCGGCATCGACATGGCTCTCTGGGATATCTGCGGCCGCGCCTGCAACGAACCGCTCTGGCGACTTCTCGGCGGGCTGCAGGAGAAGGAGGCGACGTACTTCTACTACCTCTCGCGCGGCGACCGGGAAGCACTCGAGGCGCAGGTGAGCGACGGCCTTGCTGCGGGCTTCGAGGTCTTCTACCTCAAGGTCGGGCTCGACGACGCGGACGACGCGGATGCCGTCTCAGCGGTGCGGACCGCACTCGGGCCGCAACCTCGGCTACGGCTGGACGCGAACGGATCCTGGACGGTTCCGCAGGCGCTCAGGAACCTCCGAACGCTCGCCGCCCACGACATCGACTTCGTCGAGCAGCCCGTTCGCGATCACCCCGTGGGCCAACTTGGCGAGATACGGGCCCGCGCCGCGACGCCGGTCTGCTCCAACGAGGGCCTGTGGTCGGAGGCCGAGGCGTACGCGCGCATCCGAGCGCGCGACGCCGACGTCTACTGCCTCTCGCCCTACTGGGTCGGGTCGATCGGCGGCTTCCAGCGGCTCTCGTGGCTCGCGCATTACGAAGGTCTCCAGATCTGCAAGCACACCCACGGCGAGCTGGGCCTCGCCGCCGCGGCGAGCCATCATGTCGTCCTGACCCTGCCAAACGGCGTCGAAGGGCATCAGCAAACGGCATACCTGATGGAGCACGACATCCTCACTGAACCGATTCCGATCTCGACGGGCCCCCGGTGGGGAACGATCGACCACCCCGGCCTCGGCGTGGACGTCGATGAGGACGCGGTCGCCGAGGCGGCGGCGCGGTACCACACCGAGGGCCAATACCTCCCGTGGCAGGACTTCCAGATCGCGCGGGAGGAACGATGACGAGCGGCCGACTGGCCGGCAAGGTGGCGCTCGTCGTCGGCGGCGGATCGGGTATGGGTCGAGCCGGCTCTGTCCTCATGGCCGCGGAGGGGGCGGCGGTGGTCGTCTCCGACATCGCGCTCGACCGCGCCCAGAGCGTGGCAGCTTCGATCGAAGACGCTGCCGGCACCGGCATAGCGATGCCGGTCGACGTCACGTCACCCGAGCAGGTCGAGCGCCTCGTCGCGGACACGGTGTCCCGCTTCGGCCGCCTGGACGTCCTCTATCACTGCGCGGCCGATGTCCACTTCGTCAACACGAAGGACAACCGGATCACGGAGCTCGACGACGACGTCTGGCGGCGAATGATCGACGTCCACCTGACGGGGACATTCCTCGTCCTCAAACACGTGGGGCGGCAGATGATCGCCCAGCGCTCAGGATCGATCATCGTCTCGAGCACCGTGGACGCACTCGTCGGCTGCGCCGGCCTCGACTCGTACACGGCCGCCAAGGGAGGCGTGACGTCGATGGTGCGCTCGTTTGCGGCGGGAATCGGGCGGGACGGGGTGCGTGTGAACGCGATCGCCCCGAGCTTCGTCTCGACCGAGCCGCAGAAGGTATGGCTCGACGACGCGGACGCGAGCGCCACCATCGCACGCCTCCATATCCTGCCCGTGCCGACACCCGAGCAGATTGCACCATTCGTCGTGTACCTCGCGAGCGACGAATCCGCGGCCGTTACCGGCACCGTCTTTCCCGTCGACGCCGGCTACATGGCGTTCAAGGCGCAGATCGACGTCATGGGCACGATGCAGGCCGGGTATTAGTCGTCCGACGATGGCCGGGATCGAGCTCGAGCACGTCACCAAGTCGTTCGCCGGCGGAGTCGTCGCCGTCGACGATGTCAGTCTCTCGATCGCCGACGGGGAGTTCATGGTCCTCGTCGGCCCGTCCGGCTGCGGCAAGTCGACGCTGCTGCGGATGATCGCGGGGCTCGAGGAGATCACCGACGGGACGATCTCGATCGGGGACGTAGACATCACCGCGCTGCAACCAGCCCAGCGCGACATCGCGATGGTGTTCCAGAACTATGCGCTCTATCCGCACATGAGTGTGCGCGAGAACCTCGGTTTCGGGCTCAGCGTCCGCCGCACGCCGAAGCGGGAGATCGCGCGGCGCGTGGACGACGTGGCGGCCCTGCTCGGCCTCGAGGGGCTCCTCGAACGCAAGCCGGCGAAGCTCTCCGGCGGCCAGCGCCAGCGGGTCGCGATGGGCCGCGCGATCATCCGCGAGCCCAAGGCCTATCTCATGGACGAGCCGCTCTCGAATCTCGACGCCAAGCTCCGCGTAGGGATGCGCGCCTCGCTCGCGGAGCTGCACGCCCGCCTTGCCGTCACGAGCATCTATGTCACCCACGACCAGACGGAGGCGATGACGCTTGGCCAGCGCGTCGCCGTCATGCGGGACGGCCGGATTGTCCAGGTCGACGCGCCGCAGCGTCTCTACCAGGATCCGGCCGACCTCTTCGTGGCGTCGTTCATCGGCTCGCCCTCGATGAACCTCGTCGATGCGGGTGTCGAGGGAGACGAGATCGTCTTCGGACAGTTCCGTGTCCGCCTCGACCCGGCGCGCCGGCCACCGCCCGGTGTCGAGCGCGTAACCCTAGGAGTCCGTCCCGAGGCCTTCGAGAGCGGGGAGCTCGCCGCCCCGGGCCTGCCTCGCATCGTCGTAGCGGTCGACGTGCTGGAGGAGCTCGGCTCGGACGCATTCGTTGTCTTTCGCGTCGGGGCGCCACGCATCAGCGTCGAGACGCGCGACACCCCTGATGACGAGGAGATCCTCCTCGCGGAGGACGACTCCCGGTTCACAGCGCGCGTCAACCCGACGACGGTCGGGCGCGTCGGAGCCCCGCTCGAGCTCGCGGTCGATCCGGCGCACTTTCACTTCTTCGACCTCCGAACCGGAACGACGCTCCGCACGTAACCGGTCGTGCGAGGGCCGAATGGAACCGGGCCCCTACCGCCGTCATTTGCCGATGCCGGCGGTCAGGCCGCGCACGAAGAAGCGCTGGCCCGAGAGGTAGAGCAGCACGATGGGCGCGATCGAGATGAGCGCGCCGGCGAGCACAAGGGGCTGGTTGGTCGCGTAGCGGCCCTGGAACTGGGCGAGGCCCGACATCAGAGTACGAGCCTGGTCGTTCTGCAGGAAGACGAGTGCGATCAGCAGTTCGTTCCACACCCAGATCGCCTGGACGACGACGAGCGTGAAGGCTGCCGCCCCGGACAGCGGCAACACGACCCGCCGTAGGACCGTGAAGGGGCCCGCCCCCTCCACCGAGGCCGCCTCGATCAGCTCCTCGGGCACCGTGCGGAAGAAGCTCGCCAGGAAGAACACACCGAACGGGACGAGAAGACCCGTGTAGAAGACGATCACCGATTGCAGGTGGTTCACCCAGCCCGTGTCGACCATGAACACGAACATCGGCACGAGCAGCGTGACGGGCGGCACGACCATCAGGGCGACGCTGGTGGAGAGGAAGATCTTGTGCCCGCGGAAACGCCCGAACACGGCCGCATAGGCCGCGAGCAGCGCGACCAGCGTCGAGACGGCGACGGACGAGATGGTGACGAGAAAGCTGTTCCACATCCACCGAGGCAACGGCTCGTCGCTCACCATCGTTCGCAGCGAGTCGAGCGTCGGATGGGAAGGAAAACCCGTGGGGTCGAGTTGGTAGTCGGCGTTCGACTTGAGAGCTGTCGAGACGATGAACCAGAGCGGGTAGAGGGCCGCGAGGCAGATGACGATCAGAAAGGCGTGGCGCCCCACCAACCCCACGAGACGACCGCCGGCGCCGGCTCTCACGCGGCGACCGCCCTCCGCCGCACCCACAGGGAAAGCCCGATCAGCACACTCGCCATTCCGAGCAGCATCACGGCAACGCTCGCGGCGGTGCCGTTTGCCCCGTTCGAGAAGCTCCGCCAGATGTAGAGCTCCATCACGCTCGACGCATAGCCGGGGCCACCCGAGGTGAGGATGTACACGTAGGTGAACACCCAGGTGAGCATCGTGATCACCATGATCACCGTCACCAGCTCGATGACCGGCCGGATCTGCGGCACCAGCACTCGAAGCTGCAGGCTCCACCAGCCCGCACCATCGATGCGCGCGGCCTCGGCAGTCTCTGGTGGAAGCGCGAGCAGCGCGGCTGTGAACACGACCACGGCAAAGCCCAGCTGCTGCCAGATCACGAGTCCACCCACCGACACGATCGCGAGATGAGAGCTCCCGAGCCAGTCCTGCGCCAGCGGCCCCAGGTGGGCTTGGCGCAGCGCCGTGTTGAGGACGCCGTTCTGCTGGAGCAGGAACGAGAACGCGATCCCGATCGCCGCCGCCGGCAGCACGTACGGGAGGAAGACGATCGCCTGGTACTGGCGCCCACCGCGAATGCGGTCGTTGAGCACGAGGGCGACGGCGAGACCGAGTACGAGCAGCACGGGAACCGCAAGGAGCAGCTTCAGGTTGTTCTCCAGCGATTGGTGGAACGCAGGGTCCTGGATGACGCCGCGGTAGTTGTCGAGACCGACCCAGATCGGGGAGGCGAAGTTGCCCGCGTAGAAGCTGTCGCGTATGACCTGGACGAGCGGGTAGCCGAACGCGAATGCCATCGCGGCCACGGCGGGCAGAACGTAGAGATAGGGCCAGAGCACCCGCCGCCGGTGACGGCGGCGGGCACCTATGCGAGCCTCCTGGTTCAGCCTCCTGCCACCCAGTTCGAGTAGGCGCGGAACTCGTCCGGATGCTGGCTCTTCCACTTCGCGATCTCCCGCTCCCAGAGCTTCACTGCGTCCGCGGGCGAGCCCGAGCCCGATGTGATCAGCTCACCGGCGGGGAGATCGGCGTTCCCGTCGACCTGCGGTGGAACGAAGTTCTCGGGCCACACCGAGACCGGCGAGAGGTCGAGCTTGAGCCGTTGCTTGGCGAGGGGGTCGGTGACGAGTGAGGCCGGGAACCGCTTGTCAGCCGGGAACACCCCGGTCGCCTTGTACCACGCTCTGAGCGCCTGCTGGGAGTGCAGGAACGTGAGGAACTGCGCCGCCGCCTTCGGGTGCTTCGACCACTTCGTGATGAACGCCGACGACGACTGGGTGGTGTCGTAGCTCCTCGCGAGCTTGCCCTTACCCCAGATCGGGATCGGCCCGACACCCATGCCTTTCGTCCCACCGAGCGTCTTCGCGGCGGCAGCGGCGAAGCCGTCTGTGATCCAGGACATGGCGACTTTCTTCTGGCCGAAGAGCTGCAGACCCTGGGTGAAGCTGATCGAGGCGACGTCCGAGTTGAGGTAGCCCTTCTTCTTCAGATCCGCGAGCGCCTGGTAGAACCCCGAATACTTCGGTTCGGAGAACTTGGCCTTACCGATCATCGCCGCCTTGAGCTCGTCGATCGAGTTGAGATTCTGCTTGCCGATGAGCGAGAAGAACCAGGCGCCGCCGTATCCATCTTTGTTGCCCATCCCAAAGGGCGTGATCCCTGCCGCCTTGAGCTTCTTGGCGTCGGCGAGGAACTGCGCCCAGGTCTTCGGGCCTTTGTTCGGATCGAGCCCCGCCTTCTTGAACATCGCCTTGTTCCAGACGAAGGGGATGCCGAGCAGGTACTGCGGCATCGCCCAGAGCTTGCCGCCAGACATGTTCTCGGGCGTGCCGATCCAGTTCTTGATCTCGGCTGCGGGCACGTAGTCGGAGATGGCGACCGAGGACCCGTTCCATGCGGGCGTCAACACGGGGAGCGTCGCCCACTGCGTCGCGATGTCAGGCCCGCTCTTCGTCTGCGCCGCGGTCGTGAAGGCCGACGTCAGCGTGTCGGTCGATTGCGTGACGACCGTGATCTTGACCTTGGGGTGCGCCTTCTCGTAGAGGGCGACCTGCTGCTTGAGCCAGCCGTTGGCGCCGGGTGCGTCGTCCTCGCCCCAGTACCAGTACGTCAGGCTGGCGTTGTTCGGATCGTCGGCTGCAGGCCGCGCGTTCTGCGAGGCCGCGGTCGACGCAAACGCTACGACGCCCACGGCGACGGCCGCCCCGATCGCTGCCACTACGCGAGTCCTCACCATCATGGCCCGCCCCTTCTCGTCAACGGATGAACATCGAGCTTTACCTCTTGCTTCTCGAGTGTCAAACAGGCGTCAGTCGTCGATCATCGCCTCGGGTGATTCGGGCAGCACCTGTCCCCCGTCGACGACGAGCGTCTGACCCGTAATGCGGCGGGCTTCGCGGGATGCGAGGAAGCGGACGGCCCAGCCGACGTCCTCGGGCTCGACGAGCTCGCCCATCGGGATGGCGGCCTCCATCCGGCGCGTGTGTTCCTCACCGAGAGCGCGCAACCCCTCCGTGAGCACGTTGCCCGGCAGGACGGCGTTGATCGTGATCCCGCGCGCGACGACCTCGAGCGCGATCGAGCGCATCATCCCGAGCATGGCAGCCTTCGACGCTCCGTAGTGCGCGAAACCTGGATACCCGGTGATCGGCCCCGTGACGGACGATGTAAGAGCGATCCGGCCGTAGCCGGTCTCGAGCATCGATGGCAAGCACGCCTGGATGGCGTGGAGAGCGCCCTTGACGTTGATGTCCATGACGCGGTCCCACGCGGCGTCGTCCATTTCACCCAGGCGCACGGGCGGGTAGATACCCGCGTTGGCAGCCAGGATGGTGACGGGGCCCAGTGCGTCGCACACTGTGGCTGCCATCGTTCGGGTGCTCGTGGCGTCGGTCACGTCGACGGCCACGGCGAGTGCTGCGTGACCTTCCCCGGTCAACTCGCCCGCTACGGCTTCGGCGGCCGCCAGGTCGATGTCGGCGATCGCGACGCGTGCACCCTCCCTGGCGAGAATCGAGGCGATGCCGCGACCAACCCCGTTGGCACCGCCTGTGACGACGGCGGTCTGTCCGGTCAACGACTCCATGTGTTCCTCCTCGGGCGCATCCCGATGCCGGCGAGATACCGGCCGACCGTGACAGGATCCCACCGATGCAGCGGTTCCGCGCCGAGGACGCAAAGTACGCATACAGCTCCGACCACGCCCCGCTCGGGACGGTGCAGCCCGGCGAGCCGTTCGAGGTCGAATGCGTCGAAGGCTTCGGGAACTCGTTCTCGTCGCCTGGCGACTTCACGCCCGAGAGATACGCGGTCGCGGAGACGCTCAAGTGGGCAGTCACCGGCCCGATCTCCGTCGCCGGCGCTGTCGCAGGAGGCGCGATCGCGGTGACGATCCACTCGGTCGAGGTGACGACGCCTGGTGTCGTCGTCTACGGCGCCTACACGGACGAAGACCCGTACGCGTGGTGGGACGACGAGAGCGCGTGCGCCGTCTACCCCGCGCAGGGTGGAACCGTGCGCTTCGACGAGCAGACCACCCTTCCGACCCGCCCCCTGATCGGCTGCCTTGCGGTGGCGCCCGAGACCGGAAGCCCGCACGCCATGCTCCAGGGACGTTACGGCGGGAACATGGACTGCCGCGAGATCCGCGCCGGGGCGACGGTCGTGCTCCCCGTCTGGCACGACGGCGGCGGTCTCTACTTCGGCGACTGCAAGGCGCTGATGGGCGACGGCGAGATCGTGGGACCACCCGAGGTCGGGGCCCTCGTGACTGCGAGCGCCGAGACGCGCGAGCGACCCGCCTCGATGAGGTGGCCGCGGATCGAGACGGCCGAGAGCATGACGACGCTCGTCTCCGGCAAGCCCCTCGAATGGAGCGCACGGCAGGCATACCGGGAGCTGCTCGAGTGGATCGTCGAGGACTACGAGATCGCACGCCACCAGGCGGCGCTCCTGATGGCCATGGTCGCGCAGGCGGGGATCTGCCAGATCAGCAACACGGACTACACCGCCTACTGTGTCGCGCCGCGCGACGTCTGGCGGCCGTACGCGCGCTAGCGCCTCTAGCGGACGAGCCCGCGCGCGGAGACGTCGATCACGTGGTCGACGACACCGTCGCGGATCGCCAGCAGCCCGTCGTGCAGGTTCACGCATCCGCACGCATGATTTGGGATCACCCGGAGGTGGTCGCCCACTACGGGCCGCTCATCCAGTGCGGAGACGTCTACGTAGCCGTGCTCCTCGTTGATCGTGTGCAGGTTGGCGTCCGGCCATCCCACGATCGCACCGTGACCGCCGCCAGGGTGATCGTCCGAGGTGAAGGTCTTCGAGCCCGCGTCGATCACGATCTGGCCGGGCACCGCGTCCGAGACGACCGTCACCTCGACCGTGAGCGCACAGGTGTCGAGATCGCCGTCGACCCGGTCGAGCAGCGCGTACGTGCCCGAGCGGAGCTCGTTGACACACGTCTCGTGGGTGAGGTAACGCGACGGCGTCGATCCGCCGGAGATCCGGTCACAGCGGATGCCCGCGGCAAGGAACGCGTCCCGGGTCTCGCGGAGCAGCTCGTCCACCGCCATGACCCGCTCGCGCACCGTCGCTGCGTCCCCGCGGCAATGCCCCGGGTAGCAGCTGATCCCTGCGACCTCTACCGACGGTAGGTAGAGAGAGCGCCTGCGCCACCGCGAGCGCTCCGGCCGCCGTGGTCTGGCCTGTTCGATGTAGACCGACGTCCAGCTCGACGAGCAAGGTCGCCCGAGCCCCGCTTCGAGCGAGCGCAGCCGAAAGACCCTCGGCCGGCGCGACGCCGTCCACCGCGACCGTCAGCTCGACATCGCCGGCAATGCGCGCGAGACGCTCCCACTTGTCGGTGCCGAACGGTGGGTAGTGGACGAGGATCCTCGGGGCTCCCGCTTCCTGAAAGACCTCCGCCTCACCCGTCTTGGCGACCGTCAGCCCGCCGGCGCCGAGCTCGAGCTGCCGGAGACCGATCTCGGGGGACTTGTGCGTCTTCGTGTGAGGCCAGAGCGCGATCCCGTGCGCGTCTGCGTACGACTGCAGGTCGCGCAGGTTGGCGTCCAGCCGATCGAGGTCGACCACGGCGACGGGGGTCTCCACCTCGCTCAGCGAGCGGCCCACCTGACGGGTGAGCAACTCGAGCGTGCGGTCGGCTCCGGTGCGTATCGCCGCGGCGCTCATGACGAGCACACCTTGCCATAAGGACGGACTGCGACGGCGCGTGGGCACATCAGCGGGGTTGCGGAGCAGCACGCCCGTCGCATGGGCACCGGCTGCTCGCTGGACGAGGCTAGCTCCACCACGGCCGCGCTCTCTCCGCCGAGGACGCAACCAGGAGGTCGCCCAAGGAAAGCGCGCCTACGGTACTGGCTGTCGCTTTCGGATGAAGGCCGGCAAGACGGCCGCCGCTCGGCGGTGCGTCGCTGTTGCCGACTGGCTGATACCCGAAGTGGCGGCGGTCTGCCCCATGTGAGGACCGGACGACCGATCGGACCGTGTTCGTCGGCTTCACGCCCGATGTCGCGAAGAACGTCATGGCGAGGGCATGCAAGGCAGCCGGGATTGTCCGCCGGCACCCGACGACCCCACGGCAATCGCTACGCGTCGCTGAAGATCGCCGAGGGCGTGCCAGTGACCCTGCTTTCTCGGCTGCGCGATCGGTGACCAGGAGGGCTGGCTCAGCTCTGCGGCCGAGGTGATCCGGCCAGGCGACCGACGGTCTCGTCGATGTGTTCGCCGGCCGCTTCGACTTCCTCCATGTAGAGCCGGCCCCACTCGATCAATCCCTCTGCTACTCCGAACAGGGTCACTCCGCGCATGTCGAGCGGACGCGCGCCGGCGGCTCGGGTTCCGGACCAGCGCCATTCGGCCCAGACAGTGTCACCAACTGCCGCCGAGGCGGCCAGCTCTGCGTGAAAGTCCGGAATACCAGAGAAGAGGGCCGCCCAATTCTTCTCGACCTGTTCTCGACCGCCGAACCCTCGATTCGGATGCGCAGGCTGCTCGCTCCGATACTCAGGACCGAAGCACGCGACGAATCCTGCGAGATCATGCTGGTTCAGTGCCTGATGAAGACGCTCGAGGACCTCCTCTGAGCTCGCGTACACGTGTGCGCCCATTCTTCTCCTTCCTCCGTGTGGCTATTCGCGCGGTGCGCCCGTTCCGAGTCGCTCTCGCCGGGCTGGGTGAAGCCGGCGTCCACCTGAGCAGAGGAGGACATTCTCGTCGACCGCGTCGCCGACGTGTGACGAACGGCTGTCGACGAACTCGCGCTCCGAAGGCGAGTACACGCATGCTCCGCGACAGAAGCGTGGGCCGAACCACGCCGCCCGTGGGTTCACGTTACTTCTCGCGGCCAAGAGCGAGAACGATCACGTCTCGAAGCGATGTGTCCGCACAGCGTGCGGTAGCGACGCCGACGAGATAGGCGACGAGCGGCGCGTTCGTTCTTCTCCGCTTTCGTGAGCGGCTTCGCGCGCGAGTTCGAGATAGCGCCTCGATGTCCGCCGGCGAGAGTGAGAGATCACCACACTGCGGGAGATCGCGCTCTAGACGACGGGCCTGTTCGCGGTCTACACCTCGAACTTCGCGAGCTACGGCAAGACCTACGGAGCGCTCGCCTCGATCGTCGTCGTGCTCCTGTGGCTGTGGCTGAGCTCGCTCGTCGTCCTCGCCGGCGCCGAGGTCGACGGCGCGCACGAGTCCCACGGAAGCTGACGCGCGCTCGAACAGACCTCCGATCGCGCCCGCGGCAGGAATGTCTTGACGGGGTGGCAGACGACGTCGAAGGGGCCGTCACCGACGACACGGTCGGCGATCGCCGCCTCACCGCTGCGCGCGTAGTGAGTCTCCCGCCGCATCGACCAAGTGTTGCCGTTCCCGGCCTCCGCCAACGTCGAGGGTGCGGCCTTCGGCTGAGCCGCCCTCCGCCGCCTGTGAGCTAGCGGCGAAGGAGCGGCAGGACCCGCTCGCAGATGAGCTCGACGCCCGCCTGCGTCGTCCTCCCTTGCGGGGTGCCGAGCTCGACGCGATCCGCACCGGCGTTCCAGAGCGCCTCGACTCGCGCCGCGACGTCCTCCGGCGTTCCGGCGATGCTGAAGCGCTCGAGCGGCGGAGGCGCCGTCGGATCGATCGTGGGGTCGAGCCCGGCAACGACGTCGAGGTACGGTGCGACCGCCGAGCGGGCGCGCTCGCGTGCCCACGCCCCGTCCTCGTCGACCACCGACACGCAACCGAGCACGACCTTCACCTTCGGGTTCCCGACCCATTCGCGGACGATAGGGACGAGATCCGGGTTCGCCGTGCCGCCGACTTTCAGCTCGTCGGCGACCGTGCCGGCCCACGCGGCCGTCGCGCGCCCCCACGTTCCGACGAGGAGCGGCACTGTCTCGCGGAAGCGCGGGTAGGCCAGCTTCGTCCCCGGCGCGAGGGTGAAGCGCTCGCCTGCCACACCGCGCTCGTCCCCCGCGAGCAGCGCCTGGACGATCGCAACCGACTCGCGCAGCGCGCCGAGCGGACGCGGTTCGCGGATCCCGAGCCGGTCGAGCCACGCACCCTTCACGAGGCCCAGGTACGCCCGCCCGCGCGAGGCCGCGTCGAGCATCGCGATCTGCCCGGCGATCTCGTACGGGTGGAGCGTGAACGGATTGAGGGCAGCAGGCCCCAGTCGCACCCGCTCCGTCACGCGCGACATCAGGAGGAGCGGCCCGATCGCCGGCTGGTAGAGAAGGTCGTGATACACCGAGACGACGTCGACTCCCGCCTCGTCCGCCCGCCTGGCGATCGCCTCGTACGCCTCCGGCCGCTGGTCGGTCAGAAGGCCGATCCCCAGCTCGCGCGCTACGTCAGCTCCTCGGTCACGAGCGACCGCTCGGGCAGCCTCTCGATCCGCATCACGACCCGTTCGTCGGGATCGGGGCAGCAGACGAGATTGTCCTGCTCGAGCCAGTCCTCGTCGGGCAGGCGCCGCATCTTCGCGGGGAGCAGCGGGATCACCGACTGGAGCGCGAAGAGACAGAAATGGCGCCCCTCGGGGATACGCACGCGGCTCGACTCGGTCACCTCGAACCAGTCACCGACCTCGAGCCCGCACACCGAGCGCCCCTCGATCCGCTCGACCGTGACCCGAAGGTCGTACAGGCGCATCTCGGTCACGGCGCAAGCATAGAGTCCGGGGTCTCGGGCCCAGCACGACGAGACGCCGACTCGATGGGAGCCAGGAGGCGTGGTGAGCGAGGCACGCAGGACCCACAGCGACGGCACGGTGTTCGAGAGGCGTGCCTCGTATTCGCGCGCGGTGCGCGCCGGCGCCCACGTCGCCGTGAGCGGCACCGCCCCTATCGGGCCCGACGGCGTTCTCCATCCAGGCGACACGTACCGGCAGACGGTCGTCGCGATCGAGAAGGCGCTCGCCGCGGCGGCGGCCCTCGGCGCCGCGCCGGGCGACGTCATCCGCACGCGGATGCTCCTCGCGCCGGCCGCCGCGTGGGAAGACGCCGTGCGGGCACATGGCGAGGCGTTCGCCGGGATCTGTCCCGCCAACACGACCTATGTCGTGGCCGGCTTCATCCCCGACGTGCTGGTCGAGATCGAGCTCGACGCGATCGTCTCGGGATGACGCCGCACGCAAGCAGGGAGGCGGGACGGGCCCCGCCTCCCTGTGACCACCGCTACGAGCCGCGGAAGGTGATCGTCCTCAGCGTGGTGATCTTGCCGCCGCCGTCGTACTGCCAGATCTCGTACACGGCAGATCCGATGTCGCCGTTCTGGTCGAAGTCGACCGGGCTGAACGTGCCCTCGTAGTTGATGTCCTTCCCGGACGCGGCGGCCTTCACGCCCGCGGCGAGGTTGAGGAAGGTGATCTTCGGCCCGGGCGGCCCGGACACCGCCCGCATATTCGCCTTGATCCTCGCGGGCGACGACGAGCAGCCGCGTACGGCGGCGAGGAAGGCGGTCATCGCCGCGTCGAACGCCGTGCCTTCGAAACCGGTGTACGCCTTCGCCCCCTTGACGTTCTTCTTCCAGTACGCCGCGAACGCCTTGCCGGCCGGGCCGCCGGCGGCGCTGCCGGCCGAGCCGCTGAGACCCTTGACCGGATCGCCGATCTTGTCGAGCGTCTCCGCGTTCCGGAGAGCCTCGATCCCAAGCGTCTTGGTGGCGCTCCACTTTCCGCTGCGGACGAGCGACGGAGCGAACTTCTCGAACGTATCCGGGAAGTCGATGAGGATCCACCCGGCGGGGTCGCCGTCGACGAACTTTGCCGCGTCTGTGTCGAAGTTCGCCTGGTCCGGGTTCCACGAGACCGAGGCGCCAATGCTTCCACCGAGCCGCTTCCACTCCGCGACGAAGAGCGACTGGAGCGCCGCGCCGAACGCGTCGTTGCGCGCCCCGACGTTCAGCTTGGCGCCCCTGCCGAACTTGGTGAGCGCCGCAGCCGCGAGCACCTTGCTCTGGAGCGCGTCCGACGGGTACGCCCGGAAGACGAGGCCCTTGTCCTTCAGGTCGCTGATCTGCGGAGCGCTCGATGTCGGAGAGACGAGGACGACGTTGTTCGGGATCGTCACCGACTGGGCCATGGGGATGGTCGCGCTCGAGGCCATCTCGCCGATGATCACGGTCGCCTTGTTCGCCTTGATGAGCTTCGTCGCCGCCTCGACCGAGGCGGACGCCTGCGTCTGACCGTCCTCCGAGCCGACAAGCCGGACCGAGGCCCTCGTGAGGCCCGCCTTCTTGAGCGCGGCGTTTTGGAGCACGACGGCCTGCTTCACGGCACGGTCGAGATTCGCACCGTACGCAGAGAGGTCACCCGTGAACGGCAGCACGTCGCCGATGCGCAGCTCGAACGCGCAGGTCCGGGGCGACGCCGTGTGAGACGCGACGGCCCCAGTCGTCGTGGACGCGATCGCGGCGAGGATGACCGCTACCACGGCGGCGAGCTTGGTGGGCATCATCCGGTTCCTCATGCAGTCCTCCTTGGGATGCCGGCTCGCCGGCCGCGGCCGGACGGCGGGCATCATCGCGAATCCTCGCGCGGCTTTCAAGGGAAGACCTCTTGTTCGGCGGCAGCCGGCAGCGCACGAATCTCACTTTGAAAAGACCATTCGGTCGGGCTACGATGCCGCGCCGGATGACCGTGCCTCGCTCCTCGGCCGACGTCCTGGTCGTCGGCGCCGGGGTCGTCGGACTGGCGGTCGCGCTGGAGTTGCGCGCTCACGGGGCCGAGGTCGTCGTCCTCGAGCGGAATGGCGTCGCGGAAGGGCAATCCGGCATCCAGCCGGGCGGCGTCCGTCTCCAGTGGGGGACGGCCGTCAACTGCCGTCTCGCGATCGAGTCCCTGGCGTGGTGGCGCACTGCGGAGGAGCGCCTCGAGTCACCCGTCCCGCTCGCGTTCGCGTCGTGCGGTTACCTCTTCGTCGCCCACACCGCGGAAGCGCTCGAGCGGCTCGAGGCGAACGTTCGCGTCCAGAACCTCGCCGGTGTCCCGTCGCGCGTCATCTCGCCGGCAGAGGCTGCTGCGCTCGTGCCGGGTCTCGATCCCCGGGCCATCGTCGGAGCGTCGTACTGCGCGGAGGACGGCTACATGGGCGAGCCGCAGGCGGCGATCGCCGCGATGGGGCGCCAAGTCGACGTCCGCATTGCGACGGTCGAAGCGGTTGGGCAATCGGGCGGGGTGTGGGCGCTGGACACGTCGGCGGGGCGCTTCACGGCAACGGCGGTCGTGATCGCCGCGGGTGTCGAGACGCGGGATCTCGTCGCGCCCCTCGGCGTGGATCTCCCGATCGAGCTCGAGGCGAGACATCTCTTCCTGAGTGCGCCGATTCGCGAGCGCCTCCTCGAGCCACTCGTCATCTCGCCGGAGCGCCGGTTCGCCGCAAAACAGCTGCACGGCGGTCGCGTCCTGGCAAGCGATCTGGGCGCGACCGGGGACCCCGAAACGGGCGCGACCGGGTGGCGCAGGAACGTCCGGGAGGTCATCGCCGAACTGCTTCCCGTGCTCGCGTACGTCGACCTCGACGTGATCGTGAGCGGCGCCTACGACATCACGCCCGACCGCCAGCCGATCCTCGGTCCACTCGACGGCCACGACGGGCTCCACGTGGCCGCCGGCTTCAGCGGCCACGGGTTCATGATCGCGCCCGCCGTCGGACGCATCGTCGCGACCGCCGTCGTCGGCGAGCACGATACGGTGCTCGCCATCCTCGACAGCCGACGCTTCCAGGAGGGACGCACCGTCCCCGAGCCGCAGGTGATCTGAGCGTGTTCCTCCAGCTGCTGGTGAACGGCGTCGTGACCGGGTCCGTGTACGCAATCGCCGCGGTCGGCGTCTCGCTCGTCTACGGGATCCTCCGCCTCGTCAACTTCGCGTACGGCGACACGATGGCATTCGGCGCCTTCGCGGGGTTCTTCGCGAACGCGACACTCGGTCTGCCGATGGTCGCCTCCGCCGTCTTCGCGATGGCCGCAGTGGCGGTCCTGTCGGTCGCCCTCGATGTCGTGCTCTGGCGTCCGCTCCGCCATCGACGGGCCGGTTTCATGAGCCTCTTCCTGGCGTCGATCGGCGTCGCCCTCGTCCTGCGCCAGGCGATGCTGCTGGTCTGGGGCCCGCAGCCTCGCGCCTACGACGTCGATCCCTTCAAGGTCTACGTCATCGGGGAGGTCCGCCTGTCGCTCGCACAGGTTGCGACGATCGTCACGGCGGCGGTCGCCATCGTCGCGATCGGCGTCTTTCTCGCTCGCACCTCGACCGGCCGGGTCATGCGCGCGATGTCCGACGACCGCGTCCTCGCCCAGCTCTCGGGCATCGACGTCAACCGCGTGATCCTCACGACCTGGGTCATCTCCGGCCTCACCGCGGGTCTCGCCGGCGTCCTCGCCGCGCTCGTGCAGAGCACGTTCGACCCGAACTTCGGCTTCCAGCTCCTCCTGCCCGTGTTCGCGGCCGTCGTGCTGGGTGGGATCGGGAGCGCCTACGGCGCCCTTGCCGGCGGTCTCGTGCTCGGCGTGGCGACCGAGCTCTCGACGTGGGAGGGGTTCGGCGGCGGCGTCGATCCCGTCTACAAGCCGGTCGTCGCCTTCGTCGTCCTCATCGTCGCGCTCCTGCTCAGACCTCAGGGCCTCTTCGGCCGGGTGCGCGCCGTATGAGCGTGCTGACGAGCGGGGAGTTCTGGGCCTTCGTCGGCGTGATGGCCGGCATCTACACGCTGTTCGCGCTCGGGCTGCAGGTGCAGTTCGGGCTCGCCGGCCTCCTGAACTTCGGCCAGGTCGGGTTCATGGCGATCGGGGCGTACACGATGGCGATCCTCGTCGCGAAGGAGGGGTGGAGCATGTGGCTGGCCACCCCGCTCGCGATCGCGGCCGCGGCCCTCGCGGGCGTCCTCGTGGGCCTGCCGACGCTCCGTCTGCGCGGCGACTACTTCGCGATCGTGACGATCGCGTTCAGCGAGATCGTGCGCTGGGTCGCGACCAACGAGGACGGCCTGACGGGTGGCGCGCAGGGCACGATCAACCTCGCGGGACCCGGCGCCGCCACGCAGTACAACGGGCAGTGGGAGCGGCTCCAGGGCTGGGTGGGGTCGCAGCTGCACATCGGCGACAAGGACGTCGTGATGCTGCTGATCGTCTGGAGCAGCACGCTCGTCCTCGTGTGGCTCACCGCCCGCCTCGCACGAACGCCGTGGGGACGGGTGCTCCGGGCGATCCGGGAGGACGAAGACGCAACGGCGTCCCTGGGCAAGGACGTGTTCAGTTACCGCCTCCAGGCGCTGGCGCTCGGCGCCGCGCTCGCCGGCCTCGCCGGGTGTTTCTACGCGTGGCAGTTCTCGTTCTTCAGCCCGGACGACTTCCAGCCGCTGATCACGTTCTTCGGGTGGATGATCCTGATCCTCGGCGGCGTCGGTCGCGTCTGGGCGGTGCCGGTCGGGGCCGTGGTGTTCGGGTTCCTCTTCGCCGCGACGCGGTTCTTCGACTTCGCGCCCTTCTCCTATCTCGACTCGGCCGACCGTGCGTACGTCCGTCTGATGGTGATCGGGCTGGCGATCATCGCGCTCGTGCTCTTTCGCCCGCAGGGTCTTCTCGGGCGTCGCGAGGAGATGGTGCTCGAATGAGCGCGCTGCTCGAGGCTCGAAGCGTGAGCAAGGCGTTCGCCGGCGTCCGCGCCGTCGTCGACGCGTCGCTCGCGGTCGAGCCGGCGTCGATCACCGCGCTGATCGGCCCCAACGGCGCCGGGAAGTCGACGCTCTTCAACTGCATCTCCGGGTTCCTCCGGCCCGACGACGGACGCATCGAGCTCGCCGGACGGCGTATCGACCGCCGGCCCCCGCACGTCATCGTTCGGGCCGGTCTCGGACGGACGTTCCAGACCGCCCGAGCGCTGACGCGGATGACGGTTCTCGACAACGTCCGGCTCGCCGCCCCGGCGCACCCGGGCGAGAGCCTGCTGGGTCTCATCGGTCGTCGTCGCGCCGTACAGCGTCGCGAGCGGGAGGTGACCGCGCAGGCGCACGACCTGCTTCGGCTCGTCCGCCTCGACGGGCACGCCGACGCTCTCTCGGGAACGCTGTCCGGCGGTCAACGCAAGCTGCTCGACCTGGCGCGGATCCTCATGGCGTCGCCGCGCCTGATCCTCCTCGACGAGCCCATGGCCGGGGTCAACCCCGCCGTGCGAGAGGAGTTGCTCGCCCATGTGCTCGAGCTGCGAGCCTCGCGGGAGATCGCGTTCCTCATCGTCGAGCACGACCTCGGTTTCGTGATGCAGGCGAGCGACCGCGTCGTCGTGATGAACGAGGGCGCCGTTCTGATGGAGGGAACGCCTGACGAGGTGCGGGGCGACGCGCGCGTGATCGACGCGTATCTCGGGGCTCACGCATGAGCGAGGTGACGCTCGCCGTGACGGAGCTGCACGCGGGCTACGACGGCGTCACGGTGCTCCGGGGCGTCACGATGCACGCGCGAGCCAGCGAGATCGTCTCGATCATCGGCCCGAACGGCGCGGGGAAGTCGACGTTCCTCAAGGCGGTCGCCGGAATCGTCCGCCCGACGAGCGGATCCGTGGTCTTCCGCGGCGACGACGTCACGGGCTATCGGCCCGATCGGCTCACGCGGCGCGGCCTCGGCTTCGTGCCGCAACTCGACAACGTGTTCCCGACTCTGACCGTCTCCGAGAATCTCCGCGTCGGTGCGCAGGCGATTCCGCGCGGAGACAGGAACGAGGCCGTCGCGGCAGTGGTGGAGCTGATCCCGCTTCTGCGCGACCGGCGACGGCAGCGGGCGGCAACGCTCTCGGGAGGTCAGCGGAAGCTGCTCGCGCTCGGGCGTGCGCTCGTCGGCCGGCCCTCGCTGCTGCTCCTCGACGAGCCGTCCGCCGGGCTGTCACCGCAGGCCATGGACATCGTCTTCTCCGAGCTCGAGCGCATTCGCGACAGGGGGATCGGGATCGTCATCGTCGAGCAGAACGCCCGTCGAGCGCTCGCGCTGTCAAACCGCGGCTACGTGCTCGACATGGGACGCAACGCGCACGAGGGCGCAGGCGCCGATCTGCTCGTCGACCCGCTCGTGGCCGAGCTTTACCTCGGCTCGATGACGTCCGCTTCTATCCGGCGGGAGCCCGGATGAGCCGGGACAGAATTGTCACGCCGGAGGTCACCTCAATATCTCTGGGCCTGGTGTCGTAGGCACTCGCGAACGAGGGCGCGCACGGAGCCGCTCTGCGCCATGCACCACCACGAGGTTGGATTCAGCAGTTCAGACGGGTTCAGCCGCGAGCTCGTGCCGCAAACGATCGGGTTCCTCGAGCGTGCCAAGGCGATCGAGGATGGCGAGCGCCTCCTTCGCGCTCGCCGTGGCCTCCAGGTCGTTACCCATGAGCCGTTTGGCGCGGCCCAGTGCTCCCAACGCGAGTCCGAGTTCGTTCTCGGAGCCGCTCGCTCGCAACGTCTCGATCGCCGCCTCGAGCCGGCGTACCGCCTCCTCGGCGTCGCCCTGAGCCAGGGCCACCTCTCCGAGGCACCGTCCGCTGGCGCCGAGGAAGAAGTTCGCCCCGCGCCTCGCGGCCGCGGCGTGGATCTCCAGGAGCAGCTGGTGCGCCCGCACGTAGTCGCCGGCGGTCAGGTACGCGTCGGCCAACCGCGGCGCGAGGAAGGTCCACGCCAGCTCATGGCGTGCCGCCTTGGCCATCGGGACGATTTGCTCGAGGACGGGTAGGCCCTCGTCAACAGCCCCCGTGTGACAGAGCGCCGGCGCCAGGAAGCCGAAGGCGAAACCGCGGAAGTACACGGTCGGAGCGGTCTCCTTCGCGGCGGTGCCGTAGTCGATCGCGGTCGCCCAGTCCCGTTTCTCGACGCAGACCAGTGCGCCGATCGCGTTGCAGAACGAGACGATGCCGGCGTCGGAACGCTCCGCGCCTGTCGCCACAGCTTCGTCGACCTCGCGCAGCGCGGCTTCCCAGCGCCCCGCCATCATGTAGGTGAGCGCGGCGCCGGATCGTGCGTACATGTACCCCATCGGCTCGAAGCTGACGGCGAGGTGCTCCAGCGACCGCTCCGCGTAACGGTGGGCGCGCCCGTAGTCGCCGAGCATCATGTGCGCCCATTGCACACCGCCGCATGCGAGTGCCGCGTACTCGTGGTTCCCGGACCGCTCGCAGAGCTCGAGTGCCCGGCTCGCGGTCTCTCTCGCCTGCCTCGTATCTCGCCGAAGACGAGCTGGCGATGCCCCAGGCGTTGGTAGAACGCCCCGAGAGGCCGGGATCGCTCTGCTCCAGCGCAAGCGGCTCGTGGCGGAGAAGCAGCTCGTGGTACTCCTCGTGGCGATGGAGGTAGTGGAATCCAGCTTGTCTGGTCGAGGACGAGCGTGAGCCTGCGCCTGCGGTTGTCCTCGGAGTCGGGTAGGTCTTCGAGGATCGCGAGCGCCTCGTAGAAGTAGCCGAGCGCCTCCTCCATCGCATGCTGTGCCGAGGCCTTGCGATTGGCGAGCTCGAGGTAGTCCGCGGCGCGTTCCCGCTCGGAGCTCCGCGAGTAGTGGAACGCGAGGAGCTCGTACTTCTCGTGGAGCCTGCCCGCATAGGAGCGCTCGACCGCCGCGCCGGCGCGCGCGTGGAGAGACCGGCGACGCTCTTCCAGGAGGCCGTCGTAGGCAACGTCGCGGGTCAGCGCGTGCTTGAACACGAACGTCCGCTCGGTCCCCCCGTGCTGTTCGTGCAAGAACTCGCGCCGCTTGAGCTCGTCCAGGGCCGGGAGCAGCGCTCCATCACCGTCCCAGACGCTCTCGATGAGGTCGAGCGAGAACTCGCGCCCGAGCACGGATGCAACTTGGACGGCGCTCTTGTCTCCGGCGTCGAGCTGGTCGATTCGTGCGGCCAGGACGTCCTGCACGGTCGTCGGGACCGAGCCGTCGGAGCGGCTGTCGGCGTGCTGTCGTGCGGCTCGAGCGAGCTCCTCGAGGAAGAAGGGGTTTCCCTCGCCCCGACCGACGATCCTCTCGGTCGCGTCGTTTGTCTCGCCGAGGATTGCTGCGACGATCTGTTCGCCGGCCTCCCGCGAGAGCGGCCGGAGGGCGATCTGGGTCACGTACGACTTGCCGAGCCATGGGGGGTTGTAACCGGGGCGGTAGGTCGCCAGCAGGAGAACCGGGACGGACGGCAGCTCGTCGACCAGCTCGGTCAGGAACTCCTCTGACGTGCGGTCGATCCAGTGCGCGTCTTCGATGACCAGCAGCAGCGATCGACTGGCTTTCGCGAGCAACAGCTTGCGCAGCGCCTCGAACGTTCGGCCCTTGATCGTGGCCGTATCGAGCGCGAGGAGCTGAGCGTCACCGGAGGTGACGTCCAGCGCGTGATGGAGGTACGGACCGAGATCCGGGTCCATACGCAGCTCCTCGAGCGTCGTGCCGATCTTCGCGGCAACGCTCTCACGGTCGTCGTCCGGCGCGATCCCGCACGCTTGCCGCACCAGATCGAGGATCGGGAGATAGGGAACTGCGGTCCCGAACGGCAAGCAACGACCTTGAAGCGCGACCGTGCCCACCTCCGCCGCGAGCTGCAGCTCGTAGGTCAGCCGCGACTTGCCGAGGCCGGGATCGCCGGAAACGCCGATGACCTGTCCTTGCGCGGCCGCGGAGCGAAGGGCCTCCCGCAGCGACTCGAGCTCCTCATCTCGTCCCGAGAAGGGAGTGAGCTGCTGGTGTGCCTCGTCGATCGGGGACGTGCGCGGGCCGCGCCCGATGACGCGCAACGTGTGGACGGTGCGCTCGTCGACCGTCACCGGCTCTGTCTCCTGGAGATCGAAGTAACCACGCAGGTAGGCCGCGGTCGCGGTACTCACCAGCACATCTCCGGGGCGAGCCGCCCCATGCAGACGAGCTGCGAGCACAGTCGTGTCACCGGAGGCGGTGTAGTCCATCCGAAGGTCGTCGCCGATGGCACCGACGACCACCGAACCGGAGTTGATCCCGATCCGGACGTCGATCTCGGATCGCTCCTTGACCGCGAGCGCGGCAAGCGCGGCGCGGCGTGCGTGGTCCTCGTGGGCGATCGGGGCGCCGAAGAGGGCCATGAAGCCGTCGCCGAGGAACTGGTTGACCGTGCCCTCGTAGCGGTGGACCTCGGCGAGGGCGAGTGCGAAGAAGCGATCGACGACCCGGTGATATTCCTCCGGGCCAGCCTGCGCCGCCAGCTCGGGCGAGCGGACGATGTCGCAGAAGAGAACGCTCACCTGTTTCCGTTCGCCCTCGATCGCGCTGCGGATCGCGAGAATCTGGTCACTCAGATGGCGGGGGGTGTAGGTCGACGGGGAAGGGGTCGCCTCGACGGCATGCCCGCACTCCGGGCAGAACTTGGAGTATTGGGGCAGATTCGCTCCGCAGTCGTCGCACTTGCCGCCGACGAGCAAGGCGCCGGCGATGACGGGCGCGACCTTGCCGCGACCTCTCCGGGGCGGCTCGTCGTTCTTCGGCGGCGACCCAGGGCGGCGAGCGTCAGGTGCGAGGCCCTCGATCTCGGAGTCCGAGCTACCGGGCGAGTTGCGGAGGATCTCGAGATAGACGGCCTTGGACTCCGGCGAAGGGTAGGCGCCGAGCTCGTCGGCGAGGAAGCGCCGGCAGCGCTCGTACACGCGGAGTGCCTCGGCCGGGTTGCCGGCCGCGACGTGCGCCTGCATCAGCGCGCGGTAGCTGGTCTCGCGGAAGGGCTCGAGAGCGGTGATCTCGGCCGCATATCGGACTGCGTTCCCGAACTCCCCCTCGGCAAGCGCCGCATCGCGTAGGCATTCGAGCGCACGCACGAGGACGTCACGGAGGTCGCGCCGCTGATCCTCGACCCACCGTCCGTCCTCGCCGGGCAGAAACACCCGCCGAGCAAGCTCGGCCGCCGTCGAGGCCTGCGCCCGAGCCTCGTCGAGATCCCGCCCGGCGAGTGCCGCTTCTCCCCGCTCCAGCGCGGTCACCGCCGCGTCGAGGTCGATCCAGGCATCGGCGGGCAGTGTGAGCTGATAGCAGCCGAACGCGCTCCTCAACATGCTCGAGCCGTCGATGCCGCACTCCTCGAGCAGCGCGCGCAGCTTCGTCGTCAGCACCCTGAGTGCCTTCTCCCACGTCGCCGGAAGGTCCTCGCCCCATAACAGCTCGGCCAGCTCATCACGAGGGACAGACCGTCCGTGCTGGACCGCCAGGTAGGCGAACAGGATCCGACCCTGCCGGCCCGGGAAGCGCTGCTCGTCCAGCCTCACGCCGTTCGCCTCGATGGCGAGACGGTCCGTCATCGAGATTCGAACGCTCAGCCTGCCTGCCTCCTCCCAACCCTCCCTAGCCGCGCATTAGCAGTGCGCTAGCGAGGGTCTAGCCGCGTAGCCGGAGTATCGGCTGCGACATGTTCTGTGACAAGCCACGAGCGGCCGGCGGCGATCCATCCGTGGTCAGCGCGTGGGCGCGGAAAGGAGATCGAATGCGAACGCTACGTTTGCCGGTTGGGGCGCTTCTGGTCGCGCTGATGCTGGGCGCCGTTCTCGCGGTCGGCGCGTCGGCCACTCCGGTCGCCAAGACGGTGGCGACGGTGGAGTGTGAGGGCGCCTCCGCGACGCTGCTCATGCACCCCGGCGGGGGCGGAAAGGCGATCTGGGACATCTCGGTGGAGAGCGTTCAGAACGCTCCCAGCTACCTCATCAAGCGCGTCGAAGCAGACCTTCTACGCCGGCGGAGAGGTCGGTGGGAACGCTCGACAACTCGGTGGGACAGAAGACCGGTTTCGGCGAGCCGCTCACCTGTGCGTTCGAGGTGCACAAGCCCGGCATCGACGTGTACGGGACATTGACGCTTGTGCGGCTCTAGATGTCGTCCCTGATGAATCGGCTGCGACATGTTCGCTGACGAGGCACTCCGCTGCGAATGCGGTTACGAGGTGCAAGCGTCCGACGAGGCGGCGCGCGTGGACGAGGTACGGCGACACGCCTCGGAGACGCACGGCATCGACCTCTCCGCCGACGTAGCGCTCGACGTCGTCCGCCGCGTACGGCTCGTGCCGAGCCGTCTATCGCCCGAGCGGGGGGGAACGAGCGAGAGCGAGCCCGTCTGGCCAATACACCCGACAAGCGAAAGGGAGGGAGCATGAAGCTTCTAGCGATCATCGGTATTCGCAGATCTGCGAATAGCGCCGTCGCCCGAGTGGTTCGACCGCGCGCGCCACAGCGGACAAGGGAGACCCGATGAGACGTCACCGTCGCGCGACCTGGTTGCTAGCGCTCGGGTTCGCGTTCCCGATCCTCGTCGGTGCGGCGCTCGCCACGCCCGGCGTCGGCGTGCTCTCGGGGACGGTGCACGCCCGCGGCACGCTGCCCGAGGACATCATCGTCAACAGCAAGTCGGGGGTCCACCTGAAGACGAAGGGCAGCGCCGACCTGGTCACGCAGCAGATCGTGCTCGCCGGAGGCGGGACCACCGGCTGGCACAGCCACCCGGGCCCCGTGCTCGTCACCATCAAGCGCGGTGCGATACGGGTGGTCTACGCGGACGACTCGAGCTGCCAGGGAACGGTCTACGAGGCCGGAGACAGCTTCGTCGACCGAGGCGACGAAGTCGTCCACATCGCCCGTAACGTCTCCGCGACGGACGAGGTCGAGCTCTGGGCGACGTACATCGTCCCCGGGGTGCCGGCCGGCCCGTTCAGGCTCGACGAGCCTGTGGCTCCGAGCGCCTGCTAGGGGTGGGCCGGTCGGGGACGCGGCAGACCGCGCCCCCCGACCGGCCCCCTCGGAGCGACCGGTCCGGGTTCGACTGGACCACTACCCGCTCGACGCTGCGTGACCTACCCTCTTCGCGAGATGGCCGTGAGGATCTTCGCGAGATGGCCGTGAGGATCGACGACGTTCGCGATCTGACGGCGGGGTTGCCGCGGTCGTACGAGGTCCTCGTCAGGGGTCGGATCAAGTTCCGCGTCGGACGGATCGTCTATCTGGCCTTCTCGCGTGACGAGACGCTGATGGGCTTCGCCTTCCCGAAGGAGGAGCGCGAAGCTGCGCTCGAGACATACCCGGACAGGTTTCTGCGACCCAGGCCGTCCGACATGCGCTACCAGTGGCTGGTCGTTCGCCTGGACGCCATCGACAAGGACGAGCTCGCGAGTCATCTTCGACGCCTGGCGCATGGTCGTGCCGAAGAAGCTCGCTTCGCTCTCCGACGATCAGCTCCGGGAGCTGGGCTTGATGTGAAATGGGCGCCTCGTGGGGCCGTCAGGCCAAGCCAGGTCGGCTCCGCGTCCGCAGCGCAGGCTGGACGCCTTCGCAAGGGCGCGGAGAGGCATGGCGCTGCGGCTGAGGCGGCATCCACGACCGCGCACGAATTTCACATCAGGCCTCTAGGAGTGGCGTAGCCAGGGCGGCGCGACGGAGTCGCCCAGGTGCCTCTGCGCTACCGTCCGAGCAGGCCGGTGAGCTCATGCTCGCTTCCGTCGAAGATCAGCGCCCACGCACGTCCACTCAGACCCGGGGCGAATCCCCAGCTAACCGGGCAGAAGTTCCTCCAGCACGGCCTGTCTGGCCTCCGCGATGCCCGGCTTCCGGGGCCGTTCCCCCGATCGGTAAGCGCCCGCCGTCCTCGATATGCAGTCCTGGGGCGACTCGTCGAAATGCGAGAGTCGGAGTACGCTCGGGCGGCCGTCGCCGATCGGAGGTTCACTCATGGCCGACAATCTCTACGCGGGCAGCTCGGTGCAGGTGTTCGCCGAGCCGGGTCTCGAGAACCTCGAGCACACGCACGAGGACGTCAAGGGGTTTCTCGACTACGTCTCGCAGTTCAACCAACCGAACTTCCGCATCACGGACGGCGACGTCGCGCAGTGGCGCTTCGACCCCATCTTCGACGACGCGCAGGGGTGGCGGGGAACCGACTCGGTCAGGGTCTACTACCACGCCGGCCACGGTGTCATCGACGGCCGCGGCGTCTACGAGGCGCCGATGGGGAGTGTCTGGGCGACGCGGATGTCAGCATTCTCGGACGCCATGCGCCTCGGCGACCAGAAGCTCCGCTATCTCTTCTTGAGCACCTGCGAGTCGGTGTGCGTTACGGGCAGCGACAACCCGTGGCGGACGTGGAACGACCCGAATGCAGGGGTCCGCATGATCTTCGGCTTCGGCAGCACGTCGCTGGACTGGTGGGCGTACGGCCAGAACTTCTTCCGGGTCTGGAACACCGGTGCGTCGTTCAGTCAGGCCTGGCAGGACGCGAGCCTCGGACTGACGTTCAACCAGATCGTGGGCTCGACGGCCTGCGGCGCGACGGCCGAGGAGGCGCAGGCTCGGCTGTGGAACGAGCGGCTCTTCTTCGGCGAGCGCGCGCGAGACGACTGGTTCTGGTGGAGGTGGAACGGCATCTCGCCCGACGTCGAGGTCGAGGTGCACCTCGGGATCGGCGTGCCGGGCGTCCCCCTCCACTTCCGGGCCGCACGCTCGCGCGACGAGCGGCTGCGGCAGCTCGCGGACACGTTCGGCGTCCGCATCGGATCGGCGGAGACGGCTGATCCCGGCTCCCGTGAGGCCTGGGGTGCCCCCGAGCACGTCGTCCTCGCCGACGACGGCACGATCGTCGCCACCCTCACCGCGATCGACACGGGAGCCGAGCTCGTGGCGGCGGACGAGCTACGGGCGGCGGCGGACCGCGTCGCGGGCGACCTAGACCCGGACGGCCGGCTCGACCTCGTCTTCGACCGGTTCACCTCCTCCTTCCACGCCGGGGCGGGGCGCGACGGCGAGCTTGTCGCGGCGGAAGTGGCCGACTTCACCGCCCACTACCGCCAGCGCTTCGAGGGAACCCCAGCGGTGATGGGGGGCGCCGGCCACGTGGCCGTGACGCTCGACCGGGCGGGTCGCCCCTGCCGCATCCTTGACCGGAGCGTCGAGGTCACCGCCGCCGCCGAGGCGGCGCCGCCGGCCGAACCAGGAGGCCCGACTGCCGAGACCGGGGTCCGAGACCTTCTCGACGAGGTCGTTCGCCGCAGGCACGACCCGTGCGGGGACCGGTTGATCGAGTTCGAGCCGAACGCCGACGAGGTCGGGTACCGCTTCGTTGACGGCGAGGGCTTCCTCGTGGCGCGACGCGAGGTGACCGTCGTCTCCGATCGCGTCCGCAAGGCGCACCTCGTCGAGGTGCCGCTCGGCAGCCACGCCGGGGTAGCGCCCTCCGCCTCCTGACGCGAGCTTGACCACGTCCCGGCCTCAACGCTCGCGTCGAGCTGAGCGTACGTGGAGCCGGTGGCGCCTCGCGGATGCGCGTTCCGGAGCGAACGCGCGATTAGCTGGTTGTTAGCCGTGCGGGCTTAGCTCTTGGACATCGAGGCCATCAGCCCAGGGGAGCCGTGTCTTCCCGTTTGGTGCGTGTCTGAGGAGGAATGATGAAGAGTGTCATCCGGTTGCTTGTGGTCGTGGCGCTTGTCACTGTGGCATGCGTGTTCGTGCCGGTCGGATCGGCAACCACCGGTCAGCTTGTCGTCAACTCCGATACGACACTCATCGAGGATCACGCGGGGAACATCGTGATCGGTGCCGACGGTGTCACCTTGGATTGCGCCAGTCACACAGTGTCCGGTGGAGGCACGTTTGGCGTACTGCTGAACGGTCGGACAAGCGTGACCGTCATGAACTGCGACGTGTCTGGCTTCGTCCACGGAGTCGGATTGCTCTACTCGTTCGGCTCGAGGATCACCGGGATCACGTCGCACGGGAACTCCCTTGCCGGCTTCGTGCTTGAAGGTGGATCGAACAATGTTCTGAAATCGAACACAGCCGATCGGAACGGATGGAACGGCTTCCAGCTCTCGTTCCCGTCCAATACGACCGTCGAAGACAACGTCGCCACCAACAACGGCGGCACTGCCGGGATCGCGGCGGGTCAGTCAAACGGGAACATCATCCGAGACAACACGTCGACGGACAACGCGAACCTTGGGATCTGGGTCGGCGCAGGCTCGTCGAGCAACACGATCATCGGTAACTCGACTGCCCACAACGGCTACACCGGGTTAGGTTTTGGCGTCGGGATCTGGCTGGAGGGCGCACACAACAGCACCGTTACTGAGAACGACACGAGCGACGAACACAACCTCGGGATCCTGCTCTCGGGTGGTTCATCAGGGAACGTCGTCCGTGACAACAAGGCCTCCAGCAACCGCGAGGCCGGCATCGTGCTCTACCAGGTCGCGAACAATGAGCTGATCGAGAACATCTCGAGGGCCAACGCACGGAGTGGCATCGCGCTCAACAGCGCGTCCGGAAACACACTCTTGAACAACGTTTCAATGGACAACGGAGACGCCGGCTTCGACCTCCTCTTGAGCAACTCGAACACGCTCAGACACAACGTCTCTCAACGCAACGCTCGAGGCGGCTTCTACCTGGCAGGCTGTTCGAGCAACGAACTGAGCCAGAACGTTGCCAACGGCAACACCGGAGTGGGGTTCAACCTCTTCGACAACTCCACATCCAACGTCCTGAACAAGAACGGCGCACACGGCAACTCGGCCCTTGACGCGTACGACCCTAGCGGCGGCAACATGTGGAACGAGAACAAGTTCGGCATCTCGTTGGGTACCTGACCGACATCGAGCAGCTTCAACTCCCGGAAACGCTCTTCGCCCGGCGGCGGCCGATCGAGGTCGGGCTCGCGCAACGCTGCTCTGGCGGCAGCGAGCGCGTCGATCGCTGGCCTCCGACCGCGTCGAAGAACCCTGGAACGGAACGTGACAGGCGCATCGCGTTTCGTTGCGGACGGCATGCAGTTCTTACCTGCAAGAGACCGGTGTGCTCGGCGGCCTCACGAGTGTCACCAACGAGACGATCGCGGTTGCGCTGGCTGCCGGCGTCGCCGGCATGCTGGCACTGGAGACCCGCGCAAGCTCGGGTGTGGGCGTGGCAATCTCGGTGACGACGATCCCCGCCGCCGCCTACCTCGGCGTCGCGGCCGGCCTGGGCGATTTCGGGACCGCCACAGGCGCATTCGGGGTGCTCGCCGTGAACGTGATCATGATGGTGCTGAGCGCGGTCGCCACGCTCGCGTTGCAGAGTGCGCTCATGCGCCGAGCAGCGGCGAGGCGGAGCGAGTTCTAACGTGCCGCACCCGTAACGCGCCGCTGGCAGCGCTTTCTAGCCGAGGTCGCCGATCACACCCAGGAATGCCGACCCAGGGATTGACGGTTGCCCAGAAGCGCGTGTCCTGCGCATCTCGCGGTGGTGCGTCTTCATCTCTCGGACTACACGTCGCGCACCACCCACTCGCTCTCTCACACCGGATTGACCCTCTCGATTTCGACGTTGCGATCCTCGAGCCACCCCAATACCCCGTGCAGGTGCGATTGGTCGATGACGTCCACGACGATCAGGGTCTTGCCGCGGCGTGGGTTGAACTGGCGCGCGCCAAGGTCCGCGATGAGTTCGTCGCTCAGCTCTCCGCGCACAAGGACCTCGAACGTGGTCGTCGATCCTGCTCCGTCTGGGCGGGTGGGCATGCGTAGTCCTCAGCATGACGAGGAATCCGCGCATGATCACCGTCGAGCACGCGTTCACCCGGGGTGAACGTCGGTTGCAGTGAGCACGCGATTGAGGGAAGGTCTATTGGTGGCAAGCGGCACGAAGACCACGAACGCGCCCGTTTCGCCGACGGCGCCGTATATCGTCGCCACCAAGCTCCGCCCCCCGCACATCCCCGACGGTCTACTCCAGCGCCCAGATCTGGTTCAGCGGTTACGCACCGGGAGGGAGCGGACGCTCACGCTGGTTTGCGCTCCCGCGGGGTACGGGAAGACCACGCTCCTCGCCCAGTGGGCGGCAGCTGACGCAAATCTCAACGCCTTTTCCTGGGTCTCGCTCGACGCGATGGACTCCGATCCCGCGAGGCTGTGGGGTCATGTGGTCACTGCGCTCCAACACGTTCACGGCCGCGCGGGCCAGCGTTCCCTCGCGGCGTTCGCCGCAGGGCCGAAAGCGATCACCGAAACCGCGCTTCCGCTCCTCATCGAAGAGCTCGCCGACTGCCCTCCTGTCGTCATGGTGCTCGAGGACTGGCACACCGTAGAGGGCCGTGCTTGTGAGGAGACGATCGACATGTTCGTGGATCGCGCGCCCGGCGCGGTCCAGGTCGTAATGTCGACCCGACACGATCCCCCTTTGCCGATTGCCCGGCTCCGTGCCAACGGCGATCTTACGGAGATCAGAGCACGGGATCTCAGTGTCTCGCCCGACGAGGCCGCCACACTCCTGCAGGAGGTTGACGTTCGCCTCACAACCCGAGATGTCCTAAGACTCACCGAGCGGACAGAGGGTTGGCTCGCGGGTCTCTGTCTGGCCGGCATCGTCATCAAGGAGCACTCCGATCCACAGCACTTCGTCGATGAGTTCTCGACTGGTACGCGCGACATCTTCGATTACCTCGCCCGAGATGTTGTCGCTACAGCAAACCGTGATGTCCGAGATTTCATGACGCACTCCTCGGTGCTCGAGAGACTCTCCGCGCCGCTATGCGACGCCGTACTCGAGCGCGCCGACTCCGCGTTCATGCTCGCCGAGATCGAACGTTCGAACCTCTTCCTCGTTCCTCTTGATGCAACCGGGACCGAATACAGGTACCACCATCTCTTCGCTGCCGTCTTGAATCGTCAGCTCGATGCCCTGGATCCAGGCGCAGTTCCCGAGTTGCATGCCCGGGCCTCCCTCTGGTTCGAGGTGCACGGCGATATCGAACGCGCTGTAGACCATGCGATTGCATCGAAGGACCTCACGCGCTCGAGCACGCTCGTGTTGCATGCGGCCGTCCCATTGCTGTCTGTCGGTCGAATGACGACCGTCAATCGGTGGCTCGACTCCCTCTCCTGGCCCGAGGCGCAGGACGACCGCGAACTCGCTGCCGTGCGCGCACTGAGCGCACGACTGAGCGGGCAAGGGCGCGACGAAGTCGAGCGGTGGCTACGTGTCGCAGAGAACGGACCCGACTACGGCCCGCTTAGCAACGGCATCACGTCGATGCGCTCCGTTGTCGCAATGATCAGCTCGACGTATCTCTGCCGTGGCATCGCTGACGCCGAGCGGGGGGCGAGGTTCGTACTCGAGACCGAGCCTGCTAGAAGCGAATGGCGATACGCCGGGCTCGTACCACTGGGACAGGCACTCTTCCTCGAAGGTCGCCATGAGGAGGCGCGCGCGCCGCTCGAGGAAGCCCGGACACTCCCCGGCACCCGGCATCGCGCGACAACCATCCTTGCACTTGCGTATCTGTCGCTCATCGAGCTCGCAGACGAAGACGTTGAGCGTGCGGGAATGCTCGCTCGGGACGGCATCGCACTCGCCGAGGAGATCGGCCACGCAGCGACCGCTGCCGCTGCCAACCCGCATCTCGCCCTTGGCTGTGCGTTGATGTCTGGAACGGATCTCCATGCAGCGATCGAGCACTTCGAACGCGCCGTGGAGCTTGCCGCCACGGAGGAATCGTCCTACTGGCACGCGCATGCCAACATTCATCTCGCCGCGGCGCGACACCGCCTGGGAGACGCGAGCGGCGCCAGAGATGCGCTCCTGCGGGCCCGCGCCGAGTTGGATGAGCTTCCCGACGTCGGGATGCTCGGCGACCTCTACTGGAAGACGGACGACGCACTCCACCATCGGGCGCGGCACGAGGGTTTTCGCGGGGAGGAGCTCAGCGACGCGGAGCGTCGGGTGCTCGACCTCCTCCTGAACGGCCTCTCCCTCTCACAGGTGGCGAGCGAGCTCTGGCTCTCACCGAACACCGTCAAGACGCATCGCCGAAGCATCTACCGAAAGCTCGGCGCAACGACGCGTCAGGAGATGATGGAGCGCGCTGCCGAAGCTGGGATCCTGCCAGGGCAGCCGCGCGACGTTCATCCGGGGTGAATGACCGGGCCACGATAGGCATAGCGCAAGAGCCGTTCTAGAGTCGGCTCGGTTCTCGCAAACGAGAGGGAGGCGCTATGTCAACACAGGAACTCGGCAGGCGAAGCGGCTGGGTGACATTCGCCGCCGTTGCGATGTTCGCGATCGCCTTCGTCCGGATTATCTCGGCGTTCACGTACTTCGACAACTCCAGTGACGTGAACAATCTTACGAACTCGATCTTCGGCAACGACCTCTGGATTGCGGGGGTATGGGATCTCGCCATCTCCGCGCTTGCGTTCTTCGCCGGGTTCTCGCTTCTCGGAGGCGGCGGATTCGGGAAGGTCGTCGCCTACATCTGGGCGGTGGTCGTCATCGTCCAGGGATTTCTGACGATCGCCATCGCGCCATGGTGGTCGATCGCAATGATCGCGCTTGCATCCGGGGTCATCTACGGGCTGGCGAGTAGCTCCGAGGAGGAGTACCAATGAGCCGGGGTGTCCTTATCCTCGTGGTCGTCGGGGCCGTCGGGGCGGTCCTGCTCGGCATCTACGCGGTGAGTCGAGACCGTAACTCGGAGGCCGACGCCCAAGCCAGCTTTTGCTCGAGTCTCGAGACGATGGAATCGGACGTCCAGGCCCTCGTTGCACTCGATCCGAGCACGGCTTCGAAGAGCGAGTACCAGGACGATGTCGACTCCATTCAGAGTGACTGGGACAACGTGAAGAGCGACGCGTCCAATCTGGCGAGCATCAACATGAGCACGCTCGACAGCGCCTGGGACGACTTCACATCCGCAGTCCACGACGTCCCCGACGACGCGTCTGTCTCAGATGCGCTGGACGATGTGAAGTCCGCTGCACAGTCCCTCGCTTCCACGACCGAATCGACCCTCACCGGGCCGGACTGCTCGTCCTCGTCGTAGGGCGACCCGAGGAGATCCAACGAGCCGACGTTCGAGCTCCGGGCCGCATGGCCCGGGCTCGGACGTGCTCGGGAGAGCGTTCTCGACGCACGTGCGTATCAATCGCTGCGGGTCGGCGATCGCAGGATCACGACGCTGACGGCTGCCACCCACGCCGGAAACAGGAGCGCGAGCATCTCGACGTACGCGACGGTGAACAGGAAGACGAGCCCGCCGACGTATCCGGCGGCGACTAGCCATCGAGGCAGAAAGCCTGTACGCAGACCGATCGTCGAGGCAACGAGCATGAAGACGGCGGCGACGCGGACGCCGAAGACGAAGAGGAATGCGAACCCGATTGCACGGGCGAGGACGACGGCGTCGGGGCTCGGCGCCGGCTGGTCGAGGAACTTGACACCCGCGACAAGCCCGCCGGCGGCTGCCGAGGCCGCGAAGAGCATGGCCACGAAGAGGATGCCGCTCCCGAGCATGACGGTTGCGAAGAAGCGATCCTCCTGCGCGCCGAGGCGGCTCCTGATCGCAGCCACGAACCAGAGGAAGGCGATACCCGCAAAAGGAACGACGTAGAGACCGATCAGGGCGACTCGCCCTTCCTGCTTGTCGAGGTAGAAGTCCGCGACCTCCTGAGCGCTCGATCCCGATGCCGGTCGGACGCGGAGCGCGAGGACGGCGACGACGAACAGCGCCGAGAAGACGAGCCCCGCGATTCCCGCTCCGCGCGGCGTCTCGAGCCTGTTCTCGACCACGAAAGCATTCTCCGCGTCCTCCATGAACTCCGCACGCCTCCGACGAGGATCACCCGGGGTGAATCGCCGAACGCGTGGATGACGCTCGTCGAGGGTCCGCCAGTCTTATGGCATGCGACCCCTCCCACGCTCGTGACTCGCGATCCTCTGCCTCAGGGAGGCCCTGACCGTCCGGGTCGCCTCCGTCAGGCGTCGACGTGGTCGAGGGCAACCGCCCTTCGTGCCGGCGACTGGGCCCACCGATCGAGGCAGACCCATACCTCCGTCGACATCGGCTTCCGTGTCGTCGAGCGTGATCATCGCGCCGCAGCGATGGTGCTCGCCGGGGGCATCGCATACCGGGTGTTCTTCTGGCTACTGGCGCTCTCGCTCGTGCTCGGCGGTGCACTCGGCCTGTTCGACCCCGACGACGTCGAGTCAGCGCTCGAGGACCACGGCTTCGGCGCGTGGATCGCGGCTGCGATCGCAGAGGCCGCGCGCTCCGCCGACGGAAACGAGTGGTGGCTGCTCCTCGTCGGCGCGTGGCTCCTGCTCTGGACCGGGTACACCTGCACGAAGGCCCTCGTTCTCACGCACGCGGCGGTCTGGCAGGTACAGCCTCCGAGGGTCGCGCGGCCCGTCCGCGCCTCCCTCATCTTCAACGGGCTGACGCTCGGCTTCGTCGGGGCGTTGGCGGCCGCTCGTTGGCTCAGGGAGGAGAACACGAGCGCGGGCCTCGCGGCCACGCTCCTCGTGATCGTCGTCCCGTTCGGATTCTGGCTGATGGCATCGCGCGCGCTCCCGAATCGAGCAAAGGGCTGGTCGCAGCTCGCCCCCGGCGCGGCAGTCGTTGCCGTCGGGCTTCAGGCGATGCACGTGTTCACGACGTACTTCCTCGGCCCGAAGCTGACGAGTGCGACGCAGCTGTACGGCGTCATCGGCGTCACCACGACGATGCTGTTCTGGTTCTATCTCGCGGGGCGGCTGATCATTGCCGCGGCAACCCTCAACTCGTCGTTCGTCGAGAGTCGCTCCGGGGCGCGCGATCAGAGCGGCGCTCGCACCGAGGGCACGGTCGACGATCCGGTGACCGGGTCGCGGCGGCGTCTGGGCTAGGCGTCGGCGTCTGCGCGGGCAGCTGGATCGGGATCCTCCGCGAGACATGCCGCAACTGCGGCACGCACCGTCGGATGGAATCGATCGCCCCCGATGACTTCGGGCAACCCGCGGGCTGCAAGCCGCTGTAGACGACAGTCGGAAGGAGTAGCGCGTAGAGGCCGTACACCGGCGACAGCCCGGCCACCTCGGCATAGCCCATGGCCGATGGCAGGGCGAGCGCCGCAACCGTGAGGCCGGCCAGGAGATCGCGCCGGCCCGTGCTCGGTCGGTACCCACCGATGTGGGTGCTGACCGGGATGACCCGTTCGTGCAGGGGATCCCGGGCTCGGGACGAAACGGCGTGCGGCCCTGCTTGTATGCGCCCTGACGGCGCGGCGTCATCGGCCGCCCGGCCCCGATTGCCTGTCGCATCGTCCAGTCACGATGGTCCTCCTCCGACGACGGATCGCGCTCGACGAGCAGCCCCAGATCGCGGAGCTCTCGCTGGGACTTCCCCGCGAGCTTGCGTCCCAGCAGCGGCCGCCCGTCGGAGTGCTGGTACACGCCGGCCGGCTCCGCGGCCAGCGGCTCCTCCCATGCGTACCAGAGCGCCGCCACGCGCACGACGTAGCCGCTGAGGAACGCGACCCCGAGGGCGACCCACGTGTTGTTCGTCGCCCAGTAGGTCAGAATCCACACGAGCCCCGTCATCGCGGCGATCGAGACGAACCACTCGCCGCGGATGAATTGCTTCGGAGTGACGCCGCTCGAGATGTCGACGAGCCAGCGCCCCGTGGTCGGCCCGACGACCGCGAGGAGGACGCATCCGAGCACCGGGATCCCGCTGGCGACGCCCTTCTGGGCGCCGACGATCGCATACCAGGGGAGCGAGAACGACGTCACGAGCTGGAAGATCCCTTCGCGGAAGAGCTGGCCCTGCGCGTAGGCGATCGAGTAGCCGAGCAGTCCGAATGCGAGCGCCAGCGTGATGTACGCGGGATTCGTCAGTGCCGACGGCACCTGGCCGAGCATCAGGTCGCGGGTGATGCCGCCACCGAGCCCGGCCAGGAGCGCCATGAGCAGGATCCCCACGATCGTGAAGTTCTTGAAGTGGTCGGGACGCCGCGCGAGCAGCGCGCCGTTGAGCGCGTTCGTCGAGGCGGCGACGAGATCGACGAACGTGTAGTTCCCCGTGAGATCCCAGCCCTCGAGGAACGTAATGTCGCCGGTCTCGGCGACGAGCTGCGAAAGAATCATGGATGCGCCTCCGGTGCGTCGTCCCGGTCGCCCTCACACCGTGTCCGTCAACCCGATGACGCCGCGCTTTCCGCCTCGACCACCGGCGCGTCTCCCGCGCTCGATATGGCGGGCAAGGCGAGCACCTCCTCGGCGACGCCATCGATGAAGCTCCGCGCCTGCTCCGGGAAGCCGGTCTTGAGGTTCGGCGGCGGCATTTTCAGCCCGAATACCCGCTCCTGCGGCTCTCCGTGCTTCACGTAGCCGAGCCACGAGAGCATCGACTTGACCTGGCCGCCCGCCGCGACGAAGTGCGTCTGGTCGACGAATCGCCCGCCGTTCTTCTCAGCGAGCTTCTTCATCTGCGCGAGGTTGAAGCGGTAGTAGCGGCGGGAGATCGACGCGCAGGCGAACGGCTTGCCGTTCAGCACCGACCGCGCAGCGGATGATTCGAGGTAGGACCGCATCGGCATGCTCGTCTGGAACCACCAGGTGGGAGAGGCGAAGAGCACGAGGTCGTAATCGCCCTCCTGCGCCTCCGGTGGAATGCGGATCTCACCGGTCTTGTGGCGGAGCTGCGCGAACAGGATGCTCGCGATCTGGGGGATGGGGTGCGGCGCCATCGGAAACCTCGAGAGCCGGAGCGCCCACCGCTCATCGGTGAATTCGAGCGGCGCCTGTGTCACCGCGCACCCGCGTGCCCTCAAGGCGTCCTCCATCGCCCCCGCTACGCGGGCGGACTGTTGGGTGAGACTGAAGTACACGATGAGAACATTGGGTTTCGTGTCGGTGTTCACGCTGTCTCCTTTCGAACGACCCCGGCGGCGGGATGCTCTTCCGGCTTGGGAAGCCCGAGCTCGCGCGCGAGGGCCCGATCGCGTACTCGGTCGGGAAGCGCTGCCGCAACAGCGGTCTGCCGTCCTCCGTGGCCGGCCAGATACCTCGTCTTCGGCTTGTCCGAGGTCAAGGCGTCGAAGATCGCTTCCGCGATGACGAGCGGCGGGTCGGCATCCTTCGCCGCCTTTTCCACGGCCGCCCGGATCGCTGCGATCTGCTCCGCGTAGAGCGCGAAGCCCTCGCTCCCGAGAGTGCTCTCGAGCGCGTCGAACGCCGCGAACGTCTTCCCGAAGATGGCAGTCTCGACAGGCGCGACCTCTATCAGAGACACGTGGATATCCCACTGACGCAGCTCCAGGCGAAGCGCGTCGCTGATCGCTCGCATTCCGAACTTCGATGCGCTGTACGCGCCGTTGAGCGGGAGCACGAGCATCCCGCCGATCGACCCGACGTTGACGATCCGCCCGCCCCCGCTTCGGATGAGTGGCATGAACGCCTGGATCATCGAGACCGGCCCGAAGAGGTTGACCTCCAACTGCCTCCGGAAGTCGGCCATCGGCTGGAACTCGAGGGGCGCGGGGACGCCGATGCCGGCGTTGTTGACGAGCCCGGCGAGACCGCAGTCGTCGACGACCTCGGCAACCACGGACGCAGCCGAAGACATCGTGGCAACGTCCGTGACGTCGATGATCAGGGGCGTCACACGCTCCGGCGCCTGCGCCAGGAGCGCGACTCCGTCCTCTTCCCTCCGGACACCGGCGAAGACGTGGAACCCCTTGTCCACGAGGTGGAGTGCCGTTGCAGCGCCGATCCCGGTGGAGGTACCCGTGACGACGACGAATCCGCGGATCGGTTGCGAGGTCATCGTCTCAACCGGCGAGCCCTGCCGAGGCCTCTTCGAGACCTGCCTTGAGCTCCTTTGCGGAGGCCTTGTCGATCTGGGCGATCGACGACCGAATCGAGTTTCCGAGTGCTCCCGAGACCGCAGCGGCGTCGTCGTGGTCGTAGATCGCGATGATTCCTGCCGAGCCCGGCGGCAATGCGTCGTCCATCTTCTCGCCGATCCCCGCCTGAACGCGCTTCCGCGTGACCTTGCCGAGGACCCCGCCCGCAGCTGCCCCGATCGCCGTGGCGGCGAGAAGTGGGGGCGCAAAGAGTCCCACGACGAGACCCACGCCTCCCCCGACTTTGACGCCCTTGCGTCCCAGGTGGTCTCCCGTTTCTTGCAGCGTCACCTCTCCGTCGGCGTCCTTGCTGACGAGCGCCACGCCGTCAGTCGAGATCTCTCCTTCCTCCGCGAGCTTCACGAACGCGTCGAAATCCGTCTGTGCCAGATCTGGGATCAGATAGACGGCGATCATCACGTCAAGCTGGTCGTTGTCGCTCATGTCGCTCCTTTCGTCTGTGGCGGGCCGAGTCGGCCATGTTGGATTCTCGATCGGGCCGCCGAAGGTGCTTGGCATCGCCATCCTTCTGGCTGGTCCTGCGCGCTTCAAGGCCACCGGCCTGAATCACCCGGGATGAACCGCGCTGGAGCCGACGCGAACGGCACGCTCGCCCCTCACCGCGCGCGTGTGCGCACCGGCGTCGACCGGGGGCGGCGTGATTCCCCCCACGGGTGCCGCCCCCGGTTCCGGAGGATCGAGCTCCGCCACAGAGCCCGACCCGAACGGATGTCTTCGGTGGTCGCCGCGGACCGCGCCGCTCCTCGCGGGGCGGTCTACCGACGCCGAGCGACGCGCCTCGACGTGCGGCGGGCAACTCTACGCGCTCTCATCGTCTCTCCCTTCGTGTCCGAAGTCGCTGACCAGGTCGTCCGGGTTCACGCTGCTGCCTTGCTGGGGTGCATCGACTCGAGCTCCTCAGCCTCGGCCGCCGTGGCGAGCCCGATCGCGACGAGGTCAGCGGGGTGGATGAAGGAATCCGCGAGGCCGATTCCGCCGGCGCGGACGATCGCGTCGCGCAGCGGTACGGCCCAGTGGTGCTCCAGCAGGATCAGCGCGGCGGCGGAGTCGTTCGGGATCTCCTCGAGGACGTCCCATGCGTCCTCGTCGGAGAAGACCTCGATCCCGCCTTCGCCGGCGGCCTCGGCGCCGAGCGCGGCGCCGGCCTCCATCCCCTCCTCTCCCTCGATCCCGAGTCCGATCAGCGCGGCGACCTTGCTGCCGAGCTCGATCGCCTCCTCGCGGGTCAGGTTGCTCAAGTGCATCACCTCGACCTCGCCGGCGGCGTCCTTGTAGACCGCGAGCGAGTCGATCACGCGGACTGTGTCGCTCTCGCGGAGCTTCTCGAGCTCCTCGATGATCTCGCCGTGGAACTCCGGGTGCTCGAATCCGAGCACGATCAGCTGGACCGGCCCGATTGCCATCGCTACCTCCCTTTCGCCTTCCATTGCCTGATCCAGCATGAACCTGGCAAGGGCTCGATAGGGCGTGGGGAGGCAGGTTCACCCGGATGAAGCTCGTCGACGCCGATGACACGTCGTGGCCGAAGACCCAGAATCGGCAGCGACGACGGTTAGTGGGACTGGCGTCGGCTCGCCAGGCATCACAGGACTCGGAGGTTCGGAACGACATGCTCGACCCCAGCCCGGTTCTTCGCCCGACTTCCTCGGGCAGCCTGGTCGTTGCCTACGTGGTTCGGCAAGGACGGCAGAGGCATCGGCAACGGCGCATGAGGAGTCTTCATGACCGACATCACGACTGAGTGCGTCCAAGAGACGTGCCTTCGTCGCTAGACGACGGATCGACAGTCTCGCCGCTCTCGCGCGTCGGCGCAGAGCAGGTGAGCGGCGCGCTCCTGGGACGTGGTCGAGGGGTCGCAGGCACCGTCTACGGAACGGTGGTCGTCATGTCGGCCATCGTCGCCGCAGCAGCGGACAACAGTGATTGGCAGCTCGTTGCCGTGGTCGCGAGCACCGCGCTCGTGATCTGGGTTTCGCACGTCTACGCACACGGCGTCGGCGAAAGCATCGCGGTGAACCGACGACTCGACTGGTCAGAGTTCCGCGGGATCGTCGGGAGGCAACTCCCGATCCTCGCCGCGGCTGTGATCCCGATACTGGCGCTCGTGCTCGGAGCAACAGACCTGGTGCAGGAGACCAGAGCGATCTGGTTGGCGCTCGGGATGGGCTGGCTCGCCCTCGGCGTCCAGGGCGCCCGATACGCACACATCGAACGCCTCGCACGGCTACCGACACTCGCGGTCATCTTGGTCAACATCGCGCTCGGCGGGATCGTGGTCGCGCTGAAGGTACTGATCGACTAGAAAGTGAGACCGAACAGGGCGGCGGCGACGCCGTGCATGGGCGCCGAGATCTCCGCACGGAAGACGTCGCGCGTCGAGGGGACAAGAGGTCTGATGAAGAGGACCGAGACGACCATGAGGGCGACGGCGACCACGACGGGGACCGCCATGATCACCGTCGCGGCACTGTGTTCAGGAGCGCTCGCACCGAACGACCTAGTCCCAGAACGCTGAACGCGAGATGCGCGAGGACCTGCTTCGGACGCTGAGCCGGGCTTCAGCCCGTCCCACAGCCACTTCGCCCCGAAGCGCCCCGTCGTCAGCCTTGTTCCGGCGGGCGTGCCCCTCGGCTAACGAGAGCAGCGCCCGGCCCGAGACCTATCCGTAGGGCATCCGTCACTCCTGACCGCGATGGCTGAATCTGCCGCGAGCAGCGGCGCGGCGGGCGCCGCTGCTCCGCGTTCCTCCTACGCGCTTGCCGCATGGGCCGCGAGCGCCTGCTCCGCGTGCTCGTGCAGCGCCTGTCGGTCCTCCTCGCTCATGTTCGGGGCGATGTCGAAGGTGACCTGCTTGATTTCGCCCGTGAAGGCGAACGGTGCCTTGTCGGCATAACTGCTGTCGACGACGAGGCCGTTGTCACGACCGATGTCCATCCCGGAGTAGCCGGAGAAGCGGCCCGGCACGGTGTGCTCCATCCGTCCCCTCGCGACCGGCTCCCCATTGACGAGCAGCGTCACCTCGCCGCCGGTCGCGGGCTTCGGCGCATCGGCTGCGAAGATCATCTCGACGCTGACGTCTCCGGCGGGGAGCGGAGTCTCGGCCGCCTGGGTGTACTCGAGTACCCCGAGCATCGAGTACGTGTGCTTGAGCTTCCCGTCCTGCACGAACAGCGCGAACCCGCCGAGGTTGTCGGCCTCCGCGACGATTACGCCCTCTGCGCCGCCTTCCGGGATCACGAGATCGGCGCTGATCGTGTACGAGTGGTTGTAGATCCGTGGGATCATCCCGCTCGGGATGTTCTGGATGTCGCCGCGATAGACGAACTTCGATTCCTTCGGGATCGGCGGCACCATGCCGAAGAACGAGGTCAGCCCGCCGAGCAGCGGCAGGACGTTGTTGGCCTCGGCCTCAGCCCAGAAGAGCTCGGTGAGCTCCTTCACCTTCTCCGGATGCTCGGCCGCGACATCCTTCGACTGGGTGAAGTCGTCGGGCAGGTAGTAGAGCTGGACGGGCTCGCCATCGGGATTCCAACCCGGGCCGAACGCGCGCAACTTCTCCGGGTCGAGGTCCCATGGAATCCGCTGCAGCCGCTGGGCCAGCAGCCAGCCGTCCTTGTACATCCCCCGGTTGCCGAGGATCTCGTAGTACTGCTGCGTGTGGCGCTCGGGTGCCGCCGCGTCCGAGAACGAGTCGGCGAACGTCGCGCCGTCGAACGGCTGCTGCTCGACCCCGTCGATCGTGTCCGGCATCGGGATCCCGGCGAGGTCGAGGACGGTCGCACCGACGTCGTTCACGTGCGTGTAGTGGCCGCGGACCGCTCCGGGGTCACCGATCCCGCCTGGCCAGTGCACGACCATCGGGTTCCGCGTGCCACCGAGATGCGATGCGACCTGCTTGCCCCAGTCGAACGGGGCGTTGCCCGCCCAGGCCCACCCGGCCGCGTAATGCGGGGCCATCTGCTCGCCACCCCAGGCCTCCAGTCCGCCGTGCTTGAACAGGAGCCCCATCTGCTGCTCGGGCGTGAGTGGGATCCCGTTCAGCGTCGTCATCTCGTTGAACGTCCCCGTGAGCGTCCCCTCCATGCTCGCGCCGTTGTCGCCCCAGATCCACATCACGACGGTGTTCTCGAGCTCCCCCATCTCTTCGATCGCGTCGATGATCCGGCCGATGTTCCAGTCGGCGTTCTCCGAGTAGCCGGCGTAGACCTCCATCTGGCGGGCGTAGAGGCGCTTGTTCGTCTCGTCGAGCGAGTCCCACGTCGGGAACGCGTCGTTGCGCGGCGACAGCTCCGCGTCCGCGGGAACGACGCCGAGCTCCTTCTGACGCGCGAAGGTCTCGTCGCGCATCACGTCCCAACCCTGATCGAATGCGCCCGCGTACTTGTCCGACCACTTGCGCGGCACGTGGTGCGGGGCATGGCTGCAGCCGGTGGCGACGTACGCGAACCACGGCGTCGTCGGCTTCTCCGAGCGGACCCGGTGAAGCCAGTCGATCGTCTGGTCGGCTAGATCGTCCTGGAAGTAGTACTGCTCGCCGTCCTTCGCCTCGGGGACGCCGATCATCTTCTGGTTCTCGGCGATCAGAGGGTCGTACTGCCCGGCCTCACCGCCCAGGAAGCCCCAGAAGTAGTCGAACCCGAGCCGAGTCGGCCAGCGATCGAACGGCCCCGAGAAGCCCTGCTGGTTGTCCGGGGTCAGATGCCACTTTCCGAACCCTCCTGTCAGATAGCCGTTCTCCTGCAGGATCCGCGGGAAGGGCGCGCAGTCGCGAGGGACGGTCGCGTTGTATCCGGGGAAGGGGCCGGAGAACTCGCCGACCATGCCGAAGCCGACGCGGTGATGATTGCGGCCCGTCAGCAGCGCTGCCCGCGTCGGCGAGCACAGCGCCGTGACGTGGAAGCGGTTGTAGCGCAGCCCGTTCTCCGCGAGCCGCGTGTAGTTCGGTGTCTGGATCGGACCGCCGAACGTGCTTGGATTGCCGAAGCCCGCGTCGTCGATCAGGACGAGCAGCACGTTCGGCGCGCCCTCGGGCGGCTGGACGTGACTCGCCTGATTCCAGTCGGGCGCCGATTCGGCGAGTGTCCGCTCCGTCGCTCCCGCTGAACGGCGGTCGCCGAATCGGAAGCTTGCTGCGGTCGATTGTCGGTTCGCTCATCAATCATGCTCCTCTCAACCAGTCATGGCCTCGGTCGCTCGGTGGCTAGATCCGCCGGCGACCTGGCCTCCCGGGGGTGACGGCTGCCGCCACGACCGCCGTTTTCGCCACCGGCGACGGTCCGGGTGTGACTGCCTTCGCCACGACGGCGGTCTTTGCCACCGGTGCCCCGACGACACCGACTCTCCCCACGCGTGCTGCTCTGACTGGCATCTCAGACTCCTTCGGTCGCAGGTGCGTCATCGGCCTCGATGGAGGCGACGATCGCCTGGATGGGAATCCGTCCGGTAGCGATCAGCTGGCCACCCGATCGGCGCGCCGCCGATGCGAATGGCGCAGCCCACAGGTTCTCCCAGATGAGCACGCCGGCCGTACTGCCCGGCTCCATCGCAGCCGCAAGGTGCTCGACGTCATCGGCGGCCAACAGCTCCGCCAGCTGGGCCTCGACGGTTTCGAGCTCCCCGAGCTCCGGAACATCGGAAAGCTCCATCGCATCGACCGTGCCGTCTGCGTCCTTGGTGAGGATCAGGACGTCGATCACGCGGATGATTCCGGAGTCGACCAACCTCACCAGCTCGTCGGCCATCTCGCCCGTGAAGGTGCTCGCCCCCGCCGGAAACTCGACGATGACGTAGTCGACAGGGCCCAGTGCGTCAAGATCCGTCTCTTGGGCGGACTCGGTCGTGATCTCGGTCATGAGACCTCCTCAGTAGCTCGTTGCCGTTGCCGCCGCCGTCTTGTCGGAGACCACGTAGGCAACGATCAGGGCCAGCGGGAAGAAGATCAGGCTGAAGATGAAGTAGCCGAAGAAGCTGTGGCCCTTTCGAGCCGCAACACGCGCTGGCCAGAACGCGATCGCGATCCAGATCGCGACTGCGAGAATCGTCCACAGCCAAAATCCGTTTGCAGCAAGAACCATCCGACCACCCTCCTGTCGTAGTGCGACGATTCTCGTTTGCCCGCCTCCGGATGCAAGGGTGTGACCGGCGAATCATCCGGGGTGAACCACCGAATCACCGAGATCCGCGGGGGGTCGGGGGTCTAGTGTCGGGCGCGTCGGACGCCCAAGATCGCCGCTCCAGCAAACGCAGGAGAGGCGCAGAACCCCTTTGGCGCCGCGGACGGACGCCAGGCAGGAGGTTGGCATCATGAGCGTGACCAAGATCGAGCACCCGAGCATCGACGAGCGTCGGGCGAAGGGGAAGCACGCCCGGGAACGGACTGGTAGTCTCGGCCCCAGCCGGCTGGAAGCCGGACGAGAATCGCGCCGACCCAGTGGCGCTGCTCGAGAAGCAGAATGCGACCCGTGAGCCCGACCTGGTGCCGGTGCGTCACGGCCGGATGCTGGTTTCGCCGTTCACCTTCTACCGAGGCGCGGCCAAGATCATGGCCGCCGACCTGGAGCACACCCCCAGGGCGGGCTTGAAGGTTCAGCTCTGCGGCGACGCCCATCTGTCCAACTTCGGGGTGTTCGCCTCCCCCGAGCGACAGCTGCTGTTCGACCTGAACGACTTCGACGAGACGCTGCCCGGTCCGTTCGAGTACGACCTGAAGCGGATGTCTGCGAGCTTCACGATCGCAGCGCGCAACAACGGCTTCCGCAAGGCCGACGCTCGCGACGTCACACTCGCCTCGGTGAGCGCCTACCGGGCGGCGATGGCGGAGTTCGCCGAGATGACCACGATGGAGGTCTGGTACGCCCATCTGTCCGAGGCGACGCTGATGGCGGCGATCGAGAGCTTTGTGGGTGCGCGCAAGGACACGTCGGAGAAGACGAAGACGAAGAAGGCGGCCAAGAAGGAGAAGAAGAAGGTCGAGGCCGAGGCGAAGGCCGCGAGGAAGGCCGCCGAGAAGGCCCACACGCGCGACAGCCTGCAGGCGCTGTCGAAGCTCGGCGAGCTCGTCGACGGCCGCTATCGGATCGTCAGCCAGCCGCCCCTCGTCATCCCTCGGCGCGACCTGGAAGGGCTGTACGGATTCTCGACCGAGCAGTTGGAGCACGCGATCCGCGAGCAGTTCCGCGCCTACCGGGCGACGTTGCGGGACGACCAGCCGACACCTGCTCGAGAAGTTCCAGATCGTCGATATGGCGCGCAAGGTCGTCGGCGTGGGCAGTGTTGGCACGCGCGCGTTCATCGTCTTGCTCCAGGGACGCGACGAGAACGATCCGCTCTTCCTCCAGGTCAAGGAGGCAACGGCGTCGGTGCTCGAGGATCACCTGCCGAAGAGCCGCTACAAGCAGCCCGGTGAGCGCGTCGTGAACGGACAGCGGATGATGCAGGCCGCCAGCGACATCTACCTGGGCTGGACCAAAGGCGAGCAGGAGAACCGCTACCTCTACTGGCGACAGCTCCGTGACATGAAGGGCTCTGCCGAGGTCGAGTCATTGACACCCATGGCGCTCGGGTTCTACGCGCGCCAATGCGCCTGGACGCTCGCCCGCGCGCACGCCCGCTCGGGAGACCCGATCGCGATCACCGCGTACCTGGGCAAAGGCGACGCGTTCGACAAGGCGATCGTCGACTTCTCCGAACGCTACGCCGACCAGAACGAGCGCGACTACGAGTCCTTCACCGACGCGATCCGAACCGGACGACTGGAAGCGATCGAAGGCGTCTGACTGAGCGGGCGAGCCGAGCCGTGTATGGACGAGCGGGCCCGAGGCCTGGCCATCGGCTCGGGACTTCAGCGACGCCTACAGGCACCCCGGGCTGGGGCAGGTGCCGGCTCGCATGTTCACCCCGGGTGAAGGTCGACGACGACGGTGACAAGTCGTTTCGCGACCTCCAGACTCGGTGGCGAGGAGCGGCCGTCCGCTCAGGCCCTGGTTGTTGTCGACGAGCGAGGAGGATTCTCCATGGGATTCAGGCGACGCACGAGGCGCCGGGCGCTCATAGCAGGAGCAGCGGTTGCCCATCACCGGGACCAGCAGATGTACGACCAACAGCCGGCGTACGAGGAGGCGCCTCCCGACAACGGCGGGGGCGAGACGCAATATGCGCCGCCGCCGCCCGACACGGCTGACCAGCTCGAGCACCTTGCACAGCTGCACGCGTCGGGCGCACTGACAGACGAGGAGTTCGCGACAGCCAAGGCGCAGGCGCTTGGGTCCTGAACGCATGTCAGACCGTCAGACGTTCGATCGACCAATCACCAATGGATGGGGAGCTGGAATGAGTGAATCGCGCAAGGACGTGCTGCTGAAGGCGCTCGAGGCCGAGGTCGGTGGCGCATCGATCGACCCGAGCACGTTGTTTACCGACGATGTCGTCGGGTGGTCCCCGTATCGTGAACCTGTCAGGGCTGTCGGCGCTCATCGAGCTTTCCGCTCAGCGTGATATGGCGTTCTCCAACGTCGTGATCATGTTCCGAGGGCTCGATGAAGTGGGTAACAAGGCGTTCGCCGAATGGCTCATCGAGGCCGATCACACGGGGCCGCTCGTCCTCGACGACGGTGCGGAGTTGGATGCGACGGGACGGCATGTCCGTTGCCCGGCGCCACGGTGGCGGATTTTCGTGACGGGAAGATCCGGTCGTACCGGACTACTTCGATGACCTCTCGCTGATCGAGCAGCTCGTGGGCGCCTGACGAGGCTGGGCGCCCTGGACATTCCACGTCGAGGACAATCCGGATCCGCTCGAGGTCGAGTTCCTCGAAACGCAGATCCGTCGTGAGGCATCAGCCGCCATGGGGCTCGGTGACGAAGTCGAGCTGGCGATCTTCGTTCGCGACGCCGGCAGAGTCGTGGCCGGCATCAGCGGCTGGACGTGGGGCGACTGCTGCGAGCTACAGAACCTCTGGGTGGACCCAAGCCTTGGCGGACGCTGGCTCGGGACTCGGCTCCTCGCCGCCGCCGAAGCCGAGGCGGCAGCGCGGGGTGCACCCAGACGGTCCACTTCACGTTCGATTTTCAGGCTCGGCGCCTCTATGAGCGCGCCGGCTACGAGCTGGTGGGTCGAGTCGAGGACTTCCCATCAGGAGCAGATGTCCTCTGGTACCGCAAGCGCTTGAGACCGCGGGCGAGGCGACGTTCGGAGATCGCCAAGTTGGAGACGCCGTCTTGATCGCGATGTCGTTGGCCGCCGTCGCGCCCCAGGGTGAGACGTCGAGCGATCCGACACGACCGACGGACGTAACGACCATGCGGACGCCCGATCAAGCACTCGTCGGACCCGATGTATGCGGAGTTCGAGGTGCACCGGTCGATGATCTCCGACCGCGTCCGCACCGAGGCCTTCCAGCGTGCCATCGACTCCGTCGTCCGTTCGGGCGACGTCGTGCTCGACGCCGGGGCGGGCAGCGGCATCCTGAGTGTTTTCGCGGCGCGTGCAGGGGCTGCTCGCGTCTACGCCGTGGAGCAGACGTCGGTCGCCGTCCTGGCGCAGGAGTTGGCCGCCGCGAACGGAGTCTCGGAGATCGTCAGAGTGATCCAGGGCGACGTGACAGACATCGAGTTGCCGGAACGAGTCGATGTGCTCGTCTCGGAGTGGCTCGGAGGGTTTGGGATCGACGAAGGGATGCTCGTCCCGGTCGTGATCGCTCGTGATCGCTGGCTCAAGCCGGGCGGAGCCATGATTCCTCGGTCGGTCACGGCGTGGGCCGCGCTGGTGCACGACCGCTATCTCTCGGAGACGGTGACGTTCCTGCGGGGCAACCCGTACGGCGTCGACTTCGGAGACCTCGTGGAGAAGACCGTCAACGAGATTTCGTATTCGGGCGGATTCCGTCACCTCGACGCCCGTGACAGACGCTCCGAGCCGTGTCGGCTGTGGACGACGGACGTCGATCTGATCCCGCTCGAGCAAGCGCAGGCGCCTCATGAAGCCGAGGTGTTGTTGTCGGTCCGGAGCCACGGAACGGCCAACGCGCTCGCGCTCTGGTTCACCGCCGAGCTCGCACCCGGCGCCCCGCTTTCGAACGGACCTGGCGATCCACCGACGCACTGGGGAATGACGACGGCGCCGCTGCGTTCGCCCGTCGAGCTCACACCGGGCATGGCCGTTCGTGCCAGAGTCAGGACCGCCCTTGCTCGGCCGGTCGGCACATGGACGAGGTGGGCCGTCGCGATGCCGGGCGCCGACTGGGAGGAGCACGACGAGCAGTCGGTGTGGGTGGAGATCGAGGACGACGACACGGGGCTCACGGAACTCGGCCCGACGTAACCGGATCTCGCCGCCCAACGTCGTCGGGCTTGCATCCCGACGTTTGGGAACGAGCGGCTGCCCGCAGTGGGCTCCTACGCCGTGCTCGATTGCCTGCATGCCCCGCCTGACTCCAACGTTTCACCCAGGATGAACGTCGCTGTGCACCCCCGAAAGCAATGCGAGACACGACAGAATGCCCGCCGTGCACAGCGATTATCTGGCTCGATTCCGTCATCGAAAGAAAGCGTCCGCGACACTGGCGACGGATCCATCGCCGACGATACAAATCGACACAGCGTCGCTCTCCCACGTCTTCTCCGCGCCGGCGTGGATCAAGGATCTCGGACTTCTGGCGTGGTTTCTCGTCGGCGTCGCGATCCTCTTGGTCGGGCTGACGTGGCTGCTCGCGTTGACCTCGACCATCACGTTGCCGGTTGCAGTCGGTGCGATCCTGGCGACGGTCGCAGGCCCGCTGGTGACGAAGCTGCAGAGCCATGGCTTCCCGCGACCCGCTGGCGCTGCCGTCGTGCTGCTCGGGATGCTGGTGCTCGGAGTCCTCATCGCGCTCCTGGTGTTCGGTGGCATCTACGAGCAGTCCGATCAGATCAAGGCCTCGGCGCAAGAGGCCGTCGACAAGATCCAAGGTTGGATGAACGACGCGGGAGCCGGAGGAACTTCGAGTACCGCCGACGACGTCCAAAGCTCGACGGCCGAGACCGGAAAGACGCTTCTCCAAGGAATCGCCACCGGCATTCAAGGTCTCACATCCCTCGTTTTCTTCCTGACGTTCTCTGTCTTCGCGACGTTCTTCCTGCTCAAGGACGGACCGACGGTTCGCCGGTTCATCAACCGGAACATGGGAGTCCCGATTGCGCTCGCCGAGACCATCACCGCAAACGTGATCAAGTCGTTGCGGCGATACTTCCTCGGCGTCTCGATCGTGGCGGGCTTCAACGCGATCGTGGTCGGACTCGCAGCGGTGATACTCGATGTACCACTCGCGGGGACGATCGCCGTGGTGACGTTCGCTCTCGCGTTCATCCCGTTCATCGGAGCCTTCGTCTCGGGTGCGTTCGCGGTGATGCTCACGCTTTCGTCGCAAGGCACAACGGCCGCTGTGATCATGCTCGTGGTCGTCATCCTCGCGAACGGGCTACTCCAGAACATCGTCCAGCCGATCGCGTTCGGCGCAACGCTCGATCTGAACCCGCTCGTCGTCCTCATCGTGACGATCGGGTTCGGAAGCCTCTTCGGAATGCTGGGGATGGTGCTCGCGGCGCCACTCACATCCGCTTCGCTCCACATAAGCCGCGAGCTCGCTCGAGCCAAGGCGGAGGAGGGTGCGCTCGAACCGGAGCGCGGACCGCCGGAGCCCGAACCCTCCGTCGTCCTCTAGCTCGCAAGAGGATGAGCGGCTTCGAGCTCGCGATAGCCTTTGCCAGATCGTCCCGAACTCGACTGCCGTGATCCCAGCCGAGTCGGGCACATCCTGCAGTTGGACCGTCGGAGCTCGCCACGTCCTGAGTGCATGGCTGAGAGCCGGGGTGGAGGGCCGGTGAGGGAGTCGTGAGCAGACAGGGTACGCCGCCGGTTGGCCCCACTTCGGCAGACTGAGACCGTGAAGGTTTGGCTCATTACGGGCGCCGGGCGTGGCATGGGCGTCGATATCGCGCAGGCCGCGCTCGCGGCGGGTCACCCGGTCGTCGCCACCGGCCGCAACACCGACGCCGTGGCCGAGGCCGTGGGCGAGGCCGACGACCTGCTCGTCCTCGGGCTCGATGTCACGAGCCTTGCATCGGCGGAGGCCGCAGTGAGGGCGGCGGTCGAGCGTTTTGGCCGCATCGACGTGCTCGTGAACAACGCTGGCAACTTCAACGCGGGCTTCTTCGAGGAACTAGCCCCTGAGCAGGTCGACCGGCAGCTGACGACGAGCCTTGTCGGGCCGATGAACGTCACCCGCGCGGTCCTGCCCGTAATGCGTGAGCAGCGGTCGGGACACGTCGTCACGATCACTTCCACTGCGGGCATCGTCGGGCAGGCGTTCTGCTCGGCTTACGCAGCCTCGAAGTTCGGGCTCGAGGGCTGGATGGAGTCGCTGCGATTCGAGGTCGAGCCGTTCGGCATCCGAACCACCATCGTCGAGCCGGGCTTCTTCCGCACCACGCTGCTCGAGACGGAGTCGACCACCTACGCCGAGCTATCGATTGACGACTACGCCGAGCGCACCGCCCAGACGCGTCCGGCGTGGGAAGCGATGAGCGGCAAGCAGGGCGGCGACCCCGCGAAGCTTGCGAAGGCTCTGGTGACCGTCGTCGATGAGGAGCAGCCGCCACTTCGCTGGGTAGCGGGTGCCGATGCGGTCGAGACGGTCGAGCAGAAGGCGAAGGAGCTGCTCGCGCAGGTCGATGCCTACCGCGACCTGTCGTCGTCCCTCGCGTTTGACGAGCGCGAACCTGACCCGAGCGGCAGCTAGGCAGCGATCCCGCGTCAGCGGTCACGCCGTTCGCCCCGACGGCGGGCCAGCTCGTCGACCTCGGCGAAGCGGGCGCGGTCGTAGACTCGACTCGCGTGGAACCCGGTTCAGTGATTGTGACGATCGATCGTTGGACGCTCGCCGAGGAGTTGTGGCTCTTCGGAGAGGACGCGCTCTTCCCCGCGGCCGTCGAGATTTCTGATCCTGAGCTGGTCCGAGTATGGGAACGGGCGGGCGAGATTCTCGTGGACGGTCGGGCGCGGTCGGGAAGCGAAGCGGCTGCGTTGGCGGCCGTGGTCGTCCTGGAAGGGCATGGAAGACCGCTGGCTCGGAAGCGTCGGCGTCCACGGAGCGGACTGCCTGACAATGGCCCCGCGCCGCAGGATCGTTTCGATGACATGTTGCGCATCCAGCGAGAGGCCGCCGTTCCGCACGCCTGGGGGTAATTGGCCGTTCGGTAGCGCGGTTTTTTCTCACGGCCTTAGTCCCCGCCGGGGCCCGCGCGGGGGGACGGGGAGGGGAGCCCCCGCCTGGTGTCTCAGCCTCCGTCGGAGAGGAGGGGGCTTGCCTCTCGCGCTCCATCCGCAGCCGAACGTACGCGCGCATCAGCGGATTTCGGAACCGGTACAGGTTGTTCTTGCTCTTCGGCATGCCTCGATCCGAGAGGATTTCGTACTCCTCTTTGAGAGGCCGGATAGCCGTCGAGATGAAATTGAGCCGTTCGAGGGTTTCGTACTCGGGATGAAGCCGAAGGAACGACTGTAAGACGACTGGAAGCTGACCATCTGCGCTCACTTCCTGTTGTGCGGAGCTGCTCTCTTCCGCGCGTGCGCGCGCGTGCGCGCGAAAGGAGCGCATGAAAGGCAGAGGTGGGACGTTCGGGACAGTCCTGTTCTCGGCGAACAGGTCGCGCCGCACGGCCCGCAGTATCTCCAAGCTGGCACCGCCGTTGGCCCTCCGCCCGCCCGCGAGCGAGAACGACAGGGGGCCGCCGGGCGAGAGGGCAAACGAGAAAGGGGCCCGGCAAGCCAGGCCCCTTTCGTCGGGATACGGTGCGGTCGGTTACGCGGCGACCAGGACGCGGTCGCTGTGAGCGACGACCTTGCCGCTCGTGATCTTGGGCTCGTTGGGGATCATCGTCTCGAGCTTCTCGTCGCGAATCCAGGTGGCGACGATCTTCGTCGACTCCTTGCTCTGCTCAGGAGTCTCGAACAGGCTGAGCGAGCTGACGACGCCGTTGTCGGCCTCGATCAGCCAGTAGCCAGCAAACCCGGACAGCTTCTCCAGCTTCGGGACGAGCGTCTCGTTGACCTTGCGGGTCAACTCGGCCGAACGATTCTGGTCCACACCGTCGTAACGGCGAATGGTCGCAAACATGAGGTGCTCCTTCATTCCGTACAGGACAGCGAGTCCGAACGAACCCTCTGCTGCGCTCAGGCCGGGGGTGACAATCGAAGAGGAACCAACAAACCCTCCACGGCGTCAAAGACAACCAACGCGCCTATCATTGCTTACCCGCTGCGACCAGTGGCTAAACCCCTCGAGCGAGACCGTGCCTGTCACGGACAATCTCGACCTCGCCCTCGTGTCACTCGGTGCGGGTGCCGCGCACCACAACCGTCCTCTCCCGTTGCCTGACTTCCGCCACCGCGCTGAAGGGGAGGACACGGCGCCGCCTCGCGAGGAGACGGCGACCGCGGACGATGATCTCGTCCGGGTGGTCGGCGTGCCGCACATAGCGGACGTGATCCAGCCAGCCGAGATACGTGCCGTCGCTCGCGAGCACTCGGAAGCCCCCGGCGACGGCGAGGAGCCGGCCGAGCTCCGCCTGTGACTTCTCGCTCCGCACGCTGCGCTCGTCGTCGCCACCCTCCTGCACAGAAGAGAACAGTAATGACGGCTCCGGCAGGCTCTCCTCTCAGGCAAGTGCACACTCTTTCTCAGTCACGAGCGCAGAACCCGTGTGTGGGGAAGGACGTCCTCGGTCCACCGTTAGGAAGAGGGCTCTGGGCAACGCCGCGCTTCCTCGACTTCTGCCGCGCCTGCCCGAGGGGGCGAAGGCGATGCGCGCACGGCTCGTCGGGCGCTCCCGAGAGGTCGGAACGGATGCTTCGCTCGAGGGGGCCCAGTGGGCGGGGTCGTCGTCGAGTCGGAGCGGGCCGCTCAGTCGGGCGGGCGTGACCGAGAAGGTTCTTGCCCAGGATCCGCCGCGCTTCCGCGTCCGGTGGGATGACGGGCGCACGAGCGTCTTCGCTCCCTCGGCGGTGTCGCGAGGATCGAGCCGCGCAAGAGAGAGCGCGTGAAGGCCTGACAGACGGGAGGCCGCGCGGCGCTACCACGGGCGCACCGGCCAGGGCGCCCGCTCTTGGTCAGCCGAAGCCCCGCTGCGTGCTACTTCCCGCGCGACGTCTTCTTCTGCTTCTTCACCTTCAAGCTGACCATCGGCGCCTTCGCCCCGGTTCCTAGGGAGACGGGGTTGGGCACAGGATGCTTCTTCGACTTCCCTGCCATGGCGATCCTCCTCGGTCCGAGGCGAGTGGCAACGGACGATCCCACCGTACAGGCCGTGGACGGATGCGCTGTCCTGTGCGCTGGTCGCGACCTCTCGCCAAGACGCTGGCGAGTCCAGAAAGAGGAGCAAGATGATCGCACTGACCCTGTGGCCAGAACACTGGCCGAAACCCCGAAGGCCGTCAACGTGCGTCTAGCGCGCGAGACGATGGAGCCTCGGCACACAGAGTTCAAGTGCAGGGCCAGTACTCTTGCCAGAGGATCGACGCTGCTGCTGGAACAGCCGTTCGTCTTCACGGTCAGCGCGAATGCCACTCGTTTCGCTTGGGGTTGCAGTATCAGCGCCCAGCGCGGGTCCTTTCGGCTCTAGCTGGCGATCGGCGTGAGCTGCTCGTCGATCCAGGCGTCGGCCTCCGCCTGCTCGAGCCCGCAGGCTAGGCCGATCTCTCGTGAAAGAAGCTGTCTTGACTTCAGGTAGAGCTCCCTTTCGCCGCGCGACAGCTGCGACTTGCTGCCTTTCCCACTCAGCATCCGCTCGCGACGCGCCCCGTCACGCACGACCTCTGCAAGCTCCAGCGGATCGCCGCCCCTCAGTTTCGCCTGCCCCAGCTTCAGACGCTTCACCCAGACGTCCGCGCTGAGCGCGCCATCCTCGCGCAGCGTCTCCTGCACACGACGCACGTCCGCCCCACTGACCAGCGGCCGCAGCTGCTCGCGTGCCCGCTGCATCGGCAGCGTCACCGAGAGATCGCCTGCGAACTCCAACACAACGATCTCCTGCTCCACACCGAGAACCACAGTCTTCCCCCTAGCCGCGACGCGGCCCGCCCCATACGACGAATACACGACCACGTCCCCAACGACCAGCCTCACGACATCAAAGTAGCGGCCGTGGATCGGTCGCCGCCCTGGCGACCTCGGCGAGGAGGCGCGCGACCGTTACACGCGTCCTCGGCTCCTAGAGGCTTGATGTGGGTTCGCGGCTCATGAGCAGGGACCCGGTGGGTAAACTAAGAAAGGGCCTCCAGCCCTGTTCCCTCGTGATTGGAGCACGAGATGACAGCATCGCTGGAGACCCTTGTGGTTACTGCATACCTGTTCGCGGACGAGTTGGCGATCCCTCGCCCCGGCCCCAAGGGAGAGATCACCGACGCCGAGCTGATTGCGCTTGCGGTTGCACAAGCGTCGATGGGAGTGCCCTCGGATCGCCAGTTCCTCGGCCTGGTCGCGAAGGTCTTGCCCGGTTGGTTTCCGCATCTGCCTTGCCAGTCGCAGTACAACCGCAGGTTGCGTCGGCTCGCGCCGGCGCTCGCGGCTGTGCAGCTGCGGATCGCCGAGCTGATCACGACCCACGAGCTGGTGATCGCCGATGGCACCTTGATCGGCGTCGCCAACTACGCGGGCTGCGCCTCGCGCAGCGAGTTCGCGGGCACCGCAGCGTATGGCTACTGCGCGGCCAAGAGCCAATACGTGTGGGGAGTGCGCCTCGTCCTCGTCACCGATCGCTCGGGGGTACCGGTCGGGTACACGCTCGTCCGCACTCTATTCTCGAGCTCCGAGCGAAGCGCGGCATCACCGTTCTTGACGACATGAGCGACCGAGCATCAGGGTGCTGCCACTACCCCGCGCGGCGGCGTACACCCCCGACTCGACCGCCCTTCCTTTACGGTCTTTGGTTCGCGTGCAGCACTCTCCAGATCCGCCCGCCGGCGCCGTCCGTGATGTAGAGCGAGCCATCCGGACCTTCTGCAAGGGCCATCGCGCGACGGTCGGCATCTGCCGGCAGGTTGACGGCGCCCTCACCGATGAAGCCGTCCGCAAAGACCTCCGGTAGATCTCGTGGCCACGTCCGGTCGTCGCGCCGCGCTATCTGGCCCCGGTCCGGCTGGGCGCTGGACAAGGACGACCGCGGGCCGACGAAGAGCCCAGCTAGATGAAGTCGGAGATGGGCACCTCTTCGCCTGCCGAACCGCCCTCGGTCATTCTCCAAACCGACACGCCGCGAAGCTCGTTGTCCCGCGTCTCGACCTGTAGTTCCTGCAGCGCCTCCGTGACGGCGTCGCGCGTTTCGTATGGACCGCGCGTCTGTTGGCCCTCATCTCGGTTGACTCGGATGGCGTAGCTAGTCACGGCCGAAGCCTACGCACGTCGAAGAGGGCGACTCAGGGTCGCGCCTCCCCATCCCCCTTCGAGCGTCTTGGCATCAACGATGCCCGAACCACAGATCGAGGGTCCTCGCGTGTGCGCGCGTGCGCGCGATAGAGGAGAGGTAGGCGTTCGCGACGGGCCCCCTCCCGACCAGGGCCCAACTCGATCACGTGAGCGAAGGGGTGGGGCACCGTCAACCCCGCGCGACCTGGCCCACTCGTCGATCACCGCGAGGGTGGGTACCCCTCGCTGAGCTTGTTCCCTCGCGCGCGCGGTGTTCGGGAGATCGCGGTACGGGCCCGGACTGGAGCCGCGCTGCGTGGGCCGCAGGATCGAGGATTGTTTCGGGAACGCTCGGCCTCATCGGGCGCCCCTGCGCCGCTAGGTCGCGGCCGCCTCCGACTTCACGTACTCGATGTAGCCTCGGACATCGGCCACGGGCTCCGAGTACGCGCCGCCGAGCGCCTCCTCCATCCGCTCGAGGTACTCGTCGGCCCAGGCCGGGAAGTCGTAGTCGATCGCGCGCAGGAACTCGAGCGTTGCCGCCCAGCGAATGTCCGCGATCGAAGGCTCGTCGCCTCCGACGAACGACTTACGAGCGAGGAAGAACGTGTTGAACGTCTCGAGCGGCCCGGCGAGCGCGGTCTCGGCGTCCTTGCGGGCCTGCTCCTTCAGCTCGTCGGAGACCTCCGCCGTAGCGACCTCGCCCGCGTACTGACCGAAGCGCAGCGCCGGATAGGTCGCGCGCGCCAGCAGCGGATAGAAGGTGCCGATCAAGTAGAACATCGCGCTGTCGACCATCGCTCGCTCGCCCGGGTCGGTCGAGTAGAAGCGATCGAGACCGTGCTTGTTGCAGAGGTACTGCATGATCGCGCAGCTCTCCCAGAGGGAGCCTTTCGGCAGCCCCTCCTCCTCGAGTAGCGGCGTTAGGTCGGCCGGATCCTTCGCGAGGAAGTCCGGCGTCGACTTCTTCCCCCAGACGTCGATCTCCTCGAAGTCGAGATCCGCGGCGCGCACGAAGATGCGGACGGTCAGGTTGTTCACGCTCGGCTTCAGGATGCTCAGGGTGTGCGTTGCCATCACTCCTCCTTCAGTACGGGTTCTTCGGTGAGCGGTCGTCCGAGAGCGACGCCTGCGAGCGCGTGACGAGCCGCTCGATGGCGTCGGTGAGGTGGACGCGGTCGATGTTGGGATCGCCCCGCTCGACACGCAGGATGTGCGCCTCGAGCAGGACGTCGGTGTGCGTGTTTCCGTGCGGCGGCTCGAAACGATAGGACGCGAGCTCCACGAGCAGCCCGAGCGGGTCCTCGAAGTAGATCGAGTCCATGAAGCCGCGATCCTTGACCCCGGAGTGCTCGATGCCGCGCTCGTCGAGGCGCTCGACGGTCTGAGCGAAGGTCGCCTGCGAGAGCGCGAACGCGAGGTGGTGCACGATGCCCGGCTCCCTCGGCGCCGACTTCCGCTCCGGCGCGCGCTCCTCGTTCGTGAACACCGTGATCAGGCGCCCGTCGCCGGGGTCGAAGTAGAGGTGGCTCTCGGCGGCGTTGTCGAGATTCGGCTGCTCGAACACGAACGGCATCCCGAGCACGCCCTCCCAGAAGTCGATCGACGTCTGGCGGTTCGCGCCGTTGATCGTGATGTGGTGGACGCCCTGGGTCTGGATCTTCCTCATGCGCCGCGGTCCACCAGTTCCGCCTTGTACTCGCTTCGCGCCAGGCTCCCCCACGGCACGAGCTCGACGCGTGTGGAGACGACGAGCACGGCGCGGATTCTCTCACGGATCGCCTCGGCGAGGTCCTTGTCGAGCTCGACCCCGTCGGCGAGCTCGACGGCGACGGGGAGGGGCGGCTCCTGCTTGACGCCTGCGGACTCGGGCCGGACGCGGATGTGGCCGCTCACGCGCGGGGCGAAGCCACCGACGACGTCGCGCACCGCCGACGGGAAGACGTTGACCCCGCGCACGATCAGCATGTCGTCGGTGCGGCCGACGCAGCGCACCCGCGGCCCGGTGCGCCCGCACGGACACGGGCTCGTCCGCACATGGACGTGGTCGCGTGTCCGGAAGCGCAGGAGCGGCGCCGCCTGGTGCCGGAGATGCGTGAGCACGAGCTCGCCCGAAGCGCCGTCCTCGATCGGGATCCCTTCGCCGGTCGCCGGGTCGATCAGCTCGGGGTGGACGAACCCGCGCGCGCCGAGATGCATACCGTCCTGCTCCTCGCACTCGCCCCAGAGCGAGATCCCGATGTCTCCGATGCCCATGGCCTCGGTGACACGTGCGCCCCAGCCCTCCTCCAGCCTCGCCCGCAGCGCCGGCTCACCGCCGCCCGGCTCGCCGGCGACCAGGACTCGCTCGACGCTCGAGCTTCGCAGGTCGAACCCACGGCCCGACGTCCATTCCAGGAGATAGGCCGCGTATGACGGCGTGAGCACCGCGGCCTCAGGTCGCAGCAGCTCGATCGCGCGCACGAGCCGCTCCGTGTTCCCCGTGCCGACGGGGACATGGCAGAGGCCGATCAGGTCGAACGAGGCGAGCGCCGCGCCGGCCACGAACGGGCCGGCGTTGTACGTCGACACGACGCGCTGGCCGGCCGAGATCCCGGACGCCGCGTAGCTGCGGGCGGAGCCGGTGACCCAGTCGTCCAGGTCCCGCTTGGTCAGAGGGATGTAGCTCGGAGTCCCGGTGGTGCCGCTCGTCGAATAGATGCGCACGATCTCCGAGCGATCGACGCACAGGTGCGCGCCGACCGGGTTCTCCTCCGTCGCGGTGGCCTTCAGCTCGGGCTTCTCGGTGAGCGGAAGCCCGGCGATCTCGGCGAGCCCTCCCGCGTCGTCCGCAGAGGAGCGCTCGAGCTTGTCCCGGTAGAACGGCGAGCGCTCAAGCAGGTACGCGAGCTGCGCGCGGTAGGCGACGTCGTCGAGCGCGAGCTGTTCGTCCCACGAGCGCGCCTCGACCTGCGGATCGAGCATCAGTCGCCGGAGGGAGGTTCGTAGGCGACCGCCTCCTCGGCCTTCCCGGCGAGGAAGAAGCCGAGCGGGTTCTCCTGCTCCTCGACGAGGTGCGCCAGCAGCCCCGCCGTTCGCGCGAGGATCGGAACCGCCTTGACGGCCGCCGCTGGATAGCCGAGGTCGAGCATCACCGCGGCGATCGGGAGCGAGACGTTCATCGGCAGCGGCTTCTCCCATTCGGTCGCGACCGCGTCGCGGAGGAGTCGCGCGAGCTCGACGTTGTCGCCACTCACGCCGCGCTCGTCGGCGAGCACCAGGATCCGCTCCGCACGCGGGTCGAGGGGGCGATGCACGGGGTGGCCGAAGCCGGGCACCTTGGCGCCGGACTGGCGCGCGGTGCGAGCGATGTCCGAGACGACGTCCTCTGGGCTCGCTCCGCCCGCGACGCGTCGGCTCGCATCCTCGAGCAGGAGCGCGCATTCCTCAGACGTCCCGAGGACGACCGGCCCCGCGCCGAGGATGCCCGCGGCGACGGCGCCCTGCAGGGCGGTGGGATCGGCCGCGAGCGTCATCCGCGCGGCGACGTTGGTCGGCATCATCCCGTGCTCGGCGATCGAGACGAGCAGCAGGTCGAGGAAGAAGCGCTGGTCGTCGGTCGGCTCGTCGCCAGTGAGCAGCAGGTGGACGTACTCGCTGAAGGTCAGGCGGCCCATGAGGTCGCCCGTCAGGTCCCGCCCACGCACCTCGACTCGATCGGGATACGCCTCGCTGATCCCCGTCACCGGCCGGCCGGGCGTCCCGATGGTCACAAGCCGAGTTCCTCGCGGACGAGCTTCGCGCCCGCGACCATCGCTTCGAGCTTGCGGTACGCGAGGACGCGAGACAGGTACTTCATCCCGCAGTCCGGCGCGACGACGAGTCGCTCGGGTGGCAGGACCGTAAGCGCCCGGCGGATTCGCCCCGCGACGACCTCGGCCGTCTCCACCTCGGGGCTGCCGAGATCGAGGACGCCGAGCACGATGATCTTGTCCGAAACGTCGAGCAGCACCTCCGGGTCGAGGTCCGGCTGCGCCGCCTCGAGCGAGAGGTGCGTCGCGACGCAGCCCTGGAGCTCGCGGATGAACGGGTAACCGGGAAGGCGCTCGTGAACGATGTGCGCGTAGCCGAAGCAGGTGTGGAGCACGGTGTCACCATCGACCCCTTCGAGCGCACGATTGATGGCCTCGATCGCGTACTCGAGGGCCTGCTCGGGTCGCGCCTGCAGGTAGGGCTCGTCGATCTGGACGACGTCCGCCCCCGCCGCCTTGAGGTCCCGGAGCTCTTCGTTCACCGCCTCGGCGTACCCGAGCGCGAGCGTCCGAGCATCGGCGTAGTGGTCGTTCTGCGCCTGCTGCGCCATCGTGAACGGTCCCGGCACCGTGATCTTGATGCGCCGGTCCGTGATCGAACGCAGGAACTCGACGTCCCGCACCTCGACCGGTCCTGTGCGATGAATCGGGCCCACCACACGCGGCACCGGGTTCGGGTGACCGGTTCGATCCAGCGCGACGCCGGGGGTGTCGAGGTCGACACCGTCGAGGGCGGTCGCGAACCGGTTGGAGTAGCTCTCGCGCCGCATCTCGCCGTCGGTGACGATGTCGACGCCCGCACGCTCCATGTCCGACACCGCGATCCGGGTCGCATCGTCCTGTGCCTCCTCAAGGTGCGGCTCCGCGATGCGCCACAGCTCGCGCGCTCGCACACGCGGCGGCAGCCGCGACCCCAGCCGCTCTCGATCGATCAGCCAGTCGGGCTGCGGGTAGCTCCCGACCACGGTCGTTACGAGTCCGTCACCCATCGTGTGAGAGAACATATCGGCGAGCCGAGGAGGGTCGATCGGCCCACCGCACCACGCCAGGACGTGACCGAGACGCCCCACCCCCACTCCGGCACGGATCGGCGACGACGCGTCATCTAGGCGGACGGCCTGCTCGTCGTCGTCGCCCCTGCGACCCGGCCCCATCGCCATCACCACGCCGAGGGGTGGGTGCGCGGTCTCGCGTGCGCGCGTGTGCGCGCCAGAGGTAGTGGTGGGCGTTCGGGACGAGGCCTATCGCGCCGACGCTCGGCGTCGACTGATCTCGCGTTGGGGCCACTCCCCCGACTCAGGCTCGCTCGCGCTCGCTACATGCGTGACAATCCAGGGAGAAGGGCGTGCGTGGTTCTCCCTCCGACGCGCGAAGAAGGGAGCGGCTTGCTATGAGCGCAGGAGTGCAGCCGGCGTCGCCGGAAGCTGTCGAGCGCCTCTACAAGGCGATGAACCAGCACGATTTGGCGGCATTTCTCGCCTGTTTCGATCGCGAGTACCGGAGCGAGCAGCCCGCTCATCCAAGCCGAGGCTTCGGCGGTCGAGAGCAGGTCGAGAAGAACTGGTCGGCGCTCTTCGAGGGCATACCCGACTTCCACGCCGAGCTGCTGGCCACCGCGACGGAGGGTGAAACTGTCTGGTCCGAATGGCGTTGGACCGGTACGCGCCGAGCAGATGGAACGCCGCTCAACATGCGCGGAGTGACGCTCTTCGAGATCAAGAACGGGCGGATCCTGTCAGGGCGGCTCTACATGGAGGACGTCGAAGAGGCCGGCGCGGACATCGACGAAACCGTACGCCGCCTGGCGGAAGGGAATCGGTTGGAAGGCGAATAACTCGCACGCCCGACACCGCTTCGAGGGGGAGGGAGTACCCTCGAGCGAGCCCCGTTCTCGCGGCCGGACCAGGCCCCACCACGGTCAACACCTCGAGGGGAGGGAGTACCCTCGGGCGAGTCCTTCTCGCGCGTGCGCGCGTGCACGAGAGAAAGAGGCAGGCGTTTACGGCGGGGCCGGGGGTATCCTCGAGCGAGCTCTTTCGCGTGCGCGCGATGGGGAGGTAGGCGTCCGCGACCCGCCCCACGGCGAGCGTGAACGGTTCGACTGGCTGCCCGACGCGCAGCTGACGAGCGGGCCGTCGGTTCGCCGTGAACCGGGAGGGGAGAGGCCGCCCTCTCCCCTCCCCTTCTCGGCTAAGGCTGGCCCGCCGCCCCGGCGGCGAGCTGCGCGAACGTGAGGTTCATGATCGACTCGGTGTACCGCCGCGTCTCGGGGCTCATCGACGCCAGGACGGCCGCCGAGGTCGGCGTCTGCGCGTTCGGGAGCTGGTACCCGGTTCCGAGCCCGACACCTGCGAGCTGCGCAGGCGTCATCGACACGAGCGGATCGGCGTGGCGCCCGGTCTGCTGCCCCATCGTCGACAGCCCTTCGATCTGCGTGCGCGTCAGCGTGAAGGTCGCCGAGCCCTGCTGGGCGGCCCCGACGCGGGCCGCCGTCGCCTGCAAGCTCGACACCGATCCCGACGTGCCGCTGTCGAACGCGAACGCGGTCACCACCCAGGTAATGCAGGCTGCCAGAGCCGCGGCGACTCCGAACAACCCGAGCAGGCGGCCGCGCCTGATCTGGACAGTTGGTGGAATGGAGTGGGAATAACTCATCGCGGGTCTCCCTTCTGTTCGACGATCGCTGCACGGACGATCCTGGCCAAGGAAAGGCATGTGCCGCTGTTGCCGATTGCCTCCGCGGCGTGCGCCGCGCTCCTTCTCGACCGTCCGACCATGCAAGCGACCGTAGGAGACCGCCCCGTGTCCGTCGTCCGCCTCTACGGCACAGCGTTTGTAACGCTTGCAACACAACTGCTCGGAGGCCCACTCAAAGCGCTGCCGCGCTCGGCGGACTCGTCGGTCAATGAAATCTGGCCAGAGGCTGACGCCGTCGGCCCTCGTTCCCTCGGAGGTCGGAGGCTTCGACCATCGGCAGGACCGCCGTAGTGCGTTGCCTCATTTGGGGTGAGATGCTTACGGAGTGACGCCCGAGCGACAGCCGACCGTCCTGCTCGTGGGGACGCTGGACACGAAGGGAAAGGAGTACGCCTACCTGCGCGAACGCATCCGTGAGCGCGGGGTCGACGTGCTGCTCGTCGACGCCGGCATCCTCGGCGGCCCGCTCACCGAGCCGGACGTGACCCGGCAGGAGGTGGCCGCGGCGGGAGGCGCCGACGTGGAGGCGCTGGCGGAGGCGCGCGACCGGAGCGCGGCGATCGAGGCGATGTCCCGGGGTGTGGCCGAGGTCGTGCTGGGGCTTCATGCCAAGAACCGCTTCGACGCGATCGGCGCGCTCGGCGGCACCGGCGGCACGGCGCTCGCCACTCACGCGATGCAACGGCTGCCGATCGGCTTGCCCAAGCTGATGGTCTCCACAGCGGCGTCCGGGGACACGCAGCGGTACTTTGGCCCTGTCGACGTAACGATGATGTACTCGGTCGTCGACATCGCCGGGCTGAACTCGATCCTGACGGGGATCCTGGGGAACGCCGCCGGCGCGCTGGTCGGGATGGCGACGAGGCCGGCGTCTCCACCGGGCGAAGGGAAGCCGCTGATCGTGGCCTCGATGTTCGGCGTCACGACACCGTGCGTGACGGTCGCGCGAGAACGGCTCGAGGAACTCGGCTACGAGGTGCTCGTCTTCCACCAGCTGGGACTCGGCGGGCAGTCGCTGGAAGAAGTGGTGAAAACAGGCCGAGTCGTCGGCGTGCTCGACGTCACCACGGGCGGGCTGGCCGACGGGGTCGGGGGCGGCATCTGGCCCGACGGCCCGGAGCGGGTCGAGACTGCCGGCCGCCTCGGCGTCCCGCAGGTCGTTTCGCTCGGCGGACTCGACTTCGTCACGATCGGCCCGCCTGAGCCGCTGCCTGTCCGGTTCGCCGGCCGGACACTCTACATCCACGACAACGTCCTGGCCGCGACACGGCCCACGCCGGAGGAGAGCCGCCAGGTCGCGGCTGTCCTCGCGCGCAAGCTGAACGCCGCCACCGGCCCGACCGTGCTGTACGTGCCGCTGCGCGGTGTCTCGCTGCTTTCGACCGAGGGGGCGGTGCTCGCCGACGCCGAGGCGGATGAGGCGCTGTTCTCCGGCCTGCGCGAGCTCGTGGACGATGCGCGGGTCGAGGTGCACGAGGTCGACGCGGAGATCAACGACCCGCAGTTCGCGCTGGCGATGGCGGAGCGCCTGCACGAGCTGATCGTGGGATGACGACGACGGCCCTGATCGGACGCGAGCAGAGCCTGGCCGAGGCGGCGTCGCTCCTCCACCGTGACGATGTCCGGCTGCTCACGATCACCGGCCCGGGCGGGATCGGGAAGACGCGCCTAGCGATGGCCCTCGCCGCGGCAACCGCCGACGAGTTCGCCGACGGCGTGGTATCCGTGCCGCTCCAGACCGTGACCGACCCGGGCCTCGTCGTGGGCACGATCGCGCGGTCGCTCGGGCTCTTCGACTTCGAGGGCGACCTCGAGCAACGGCTGATCGCCCACCTCGGGGGCCGGCAGCTGCTCCTCGTGGTCGACAACTTCGAGCAGGTGGTCGAGGCCGCGCCGTCGCTCGGCGCGATCGCGGCCGCAAGCCCGAGCTTGAAGGCCGTCGTCACCAGCCGCACTCGGCTGCGGGTCGGCGGCGAGCAGGAGCTTCCGCTCGATCCACTCAGCCCCGACGCTGCAGTGAGTGTGTTCCTCGAACGGGCACGCGCGGTACGCCCCGATTTCCAACCCGACGAGGTAGACCTCACCGCGAGCGCGGAGATCTGCGACCACCTCGACTGCCTGCCGCTCGCAATCGAGCTGGCGGCAGCACGGGTGAAAATGCTCACCCCGTCCGGGATCCTCACCCGGCTCGAGCACCCGCTGGAGCTGCTCACCTCCGGCTCCCGCGACGCCCCCGACCGGCATCGCGCCCTGCGCGACACGATCGGCTGGAGCTTCGACCTGCTCGGAGAGGTAGAGCAGACGCTCTTTCTCCGGATGGCCGTCTTCGCCGGGGGCTGCACACTCGAGGCGGTCAAGGCCGTGTGCGGTGCCGACATTGAGACGATCGGCGCCCTCGTCGACGAGAGCCTCGTACGCTCCGACGGCGAGCGCTTCGCGATGCTCGAGACGATCCGCGAGTACGCGACCGAGGCGCTCGCGGCGAGCGGGGATACGGACGGCGTCCGCCGTGCGCACGCCCTGCACTACCTCGACCGCAGCCCGTGCGGCCGCGGCAGGCCTCGCGACCCCCGACCAGGCGATGTGGCGCGCGCGTCTCGAGGCCGACCATGGCAACCTCCGTGCGGCGATTCGCTTCTCGCTCGACGACGAAGACACGGCAACGGCGCTCGAGCTCTGCGTCTCGCTCTCCCGCTTCTGGCTCGAGCGCGGGTACCTGGGCGAGGGCCGGGCCTGGCTGGACGAGGCGCTCGAAGCCGGGACCGAGACGTCGGCGACGCGTGCCCGCGCGCTGACCGCGAGCGGCATCCTGTCGCACTACCAGGCCAACTACGACCATGCAGAGCAGCTCTGCCGGGCAGCGCTCGAGCTCTCGCGCTCGCTCGACGACCCGAGAAGTGTCGCCGAGGCCGTGACGGGGCTCGCGCTCGTGAAGCGGACACGCGGCGAGTACGACGATGCCGAGGCGCTCTTCCAGGAGGCGATCGCCATCTACGAGGAGCTCGGCGACGAGCCGGGAACGGCGAGGACGCTCGACCGGTTCGCGGTCGCGCTCATACTGGCCGGAGAGCAGGACCGCGCGCGGCCGGTCTTCGAGCGCAGCCTCGCGCTGTTCCGGCGCCTCGGCGATACGACCGGCGTCGCGTTCGGCCTCCACGGCCTTGCGATGGCGCGGCCCGAGGGCGCTCAACTCGCGGCGCTGGCGCAAAACGCCGAGAGCCTCGCGATCCTTCGCGGGATCGGAGACCGCCGCAATGTCGCGAAGGTGCTCGTCATAGCCGGGGAGCTCTACGGGGAGCTCGGCGATCTTGAGAAAGCTGCAGCCGCGATCGGGGAGGCACTGACGCTCTTCGTCGAGTTCGGCGATCGCTGGTTCTGCGGGTGGTCGCTCGAGCTGGCGGCCCAGCTTGCTGCCTCCACGGGCGACGCGGAACGGGCCGCCCGGCTGTTCGGCGCGGCAGACGCGGTCTGGGCGGCGATCGAGGCGCCGCTGCCGGGGTACTTCCACGGACATCACGACGAGGTGCTGGCCGCATTGCGGAGCCACATGGGTGAGAGCCGTTTCGAGGCCGCGTCGGATGAAGGCAGGCAGATGCCGATCGGTGCGACCATCGATCTGGTTCAGCCTGTGGCCAGGGCTGGAGCCGATGCGCCGGAGGGGCTGACCACGCGCGAGGTCGAGGTGCTGGCGTTGGTTGCACAGGGCCTTACCGACGCGGAAGTGGCCGAACGCCTCGTCGTCAGCATTCGCACGGTGCAAGCCCATCTCCGCTCGATCTATCGCAAGCTCGACGTGCGAACGCGAAGCGCTGCCTCGCGCTACGCCGCCGAGCGTGACCTCGTGCGACGCGAGCGCCCCGAGACCGTGTGCAGAACGTTCATCTTCAGTGACATCTGCGGATCGACGACTCTCGTCGAGGCGATCGGCGACACTGCCTGGCTCGACCTCGTCGAATGGCACGACCGGACGCTTCGGACCCTCTTCCGCGAGCATCGAGGAGACGAGGTCGACCACGCGGGCGACGGCTTCTTTGTCGCCTTCCAGGATCCCGCTGCAGCCCTCGCGTGCGCCGTGGCCATCCAGCGAGCGCTCGCTGAACATCGGCGTAACCACGGCTTCGCGCCACCGGTTCGCATCGGCGTCCATACAGCCGACACGATCCCTGCGGGAGGCGGCTTCCGTGGCAAGGGAGTTCACGTTGCCGCGCGTGTCGGAGCCGTTGCCGAAGCGAATGAGATCCTCGCAAGCCGGGAGACGGCAGACGCGGCACGAGTGAACTTCACGAATCCTCGCATCGTCGAGCTCAAAGGGATCTCCGAGCCTGTCCAGATCGTCTGCGTCGACTGGACGTAGCGCTCGCCAAGAGACATTCGCGAACACCCGCGCAGGGCAGCAGCATCTGATCGGGTGACATTGCCGAACGCTTGCGCGCCGGGCGGATCGCCTCCTCGAGCGCGTTCGGCCTGCAGCCGCGGTTGGCTCAGGGTTGGCGGATGGCGACGTAGACCTGGGTGTTCTCGTCGATTCCGACGTGGACGTCGACAGTCGCAAAGCCGGCATCGCGGAACAGCGAGCTCGGGAACATTCCAGCGCGCTGGGGCAAGCGAGCGTCACGGGGCTGCGCGATTAGACGAGCTTGACGCGGCGCCGGCTTGACGCGTCGCAGGCGCCTCTGAAGCGCATCCGGTCGGGCAGCGAGGGCCTCGTCGTTCCGTTCAGGGCCGTGCGAACGTCGGCCGAGTGCAGGACGGTCTCCTCTAGCCAACCCAAGACGGTCGACCGCGTCGCGCCGTCGAGGGGCAGGGAGAGCCGCAACCTATATCGCCGTCGGTGCGATTCGGTCTGCGAGCGCCCTGAGCACTTTGCGCTGAATGGACGGGGACTCGTCGAGCAGAGCGGCGAATCCCTTGCGTGTTGCGCGTAGCGCCGTGACGTCGGACGTAATCCGTACCGTGGCCGTTCGCGGCACGTTGGTAAGCAGCGCAATCTCGCCTGCGAAATCGCCTGCGCTGAGTGTGCCGACGTGGCGTTTGCCCTTGCGGACCTCGGCTGAGCCTGCGACGAGGATCACGAAGCTTTCTCCCGGTTCACCTTCGCGCATGAGTACTTCACCCTCGGGGATGTCGACCTGCGTTGTGATGGCCGCGACGCGAGCGAGTTCTGCCTGAGAGCAGCCTTGGAACAGCGGAACGCTGGAAATGAGCTTCACCTTCTGATCCCTTCGAACAATCATGGCGCCGACTCTAGGCCCACCTGCAACGTTTCTCAAGGGCGCCTGGTTTCCCTCACCCGGGTGTCCCGTGCCAGCCCAAGACCAGCCCATCACGATCACCGCATCGAGGGGGAGGGAGTACCCTCGAGCGAGTCCTTCTCGCGCGTGCGCGCTCGTGCACGAGAGAAAGAGGCAGGCGTTTGCGGCGGGGCCTCAAGCGGGCCCCACGCCGACCCGGGCTTCGAGGGGGGTGGGGTGGGGTCCAGCCCGACCGGAGACCGACTCGCCGAGTCGGTGGTCGCACAGGATCCCCGATGAATAAACGCGTCGCGGTGTCGTGTCAGATGGATGTCAGATCGCGGCGGAGGTTCAAGCAACCTCGGCGAGGGCTCGGGCGACCGCTGTGCGTGCCTCAGGCTCCCAGCGCTCGGCGACGTCCGCACCCGATCCGATTCGAGTGGTGCTCCAGAAGGCCGACTTCCCGGCTGGCGTCGAGGTGACTCCCAGCCGCATCCCGGCGTACGCGCTCTCCGCGTACGGGGCACGAGGGCTCAAGGGGGCGAATACCTGGGTGAACGTCCCGGCCGGCGGCTCCGTCAACACCTCGCTCGGAGAGGAGCCCAAGACGTGGCGAGTCGAGGCCGACGTCCGCGTGAGCGCCGACCAGAGCGGGGCACAGAAAATCTACGGACTCGACAGTGCCAGTGGCGGAGCCCAAGGAGCTCCGGCGAGCGCAAAGGTCAAGCTGGCTCCGTACGGTGACGAGCAGATCGCGTACGTGTGGTCGGGGACTCAAGGCAATCAGGGCTGGATCATCGTCCGCGATCAGAACGTCGTCTGGCGCCTCAGGATCGCGAGCGCCCCGTCGCAGTGGCGCAACGTGACGAAGGCGCAGGTGCTGACCCAGCTGAAGCGCTACGCCGCGAAGCAGGCACGCCGAATCGGATCGGCGTAGACGGAGGGCGACCAGGCCCCACAGTCATGATCACCGCGAGGGGGTGGGGTACTGTGGGCGACCCTCGGTCTCGCGCGTGCGCGCGTGCGCGCGATGGGCGCTACGCAGCGCCAAATCACCGAGTCAACATCAGTAGAAACCCTGCTTATGCCTGTGAATCAAGCGCGATACGTTGGTCCTGACGAGGGGGCAGCCCTCACGAAGGTGGTCGGTTATGGACTTACGGGACTCTCTCGCGATGCATCCTGCGAGCTTGCCGACCGCCTTGGACGCAGGCTCTCTGAAACGGGACACTCTCGCGATACATCACGCTCTGCCCACGCCTGAGGCTGTGGACATCCGGGACTCTCTGGCGATGCATCCCGCGGTCTTCCCGTTGCAGGCTCAAGACCTGCCCCAGACGATGGCGAAGGCTGCGTGATGTCATGTTGCGCGCGGCCGCACCCATTGGTCGGCCCGGTTGGGCCAGCTTCGTCCCTGCCGCTCGGTCCCAGCCGGTCGACTTCAATTTCGGATTGCTTGCCGCCGTGGCGGCCTGCGTTGCATTCTGGGTGTTCGTCGCGCTGACGGTGTACGCGTTGATCTAGCGCCGGGGCCGGGCGGCGAGCTAAACGCCGTCATCGGGGCGCCCACCACAGCGCGGCTTGCCGTCCTCCCGGCGGCGGCGCAGACGACTGTGCTTATCCGACCAGGCTTCGCGCCTCGTCGGCGGTGAACGCCCGCATGCTGCATGTTCTCAGATTCCCTTGCGAGGTCAGCCGCATCCAGGGTCGTCTTCCACTCAGGAGAACTCCTCACGACGGATGACAGCGAGGCGCTTCGGATCGCAGTCGAATCGGCCCTCAACGGGACGGCCGCCTCCGTATGGGACGGGGACGGGCCGCTGTGGGCGGTCGAGGTTGACACGAAGGACGATTCTGCCGTCGATTATCCGGCGATCGTTCATCTCTACAGATCCAACGAGCGCACGGAATCTGACAAAACCTGACAAATCGAGGGCTCGGCGCAACTCCGAGCCCTCGGCAACAAGGCAGAAACGGCTTGTACAAAGGACGGGAGCGACGGGACTCGAACCCGCGACCTCCGGCGTGACAGGCCGCGAGAGCTAAGGAACGGTCGGCGACGGACGACAACGCGAGGCACCGGATCGCGCATGACTAGGGGGCTGCTGGGCGGTGAGCCGCATCACAAACCCAGCCGAGGAGACGTAGGATCCCGGCGTTCTGGCGTTTTCCTGGTGTCAGAGTCCCGTCCCGCCAGGCTGCCACGGTTCGAGTCCTGCACCGCCCATCCAGACCCCTGTGTCCATGCGGAAACGTTTGAAACTGTGGGTCAGCCGTGCGAGGAGCCTCGGAACTTGCGAATCCGTGCGGCCCCCGGTGCGGCCCTCGAAATCGGCCGAACGGACGTGATCTGACGTACCTGACTCGGACGCCCGACCTCTGGCGTGACAGTTCTGTCGCGTGCGCGCGATAGGAAGTGGTGGGCGTTCGGGACGGGGGCCACAGTCCCCGCCGGGGTTCATCGCACGGGGGTCGAGGGGGTCTACCCCGGGCGACAGTCGGCCGCCAAGCCGGAGGATGGCAACGACGATCCCTGCGACCGCCGCCGAACAGAACGGTAGGTTGTGCGTCGCGTTGAACCGGGAGGCAACCGGACAAGGGCGACCAGAGGAGCGGCCGACCTCGCCGTCTCGCTCGCGGCGCTGAAGGACTGGACGTTTCTCTTCGGCCCAGGGTTGACCGTTCCCCTCGGAAACGGCCTGATCCTCGGCTACCTGATGTACCGCTCCGGCCTCGTACCACGGCGCATGGCCTGGCTCGGGATGATTGGTGGGCCGCTCCTCTTCATTTCGAGCACCGGCGACCTGTTCGAGTGGTGGGAGACCGGCAGCACGATCCCTGGCCTCTTCGTCATCCCGGAGTTCATCTGGGAGGCGTTCCTCGGCATCTACTGCGCCATCTGGGGGTTCAGGAAGGATTCTCCGATCCTGCGTCCGGCCTGGCGCGGCGATGCAGCCGCCTGACACTCTCCCGTCGTCACGGCAGCGCTTGCTGGCCCTCTCTGGCGTTGTCTTCGCCGTTCTCTTCCTGATCGGGTGGTTCGCGAGCGGTGGCGACACACCTGACTATGGCGCGGCGGACGCAGATTGGACGGACTGGGCGGACGACAACCAGTGGAGGAGCCGTGTTGGTGCGTTCTCGATGCTGCTCGCGGGCTTCGTGTTCTTGTACTTCGCGGCGACGATCCGTAGCGCCCTCGGAACGCCCGAGACCGCGGATCGCGCTTCGCCATACCTCGCACGCGTCGCGTTCGCGGGTGGGGTCACCGGCATGGCGGGCATGACGATGGCGATAGTGATGATCGCCGGCGCAACCACCGAGGGTGCCGACGCAGATCCCGTAGTCAGCCGAGCAGTGACGACTGCATCGTGGCGCTCATCGGCGCAGTCTCGTTTCTTGGTGACGTTCGCCTCGCGCTCCTCCAGAGGAACCGGTGAGACAGCGTCTTCGGCTACGGCTTCTTTCCCGGTGACCTCGCGCTGGTGATCTGGTCGATCTCTACGAGCATCGCCAGCTACCGCGCACTGCCGACGACACCCTCCTAAGCCCCGCCACGGCCGCCGGCGTCTTGCTCCGGGGGGCCCCGCCGACCGTCGTAGACTCGCGGTCGCAGTGCAGATGACCTGGCTTCAACAGCAGGGCGGCCGCTTCCGTGCCGCTCACAAAGTCGCGGAACAGCTCAGGTCTGCACTCGACTGCGACGAGGTGCGAGATGCCCTCGATGCGATACCGCCGGTCGGCGGGTCAAGTCATCAGGTGGATGCCGTCGTGCGGCCCTTTGCGGAGCCGCTCGGGTTCTCGGGCCAGAAGAAGGATCTGTTCAAGGAGTACCCGATCGGCCTACGGCCCGACTGGTATCGGCCACTTGGTCGAACGGGGATCATCTTCGAGGTTGAGCGCGGCAAGGCCGTCACCAACAACATGGATTTGCTCGACCTTTGGAAGTGCCACATCTGCCGAGAGGCGAGCCATCTGATCCTCGTCGTCCCGATGGTCGTGCGTCGCACGAACTCGGTCGAGAAGGTCTACCCCCGCGTGGTCACTCGCCTCTCGACCTTCTTCGATCCCGGCAACGAGACCAACGTTTCCTCGGTGGCCGTCCTCGGCTATTGAGATCTCTGATCAGGCCGTCGCTGCGGTGACGATGGAAACGACCGACACGACGAGTGACCCGCCGGCTACCCCCAGCGATACAACGGCGAGCCCGATCGTCCAGCGGTCGCGCCGTCGCTCCTGGGCGAGGTTGGCAAGCACCGCTTCCATCAGCGGGAAGTTGATGCAGTTGACCTTGCTTCCGGCTCTGAGCATGAACAGTGACTTCCGGCCCTTTCTCTCCACGGTTGGGTCGGGTTCCTGGGCATAGATCGGGTCGAGGTGGTGGTACAGGCGACCAACCACGCTGTTCGGAGGGATGCCGAGCTTCGACGCGATGGCGGGAACGTCCCGACCAGGCCCCACCATCGCGATCAGAGTCGAGGGGGTGGGGTACGCGCCAGCCGGTCACCCGTCCGCCGACTCGCCTGGTCGGGGGTCGCACCGGAACCACTGATGAATTGACGCGTCGCGGCGTCTGTCAGACGGATGTCAGATCACGGCGGAGCTTCAAGCGACCTCGGCGAGGGCTCGAGCCAACGTCTCGCGGGTATCCGGCTCCCACCGCTGGAGCTCCAAGCGAAGCGCGCCGTCTCCTTGGTCGACGACGGCGGGTCGCACCTTGCGCAGAGTGGACTCGACCCGGTCGGGGTGCAGCGCCAGATGGGACATGCTCGGCCGTCGATCACCATGGATCTCTACGTTCACGAGTTCGAGACCGCTCGCCGTCGCGAGCAGGTCGGCGAGCATCTCGTCGCCGCGCTGGGCGGGCTCGTTCGCGATTTGAAATCTGACCAAATCTGACCAAAACGAAGGCCCGGGTACTCGCTCGGGCCTTCAGCACGTCAGAAACGGCTTGAACAGGGACGGGAGCGACGGGACTCGAACCCGCGACCTCCGGCGTGACAGTTCTGTCCGGCCTTGGTCAGGGTGGGTCGGAGGCTGTGTCTGGTGAGGAACCAAGCCGCTCGCGCGAGGCACGGCGTCAGCGTCGGTCGCTGTTGGTCCACGTGATCTGACACGAATCTGACACGGCGGGGCGCCTACCGACGAGGCGACTCGCTCCCGAACCGGAGGCTGAGCCTCGAGCCAGGCGGAGCGTTTCAACCCGGGAGCGGCGTTCACGTGCGCCGGTATCCCTGAGCCGGCGAGGCCAACTACCCTTCGCCGATGGTGGTTGGCGGCGTGACCGGCTGGGAGACATCGGAGCGGGTGCTCGAGTCCGGCGGCTTCGAGTCGCGCCAGCGGGTGCTTGTGGCGGAGCCCGTGGTTGAGGCGTCCGAGGCCGGCGCGCGCACGCTCGGTGTCACCTACTGGCAGGCGGTCGACCGCTTCACCCGCGGCGGCGTCCGCGCGAGCTGGACGGGCGGCGGAGGCAAGCTGAAGCTGCTCGGCGGTGCGACGCTGCTCACCTTCGGGCCGCCGGAGCTGTCGTTCGACGGCGGGCTGGTCCGCTGCCGGCACGGGATCGAGGGTGGATTGCTCGCGCTTCGAGCCGGCGGCTCCGTCACACTCGCGCAGCGACCCGAGGGCGATCAGCAGGAGCTGAGTGTCACGGTCGAGGAGTACCTGCCGCGGCTTGCCGCCCGCGCGGGTGCGCCGCTTTGGACCGGGATGCTCTACGCGAAAGCGCAGAGCCCCTTCCATGTCGCGGTCAGCCGCCGCTACTTCGAGCTCCTGCTGCGGAGCCGGGACTCGTGAACGTCACCGTCTTTGGTGCAACCGGCGTCGTCGGCCGGGCGCTCGTGCCGCTGCTGGCCAAGCACGCTCTGACCGCGGTCTCGCGCACCGCGCATGACGAACCCGACGCCCGCTGGGTGGTCGCCGACGCGGCGAGCGGCGCTGGCGTCGCCGCGGCCCTGGAAGAGGCAGACGTCGTCTACTACCTCGTCCACTCGCTCGGCGCGCGCGACTTCGAGGAGCAGGATCGCGTGGCGGCGGAGACGGTCGCGCGCGAGGCAGCGAGCGCAGGCGTGCGGCAGATCGTCTACCTCGGCGGGCTCGGCGCCGACGGCCCCGACGCGTCGCCGCACCTGCGCAGCCGCCGCGAGACCGGACAGCGGCTCGCCTCCGCGGGCGTCCCGGTGACGACCCTGCGCGCGGCCATGATCATCGGCAAGGGGAGCGCCGCCTTCGAGACGATCCTCGGCCTGGTCAAGCGGCTGCCGGTCATGGTGACGCCGAGCTGGGTCTCGACCCCGACGCAGCCGATCGCGCTCGACGACGTCGCCCGCTACCTGGCCGGTGTCTGCGGCAACGAGGCCGCGTACGGCGAGGGCTACGACACGGGCGGGCCGGAGGTGATGACCTACCGGCAGATGATCGAGCGGATCGCCGTCCTGCTCGGCCGGAAGCCGGCGATCGTCGAGGTCCCGGTGCTAACCCCGTACCTCTCCTCGCTCTGGCTCAACCTCGTCACCCCGGTGAACGCGTCGGTCGCGCGGCCGCTCGTCGAAGGACTGCGCAACCCGACGATCGCACGCGAAGAGCGGATCCGGAAACTGCTACCGCTCGAGCTCACCCCGTTCGACGAAGCGGCGCGACGAGCGCTCGCGTGAGCAGAGCGGGCACCCACCCGGCCCAGTAGTCGAAGATCCCCGCCACCCAGCCGCGCACCAGCAGCCGCCGGCCTCGGACCAGGCCCCAACACGATGATCGCGGCCGAGGGGGTGGGTACCGGGTCTCGCGTGCGCGCGTGCGCGCGCGAGAAACTGCAATAGGCGTTCGCGACGGTCGCTCGACCGTGGTCGAAGTCGCGGCAGCCATGGCATTCAGGTTTCGCAGCCCGCAGCCGTGGCCGATCTCATCCGGACGGCGGTCAACGCGACGATCCCTGCTGCGGTCCGCGCATAAACGCTTCGAGGTGGATGCACAGTCAGGCGTTGCTGGCAGCACTCGGTCTGAGTGCCTAAGACCAGAACGTCAATGCCGTGAGCCTTCTGCCGTGTTTCGACGCAGCACTCGGGGATAGCGCATCGGGCCTCGCGCCGTAACCCTGGTTTGGGTGTGGACGCGAGACCCGATGCCGTGTTGTGCAGGGAGTGTTCCCCGGCGGCGAGCTAGGCCGACAGGCTGGGCGGGACGATCACGGTGTCGATCACGTGGATCACACCGTTCGTCGCCAGGATGTCGGCGGTGACGACGGTGGCGCTGCCGTTGAGGGTCAGCTTTCCGTCCTTCAGCGAGAGCGAGACCGGCTCGCCCTCGAGGGCCTTGACGGTGCCGTTCTGCCGGGCGACTGCGATCGCCTGAGCGCTCTTGATGTCGCCGGAGACGACGTGGTAGGTGAGCACCTTCGCAAGCAGCGCGGGGTCGGCGAGGACGGCCGCGTAGGTCGCAGGCGCCGCCTTCGCGAGCTTCTCGAACGCCTCGTTGGTCGGCGCGAACACGGTGAACGGGCCGGGGGCCGAGATCGCCTCGACAAGGCCGGCCTTCTGGACGAGCGAGACCAGCGTCGAGAAGTCCGGGTTGCCGGCCGCGATCTGGACGATCGACTGCGTCGGCGTCGGCGCCGGCGGCTGCGACAGCGACGGCGGCACGACCACCGCGTTGATCGCGTGGATGACTCCGTTCGAGGCCTTCACATCGGGGACCACCACCTGTGCCGTCCCGTTGAGGACGATCTTGCCGCCCTTGAGAGAGAGCGCGATCGACTCACCCTGGACGGTCTTGACCTTCAGCCCCTTCTTGGCTGCGGCGATCGCGGCGGCGGCGGGGATGCGCTTGCCGACGACGTGATAGGCGAGCACGGACTGGAGGAGCTTCTTGTTTGTGGCGACCCGGTTGTAGAGGGCGGGGTCGCTCTTCTTCAGGTTCGCGAAGGCCTGGTCGGTCGGTGCGAAGACGGTCAGGTTGCCGGGGGCAGAGAGCGTTCCGGCGAGGCCCGCCTTCTTCACCAGCGCGACGAGCGTCTTGAACTTGCCCGTGGCGACCGCTGTCTGGACGATGTTCTTCTGGCCCATGGCCGTCGTCTTCGCGGGTGACGCGGCCGAGATCGAGGTGGTGGCTACGAGCGCCGCAGCACCGATCACGATCGCTGTTCCTATCTTCTTCATGTCAGGTTCCTCTCGGTCGGGGGCCGCCTACGCGGCGGGGATCAGGACTCGGTTGATGACGTGGATGACGCCGTTTTCGGCTTCGACGTCCGCCTGGATCACGGTGGCGTCGTTGACGGTCACGCTGCCGTTCACGGAGAGCTCGAGCACGCCGCCCTCGACCGTCTTCTGCTGGGTGTCGTGCGTGATCTGGGCCGACGTGATCCGGCCCGGGACGACGTGATAGGTCAGAACCCGGACGAGTGCAGCCGGGTCTGCGAGGAGACCTTGCACCGTCTCCTGCGGGAGCGCTGCGAACGCGTCGTCGGTCGGTGCGAAGACGGTGAACGGTCCTCCGTCGGCGAGGGTCTCGCCGAGGCCAGCGGCATCGACGGCGGTGAGCAGGGTCTGGAACGTCCCCGCCTCCCTTGCGGTTTCCACGATGTTGTGCGGCATGTCTGCTCCGTTCCTTTGTGGTTGACGTTCAGGTTGTCCGGCCGGCGGCCGGTGATTGCAGGTGGTGGCGACGGAAGCGCCTCCTCGGCCTTGCGTCCGCTTCATCCACCAGCTTCTTGTATAGATTTCGTCCAAGATCTGTGCAACCATAGCCGATGGCGACGTGGACGTCAAATGTTTGTTTAATGTCTGTATAGTCCGCGCATGGCCGAGGACTCTGCACAGCTCCGGATCGGCGAGTTCGCGCGCCGGGTCGGCGTCACTCCCGAGCTGCTGCGCGCGTGGGAGTCGCGGTACGGGCTCACGCGCCCGGCTCGCTCGCCGGGCGGCTTCCGGCTCTACACGGCCGCCGACGCCGCTCGCGTGGAGCGCATGCGCCGCGGCCTCGACGAGGGACTCTCAGCCGCGGAGGCCGCGCATGCCGCACTCCAAGACGAGCGGCCGTCCCAAGGTCTGCTTGAGGACGCGGCCGCTCGCCTGCTCGCGGCAATTCGCCGCTACGACGAGTCCGCCGCTCACTCGGTGCTCGACGAGAGCCTTGCTGCGTTCGGCCTCGAGGAATCGCTGAGCCAGGTGCTGTTGCCCACCTTGGAGGAGGTCGGCGACGGCTGGGAGCGAGGCGAGATCGAGATCAGCGAGGAGCACTTCGCGAGCAACCTCATCCGCGGCAGGCTGCTTGCGCTTGCCCGGTTCTGGGGCCGCGGGACAGGCCCTCTTGCTCTTCTCGCCTGCGCACCCGGCGAGATGCACGACATCACCCTGCTCGCGTTCGCGCTCGTCCTACGCTCTCACTCCTGGCGGATCCTCTTTCTCGGCGCGGACACGCCGATCGCAACGCTCGCCCGCGCGGCCGAGACGACGCGGCCGACGCTCGTCGTCGTCTCGAGCTTCGACCCCGCCCTGCTCGAGGCGCAAGCTGACGGCCTCCGCCGGCTGGCCCGGGGGGTGCCACTCGCGCTCGCAGGCCCAGGCGCAACGGACGAGCTGAGCGCCCGCCTCGGCGCCCGCCGCCTGAACGGAGATCTCGTAGCGGCAGCCGACGAAATCGCGCGGACGTGACCGTGCCCGTGTCCGGCCCGCAGCGTCCGCCCATCCGGCTCACCGGTGCCACCGACCACGTCGAAAGGGCCCGTTCCGCCTCTGGGAGCACACCCATGCGTTCGAGGAGCGGCCGGACGGCACCCTGATTCGCGACACCGTTCTCTATCGGATGCCGTACGGGCCGCTCGGAGAGATCGCGCACCGCGTCCTCGTCGCCCGTGATCTCGAGCGGATCTTCGACTACCGGCGTGACGCGGTCGCGCGGCTGCTCGGCGGGCGGCCCAGCACGCTCACGGCTGCCTGGTCAGGCGGCTGATCCGCCGGTACCGGCCGTGAACGGAGCCGTGCGCTCCGTACAGAGCCGCCACAGTCGTGCCGCCTCGCGGGCCTCGTCGGGACGGCGCGTGCGGCGCAGGCGGTGCTTCGCCCGCGCTCGCCGGTCGAGGAAGAACAGGCCGCTGAGGTCCGCGGCGTCCGGGGCGGCGGCCAGCCAGATGATCGTGTCGGCTCCTTCCTCCGGCGTCCGGAGCAGCCGCCCCACGACGCGGGTGAAGCCGGGAAGCGCGGTCCGGAGGCCGGGGGTGTCGGCCCAGCCTGGATGCATGGCGTTGACGGCGATGCCGGTGTCGAGCAGCTCCCGCGTCCACTCCTCGACCAGCACGACCTGTGCCCGCTTGCAGCGCGCGTATGTCTTCGTCCCGTCGTAGGTGGCGGGCTCCGGGTCGAGGGCAGCGACGTCGAGCGGCTCGGTGTACATCCCGCCGGATGCCACGACGATCACGCGCGACGGTGCCGACGCCTGGAGCAGAGGCCGCAGCGCGCGGGTCAGCAGGAACGGCGACAAGACGTGAGTCGCGAACGTCAGCTCGTTTCCCTCGCCCGTGGCCGTGTACGCGTGGGTCAGCGCACCGGCGTTCAGGACGAGAACGTCGAGGCGGTCGTGTCGTTCGGCGAAGCGGGCCGCGAAGGCCGCGGTCTCCGCGAGGGACGAGAGATCAGCGAGGTCGGCCTCGACCGCAGAGCCTGCCGCGGCGGAGATCTCGCTGCGGACGCGCTCGGTGCGCGCCGGGTCGCGCCCGACGATGCAAACCTGCCCGCCCAGCTCCGCGATCGACTCGGCGGCCGCTCGTCCGAGGCCCGAGGTCGCCCCGGTCACGATTGCCACCTTGCCGTCGAGACGAAGCGACTGCAGCGGCGTCCAGCCGAAGACGCGTCGCCGCGCGTGGTAGCCGATCCGGGTGAAGCTGCCAACGACGCTCGCCTCGAGCGTCCAGTCGACGAGTCTCGCCGCGGGCGAGGGCGTCACGAGTTCAGCGCAGTCTGCATCCCGAGCGTCGCGCGAGCCCCGACCCGATTGAAGATGCGTTGCATGATCGGGTCGAGCAGCCGACCGATCCCACCGAACGCAAGGGTCGCGTCGTAGTGGACGACCGACCCGTTCCCGGCAGGCTCGACCGTGATGGTGTCCCTCGAGACGAATCCCGGACGCCGCGCCTCGAGCACGACCCGTCGCGGTGAGTCGTATTCGACGATCTCGTAGCGGAGCGGCACGTCACGCCCGCCGAAGCGCGCGACGAGGTCGAACGCGGAGCCGATCCCGATCGGCGCCTCGCCGACCCGGCGGGCCTCGCTCACGCTCGGGTCCCAGACGCGGGCATTGGCGAAGTCGGCCATGTAGGCGAACGCCTCGGCCTGCGGAAGCGCGGACTCAATCTTGGTGACATAGCGGGCCATTCGGGGTCTTGGTCACTCTAGCAACACATAGACAAGGTATGTGTAGGTATTGTCTAAGGTATGGAAGGCGAAGCCACATGAGGATCGCGGTGATCGGCACGGGCATCTCGGGCCTGGGAGCGGCCTATGCGCTCTCGAGGGGCCACGAGGTCGAGCTGTTCGAGCGCGACGGTCGCGCCGGCGGCCACTCGAACACGGTCGAGCACATGGTCGCCGGACGGACGCTGGCGCTCGACACCGGCTTCATCGTCCACAACGAGGACACCTACCCGAACCTCGTCCGCCTCTTCCGCGAGCTCGGCGTGCGCACGCAGCCGTCGGAGATGAGCTTCTCTGTCGCCTGCGACCGGCACGGCCTCGAGTACTCGGGTCGCCGCCCGCCGCTGACGCGGCTGACGCTCGAGATCGCCCGCTTCCTGCGCCTTGGGAGCCGGGCTCTCGACGACCCGCGCTGCGCGGAGTGGAGCCTCTCCCGTTACGTCGCCGAGGAGGGCTACTCGCCGCGGTTCCGTGACCACTTCCTCGTCCCGCTCTGCGCCGCGCTCTGGTCGACCGCTCCCAGCCAGACGCTCGAGTTCCCGCTCGTCTACGCCGTCCGCTTCTTCGCCAACCACGGCATCCTCGGCTTCCGGCGCCTCCGCTGGAAGACGGTAACGGGCGGCAGCCGGAGCTACGTGAGCGCCCTCTCCGAGCGGCTGCGCATCAACCTCTCGACCGAGGTCCGCTCGATCCGCCGCCTCGACGGCGGTGTCGAGCTTCGGCTCGCGGGCGACGAGCGGCGGTGCTTCGACGGCGTCGTGGTCGCGACCCACGCCGACCAGGCGCTGCGGCTGCTCGAGGATCCGAGCGAGGACGAGCGGCGCTTGCTCGGCGTCTTCGGGACGACCGAGAACGACACCGTCCTCCACACCGACGAGCGCTTCCTGCCCCGCCGCGTCTCGACCCGCGGCTCCTGGAACTACCAGCTCCGCGACTGCGGCTGCGACGACGGCCGCCCGACGATGACCTACTACCTGAACAAGCTCCAGCGCCTCGACGAGGACGAGCACTACTGCGTCACGCTCAACCGCACGGCCGAGATCGACCCGGCGCGGATCATCCGCCGCTTCTCCTACCGCCACCCGCTCGTGACCCTGGAGTCGATGCGCGCCCAGCCCGAGCTGCCGCGCCTGAACGGCCCGCGACGAACCGCCTTCGCCGGCGCCTGGCAGGGGTACTGCTTCCACGAGGACGGGCTGCGCTCCGGCCTCGCCGCCGCAGCCTCGTTCGGAGCGAGCTGGTGAGGTCCGCGCTCTACACCGGCACCGTGATGCACGCGCGCAAGACGCCGAAGGAGAACGTCTTCCGCTACCGCGTCTGCTTCTACCTGCTCGACCTCGACGAGCTGCCCGAGCTCGACCGGCGCCTGCGGCTGTTCGGCTGGAACCGGCGCGGCCTGGTCAGCCTTCATGACCGCGACCACATGGACGTGCGCGCCTACCTGGCCGAGCACGGGATCGAGGCCGACCGGATCCTGCTCCTGACGAACCTGCGCGTGCTCGGCTACGTGTTCAACCCGGTCAGCTTCTTCTACTGCTACCAGGGCGGCGAGCTCGCCTGCATCGTCGCCGAGGTCAGCAACACCTTCGGCGAGCGGCTCCCCTACCTCCTCTCGCCCGAGAACCAGGACACGGGCGAGCGGCGGCTCTCCTACCGCCACGACAAGAAGCTGCACGTCTCGCCGTTCTTCGGCCTCGACCAGAGCTACCAGTGGTGGTTCTCGGAGCCCGGCGAGCAGCTCGACGTGCGGATCGACCTCAGCGAGGGCGGGGCGCGGCCGTTCTTCGCCACGCTCACCGGACGTCGGCGCCCGCTGACCGACGCGACCCTCGCCCGCGCGCTGCTCCGCTATCCGCTGATGCCGCTGCAGGTGACCGTCCTGATCCACCTCCAGGCCGCGCGGCTCTGGCTGAAGCGCGTGCCGTTCTTCCACAAGCCGCCGTTCGTGCCCGGCGAGGGATCGGTGAAGACGGTGACCGAGGTGCTGCGCGAGCTCCCCGCCGGGCGCCGCATCGGCGCTCGCCTCGCCGAGAGCGCCGCGATCCGGGCGCTCGGCCGGATCGAGCACGGCGCGCTCGAGTTGCGGCTCCCGGGCGGACGCGTGTACCGGGCCGGCACGGGCGACCCGATCGTCGTCACCGTCACCTCAAACGACGTCTTCCGCCGGCTCGCGCGCTCGCCCGGCCTCGGCTTCGGCGAGTCCTACGCCGCCGGCGACTGGCACACCGACGACCTACCCGGCCTGATCGCGCTCGTCGTGCGCAACCTCGAGACCTGGCGCGCCGGCTCGCGCCTTGCGCGGCTCGACCGCCACCGCCCCCACCTCTCCCCGCGGCAGGGCCTACGCAAGGCCCGGGCGAACATCCAGTACCACTACGACCTCGGCAACGACCTCTACCGGCTCTTCCTCGACGAGTCGATGACCTACTCCTGCGCGCTCTGGGAGGAGGGCGACACGCTCGAGCAGGCACAGGAGCGGAAGCTGCGCGCAATCTGCGAGAAGCTCCGCCTGCGCCCCGGCGACCACGTGCTCGAGATCGGCTGCGGCTGGGGCAGCTTCGCGCTGCTGGCAGCCGGCGAGTACGGGGCCCGGGTCACCGGCGTCACCCTCTCCCAGCAGCAGCTCGAGCTCGCCCGCGAGCGCGTCGCGGCGGCCCGCCTCGCCGACCGCGTCGAGATCCGCCTCCAGGACTACCGCACGCTCGAGGGACAGTTCTCGAAGATCGCCTCGATCGAGATGCTCGAGGCGATCGGCTACGCGCAATACCCAACCTTCTTCGCCGCCTGCGACCGGCTGCTCGCCCCCGGCGGACTCGCGGCGATCCAGGTGATCGGGATGCCCGACCAGCGTTTCGAGCGCTACCGGCGCAAGGAGGACTGGATCCAGCGCTACATCTTCCCCGGCTCGCTGCTGCCGTCCCTCGAGGCGCTGCAGACGGCGATGAGCCGCGCCTCCGGCCTGATGCTGGTCGGGCTCGAGGAGATCGGGCCGCACTACGCCGACACGCTCGAGGTCTGGCGTGAGCGGTTCTTCGCGAGCCTCCCCACGGTACGTGCGCTCGGCTTCGACGACCGCTTCATCCGGACCTGGGACTTCTACCTCGCCTCCTGCGAGGCCCTGTTCAGAACCCGGGCGATCCGCGACATGCAGCTCGTCCTCGGCCGGCCGTTCGAAGTGCCCGCATGACGAGGATCAAGACCGTCCGAGAGCGGACGAGCGTCCCGAGCCAGCTCGCCGGGATCGTGGCCGTCGTCGTGCCGCCGCTCGGGCTGGTCGCCGCCGTCTGGCTGCTCTGGAACCGCGGAGTGCGCCCGGTCGACCTCGTGCTGCTCGCGGGGTTCTACGTCGCCTGCGGCCTGGGGATCACCGTCGGCTTTCACCGGCTCTTCACGCACAAGAGCTTTGAGACAAGCGCGCCATTCCGCGCCTTGTGGGCGATTCTCGGCAGCATGGCGATGCAGGGGCCGCTCACCCAGTGGGTCACCGACCACCGCAAGCACCACGCGCTCTCCGACCGGCCCGGCGACCCGCACTCACCGCACGCCGGACACGGCGACTCGCTGGCCGAGCACGTCCTCGGGCTCTGGCACTCACACATCGGCTGGCTCTTCTCCACCAAAGGCCTCGAGCGCGGGGTCGAATATGGGCGCGACCTGTACGAGGACCGGCTCGTGCGGAAGATCGATCGTCTCTACCTACTGTGGGTCGCGCTGACGCTCGGGCTTCCGTTCCTTGCCGGCTACCTCGTCGGCGGAAGCTGGCAGCGAGGCCTCGAGGCGATGGTCTGGGCCGGCCTCGTCCGGATCTTCCTCTTCCAGCACGTGACCTTCTCGATCAACTCGATCTGCCACTTCTTCGGCGAGCAGCCCTTCCGCACCCGCGACGAGAGCCGCAACGTCCGGCTGCTCGCAATCCCGTCGCTCGGCGAGTCGTGGCACAACGGCCACCACGCCTTCCCGGCCTCGGCAGTCCACGGCCTCGAGCCCGGCCAGCTCGACATCTCCGCGCTCGTGATCCGTGGCATGGAGAAGCTCCGCCTCGCGACCGAGGTCAAGCGCCCCGACTCACAGCAGGTAGCGCGACGACGAGTCGTGGCCGAATGACCCCGCCGCAAGGACATTGCGCGCCGGAGGCGAGCGGATCGCACAGGACGAGCGCCTGACCCCGGCGACGAACGACCGCGACCGCTGGCTCGGCCTCGTCGCGCTGACGATTGGCGTGGCGATGATCATCGTCGACGCGACGATCGTCAATGTCGCGATTCCGTCGATCATCCGCGACCTCCACATCGGGATCACCCAGGCGGAGTGGGCGAACTCGATCTACTCGCTGGTCTTTGCCGCCCTCCTGATCAGCGTCGGCCGCGTCGGCGACGTCACCGGGCGCCGTCGCCTGTTCATCTGGGGCCTCCTGGTCTTTCTCGGCGCGAGCCTGATCACCGCGCTCGCCCCCTCGGCAACCGTCCTCCTCGCCGGCCGCTTCCTCCAGGGGGTAGGCGGAGCGCTGATCCTCCCCTCGACGCTCTCGATCGTGAACGCGACCTTCCGCGGACGCGAGCGAGCGATCGCCTTCGGGATCTGGGGCTCGGTGATCGGCGGGATGGCAGCGCTCGGTCCGCTCGTCGGCGGCTGGTTCGTCACCAACCTGAGCTGGCGCTGGGCCTTCTACGTCAACCTCCCGATCGGAGCGCTCGCGCTCGCCGGCGCCCTGCTGTATGTCGGCGAGAGCCGCGATCCGGACGCACGGCCGGGCTTCGATCCGCCCGGCGTCGCGCTGTCGACCATCGGCTTCCTCGGCGTCGTCTTCGGGCTGATCGAGGGGCAGACCTACGGCTGGTGGACCGCCCAGCAGGACTTCCTCGGCCTCTCACCCGGCGGGCTGTCCGTGATCCCGCTCGCGTTCGCGCTCGGCGTAATCTCGCTCGCGGGCTTCGTCCTCGTCGAGCGGCGGCGCGCGCTCATGGGACGGCCGGTGCTCGTCGACTTCTCGCTCTTCCGGATCCCGACCTTCCGCTACGGCAACATTGCGGTCCTGATCGTCGGGCTCGGCGAGCTCGGGCTCGTCTTCGTGATCCCGCTCTTCCTGCAGTCGGTGCTCGGGCTCTCGGCCTTCGACACCGGGCTCGTGCTGACCGCCCTCGCCGCAGGAGCATTCCTCGCCGGCGGGCTCGCCGCGCCTCTCACCCGCCGAATCGGGCCACACCGGGTCGTGCAACTCGGTCTCGCGATCGAGGTCGTCGGCATCGTCGCCGTCGGCCTCACCTTCTCCGCCGACCGCCCCGCCTGGCAGTTCTGCCCGCAGCTCTTCCTCTACGGGATCGGCGTCGGCTTCGCGACCGCGCAGCTGACAAGCCTCATCCTCGCCGACGTACCCCCCTCCCAGTCCGGAGAGGGATCGGGGATCCAGAGCACCTCGAGGCAGATCGGCTCCGCGCTCGGGATCGCAATCCTCGGCACCGCGCTCACGACCGGGCTCGCCTCCGGCACCCGCACCCGCCTCGAAGCGGTCCCCTCGATCCCGCCCCCCCAGCGCGCGGCCATCACGGCCGCCGTCGAGCGGAGCGGCGGCGCAGTGCTGCCCGCCTTCCGCCGCTCGCCACAGCTCCAGCCCGCGGTCGCACCGGTCGAGGAGGCGTTCGTCGCGAGCGCACGACGAGCCGCCCTCATCGCCGCCGCGTTCGTCCTCGTCGGGCTCGCCGCCGCCTTCCGGCTCCGACCCGGCCGGCAAGATGAGCCCGAGCCTGGGCCAACCTAGGTTCAGAGCAGCGGACCTCCCCGTGACGCGAGCGTGCATTCTCTGCACTCGCGGACCGTTCGCCGTCAGGCGAGGCGAGCGTCTATCGAGGGAGGTTGCCCTCCGGTTACAGGGGGGCGTAATCGAGTTCGAGGAACTCGTTCACCTCGGAAAGCCAGCGTTGCTGCACAAAGCGGACGTGGTCTGGGTGCTCGTTGTAGCGTGCGTAGGTGGCGCGGTTGGCGAACTCCATCGAGATCCCAAATCTGTAGCCGTTCTTTGGGCTGACCTCGGCCAGCAGTTCGAACGACTCGACGCCTGGGATCGTTGCGAGCCGCTCGGCCGCGTCCAGGAAGTCGCGCTCCTCCGCCGATCCTTCCGGATGGACGAGCGCGAATACCACGCTGTGCCGGATGCGCTCCACGTCCACGCCAGAACACTACGGCACGAGACTTCGTCCACTGACCCGGTCGGAACAGCGATCGGTCGAGACCTGGTCCAGGCGACATTCGTAGCCTCGGGCGACCCGTCGACAACCAGCCGACGTTCAGGTTGCCGCGGCGCGGTCTCCGTTCTGAAGCAGACGCACGCTGAGGAAGGCGATCCAGAGGAAGGCAACGACCGTTCCCGCTCGCGTGGCCGCCCCGTTCCCAACCGCCGAGAAGACGACATTGGCCAGGACGATCGCGGGCACCGTGAGCAGGCTCGGCAGCCACGAGTCCCGCCATGCGGGGATGCGCCGGAACGCGAACGCGAGGATCAGCGGCGCGGCGATGGTCGCGGCGCCCGTGATGCCCGACTCGATTTTGTGCGCGTGGGAATGCCAGGAGTCGTTCGTACAGCCGGCGTCGATCCCTCGGCAATCGAGATGGAAGAAGCCGTCGAGCACGGCGCCTGCCCCGGCGACCAGCATCGCGCCAGCGCCGATCCGCCCGAGTACGTCAGGGCTCAGCGCCCGCCAGAGCCCGAGCGCGAGCGCGATCACCAGCAGGCCGGTGAGGTTTGCGCCGATCCGGTTGTAGATCCAGGAGTTGCTGGCGGTGTTCGCTCCGAGGTCGGAGATGTCGTCGTTTGCAACGCTGTAGGCGGCCGGCTGCGCGAGCCCACCCGCGATCCAGCCGATATTGACCGTCACGAATGCCAGGAGCCCACAGATTCCGGCAACCCGAGCGGGCATGCCCGACTCTTGCACACGCCGGTCAGGTTCGACAAACGCCCCCGCACGACCAGGCCGATGTATGGCTGTGTTCCTCAAGACGCTTTTCATCGCGGCTCCTTGTCGAGGGTCTGGTTCGTCCTCGAGGGAGCTTCCGGTGACGGCTCCGCTGCGGCGATGGGTCGGGCTGCGGGCGCCTCGCGTGCGTGCGCGTCCGCGCAGAGAACGGTAGGAGGTCGCTCCGAGCAGGACAGGCGGGCGTCTTGCCGTTGAGCCAGGGTTAGCCGATGACGCTCGAGGTTGCGCGCCGGCGTGCGCCGGCGGTGATGGCGAGTGCCGCCAGCACACCGAGCAGGGCGCTGACGACGATGAGCACGATGCCGGTCCAGAGAGCCGCGTCGAGTTCGGCTCCGATGCTCAGCTTGGAGGCGACTCCTCGTGATCCGTCGGTGTTCATGACGACGGCCCTCCAGCTGCCTTCTTTTGGCTCCCACTCCAGCGTCTGTTCCCCGGGCCCGCTTGTGGAGGCGACGGGAGAGCCGCCAGGCCCCACCGCGCGAAAGACGTTCAGGGGGGTGAGGTAGCCCCTCGACACTCTCCTTTCTACGCTCACGCCTCTCTATTGCGCGTGCGCGCGAGGGAAAGTGGCGGGGCGGGGGCGGGGATCCCCACGACCAAATTTGCACGATCGTTCAGGCGATCCCGGCGAGTGCATTGCAGCCGTGCGCGAGCGCGCGTGTGCTCACTTCCGAGCCGGTGGCAGTACATCAACGCCCGCCGGCTCTTCATGATGATCAAGGAGTCCATCTACGTGGGCACCTAGTGGGTCGTCTTCGAGCCGAACGAGACCCGCCTGGGGTGCGATGACGCAGGACGACACCGAAAATGGCCGGGCCATGTGCGTGGTCGGAGTCGCGCTCGCCACGCCGGCCGAGTTCGTGATCTTCCGGATCCAGTAGGTCTGGTCGATCTTCAGGCGACTTCGGCGAGTGCTCGTGACACGGTCGCGCGCGCCTCGGGTTCCCACCGCTTGAGTTCCGACCGTAGTGCGTCTTCGCCTTGATCGACAAACGCCCTCGCCTACGCGTAGGAGATCGCGAAGATGTACTTCAACACGCTCCAGCTCAGAGCTTCGACCTCGGCTGCTGAGGCTGGCATCCGTGGCTCGGCCACCTCGGCCTCGACGACTCGCCCGAGTCCCTCGCGGAGCAGCGTTTCAACGGCCTTGATTCGGGCGCCGTGATCCGGTACTGAGATCTCCTGGCGAAAGCTCTTCCCGCATTAGGGGCAACTGCAGGTCGCCCACGACTCTCTGGTCGTAGTTGGTCGCAGCCTCGAGTAGGACGCGACGGATCGTCTCGACCTCCTCCACGGCGGTGAGCGCGAGCGCGGGACGGACAGCGGGGGGTCGGCCGAAGGCGTGTGATTTCACCTCGAGCGGCTCGGACTCTGCGTCGACGGGGGTTCGCTGACGGGCGCTCCGCTTCTTGGTGTGATCGCCGTTGGCGACCGTGTCCCGTCCGAGTTCAGCTGCGAGCCCCGCGTGATGCTCGCAAAGGTCTCCTGCGGTCGGCACAGGACCGGCACTCGCTGCCATCGCGAAGCCTCGCGGCACACAGCGGAGTTGTCGTTCTAATGCCCGAAGTGTGACACCTTCTACTACGCGTGGGCGCGAGACGGGATCGTCTCGGGACTCGGGGCGCGACCGGGGATGCGAGGATGCCGTGATGCTGGAAGGGGGACTCAGCCAGACAACCCCCGCCCCCGTTCTGTTGCTCGATCGCGAGACGGAGGCATGACAACGGGCGCCTCCCTCCCGACAGGCACACAGAGAATTCCAGTGGCGGCGCTGCTCGAGCGTGATGCCGAGGTCGCCGCATTCGAGGCGATGCTCGGCGCAGCCCGTGAGGGCGATGGACGTCTCGTCGTGGTTGAGGGCGGCGCAGGAGTTGGCAAGACCCGGTTGCTCGGGGAGGCGCGAGAACGTGCGCGCGCGGCCGGCTGTGCAGTGCTGGCTGCCCGTGCCGGTGAGCTCGAGGGTGAGTTCGCGTTCGGAGTCGTGCGGCAGATCTTCGAAGCTCCGCTGGCCTCGGCGGCTGAAGATGTGCGAACGGAGCTGCTCTCGGGCGCGGCCGAACTCAGCGCTTCGCTCTTCGCGTCAACCCCTGCGTCCGCCACATGGGGTGGAGGGGAGTCGCCGTACGCAGTGCTCCACGGGCTCTACTGGCTGGCCGCGAACTTCGCCCTCCGCCAGCCGACGCTCCTCGTGGTCGACGATCTGCACTGGTCCGACGAGCCGTCGCTGCGCTGGCTCGCCTATCTCGCACGGCGGCTCGAGGGACTGCCCCTCTTGGTGCTGCTCGGGACGCGCCCGCCGGAGCAGGCGGCAACGCCTCCGCTCGTGACCGAGCTCGTGGCCGATCCGGCCGCGGTCGTGATCCGTCCCGGCAACCTCGGGCAGGAGTCGATTGCTGCCCTTGCCCGCGCGCGATTTGCGCGAGAGCCTGACCCGGCCTTCGTCGCAGCGCTGCACACCGGCTCGGGCGGAAATCCCCTCTACGTCGCCGCCCTGCTCGACGCGCTGTCGCGTGACGGAAGTGCCCCGACCGAGGAGCACGTTGCACATGTACTCGAACTCGGCCCGCAAGCCGTCGCGCGCGGAGTCGCGGGCCGTCTCGCACGCCTGTCGCCCGGCGCCACCGAGTTGCTCCGTGCGGCCGCAATCGTCGGTGATCAGGCCGATTTGCGGCTCGCCGCTGCAGTCGCCGGACTTGAACCAGCCGCAGCTCTCAGCGCAGCGAACACGCTCGTTCGGGCAGACCTCCTGCGTCATGAGAACCCCCTCGAGTTCATTCACCCTGTCGTGCGCACGGCGATCCTCAAGGACACGAGCGGGGCAGAGAGAGCTCAGGCACACCTCCGGGCGGCCAAGGGACTCCTGGCTGCGGGCGCGGTTCCCGAGCAAGCGGCGTCACACCTCGCTCAGACGATCCCCGGCGACGACCCCTTCGTCGTGGCGACACTCCGCACGGCGGCCGAGCGGGCGATCACGCGCGGAGCGCCCGAGGCCGCCGTCGCGTACCTGCGTCGTGCGCTTGACGAGCCGCCCTCGGCGGCAGAGCGGCTCGATGTGCTCTACGAGCTCGGCGAGGCCGAACTCAACACCAACCCGACCGACGCGTTCGAGCATCTGAGCCGAGCGGTCGACGATCTGGACGTGGCGGCTCGACGTCCCGACATCGCGCTTGCCTACGAACGTGCAGTCAACCTGCTTGGCCGCCACGGCGATGCGAATGACGTCCTGCTCGCGCTGAGCGACAGTGCTCGCGATCTCGATCCGGACTTGTATTGGCGGCTCGAAGGCCGACTGATCATCTGGGCCGGGTTCGATCCGGCCCTGTACGCAGCCGCCATTGAGCGCTTGGACGCGATCGACGAGCGGGAGCTGGTTGCTGGCATCGGAGCGGGGGTGCTCTTGGCGGCGTGGGCGATCGTCGAGGCACGCCGTGGTCACTCGAGAGCTCGCGCCGTCGAGTTTGCTGAGCGCGCGCTTGGGACCGGCGCGTTCGAGGAGGCGGGCGAGCGGCTCAACATCGTGAATGCCCTCTTCGCGCTCAGTCTTGCCGGAGAGGTGGACGAGGCGGAGCAGACCTATTCCGCGCTGATCTCCTCCATGCAGAAACAGGGCGACCTATTTAGTCTCGCTGCGTTTCAGCTGTTCCGAGGGCACCTCCGCAGCGAGCGGGGCGAGCTTCTCTTGGCCGAGGAGGATCTACGGCCGCTCGGCCATACGGCGTTCCATGCTTCACCGGACTTTCAGGCCTACCGAGCCGGCTTTCTCGCCGAGGTGCTGCTCGAGCGCGGCGAGATCGAAGAAGCCGAGGCGCTTGTTGCCCGGCCCATACCGGGGAACAGCGGGTTCCGTATCCATCTCCTCGAGGCGAGCGCGCGAGTTCGGCTCGAGACGGGACGGACTGAACTCGCTCTCGCGGCGCTGATCGAGGCGAGGAACATCGCAGCTGCCGCCGGCACGGAGAATCCGGCGTTCGTGGCCTGGCGTTCGCTTACTGCCCTTGCCCTGCAGCGGCTCGGCCGCCAGGAAGAGGCACTTGAGCTCGCCCGCGAGGAGATCGAGCTCTCTCGCCGATGGGGTGCGCCGCGGACAGTCGGGGTCGCGCTACGCGCGGCGGGACTCGTCGAGGGTGGTCCGACCGGCGAGCAACTGCTGTGGGAGGCGGTCGACGTGCTCGAGGGCTCACCCGCACGACTCGAGCACGCTCGCGCAATGGTCGACCTCGGGGCGGCGCTTCGCCGTCGAAACAGCCGCAGCGACGCCCGCAAGTTGCTCCGCGCCGGAGTGGACCTCGCACATCGCTGCGGCGCGAGCGCGCTCGTGACGCGCGCAAACGAGGAGCTGGCGGCAACCGGGGCACATCCCCGCAATGTCATGTTGAGCGGCCGTGATGCGCTGACGGCGAGCGAGCGGCGCGTTGCCCAGATGGCGGCCGAGGACATGAGCAACAAGGAGATCGCCCAAGCGCTCTTTGTCACCGTGAAGACCGTCGAGCAGCACCTCTCTCACGTGTACCGCAAGCTCGACATCGCTTCGCGCAGAGAGCTCGGCGCAGCACTCGCCGCGCCGGCATAGGGCCGCGGCGACCGCGCAAACGAGCAAGCGGTTCTGCCAAAGGCGGCCTCGACGAGTTCGCGTAACGCGGGCAGATCGGCATCCGGCTCGAGCAGCGCCGCCGGGGAGGCGGCCGCAGACGGTGCCGCGTGCTCTCTCTGACCCCGCTGGCATCGCGCCATCCAAAGGGGTCGAAACAAACGTTAGGGGCGTGTCTGGGGTCGCCTCCGATGCGAATGAGACCGAGTCAGGCGCACAGTCGAGCCACGCAAGGAAGCCGCTCGACATCAGAGGAGGAGACTGCGATGACCCCTCTCGCCCCAACCGGGAACCTCGAAGAGCTCGACTACCGCGAGAGCGACGGGATCGCCGTCTCGCTCCTTTGGCAGCGACACGGCAATCGCCTCAGCGTCGTCGTCGAGGACACGAAGTTCGGCACGAACTTCACCATCCCCGCCCGGCCTGACAACGCCCTCGACGTCTTCCGCCGACTCTTGGCCCACGTGGCTTAGGGACGCAGACCCAGCAAACAAGCAACCACCACGAAGGAGGAGGTCATGTCCGGTATTTCTGTCCCACTCACGGAAGCGGCCGTGCAGCGGCGCGACGCGACACTTTCGAGAGTCAACATTCCACAGCTGCGGATCCGCGGGATCCTCGCCATCTGGGCGGCCGCCGCGCTCCCGATGGCCGTGCTCGCCTGGCTCGTCGCGCCCGTGCTCGCCGACCGGTTCGCCGGCGATGGCCAGGTGCCGATGGCGAAGGCCCTGATCGTGTGCCTCACGATCGGTCTCGTCTGGCAGTTCTTCCTCGTCGCGATCCTCGTCGCACGCGAGCAGGGGACGCTGCGCTGGTCGACGGTGCGCGAGGCGCTGTGGCTTCGCTCACCGCGAAGCCCGCGCAGCGGACGGGTGGGCGGCCGTGTGTGGCTCGTCGTGATTCCGTTGATCGTCGCGCTCGCGGCCGAGGAGCTGATTCCGCGCGTCGCAATGCCCGGGAACCGCGACTTCGGCACGCTGCTCCAGTCCGACGCGGGCCAGGCCTTCTTTAGCGGCTCTTGGGGCTGGTACGGGCTGTTCCTCGTGCTGGCCGTCTTCAACACCGTGCTCGGGGAGGAACTCCTGTTTCGCGGATACCTCCTTCCGAGGATGAACGGCGCCTTCGGAAGGGGCGACTGGGTGGCGAACGGTGTTCTCTTCGCCGGATATCACCTGCACGAGCCGTGGGTGATTCCGGCCGCTCTGGTGGACATGTTCATCCTCGCGTATCCGACGAAGCGTTACCGCAGCGCCTGGATCGGGATCGCGGTGCACAGCGCCCAGAGCGTCGTCCTCGGGATCCTGCTGCTCACGCTCGTCGTCTGAGAAAGAACGCACCACTTCCGTCATCGTCCAACGGCCTGTGAGCCCCCTCTTGGGGCTCGCAGGTCTTGGCCTCCCCGCATCCAGGCCCCGACCCGCCGAACTCATTCGCGGGGGTGGGGGTACCCTCACCTCTTTCATCCGCGTGCGCGCGCGTGCGCGTGAGGGAAAGTGGCGCGCGGGCGAGGGGGCGCCCCCCCCGACCAGGCCCCGCATAGATCTTGATCGCGAGGGGGGTGGGGCTGCCGGGTCAGCTCCCTCGCGTGCGCGCGCGTGCGCGCGATAGAAAGCGGTAGGCGTTCGGGACCGGCGCCCACCGACCCCCAGGCCCCATCACCGTGACGATCGCGAGGGGGTGGGGTACCCGGGCACCGTCCGGGTTATCGAGCGCCGACACGCCGAGCCGGGGGTCGCGCCGAATCGCCGATGGATAGACCCGTCGAGAGGGCGTGTCAGACGAATGTCAGATTGCGGCGGAGGTTCAAGCGACCTCGGCGAGCAGACGGGCGATCGTTACACGCGTCTCGGGCTCCCAGTTTCTCGAGCTGCGACCTGATCGCGTCGTCCCCGTTCTCAACGACAGCGCGGATCTGAGTCGCGTGCGTGAGTGCGAACACGTGGTACAGCTCATCGTCGCTGAGGTTTTTCACCTCATCTGCGCTCGTCGGCATCCGCGGCTCGAGGACATCCGCCTCACCGACACGACCGAGTCCCTCTCTGAGCAACGTCTCGATTGCCCTGATCCTCGCTCCGTGATCCGGAACGGAGATCTCCTGCCGGAATCCCTTCCCGCACTCGGGGCACGTACACGTCGCCCAACTCTCTCGCATGGTGCTGGTCGCGGCATCGAGCAGCACGCGTCGGATCGTCTCTACTTCCTCTGCGGCGGCGAGGGCCAGGGCGGGTCGGACGCCGGACGGCGCGCCGAGCGGGCCCGGACCGAGCTCGAGCGGCTCCGACTCGGCGGTCACCGGCTCGCGCTGTCGAGCGTTCCGCCTCTTCGTCTGACTGCCATTGGCGACGATGTCCCAACCGAGCTCGGCTGCGAGGGCTGCGTGATACGCACAGAACTCGTCGTCGGTTGCGACCGAACGGCACGGATCGCCGTCGCGGAGTCGGGCGGAGCACAGCGCCCCGGTCATGTCTACAAGTGTGGCACGAGCATGTGCCTCGCGTGCGCGCGCGTGCGCGCGAGAGAAAGTGGTGGGCGTTCTCGACGAGGGCCCCCCCGACCAGGCCCCACCGTCATGATCGTCGGGATGGGGGTGGGTGCCCGACTGTCCTCGCGCGTGCGCGCGAGAGAGAGTGGTAGGCGTGCGCAGCGGCCCCGGGGACCCGTAATCGCAGTGTTCAAGCCAAACCCGGGCGAGGGGCACCGGACGCCGTCTCCCGCCGTACGACGGCGCGGGAGGCGGCTACGGCGGGAGCGGCGATTCGTGGTTACTCGTACTGCAGCGCCTTGAGCACGTTGAGTTTGGAGGCTCGCCGCGCGGGCAGGATCGCAGCCAGCATCCCGGCCAGGATCGCGATGCCGACGAAGACGACCAGCGTCCCGTACGGGACGGCGAAGACGATGCCGTAGTCGGACAGCGCGATGGTCGTGATCACGGCGAGGAAGACGCCGACCGCGATCCCGAGCGCCGCGCCGATCAGGGCCGTGACGATGCTCTCGTGCCTGATCATGCGCCGCACTTGCCGCCGGGTCATGCCGATCGCCCGCAGCATTCCGAGCTCGCGGGTCCGCTCGAAGACCGAGAGGACGAGCGTGTTGATCACCCCGAACAGGCTCACGATCACGGAAAGGCCGAGCAGCGCGTAGAGGATGTTGAGCGTCAGCGTCAGGTCGGCGAGCTGACCGTTCTTGAACTCGTCCCGTGTTTCGACCTCGGCGATGGGGAACGCGGCGACGGCCCGCTTGAGCGCGGCCGTGTTGTCGTCGGACGGCCCGCCGCGCACGTTTAGCAGGGTGAACTCGTTGTCGTGCGTCGCGAACGAGTCGTCGAAGGTCGCAGTCGAGATCGACACCTCTCCGAAGGGCGAGCCGCCCTTCGGCTCGTCGAAGATGCCATCGACGCGGAGCCGCAGCGTCTTGCCAATCGGCGTGGCGAGGATCAGGGGCGACCCGACGGTGAGCGAGTGGTCGTCGGCGTAGCGCTTCTTGATGAACGCGCCGTCCTGTCCCAATTGTGCGGGTACGTTCCCGGAGCCGGCCGACCACTTCATGGCGACGACCTTCGTCAGGTTGCCGTCGACGCCGTTCACGTGGACGGACTTCCCAGTGAGCTTGGCGTCGGCGGCGCGGATCTCCGATACCACTTCGACGCCCGGTGCGGTCGCCGCCGCTCGGGCGGCCTTGCTCGTGAGCGGCTCGTTGCCGCCGGTCACGGCGTAGTCGGCGACGAACAGGTCGTCGACGGCGCTCGTGAACGAGCTGCGGACGCCCTGGCCGAGGACGGCCACGAACGTGATCAGCGCGAGCCCGATCATCACAGCGGCCGCAGTCGATGCCGTCCGCGCCGGGTTCCGCACCGCGTTCTCGCGAGCGAGTCTCCCAGCAGCGCCGCCGAACCGCGCTCCCGGTGCTCCGAGGACGAAGGCCAGCGGACGCACGACTCGGGACGCCACCATCGCGACCGCGACGAACATGAACAGCACGCCGGCGACAAGCGAGAGGATCCGCACCTTGATGTCGATGCCGTGCGCGAACAGGCCATACGAGAAGAGCGCAACCGCGACGACGACGATGGCGGCGGACGTAGGCACCGCGTAGCGGGCGAAGCGCGAGGGGGGCAGCACGGCGCCCTCGCGAACAGCCGCGATCGGCTCGATCCGGGTGGCGCGGAACGCGGGTCGCAGGCTCGCCAGCACAGCGATCAGGACGCCGACCCCGAGGCTCACGACGATTGTCCTGGTGGAGAAGACGATGCCGCTGCTCGGCAACTCGAGGCCGGTCGCGTTTAGGAGCTCCTTGAGCCCGACCGCGAGCGCGAGACCGAGGAAGAGCCCGACGATCGAGCCGACGAGCCCGATGACGACTGCCTCTAGCAGGACCGACCCCAGCACCTGGCGGCGCGAGGCGCCGAGCGTGCGCAGGGTGGCGAGCTCACGGATCCGCTGCGCGACCGTGATCGCCAGCGTGTTGGCGATCACGAAGCTCCCAACGAAAAGCGCGATGCCTCCGAAGCCGATGAGGATGTACTTGATGATGTTCGTGCCCGCTTGCGTGTCCTTGCTGTCGGTGGCCGCCTGCGCCGACGCGCTCTTGACCTGCGTCGTCCCGGACAGCAGCGGCTCGATCTGCCCGATCAGCTCGGCCTCGGACACGCCTGATTTGGCGCCGACCCGGATCAGGTCGAGCTTGCCGCGCTTGTCGAACAGGCGCTGGGCGGTCGCGAGGTCGAAGACGGAGATCGTCGTGCTGCCGATCGAGTCGATCGAGCCGAAGCGAACGATTCCGCTGACGCGGTACTTCTCGACCGGGCCGTCTCCGAACGCACGGACGGTCTGTCCGACATCGAAGTGCTGCCCGTCGGCGGTCGCCTTGTCGATCGCGATCTGACCGTCGCCCCGGGGCCATTTCCCCGCCACCAGCTTGAGCGGGTTCAGGCTCTGATCGGCAGCGGGGTCGACGCCGACGGCGACGCCCTGGTCAGCGTTCCCGATCGCTTTGCCCTTCTCGTCAACGAGTCGCGCCGAGTCCTCGACCGACCCCTGGGCGAGGCGCACGCCTGGGAGGCCCTCGACCTCGCGCAGCACATCGGCGGAGAACGCGGGCGCCTGGGAGGTGGTGTCGGCCGTGTTGGTCGCCTCCTCGGAGCTGATCACCGCGTCCGTGGCCTCGTATGTCTCGTTGTAGATGCTGTCGAAGCTCTTGGAGAGCGTGTCGGTGAGGACGAGACTGCCGCTGATCATCGCGACGCCGAGCACGATCGCGAATGCCGTGAGCGCAGCCCGGAGCTTCCGGCCGAGCAGACCCTTGAGTGCGACCCCGATCATCAGACGGTCACCTCCTCCAGCGCCTGGAGGATCTCGTGTGACGTTGACCTGCCGAGATCGTTGACGACCGCACCGTCGGCGAGAAACAGGATGCGGTCGGCGATCGCCGCAGCGTTGGCGTCGTGCGTGACCATGACGGTCGTCTGCCCGTAGCTCGTCACGGAGTCACGCAGCAGCTCGAGGATTTCGCCGCTCGTCGTCGAGTCGAGGTTGCCGGTCGGCTCGTCGGCGAACATCACGGTTGGACGCGAGACGAGCGCCCGGGCAATCGCGACACGCTGCTGTTGCCCGCCGGACAGCTCCGACGGACGATGCTTGCGCCGGTCTCCTAGCCCGACCTTCGCGATCAGCTCGCGGAGGAACTCTGCGTCGGGCTTCGTGCCCGCGATCGAAAGCGGCAGCACGATGTTCTCCTCCGCCGTCAGCATCGGCAACAGATTGAAGAACTGGAAGATGAAGCCGATGTGCTTCCGGCGCAGCTTCGTGAGCTCGGTGTCTCCGAGCTCAGAGATGTTCGTGCCCTCGATGAATACGTTGCCCGACGTCGGCTTGTCGAGGCCTGCGAGCAGATGCATCAGCGTCGACTTCCCAGATCCCGAAGGCCCCATCACCGCCGTCAGCTTCTCCCGCTCGACCTCAAGATCGACCGAGCAGAGGGCGTCAATCGCGGTGTCGCCGTCGCCGTAGCGGCGGCCGAGCTGTTGAGCAGCAACGACGGCCCCATTCGTGTGTGCTGCAACCTCGGCGTCGGCCCCCACGCGCGGTGGTGCGTCGGCGTTCATGTGTTCCTCCTTCCTCTCTGGCGAGCGAAGGGGCCCCGTCGAAGATCTTCGAATCTGCCTTATCGCTTCTTCGACTGCGGGCCTGTCATGAGCGTTCTCCTCACTGACTCCCGGAGAGCCGAACGTCCGCTCTCCCGTGATAGATCAGCGGGGAAAGGGGGCTTGGCGTCGCAGAGGCCACGGTAACCGAGCTGCCCTTGGGCGATTCGCGCGACTCGACCCGCTGAGCAGAGAACGTAACCAGAGTCACAAGCTCGAGTCAACATTGACGGCCGTGGGGGATTCGGCCGGGATTCCGGCCGCACGGCCAGTCCAGGCGTTTGGCGAGAGGGTGCCTCGGTCTCGCGCGTGCGCGCGATGAGAGGGTGCCCCACCTCCGTCGCCGGGACTAGCCGCTGGCACGTGGACCACCGGTTCGTGGCCACCGGCTCGCCTGGTCGGGGGTCGCGCGGAATCGCTGATGAATAGGGGCGTCGCCGCGTTGTGTCAGACGGATGTCAGATCCCGGCGGAGGTTCAAGCGACGTCGGCGAGGGCTCGAGCCAACGTCTCGCGGGTATCCGGCTCCCATCGCTGGAGCTCCGAAGCGAAGCGCGCTGTCTCCTTGGTCGACGACGGCGCGGATCTCATTCGCGCATGACATCGCGATCACAAGGGCCAACTCGTCCATGCTGAGGTCCTTCACCTCGTCAACGGTCGTCGGCATCTTCGGCTCGACGAGCTCCGCCTCACCGACGCGACCGAGGCCCTCTCTGAGCAGCGTCTCGATCGCCTTGATCCGAGCGCCATGGTCGGGCACCGAGATTTCTTGTCGGAAGCTCTTGCCGCATTCCGGGCAGCTGCAGGTCACCCACGTCTCGCGGGTGGTGCTGGTCGCGGCCTCGAGCAGGACGCGGCGGATCGTCTCGACCTCCTCTGCGGCGGTGAGGGCCAGGGCAGGGCGGACGCCGGCGGGCACTCCGGGCGGCGTCGCGTTGAGCTCAAGCGGCTCCGACTCCGCGACAACCGGCACACGCTGGCGGGCGTTACGCCGCTTCTGCTGGTCGCCGTTCACGACTGTCTCGGCGCCGAGCTGATCGGCCATCGCGGCGTGGTAGGCGCAGAACTCGCCGTCGGTTGCGGCCGAACGACAGGGGCTGGCGTCCCGGAGCTTCGCGGCGCAGGTGACGCCCATGACTGAAGTGTGACACGGACGGACCTCGTTTGAGTCGGCACGGGTACAGTCCGCGTCGGCATCAAGAGTGCGAGCGTGGCCCGCCGCCAACCGGGTTCGCCCACGGTGGCGCAAGTGATGCGGCCCCACATGGGGCAAGGCGAAACGAAAGAGGTGTGCAATGAGTGAGCCACGGCCAGCCGGGCGCAAGCCTCCGGCAAAGATCACCTGGCGTCAGGCCCGACAGGACGACCCTATGTTCGGGAAGATCTTGATCGTCCCGATTCAGCTGTTTGTAGAAGAGGAGCCTCAGAACCTTCGCGAAGCCGAGGATTGCTCTCAGGGCGACGATCCTGAATCAAGCTCGTAGCACCGTGGGAGCCGCACGAGCACTCATGCCGCCGCGACCAGGCCCGAAGGATGGCGTCGGTCGGAGGGTGGGTACCCAGGAGTGCCACCCTGGTGCACTGACATCCCAGTCGGGTCGCTACGGATCACTGACGGATACTGACTTCAGGAGGCCATGTCAGATCCGCCTCAGATCTTGGGCGCGGTGGTGGCCATCGCGACGTGGCTCTAGTGCCGGCGAACGCCTCGCGTGCGCGCGCGTGCGCGCGATAGTGACGGGGAGGCGTTCCCCGTGGCCAGGCCCCACCCTGCCGACGAACGCGAGGGAGGAGGGGGTCACCGTGATGGCTCCTAGCTGACGACGCAACTCGAGGCTCTATGCCACTTCGCGGGTGCTGGTCAACTGCTTGTCAACGTGGGCAGGCGGTGGGCCTGACGCGGGCGCGCACAGGTTGCTGGGACGCGCTAGTCCCGCTCGGTTCCCGCGAGGACAAAAGGCTGTGTGGCCCCAGCACACACGGCAGAGGGGATCTCAACGCTCCGGATCGAGGCTACGCCTGCCACTCCGCGCCTTCCATCACGTGGAGCTCGGTGCTTCTCGTTCCGCAGATCGGCGATCGATCAGCAGCCGAGTGTGGGCCGGGCGATGAGCGCGCCGCTCAAGCAGCCACGGGGTCTTAGCTCTCTCGATGCGTGCCGGCGACCCTTCGCGCACTCGCCTCGTCCTTCGCCTGATCGCTATCGAGCGCACTCTGCGCGGCCTGCTTCTGCTCGTCGCAGGTGTCTATCTGCTGCTTCATCTCTCCACCGACTTCGGCCAGCTCGCTGAGCGGATCAGCCGCAGCATCGACGTCGATCCCCGCCAGCACTTCGTCCACGGAATCGTCGCGCGCCTGCATCGCCTCCACGCGCATCAGCTGCGGATCGCCGGCATCGCCGCGCTCGGCTACGGCGGACTGGAGCTGGTCGAGGGTGTCGGGCTCTGGCTCGATCAGCTCTGGGCCGAGTACCTGACCGTGATCGCGACCTCGTTGCTGATCCCGTTCGAGCTCTATGAGCTCGCCCGCCACCCGACCGTCTGGAAGGCGGGCGGGATCTTCGTCAATGTCTTGATCGTGACCTACCTGGCGTGGGCGCTGCGGCGCAGGCTTGCGGCGGGGCGGTGGTAGCAGCCGGGACTTCCAGCACGACCAGGCCCCATCACCATGATCGCCGCGACGGGGGTCGGTCGTGAGCGCCGCGGCGACGTCGTGCCCGTGGCGCTGCCACGCCTCCGCCAGCGGGGCCGGCTCGTCCGAGCCTCGACGTCAGGAATCAGCTCACGACTCCCGCAGCGTCGCATAGTGCGCCAGACGAGTCAGAGACGGCCCTCACGGCGCGCTCGGCGACGCTGATCTAGTTCAGGCGATCGAAGACGCTTTGTACGGCTTCCCGGCCGAGGAGATCGTCATCTGCCTCGAAGCGCCGGAGCGGACGCACTGGATTCGCAAGAGCGCCGTTGAGCGCGCCAAGAAGCGCTTCCCCACGATTCCAGTGACCGAGATCACGATCGCATCGAGACAACCCGCTGGTGTCGCATGACCGCGGGTGCCGGCAGACGCGTGGGACGCGGAGGGGGTGTGGAGAAGTGCGCGCGTCCCGTCAGCGATCTCCCCGATGCCGGCTCTGCTTCCCGATGCGAGCCTTCGAGCGGAAGGAGGTTCCGTCATGACGCTCACACGCAAGGACGCGGCGGCCACCTTGTTGACCGCGCTCGCGGTGCTCGTCTTCGTCGCCGCGCACGAGTCGTGGAACGTCTGGCTGATCGGGTCGAGCAATCGCTGGGCCGCTGTGGCGATCATGCTGATCGGAGCGGTGACCTGCGGCTTCGGATCCGCAGCCGACGAGATGAGCCAGGAAGGCGGGATGGGTCCTGCCACGAAGTTCCTCGCGGGCGTCGGGGTCGTGGCGGGCGTGCTGGCGATCTGGGCGACCGCGAGCGGCTCGCTCACGGCGCTCTCGCTGCTCGTCGTCGCGATCGTCGTCCTCTGGGCCGGATCGACGCTCCGTCACGCCTGGCATCCCACGCACCGACCGATCGCCACGTAGGCATCGCACGCGACGCTGGGCCTGAGCGCCGGTCTTCCCCGGCGCTCAGGTGAGGCGCGGCCCGGCCGCTCAGCGCTCAGCCCGAACGGGACGCATCCGTGTGCTGATCGCTGTTGTGTGCGACGGAGCGGCGCCGGAGTCGAACGGGCCGAGCGTGGCTACCACACCGCACAGGTATTGAAGTCCTGGAGCGATGATCGGTCGAACATCGCACAAACGCTCGCATTGCGGTTCGTCGAGGCCGACGCGCCACAGCATTTGCCACAGTCAGCTTGGCGACAGAGTCTCGTTGAGGCGAGAGGAGACTTACCGCCTGCGGCTTTCCCACACGCGACTCGGTGCGAGGCCCGATGCGCCGGACCGATAGGCGCGGGATGCTGGCGGTGTTGATGAAGGCACAACTGTGGGCGTCGCGCCTCCTGACGATTCGGAGGTGAGCCGCTTCGGCACCCGCATGGGGAAAGCAGGCGCAATGACCGTCGCCCCCACATCTGTTCAGCCCAGCGGGGAACAGCACCGCCGCACCCGCTCGGTGATCCTCGCGATCGTGGCCCTTCTCGTCGGCGGACTGACGGTTGCGCTGTTGTATCGCAGTGACGTGTTCGGAGGTTCCTCCAACTCGACCACCGTGGGATCCGGCGTGCCGGCGACGCAGGCTCGCAGTGTGACCCCGTTCCGGAGTATCGATCTCGCGGGGAGCAATAACGTCGTGATTCGCGTCGGCGGAAAGCAGTCCGTCCTCGTGAGGGCTGATGACAACCTCCTCGACCGCGTCACCACCGAGGTGCAGTCGGGCGAGCTCGTCATTGCGAATACGCCTGGCAGCCTGACGGCGAAGAGTCCGATGAGCGTCGAGGTCAATGTCCCGACGCTGACCGCGTTGACGCTTACTGGCAGCGGCAACATCGTCGTCGACGACATCCGGGCTGAGAACCTCAAGGTGAGGTTGCCGGGCAGTGGCACCCTCACTGGAAGTGGGACCGCAACGCGGCTGGATGTCACGGTTAGCGGCTCCGGAGCTGTGCAGTTCACGCGGCTTGTCGCGAACGACGTGTCGGCCGGCGTGAGCGGGTCGGGAAGCATCTTCATCACCGCGACCAAAACCCTCGATGCCTCCGTATCCGGGTCGGGCGTAATCATCTATGTCGGCAATCCGCAGGACGTAACGAAGAGCGTCACGGGGTCGGGCGCGATCACCGGAAGCTAGTGAGACAACAACGAGAAGTCGGGGCGGCCCTCGCCAGGGGCTTAGAACTCGAATCAGAATGACGCCTCGAGCCTCCTGAAACAGACGAGGCAGCAGCCGAGAGCGAGGAAGGCCTCGTGGATCTCGGCTCGACGGTCGTAGCGGACGAGCAGCCGCTTGAGGTGGTGCAGCCAGGCGAAGGTCGCTCGACGACCCAGCGCACGCGGCCGAGCCCGGAGCCATGGTCGGTCTTGCGGCGGGCGATCACGGGCTTGATGCCGCGCGCTCGGACGAGCCGGCGGTGCTTGTCGTGGTCGTAGCCGCGATCGGCGACGAGCGTGTCGGGTCGAAAGCGGGGCCTGCCGATCACACCGCGCACGGGTCGGCACCTTGTCGATGAGCGGGATCAGCTGGGTGACGTCATTGCGGTTGCCACCCGTCAGCGTCCAGGCGAGCGGGATCCCGCTCGCGTCTACGAGTAGATGATGCTTGGAGCCTGATCTGGCTCTATCAACCGGGCTCGGGCCCGTCGCGGAGCCCCTTTTTTCGCCTGCACATGACTGGAGTCGGCGACCGCCCGCGACCACTTGAGCTCACCCGCGGCCCGCAGTTCCGCGAGCAGCAGCGCGTGCAGCCTCTCCCACACACCCGCCCGCTCACTCATCCAGGCGCCGATAACAGGTCGAGCCCGAGCCAAAGCCAAGCTCCAGCGGCAGGTGCCGCCAGGCGATACCCGTGTGGAGCACGAACAGGATCCCTTGCAGCGCCTCGCGGTCAGGCAGCCGCCTACGGCCTGGAAAGCGCACCCGCCGCTCGACCGTGGGCAGCAGCGGCTCGATCCGCTCCCAGAGCGCGTCCGAAACGATCCACGGCGCAGTAGCCATCGGCACCCCTCCTCAGCTTGACGACGGATGCCGACGGCTTCGTCGTCACGAGGTGGGTCCCTTTCATTTCGATTCGAGTTCTTAAAAGCCGGGGGCCGCTGGCGCGACGGTCAAGCGACGGAACAGCTACCCGGGCCAGGCTTCTCCAGTCTTGACCTACGGTTTTGCCTGTAACTGGGGAGAGGCGCTGACTAGTCGGCAGCAGGCCGCTGGTCCTCTCTTGGGCGGTCGGGTCCCGAGGCGGGGGCATGTGGCTTTTCCGTAGCGCGCCTTGGGGATCCTCCCGATGCGTGGTCGGGCGGTCGCCGTGATGATGGCCGTTGACGCGAGAGTTTCATCTGGGCCACGTCGATCGGAGGTTGAGCCGATGAGCACTCTCACGAATCTCATGGATCGGCCGAGCGACCGCAGCTTGGTCGAGCTGGAGCAGACGGTCTTTAGTGGAACCGGCGAAGAGGCCGTCGTGCGCGCCGAGCATCTCAGCAAGCGTTTCGGCGATCTGCGTGCGGTCGATGACTTGACGTTTTCGCTCAAGCGCGGGACGGTGACCGGTTTCCTCGGGCCGAACGGCGCGGGCAAGACGACGACGCTGCGGATGCTGCTTCATCTCGTGGAGCCGAGCGCGGGGCGTGCGCTTGTATTCGGCCGCCGCTATCAGGATCTTGAGCGGCCGGCGGCGCAGGTCGGGGCGGTGCTCGAGGCGGCAGACTTCCACCCGGGCCGCTCCGGGCGCGACCACCTGTTCGCGCTCGCGCTCGCGCTTGGGCGGGACACCCAGGGCGGCCACTGGTTCCGCGAACGCGAGCGGGTCGCAGCGAAGCGCGTGGACGCGGTGCTCGATCTGGTCGAGCTCCACAGCGCCGGTCGCCGCCGTGTCGGCAGTTACTCGCTCGGGATGCGGCAGCGACTCGGACTCGCGGCCGCGCTTCTGGGCAACCCCGCCTTGCTGATCCTTGACGAGCCCGCCAACGGGCTTGATCCCGAGGGCGTGCGCTGGCTCCGAGACTTCCTGCGTGGCTTCGCCGCCGACGGGAAGACGGCCTTGGTCTCCAGCCACGTACTCGCCGAGGTCGCACAGACCGTCGACGACGTCATCATCATCAACAAGGGACGGCTCGTGACGATCTCGCCGCTAGCGGAGCTCACCAAGCGGCGCACCGGCGCCGTGCGCGTCCGCGCCGCCGGCGCACACACGCTGCAGGCCACGCTCGAAACCGAGGGGCTCCGGGCAACACTGCTCGACGGCGACGAGCTGCTCGTGGAGGGCGCGCCAAGCGCCCGCGTCGGCGAGATCGCCTATCAAGCTGGCATCCCGCTGGAGGAACTCGTTTCGGAATCGTCGAGCCTCGAGGATGTCTTCCTTGAGCTGACCGCGGAGGAGCCGTCATGACTGACCAACTGCTCGCGGAGCTGCGCAAGATGCGCTCCACGCGTACCAACCTCGGTCTGCTCGCGGGGATGATCGCGCTCATCCTGCTGACGGTGCTGCTCAACGGGTTCGTCCCGAAGGCGGACGAGCTGATGACACACGACAACCAGCACGCGCTGCTCTCGGCCGGCACGTCGGCGGCACTCTTCGCCGCACTGATTGGCGTGATGGCGATCACAAGCGAGTTCCGCCACGGGACGATCCGCCCGACCTTCGTCGTCACACCGCAACGGACGCGAGTCATCAGCGCGAAGGTGATCGCCAGTCTGCTGATGGGCGCGCTCTTCGGGCTCGTGGCGATCGGGCTTTCCCTCGGCGTCGGCTATGCGATCCTCACCATCCGAGACATCCCGCTCCAGCTCGGAACAGGACACGTGCTCTGGCTCGTGCTCGGCACACCCGCGATGACGGCGGCGTGGGCCGCGATCGGAGTCGGCCTTGGCGCGCTAGTGCGAAACCAGGTGTTCGCGGTAATCGGGCTGATCGTCTGGGCGATGGTCATCGACAACCTCTTGCGCGGACTGCTCCCGTCGATCGGCGGCTACACACCGGTCGGCGCAAGCGCTGCGCTCGTCGCCGACCCCACCGACTACGTACTGTCAGCGGCCGCGGGCGGCCTGCTGCTGCTCGGCTACCTCGTCACCCTCGTCGCCGCCGGCGCCATCCTCGTCGCCCGCCGCGACGTCACCTAGACAACGGCAGGCCCAACCCGAGGGGCGAACGCGGCCGGTTCCGGTAAAGGCCGCATCCGGCCGTGCGCTGCGCTCTGCGCACGGGCGGCAGTGACGACAACCGGCGGCTAACCGGTGCGACGGCGGCCGTGCTGCTCGTGCTGCTCGCGGCTGAGGGCGTGACACTCCTCGCGATCCGCCCGCTCGTGTCGGCGCACGTCTTCATCGCCATGATGCTGCTCCCGCCTGAGCAAGAGAGCGTTACGGCGGCGACAAGGATCTCCCCCGTCGCTGAGGTTCCGTGCGCCGACACCGTCGCCGCGAGTGCGCCCGTTGACCCGCGCGCGAAGCGATACCCGGTGCTTGTTAGCTTCAGAGCGACACCCACACCCCCACCCGAATCGTGGCCAACACTGATCGGCCTGCACAGGACTACCGATTCCGCGGCGCGACAGGCCTAACCGGGCATCTTTCAAACGCCGGGACAACACCCGCTCGCCAAGGCATGAAGAGGGGCGTAGTCGAGGAGAGCCTGTTCCATTTCTCGTTTCCTATTACGGACGGCCGTCAGGCCCGTCTCAAAATCGCTTCGCGTTGTCTTCGCCCGGGTCACCGTCACCTCGTCTGCCTCTGCTTCATGTCGAAGTGCGGCTCGTGCGGCCCGACATCGAGCCGAAACGGCGGGTACTCACGGGACATGAATGCCGCGTAGGCGACGACACGCAGCACCCAGCGGTCGAGGCCGAGCACGAGATCGAAGATCTCGTTCGGGTAGCGCTCCTGGAACAGCAGCAGGACGCCGGCGACGATGACGAGGAGGCCGACCAGTCCGAGCGACCATCCGGCCCCGGCGAAAATCACGGCGATTCAAAACTGCGGGATGCCAAGCAGCCACCACCCGATGAGGGGGAGGCCACGGCGCAACAAGAGGACCTGAAAGCCAAGCATGAGGGCACAGGGCGGTGCCGCCGGCCAGGGCGACGACCGTCGCCAGTCCGTACCAGGTGGCGATCCGCACGCGGTACTAGTAGGTGTCCTGCGCCGAGCCGCGTCAGCTCGGTCTCGTCGGCGATCGGTGGAAACCCGCGCGGCGTTCCCGTCGATCCACCGACGACGGCTCGTGTGGAGTTCTGCGAGCATCGGATCGTGCGCAAGTGGATCCTCTGGATCGTCCTCGGCACCGTCGTCCTCTTCGGCCTCATTCAGCTGATCCCGTACGGGCGCGATCACGGCAATCCACCCGTCACGCACGAGGTCAAGTGGGACTCTGCGCGGACGCGGGAACTCGCGGTCGGCGCCTGCTACGACTGCCACAGCAACCTCACGACATGGCCCTGGTACAGCAACATCGCTCCGGTGTCGTGGCTCGTCTACGCCGACGTCAAGGGCGGCCGAGAGACGCTCAACTTCTCGGAATGGAACAAACCGCAGGGCGACGGCGCGGGCGATGCCGTCGAGTCCGTCCGCAACGGCTCGATGCCGCCCATCCAATACAAGCCGCTCCATCCCGCGGGGCGCCTGACCTCGGCCGAGCGCGAGGAACTCGCGCGCGGGCTCGAGAAGACGCTCGCTGCCGATCCGCCGATCCCTGGCAGCGGCGGCGGATAGCGATGAGGACCGGCTGGGCGACGGTCGCGCTCGCCGTGCTCTTGGTCGTTGCGCGAGCGAGCCTGCCCGTAGGGCTCGTCAGCGCAACAGCGCGTGCGCTTTGCGCGCGAGAGGAAGTGGTAGGCGTGGCCCGCGCCCCCCGCGACCAGGCCCCATCGCCATGATCACCGCAAGGGGGGAGGCGTGGCGAGTACCGAGATGCACCGACTCGCCGAGTCGGGGGTCGCACCGGATCCCTGATGGATAGACGCGTGGCGGCGTCGTGTCAGACGGATGTCAAATCGCGGCGGCGGTTCAAGCGACCTCGGCGAGGAGACGCGCAATCGTTACACGCGTCTTTGGCTCCCAGCTTACGGCGCGATTCTCATCGAGGATGACCTGACCATTCGCGAGCGGGTGGGCAGCGTTCGCGACGAGGGCGTCGGAACGCTAGCCTCCCGTTCTTGTCGAGACGGAAGATGTCCACGACCTTGAGCCGACGGCTACCGGTAGCGCCGGGCGAAGTCGCGCATCGCGGCCTCGTCGGGGAATGTGGCGACCACGCCTTCGGCTCCGGCGTCGAGCATCGCTTCGGCTTGCTCCGGCGACGTGCGCGGGATCACGCGTAGCGTTGCGTATCGCTCCTTGATGCGACGGACATGGCTGGCGTCGGATCCGCGGGAGGGGTGCCACGCGTCGCCTAGCTCGAGCGCCCGCTGGATCGCGCGTTCGGAGCTCCCGCCGACCCAGATCTCTGTTTGCGGCGATGGGTGCGGCTCGGAGGTCGCGTTGTGGAACGACCAGTGTTGCCCGTCGAAGTCGCGTTCGCCGTTCCAGAGGGCTCGCATGAGTCGGATCGCCTCGTCGGCGCGCCGGCCGCGGCCATTGAACTGGACGCCCATGAAGTCGAACTCGTCCTTGTGCCAGCCCATCCCGACTCCGAGAGTGAAGCGGCCGCCGGAGAGCTCCTGCAGCGTCGCGACCTCCTTTGCCAGATGGATCGGGTTGTGCAGCGGCACGAGCAGGATCGACGTGCCGAGGCCGATCCGTTCTGTCCAGCCGGCAATCCAGCCGAGCGTGACCAGCGGGTCATAGACGCGGCCGTACGGGTCGATTGCCTCGGGACCGACGATGAGATGCTCGGTCGCCCAGACCGAGTCGAAGCCGAGCTGCTCGGCGGCCTCGGCGACACGGCGAATCCCGTCGGGTCTCGAACCCTGGCCGTAGTTGGGCAGGATCACACCGAGGTGCACGACCCGAGACTAACGGCGGCGCGAGTCGCCAGGCTGGCGACCACGGACCCAGATGGCCGTCCGCACCTGGTTCCGATCGTGTTCGCACTCGACGGCGACACGCTCTATTCCACGGTCGACCGCAAACCGAAGCGGTCGCCCAAGCTGCGGCGCATCGAAAACGCCCGCGCACGGCCTGAGGTCACCGTCCTCGTCGATCACTACGAAGAGAACTGGGGCCGCCTCTGGTGGATCCGCCTCCGCGGCCGCGCCCGCGTACTTGATCAAGGCGAGGAGCGGGAGCATGCGCTCATGCTGCTCTGTGAGAAGTACCCGCAGTACCGCAGCGAACCGCCCGACGGTCCTGTGCTAGCGGTAGACGTAACCGACGTGCGCGAATGGGCGAGTTGACGCGACGAACGGAACACGGCGCGCTCCGCTGACCTGCGGGCTACACGCTTCTGCCTCACGGTCAGGCGGTCGCGGAGTATGGCCGAGGCCCGCGTCCCCGCCCGGCGCGTCGAAGCCCGACCATTTGGGGTGAGGTCGCCGAGCCTAGGGTTGTCGGTGAGCATGTGCCGGCTGTTGGGCTTCGATCTCGGCACTTCTTGTGTTAGTGCTTTTTGGGCGATGGCACGTCTTTACGCCGCGACCGGGGACGGAATCGTTCGCCTTGACGAAGCCGGTCACCGGTGGATCGGCGAGCTCTTCCTGGCCGGAAGCGGCGCGCAGTGTCTTGCGGTTGACCCGCTCGACCCGGACACCTTGTATGCGGGTTTGCGTGCGCACGGGGTACGCCGGACGCGGGACGGCGGGCGCAACTGGGTCGACTGCGCGCTTCCCGAGCCGGGTGTCTTCTCGCTTGCGGTGAGCGCGGCCGACGGGGCGGTGTACGCGGGCACCGAGCCGAGCCGGCTGTTCCGGAGCGATGACCGCGGCGACAGCTGGCGCGAGCTGGAAGCGCTGCTCGAGCTGCCGTCTCGAGCGACGTGGAGCTTCCCGCCGCGCCCATGGACGTCGCACGTCCGCTGGATCGCGCCGAGCCCGCATGACGCCGGCCTGCTCCTCGTTGGAATCGAGCTGGGCGGACTCATGCGCTCGACGGACAGCGGCGAAACCTGGCAGGACCACCGCCCCGGCGCACAGCGGGATGTGCACTCGCTCGCCTGGCACCCGCGCCTGCCCGGCCGCGCGTACGAGGCCGGCGGCGGCGGCGCCGCTTTCAGCGAGAACGCGGGCGAAAGCTGGGAGCCGGCCGATGAAGGGCGCGACCGCCACTACGCATGGTCGGTCGCCGTCGACCCGGACGACCCGGAGCTCTGGTACGTCTCCGCGAGCACCGGCCCCTTTGCCGCCCATGCCGGCGGCGACCCGCAGGCGCGTGTCTACCGGAGACGGTCAAGCGAGGCCTGGCGCCCGCTCGCGGGCGGTCTCCCCCAACCGCTACCAGCGATGCCCTATGCGCTGGTCGCGGCCGACGCGCGTCTGTTCGCGGGGCTCGCCGATGGTCAGCTTTGGGAGAGCCGGGACCGCGGCGACAACTGGGGCGCGTGTACTTTCGAAGGAGACGCGATCGAGGCGCTTCACGCGCTGGCCTTCGCACCCTGAGAAGCCGTCCCCGACGCGAGGAGCCTGCAATGCAGCCCGGAGCCGTGACTGCGGATGGGCGCGCCCGTATGCTCGCCGATGGCAACGAGATCCCTCTTCTCGGCCTTGGCGTCTGGCAGATCCCCAACGGGCCGGAGTGCGAGAAGGCGGTTCGGTGGGCGCTGGAGCTCGGCTACCGCCACATCGACACCGCGCAGGCGTACGGCAACGAGCAAAGCGTCGGCCGCGGCCTCCGCGACAGCCGCGTGCCGCGCGACGAGGTCTTCATCACGACGAAGTTCAACCCCAGACGCACAGACGCGGAGGCCGAGGCGGAGCGGAGCCTGGAACGCCTCGGCCTCGAGCACGTCGACCTGTACATCGTCCACTGGCCGCTGGGCGGGCCGACCCGGGCATGGCGAGGGATGGAACGTGCGCATCAACGCGGTTATGCGCGCTCGATTGGCGTCTCGAACTACAGCGCAAGCGAGCTCGACGACCTGATGGCGGTAGCCGAGACCCGGCCGGTCGTGAATCAGGTGCAGTTCAACCCGTTCAAGTACCGGCGCAAGCTCCTCGAGGCGTGCGGCAAACACAACGTCGCGCTCGAGGCGTACAGCCCGCTCGGCACTGGCCGCCACCTCTCCGACACGCGTGTACAGCAGATCGCCCAGCGCGTGGGACGCACACCGGCCCAGCTCCTACTGCGCTGGTGCCTGCAGCGGGACCTCGTCGTCATCCCGAAGTCCACACACCGCGACCGAATCGACGAGAACGCCCGCATCGTCGACTTCACCCTGTCCGACGAGAACATGACCGCACTCGACGCGCTCGACCAGACCGGCGGCACCGACCACGCGCTCGAGCGCAGGTGGTGGTAACCCCCAGGAGGCCAATCGTCTTCGCTCTTGCCAATGGGGTGGGTACCTCGTCTCGCGCGCGGGCGTGCGCGCGAGAGGAAGTCGTGGGCGTTCACGACCGCCCACCACCGAGAACGAGGCTCGCACCTGCGCAGGTCTCGCGGGAGTACCCCTACCCTGCCCGACGGATCGGCGGGTGCCAAGGGGACTCGACAGGGCCGTTCAAGTTCTCAGCAGCACGCCGCTTGAGGCACACGACCCCGTGCCCGCGCCCTAGTCGTGAGGGCTAGAGGTCAGCCTCGAACTGGCTTGAATCGATTGATTACGAGCGCGTGCAGGCGGCTTGACGACGAGTCGAGAGGCCCCTTTCCGCGGATAAACCGTTGTGGAGTCGTGCGGGTTCGCGACGGTCATGCGGCCTCCTTGTGCCTCGCGAGCCCCCTCGGTCACGAGGCGACAGGCGATCGAAGTTGGCCCACTCGAGCCGGTCGCTAGCTGGAAGACTCGCTCGCGGTCGCAGCCGGCTCGGGCTCGGCCTCGGGCTCCGTGTCCTGCGCGAAGAGCGACGCTACGTTCTCGTCGAGATCTTCCACGACAAAGTTCTGCCCGCCGAGTGGCTCGAGCAGTCCCTTCGCCGTGTCGATCGCGTCGCTGGAGATCTCGACCACGATCGCCGAGCTGTTGGGCTCCAGCGACCGGCCGAGCTGCTCGAGCTGGTCGTTCTTGAAGCCGGAATCGCGCAGCTTCGAGACGAGGGCACCAATCGAACCGCCGGCGATGATCCCGACGGGGCCGCCGAGGATGCCGATCGCACCGCCGAGGAGCGCACCGCGCCCCGCGCCCCAGTCCTTCGACTCGGTGAACTTCGCCTTGCCGTCCGGCCGGACGTAGAGGACGGCGGTGTTGCCGATCTTGTCGCGGATGGCCCCTCCGAGCGAGCCCGCGCCACGCGAGGCGCCGTCGGGAGTCGTGAAGCTCGCGGCCAGGATCTTGCGTGCTGACTCCTGCTGCATCGTGCCTCCTCCGTCCTTGGACGAGATGATCGGTGCGACTCTACCCCCGCACGCCGTGGGCGGACGAGGTCACGCTGGACAACGAGGCTCGCACCTGTGCAGGTCTCACGGGAGTACCCCTGCCGCCGCCCGACGGTTGGAGATGAGCAGAGTCCTGGGCCACGAGGTTGCAGATGCGGGATCCCAAAGTGCAAGACCCAGCCCCTCGCTGCGCCGGGCGCTCGTCTCGCACGCGCCCGCGACGGCGTCTGCTGTGAAACGAGGCTCGCACTTGCACAGGTCACGCGGTCTGGCTCGTGACGAACGAGGAGGAGAACCCACCGGTCTACGCGCAGGTGCTGGACATGTCCATCGGGCGGCTCTATCGCCGTACCCGTACGAGCGCCTGCGCAAGGCGGGCGAGTGGGAGAAGGTGCCGTTCGGCGGGAAGAACGTCGATGTCGAGCGGATACTCGTGGGCATCGAGGTGATGCCGTCGCAGCAGGACGCGCTCGACGGGTTCAGCATGTCTCCCGCCACGGCGGCGTGAGGTGTACCGGCGAGAGTCGTGGCGTCACGGCGGTCAAGTAGCGGACCCGCCTCACCTGCGAAGGAGCGGGAGCTTGAGGCGGGCGGGCTGAACTGAAAGCGAGGGGCGCCGCAAGAGCACGCCCCTCGCAAATCGAGAATTAGCGCGTGGTCTTGAATGAGTGATTGAGGCCGAAGTGCGCGACCTTCTGTCCGAGGTGGACCCCCACCTCGCTGGAACGGCGGTAGTGGATACCGCCCCAGAGCCTCGCGTTGATGACCTCTTCGCGGAGCTGTGCTGCCGTGTCGAAGTGGTGCACCGCATCGAAGTTTCCGGGGAGGCCGAACTGGTCGAAGCCGCGGATGTCGAGGTCGATCTGATCGGTACCAAGGAACTCGCTGAAGACTTCTGCCATCGCCGACGTGTTCGTACCGTGCGCTGCGGGGTACTCGGGATGGTTGGGCGTGGTCACGAGGGGCCGCCAACACGGGTCCTCGACCGTCGCTGCGTTGCCGTCATCGAACCCAGGTACTGGCCCGAAGCCGTCTGCCGTCACTGCCGACGGTTGGGTTGGGCACACACCTGCACCCGCAATCGCGGTCACAGGACGCCAGAAGAGGAACTGATACTTGGCGTTGAGCACCGACATCAGAGCATCGGCGCTCACGGTGTTGATCATTGCCAGCAACCGTGCAGTATCGCGTGTGTCGAGCGCACGGGCGGTGGCGAGGTCACGACCGGCGATGTTGAACTGCCGGATCACATTTGCCGTGTAGAACCATGCCGTCGCGGTCTGATCCGAGGTTCGAACCGCGCTCGTCGCGCTGCCGTAACTCTTCACCTCATTGAACTGCCGGGCCCATTCCTTGCTCGTAAGCGGGATCGGAGGCTCGGGCTGGAACTGTCCCGGACTCTTCAGCAGGAAGGGCTGCACCGACCCGAGCCAAGGCGTTTGCGGAACCAAGAACGCCGGTGGAGTGAGACGCCACACTCCCGGGCCCGGGTCCTTCGTCTCGAACGACGACGTCGTGCCGATCGGTGTCAAGCGCCCATCTCCTGTGCGAAGGGCGGTGATGCCGTTCGCAGCGGCCAGGCCGACGGCAATCCCGTTCGCCTTTGCATTCGCAGGCGGTCCGGCCGGGATCGCGGCCATGGCGAGGTTGTAATTGGTAAGCAGGGAGGCCCCGAGCGCCATGCACGTCGCATTGGTGGGATTGCACGACGACGGGAAGTACGCGCTGAGCGTCCGGTACGCGGCCTCGACAATGGCTGCGTCCACCGACGCACCCGAGGGTGCGTTGATCGCGGGCCCGTACGGCTCGGATCCGCCCTGGATCGCGACAACCGCGTCGTAAACAGCCAACGACGCGTAGCTCATGTAGATCTCGCCCTCGCCCTGGAACGCTCCGGACCCAACCACCGTGTCCTCGGCGATCTTGTTCCACTGCTGAATTGTGTTTGGGAGGGCCGGTAGTACAGCTTGAGCGCTTCGGCTCGAAGCGCCGGCGACCGCCGCGACGACCGCGACGCCGACAAGCAATCCCAGCATTCGGTAGCGACTCGGGACAGCTTGGCCCGTCTTGAACCTCCGCATGCTCCCTCCCTAGATATGTGTCAGGCGACACTAAGTCGAAGGAGGGCTGGAGTCAATGCGCACGAGAGCATATGTTCGTGACAGCTCAGCCACACGCTCACGTCCGCTTCCGACGAGCGATCGAACGCCGAGCCCTCGCGCGTGCGCGCGCGCGCGAAAGAGAGAAGGAAAGTGGTGGGCGTTCGGGACGAGGGCGCCAGGCGGTGAGGCTCACAATCGACGCGGTTCCGTGGGAGTACCCGGGCCGGTCACTACAAGGGCCGAGCAATCGCGCAAGCATCGGGACCGAATCACCTATCCGTGGGGCTTCCGGATTCGTGACCACGCGTCGACGGGGTTGTAAGCCGGCGGAGCGCCGACTCGCGTAGTCGGTGGTCGCCGTTCGGCGCCGATGGATAGAGGGCTCGCGGCCGTGGGTCAGATCGATGTCAGATCCGGACGGACGGTCAGCCGACCTCGGCGAGGGCTCGCGCGACCGCTGCGCGTGCCTTGGGCGTCCACCGTTCGACCTCGAGGCGGAACGCATCGTCCCCGTCATCGACGATCGCGCGGATCCGCGCCGCGTACCCGAGCCCCACCATCAGCCCGAGCTGGGCTGTGCTGAGTTTCCTCAGCTCCTCGACCGATTCGGGAACCCTCGGCTCGACGATCTCGGCCTCCCCGACGCGGCCGAGCCCCTCGCGCAGCAGCGTCTCGACAGCCTTGATCCGTGCTCCGTGGTCGGGGACGGTGATCTCTTGGCGAAAGCCCTTGCCGCACTCGGGGCAGGTGCAGGTCGTCCATGTTTCGCGGCTCGTGCTGGTCGCGGCCTCGAGCAGCACGCGGCGGATCGTCTCAACCTCCTCGGCGGCCGTGAGCGCCAAGGCCGGTCTGACGCCTGACGGAGCGCCTGGCGACGTCGAGGTGAGCACGAGCGGGTCGGATTCCGCGATCACGGGGACACGCTGGCGGGCGTTGCGCTGCTTTGTCTGTTGGCCGGTTTCCACCGTCTCTGACCCCAGGTCGGCCGCGAGTGCGGCGTGATAGGCGCAGAACTCGCCGGTGGTCGCGACCGACTGACAGAGATCACCGCTGCGAAGCTTCGCGGCACAGGGCGACGAAGCGCGGGTCATAACTGAAGTGTCACACCACTCCACGCGCGCGTGCGCGCGTGCGCGCGCGAAGAAAGAGGGACGCCGCGAGTGCGGGCGCCGATGGCGGGTGGGCCACGGCTGTGGCCGCAGGACTGGGGCGCACCGTTCGACGACTAATGGGCCGCGGCAACGGGCGGAGCGGGCTGCGGCTGCGAAGCGATCTGCGCGAGGCGCATCCCCAGCACAACAACCCAGAGCACGAGTACCGCGAGCAGAACGCGCTGAACGAGTCCGTTCCAACCATCGAACGGCTCGACGCCGAACACGACGAGCAGCACGAGCGCTAGCGCGCCAGTCGCCAGCGAATAGCGCCGGAGGTTGCTCCAGCGGCTATCCGTCCGGAAGGCGCGGGCGAGCACGAGTGGCGCGATCACAAGGAACACGAACGCCAAGACGCCAACGGCGTCGTGCACGCCGTGATGCCACGACACATCGCCAGCGTCCACAAGCTCCTTACACGCCTGCAACTCCGAACTGCAGTCGTTCCGTGCGAACCCCGCCACCACGAAGCTGAGACCGGCCAGGACGAGCAGGATCGGCCCGATCGTTGCGCTGCGCCCGTCGTGAATCACGCCACGGAGACCGAGGCCCAACGCCAGGAGGCCGAGGCCGAGCGCGACGATGCCCGCGATCATGATCCACGCGTGCTGCGCGTCGATTGCGGCGAGCGCGCTGATGTCCTCGCGCCGTGCGCTGTAGACGTCCTGGGCGCTCCACGCGGCGAACGACGCCACCGTAAAGAGGCCGCATCCTGCCACCGCGCACCAGCCCAGTACGCGCCGTGTCCGGCTCGCGGGCATGAGGCGAATTGTCGCACGATCAGGTGGCGGATCGCGACGACGCGGCGAGACGCGAGAGAGGCGCTGCGCGGGAGACGCGCGATCGAGCCTCGGTGGGCGGCCCACGGCCGCGCCGGATACCAGGCTCAGGTGTACTCCTCCGCCGACTCGGCTCGCGCACGAGGAGCATCGCGGCCCACTGGGCGATCGAGTTGCCCGCGCTGCCCACCGATCGCGACCGCTGAGGTTGTCGCCTCACCGTCACGGGAGGCCACGGAGACCAATCCCGACGAGGATCCCGGCCGACACCGGGCGACGCCGCTGCTGTAGGTTCGATGCGTGGCCGCGAAGTCGAAACGACGGAAGGACACCGAGCCGGGAGCGCGTCCGGGTCGTCCTGGCGGCGGCCAGGCGAAGGTCTTTAGGCGGAAGTCGTGTCTGTTCTGTAAGGACAAGGTGCGTGAGGTCGACTACAAGAACGTCGAGCAACTGCGGCGGTACACGTCCGACCGAGGGAGGATCCGGTCACGTCGGATGAGCGGCGCCTGCCGCAGGCACCAGCGACAGATCGCGGTCGCTATCAAGCGAGCGCGCGAGATGGCCTTGCTTCCATACGTGGCGGAGGGCGGCGGTCCACCGCACTCGCGGTCACGCTCCGGCGAGCGCCGCTGACGAAAGCGTCTTAGGGAGTAAGCGCCCGGTCGGGGGGCGCGGTTTCTGCACATAACTCGTGCATCAGGCTGTCCGGGGCGAAGTCCCCAACTGATCAACGACCGGGGCCAGACGCACGAATGAGGCTATGGTTGGAGAGATTCGGTGTTGCGCGTTCGGGGGAAACGGGCTTCGCAACCCCTTCTCACAGAAGTTCCCGCTGACCTTTAGAGGAAGGGCATGATGGCCGAACCGCTTTGGTCTCTCCGTCCACCTGGAGGACAGGCGGTCGAGTTGGACCGAGACACGCCTGCGCCTCCGGTGCGCAACCGGGACGCGAAACAGTTGCGCTGCTCGTTTTGTCAGGCCGTGCTTGGCGAGGACCTCGCTTTTACAACCCCGCGGGCTGGTGTACCCGGTCAGCGCACGTCAGGCAGCAGCTTTTGCTCGACATACTGCCGAGACTCCGTTCTGGCCCTGGCCGCGCTCCACCCTTCGCCACTGGCGTCAAGCGACTTCATCTCAACGCGGGCGCTGCTCACCGATCGGCTCCTCGACCTCTGGCGACACGGTCAAGGACCAGACCCGGCGCTCGTCCTACAGGCTGCCCGGATCGCCAGTAGCGGACTCCCGAGTGCCGACGCCCTCTGACTGACGCGCATCCGAGTCACTCGCAGGAGCACTGAGCATGGAGGCGGGCCGCATAGGAGGCGTGGCCGCCACACGAGCACACCGAGGTCGCGTCGGCGTTCAGGGCCGGGCGGCTAGCTGAACGCAATCGCTCCCACCGCGCCAGTGTCCGGTTTGGACAATGTCCGGAGCGCAGGCGATCAGACCTCGGTCACCTCAGCCACCGGCGCCTCCGTCGGCTCCGGGGTGGGCGGAGATCCCGAGCACGTCCCAGCGGTCCTTCCACTCCGCGAGTTGGTCATCGAGGAGCAGCCCGTGCTTCGAGTCCGGGGTGACGGGACGCGTGCCGCCGTGTTGGGCCAGGTACCAGACGTTCCGCTCGTGGATGGCGTTCTCGACCCACCACTCCGGCGCGACGTAGAACCACGCACCGGGTCTAGAGGCAGTCTTCTCACACGGGCAAGCTATCGACCCCGTCTGTAGTCACCGGCCCGTGGCCAGAGAGCTCGTCGAACGAGGCTCCCCGAGCTCCAACCGGACATTTGCCGGACACGAGCCACGAATCGTTTGCCACTCAGACGACGAAAGCCCACCGTTAGCAGGGCCTTCATAGGTGGAGCGTGCCGGGCTCGAACCGGCGACCCCCAGCTTGCAAAGCTGGTGCTCTCCCAACTGAGCTAACGCCCCGAGGCCAGGATTCTAGCCGTTCCGAGGTCATCGGCCTTCGGCTGGAGGGCCAGGATGCCCGTCCCCAGAGCTACCCGAACGCGATGTTCGTGCCTGGCGCAGCTGACCGAGACGAGCCCGCCACCTGAACGGTGACGGTGTGTTCGCCCGTCGGTCGTGCTCCACCACCCCGCCCAGCGTGACGAAGCCGGCGCCTGAGCCGAGGGCGCATCCTGCGCGTGCGTGTCGTTCCTAGAGCGTGACCCTGCGATGCCGCGGGCCGGCGCGGAGCGGGCCCTGGGGAGCGCCGGGCGGTGGGCCGCCGAAACGGCCGTGCGGATGCTCGGGGAACGACCCGTTGACGAGGTCTGTGAGTCGCTGCTTCGCGTTCGCGGTGATGGCGTCCGCCTGCGCCTGCGTGATCCGGCCCGCCTTGACCGCAGCGTCGAGCTTCTGCTTCTCGTCCGCGACGAGCGCGGAGACGAGGCCGTCGACCGACTTGCCCTTCGCCTTCGTGACCTCGGCCAGGGTCTTGCCCGCCTCGAGCTGCGCGCGGAGCTGGGCCTCGGTCAGGCCGAGATACGCCGCTGCGGCTTCGAGGGACCCGGCCCTGTGCATCCCCGGCCCGCCGGGACCGCCCCGGTGACCGAGCCCGAAGCCCCGGCCGAGCCCGAAGCCGCCGAGCACGGGATAGTCCTCCGCCTCGATGCGCTTCTTCAGCGCGTCGCCCTGCTCCTTGGTGAGCCTGCCGGCCGCGACAGCCGCGTCGACCCGGTTCTCGAGAGCTTTCTTCAGCGCGTCGCTCAGCTTGGCGGGGGTGATACCGAGCTGCTTCGCGGCGTCGTCGACGACCGCCTTGCTCTGCTCCTGCGGTGAGCCGCCGGTTGTCGCCGCGATGGCGACGCTGCCGCCCGCCACGGCGAGCGCTGCCGCCCCGAGCATCACGATCTTGCGTCTCATCCGGGTCCCCTCCGTCGGTCGATCGTGTCCCACAGCGTACGTCGGTCCACCTGGAAATTCGCTGAGAAAGCGCTGTGCATCCCGGCGAGGACGCGCCTCAGGTGGACGGCGGCCGGTGAGCGCCGTCCTGCTCGAGCTTGCGGAAGCCGCCGCTGAAGCCCTGCGTCTGCCCGAGCGCGGTGCGCTGGGTCTCCAGCCGACGAAGGCGTGCCTCGAGCTCGCGCATGTCAGGTCCGCCCCAGCCGTCCTCCCGCTCGTCGAGCTCGCGCTCGCGTTGAGCGAGGAGCTGCTCGCGTGCGGCGATCGCGTCCGAGTGGTCCGCGAGCTCCCGGCGGGTGCGCAGGAATGCCTCCTCGGCCGCGCGGAGCTCGTCGAGGCGGGCTTCGATCTCCGCGAGGCGAACAGCATCCGGGTCGCGCGGGATTCGCTCGCGTTCCTCGACCGCGCGCTCCCGGGCCGAGATCTCGGCGAGTCGCGCGTCGAGCTCCTGCGCTCGCGCATCGAGCGCTTCGCGGTCGGCGAGCGCGACGTCTCCGTTCGCAGACCCGCCGTCCGGTCCGCTCGCCCTCCCGGCGGCGAGTGCGGCCTCGCGGGCTGCGACCACGCGCTCCCGCTCGGCCAGCACCGCGGCGCGGGTTGCGAGCCGGTCGGAGTCGGGGTCGACGCGGGGCGGGAGCCGCACCCCCGCGGCCTGTCCCGACTCGACGCGGGCGATCGCCGCCCTGAGCTCGTCCTCGCGCGCCTTCACCGCGGCGACGCGCTCGGCGAGCTGCCGCTTGAGCGTCTCGAGCGCAGCCCGTTGCTCGGCGAGCGCCTGGCGTTCCTGTGCGACCGGATCGTCGCTGTCGGCGCGGCGTACGAGCACCCACACATGGTACGGCGAACCCACGGCGTTCCCTTCAGGAAACGCCGTATGCGGGCTCGCCGTATCTCGAGCTAGGCGGCGCGCTCGAGCCGCTCTTCGGCCCGGGCCCGTCGCACGATCTCTTCACGCTCGCCGAATCGGATCCGAGCCCGCTCGGCCCTGACCTTCGCCCAGAGCTCGTCGAGCTGTGCGTCGAGCGCCTTGATCTCTTCCACCACCGCCGGATCGCGTCCCTGCGAGAGCGAGTTCCAGAGCGTGACGCGTCGCTCACTCAGCTCCTCGATCTCGGCGTGGTACAGCGGGATGGTGTCCATGGACATTGTCAACGATCTCGGATCCCCGAACATTCCCGTTACAAACGTCCGTCAGCGACGCGGGCCGAACAGGAACAGCCCGATGACCAGCGCACCGAGCGCCAGCGCCACCCAGGGAACCACGTCGAGGAACGTCGTCACTCGTACCCGAGCTCGGAGAGCCGGTCCTCGTCGAGCCCGAAGTAGTGGCCGAGCTCGTGGAGGACGGTGATCCGGATCTCCTCGCGGAGCTCGTCGACGTCCCCGAAGTCAGCCTCCAGCGGCCGGCGGAAGATCGCGATGCGGTTGGGGAGCTCTCCCGGCCCCGGACCGCCGTCGGTCAGCGGCACTCCCTCGAAGACACCGTAGATGTCCGGGTCGCCCGGATCCTCGTCCTCGACCACCACCGCGACGTTCCGAAGGCCGTCGGCGATCTCGGGAGGCAGGCTGTCGAGCGCCTGTCGGACGACGTCCTCGAACCTCATCGCACGGTGAGCGCGAGAACTGCCTTGTAGACATGCAGGCGGTTCTCGGCCTGGTCCCAGACCAGCGAGCGGTCGCCGTACAGGACGTCGGCCGTGATCTCCTCCCCGACGTGGGCGGGCAGGCAATGGAGTGCCACCGCGTCGGGCGCCGCGGCCGCAAGCTTCGCTCCGTCCAGCCGGTACGGCCCGAGGTCGTGGAGCCGCTGCTCGTGCTCGGCCTCCTGGCCCATGCTCGTCCACACGTCGGTGTAGAGGACGTGCGCGCCGGACACCGCCTCGCCGGGGTCGGTCGTCACCGTGATGCTCCCGCCGCTCGGCCCGGCTTCCTCGACGCACGACGCGACGATGTCCGGATCGGGGTGATAGCCGTCGGGGCAGGCAGCCACGAGCTCCATGCCCGTGCGCGCCGCAATCCGCATCAGCGAGTGACAGACGTTGTTCCCGTCGCCGAGATAGGCGACACGAACATGCTCGAGCGCCCCGAAGCGCTCCCGAATGGTCATCGCGTCGGCGAGCGCCTGCAGGGGGTGGGCCGTGTCCGTGAGCCCGTTGACGATCGGGATCGTGGCGTGCTCGGCAAACTCGTCGACCTCTGCCTGGTCGAACGTGCGGATCAGGATCGCGCTCAGAAAGCGCGAGAGGACGAGCGCCGTGTCCCGCGTCGACTCGCCCCGGGAGAGCTGGAGGTCTGCGGCGGGCACGTAGAGCGCCATGCCCCCGAGCTCTGCGATGCCGACCTCGGAGCTGATCCGCGTGCGGGTCGACGGCTTGCGGAAGATGAGCCCGACGGTCCGGCCGGGAAGGATCCGCAGCTCGCGGCGGCGGGCGCGCTCCACCTTGAGCTCGTCGGCGAGGTCGAGGGCGGTCACGAGCTCTGCAGGGCTCCAGTCGGAGACCCGTGTGAAGCTGCGGCCCTTGAGCGTCTCGGGGATGCCCGCCATGCTGCGATCGTACTCTGCACGAACTTGCTATTTACTCGCTCATATTATATACTTTGAGATACAGAAACTTACGAAGGAGGAGTCATGCCGACACTCGTACGTTGGGAGCCGTTCCGCGACATCACGGAGATGCGGAGCGAGATGAGCAGGCTGGTCAACGGCCTCTTCGAGGGCGGCAGCCGCACACCGCAGGGGTGGGTGCCCGCGCTCGACGTCTGGGAGACGGAGACCGATGTCGTCTACGCGTTCGACCTCCCGGGCCTCGCCGAGGACGAGATCTCGATCGAGGTGGCAGACGACACATTGACGGTGACCGGCGAGCGCAGCCGCGCCACGGAGGATCGGGGCGACCGCTTCTTCCGCTACGAGCGGCGCTACGGGAGCTTCTCCCGCGCGGTCGGTCTGCCGGCGGGCGTCGACGACTCGAAGGTCGTCGCGACCTACAAGGACGGCGTCCTCGAGGTCAAGGCGCCGAAGCCCGAGGAGGCGAGGCCGCGGCGGATCGAGCTCGGCCGGCCACCGGCCGACGTCGACGCGAACTAGGACCGCGCCGGACGGTTGCGGAGGGCGGCTGAGGCCGCCCTCCGCGTTAGAGTCACCGCATGTCCCGATTCACGGAAGCACTCAACGAGCAGATCGCCTACGAGTTCGGCGCGTCACAGCAGTACGTCGCGATCGCTGTGCACTACGACGCGCAGACGCTGCCGCAGCTGGCGTCCCACTTCTACCGCCAGGCGGTCGAGGAGCGGAACCACGCGATGATGATGGTGCAGTACCTCCTCGACGCCGACGAGCAGGTGGTCGTCCCGGCCGTCGAGGCGCCGCAGGTCTCGTTCCCCGATCTCGTCGCCCCGGTCCAGCTCGCGCTCGACCAGGAGAAGCGCGTGACCGGTCAGATCCAACAGCTGGCGCTGACGGCCCGCGGCGAGGGCGACCTCGTCGCCGAGCAGTTCATGCACTGGTTTCTCCAGGAGCAGCGCGAGGAGGTCTCGTCGATGTCGGCCCTGCTCGAGGTCGTCACGCGCTCGAAGGACAACGTGATGTTCGTCGAGGACTTCCTCGCCCGCGAGTCCGGCGGCGAGAACCCGCTCGAGGCCGGTGCACCACCCGCCGCGGGCGGAGCGCTCTGACGGCGTGACCACGCTAACGGTCAGCACGGAGCGGCAGAGCCAGCTCGTCGACATCACGCGCCTCGTCTCCGATGCGGTCGCAGGGGCGAGCGGCTCCGCCGTCCTCGTCTACGTCCCGCACACGACGGCGGGCGTGACGATCAACGAGCACGCCGATCCGATGGTGGCCCGTGACTTCGAGATGGCGCTCGAGCGGATCGTCCCGGAGGACTGGGGCTGGCAGCACATCGAGGAGGGCGAGGAGAACGCACCGACGCACGTCCGCGCGGCGCTGATGGGCCCGAGCGTCGTCGTGCCCCTCCGCGACGACGGCTCGCTCGCGCTCGGCACCTGGCAGGGCATCTTCTTCTGCGAGCTCGACGGGCCCCGCGTGCGCTCCGTGCACGTGACCGTCCTCGCATAGGACGCCGACGGCTCGCGGACGGCCCGCCGCAGGCCCGGTCGCTGCGCCGCCGCCGGCCTTCGGCGATACCCTCGGCGCATGGCAGCTCCGGTTCGCAAGGGGGAGGAGGTCGAGGTCAGGATCGACTCGCTGGCGTACGGCGGGAACGGCGTCGGCCGCCTCGACGGCTTCGTCGTCTTCGTGCGGGGCGGGCTCCCGGGTGATCTCGTCCGCGCTCGTGCGACGAAAGTGAAGCGTGGCTTCGCCGAGGCGATGCGCACGGAGCTGCTCGAACCGGGGCCGAGCCGCGTCGAGGCGCCGTGCCGGCACTTCGGCGTCTGCGGCGGCTGCCGGTTCCAGGACCTGGCCTATGCCGCGCAGCTCGCGGCCAAGGAGACGCAGGTCCGGGACGCGCTCGCGCGGCTCGGCGGCTTCGAGCAGCCGCCCGTCGAGGCGATCGTCCCGGCGCGATCCGAGTACGGCTACCGCAACAAGCTCGAGTACTCCTTCGCAGGCTCCGCGGACGGGCTCGCGCTCGGTTTCCACCGCGCGGGCCGCTGGGACGAGGTGGTCGACGTCGAGGAGTGCCTGCTCACGACCGACCTCGGGAACGCGATCCGCGACGCCGTCAGGGCGTGGGCCCGCGACGAGGGCCTCGAGCCGTACGACCAGGAAACGCAGAGCGGCTACCTCCGCCACCTCGTCGTCCGCGAGGGCCGGAACACGGGGCAGGTGCTCGTGCTCCTCGTGACCGCTCCGGGCGAGCGCTTCGACGCAGACTTCCTGATCGAGACGGTCACGCGGTTCCCCGAGGTGCGCTCGCTGCACTGGGCCGTGAACGACCGGCCCGCCGAGGTGACGAACCTGCCGACCCGGCTCCTGTGGGGTGACGAGTGGATCGAGGAGGAGCTGCTCGGGCTCCGCTTCCGCGTCCGGCCGAACGCCTTCCTGCAGACGAACACGGAGATGGCGGCCACCCTCTACACCCTGGCGTGCGGTGCCGCGCGGCTGACGGGCGCCGAGACGGTCTTCGACCTCTACTGCGGCACCGGCACGATCGGCCTGGCGCTCGCCGCGTCTGCCGGATCGGTCTGGGGCGTCGAGATCTCGGAGGAGTCCGTCGCGTGCGCGATCGAGAACGCCGAGGTGAACGGGATCGCGAACGCGCGATTCTTCGCAGGCAACGTCGGCCAGTCACTCGAGGAGCTGGCCGAGAAGGCGGGGGCACCCGACGTCGTCGTCGTCGACCCACCACGCGCGGGCCTCGCCGGAAAGGCGCTCCGCCGCACCGGCGCGCTCGGGGCGCCTCGTCTCGTCTACGTCTCGTGCAACCCGACCACGCTCGCCTCGGACCTCGCGGTGCTACGTGACGAGTTCGGCTACGAGCTCGTTCGCTGCACGCCGGTCGACATGTTCCCGCACACGCCGCACATCGAGAGCGTTTCCGAGCTCAGGCGTGCAGCCGCGTCTGCCGAAGAGCATGATGCCGTGTCAGGGGGAATCACCCGACCGGCACACGACGACGAAAGGTGACGATGTGAACGGACGAAGGCTGGCGGCCCTCCTCATCGCGGTGGTCGCTCTCGTCGCGGCCGGCTGCGGCGGCAGCGACAACAACGAGGCGAGCTCGGATACCGTGACCGCGGTCGCGACCGAGACGACCTCGATGGACACGACGTCCACGAGTGACACGTCCGGAACGAGCACGGACAGCTCCGTCGGGAACCTGTCGGGCGAATGCGCGCAGTTCGCCGGAGTGTCGACGAAGATCGCCGAGTCGCTGAGCGGCCAGAACGCGAACATCGAGGACGCGGCGAAGGCATTCGACGAGATCGCCTCGCAGGTGCCGGACGAGATCAAGGACGACTACCAGGTGATCGCGGAGAACTTCTCGAAGATCGCCGAGGCGCTCAAGGGCGTCGACCTCACGAGCGGCAAGGCCCCGAGCGCCGAGGCCCTCGCGAAGCTGCAGGAGGTCTCCACCTCGATGGACTCGGCCGAGGTGCAGCAGGCGACGAAGAACATCGAGGCCTGGGTCCAGCAGAACTGCTGAGCCGGGGTGGCGGCTTCGGACGGCTAGAGAGGGGCGCGGCGCTCGCCGCGCCCCTTCGTCCTGAGGGAGCCCCAGACGAGGTCGGCGTTCGGAAGCAGGAAGCCGACCGAGAGCGCAGGAAGAGCCGGTAGGCCTCGCAGGTCGAAGGCGTACGTTGCGACGAGCGTCGTCGAGAGCGCGGCCGTCATCCCGATCCACGTCGCGCCGACACGCAGCCCGAACCGCGCTGCGGCCGCGAGGAAGAGCGCGAAGAAGATCACGTCCGGAGGCCCGAGCCGCGCGGCGTCGTTCTCGCCGGGGACCGCGAACGCGACGGCAATTCGCTCGAAGAGCCCAGGCTGCTCCTCGACGACGACCTTCGTCGGGCCGCGGTAGACGGACGCAACGTCGACCCACGGAATCGCCGCGGCGACGAGCACGACCCACACGAGCGACTCGAGCATCTGCACGAACCAGAACCCGAACAGCGTGAACGCAACCACCTTCGCGACGTTGAACAGTCCTCCGAGCCCGGCCAGGTCGCACACCACCGCAAGCGCGCCGACCGCGAGCGCCGAGGGGAGCAGGCGAGCGTGGTCCGCTAGCGGAAGCAGAAGCCAGGAGACGAGGAACGTCGCCGGGAAGAGAAGCCCCGCCACGAGCGCGACATCCCAGGGATCGGAGAGGCCCGGCAGGCGGTCGGCGTACGCATCCCACGCCGCGAGCGCCGCGATGAGCCCGCCGAGGAGCGCCGGTCTCGTCTGCCGCCCCGTCGCGCGGCCCTCGGCGCTCAGTAGGGCGGGAGCTCGGACCACCAGGGACCGAGCGCCTTGAACGCGTTCCAGAAGCGCGTCTTGGCGCCCTGCTCGTCGAGCGACGCGTCGATGTCCGGTGTCACGAGCGCGTCGATCGTCGGCGTGAGCGTCTGGATCTCCCCGACCCGCTCCGCGTCCAGGGAGTCTGCGAGCGGGAAGTCGAGCCCGTCGAGGAAGGCGACGGTCTCGTCGCCCATCGCGACGACGAGCTTCGGCTGGACGATGTGGAGCTCCCGAGTGAGCCACCGGCGGGCGTCGTCGACCTCCTCCGTGCCGAACTTGAGGCAGTTCGTCCCGTACACGGCGAGCGGGTCGACCGAGAGCCGCTGCAACGACTTCAGGAGCGCCTGCCCGGCGCGGCCGAAGAACGCGACCCCTTCGGCGATCTCACTCTGCGTCGGGCGGTGCTTGAGGAGGAACACGTCGCCGAGGGGATGGCCGCTGCCGAGGACCGGGACATGGAGCTCGTCCCCGAGCGCGAGCAGCTCGTCCCCGAGCTCGTTGATCTCCGAGATCGCGCGGCGGAGGTAGCGCTCGCGGATCTCGTCGCCGTTCGACTCCTTCGCCGCCGAGCGGCTCGAGATCCGCGCCGGCCGCTCGTCGGGGCTCGCCATCGCTCTCTCATTCGTGGGCACTCGGCGTGCTTCCTCTAGCTGCGCGTGGACGGCGCGAGGCGCTCACGCGCCTGGGCGGCCCACTTCAGCGACTGGAGGAAGGCGAGCGACTTCGGCCGGCGGAGCACCTCCGCTGTGCGCAGGGAGAGCAGGAACTCCTCCGGCCCGTCGAAGCGCCGCATCCGGAGAGCGCCCGTCCCGACCCCCTGGAGCACGTGGGCGTCCGAGCCCGCGCCCTGGAGCAGGCCGTACTTGCGGGCGAAGCGGAGCGCCTCGTCGTTGTACGCGTCGAAGAGAAGGCGTGCGTTGTAGACCTCGAGCACGTCGATCTCGGGAAGGTGACGATGGAGCGTCGCGGGCGCCGGGATCGAGTGCATGCGATCGAAGGGGTGTGGCACGTAGACGACACCCTCCTGCTCGCGGATCGCGGCGACGGTGTCGGCGAACGACATCCCGCGCGGGATCTCCTCGTGGAGGAACAGCCCGATCACCTCGCCGTCGCGATCGGTCTTCACCTCCTCGCCGGCGATCACGTTCAGCTCGCGCCCGCGCGCCAGCTCGACGGTCTCGAGTGCGCCGCCGAAGACGTTGTGATCGGTGACGGCGATCGCTCCCAGCCCCTCCGACTCGGCGTGGTCGACGAGCGCCGACGGCTCGATCGAGCAGTCGTGCGACCAGCGCGTGTGCATGTGCAGGTCGACGACGATCCAGTCGCGGTCGGCGAGGGGCTCGGTCTCCCGCCGCGGCGCCCGGCGGCGACCCCGGGCTTCCAGGTAGACGCGCTCGAGCTCGCCGGCCACCCTCTCGAAGCTCGCCCCCGCGACCGAGGCGCGGCGCGCAGCCGCATCCCGGCTCAGGGCGCCCGGGTCGTCTGCGAACCGGAGCAGCGCGGCGGCCGCGAGCTCCGGCTGCGTGTCCACGCCAGGGGGCTCGACGACCGCGCAGCCCGCTGCCGCCGCCTCGACGCGGAGGCGCGCAAGCCCGTCCGGCGACGGCACGACGATCGCCGCGTCGCGAAGGAGCTCGGCCCGGGTCTCGCCGCGAGCTGCCGTCCGGATGTGGACGCGCCCCCTCAGGTCGTGCGGGATCGAAGGCCTCGCAGCGAGCGGAGCCGTGCGGAGCAGGATCGCCTCCCATCCGGCCAGGCTCCGCAGAGACCGGAGGGCGGCGCGGACGATCGGGAGCCCGCCGACCGACGTCTCGATCACCACGACGCTCGCCTTCGGGTCGGCCGGCGCGAACAGCTCCGGATCGACGCCGAGGGCGACGACCGTGTACGCGCCGGGAAACCGCGCCGCCGCCCGCTCGGCGACGTCGTCGCTCGTAGCGAGCAGCCGGTCGATCCGCGCGAGCAGCCGGTCGCGCTGGTTCTTGCGGGGCGGGAAGCCGAGCCGCTCGCCGTCGACGAATGTCGCCGCCGTCGTCGTCCGTGCCTGGAGCAGCGCGGCGTAGGCGAGCCCGGGAAGCGCCGGGTCGAAGCCGTGCACGACGTCGAAGTCGCCGCGGCGGAGCGCGGTCGCGACGTTCGCGCGGACGCCGACGGGTAGCCCGACCGCGGCGCGCGGGGAGACCGGGACAGCCCGCGAGACCGCGACGACCCCCTCGAGCTCGCCCGTCTGGAGCGCGCGGCGCCCGGCGAGGAGGTCGGCCGACCGGGACGACGGCGCGAGGACCACGACGACGTGCCCACGCTCGCGCAGAGCGTCCGCGACCCCGGCGACGTGCTCGTTCGCGTCGTGTGGCACCGACCACGCATGGGGCGTCACGAGGCAGATGCGAAGCGGCACGGGCCTCGATTGTAGGGACGGGTAGGCTCGGACCGTGGACGACGTCACGATCACCGTCCGGCCGAACGGCCCCTACAAGGTGGTCGGGCCGTTCAGGCTGGTCGACGCCGAGGGTCGCGAGTTGGAGGTGCCCGAGGGCAGCGCAGTCGTCCTCTGCCGGTGCGGCCACTCGTCGACCAAGCCGTTCTGCGACGCGACGCACCGGCGGATCGGCTTCGAGGCCGACGACGTCGCCGCCCTCGTCGAGCGCGATCGACGAGGGGTGTAGAGTCGCGCCGTGCCCGAGGCTCGTCTCGTCGACAGCGGCTCAGGCCTCGTTCCCGACTCGGACGGCTGGTTCGTCGTGAACGTTCGGGACGCGGAGTGGTGGACATCGAAGACATTCGGCTCCGGGTGCGTGTTCGAGACCCGCGAGCACGAGTTCCCGCAGGTCGGCATCAACATCAGCGTCGTCGAGCCGGGTGAGTCGAACTGCCTCTACCACTCCGAGTCGCAGCAGGAGGGGTTCCTCGTCCTCTCCGGCGAGTGCAAGGTGCTCGTCGAGGGCGAGGAGCGGCCGCTCCAAGCGTGGGACTTCGTCCATTGTCCCGCCGGCGTCGAGCACGTCTTCGTCGGCGCGGGAGACGGGCCGTGCGCCATCCTGATGGTCGGCGCGCGCTCGAAGGACGAGCAGCTCCTCTATCCCGTCTCGGAGCTCGCCGCGCGGTACGGCGCCAGCGCGGAGGAGGAGACGGCCGACCCGAAGAAGGCGTACGCGCCGTTCGAGCGGCCGGAGCGTGGACGGCCGGAGTACTGGGACCGGCTTCCCTGGGCCTCGACGGGCTAGATGGGTAGCACCATCTCGTGCTGGCGCACGTCGATCGTGCCGCCGAGCCGGCCGAGCGCCGCGCCGGCGGGGTCGCCGGACGGGAGGTTCAGGATCCCGAGGGTCTCGCCCAGCACGCTGGCCCCCGCGAGCAGGGCCTCGAGCGGCCCGTCGTCACCGGCGACCTGAACCACCTGCACGCGTGCGCCCGCGAGCTGCACGACCGCTGCGGCACCCTCGACGAGAAGCCCACGCGGTGAGGCCACCCTCGCGAGCGACTCGTCTGCGCGCTGCCACGGCTCGCGCTCCGATCGATGCTCGCGGACCCACGCGTGCGCGCGATGGACGTCGGCCTCGGGCGCCTCGCCGCTGCGGCCGAGCAGCGACCAGACCTCCAGGTCGCGGACGTGCTCGTAGCCAAGGCGCTCGTACAGCGCTATCGCGCCGACGTTCTCGACGATCACCTCGAGCCACACGCGCTCGACGCCGCGCGAGCGGGCCTCCTCGTGCACCGCCTCCATCAGCGCCCGCCCGACGCCGGCGCGGCGTTCCGCCGGGACGACCCCGACGCCGCCGATCCATGCGTCGCGCCCGCGGATGCCGAGGTTGGCGAGACCGATGCGCGCTCCATCGCGAAGGGCGATCCTCGACGCAGCCCGGTCGAGGTCGAAGGTCTCGGTCAGGAAGCGAATGGCGCCCGCGTCGACCGCCATCGGCACGAGATAGCCCTCGTACGACGCGGTGAACAGCTCGGCGAGCTCGTCGTCCGAGAGCTCCGCGGCCGATCGGAGCTCGAGCGCGCCCATGCACGCGAGCCTACAAGGCGTCGGGGGGCGGCGTTCGCCGCCCCCCGGACTTGCCCTGTCAGACGGTCGCGCCTGCCTTCTTCTGCTCGGCGCGCCGCGCGTTCTTGGCAATGAAGCGCTCGGTGTTGGCGCGCGCGTCGCTGTCCACGATCTGGACGGGCGGCGACTTCATCAGGTAGCTCGAGGGGGCCTCGAGGGCACCGGCGATCCCGTTGTTCAGCGCGAGCTTCGCGAGGCGGACGGCGTCGATCACGATGCCGGCCGAGTTGGGCGAGTCCCAGACCTCGAGCTTGAGCTCGACGTTGAGCGGCACGTCGCCGAACGACGAGCCCTCCATGCGGATGTACGCCCACTTGCGGTCGGTCAGCCACGGCACGTAATCCGACGGGCCGACGTGGACGTTCTTGTCACCGATGTCGTAGTCGAGCATCGAGGTGACCGCATTCGTCTTCGAGATCTTCTTCGACTCCAGGCGCTCGCGCTCGAGCATGTTGAGGAAGTCCGAGTTGCCGCCGACGTTGAGCTGCATCGTCTTGTCGAGGTGCACGCCCCGATCGCCGAAGAGCGTCGTCAGCACCCGGTGTGTGATGGTGGCGCCGACCTGCGACTTGATGTCGTCACCGATGATCGGGCAGCCGGCCTCCGCGAAGCGGTTCTGCCAGTACGGCTCGCGCGCGATGAAGACGGGCATGCAGTTCACCATCGCGACACCCGCCTCGAGGATCTGCTCCGCGTACCACTTCGTCGCGGCCTCGGAGCCGACCGGGAGGTAGTTGACGACCACGTCGGTCCCGGTCTCCTTCAGGATCCGGACGACGTCGTCGGTCGGTCCCGGCGCCTTCTCGACGATCTGGGAGAGGTACTTGCCGATTCCGTCGTGGGTCATCCCGCGGGAGACGGTGACGCCCGTCTTGGGCACCTCCGAGAACTTGATCGTGTCGTTCGGGTGCGCCCAGATCGCGTCGGCGAGATCGACACCGACCTTCCCCTTGACGACGTCGAAGGCCGCCGTGAACTCGATGTCGGAGATGTGGTATCCGCCGAGGTCGACGTGCATGAGGCCGGGCACGCTGTCCTCCGGCTTTGCGTCCTTGTAGTACTCGACGCCCTGGAGGAGGGAGTTGGCGCAGTTGCCGACGCCGATGATGGCGACCCGCACCTTCTCGGTCTGGCGCTCGCCGTTCTTCGAGCCATTCGTGCTGGCCATGGGATCCTTTCCCTTGCGGTTGCTCTGTGCCGGGACGCCGAGCCCGTCGGAGAGCGCGGCGAGGATGACGTCGTTCGCATTGGTGTCGCGGCGCGACGCCTCCGCGTGGATCTCGTCCCGGAGCTCCGGCGGCACCCGGAGCAGCAGGACGGGGCTCGACCCGGCGAGCACCCTGCGGCGGCGCCCGGTCGGAGTGAACGAGACGCCGAGCTCGTCGGCGAGGATGCCGCTCGCGACGTCGTTGACGTTCGACGCGCGGCGAGCCGACTCCCGGACGAGCGCCCCCTTCAGCGGGGCCGGCATTCGAACGAGAATCGATGCCCTGTCTAGTTTGCTAGCAGACAAAGTGCTAGCACCCTACCACGTCCAGGCTCACCGGGTGCCCGGAGACCTTCCGCGTGTCGCATGTCGTCGATCGCCCGGCGGCGATCTCAGTTCACGGTGCACCGGGCGTCCGCGCCGAGGACCGAGCGCTGGTGCGTGTTCGCCTGCTCGTCCGCGGCGGCGGCGTACCCGGCCGGCGGCAGGCCCGCCCACATCACGTCCGGCGTGACGCCGGGCCCGATCACCGTCGCGCGATAGCGCTTGCCGTTGCCGACGCCCCGACCGCCGTGCGCGTAGAAGCCGTAACAAAAGCCTCCCCCTGGAGCGTGGGTCAGGAAGCTGTTCTCACGCTGCCAGCCCGGCCCGTAGGCCGAGCCGAAGGTGTCGACGAAGACGTTTCGCCCGTAGTCGTCGAGCGGAACTCCGAACCGGGTCGAGCGAAAGCCGTAGACGCCCTGGCCGCGGTAGGTGAGCCGGCCGTAGAGATGATGGAAGCGGCGATACGACCAGTCCGTCCAGATCTCGAGCATCGCGATCGGGCCTGACCAGTGGGAGAGCCGGAGCTCCCACGCCGCCCTGTCACCGGTCGCAGTGACGCCGTAGTTCGGCAGCATCCGCTGCCACGCCTGGAGCGCCCAGTGCGTCCCGTCGGCGGCGGTGCAGGCCCGGACGAGCCACGCGAGCGGCGGCCCGGCGTACGGCCTGCACGTGTCGGAGCCGATGCCGCCGCCCGACCGGATCGAGAACGCGACCTGCGGTCGGGCCCGGCTGGGGGCGCGCGCGTCGACGGCGCCCCACGCGACGAGCGACTTCGCGACGCCATCCGAGCGGAAGCTCACGAGTGCGCGGCCCTGCGCATCGACCTGGAGCCGCACCTGCGAGGCGTTGTACCCGACGAGCTCCGACCCCCGTCGCCACCGGCACGAGCGCCAGCGCCGCCGCGACGATCGCGCCGGCCCGGCCGAGCCCGATGACGACCCGTCTCCGCCCCACGCCGGTTCCTTCCGGTCACCCTATGCCCTTCTCGCGCGGCGACAAAGCCGCGGGACGACTCAGGACGACTCGGCGAGCTCCCGCAGCTGGCGCCGCACGAACAGCATCCGCTGCACGACCGTGATCCACGCCATCGCGGCGAGCAGGTAGATCGGCCACTGGAGCCACCCCCACGGCGCGATCCCGAGGGCGACTGCGACGATCACGACGCGCTCGAGGCGAGAGCCGAACCCGACGTCGCCCCGCAACCCGAGCATCTCCGCCTTCGCGCGGGTATAGCTAACGAGCAGCGAGCCGATCACGGCGAGGAACGTCGCCACGAGCGCCACCTCGTTGGAGTCGCGCATGAAGGCGAGCCCGATCGCTGTGAGCATCGCCGCCTCGCCGAGCCGGTCGAAGGTCGAGTCGAGGAACGCACCGAAGACCGTGCCCTTGCCTGCGGCGCGCGCGAGCGCGCCGTCGAGGATGTCCGCGACCGAGCCGGCGACGAACAGGAGACCGCCGAGCCAGAAGAAGAGGTACTCGTTCCGCTGCTCGAAGCCGACGAGCACGGCGCCCGCGACGCAGAGCGCCAGGCCCGCGATCGAGAGCATGTCCGGGGTCAGCTTCGTCCGCGCGACGCCGTGCATCGAGCGGCGCAGGATCTCGCGCGCGGCGGCCGTGTACTCCTGCTTGACGCGATCGAGTTGGCTGACTCTCGGAGCGTCGCCGGAGTCGCTCACGCGGCGCCCGCGAGGACGCGTGGGAGGCGTCTCCGGAACAGCAGGAGCGCCGTCAGGATCGCGACGGCGAACCCGGCGACGCAGTCGAGCCAGTAGTGGTTGCCCGTGCCCATCACCGAGAAGCAGACCCATGCCGGCCAGGCGAGCCACGCGGCGCGGGCGAGCCACGAGCGGCACACGGACGCCATCACGACGCCGACGATGAGGGCATCCATCGCGTGCAGGCTCGGCATCGCGGCGTACGGGTTCGCGGCGAACGCGATCAGGCCGCTGTCATGGTTGACGGACGCGTAGTCGGCGAGCGTATCCGTGAAGCCCCACTCGGGGAACATCCGCGGCGGCGCCGTCGGCATCAGGACGTACCCGAGGAGACCGATCAGGTTGGCACCGATCAGCCAGTTGCGGAAGTCCGCGAAGCGCTCTTGATGACGGAAGTACACCCACAGCAGCGTCAGCCCGACGACCGCGAACTGGGAGAGCCAGTACGTGTACGTCGTCGCGAAGATCAGCACGCCGGAGCTCTGGACGAAGCTCTGGACGGCCGGCTCGATCAGCGCGCCGAGGCGGTTCTCCGCCTCGATCACGAGGGTGCCGTTCCAGAACGCCTCGCCGACCTCGCGGTCCGCGGCGCCGCGGGCGACCTGGTAAGCGCCATAGAAGCCGAACCACAACGCGAACTGGAGGGCGAGGTGCGCCCATCCGCGCGGCAGCCGGCGTGCCTCCGCGTAGCTCGTCACTCGGCGTCCGATTCTAACCAGGTGGTCCGCTGGCCCGGTCGGGGTAGGTGTGGCACGATCGGGCCGGCGAGCGACGGAGGTGGCATGAGCGGATTCACGATCAGGCACGACGACGAGCTCGAGCGGGAGTACGGCAAGTGGGTCCTCGTCCGGCGCTCGCTCGGCGTCAGCTCGTTCGGGATCAACGCCGTCGAGCTGCCGCCAGGCGAGTCGATCCCCGAGCACGACGAGGTCGCCCGCGACCACGAGGAGCTCTTCCTCGTGCTCGAGGGATCCCCGACGCTGGTCGTCGACGGCGCCGACCATCCGCTGCGCGAGGGCTCGGTCGCGAGGCTCGACCCCGCACCGAAGCGGACGGTCAGAAACGACGGCGACGCGGTCGCGCGGGTGCTGATCGTCTCCGCGCCGGTGACGAGCGGCTACACGCCGCTCGAATGGGCGTAGCCGTCTAGCGGGTTGCGTTCGCCGCGCCGACGGTCTCGACGTACTGCGCGCGCTCATAGGCACGGGGGTTGCCGCAGGCGATCTGGCTCAGTCGGCCGCGCGTCTCGGCGAGGCTCGTGTCGTGCTCGTCGAGCCACGCGGCGAGGCCGCGCCGAACCTCTCCCATCCGACCGACGCCCTCGGCGAGGAGCGCCGAGGCGAGCATCACGGCGTCCGCGCCGACGAGCAGGGCCTTGACGGCGTCCTCCGTCGTGTGGACGCCGCCGGTCGCCGCCAGGCTGACGTCGACGCGACCGCGAAGGATCGCGAGCCAGCGCAGTGCGAGCCGCAGCTCGACGGGCCGGGAGAGCTCGAGGCCCGGGGCCACCTCCATCGTCGTCGTGTCGACGTCCGGCTGCACGAACCGGTTGAACAGGACGAGCCCGTCCGCGCGGGCATCGGCAAGCTGGGTCGCGAGGCTTGCGAAGGCAGTGAAGTACGGGGGCAGCTTGACCGCGACGGGGACGCGTACCGTGCGACGCACCGCGTGGACGATCCGGAGGAGACGCTCCTCCACCGTCGCGCACGAGACGTACGGGTCGGTCTCGACGGCATAGACGTTGAGCTCGATCGCGTCTGCCCCGGCGCCCTCCAGGAGCCCCGCCGTGCGCGTCCAGCCTCCGGGCGTCGCGCCGTTCAGGCTTGCGATCACCGGGATGTCGAGCTCGCGCGTCGCGTCGCGGACGAGGTCGAGGTAGCTGTCGAGATGGCCGAGATCGACGCTCGTCATGTACCCGGCCGCCTCCCCGGCGTGCTCCCCCGGGCGCCACAGCGCCTCGGCGGACGGCGCGCTCCTCCCCGGCCACCTCCTCCTCGAAGAGCGACGGCAGGACGACCGCGCCCGCTCCCTGCTCGGCGATCGCGCGCAGCGACGCCACGGTGCCGGTGAGCGGAGACGACGAGGCCACGAGGGGGCACTCGAGGGTCAGCCCGAGGTACGTGGTGCTGAGATCCGCCGGCATCGCGGCTCCTCTCGTCGCGGTGACGACAGCGTCGCCGCTACCTCCGGCGATCGCATCGGGGGAGCCGCCGACGCGGCCTGCGGCTTATCCGCCGATGTACGACATCTCGATCCGCGGGAGCTCCGTCGTTCGCTCGGTACGGATCTCGGAGTAGCGGTCGGCCCGCCTGGTCCAGACGCCTGCGACCTCCTCCCCCAGCTCGTCGTCCGTCGCGCCAGAGCGGACGAGCGCGCGCAGGTCGGTGCCGCGTATCGCGAACAGGCAGGTGTAGAGCTTCCCCTCGGCCGAGATCCGCGCCCGCGTGCAGTCGCCGCAGAACGGCTGCGTCACGGACGTGATCACCCCGATCTCCCCCGCACCGTCGCGGTAGCGGTAGCGCTGCGCCACCTCGCCACGGTAGGAGGCCGCCACGGGCTCTAGCGGGAAGACCGCGTCGATCCGCTCGACGATCTCCGCTGCGGGGACGACGTCGTCGAGGCGCCAGCCGTTCGTCGTGCCGACGTCCATGTACTCGATGAAGCGGAGGGCGTGCCCGCTGCCGCGGAAGTGGCGGGCCATCTCCACCACCCCGTCGTCGTTGACACCGCGCTTGACGACCGCGTTGACCTTGACGGGCAGGCCGACCTCGGATGCCGCGGCGATCCCCTCGAGCACCCGCTCGACGGGGAAGTCGACGTCGTTCATCGCCCGGAACGTCGCATCGTCGAGCGAGTCGAGGCTGACGTTGACCCGGTCGAGCCCCGCGTCACGGAGCGCCAGCGCCTTCCGCGCGAGCAGCGACGCGTTCGTCGTCAGTGTCAGGTCGAGGCCGTCGATCTGGGCGAGCCGCTCGACGAGGCGCTCGATCTCACGCCGCAGGAGCGGCTCGCCGCCCGTGAGGCGGATCTTCTCGACGCCGAGCCCGACGAACGCCCGCGCGACGCGTTCGAGCTCCTCGAAGGTCAGGAGCTCCTTGCGGTCCATGAAGCGGTATCCCTGACCGAACACCGACTTCGGCATGCAGTAGGAGCAGCGGAAGTTGCAGCGGTCGGTGACGGAGATCCGCAGGTCGCGAATGGGTCGCTCGAGGGTGTCGAGCGGGTGCACACCCACAGGGTACGGAACGGTGCGCTCCGCGAGTCGCGGCGGGCACTGCCGGCTCGGCAGGCCCGCCACGACGCCGCGGATGGCTTCGAGCGCCCTATCGAGTCGTGACGTAGATGTCGCTGCTTCCCTCGGGGCCCGGAGCGCGCCCGAAGAGGAGCTGGCTGCCGTTCTGCGAGAGCGACGGCCTCGACTCCGCGGCGCTCGTGTTGACCTCGGAGCCGATGTTGACCGGCGCGGACCACCGGTCACCGATCTTCGTCCGCGTCGCGACCCAGATGTCCTGCGTGCCGAGCGTCCCTGCTCGGTTCGAGCTGAGCACGATCTCGAGCCCATCGGCGCGGACGTTCGGCTGGATGTCGTTCGCCGCTGCGTCGTTCAGCTCCCCGACGGCGGTCGCCGGTCCCAAGCGAGCCCCGTTCTGCCTCTCGCTCACGTAGATCTCGCCGGGGACGTTCGGCGTGACCGAGCTGCGCGAGAAATAGAGCATCTTCTTCCCCCGTAGCCTGCCGCTGACGTCGACCCAGGACGGGCCTTGCTCGTCGAGCTCGCTGTTCGGCCCGGCCGGGCCGCAGAGCAGCCGCTCGGGCTCCGCCCAGGCGCCTGTCCCGTTGCGGTGGGTGAAGTAGATGTCGCCCTGCCCGCACGCTCCCGGGAGTGCTTCCCTGCTGACGAAGAACAAGCCCCGCTTGCCGACCGGCGTCGGGCAGAAGTCGTCCGCGGCCGAGTTCACGGGCTCACCCAGGTTCTGCGGGGCTCCCCAGGGCGCAGTTGCGCTCGCGCGGGTGGCCACCCAGATGTCGAGCCCTCCCTTGCCACCGGGTCGGTTCGATGCGATGTACAGGCTGAGCCCGTCCGGCGACTGGATCGGGCAGCCGTCGAGCGACGGCGTGTTGACCTCGGAGCTGTTGCCGCCGACCGTGTCGATCTTCTGCGCGGTTGTCCAGGCGGACGCCGTCAGTGCCGCGACGGCCGTGCCAGCGATGCTCAGAGCTGCGATTCCGATGATGGCAAGAAGCTTCATGCTCCCTCCCTTTCGCTTGTCGGGTGTGGTGGCCGAGTGGCCAGACGGGCCGGCTCACGCTGGGCGCTCATGCCGCCTGCGTCTGCTGCCGCAGCCGCATCACCGAGGCGCCCGCGACGAGGAGGACGAGCCCGAGCGTTGCCGCTGAGCCGATCCCCGCATCGACCCAGTCGAACCCCTCGCCGGTTGTCGGCTGCGTGACGGGCGCGTCGTTCGGCAGCCGCCGGTCGGCGCGGTCGTCCGGCCGCAGGACGACGGCCCGCTGAGCCGCCACGATCGCCCCGGGCCCGTGCGAAGCGCGGTCATCGGGCCGCTCGGCGTTCCGAGCCGCCACCCGGTCGTTCGTCTGCGCGATGGCCCCCGGGCCGTGTGTCGTGCGGTCGTCGGGGCGGACGGGCGCGTCCGCGGCCGCGGCTCCGCCCGTGGCGACGAGCGCTGTCAACGCCACCGCAGCCCCGGTCGTGAGCTTCCTGACGGTCAGATGCACCATGGCTCCTCCTCCGTTCGGTCACCGCCCTCTCGGCGGCCGGTGGAGTGAGGCTGCGGCGCGAGGGTTGCGAATCGGTTGCAAACCCGCGACAGTCGGTTGCACCGTGCGCCGGGCGGCGCGCTCGAAGGAGTCGGTGCGGGGAAGAAGGGGGTCAGGCGCGGGATGGAGTTTCGGATCCTCGGTCCACTCGAGGTCGTGGAGGACGGCCGGCGGCTCGACCTCGGCGGCCCCAAGCAGCGGGCGCTGCTCGCCGCCCTCCTCCTCCGCGCGAACGAGGTCGTGTCCCAGGACAGGCTCGTCGACGCCCTCTGGGACGAGTCACCGCCTGCGACCGCACCGAGGACGTTGCAGGCGTACGTCTCGCGGCTCCGGAAGGCGCTTGCCGACGCGGACGGCGAGCCTGCGACCGCGAGGCTCGAAACGCACGGTCACGGATACGTCCTGCGGATCGCCCCCGAGTCGCTCGACGCAGCCCTCTTCCAGCGCGGTCTCGACGAGGGGCGGCAGGCGCTCGGACGGGACGATGCGAGGCTCGCAGCGGATCGGCTCCGTGATGCGCTTGCGCTCTGGCGTGGGCCGGCCCTCGCCGACCTCGCGTACGAGTCGTTCGCGCAACCGGAGATCGCCCGGCTCGAGGAGCTTCGGTTGGCCGCGCTCGAGGAGCGGATCGACGCCGATCTCGCTCTCGGCCGCGAGGACGCGCTGATCGGCGAGCTCGAGACCCTCGTCGAGCGCCATCCGCTTCGCGAGCGCCTCCGCGGTCAGCTGATGCTGGCGCTGTACCGGGCCGGGCGTCAGGCGCAGGCGCTTCAGGTCTACCAGGACGGTCGGCAGCACCTCGCCGCCGAGCTCGGGCTCGAGCCGGGCGAGTCGCTCCGGCGGCTCGAGCGCCAGATCCTCGAGCAGGACCCCACGCTCGGCGGGTCGTCGCGACGAACGCGCCCGACGCTCGTGCCGCAGTCGATGTGGCGCCATCCGCTACGGATCGCGTTCGCGGGCGCCGTGGTGCTCGCCGTCGCCGTCGGGCTCGCGGCGTGGCGACACGTCGGCGACGAGGCAGAGCACGGGACGGCCGGCGCGGTCGCTCTCGACCCCGACACCGGTGCGGTGCGCCAGACGATCTCGTTCGGGACGTCTCCCTCGAGCGTCGCCGTGGGGGAGGGGAGCGTCTGGGTGCTCGACGGCGACGACCAGACGGTGACGCAGATCGACCCCGAGACGAACGAGCTCGTTCGCGTCTTCGGCACCTCGTCCCGGCCGACCGACATCGGCGCCGGCGCGGGCGCGGTGTGGGTCGGCAACGGCGGGAGCGACGACCTCGACGAGATGCCGCGGAGCGTCTCCCGGATCGATCCCGCGTCCGCTGTCGTCGTCGACACGATCGACCTCCCGCCCCCGCCCGGGGGGAACATCAGCGGCATCGGCGGGTTCAGCCGGCAGAAGATCGCGGTGACCCCGGAGGCCGTCTGGGTGATCAACCCCGACCAGTCGATCTCGCGGATCGACCCACGAACGAACCGCGTCGTCGCACGGCTCAAGGCGAACGCGCAGGTGATCGCCGCGGGCGAGGGCGACGTCTGGATCGGGCAGGAAGGCGGGATCGCGGAGGTCGACACCGCGAGGAATGTCGTGTCCCGCCGGATCCCCCTCGGCGAGGACACCCCCAGCGGGCTCGCCGTGGGGGCCGGCTCCGTGTGGGCGGCCGACCCGTTCGACGGGAGCATCTGGCGGATTCCCCGCGAACACCCGGCGGCCAAGCGGCGGATCCCCCTGGCGCGGTGGGTGAACGTCGTGGCGTTCGGTGCCGGCAGCGTGTGGGCGACGAACGAGATCGCGGACGAGGTGTACCGCATCGATCCTCGGACGAATGCCGCCCGGGTCGTTGCGCACACCGCGTCTCCCCGTGGCGTGGGCGCAGGTGACGGTGGAGCGTGGGTCGTCGCCGCGAGCCCACCCTCCCGTGACACCGCGCTCCCCTCACCGGCCTGCAGCGCGGTCGTCTCCGGCGGCGGCGACCCACCGCAACTCCTGCTCGTCTCGGACCTCCCGCTCCAGGGCGAGTCCCGTCCCGTCACACAGGCCATTGCGGAGGGGGTGCGCCACGTCCTGCAGCAACGTGGCTTCGAGGCGGGCGGCTTCACCGTCGGGTTCCAGTCCTGCGACTCCTCGACGGCGCAGTCCGGCGGCTCCGACTTCTTCCGCTGCGGGTCGATGGCGAAGGCGTACTCACGGAACCTCCGGGTCGTCGGGATCGTCGGATCGTTCGCCTCGACGTGCTCCTATGTCCAGATCCCGGTGACGAACCAGGCTGCCGAGGGCCCGCTGGCGATGCTCAGCCCGTCGAACACGTACCAGGGGTTGACCGAGGACGAGGAGCTCTACCCGACGGGCGTGAGAAGTTACGCGCGCATCGCGGGCGACGACCACCTCCAGGCGGTCGCCCATGCCGAGCTTGCGAAGCAGCTCGGCGCGCGCCGCGTCGCCGTGCTCTCGCCCCTGGGCGAGAGCCCGTATCCCGAGTTCGCGCGAGATGTCCGAGCTGCCGGCCGACAGCTCGGCATCGACGTCCTGTCACTCCGGTACGACCCCGAGGCGAAGAACTTCACCCCATTCGCGCGATCGGTCGCACAGGCCCGTCCCGACGCCGTGATCGTCGCGGACAACCTCTACTCGCATTCGGCAGCAGTCATCCGGGCGGTGCGCGCCGCCGCCGGCCCGAAGCCCGCGATCCTCGCGCCGGACGGCTTTGCGGGGCTCTACCACGGTCTCGTGAAGCTCGCCGGGCCCGCCGCGAAGGGGATGTACGTGAGCCAGTACGGCTTCGTCAACGACAGGCTGCCGCCGCGCGGACGGGAGTTCCTGCGCAGCTTCGCGAGGGAGCGCCCGACCGGCGCCGGCCCCGACTACGGCGCGGCGTACGGAGCGCAGGCCGCAGAGATCCTGCTCGACGCGATCGCGCGGTCGGACGGGACGCGCGCGTCGGTGACACGTGAGGTCTTCCAGACCCGCGTCGAGGACGGCATCCTCGACGACATCCGCTTCGACCGGAACGGCGACCTGGTGGACTCGCCGTTCACGTTCGTCCGCATGGTCGGCGACCCGGACAGCAAGGCGGACCTGCGCCCGGTTGTCGACCGGGTCGTCCTCGCCCGCTCGGCGCGTCTCCCCCCGCGCCGCTGACGCCGCCTCCGGAGCAGCCGGATAGCGTTGCCCGATGCGGCGAGCCCCGTCCCCGCTCCTGGCGCTCGTCCTCGTCACCGCGATCTGGGGCTACACATTCGTCCCCGTCCAGAAGGCGGTCGGGGTGTACCCGCTGTTCGCGTTCCTCGCCGTCCGCTTTGCGATCTCGACGGTCGCCCTGGCCCCGTTCGCGTGGAGCCCGCTCCGGACGCTGCCGCGCCCGGGGCGGCTCGCGGGTCTCGGCGCGGGGATCTTCCTCGCGCTCGCATACGGCCTGCAGACTGCCGGGCTCGAGCTCACGACGGTCTCGAGCACGGGCTTCATCACGGGCCTCTACGTCGTCTTCACCCCGCTCCTCGCGCTCGCCGCGTTCGGGACACCCGTGCCGGCGCCCGTGTGGGTCGGCGTCGCGCTGGCGCTCGCCGGTCTGCTGCTGCTGAGCGGCGCGCCGGGCGGCTCGTGGCTCGGCAACGCCCTCGTGCTCGGGAACGCGCTCGCGCAGTCGTGCCAGATCGTGGCGATGGAGCGGTTCGCGCCGCGCTACGACGCCCGCGCGCTGACCTTCCTGCAGATGGCGGTCGCATGCGCGGGCTTCACCGTCGTCGCCGCCGCAGCGGGCCAGCTCGAGGCACCGCCGGACGCAGCGACGTGGTACGCGCTCGTCGTCACCGGCGTCTTCGCCGGGGCGCTCGGCTACCTCGTTGCGACCTGGGTCCAGTCGCGGACGACGGCAGCGCGCGCGGCGCTCGCGTTCACGCTCGAGGCGCCGTTCGCGGCGCTCTTCGGCGTGCTCCTCCTGTCCGAGCGGCTCGGCTGGGCGGGGTGGGCGGGCTGTGCGGTGATGCTCGCCGGGATCCTCCTCGCGGAGCCGGCTGCGGCGGCGACGCTGCGCCGTCTCGTCCCCGCGCGTGGGGCCGCGTAGGTGGACGCCGTCCTCCTGGCACTGACGTCCGCCTTCCTGTTCGGGGCGATGACCGTGCTGCTCCGTCCCGTGCTCGCACGCGGCGGCGATCCGCTCGCCGGCGCGTTCCTCACCGTGGTGCCCGCGCTCTGCGTCGGCCTCGTCGGATCGACCGTCGCGAACGCGTGGGAGCTCGGCGGCCTGTGGCCCTTCTTCCTCGCGGGGATGCTGGGGCCGGGCGTGTCCCAGGTGCTCTTCACCCTCGCGATCCGCGATGCGGGCGCGTCGCGCACATCCGCGACCGTCGGCACCGCGCCGCTCTTCGCCGTGTGCTTCGCGGTCGTCCTGCTCGGCGAGCCCCTCGCCGCGGGCATCGTCGCCGGGGCGCTCTCGATCGTCGCCGGCGGCGTGCTGCTCGCGGGCGAGCGCGACCGGCCCGGGCACGTCAAGGCGATCGGCTTCGCCTTCGCGATCGGAGCGGCGCTCGTGTTCGCAGCCCGCGACACCCTCGTGCGCTGGCTCGCGGTCGACACGACGGTGTCGCCCGAGCTCGCGATGACGACGACGCTCACGGCCGGCGCGCTCACGCTCCTCGTCACGCTCCTCGTGGCTCGCAGGCCGCTGTCGCTCCGCGCGGCCCGCGATTTCGCCCTCCCGGGCCTGCTGTTCGGGCTGTCGTACGTGTGCCTGTTCGAGGCGTACTACCGCGGGCGGCTCAGCGTCGTCTCGCCGCTCGTCGCGACCGAGTCGCTCTGGGGCGTCGCGCTCTCAGCGGTCTTTCTGCGCCACGAGCGGGTCTCCGCGCGGCTTGCGGCGGGCGCCGCGCTCGTGGTCGCAGGAGGCGTCCTGATCGGCGTCACGCGCTGACGACGGCAAGCGAGGGGGCGTGACCTCGGCCACGCTCCCTCGCGTCGACTCGGCTCAGCGCGCCTGCTCGAAGTAGCGGGTCTTGATCCACTGCGCGATCTGCTTGCCGAGCTTCGCGCCCTGCTCGTCGGCGGTGCCGGAAGTGGATCCCGCCCCAGATCCGGGCCTCGACCACCTCCTCGATCGCATCGGAGAAGCTCTCGAAGTGACGTGGCGGGATGGCTCGAGCTCGGGATCGGCGTCCTGTTGAGCACGCGGCCGGAGACGACGTCGAACTCGACCTTGTCCCTCCCGAAGAAGTCCGTCATCGCGCCGAGCACGGCGCCGGTCAGGCAGGTATGGCCCGACGGGTGGTCAGGGAACGGCGGCGTGCCGAGCGGCGGAGTGGTCTGCGTCGCCGGGGCGAACAGCGACTCCCAGGTCGGGTCGGGCACCGTCGCGGGGTTCCCGTCCGTGCCCGCCTCGCGGATCGCGGCGCGCGGCCGCCAGAACTGCCAGTGGTACTTGTCGTTCCAGCAGCTGATCGCCGCGTCGGCAGCCACGAGGTTGATGATCGCGTAGAGGCGCGCCTGGTCGGCCGTGTCGAGCCCGAACCGCGGTGCGAGCTGGTCGCGTGCGACCTGGTTCCAGAGCGCGATCGGCGCGAACTGCCAGAAGACCGCCGCGACGGTCTGGTCGGCCGTCCGCGTCGTGCTGTTGATGGCCCCGAGCGACTTCACCTCGTCGAAGTCCTTCTCGTACGCGCGGCTCGTCAGCGCGTTCGGCCCCTTCGTCCGGAACTGCCACGGCGTCTCGATCAGGAACGGCTTCTCGTTCGCCACCCAGGCGTCCGGGTCGGCCGCGCGGGTCGGGGAGCGCGAACGGCCAACCGACCGGGCGCCAGTCGCCCGCGCCGGAGCCGATGTCGAACGGGAACGCCGCGAGGTACCCGTCGTTCTCGCGGAACCTCGAGCATCGCAGCTGCGGCCGCGGCGCCGACGCGGATGCCCTCGGCCTTGGACGCGCCGTCGGGAATGGAGTCGAGCGTCGCCTTGAGCTTGTCGTCCACCGCGTCGACCTGCGCGCCGCTGGGACGATCTTCGACGAGCACGTCGTGCGCCGCGGTCGCGATCGCGGCCGCCTGCGAGCCGAACGGCTGGGCGTGCAGCGCGTCGAGGTCGAGCAGGTATGGCCGGTGGTCCGGTTCGAGCGCGTTCGACCGCGTCGTACACCGCGCCTTCGACCATCGCCATCCCGCGCGACTCGCCGTGGGCCGTCGGGCGGATCGGGATCGTCTGGGCCTGGGCGAAGGCGTTCCACTCGGAGATCACGTCGGCACGCGCGACACCGGCGGCGACGAAAGTCGTCGCGAGCACGGCGCACGCGACGAGCGCTCGCATAGCGAGACGGTTGCATTTGAGCCCCCCTTTGAGCGGATGTGTCCGTCTACGATCACGCGAGGGTCGAGTTGAGTCCATGTGACGTTCGTCGTATCTTCTGTCACGAGATGCAGCGACTCGATGCTGGGTTCTGGAGCGCGTCGGGCGGTTCGTCGCCGAGAGCGGGGACGATCGAAGGCGACGAGCCGTTCCCACCGTCGTTTCTCGCCGCGCTGCGGCGGCTCGTCCCGTGCGACTCCGTGGCGTTCTGCGAGCTCGACCGGATCGACGAGCGCGAACTGGGCGCCGTGTCGTACCCCGTGGCGGTCGAGGAGGACGACGACGTCGGGCTCGACTACTGGGAGGCACGCCACGAGCACCCGATCTGCCGCTACCACGAGGAGACCGGCGACTGGCGCGCGTACCGGCTCTCCGACTTCGTCGAGATGCGACGCTTCCGCTCGAGCCGGATCTACGCCGAGTGGTTCCGGCCCCAGCACGTCGAGAGCCTGATCACGGTCGGCCTCGACGCGCCGCTCTCGCACACGAAGGTCTTCCTCCTCGCGCGGAGCGGCGGCCGCGACTTCGGCGCCTCCGACTGCATCATCCTCGACGTCCTGCGCCCGTACCTCGCGATGCGGTACGCGGCGGCTCACCGTCTCACGGTGTGCTCGGCCGGGTCCACGCCGGCCTGACCACCCGCGAGCGCGAGATCCTGGCACTCGTGGCCGAGGGCAAGACGAACGCAGAGATCGCCGACGCGCTCTAGCATCGCGTGCGGAACCGTCCGCCGGCACCTCGAGAACGCGTACGCGAAGCTCGGCGTGCACACGCGAACGGCTGCTGTTCGCGCCGCATCGCTCGGCCTGAGCACGGGTGGTCGCGGTTCCCCGACGCGCGGTGGAGGCAGCGATCAATGATCTGCTATGATCGCACTCAGATTTTCCCCCTGTGCACGCTCAAGGAAGGAGCACCACCACCATCATGGCCAAGACGATCGGTATCGACCTCGGGACGACGAACAGCTGTATGGCCGTCCTCGAGGGCGGCGAGCCCACCGTGATCCCGAACGCCGAGGGCGGGCGCACCACGCCGTCGGTCGTGGCGTTCACGAGGGACGGGCAGCGGCTCGTCGGAGCGCCCGCGCGGCGTCAGCAGGTGACGAACCCCGAGAACACCGTCTTCTCGATCAAGCGCTTCATGGGGCGCAAGTGGGACGAGGTCTCCGAGGAGATGACGATCGTCCCGTACGAGGTCGAGCAGGGCGAGAACGGCGATGCGCGCGTCTCGGTGGAGGGCAAGCAGTACGCCCCGCCCGAGATCAGCGCGATGATCCTGCAGAAGCTGCGCGCGGACGCGGAGTCGTTCCTCGGCGAGCCGGTCACCGATGCGGTGATCACCGTCCCCGCGTACTTCAACAACGCGCAGCGCGAGGCGACGAAGGACGCCGGCAAGATCGCCGGCCTCAACGTCCTCCGCATCGTCAACGAGCCGACCGCGGCGGCGCTCGCGTACGGCCTCGACAAGGAGGGCGCCGACCAGGTGATCCTCGTCTTCGACCTCGGCGGCGGCACGTTCGACGTGTCCGTGCTCGAGCTCGGCGACGGCGTCTTCGAGGTGAAGTCGACGAACGGCGACAACCACCTCGGCGGTGACAACTTCGACAAGGCGATCGTCGACTGGATGGCCGCCGAGTTCAAGAAGGACCAGGGCATCGACCTCTCGCAGGACAAGATGGCGCTGCAGCGGCTCTACGAGGCCGCCGAGAAGGCGAAGATCGAGCTGTCGTCGACGATGACGACCCAGATCAACCTGCCGTTCATCACGGCGACCCCGGAGGGGCCGAAGCACCTGGACCTCCAGCTGACGCGCGCGAAGCTCCAGGAGCTGACGCACGACCTGCTGGAGCGGACGGTCGGCCCGACGAAGCAGGCCCTCGCGGACGCGGGGCTCGACGCCTCCGCGATCGACCACGTCGTTCTCGTCGGCGGCATGACCCGGATGCCCGCCGTGCAGGAGAAGGTCTCCGAGCTGATCGGCAAGGAGCCGCACCGCGGCGTCAACCCGGACGAGGTCGTCGCCGTCGGCGCCGCGATCCAGGCCGGCGTCCTGAAGGGCGACGTCAAGGACGTGCTCCTGCTCGACGTGACCCCGCTCTCCCTCGGGATCGAGACGAAGGGCGGCGTCATGACGAGGCTGATCGAGCGCAACACGACCATCCCGACGCGCAAGGCGGAGACGTTCTCCACGGCGGAGGACAACCAGCCGTCGGTCGAGATCCACGTGCTCCAGGGCGAGTCCGAGATGGCGACCTTCAACAAGACGCTCGGCAAGTTCCAGCTGGTCGGGATCCCGCCCGCGCCCCGCGGCATGCCGCAGGTCGAGGTGTCGTTCGACATCGACGCGAACGGGATCATCCACGTGAACGCGAAGGACCTCGGCACCGGGAACGAGCAGCAGATCCGGATCGAGGGCGGCTCGGGGCTCTCCGAGGACGAGGTCTCACGCATGGTCTCGGAGGCGGAGACGCACGCGGAGGAGGCGCACAAGCTGCACGAGCTCGCGAACGAGAAGAACCGGGCCGAGCAGCTCGCCTACCAGACCGAGAAGGCGCTCGGAGAGCATCGCGACAAGCTCGACGCGTCCGATGCGGGCACGATCGAGGGCCGGATCATGGAGGTGCGCCAGGCGCTCGAGTCGAACGATCTCGCCGACATCGCCGCGAAGACGCAGGCGCTCGAGCAGGCGGCGCAGCCACTGGCACAGGCCGTCTACGCGCAGGCACAGCAGGCGTCGTCCGCACCGCCCTCCGGTGACGGCGAGCAGACGGACGAGGTCGTCGAGGATGCCGACTACGAGGTGATCGACGAGGACGAGGCGGCGAAGACGTCGTGACCGACGACGGCCCCGAGACGACGGTGGACGGCGAGCAGGTCTCGCCGTCCACGTCACCCGAGCTCGACGCCGAGGACCTGCTCGCGCGGCTCCAGGACGCGGAGCGGCTGCACGAGAAGGCGATGGACGACCTGCGTCGCGTGGCAGCCGACTTCGACAACTACCGCAAGCGTGTGTCGCGCGAGCAGACGCAGATCCTCGCGCGCTCGGGCGAGCGTGTCGTCGCGAAGCTGCTTCCGGTGCTCGACGACCTCGAGCGCGCGCTCGACGCGGCCGAGCACCACGAGGAGGTCAAGGTGCTGGAGGGCGTCCGCATGACGAAGGACGCGCTCGCCGCCGTCCTCGCGTCCGAGGGCGTCGAGGAGATCCCCGCCGACGGGGCCTTCGACCCCCACGTCCACGAGGCGCTCCTGACGCAGCCGGCCGAGGGAGTCGAGCCGGGCCACATCCTCCAGGTGGTGCAGCGCGGCTATCGGATCGGCGACGTCGTCGTCCGGCCCGCGCGCGTCGTCGTCGCCGAGGAGCCGGAGGGGGAGTAGGCGAGTGGCGGCCCGGAACCCCTACGACGTCCTCGGAGTCGCGAGGACGGCGACGGACGACGAGATCAAGAAGGCCTACCGGAAGCTCGCGCGCGAGCTCCATCCGGACCGGAACCCGGACGACCCCTCCGCCGAGGAGCGGTTCAAGGACGTCCAGGCCGCGTACGACATCCTCTCCGACACGGAGAAGCGCCAGGCGTACGACCGCTACGGCGCGGAAGGGCCGCAGGGCTTCGGCCCCGGCGGCGTCCGCTTCGAGAACGTCGACCTCGGCGACCTCTCCGACCTGCTCGGCAACTTCGGCTCCTTCTTCGGTCGCGGCCAGCGCACCTCGCGGCCGCGGCCCGAGCGTGGCGGGGATCTCGAGTCGCGCGTGCGGATCTCGTTCGAGGATGCGCTCGCGGGCGTGCACGTGCGGGTCCCGGTCGAGGTCGAGACGGCCTGCCACGTGTGCGGCGGGACGGGCGCCGAGCCCGGCACCGCGCCGCGCACGTGCCCCGACTGCCAGGGAAGCGGCGTCATCTCCGACAGCCAGGGCCTCTTCGCCCTGTCGCACCCCTGCCAGCGCTGCCGCGGGAACGGCGTGATCGTCGACACCCCGTGCAAGAACTGCCGCGGGACGGGCCGCGAGCGCGTGACGCGCCGCTACCAGGTCAAGGTGCCCGCGGGCGCGAAGGACGGGACGCGGATCCGGCTCAAGGGCAAGGGCGAGCCCGGCCGAAGCGGCGGGCCCGCAGGCGACCTGTACGTCCGCGTCCAGGTCGAGCCCTCGCCGCTGTACGAGCGCCGGGGAGCGGACCTGGTCCTCGAGGTGCCGGTCACCTACCCCGAGGCCGCGCTCGGCGCGACCGTTCAGATCCCCACCCCGGAAGGCCCGGTCGCGCTCAAGGTCCCGTCGGGCTCGGAGAGCGGCAAGCTGCTCCGCGTGAAGGGGCGCGGCGCGCCGAAGCTGAACGGCGGCGGCAAGGGCGACCTGCTCGCGCGACTCGTCGTGACCGTGCCGCGCAAGCTCTCCAAGGCGGAGAAGCAAGCGCTCGAGGCATACGGCAACGTCCTTCGCGAGCAGCCGCGCGAGCACCTCGTGAGGAGCTCGTAGCCGTGCCGGAGCGCGGGCGGTACATGATCTCCGTCGCGGCCGAGCTCGCCGGGCTGCACCCCCAGACGCTGCGCATGTACGAGGCGCGGCGCCTGGTGACGCCGGCGCGCACGCCCGGCGGGACGCGGCTCTACTCCGACGCTGACGTCGAGCGGCTCCGCCTGATCCAGCGGCTCACGACCGAGCTCGGGCTCAACCTCGCCGGCGTGCAGCACGTGCTCCGGCTCGAGGACGAGCTGCGCCGGTTGCGCGGCCGCATGCAGCAGCTCGAGCGGGAGCTGCGCGACGAGATCCAGCTGGCCCACAGGCAGTACAGGCGGGAGGTCGTCGTCTACGAGCGGCCACGATCCCCTGCGCCGAGACCCTAGGAGAGATCGACACATGGACTTCGAGAAGCTGACCATCAAGAGCGGCGAGGCCGTCGCGGGCGCGCAGGAGCTCGCGCGACGTACGGGCAACCCCGAGCTGACCCCCGGCCATCTGACGATCGCGCTGCTCGACCAGGAGCTGCCCCGCACGCTCGTCCAGCGGTCCGGCTCGAGCGCCGAGGCGGTTCGCGCCGAAGCCGAGGCGCGGCTCGCACAGCAGCCGTCCGTGTCCGGCGGGGCCGCTCAGCCCCAGGCCGGCGCGGCGTTCCGCCGCGTCCTCGACGCGGCCTTCGACGAGGCTGCGGCACTCGGCGACGACTTCGTCTCGGTCGAGCACCTGCTGCTCGCGCTCGATGTCGTGCCGCGCGACGCCCTTCTCGCCGCGCTGAAGGACGTTCGCGGTGGCCAGAGGGTGACGTCCCAGGACCCGGAGGGCTCCTATCAGGCGCTCGAGAAGTACGGGCGCGACCTCACCGCGCTCGCCGAGTCGGGGAAGCTCGATCCCGTGATCGGCCGCGACGAGGAGATCCGCCGCACGATCCAGGTGCTCTCCCGCCGGACGAAGAACAACCCCGTGCTGATCGGCGAGCCGGGGGTCGGCAAGACGGCCATCGCGGAGGGCCTTGCACAGCGGATCGTGGCCGGCGACGTCCCGTCCGGCCTCGAGGGGAAGCGCGTCTGGGCGCTCGACGTCGGCGCGCTCGTCGCCGGCGCGAAGTACCGGGGTGAGTTCGAGGAGCGGCTGAAGGCCGTGCTCTCCGAGATCACGGCGAGCGAGGGCCAGATCATCCTGTTCATCGACGAGCTCCACACGATCGTCGGTGCGGGCGCGGCCGAGGGGGCGGTCTCGGCCGGCAACCTGCTGAAGCCGATGCTCGCCCGCGGCGAGCTGCGCGCCGTCGGCGCGACGACGCTCGACGAGTACCGCACGCACATCGAGAAGGACCCCGCCCTCGAGCGGCGCTTCCAGCCCGTGCTCGTCGGCGAGCCGTCCGTCGCCGACACGATCGGGATCCTGCGCGGGCTCAAGGAGCGCTACGAGGCACACCACGGCGTCCGCATCCGCGACGCGGCGCTCGTCGCGGCGGCGGTGCTCTCCGACCGCTACATCTCGGACCGCTTCCTGCCCGACAAGGCGATCGACCTCGTCGACGAGGGCGCCTCGCGCCTCCGGATGGAGATCGACTCGTCCCCGGTCGAGCTCGACGAGGCGGAGCGCCGCGTGACCCAGCTCGAGATCGAGCTCGCCGCGATGGCGAAGGAGTCGCCGGCGACGCGCGCGCCGCTCGAGAAGGAGCTCGCCGAGGCGAAGGCGCGCCGCGACGAGCTCGCCGGCCGCTGGGCGAACGAGAAAGACGTGCTCGACCGTGTCAAGGAGATCACGCGACAGATCGACGAGCTGCGGATGGAGGCCGACCGCGCCGAGCGGGGTGGCGACCTCGCGCGTGTCGCGGAGATTCGCTACGGGCTGCTCCCCGAGCTCGAGCGCGAGCTGTCCGAGCGTGCCGAGCCGGATTCCGCGCCGATGGTCAAGGAGGAAGTGGACGAGGACGACATCGCCGCCGTCGTCGCACAGTGGACGGGGATCCCCACCGACCGCCTGCTCGAGGGCGAGGTCGAGAAGCTCGTCCACATGGAGGAGCGGCTGCACGAGCGCGTCGTCGGCCAGGACGCGGCGATCGAGGCGGTCTCGAACGCGCTCCGACGGGCGCGCTCGGGCCTCCAGGACCCGAACCGGCCGATCGGCTCGTTCGTCTTCCTCGGCCCGACGGGTGTCGGGAAGACCGAGCTCGCGAAGGCGCTCGCCGAGTTCATGTTCGACGACGACCGGGCGATCGTCCGGCTCGACATGTCCGAGTACCAGGAGAAGCACACGGTGTCCCGCCTCGTCGGCGCGCCGCCCGGGTACGTCGGCTACGAGGAGGGCGGCCAGCTGACCGAGGCGGTGCGCCGCCGACCCTACTCGGTGATCCTCCTCGACGAGATCGAGAAGGCGCACTCGGAGGTCTTCGACATCCTCCTCCAGCTGCTCGACGACGGCAGGCTCACCGACGGCCACGGCCGGACGGTCGACTTCCGCAACACGGTCGTGATCATGACCTCGAACATCCGCTCGGCCGAGGACATGGCCGAGCGCTTCCGGCCGGAGTTCCTGAACCGGATCGACGAGATCGTCGTTTTCGAGGCGCTCACACGCGAGCAGCTCGGCGAGATCGTCGTGATGCAGCTTGCGCGGCTCAACGACCGCCTGGCGGAACGAGGGCTGACGCTCGAGCTGACCGACGGCGCCCGCGAGCTGATCGCCGAGGCGGGCTGGGACCCGGCCTTCGGCGCCCGGCCGCTCAAGCGGGCGATCCAACGGCTGCTGGAGAACCCGCTCGCGCTCAAGCTGCTCGAGGGCGAGTTCGCCGACGGCGACGTGATCCGGGCGTACGCCGCGCTCGGCGAGATCCGGTTCACACGCGGCGACGAGGCGGAGGACGAGAGCGAGCGCGAGGCACCGGCGGTCGTCGGCACGTAGCGTCGGGCGGCATGCCCGTCGCGAACGTCCTGGCGGTCAGCCTGTGCGGGGCGGCTCGTTCCGTCGCTCCCACAGCGTCGCGTTCAGCACGGCGGAGGCGACGACGAGGCGGCTCACGACGAAGAGCCCGAGGAGCAGCGCGGCGGCCGCCCCGAGGGTGCCGTAGGTCCCCTCCTTCTCGATCGCGTACGGCGCGAGGAAGTAGGCAGTGAAGATGTGGATCAGCTCGAGCCCGACGGCGCCCGCGATTGCGCCGGGAACCAGCGCCGTCCAGCGAGCGGCGCGATGCGGCAGGTCGAGGGTGACCAGGAGCCAGAGGCCGGCCGTCGGCGCGATCATCAAGAGCGTGACCAGGACGCCGGGGCCGGACGACCACGCACGCATCGCCGCGGCGAGCGCCCCCAGCGCGCTGAAGCCGATGAGCAGCGCGAGCAGCCGGAAGGTCGCGGGAAGCGTCGGCTTGGGCGCCGCCGCCCGCACGTCCTGCCAGAGCAGACGGTGTGCCACGATCAGCGCGCGCAGAAGGCTTCGAGTCACCCAGACGAGGACCGGGATGCCGATCACGAGCGCGTACCACCGCCCGGGCCCCTGCGCGGCGTTCGCCACGGAGCTCGACACGAGCCCGGAGACCCCGAGCGACCGCGCCGTCTCCTGGGGGCTCTCCGAGGCGGCATGGGCCGTGAACCCGAGCCCCGCGACGGAGACGAGCGCGAGCGGCAGCAGCCAGATGAAGAGGCGGTAGGCGAGTGCGCCGGCGATGATCCCTCCGCCGGCTTCGAGGTCGCGGTCCGCCATGTCGAAGACGATGTCGACGGACTCGTGGCGCTCCCGCTCGGCCTGCGCCCTGTCTGCGAGCCGCTCGTACCGCGCCCTCAGCTCCTCGCGGCGTGCGCGGACGCGCTCCGAACGGCCCGAGACAGTCTCGTCCAGTGCAGCCTCCGAGCTCACCTGGTCTTCGGGCACGCGCTCGTCGGCGGGATCCACCGTTCAGAAGCCGCGGTAGGCGTGGCCGGCCATACCGTCCGGGTCGAGCATGACGTTCACGATCGCCGGCTCGCCCGAGGAGAGCGCCCGCTCGAGCGCCGGCGCCAGCTCGGCCGGTCGCTCGACGTGCTCCGCGTGGCCTCCGAACACATCGCAGACGCGCTCGTAGCGGCTCGGGGCCAGGCGTGTGGCGACCTCTGCGTCGGCGCCGTACATCCCGACCTGCGGCACCCTGATCTCGCCCCAGGCGCCGTCGTTCCCGATCACGAGGACAGCCGGGATGTCGAAGCGGACGAGCGTGTCGAAGTCGAGCCCGTTGAGACCGAAGGCGCCGTCACCCATCACGCAGACGACCGCGCCACCGAAACCTGCGGCGCCGACCCCGATCGCGTAGCCCGGCCCGACGCCGAGGCACCCGAACGGGCCCGGATCGAGCCAGTGCCCGGGCCGCTGGATGCGAAGGACGCGCGACACCGCCGCGACGACGTCCCCACCGTCGCCGATCACCACGGTGCCCGCATCGAGCACCCGATCGAGCTCGGCGCCGAGGCGGTAGTGGTGGATCGGCGCGGAATCGGACTCGATCTCCGGGCGGCGCGCGTCCCACCACGCATCCTCCGCGGCGCGGAGCCGCTCGAGCCAGGCAGTGCCGTCCTGCCTGCGCGAGACGCTGTCGGCGAGCGCAGCGAGCGCGATGGCGCAGTCGCCGACAAGCGCCACGTCCGGGGCGCGATTGCGACCGAGCTCGCGAGCGTCGCCATGGACGTGGATCAGCTTCCCCTTCCCGAACCGCCCGTAGCGGAGCCGGAAGTCGAGCGGCGTCCCGACCACGCACACCACGTCCGCCTCCTCGAGCGCCGCGCCCCTCGAGTGCTGGAAGAACAGATCGTGGTCGGGGGGGAGCGACCCGCGACCCGAGCCGTTGAGGTAGACGGGCACGCGGCCGTGCTCGGCGAGGCGCGCGAGCTCCGCCGCGGCTCCGTCCCACCAGACGCCGCTCCCGGCGACGACTGCCGGCCGCTCCGCCGCGCTCAGGAGGTCGGCGGCGCGGGCGAGCTCGTCGGCGTCGGGGAACGCGCGAGGCACGTCCCCCGGCAGCGTGACCATGTCGGCGTCGCCGTCCGCGAAGAGGATGTCGGCAGGAAGCTCGAGATAGACCGGCCCACGGGGCGGGGCGAGCGCCTGACGAAACGCGATGGCGACGTACTCCGGGATGCGGTCGGTCGCGGCGCAGACGGCCGCCCACTTCGTGATCGGCTTCATCAGCGAGAGCTGGTCGAACTCCTGCAACGCGCCCCACTCCGCCTGCGCGAGCGGGCGAGCGCCCCCGAGCACGACGAGCGGCGTCTGCGCGGCGAGGCAGTTCGCGACCGCGGTGACGGTCCCGGTCACCCCCGGCCCGGCTGTCACGAGCGCGACGCCGGTCGTGCGTCGGACCCTCCCCCACGCCTCGGCGGCGTGGGCCGCGGACTGCTCGTGGCGAACGTCCACGACACGGACCCCCTCGTGGCGGCAGCCCTCGTAGATCGGCATCACGTGGCCCCCGGACAGCGTGAAGATCGTGTCGGCGCCCGCGGCCGCGATCGCCCGCGCCGCGAGCCTTCCACCCTGGAGCCGCTCGCCCATCGCGACGGACTCTAGACTCGGACCGTCCGAGCCGTGTCGACGCGGAGGAGGCTGTGAAGATGAGGGTCGCCGTCAAGATCGCCGCCGTGCTCGCGGCGTTGCTGGCGCTGTCCCAGCTGCTCGCGCGCCGCAAGAATGTCGGCGACGAGGGCTCCGACGAGTTCGTGATCGCCGTCCGCGTCGGCGGCGTCGAGCGCGTGTGCCGGGCGACGGCGCTACGCCGTGGCGAGGTGAGTGTCGTGCTCGGGGGCGTCGAGCTCGATCTGCGTGAGGCCGTGCTCGACCCGGCCGGAGCAACGCTCGCGCTCTCCGCGACCTGGGGCGGGGTGAACCTCACCGTGCCGCGTGGCTGGCGCGTCCTCGTCGAGCAGAAGGCAATCCTCGGCGGCGTCGACGCGCACATCACACCGGTCGAGGACCTCCCGGACGACGCGCCCGTGCTTCGTGTGGAGGCGACGGCCCGCTTCGGCGGCGTCGCGATCAAGGCGGCCGATGCGGTCGAGGAGTCGCCGCCGGAGCACCACTTGCGCGGCTGGGCCTCCACCTAGAGGCTTGATGTGAAATTCGTGCGCGGTCGTGGATACCGCCTCAGCCGCGGCGCCATGCCGTCTCCGCGCCCTTGCGAAGGCGTCCAGCCTGCGCTGCGGACGCGGAGCCGACCTGGCTTGGCCTGAGGCGGCCCCACGAGGCGCCCATTTCACATCAAGCCTCTAGCGGCTCGCTCACCGGAGGGTCCCGTGCAAGCCGGGACGGACGCTGCGCCCGTCCCGTCACGCGGCCTCCCTGACCGGCTCGTCGGCGAGCCGGACGGCCTCGGGCTCACGCGACGGCGCGAGGAGCGTCGACGAGAGCCCCGCGCCGAGCAGGGCCAGGCCCGCGAGCACGAGCAGCGAGACCCTGTACCCGTGGGCGAGGCCCGCCGCACCCTCCGCCACGGAGCCGGCCGCGATGGTGTTCACGACCGCGAGGCCGACGGCACCACCGACCTGGCGGCTCGTGTTGAGGAGCCCGGAGGCCGCCCCGGCCTGGGTCGGCGGGACGCCGGCCAGGCCCGCGATCGTGACGGGGATGAAGCAGAGGGCGAAGCCGATGCCGTTGAGGACGAACGGCCCGAGCAGGTCGACCGTGTAGTCGCCGGGCACCGGGAGCCGCGCGATCAGGACGAGCGAGACCGTCACGAGGACGAGGCCGACGGTCAGCACGCCGCGAGGGCCGAAGCGCGTCACGAGCGACTGGGCGATGTTCGAGACCACGGCAATCGTGAGGGCGATCGCGCTGAACGCCAGGCCCGTCTCGACGGCCGAGTAGTGGAGAACGTCCTGGAGGTACAGAGTCAGGAGGAAGAACTCCGAGAACGCGATCGAGGCGACGATGGTCGTGACGGCGTTGCCGACCGCGAACGTGCGGATCCGGAACATCCGCAGCGGGAGGAGCGGGGCGGCCGCACGGCGCTCGTTGAGCACGAAGCCGATCCCGAGGGCAACTGCAGCGGCGAGCACCGCGAGCGTGACCGGGTCCGCCCACCCGAGCCGCGTGGTGAGCGTCAGCGCATAGACGAGGAGCATCACCGCGCCGGTCGCAGACGCCGCGCCGGCCAGGTCGAAGTGTCGCAGGCCGTTCCTGCCGACGCTCTCGCGCAGAACGCGCGGCACCGCGAGCAGCAGCACCACCGCCACGGGAGCGTTGACGAAGAAGATCCACGGCCAGCTGAGATACGAGGTCAGCACGCCGCCGACGAGGACGCCGACGGCCGCTCCGCTGCCGGACGCGGCGCCCCAGATGCCGAGCGCGATGTTGCGGTCACGGCCCTCTGCGAAGGTCGTCATCAGAAGCGAGAGCCCGGCGGGCGCGAGGAGCGCGCCGCCGAGACCCTGGAGCCCACGGAAGGCGACGAGGGAGCCTGCCGACCAGGAGAGCCCACAGAGAACGGAGCTGACCGCGAAGAGCGCGATCCCGGCGGCGAAGACCCGGCGCCGTCCGAGAACGTCGGCCAACCTGCCGCCGAGGAGCAGGAACCCGCCGAAGACGATTGCGTATGCGGTGACGACCCACTCGAGGCCCGACTGCGTGAACCCGAGATCGGTCTCGATCGAGGGCAGCGCCACGTTCACGATCGCGACGTCGAGGATCACCATGAACTGCGCGACGACGATGAGCGCCAGCGCCGCCCATGGGCTGGTCGGAAGCTCGCGTCGCCGTATCGCGGATATCATCATCTATCGAACCTCTCAATCGTTGTATTTCACAACGATAGCACATCTCTACTCTGGAACCGGCTACACTTCACGTATGTCCACCGCCTCCGAGTCCCCACTTGCCAAGGCCGGCGTCAAGCCGCCCCGAGAGCTCGTCTCGAACCCGTCGTTCCTGCTCAAGCGCCTGGGCTTCGCGGTCAAGGAACGCGTCGCCGATGCGTTCGAGGACGCCGGTACGAGCGCGTACCACTACGCCGTGCTCGCCGTGCTCGAGGAGGGCGACCGCGAGACGCAGGCGACGATCGCCGACGCGCTCGCCTACGACCGCAGCTACCTCGTCGGGCTGCTCGACGAGCTCGAGGAGCGCGGGCTGATCGAGCGCCGCCGCGACCCGGCCGACCGCCGCCGGCACATCGTGCGCGTCACGCCGGCCGGGAAGAAGAGCCTCGTGCGGCTCCGCGCCCTCCAGGGGCGGGTCGACGACGAGTTCTTCGCTCCGCTCTCGACGGACGAGCGCGCAACGCTGCAGGCGCTGCTGCTCAAGCTCGCGGCGTACCACGACCCGCGGTACGCGTCGAACGGGCACGACTAGGGCGCGCCACGCCTTTGGGGGCGGGGCCAGAGGTAAGGAATCCGTTCGGAGGGCAAACCGAGTGACTGCCCGCGGCGTCTTCTCCCTCGATGGGGCCGACGCAGATCGCACCAGGGGATGTCGTCTATCTCCTGACCGAGATCAGGACCGGTGACCGGATCCACGAGATCGGCACGCGCGCCCGCGTGGTCGCTGCGGCAGCCGCGACGCTGACTCTCGAGCTGGGGGCCCCGGATCCGGGGACCGTCTCGTGCCCGCGCGACCACGTCGCTCTCGCGGCCCACCGCCGTGCGCACGTGCGCACCGGGCGAGTTCGGGCGTTCCGCCCGGCGACCGTCTAGCGCCGACCGCGACCGCCGCCATCCGAGCTCCCCGACACACGGTGCGGGAAACCGTACCGCCGCGCTTCGGGCTGCCCACTGGGCCGGCCGCGGGCGCCGGAGGAGGATCGTCCACGTGGGAACGGAGCGCGAGGCGCCCGAGCACGACTACACCGCGGAGCTGACGGTCGCCGCGCCGCCGGCGCGCGTCTTCGCGGCGATCGCCACGCCGGACGGCGTCACATCCTGGTGGACCCCGATCGTCGCAGGCTCGCTGGCGCCCGGCACGCGGTTCGAGCTCGGATTCCCGGAGTCCGACACGACGATCGAGCTGCGCGTCGAGCGCGCGCGGCCGTCCGCCCTCGTCGAGTGGACCTGCCTCGGCCACAGCGCGCAGCCCGAATGGGAGGGAACGATCCTCGAGTTCCGCCTGACGGAGCGCGCGCACGGCGCAACGGACGTCGCCTTTCGCCACGCCGGGCTCGCCCGCGAGCTCGGATGCCAGGGAAGCTCCGAGCACGAGTGGGACCGCGCCCTCGAGGCGCTCCGCGCCGCCATCGAGGCCGACGACGCTGCTCCGCCGCTCGCCGCGCGGGCGCCCGCCTGACGCGCGCGCCCATCTGGCGAGTCGCCACCGCCGCCCGCTCCCGTCTCGTCACGCCCGTGACGGCCGTGGCAAACGCTTGTGTTGAATCAACACAAGCGTTTCCGCCACCCTCACGCGCATCGCGAGGCGCAGGTCAGACGTGGCGAGGCCCGGTCGGACGTCGCGACGCGCGGGTTAGAAGCGGCGGACGTCGGGGAAAGGGACCCGGTCGCGCTCGTCGATCTCGCGGAGGACCCTGGCCGGGACGCCGGCGGCGACGACGCCAGCGGGCAGGTCGCGCGTGACGACCGCGCCGGCCCCGACGACGGTATCCGCGCCGATCGTCACGCCCGGGCAGACGATCGCGCCGCCTCCGAGCCAGACGTTGTCGCCGATCGTGATCGGCTCCGCCGACTCCCAGCCGAGTCGCCGCGGCTCGGGGTCGACCGGGTGGGTCGCGGTGAGAAGCTGCACGCGAGGCGCGAGCTGGCACGCCGCGCCGATCCGGATCGACGCGACGTCGAGCATCACGCAGTCGTAGTTCACGAACGTCCTGGCGCCGATCGCGATGTGGCTTCCGTAGTCGCACCGGAACGACGGCATCACGACGACCCCCTCCCCGACCTCGCCGAGCAGCTCCCGGAGGATGCGGTCGCGAACGCCCTGCTCGTCGTGAGGCGTCGCGTTGTACCGCTCCGCGAGCTGGCGGGCGCGGGCCTGCTCCGCCTGGATCTCGGGGTCGTCGGCGAGATAGAGCTCGCCGCGGAGCATCCGTTCCTTCATCTCGGACATGGCCGCGAACGAACCTACAGCGCCGGCGCGACGGACGCCTCCACCCCCCACGTACCGTTGGCGGCGATCGACGAGGAGGCGCATGAGACTCGGGATCGGACCTCCGAACACGATGGCTCACGAGACGGACCGGGCGCTGATGCTCGAGTGGGCGAGGCTCGCCGACGACGCGGGCTTCGACCTGCTGGCGACGATCGACAAGCCGAACTACGACTCCTGGGATCCTCTCGTGACGCTCGCTGGCGTGGCCGGCGTCACGCAGCGGATCGGGCTCGCGACGACGATCCTCCAGCTGCCGCCGCGCAACGAGGTGCTGGTCGCGAAGCAGGCGACCGTCGTCGATCAGCTCTCCGGCGGGCGCCTCGTGCTCGGCGTCGCGCAGGGAGGACGAGAGGACGACTACGCGGTGTTCGGCGCGTCGTTCCAGGGCCGGTCGGAGCGGTTCGAGGCTCAGATCGGCCGCATTCGCGCGATCTGGACGGACGCGCGCTCCTCCGACCGCGACCACGGCGTGCTCGGGCCGGCGCCCGTGCAGGAGCCCGCTCCTCCGATCCTGGCCGGGGCGGGAACGCCGAGCTCGATCGCCCGCGCCGCCCGCGCGGCCGACGGGTTCGTCTTCGGCACGGCCGGGAGCGCCGCGATGAACGAGCGTGCACCCGGGATCCGGGAGATGTTCGCAGCGAATGGCAAGCCGGACGCGATCGTTGCCGGCCTCGCGTACGTCGCGGTCGGCAACGACCCGCGGACCGCGCTCGACGAGGCCGCGCACCACGCCCTGCGCTACTACGGACAGCTCTGGACGCGAGCCGGGAGACCTCATCCACCACGGCCCGGCATCCAAGATCGCGGACGAGGTCGCCGCGTACGAGGCCGCGGTCGACGTCTTGGTCGTCTTTCCCCAGATCCCGTCGCTCGACCAGGTCGCGGACCTCGCCGAGCACGTCCTGCCTGCATATCGCCCCGAGCCGGCCCGCTAGGGCGGGCTCGCCCGGGTGGACGAGGAGAGCCGCCCCACTGCGGCTCTCCTCGCTCCCGGCCGGCGATCACCTGCTACTCGAGGCAGCCGTGCGCGATCGCAGTCGGCTTCGCGCCGAGCGCCGGCTTGCCGGCGTGCCCGACGAGAAGTCTCTTCAGGGCGATCTCCTATCCGGTAGTCCCGGTGGCAACGATCAGCTCGCGGGGATGAGGACGCGGTTGATGACATGGATGACACCGTTCGAGGCCATCAGGTCCGTCTTCGTGACCAGGGTCGAGCCGTTGAGGTAGACCTTGCCGCCGCGGACGGCGACCTTCACGGCCTGGCCCTCGAGCGTCTTCACCGACTTGCCGTCGAGCGTCACGACCTTCGCCGCAGGCGCCTTGCCCTTGACGACGTGGTAGGTGAGCACCTTCTTCAGGAGCGCCGGGTCCTTGCCGACCGCGGCAAGCGTCGACTTGGGCAGCCTGGCGAAGGCGGCGTTCGTCGGGGCGAACACGGTGTAGGTGCCCTTCTCGAGCGCGCCCACGAGGCCCGCCTTCTCGAGGAGGGCGACGAGGGTGCTGAACTGCGGCGAGGATGCGGCGACCTGCGGAATGTCCTTCTGCGCCGGGGTGGCGGACGACGCGACGGCGGGCGCGGCGATCGCGACGGCGGCGACGAGCGATGCTCCCAGCATGGTGAGCGCGGTGCGCAACGGAGTACCTCCTGTATAGATTACGTACACTGTATGTATAGGTTTAGCAGCTGCGCAGACGATGCGCAAGTCACACCGTCACGCCACACTCTCGGATGCTCTGTATAGACTCTGTATAGAAATATGCCCGGCCGTCATCGAGATACCGTTCTTGCCCGGCTCGTGGTCGGGCGGAGACGCAGGTTCGTCGTCCTCGGCGCCTGGCTGCTCGTCGCGGCTGCGCTCGGGCCGCTCGCGGGCCGTTTCGAGGGCGCGCAGAAGAACGAGCCGTCGAGCTTCCTGCCGGGAGACGCGGAGTCCGTCCAGGTGCTCGAGGCGTCGAAGGGGTTCCCCTCCGGCCAGCAGACCCCGGCGGTCGCGGTCTTCCGCGACCCGGCCGGGCTCGGCGCGGCCGGGCGGGCGGCCGTCGAGCGGAAGCGCACGGCGCTGGGCGCGGCGGAGATCGCGGGAGTCACGGAGGTCTCGCCGGTCGCGTGGTCGCAGGACGGGACCGCCGCGGTCGTCAGCGTGCCGGTCGCGGCCGGCGGCGACTCGGACGTGCTGGTCTCCGCCGTCGACGAGGTGCGCGCTGCCGTCCACGACGGCCTGCCTCCCGGCCTGGAGACGAAGGTGACGGGACCCGCCGGGTTCTCCGCCGACGCGAGTAAGGCCTTCGAGGGGATCAACTCGACGCTGCTTCTCGTGACAGCGGGGCTCGTGTTCGTGCTGCTCGTGCTGATCTACCGCAGCCCGATCTTCTGGATGCTGCCCCTGTTCACCGTGTTGCTGGCGGAGTCGGTCGTGCGGGGCCTCGGGACGCTCCTCGCCGACGCCGGGGTCGTGATCAACGGACAGACGGGCGGAATCCTCCTCGTGCTCGTCTTCGGCGCGGGCACCGACTACGCGTTGCTCCTGACTGCCCGCTACCGCGAGGAGCTCCACCGCCTCGACGACAGGTACGAGGCCATGCGGGTGGCGCTCCGGCAGGGAGGCCCGGCGATCCTCGCCTCGGCGGGGACCGTGATCGCCGCCCTGCTCTGCCTCTCGCTCGCCCGCGTGAATTCGACGGCCGGACTCGGCCCGGTCGGCGCGATGGGGGTCGCGGTCGCCGCCGCGGCCATGCTGACCCTCCTGCCCGCGCTGCTCCTGATCGGCGGTCGGCGCTCGTTCTGGCCGTTCGTGCCGCGGCCCGGGTCGGAGCCGCCCGCGAGCTCGGGATTCTGGGGCGCGCTGGGCCGGTCGATCGAGCGTCGTCGGCGGGTCGCGTGGGTCGGCACGACGCTCGTTCTCGGTCTCCTCGCGCTGGGGACGCTCGGCCTCGACGACGACCTGACGACCGCGAACGCGTACCGCGGCTCGGTCGAGTCCGTGCAGGGGCAGCGGATGCTCGCGCAGGCCTTCCCGGCGGGCGAAAGCGCCCCGACGGTCGTCCTCGTCACCGATCCCGCAAAGCTCGGCCCGTCGCTCGCGGCCGCTCGCGCCGCGCAGGGCGTCACCCGCGTCGGGCCACCGGAGCACGGTGCCGCCGGTGCGCGCTTCGCCGTGGTCCTGGCCCGCGATCCCTTCGACAAGAGCGGCTTCGCGATCATCGGGCCGCTCCGCCGCGACCTCCGCGCAGCAGCCGGCGACGTCGCCCTCGTCGGCGGGCCGACCGCCGAAGAGGCCGACTTACGAACCGCCGTGCAGCGCGACACGAAGCTTCTGATCCCGCTCGTCCTCGCAGTGGTGCTCGGAATCCTCGTGCTGCTTCTCCGCTCCGTCGCCGCCCCGGTGATGCTGATCGCCACGGTCGTCCTCTCCTTCGCCGCGGCGCTCGGAGGCAGCCTGATCCTCTTCGACCTGTTCGCCGACTTTCCCGGCGAGGACCCGAGCTACCCCCTCTTCGCGTTCATCTTCCTCGTCGCCCTGGGGGTCGACTACAACATCTTCCTGATGGCGCGGGTGCGCGAGGAGGCGCTCGCGCGTCCCACCCGCGAGGCGATGCTCCGCGGCCTCGCCGTGACGGGCGGGGTGATCACGTCGGCGGGGATCGTCCTCGCCGGCACGTTCTCGGTGCTCGCCGTTCTGCCGCTCGTCGCTCTGACGCAGATCGGCATCACCGTGGCCTTCGGAGTCCTGCTCGACACCTTCGTCGTCCGCTCGATCCTCGTCCCTGCGCTGACGTTCGAGCTCGGTGAGCGCGTGTGGTGGCCGTCCGGCCTGTCGCGCCGGCCTCGCGTCGCGTCGGCGGCGTCACACACGGCTCGGGGCGACCGCGTCGCCCACGGGGACGCCGAGTGACCGGCTCCGCCCTCCTGCTGCTCGCGCTCGGCACCGTGCTCGCATCGTCCGCGATGGCCGGCCTGTGGGTCATCCAGCGACGGACCCGGGACGCGAGCCACGTCGACGTCGCCTGGGCGATCGGGATCGCGTGCCTCGCGGTCGTCTACGCCCTGCTGGCCGACGGCAGCACGGAGCACCGAGTGCTCGCGGCGGTGCTCGCGACGGTCTGGGGGTGGCGTCTCGGCCTCTTCCTCCTCTTCGACCGCGTGCTCGGGAAGGAAGAGGACGGCCGCTACCGGGCCCTGCGCGAGAAGTGGGGGGCGCGCGCCGACCGCAACTTCTTCGTCTTCTTCCAGTTCCAGGCCCTGTTCGTGGTCTTCTTCTCCCTGCCGTACCTCCTGATCAGCCTCGACCCGGCTTCGGGCCTCGGGACGCTCGAATGGTCGGGAACGGTCGTCTGGGCGATCGGCAACGCCGGTGCCGTCACCGCCGACCGGCAGCTCGCACGCTGGCGGTCCGACCCCGCGAACCGCGGGCGCACCGCGCGCGCCGGGCTGTGGGCATGGTCGAGGCACCCGAACTACTTCTTCGAGTGGGTCACGTGGTGCGGGGTCGCGCTCGTCGCGACTGCGGCGCCGTGGGGGTGGGCTGCATGGATCGTTCCCGCTGTGCTGCTCTTCCTCCTCTTCCGGGTGACCGGAATTCCGGCGACCGAGGCGCAGGCGCTCCGCAGCCGGGCGGACTACGCCGAGTACCGGCGCACGACGAGCGTGTTCGTGCCGCTTCCCCCGCACGGCCGCGGTGGGTCGGCGTGAGACTTCCGTCCCCGCCCGTAGGGTCACGCCATGGCTGACGCGTCGACGGCGGGCGCCAAGCTCTTGCGCATCGGCGAGCTGTCGCGCCGGGTCGGTGTCCCGGTCGAGTCCCTGCGCGCATGGGAGCGCCGCTACGGGCTCCTCGCGCCGAGCCGGACCCAGGGCGGGTTCCGCCTGTACGCCGAGGACGACGTCGCGCGCGTGCTCGCGATGCGGGCCAACCTCCATCGCGGGCTCTCCGCGGCCGAGGCCGCCCGGCTGGCGCTCGCCGAGGATGTCGCCGAGCCGGTCTCGGCACCCTCCCCCATCGTCCAGGCGTCGGAGCTCGTGTCGGCGCTCGACCGGTTCGACGAGGTCGGCGCGCACCAGGCGCTCGACCGGCTGTTCGCGATCCTCACGCTCGACGTCGTGCTGCGGGACGTTCTCCAGCCGTACCTGCGCGACCTGGGCGAGCGCTGGGAGCGCGGCGAGGTGTCCGTCGCGCAGGAGCACTTCGCGAGCAACCTCCTGCGTGGGCGGCTCACCGCTCTCGCGCGCGCCTGGGACCGCGGACGAGGGCCGCGGGCGCTCCTGGCGTGCGTCGAGGGTGAGCGCCACGACCTCCCGCTCGTCGCGTTCGGCCTCGCGCTGCGCGGCCGCGGCTGGCGCATCAGCTACCTGGGAGCGGACACGCCCGTCGCCTCCCTGGTCGAGGCAGCGCGTACGCTCGCCCCGGACGCGGTGGTGGCCTCCGGGACCGTCGACGGCGTCTTCGGCCCGATCGCGACGCGACTCCGCGAGGTCGCGCTCCACGCCCCGCTCTACCTCGCGGGCGCGGCCGCGGATCCCGCCTTCGCGCGCCGGGCGCACGGCACCCTGTTGCCGGGGGACGTCATCGCCGCCGCCGACGCGCTCGAGGCCGAGCGTCCCTGACCGGGCGGCCGAGGCGTGGAGCGAGCCGTGCCGCACTGGTCGACCGTCGAGCGCGAGACCGAGACCGGTGCGGTCGAGTCGCGCCAGTGGATCAGGCTGTCGCGGGAGCTCGTCGCAAACGACGACGCCGGCGCGCTGGAGCTCGGCCGGCGGTACCTCGCCGAGGTCGCGCAGTTCTCGCACGGCCTCGTACGACCACGCCGGCGGGCGGACGGCGTCGCCCTCGTCCTCGCGCGGATGGTGCCGTTGCTTCGTTTCGGCCCGCCGATCCTCGGGCACGAGAGCGGACGCGTGGAATGTCGGTACGCGATTCGCGGCGGGTTGCTCGTCGCCCGTCCAGGAGGATCACTCGTCGTCGCCCAGCATCCGGGCGTCGAGCTCGAGCTCGTCGTCGCCGGCTACTACCCGCGTCTCGGCGGGGGTGCACACCGGCGCTCGCTCCGACGCGGCCTCTACGCGGCGCTGCAGGCGCGGGCGCATCGCGCCGTCGGCCGGCGGTTCCTCGAGGGTGCGGCCGGCGAGGTGCGGTCGTGAGAGCGGTCGTCTTCGGTGCCTCCGGGGTGGTCGGCCGCGCCCTCCTGCCCGAGCTCGCTCGTCGAGCCGACGTCGTCGCCGTCTCCCGCCGCGCGCGGGCGCAGGGGGACGGAGTGGCCTGGACGTGCGCCGACGCGACCGACGAGGCGGGGGTCGGCCGGGTCCTGCGCAAGGGCGACGTCGTCGTGTACCTCGTCCACTCGCTCGGTGTCCCGGACTTCGAGGAGGTGGACCGCCGGGCCGCGGACAGCATCGCGGCGGCGGCCGGGCGGGCGGGCGCACGGCAGATCGTCTACCTCGGCGGGCTCGGCGCCACGCCCGATGCCGAGTCGGCGCATCTCCGCAGCCGGGCGGAGACCGCCGAGCGGCTAGCGGCCGGCCCCGTGCCCGTGACGACGCTCCGCGCCGGGATGGTGGTGGGCCCGGGCAGCGCGGCATTCGAGACGATCCGCGCGCTCGTCGACCGGCTGCCGGCGATGATCTGCCCTCGCTGGGTCTCGACCCCCACGCAGCCGATCGCGCTGCGCGACGTCGTCGGCTACCTCGCCGGCGTCTGCGGCCTGGAAGGCGGGTTCGGGAGGTCCTTCGACGCGGGCGGTCCCGAAGTCATGACGTACCGCGAGATGATCGAGCGCATCGCCCGCATCCGGGGCAAGCGGCTGCGGATCGTCGAGGTGCCCGTCCTCACCCCGAGGCTCTCCTCGTGGTGGCTCCGCCTCGTGACGCCCGTCAACGCGTCCGTCGCCCGCCCGCTCGTCGACGGGCTCCGCACGGCCACGGTCGCCCGGGAGGAGCGCATCCGTGAGCTCGTCCCGCTGCGACTCACGCCGTTCGACGAGGCCGTCCGCGAGGCGCTGCACCCGGGAGGCTAGGCCTTTCTGGCGTCGAGGAACCGGCGCACGGCCTCCTCGTGGTCGACGATCGGGGACGCGTAGGCGCTCGGCCGGAGCAACCCGAGCCGCCAGGGCTCGTGCACGTCGCCGCCCTCGATCCCGCCGAGCTCCGGCACCCAGCGGCGGACGTAGGCACCGTCGGGATCGAAGCGGCGCGCCTGCCGCGTCGGGTTGAAGACGCGGTTGGGGCGCGTGTCCGCGCCGGTGCCGGCGACCCACTGCCAGTTCCCGACGTTGTTCGCCACGTCCCCGTCGACGAGGTGCTCTGCGAAATGCTCCGCTCCCAGCCGCCAGTCGAGATAGAGGTGCTTCGCGAGGAACGACGCCGTGACGAGCCGCGCGCGGTTGTGCATCCGTCCCTCGGCCGAGAGCTGGCGCATCCCGGCGTCGACGAGCGGGTAGCCGGTCCTCCCCTCCTTCCATGCCGACAGCGCCTCGGGGTCGTCGCGCCAGCGGTCGTGCCGCGAGTGGAGATCCTCTCGGGCGAGCCGCGGCTCGGCGTCGAGAAGCTGATGGTGGAAGTCGCGCCAGCAGAGCTGTCGCGCGAACGCCTCGCCGCCCGGCTCGGCCGTCGCGCGGTGCTCCACCTCCGACGGGGACAGGCACCCGAGGTGGAGATACGGAGAGAGGCCCGAAGTCGCGTCGGCCGCGAGGTCGTCCCGGCGCGCGTCGTAGTCGGCGAGGCAGTCCCGCAGCCAGCGCGCAAGGCGCGCGCGTCCATCGCACTCCCCGCCCCGGGGGAGGCCCTGCACGGAGGTCCCGCCGATCAGGTCGCCAAGCCCGGGGAGCGACCCGTCGTCGAGCGTCCCGTCGCGCGGGACCAACGCAGGAGCGCCGAGGATCGCGCGCCGCGGCGCGGCGCGCCAGCGCTTCCAAAAGGGGGTGAACACGCGGTACGGCCCACCCGAGCCGGCGGGGGACAGGTCGCCCGGGGGGACGACCGTGACGCCCGGATAGGCATGGACCGCGATCCCCTGTCCTTGCGCCGCGCGCACGAGCCGTCGCTCCCGTCGGTGCGCGGCGGCGCTCACGTCCTCGCACAGGTGGATCCGGCGCGCCCCCGCGCCGAGGGCGACCTGCAGCACCTCCGCGACCGTGTCCCCGCGCCGGATCACGAGTCCGCTGCCCCGTGACGCGAGCGACTCCCCGAGATCGGCCAGCGCGTCGAGGAGGAACGCGACGCGGTTGGGCGCGACGGCCCGGCGGAGCAGCGCGTCGTCGAGGACGAAGACCGGCACCACGTGGGAGGAGCGCTCCACGGCGGCGTGCAGCGCCGGATTGTCGTGCACGCGGAGATCCCGCGTGAAGAGGACGACGGTCGTGCTCACCGCGGACGCTCGCGGCGGCGTGCCACGCGCTAGATGTACCCCGCCCGCGTGGCATGGGCGGCGGCCGCGGCCCGCGACGACTGCGCGAGCTTGCGCAGCAGGTTCGCGACGTGCCGGTGCACGGTGTGCTCGCTCAGGACGAGCGACGAGGCGATCTCGCGGTTCGAGAGGCCGGCGGCAACGAGGCGCAGAACCTCGGTCTCGCGAAGGCTCAGCGGCGAGTTGCCGTTCGCCTCCGCGGGCACTGCATCGTCGAGGAACCCCGCGAGGGCGCGCTGGAGGTCACGCTGGTCGTCCTTCCACGGCAGATGCGAGTCACCCCCGAGCGCGACGAACCGCGCATCCGGCAGGAGCGAGGCGAGCTCCCGCCCGCGACCGATCGGCACGGTGCGGTCGCCGCGGCGGTGGAGGACGAGCGCGGGCGCCTGGACGCCCGGGAGGAACGCGCGGGCATCCGACCCGAGGTCGAGGTCGAGGAACGCCGCCGCCACCGCGGCGTCCGCGGCGTGGCGCTGGTAGCGGCTCAGCGCCTCGATCTCCTCGCCGCTGCCCCGCGGGACGAAGAGGCCCGCGAGCATCTGGGCGGCGAGCGTCCAGTTGACGCGCACGAAGTCGACGAGCGACCGGCGGGTCACATCCGGGATGTCGTCGCGCGAGGCGTATGCGCCGAAGAAGACGACCTTGTGCACACGGTCGGGCGATTCCTTCGCGAGGCGCGCCGTGGCCAGGCCCGCGCAGGAGCAGGCAAAGAGCGTCGCCGGCCCGTCCGAGGAGGCATCGAGCACCGCGCCGAGCTGCGCGGTCTCCCACTCGGGTGACGGCGTCCGCTCGAGCGCGCGCTCGGAGAGCCCCGAGCCGATCCGGTCGTAGCGCACGACGCGGTGCGTCCGAGCGAGCTCACCGTAGAACGCCCTCGCGGCGGGCTCGTCCCACTCCTCCTCGAGGTGCGACACCCACCTGCCACCGAAGAGGACGACCGGCCCCTCGCCGACGGACGCATACGCGATGCGTCGCCCGTCGAGCTCGCAGAACCGGATGTCCTGCTCCATCACCCGCGCATGGTGATGGCCTGATCGGGCCATGTCAAGAAGATGGCCCGCGCCGGGGAAGCGTTCGGCCCTCTCCCACGTTCACTCTCCCTGTATGCACGCACGCTACGTCGACGGGATCACGATCAGGCAGCTGCGCCACGGCGACACCGCCACGGTCGCGGCGCTGTTCGACCGCCTCGGCGCTCGCTCGCGCGAGCAGCGCTTCTGCGGCGCGAAGCCGCGGCTCGCCGAGCACGAGCTCGCCCTGCTGGCGCGGGTCGACGCCGATCACCACGTTCTCGTTGCCTTCGTGGACGGGGATCCCCACCCGGCCGGCATCGCGCGGCTCGTGCGGGCAGGGCGGACGGCGGAGATCGCGTTCGAGGTCGCGGACGCCCATCAGGGACGCGGGCTCGGCTCGGTGCTCGCGCGCGAGCTCGCCGCCGACGCACGGGCGGCGGGCATCACCGAGCTGGTGGCGACGGTCTGCGGCGACAACGCCGCCGTCGTCTCGCTGCTGCGGCGGGTCGCGGACTCGCTCCACGTCTCGTGGTACGGCGGCGAGCGCGAGTTCGTGCTCGGGCTCGGGCTCGAGAACTAGAGCCAGAGCTAGGGTGTCAGCCGCGCGAGAGCCGCCTCGGCCTCGACGACGCTCCGTTCGGCCGCATCGGCGTCGGCGCGGACGCTGCGCGCATCCCGCTCGGCGACATCGGCCGCACGGGCGAGCCTGCGGGCCTCGTCACGGGCGGCCGCGAGTGCCGTGCGCGCCTCCTGGACGACGGCGCGGTCGGGTTGCGGCGCCTGCTTCGGCTGACGGCGTGCCCCGGGGGAGGCGGGGGGTCGGGGGACCGCGCCCGCCATCGCCTCGAAGCCGAGCTCCTCGACCGGCTCGGTCAGGCGGCCGCCGAGCAGGAGCGCGGGCTCCGCCGCGGCGGCCGAGCGGACCGTCGTCGCGACATCCCGGAGCACGGCGTCCGTCGGACGGCGACCCTCCGCGAGGAGCACCTCCCGCCCGGCACGCACGAGCGAGTCCGCTGTCGCCCGGAAACGCTCGTCCTCCGCCTTCCCGGCGCGGATCGCGCGGGCCGCCTCGACGAGTGCCTCCACCTCCGCGCGCCGCTCGCGCGTGAGCCGGTTGACGACCCATGCCGCGAGCACCGGCTTGCGCAGGTCGGCGATCTCCTTCGCCTCGTCACGCCGCCCTTCCGACCGCAACCGCCGCGCCACGGCGTCGCGCTCCCTCGTGAACTCGCCGAGCGGCAGCGCGTAGAGCCGGGAGATCTCGCCCTGGAGGCCGGCATCGTCCACCACGAGACAGTAGACAGTCGCGACCCCGATGCGGATCGCGGCGCAAGGGCGTTCGGCCGCTTCGGGTTTTCCCCGAGCGGCTCTCAGCACGCTGCCCGATGTCCCGAGCCCGGAACGCTGCCACGATCGCGGCACAGGAACGGAGCAAGTCATGAGCGAATCCGACGGCAAGCGGTCATCAGGGCACCGCGGCCGCGTGCGCACGCCGCGGACAAGCGTCTCCGGCCGAGTGCCCGACCCTCTGCCTCCGACGAGTGGAGGCGTCTCGTCGTGAGCGCGCGCTTCCCCGAGGCCGAGGCGCCGACGACGGTCGCCACGGGCGATCCGCGTGAGCCACTCGACCGTCTGCAGCGCGATCTCCGCGCGGGGCCCGACGGGCTCTCGAGCCGCGAGGCCGCACGCCGGCTCGTCGCGTACGGCCCCAACGAGCTTCGCCGACGGGGCGGCAGGGCATGGCCACGCGAGCTGGCCCAGCAGTTCGTCCACCCCCTTGCACTTCTCCTCTGGCTCGCTGCGGCGCTCGCCCTCCTCGGCGGGGCGCCCGTGCTCGGCGGGGCGGTCGTCGCGGTGATCATCCTCAACGCTGCGTTCGCATTCGCACAGGAGCGGCAGGCCGAGCGGGCAATCGAGGCACTCGCCCGCTACCTGCCGCAGCAGGCAGCGGTGCGCAGGGACGGCGGGCGCAGGCTGGTCGACGCGCGGGAGCTCGTTCCGGGCGACGTCCTGCTCGTGGAGGAGGGCGACCGGATCTCGGCCGACGCGCGCCTGCTCCGCGGCGCCCTCGACGTGGACCTGTCCACCCTCACCGGGGAGTCGCAGCCGGTTCTCCGGGCGTCCGAGTTCGCCGATGCGACGGGCCCGCTGCTCGAAGCGCGTGAGCTCGTCTTCAGCGGAACCGCGTGCGTCGGCGGAGAGGCGGAGGCGCTCGTCTTCGCGACCGGGATGCGAACCGAGCTCGGCCGCATCGCCGCGCTCTCCGAGCGAGTCGAGGTGGCTGACAGCCCGCTCGAGCAGCAGGTCCGGCGGGTCGCCTGGCTGATCGCGCTCGTCGCCGTCGCCGTGGGTCTCGCGTTCCTGCCGATCGGCTGGCTCGTGGCGGGGCTCCCACTCCAGGACGCCTTCACGTTCGCAGTCGGCCTGATCGTCGCCAATGTCCCCGAAGGCCTGCTGCCGACGCTGACGCTGGCGCTCGCCGTCGGCGTGGCGGGCCTCGCACGCCAGGGCGCGCTCGTCAAGCGGCTGAGCGCGGTCGAGACCCTGGGCTCGACCGCCGTGATCTGCACCGACAAGACGGGCACGCTGACCGAGAACCGGATGCGCGCCGTTCGCATCTGGACGCCGTCGACCGAGCTGGACCTGGAGACCGGCGTCGACGTCGACGCGGCCGTCCGCGAGGATCCGGTGCTCGGACTGCTCGGACGTGCGATCGCCGCCTGCTCGACCGCCGAGCTTGCCACGGCCGGCACCGGGAAGTCACGCGGCGAGGCGACCGAGGTCGGTCTGCTCGAGGCGGCGCGAACGCTCGGCGTGGACGTGGCCGTCGCGAGACGCGAGCACGATCGACTCGCGCTGAATCGTTTCGACCCCAGGCTGCGGCTCATGTCGACGGTGGACAGGCGTGCCGATGAAGGCGTCACCGTGCACGCCAAGGGCGCGCCGGAGGAGGTGCTCGGGCGCTCGACCATGACGGGCGGCGACCAAAGGCCGCTCTCGGGAGACGACCGCGCGAACGTGCTCTCGGTGCTCGAGGGCTATGCGATGCAGGGTCTCCGCGTCATCGCCGTCGCGCGCCGCAGGCTGCCCGACGGAGTGGAGCCGCCCCGGCTGCGCGAGGACGCCGAGCACGACCTCGTCCTGCTCGGCCTGGTCGCGCTTTTCGACCCGCCGCGGCCCGAGGTCGCGGCGGCCGTCGACCGGTGTCACGACGCGGGTATCCGCATCCTCGTCGTCACCGGCGACCACGGCCTGACCGCGACCGAGATCGCGCGCAGGGTCGGGATCGCCCGCGAGGGCGACAGCGCGATCACCGGAGAGGAGCTCGAACGGATGAGCGAGCCCGAGCTCGACCGGCTCCTGCAGGACGGCACGGAGCTCGTGTTCGCGCGGGCCTCGCCCGAGGTGAAGCTGCGCATCGCGGACGCGCTCCGCGAGGAGGGCCAGGTCGTGGCGATGACCGGCGACGGCGTCAACGACGCCCCCGCGCTCCGGCGCGCTGACATCGGCATCGCCATGGGGGTCGCCGGGACCGACGTCGCAAGGGAGGCGGCGACGATGGTGCTCACCGACGACAACTTCGCGACCGTGGTGGCTGCGGTCGCCGCGGGCCGACGGGTCTACGACAACATCCGCAAGTTCATCCTCTACATCTTCGCCCACGCCACCCCCGAGGTCGTGCCCTTCCTCGTCTTCGCGCTCTCGGGTGGCGCGATCCCACTGCCGCTGACGGTGCTCCAGATCCTCGCGATCGACCTCGGCACGGAGGTTCTGCCGGCGCTTGCGCTCGGTCGCGAGCCTGCCGAGCCAGGCCTGATGGACCGGCCGCCCCGCCCCAGGTCGGAAGGCGTCATCCAGCGTTCCCTCCTGTACCGCGCCTGGATCTTCCTCGGGCTGATCGAGGCTGCGCTCGTCCTGGCGGGCTTCTTCCTCGTTCTCGCCCGAGCCGGCTGGAGCCCGGGAGACGACACCTCCGCCGGATCGCTGCTCCACGACGACTACCTCCGGGCGACCACGATGACGTTTGCGGGAATCGTCGCCTGCCAGATCGGCACGGCCGTCGCCGCCCGCACCGAGCGGGCGTCTCTCCGCTCGGTCGGCCTCTTCACCAACCCTGCGTTGCTCTGGGGGATTGCCTTCGAGGTCCTGTTCTGCGGCGCGATCGTCTACGTCCCGTTCCTCCAGGACATCTTCGACACGGCCTCGCTCGGAGTCCCCGAGATCGCGCTGCTCGCGACGTTCCCGTTCATCGTCTGGGGCGCCGACGAGTGGCGCAGAGCACGAATCCGACGTCGCGGAGGACGCGTGCGGTCGTGGAGAACTACCGACGGCGACCCGCGCACGCGCTGATGCGCCTGCTGCGGCCCGGGGCGACGATGACGGCGTGTTCGAGATTCGCATCCACGGTCGCGGCGGGCAGGGAGTCGTCACGGCGGCCGAGCTGCTCTCCGTAGCGGCCTTCGCCGAGGGCAAGGACGCGCTCGCGTTCCCCACGTTCGGCTCCGAGCGCACCGGCGCTCCCGTGACGGCGTTCTGCCGCATCGCCGACCGCCCGATCCGCTCTCACGAGCCGATCGTCGAGCCGGACGCGCTGATCGTCCAGGACACGACGCTGCTCCACCAGGTCGACCTCTTCGGCGGCGTCGGCCCCGAGGCGTACGTCCTGATCAACACCGGTCGCAGCCTCGACGAGCTCGGGCTCGGCGAGTTCGCAGAGAGCCGCTTTCGCCCGGAGCGCGTGGTGACCGTCGCCGCGACCGAGCTGGCGCGGGAGCACCTCGGCAGGCCCCTGCCGAACGCCGCGCTGCTCGGCGGGTTCGCGGCGCTGACGGGCGTGGTCTCGGTCGAGTCCGTGGCGAATGCCATCCGCGGGCGCTTCTCCGGCCGGACAGCCGAGGGCAACGTCGCCGCCGCCCTCGCGGCCGCCGACGCAGTCCGCGAAGGGATGACCGCCCATGCGTGACCAGCTCGAGGGCTCCCAGGCGGTCGCACGCGCGGTCGCTCGCTGCCGACCCGAGGTGATCAGCGCCTACCCGATCTCGCCCCAGACCCACATCGTCGAGGCCCTCTCCGACATGGTGCGGACCGGCGAGCTCGCGCCGTGCGAGTACCTCCTGGTCGAGTCCGAGTTCGCCGCCCTGTCCGCGGCGATCGGTGCCTCCGCCGCGGGCGCGCGCGCGTACACCGCGACCGCCAGCCAGGGGCTCCTCTACATGGCCGAGGCGCTCTACAACGCGTCAGGGCTCGGGCTGCCGATCGTGATGACGCTCGCGAACCGCGCCATCGGCGCGCCGATCAACATCTGGAACGACCACTCGGACGCGATGTCGCAGCGGGACTCGGGCTGGATCCAGCTCTACGCCGAGTCGAACCAGGCTGCGGTCGACCTCCACATCCAGGCGTTCAAGCTTGCAGAGGAGCTCTCGCTCCCGGTGATGGTCTGCATGGACGGGTTCGTGCTGACGCACGCGGTCGAGCCGCTCGAGATCCCGTCGCAGGAGCACGTCGACGCGTTCCTGCCGGCGTATGCGCCACGCCAGGTGCTCGACCCCGACGAGCCGGTGACGATCGGCGCGATGGTCGGCCCGGAGGCGTTCACGGAGGTCCGGTACCTCGCGCACGCGAAGCAGATGCAGGCCCTCGACCTCGTGCCGGACCTCGCGGCGGAGTTCGCGGCGTCGTTCGGCCGCCCGTCGGGCGGCCTGCTGCGCCGCTACCGGACGGAGGGCGCGGAGACGATCCTCGTCGCGCTCGGCTCCGTGCTCGGCACGATCGAGGACGTCGTCGACGAGCTGCGCGACCAGGGGATCCGCATCGGCGCGCTCGGGATCACGTGCTTCCGGCCCTTCCCGCTCGACGAGATCCGCGAGGCGCTCGCCGACGCGACCCGGGTCGTCGTCGTCGAGCGCGCCTTCGCGGTCGGCATCGGCGGCATCGTCGGACAGAACGTGCGGCTCGCCCTGGCCGGTCTGCAGCCGGTGGTCTACGACGTCGTGGCCGGGCTCGGCGGCCGCGCGGTCACACGGCGATCGCTCACCGCGATGGTCGAGGACGTCCGTCTCGGCCTGATCGAGCCGAACCGCCTCCACTTCCTCGACCTGGACCGGAGGCTCGTCGAGCGCGAGCTCGCGCGGCTCCAGGAGTCGCGGCGCTCAGGCCCGCACGCGGAAAACATCCTGCGCGACGTCGGCGTCGTCGCGGGGAGGTCGCACTGATGGCCCACCGCCACCCGGTCAAGTTCTTCCAGGTCGGCAGCTTCGCCGTCGGAAACCGCCTCCTCGACGGGGAGGCGCGGTCGGTGCAGGCCGATCGCGAGCGGTCGAACACGCTGACGAAAGGTCACCGCGCCTGCCAGGGTTGTGGCGAGGCCCTCGGCGCGCGGTACGTGCTCGACGCGGCGATGCGCGCCACCGAAGGCCGGCTGATCGCCGCCAACGCAACCGGGTGCCTCGAGGTCTTCTCGACCCCATACCCGGAGAGCTCCTGGCAGCTGCCCTGGGTGCACTCGCTGTTCGGCAACGCCCCGGCCGTCGCGTCCGGGATCGCCGCCGCGCTCCGGGCGAAGGGCCGCACCGACGTCCGCGTCATCGGCCAGGGCGGCGACGGCGGCACGCTCGACATCGGCTTCGCCTGCCTCTCCGGGATGTTCGAGCGCGGCGACGACGTGCTCTACGTCTGCTACGACAACGAGGCGTACATGAACACCGGCGTGCAGCGCTCGGGCGCAACACCGCCCGCCGCGCGCACCGCGACGACCAAGCCGGTCGGCGCCGAGCCCGGGAACGCCTTCGGTCAGGGCAAGAACGCGCCGCTCATCGCGATGGCCCACGAGATCCCGTACGTCGCCACCGCGACGGTTGCCGACCTCCACGACCTCGAGGCGAAGGTCGAGCGCGCGATGGAGTTCCACGGCGCGCGCTACCTCCACGTCTTCGTCCCCTGCCCCCTCGGCTGGGGCGCCGCCTCGAAGGACACGATCCGCATCGCTCGCCTCGCCAAGGAAACGGGCCTCTTCCCGGTCTTCGAGGCAGAGCACGGTGAAGTCGTCGCAGTCTCGAAGATCCGGCGCCAGGCGCCCGTCGAGGAGTACCTGCGGCTGCAGCGCCGGTTCGCGCACCTGTTCGGCGACTCGCCGAGGCCGGACGTCGTCGCGCGGCTCCAGGAGATCGCCGACCGCAACATCCGCCGCTTCGGGCTGCTCGAGGAGGTGCCCGCCGCATGAACAAGCCATTCGCGATCACGCTCGACGTCGGCTCGAGCCTTGCCAACAAGACCGGCAGCTGGCGCACCGAGCGGCCCGTCTACCGCGACCTCCTACCGCCGTGCAACAACGCCTGCCCGGCCGGCGAGAACATCCAGGCCTGGCTCTACGAGGCCGAGGAGGGCGGCGAAGGCTACGAGCGCGCCTGGCGGAAGCTGATGGAGGACAACCCGTTCCCCGCCATCATGGGGCGCGTCTGCTACCACCCGTGCGAGACCGCCTGCAACCGGGCGCAGCTCGATTCGGCGGTCGGGATCAACGCCGTCGAGCGCTTTCTCGGCGACGAGGCGATTGCGAAGGGCTGGGCGGTGACGGCCGACGCGGCCGCATCCGGCAAGCGTGTACTGGTCGTCGGCGCCGGCCCGTCCGGGCTCTCGGCCGCATACCACCTGGCGCGGCTCGGCCACGACGTGACCGTGCGGGATGCCGAGGAGCACGCGGGCGGGATGATGCGGTACGGGATCCCCCGGTATCGCCTGCCGCGCGAGATCCTCGATGCGGAGGTCGCCCGGATCGTCTCGCTCGGGGTGACGCTCGAGCTCGGAGTCAAGGTGGGCGACGTCCTCGGCGCGATGCGCGACGAAGGATTCGATGCCGTCTTCCTCGCGGTCGGCGCGCACATCGGAAAGCGCGCGTACGTCCCGGCGGGGGAGGCGGCGCGGATCCTCGACGCCGTCACCGTGCTGCACTCGATGGAAGGAGAGGAGAAGCCGTTGCTCGGCCGCCGCGTCGCGGTCTACGGCGGCGGCAACACCGCGATGGACGTCGCCCGCACCGCCAGGCGGCTCGGCGCGACCGAGGCCGTCGTCGTCTACCGCCGGACGCGCGATCGGATGCCCGCGCACGACTTCGAGGTGGAGGAAGCCGAGGAGGAAGGCGTGCGGATGAAGTGGCTCTCGACGGTCAAGCGCGCCGAGGGCGGCGTCCTGACCATCGAGCGCATGGAGCTCGACGAGAGCGGGTTCCCGCAGCCGACGGGCGAGCTCGAGGAGCTCGAGGCCGACGCGCTCGTGCTCGCGCTCGGGCAGGAGTCCGACCTGGCGCTGCTCGACGGCGTCCCGGGAATCGAGGTCGACGACGGTGTCGTGCAGGTCGGCCCGAACCTGATGACCGGCCACCCCGGAATCTTCGCCGGCGGCGACATGGTGCCCGCCGAGCGGACGGTGACCGTGGCCGTGGGCCACGGCAAGAAGGCCGCTCGGCACATCGACGCCTGGCTCCGCACCGCCGCCTATGAGCCCGCACCGAAGCATGGCCTGGCCGAGTTCGACGGCCTCAACACCTGGTACTACTCGGACGCGCCGCGATCGGTGCAGCCGACGCTCGAGCTGGCACGACGGAGCTCGACGTTCGAGGAGGTCGTCGGCGGTCTCGACGAGACGACGGCGCTCTTCGAGGCGCGCCGCTGCCTCTCGTGCGGCAACTGCTTCGACTGCGACAACTGCTTCGGCGTCTGCCCCGACAACTCGGTGATCAAGCTCGAGGGACGCGACCGCGAGGCGGCGGGGCGCGGGTACGCGTTCGACTACGACTTCTGCAAGGGCTGCGGGATCTGCGTCGCCGAGTGCCCGTGCGGCGCGATCGAGATGGTGCCCGAGATCGTCTGAGCCGGCGTCCCGCGGTGCGAGGCGCCTGGTGTCCGGCTCCGAGTCGGACACCCCTGCGCGGCGCGGCGGGACGTCTGCGATAGAACCAGCCGATGGCCGACGAGCATGCCGTCGAGGTCGACCGCCTCCACGTCGTGCGGGGCGGGCGCGACGCGCTCGACCGGATCACGCTCGCCGTGCGCGCCGGGGCCGTCACCGGGCTGCTCGGCCCGTCGGGCAGCGGCAAGTCGACGCTGATGCGCGCGATCGTCGGCACGCAGGTCGTCGCGTCGGGCTCGGTGACGGTGCTCGGCCAGCCCGCAGGCTCGGCGGGCCTCCGGCACCGGGTCGCGTACACGACCCAGAGCCCGGCCGTCTACGGCGACCTCACGGTGCGCGAGAACGTCCACTACTTCGCCCGCATCGTCGGAGCGGCGGGGACGGAGGCCGACGAGGCGATCGAGCTCGTCGGGCTCGGCGACGACTCCTCGAGCGTCGTCGGCCGGCTCTCGGGAGGCCAGCGGTCGCGAGTGTCGCTCGCGACGGCGCTCGTCGGACGGCCGGAGCTGCTCGTGCTGGACGAGCCCACCGTCGGGCTCGACCCGCTCCTGCGACGCGACCTCTGGCAGACCTTCGCCCGGCTCGCCGACGCCGGGGCAGCGCTGCTCGTCTCCAGCCACGTCATGGACGAGGCGGAGCGCTGCGACGAGCTCCTGCTCGTCCGGGGCGGACGGCTCCTCGCGGGTGGGTCTCCCGCGGTGATCCGCGCGCGAACCGGCGCGGAGGACATGGACGAGGCGTTCCTGCGCCTCGTCACGTCCGAGGTCGGCCCGTGACCGCACTCTCGGCGACGACCACCCGCGTGCTCCTCCAGCTCCGCCGCGACCCGCGCACGATCGCGCTGCTGCTCCTCGTGCCCTGCGTGCTCGTCTCGCTGCTCGACTGGCTCTTCATCGACACGCCCGGGGTCTTCGACCGCATCGGCGCGCCGCTGCTCGGGCTCTTCCCCTTCATCGCGATGTTCGTCGTGACGTCGATCACGATGCTGCGCGAGCGGACCACCGGGACGCTCGAGCGGCTGATGACGCTGCCGCTCTCCAAGCTCGACCTGCTCGGCGGGTACGGCCTCGCCTTCGCCCTCGCCGCCGCCGTCCAGGCGACCCTCGTCTCGGCGGTTGCGTTCCTCCTGCTCGGGCTGGACGTCGCCGGGTCGCCGTGGCTGATCGTCGCCCTCGCGATCCTCAATGCCGTGCTCGGCAGCGCGCTCGGCCTGTTCGCGAGCGCGTTCGCCCGCACCGAGTTCCAGGCGGTGCAGTTCATGCCCGCGTTCGTCCTGCCGCAGCTCCTCCTCTGCGGTCTGTTCGTCCCGACGGACGAGATGGCGCGGCCGCTCGAGCTCCTCTCGTACGTGCTGCCGCTGACCTATGCCTACGACGCGCTCGAGCGCGTCGGGGTCGAGGCGTCGTACGACTGGCGCCTTGCCCTCGACGTCGCCGTGCTGGTCGGGTGCACCGTGCTCGCGCTCGTCCTCGCTGCCGCCACGCTCCGCAGGCGCACGCCCTGAGCGCCCGCGGCGTGCCCCTCGCCGCGGCGGGACTCGACGACGAGCGCGCTGCCGGTCGCGACGACGAGCGTGACGGCGATCGACGCGACGCCGAGGAGGATCAGCTTTCGCGACGACCCGGCCACGCCTTCGGGCGCACCGCTCCGGCCGTGGCCGGAGTGCACGACCGCGTGGCCCTGGCCGCGGGCGATCAGCGCCTTGTTGAGCGGGAACGCCGCGACGAACGCGACCGCCAGCGAGAAGGCGAGCGCACCCCAGAAGAGCGGGTCGCCGAGGCCCGCGCCCATCGCTCCCGGCACCGCGAGCATCACGCCGTTGTCGACGAGCTCCATGAGAGCGATCGAGAACGAGTCCGACGCGAATGCGAGCACGAGCGCCGCGGTGAGCGCCAGCCCCGCGCGCAGCAGCGGGAGCATCGTCAGCGAGTAGCCGAACACGAACGCGAGCACCACTGCAAGAGCGATGGTCGCCGGGTTGCCGAGCCCGAGAGCCGTCCCCAGCACCATCCCCAGCACCTCGCCGATCGCACAGCCCGCGAGGCAGTGGAGCGTCGCGAGGGCGGCGACTCGGTTGGACGACCCTGTGTGGGCTCCGTGAGGTGTCTCGTGACCGCTCTCGCATCGCTACGCCAGCATACCCTATAGGGGTATACTGTCAAGTGGTCGCTGCCCCGGTCGGGGCGATCCTTCCCGACCGGGGCGGGCGCGTGTCAGGCCGTCCGGCCGAATGCACCGAACAGCGCGACGACGACGGCGACGACGAGCAGCGCGAGCAACAGCTTCGAGACCGCCCACCCGCCGACGACCGCGAGCAGGACGAGCAGTAGAACGATCAGCCAGATCATGTTCGCCTCCCTTTCGTCCTCGATGGATTCCCCGAGCGGCGCGCCCGGAAACGTCGCGCCGTCCAGGTGGGTACGTTTGACGTGGCGCGTTCCGGGGTAGCCATCGCAGCGAGGCGGCTGAGGAGAGATGACGAGCAGAGCACAGTGACGGAGCTCGAGCCGGACTTCGCGGTCGAGCGTGTCGCATTCGACGGGTCCGGGGCAGTGCTCGTCGTCCATGGACAGGCCGACCTCCAGACGGCCCCCGCGCTGCGCGACGCGCTCACGGAGGCGATCGACGAAGGTGCGCGCCGCGTGGTCGTCGACCTCTCGGACGCGACGTTCGTCGACTCCATGACCCTCGGCGTGCTGCTCGGCGCGGTGAAGCGACTCCGGGCGCGCGGCGGTCAGGTCGCGGTCGTGTGCCCGTCACCCCATATCCGTCGCATCTTCGAGATCACGCTCCTCGATCGGGTCTTCGCGATGCACGAGTCGCTCGCGTCCGCCCGCGCGGCGACCGCCGTCTAGGACGCAGAACCTGGTGAGCACCGGCTCCGAGAGCCCCCGGCCGGCGCGGACGACGCTCGCGCTTCCCGCCGACCGTCGATTCCGGGACGTCCCCGGGCTCGTGCTCGGCGGCATCGCCGCACGCTTCGACCTCCCGGTGGATCGGGTCGACGACCTGCTCCTCGCGGTCGACAGCGTGCTGATGCAGGGCGTCGTCGGGGACACGGCTCGGATCGAGGCGGACGCGAGCACGACGGGGCTCGTCCTGCGGCTGGGACCGTACCCGAGCGGCAGGCTCGACGACCTCGCGCTGCGCCGCGTGCTCACCCGCCTCGTCGACACGGTCGAGGAGGTTCCGATCGACGGACAGCACGGCGCGTGGCTCGAGCTGACGGTCGCAGTCCGCGGACGCGAGGGCGGTGGCGTCGAGTGACGCAGGACGTCGACTTCGCCGCCCTGATCGACGCATACCGAGCCGGGGACGAGGGCGCACGCGACACGCTCGTCGAGCGGTACATGCCGCTCGTCCGCAGCCTCGCCGGGCGGTACGCGGGTCGCGGCGAGCCCTTCGACGATCTCGTGCAGGTCGGATCGATCGGGCTGCTCCTCTCGATCGAGCGCTTCGACACGTCCCGCGAGGTCCAGTTCACGACGTACGCCGTGCCGACGATCGTCGGCGAGATCCAGCGGCACTTCCGCGACCGCTCCTGGGCGCTCCACGTCCCGCGGCGGATGAAGGAGCTGAGCGCGAAGCTCAGCCGCGTGATCGAGACCGAGACCTCGCAGCGCGGGCGCGCACCGACGATCTCGGAGCTCGCAGCGGTGACGGGCGCGGAGGAGGACGACGTGATCGAGGCGCTCCAGACCTGGGAGGCGTACTCCACCCTCTCGCTCTCTCACCCGGTCGGCGGCGCCGATCGGGACGAGGCGATGCAGGACGTGCTCGGATCGCTCGACGAGGGCTTCGACGAGGTCGAGGACGCCGCTCTCGTCGAGGCGGGCTTCGAGGCGCTCGACGAGCGAGAGCGCGTCATCGTCGAGCTTCGGTTCTTCGAGGGGCTCACCCAGTCGGAGATCGCGGCGCGGGTCGGCATCTCGCAGATGCACGTCTCGCGTCTGCTCCGCAGGGCCCTCCATCAGATGCGCGGCCGGCTCGAGGACTCGCTGCAGGGGCCGGTCACGTGAGCGACGCCGTGGTCACCCTCGAGATCCCGGCGCGGACGGAGTACCTGATCCTCGCCCGGCTGGCTCTGGCGGGAATCGCGCGCGATGAGCACGTCGACCAGACGACGCTGGCAGACCTGAAGCTCGCGGTGACCGAGGCATGCGGGAACGCCGTGCGACACGCGGGCACGGCGGAGGGCACGGTTCGCATCCGGTACGCGGTCGAGGACGGAGCGATCGAGATCTGCGTCGAGGACGACGGCCCCGGGTTCCCGACAGCCGGGCCGCCGGCTCTGCCCGCCGTCGAGCTGTCGGAGAGCGGCATGGGGCTCGCAGTCATCCACGCGCTGGTCGACGAGGTCGAGATCGGGTCGGGTGCAGACGGCCGGGGCACCGTCGTGCGCATGCGGAGGAGCCTCTCGGCCGCAGCCGACCCGGCGTAGGGGCTCTGCCTGCCGGGTCGCGGCCTGCCGGGTCGCGGAAGGGTCGCGAGGGGGGCGCGAGGCGAGGAGGAGGGTGGGCTCGCCGCGCGTACCCCACTCGCTGGCCCGCTGGGGGAGGGCGGGCCTGGACGTCGGCATGCCTACCCGTCCTGTCCGCAGTCGAAACCTCAGCTGCGCACGTGGCTGCCTACGAGGGCTCGAGCGCAGCCGCTCGTGTCGGATACGTCGTCAGGATCGTGTCGAGGCTGGTGATCTCGAAGATCCGAACCGCGCTCCCGAGCGGAAGCACGACGCCCAGGTCACCGCCTGCTTCGCGCGTGCGACGAAGCAGCCCGACGATGCTCCCGAGGACCGTCGAGTCGAGGAACCCCACCTGGCTCAGGTCGAGCAGCAGCCGCGGCCCGTCGGCGCCGGCCTGGTCGAGCGCAGACGCGAACAGCCGGCGGAGCTCGGGCGCGTCGTGCGCATCGAGCTCGCCGTGCAGCGTCACGGCGACCAACCCACCGTCGAAGCTCTCGAGGGTCCCGCTCATCTCACCACATCATGACGGGGGCGCCGTCCCGGCGCCCCCGTCGACCGGTTCAGGCGATCTGTTCAGGGCTCGACCACCCGGTCGCGCTCACGGATGACCGTCTCGCGGCCGCCGAACCCGCCCCAGCTGGACCAGAAGACGAGCGAGATGAGCCCGCCGGCAGCGCCGACGACCATCAGGATCACCCCGACCGTGTCGAGGTCGACGCCGGAGGCCGTCGCCGTCACGGCCCAGGTCAGGATCGCGCCGATCGCGATCAACAGAAGACTCACGCCGATGCCCATTGACTCACCTCTCTTGGTTGTCTCGCGTTCGTGGTGTCGCATGGCCGGGCTACCCGCCGCCCGGGCCTCCAAAACGATGGAGGGGATCGGCGGGCCGACCCCCTCCTGCGATCACGACGGCACGGGCCGCCGGACCGCTTCTCCCCACGCTGGTGGTCTTACCCCCCGTGCGAGGAGGAAAACGTGCCCGCCGGCGTTTCCGTCCGGCGCGGAGGTGGTACCCGGGGTGTATGCACGTAGCAAACGACGAACGGCCGCTCCTCGTCTTCTTCTCCGACCGGCGCTCCGGCCCGGCGCGTCGCATGGCGAGTCTCGTCGCGTGGGTCGGCGTCACGGAGAAGCGACGGCTCCGGGTGGCCACCGTGGACATCGACCAGAGCCCGAAGCTTGCGCGCGCGCTCGACGTCTCGGCAGCTCCGGCCCTCGTCCTGCTCCGGGGCGAGACCGTTCTCGGGCGTCACCAAGGGCGAGCGACGGGCAGGGAGATCGCTCGGATGATCGCCCGCCACGTGGGTGAGGCACGATCCGGCCGGCCCGAGCGGCGGTGACGCGCTAACGCCGGGACGCCGCTGCGCTTGCGAGCGCAGCGTCGAGGCTCGCAGCGAGCCACTCGGAGCCGAATCCGGCGATCCGGAACGTCCAGTCCGCAGGCGTGTCGGGCGGCGAGACGATGAAGAACGAGCGGCCGTCGGCCGTCAGATGCCGATGACCACGGTCGATCGCCCTGAGGCCGGAGCTGTCGAGGTACCCGACCCGGGTCAGGTCGAGCACGACGGAGGGTGACAGAGTCGCCTCGACGGCGGCGAGCACGGCGTCGGCGTTCGTCAGGTCGACTTCGCCGTCGAGCTGGATCACGTCCACGCCGTCTCGATCGTCGCGGTTGATCGCGACGATGCCGTTCTCGGTCACGCGGACGCGACCTCCCGGGCTGCGCTCTGGGCCATGCGGACCACGGTAGCCGCGCCCTCACGCTCGATCGACACCTCCTCCACGATCGCCCTCATGATCGCAAGGCCCCGCCCCCGGTCCGAGTCGCTCGGTCGCTCGCGCCATGTTCCCTCGTCGCGGATCGCGACCCTGACCCGATCGTCCAGGAGGTGCGCGGTGACCGTGACGATGCCGGCGCCGTCGCAGTCGTACGCGTGCTCCACCGAGTTCGCGGCGGCCTCCGACACGGCGAGGACGAGGCCGCGCTCCACGTCCTCCGCCACGCCCTGCTCCTCGAGCCAGCCGCGGAACGCCTCGCGGAGGCCTGCGAGCTCGGAGGGTGCGGCGCGAAACGAGCGACTGAACATGATCGTCATCGGGATGCGATGAATCGTCAGAACGCAAACGTCGTCGTCCTGGCTCGGGCCCTCGATCAGGGCGTCGCAGATCTCGTCCGCGAGCGCCGGGGCCCCTGGCGCGCTCAGGCGCGCGACGTCTGCGAGGCGCTCGAGGCCGACGTCGATGCTCGTCGACCGGCGCTCCACGAGCCCGTCCGTGTAGAGCACCAGCGTCTCCCCCTCGTCGAGCTGCTCGTCTGCCTCCCCGCGGCTGTCCCCCAGCATCGACCCGAGCGGCGCCGACCGCCCATCCCAGAGGAAGCGCGTGCGGCCGTCGGGCGAGACGATGAGCGGGGGCGGATGACCGGCGCACGCGTAGCGAAGACGCCCCGTGTCGCAGTCGAGGTCGACGAACGCCAGGGTCGCGGTCGCGGCCGAGGGCACGGTCTCCACGAACGCGTCCAGGCGATCGAGCAGCTCCGCAGGGCCGGCGGTCTGGGCGAGCGCGGAGACGGCGCCACGCAGCTGGCCCATCGCGACGGCGGCCTCCAGGCCGTGGCCGACGACGTCCCCGACGACGAGGGCGACCGAGCCCGAGAGGAGCGGGAACGCGTCGTACCAGTCGCCTCCCACCTCGAGGGCCGCGGTTCCCGCGCGGTAGGCCGGGGTGACGACGACGTTCTCGAACTCGGGCAGCGCGCCGCCGAGCAGGCCGAGCTGCAGGGTGTGGGACACGTCGCGCTCCCGCTCGTACACGAGCGCGTTGTCGAGCGCGAGGGCAGCCCGTCCCGCGATCTCCCGGGCGACGGCCGGCGGGAGAACGGGCTTCCAGTCGGCGCCCGGCGCGATCCGCAGCGTGAGCGCGCCGAGGCTGTGCCCCCGCGCCCGTAACGGGAGGACGAGAAGGGGCGGCGCTCCGGCCTGGACGACACCGGGCGCTGTGGGCAAGCCGGACGGCGCCTCCCGGCCCGTCTCGACGACACGCTCGACCCACTCCATCCAACGTTCGTCGTCGTCGAGCTCCGGAGGCCGCGAGCCGCCGCTTGCGATCTCCTCGACCACCCCGTCCTCCCCCACGAGGTGGACGGCCGCGAAAGTCGCGCGCCGGTCGATCAGCTCCTCGACGACGCGGCGCGCCCTGCCGTCGACCGTCGTCGCGCGCTCGAGCGACTCGCCGACGAGCGCAAGGAAGGAGTTGTCCTCGGCCGCCCGCTCGGCCTCCGTCTGGAGCCGAGCCCGTTCCAGGGCGACGCCGGTCTGCTCCGCGAGGCCGAGCAGGAGCGGCCGCCGCTCCCTGGACGCCCACTCCGGGCCCGTCGAGGTCGCGGAGATCGCACCGATGACCTGTCCCCGCGACGTGCGCAGCGGCAGGGCGAGGAGCGACTCTGCGCCAACCCGCCTCCGCTCCTCCGCGAACGCGGGATACCGGGCGTCGTACTCCTCGCCGGAGCCGACGGCGACGAGCGCACGCGTCCTCATCGCGTCGGCGACGAGCCCCTCCAGCTCCAGCGGATAGACGCTGAAGCGGCGCTTCGTCTCGTCAGCGGCCGCCGAGCAGGCGAGCGCCTCGAGACGATCCGCGTCGCTCAGCGCCCAGACGAGCACGACGTCCGCGCCGAAGGCCTCGATCTCGGCGACGGTGGCCTCCGCCACTTCCACGTCGGTGGTCGCCGCAGCGAGCCGCGCGGCATGCCGCTCGAGAAGCTCCGCGTGCTGGCGCGCCTCCCGCTCGGCCTCGAGGAGCGCCGCACGCTCCAGAGCGCGCGTCAGCTCCTCGGCGATCGCGTCGAGCATCTGCCGCTCGTCGCCGGTCAGCGTCCGGTCCTCGTGGAACGCGATCCCCACCGCACCGGTCGAGCGCGGGAAGGAGACGACGACCATCGACTCGACGCCCGCAAGTAGCTGCTCGACCTCGGGCGGGTAGGCCTCTCGGACACGTCCCCGCCCACGGAGCTCGATCGTGCGGCGCTCGCGCATCGCGTCCGCCGTCGGCGTGGACGTCGCGCGCGGCACGGGCCGCCACCGCCATCCGCCGCGACCGAGCCCCGCCGGCACTTTCAGCGTGCGCACCTCGTCCCCGGCGGCGACGCCGACGGTCGCGAGATCGGCGTCGAACGCCTCGAACAGGTAGGGGATGCTTGCCTCTGCGACCTCGGTCGGCAACGCGGCGCCCGACAGGCTCGCCGCAAGGCGCTTCAGGATGTCGGCGCGGCGGCGCGCCTCGTCCTCGACGGAGCGAAGCCGCGCCAGCTGCAGTGCGACCCCGCACTGCTCCGCGACGCCCACGACGACGGGCTGCATGCCCGGGATGAGCCACCCCGCCTGCCGCGACCCGGCCACGAGCGCACCTACCGTCTCACGTCGCGCACCGAGGAGCGGGACGCCCAGTAGCGACAGGCCCGTGGCAACGTTCGGCTCGCCTTCCGCTCCGGCTGCGGGAAGCTCGACGGCCTTCCCCGTCCACATCGCCGTGGCTGCGGCCGCGTCCGCCTCGACGAGGTCGGCCGGGGAGCCTCTCTCGGCGAGCCGCTCCTCGTCCTCGCCCAGCCGGACGTAGACGGCAGCCAGGTCGACGCCCCCCGCCGCGAGCTCGGCGACCGCCGAGGCTGCCACGTCGGACGCGGTCGCCGCGACGACGAAGTGCGCGGCCGTGCGCTCGAGTAGCTCGGCTCGCTCACGTGCGTCGCGCTCGGCGTCGCGGGCACGAACGAGCCTGCGCTCCGACGCCGTCCGAGCCCAGGTGAACGCCGCGAGCATCAGGGCCAGCAGCGCACCTCCGATCAGGACCGCAAGCGATGCGGAGCGGGATACCGGCTCGCCCCGGGCGACCACGAGCCACCTGCGCCCGCCCAGCGCGATCGAGCGCATCGCTCCGGCGGACGGTGGGTCCTTCGTCGCGTAGAGCTGCGTGTCGCCCATCGTCACGCGGGCGCGCACGTCGGTGGGTAGGCGCGAGAACGCATTCGCGAGCATCGCGCGGCTGAACCAGGCGGTCACGTAGGCGACGGGGGCCCCTCCGCTCCGGGTCGGCGCATAGACCGGCCGAACGGCCTGGATCCCGCGTCCGCCGGACAGGAACCGAATGTCCCGCGTGAAAGCCGTGCGCCGCGTCGTCCTCGCGCGCTCGAGAGCAGCGCGCCGCGCGGGCTCGCTCCTCAGGTCGAACCCGATCAGGGAGGTGAACTCAGCGACCTCCGGCCACACGGCGACGATCGGGACATAGGAGGCACGGTTGGCCGCTCCCCGCAGCACACCCGGTCGAGCGAGCTCGGTGATCCGACTGCCCGTCGCCGCCTCGAAACTCCTTCGTGCGTCACGCGGGACGATCGTCGCGAGCGCCAGCCCGTCGGTCGCCCCGATCGACCCGACGGCCCGCGCGTAGGCGCTGAAGCTCGTTCGGTCGACCCCGCCGTTCACGCCGACGAGGCCGGCCGCGGCGCGAAGACTGGTCACGGTCCTGCCCACGCTGTTCTGGAGTGCCTGGTTCACGGCCTGCGCCGCGCGGTCGTCGTGGTCGCGCTCCCGGTCGTCGGCGCGGGCCCACAGGAGCCAGGCGACCGCCACGGTCGCGACCGCGACCAGGACGACGAGCAACCCGCCGACGAGGACCGGCGCGGCGACGCGAGGCTTCACCCGGGGAGGGATAGCACGCCCGCGGCGCGGGCGGCGATCGGCTCAGCCCGGCGGGGGACGTGTCGCCCGCCGGCAACGGCCGCCGGGGCTCTCCGGGCGTCCCGGAGATGATGACGATCTCGGCGTGCGGGGCGAGCGGCACGACACGTGGGTCGCAGGTGAGCCGACTCCCGTCAGGACGATCGGCGAGGCCGCAGGCGGGCTGTGGTGCGGGCGGAAGGCGACGACGACGGCGAGCGCGGCGACCAGCGCGACCGCGGCGAGCCTCCCGACGACAGCGAGACGCGACGGCGCGAGATCGCGGCGCTGTCCGAAGAAGCCCGACCGCTCGTCACGGCGTCCGGCGGCGAGCATCGCGGTCGTGATGGTCACGATCGAGACCGCAGCGACGATCTCGTGGCCGAGCGGGCCCGTCACGCAGGCTCGACCTCTCCCGCCCTCGGCGTGACCATCGCGGCAGTCAGCATCGCGGTCCCACCCGATGCGACCCATCAGCCGAACGGACGACCGACGAGACGAGGCAAGGCTCGTCCGCCGTCGCCGCGACCCGCCGCTCCGATAGCCCGAGCGGGCGATCCTTCCCGCCCGCGACGGGAGAGACGATTCGGTCCTACCCCGTACTCCACGTCGATTCCAGGAGCACCTCATGGGACGCACACTTGCCATCGTGGTCGCGGCCGTCGTCGCCGGAGCCGCCGCCGGAGCGGCGGTCGGCGTGGCGATGCGCGGAGGGCAGTCGAGCCCTGCCCCCCTCGCGGCTGCACCTGTCGTCGCGCAGCCGGCGAGCGCCGCACGGGCCGGCGCCGCCCTCTCGCCCGAGGCGATCTACCGTGCCGACTCGCCCGCCGTCGTCGTGATCAAGGACACCCTGACCCAGGTCGTCCCGCCGACGCTCTTCACGCCCGGCGGCACCGAGCAGGTCGGCGCCCTCGGCTCCGGCTTCGTCGTCGACCGTCGCGGAGACATCGTCACGAACGACCACGTCGTGCAGGGCGCGCACGACATCCGCGTCGGCTTCAGCGGGGGCGCGACGTATCCGGCCACGATCGTGGGCACCGACCCGACGACGGACATCGCGGTCGTCCGCGTCAAAGCCCCCGCAGCGGCGCTCCACCCGCTGACGTTCGCGGGCTCCGACAGCGTCCAGGTCGGGAACCGCGCGTACGCAATCGGCAATCCGTTCGGGCTGGAGCGGACGATGACGGCGGGCATCGTGAGCGCAACCGGCCGCGACATCGAGTCGCCCAACGGGCGCACCATCGCGGGCGCGGTCCAGACCGATGCCCCGATCAACCACGGCAACTCGGGGGGGCCGCTCCTCGACCGGTACGGGCGCGTGATCGGGATCAACGCGCAGCTCGAGGCCGGCACCGTCGACGCGAACGTCGGGATCGGCTTCGCGATCCCGAGCGGGACGGCTCGCACCGTCGCGAGCGAGCTGATCGCACACGGCCACGCCGAGCATCCCTGGCTCGGCGTCGAGGTCGAGACGATCGCCCCGAACGTGTCCCACGTCGTGAAGGGCCTCCCCGCCCACGGCGTCGTGGTGCTTCGCGTGACCAGGGGCAGCCCCGCCGCGAAGGCCGGCATCGTCGCGGCCAGGAGGCAGGTAACGGTCGGCGGCGTGACCGCGTTCACCGGGGGCGACTCGATCGTCGCGGTCGACGGCAAGCCGATCGCATCGTCCGGCCGGCTGACCGATGTCCTCGCGCCGCTCGCGCCGGGCGACCACGTGACCCTCCGGGTCGTCCGCGGCTCGGGCACGCGCACCGTCGCCGTCACGCTCGGCAACGTGCCGGCCTAGCGGGGAGACGTACCATGAGTGACGCCACCATGCAGGAGCAAGGGAAGAAGCGGGTCAGGGTCGTCGTCGCCGACGACCATCCGCTCTACCGCGAAGGGGTCGTACGAGCGCTCCTCGCGAGCGGCAGCGTCGAGATCGTCGCCGAAGCCGAGGACGGACGCTCCGCCCTCGCCGAGATCCAGCAGCATCAACCGGATGTAGCCCTGTTGGACTACAAGCTCCCCGAGCTCGACGGCGTCGCGGTGACGCACGCGGTCGTGCGGGAGCAGCTCCCGACGCGCGTCCTCATCGTGTCGGCGTTCACCGACAGCGGCGTCGTCTACCGCGCGCTCGAGATCGGCGCGGCCGGCTTCGTCTCGAAGGAGGCGCGCCGCGAGCAGATCGCCGACGCGGTGCTCGCCTGCGCCAGGGGCGAGAACGTCGTGCCGCCCGACGTGGCCGCAGGCCTCGTCTCCGAGATCCGCCTGCGCAAGCAGACCGACGCCCCCGCGCTGACCCCGCGGGAGCAGGAGATCCTCCACATGATCGCCGCGGGGAAGAGCCTCCCGCAGATCGCGAAGGAGCTGTACCTCGGCCTCACGACCGTGAAGACGCACGTCCAGCACCTCTACGAGAAGCTCGGAGTCTCGGATCGCGCGGCCGCCGTCGCGAGCGCGATGCGGCGAGGGCTGATCGAGTAGGCCGTAGCAGGTGGAGCGTCCGACCTTCCCCGCGTCGTTCGGGGAGGCGACTGCGGAGGCGGAGCGCGCCGTCGCATGGCTCCGGCTGCCGGCGATCGCCCTGATCGCCCTCGGCGAGAGCATCGGCCCCAACGAGCAACGGGACTGGTTCCTCGTCGTGCTGGGGCTGTTCGCGGCCTGGAGCGCCGGGGTCCTCGCTTACGTTCACCTGCGCCGGGCCGGCGAGCGGTTCGCGATCGTCGCGACCGCGATCGACATCGTCGCGATCGGCGTGCTCGCCGTGCTCTCGGGCGGGGCCTACTCCCATGCGCGGCTCGCGTTCTTCCTGATCCCCGTCGCCGTCGCATTCCGCTTCCGACCGGCCTTCACGGCGCTCGCGGTCGTCCTCACGACCGCCACCTACGTCGTCCAGGCGGTGGTGCATCCCGGCACCGCGCAACCCGCCGTGACGCGGTTCATCGTCACGCAGGCCGGCTATCTCGCCTGGGTCGGGGTCGCCTGCGTGATGCTCTCGCTGCTGCTCGAGCGCCGGACCGAGCTCGCCTCGCGCCTCGCCGCCGACCGCTCGCGTCTCCTCACCGACGCACTCGAGGCGGAGCAGCGCGAGAGGAAGGCGCTTGCCGAGGCGCTCCACGACCACGCCATCCAGAACCTCCTCTCCGCGCGGCACGAGCTGGAGGAGGCCGGCGAGTCCATCACGCATCCCGCCCTCGGGCGCGCCGACGCCGCGCTCGTCGCCGCGGCCGGGCAGCTCCGCGAGGCGGTCTTCGAGCTCCACCCGTACGTCCTCGAGGCGGCCGGGCTCGAGGCGGCGCTCCGTTCGGTCTCCCAGGAGGCGGCCGCCCGCGGACGCCTGCACCTGCGTCTCGACCTGCACGGCGGAGGCCCGCACCCCCAGGATCAGCTCGTCTTCTCCGCTGCGCGCGAGCTCCTGTCGAACGTCGTCCGTCACGCCGAGGCGAACGAGGTCACCGTCTCGCTCGCCGAGCGGGACGAGGCGCTCGTGCTCGTCGTCGAGGACGACGGCCGGGGGTTCCCCGCCGGGAGGCCGGAGGAGCGGCTCGCGGACGGCCACATCGGCCTCGCCGCCCAGCGTGTCCGGGTCGAGGCCGCCGGCGGGCACATGGAGCTCCTCTCGGCGCCCGGCGAGGGCACGCGTGTCGAGGTCCGCGTCCCGGTCTCGGGTCGAGCCGCCGGTTGAGCCGGTCTCGGCTCCCCGATCGTGCGGTCGGACGATTGCCCGCGCCACTCCGTGGCGGGAAGATGCCGCGCATGGTGTCGCAGCCGAGAGCGAGCGAAGGCATCGAGTCCACGATCCAGGTCGTCGCGGCCCAACGCGTCGCCCAGGCGACCTTGACCGGCTTCGGCTTGTGCGAGGAGTGCGGCCACCCGCTGACGGAGCGCCAGAAGGTGGCGATCCTGACCGCGGCGATGCTCGAGCTCGACGGGCTCCACGAGGAGCTCACCGGCGTCGTGCACGTGGAGCGGCTCATCGCGGAGCTCCGCGGCATCGACCGGTCGTAGGACACCCGGGAGCGCCCCAGCCGCATCGACATGCGGCTCGCAGACCTCGAACGGCGTGGGGGTCGTCCGATCGGACGATGCGGGGTTCCGCCTGACGCCCGACCGCGAGCGTACGGGCGATCGTCTTTCCGCAGGATCGGCCGGCGACCGCCCGAGGTGCAGCGTGGCGGTATGGACATCCATGCGCGTCGGGCGGCATCGAGACGGGCGCGTCCATGACGACGACGGCCGAGCCCGTCTTCGAGACCTGGCCCGGAGGCGCGCCGGAGGGAGAACGGTCCTCGGTCGCGGGCAGGACCCCGTCCCAGCTCTTCTGGGAGCGGTTCCGCGAGGACAGGGTGGCGCTCGCCGCGCTCGGGTTCATCGTCTTCGAGATCGCCGTCGCGATCTTCGCCCCCTGGATCGTGCGGCTCCTCGGCCATCCGCCGAACGCGCAGTACCCGGGCACGCTCGACCCGAGCTTCGGCACCCCGACCGGCCCCTCCCGCCAGTTCCTCTTCGGCGTCGACACCGTCGGGCGTGACGTCTTCTCGCGGGTCGTCTACGGCGCGCGCGTGTCGCTCCAGGTAGCGCTCATCGCCACGGCGCTGTCGGTCGGGCTCGGGGTCGTGGCGGGCATGCTCGCCGGCTTCCATCGCGGCCCGGTCGACACGCTCATCTCTCGCATCATCGACGTGACTCTCGCGTTCCCGATCCTCCTGCTCGCTCTCGGGATCGCGTCGTCGTGCTCGCTCGGGAACGGCTGCGTGCGCGGGACGATCAAGCCCGGCCTCTCGACCGTGATCGTCGCGATCGTGGTCGTCAACTGGACCTACATCGGTCGCATCATCCGCGGCCAGACCCTCTCCCTCCGCGAGAAGGAGTTCGTCGAGGCCGCACGCGCAGGAGGCGCCGGGTCGACGACGATCATGTTCCGCGAGCTGCTGCCCAACCTCGTGGCGCCGATCGTCGTCTACTCGACGCTCGTCATCCCGCAGAACATCCTGCTCGAGGCGGCGCTCTCGTACCTCGGCGTCGGGATCAACCCGCCGCAGGCGAGCTGGGGCGAGATGCTCGCCGAGGCGACGCCGATCTTTGCCACCGCCTGGTGGTTCTTCCTCTTCCCGGGCATCGCGCTCCTGCTCACCGTGCTCGCCTTCAACCTGCTCGGCGACGGGATCCGGGACGCCCTCGACCCCAAAGCGGCATGACCAACCCAACGCTCGAAGGAGGAGCGATGTCAGCACTCACGAGGGTCGTCGGCCGCCGCCGTATGGCGGTGACGGCGCTTCTCACGATGGCCGTCGCCGCGCTCGGGGCGAGCGCCGCGACCGCCGCCCACCGGCAGGCGGGCGGGACGATCACCGTCCTCTCCGCCGGCGACGTCGACCACATCGACCCGGGTCAGGCGTACTACTCGTTCACCTACGAGATCTCGTACGCAACCCAGCGGCCGTTGCTCGCGTACAAGCCGAACAGCATCAACGCGATCCCCGACCTCGCGTCGGCGATGCCGAGCTACTCGAACGGCGGGAAGACCGTCACGGTGCACATCCGGCCGGGCGTCCGCTTCAGCCCGCCCGTGAACCGCGCCGTGACCTCGGCGGACGTGAAGTACGCGATCGAGCGCGGCTTCTCGGCGAGCGTCGCGAACGGCTATGCCGGCGCGTACTTCGGCGACCTCGTCGGGGCGCCGGCGAAGGCCACGAACGGCATCCCGGCCATCAAGGGGATCCAGACGCCGAACAAGACCACGCTCGTCTTCCGGCTGAAGCGGCCCGACGGCGTGTTCACGGGCTCGCTCGGGCTGCTGATGACCGCGCCTGTCCCGAGGGAGTACGCGAAGCCGTTCGACGCGCAGACGACGTCGACCTACGGCATGCACCAGGTCGCGACCGGGCCGTACATGATCAAGAACGACTCGTCCGGGAACATCAACGGGATCGGCTACAAGCCCGGGCAGGAGATCGACCTCGTCCGGAACCCGAACTGGAACCCGAAGACGAGCTGGCGTCCCGCGCACGCCGACGAGGTGCTCTTCAAGGAGGGCTACCAGGATCCGACCGTGATGACGCGGACGATCCTCTCTGGTGGAGCCGACGTGAACGGCGACTCGCCGCCTCCGCCGGCCGAGCTCAGGTCGATCCTCTCGAACTCCTCGCAGCGTGGTCAGCTCCACTTCACGCCCACGGGAGGGAGCCGCTACGTCGCGCTGAACACGAGCAAGCCGCCGTTCGACAACCTCTACGTGCGGCAGGCGGTCGCGTACGTGCTCGACCGCAACGCCATGCGCCTGACGCGGGGCGGCGCGATCGACGGGCGGATCGCAACGCACTTCATCGATCCGAGCTTCTCGAAGCAGGGCTTCACGCAGGCCGGAGGCCTGGCCTTCGACCCGTTCCCGAGCCCGGGCTTCGCGGGCAGCGTCGTCAAGGCGAAGGCGCTGATGCGGAAGGCCGGCTATGCGAACGGGATGTTCAAGGGGCCGCAGGTGACGATGGTGGCCGACAACTCGCCACCCGGCTCGAACACCGCGCAGGTCATCGCGGCCGACCTGGCCAAGATCGGCTTCGACGTGAAGACGATCTCGGTCACGCACTCCACGATGTACACGAAGTACTGCAACGTGCCGAAGAACGAGCCGAACATCTGCCCGAACGTGGGCTGGCTCCCGGACTTCCACGAGCCGCAGACCGTGCTCGACGTCACGTTCGCGGGGAACAGGATCACGCCGGTCAACAACTCGAACTGGCCGCTCCTGAACGACCCCAAGATCAATGCGGCGATCGCGCACGCCAAGACGATCATCGCCCCGCAGGCCCGCTGGGCGGCGTGGGCGAAGGTCGACCGGATGGTGACGGAGTCGGCGGCCGCCGTGCCCGTGGATCTGGGAGAACTTCCCGTCGATCTACTCGACCCGGGTCACGGCGGCGCCCGAGCGGTGGAACGGCGGCTCTCCGGACGTCACGTTCATGGCCGTGTCGAGCTCGTAGGCGCGCCACGTCCGCAACGCTCGACACGTCCAGCACCCCCTCCCCCCGGGCCCGCCGGCCCGGGGGAGGAGGTGCGATCGTCGGGACGATCGGTGCCGTCGCCTCCTCGTCGATGCTGCGCTACGTCGTCGGCCGCATCCTCTGGGGCGCCGTGCTGCTCGTCGTCGTGAGCGCGCTGACGTTCCTCATCTTCACGGTCTTCCCCTCGGCCGACCCGGCGGCGCTCCGGGCCGGCCGGCAGGCGACACCGGAGCTGATCGCGCAGATCCGTCACAACCTCGGGCTCGACAAGCCGGTATACGTGCAGTACTGGCTGTTCCTCAAGGGCCTCGTCCTGCATTTCGACCTGGGCTACTCGTACCAGAACAGCGTCTCGGTCAGGTCGCAGATCTTCACCCGGCTCCCGGTGACGCTCTCGCTCACGGCGGGCGCGTTCGTGGTCTGGATGCTCGTCGCGATCCCGGTCGGGGTGATCTCCGCGCTCCGGCCCCGGACGGCACTCGATCGCGCGACGATGGGCGCGGCCCTGGTCGCGATCTCGGCGCCGGTCTACTTCCTCGGGCTCCTCGCGCTCTTCCTCTTCTCGAACGACATCGGGATGATCCACCTCCTGCCCGGAGCGGGGACGTACACCCCGATCACGGTGTCGCCCTGGCGCTGGTTCACCTCGCTCCTGATGCCGTGGTGCGTCCTCGCGGCGGCGTTCGCCGCCTTCTACGCACGGATGGTGCGCGGAAACCTGATCGACACGATGGGCGAGGACTACATCCGCACCGCGCGCGCGAAGGGGCTCTCGGAGCGCCGCGTGGTCGCGCGCCACGGGCTGCGCGCGGCGCTGACGCCCGTCGTGACGATGGCCGGCCTCGACATCGGGATCCTGCTCGGCGGAGCGATCCTCACGGAGACCGTGTTCAACATCCCCGGGGTCGGGCGCTACGCCTACGACTCGATCATCAACTCGGACCTGCCGTCGATCGAGGGCACCGTCCTCTTCGGCGCGTTCTTCATCATCACCGCGAACATCTTCGTGGACATCGTCTACGCGTTCCTCGACCCGCGGGTGCGCTACTGATGGCACTCCTCGAGGTGCGCGACCTCCACGTCCGGTTCGAGACCCACGACGGCACGGTGCACGCCGTCGACGGCGTCTCGCTCTCGGTCGACCGCGGGCGGACGCTCGGTGTCGTCGGCGAGTCGGGCTCGGGGAAGAGCGTGACCGCGCTCACCGTGATGGGCCTCACGCGCGTCCCCAACGCGACGATCGAGGGCCAGGTGCTGCTCGACGGCGTCGACCTGCTCGCGCTCCCGTCCGACGAGCTGCGGGCGGTGCGCGGAAAGCGCGTCGCGATGGTCTTCCAGGATCCGCTGTCCTCGCTCCACCCCCTCTACAGGATCGGCTGGCAGATCGTCGAGGCGATCAGGGCGCACGAGCGCGTCTCGGAGAAGGCCGCGCGGGACCGCGCGCTCGAGGCGCTCGCCGAGGTCGGGATCCCGAACGCAGGCGAGCGTCTCGACAGCTACCCGCACGAGCTCTCGGGTGGCATGCGCCAGCGCGTGATGATCGCGATGGCGCTCGTGCTCGATCCCGAGGTCCTGATCGCGGACGAGCCGACAACGGCGCTCGACGTCACCGTCCAGGCGCAGATCCTCGATCTCGTCCGCACCCTCCAGGCCGAGCATGGCACCGCGGTCGTCCTGATCACTCACGACCTCGGCGTGGTCGCCGAGACCGCCGACGACGTCGCCGTGATGTACGCGGGCCGCGTCGCCGAGCTGGGGCCGCTCGCGAGCGTGCTCGAGACGCCGGAGCACCCGTACACGTGGGGGCTGCTCCAGTCCCTGCCAGGCGCAGAGACGTCGCGCGCCGAGCCGCTCCACCCGATCGAAGGCACGCCGCCGAGCCTGATCTCCGTCCCGAGCGGCTGTGCGTTCCACCCGCGCTGCCCGTATGCGCTCCCCGTCTGCCCGCGGGCGCAGCCGGCCCTGCTCGCGACAAGGCCCGGGCACACCGTCGCCTGTCACCTCCCGGTCGCGACGAGACGCGTAATCGGGGCCGACGTGCGCTCGCACGGGGCGCCGGTATGACCGGGCCCGGCCTCGCGACCTCGAACGGCGGGCGCGGCGTCGCGGACTTCGATCCGGGCCGAGCTCCGCTCCTCGCCGTCCACGACCTCGTCAAGCAGTTCCCGCTCGCCCGCGGTCCGCTCCTGAGCCGAGCGCGGGGTCAGGTGCATGCGGTGGACGGCGTCTCGTTCGCGATCCCGCGCGGCAGGACGCTCGGCCTCGTGGGCGAGTCCGGGTGCGGCAAGTCGACCGTCGCGCGGCTCGTCACACGCCTGCTCGAGCCCACCGCGGGAAACGTGTTCTACGACGACAAGGACATCACGCACTGGAAGGCCCGTGCGCTCCGCCCGCTCCGGCGCGAGATCCAGCTCGTCTTCCAGGATCCGTACTCGTCGCTCAACCCGCGTCGGACCGTCGGCGCGATCGTCGCCGAGCCACTGCGTCTCCAGGGCATCGGGTCACGGCCGGAGCGGCGCGCCCGAGTCCGCGAGCTGCTCGAGGTCGTCGGGCTCAACCCCGAGCACTACAACCGGTACCCACACGAGTTCTCGGGCGGCCAGCGCCAGCGTGTCGGGATCGCGCGCGCCCTGATCACCACGCCGAAGCTCGTCGTCGCGGACGAGCCCGTCTCCGCGCTCGACGTCTCGATCCAGGCGCAGATCCTCAACCTCCTGGCGGAGCTCCAGGCCGAGTTCGGGCTCACGTTCCTGTTCATCGCGCACGACCTCAACGTCGTCAGGCACGTCTCCGACCGGATCGCGGTGATGTACCTCGGCAAGATCGTCGAGCTCTCCCCGGCGGAGGAGCTCCACGCGCGCCCGATCCATCCGTACACCGAGGCGCTCCTCTCGGCGGTGCCGCAGGTCGAGGTGGACGCGCGGGAGCGCCTTCGCAGCCGGGTCGTGCTGCGCGGCGACCCACCGAGCCCCGTCGCGCCGCCCTCCGGCTGCCGCTTCCACACGCGCTGCCGGTACGCGACGGAGATCTGCAGCGCCGTCGAACCACCACTCGTCGACCACGGCGGCGGCCACGTCGCGGCCTGCCACCACCCCCTCGACGGCGCTCCTCCCCCGGCCGTCCTCGCGGCGCGGGCCGCCTGATCCGCCGATCGGACGATCGTCACGACGCGGCCGGTACGAGAGGCTCCTGGCATGAGGCTCGCCGTCGGCCCAGGCCCGGACGATCCGGTGGGGGAAGCCCGGGCCCGGCCGACAGGGCGGCCCGTCATGCGCTGGCCTCGAGCCCTGGGGGAGGGGGGAGCCGGGATGCGGCGACGTTTCCCGGCTCCCGGCCGGCCGCGTACGAACCCGAACAGGCCGGTCGATCGTCCGGTCGGCGGATGCCGCCGGGTTGCCGCTCGCGCGACCCTTTGCGAAGGCAGGCGTGCCCGCGAGTCAGGAGGTTCCACGATGGCGGTGGGAGTGCTGGTCGAGATGCCGGGGCTCACGCAGAACGACTTCGAGCGGGTCACGGAGACGCTCTTCGGCCACTACCCGATGCGTCCGGCGGACGCGCCGGACGGCTTGATCGTCCACAGCGCGGGCCCCTCGGACGGCGGGTGGTACGTCTACGACATCTGGGAGTCGTCGGACAAGTTCCGCCGCTTCGGGACGGACCGCATCGCGCCCGCCGTGGAGGCCGTCACCGGCTCCGGCCTGAGGCAACAGCCGCAGTTCTTCGAGGTCGAGAGTCTCGTCCGGTCGCGCTGAGCCCGACGCCGTATCCGAGGTCGGCAGTCGGTCTCGGCCACCGACGAGGAACGAAGCCGGGCCTGGTGCCCTCGCCGAGCACCGGGCCCGGCTTCCGCCAGGGCGTCGTCGCTACATCGACGCCGACGGGTCGGTCTGCCAGATGCCGAACTCGTTGCCCGAGGTATCGGTGCAGTACGCGAACCAGCCCATCGACGGGACCGGCAGCTTGTCGCCGGCCTCGCCGCCGAGCTCGCGCACCTTCCCGGCTCCCGCGTCGATGTCGTCGACGTCGAAGTAGACGCGCATCCCCCGCGCCGACGCGTCCTCGTAGATCGCCCCGCCGCTCTCCTCCGAGAAGCGGGTCATCAGGTATGGGGACGGCGCTCCCTCGAACGCCTGGAGCTCCCAGCCGAAGAGGCCGCTCCAGAAGGCGCTCGCCTTCGCGGCGTCCGCCGCCGGGATCTCGACGTGAACGGGCTTCCCAGCCATGCCGTGCTCCTCTCGTCGCAGAGGAGGCGGTCGCCTCCTCTCTCCATCAGACGAACGGTCGTGCCCGGGATCGACACGTGCTCTGATTCGCCAAACCCGATGCTGATCGAGATTGCCACGCCGCACGGCCCTGCGCACGCCCACCTCGACCCTCCGGACGGCGACGCGCGCGGAGCGCTCGTCCTGGGGCACGGCGCAGGCGGCGGCGTCTCCGCCCGCGATCTCGGGGGCGCCGCCGCCGCCGCTCGAGCCCTCGGCCTGTCGGTGGCGCTCGTCGAGCAGCCCTACCGGGTCGCCGGCAGGCGCTCGCCGGCGCCCGCGCCCCAGCTCGACGCGGCCTGGATCGCCGTCGTCGAGCGCCTCCGCCGAGCCGAGCTCGCCGGAGGCCCGCTCGTCGTCGGCGGGCGCTCCTCCGGCGCCCGCGTCGCGTGCCGCACCTCCGCCGACACGGGAGCCGACGCAGTTCTCTGCCTCGCGTTCCCGCTCAGGCCACCCGCGCGCCAGGGCCGTGCTCCCGGCCCGAGCCGGCTGCCCGAGCTCGACGCCGTGACCGTCCCGACGCTCGTCGTCCAGGGCGAGCGCGACCGCTTCGGCATCCCGCCGGAGGCGCCCGGCCGCACGGTTGCCGTCGTCCGCGGCGACCATGCGCTCCGCTCCGACGCGGGCGCGCTGGCCGACGCCGTGGGGACGTGGCTGCGCTCTCGGGTGCTCGCCGACGTCTGACTCCGGGAGCGCGCCGGCCGGACAACGCTTGTGTTGATTCAACACGAGCGTCGCCACCTCCGCGCGTGGCCGCCGGGGAAGCGAGAATCACGATGTGGCGAGCGGAGACCTGCAGCGCACGCGCCTGGCGAACGAGCGGACGTACCTGGCCTGGTGGCGCACGGGGATCGCGGGGTTGGCGGCAGGGTTCGCCGTCGGGCGAGTCGTGCCCGAGGTCGTCGACGGGCGGAGCTGGCCGTACGTGACGATCGGCGCGGCGCTGACGGCCGCAGGCCTGCTGGCGTTCGTCTACGGCGTCGTCCGGTACCGCGAGCTCGATGCCGCGCTCCGCGAGGGCCGCGAGCCGGCGACGCACGACCGGGCGCTCTTCCTGCTCGCCGGGATCGGCGTTGCGACCGGCATCGCGTCGATCATCCTCGTCCTCTTCGCGCCCTGACGGTCAGTCGGCCTCGGCGGTCGCGGGCGCGGCGGCGAGGTCGTGGCCGTGCGCCGGAGCCCGCGCGACACGGAAGAGCAGCCCGCCCACCGTCGCGGCGAGCGCAGCGAACACCGCGCCCGCCAGGAACGCCAGCTGGTAGCCGCCGTTCAGCGCCTCGACCGCGCTCTCGCCGGATGCGCTCAGGGTCGCCGTCCTGGACGCGGCGAGGCTCGCCAGCACCGCCAGCCCGAGCGCGCCGCCCATCATGAACGACGTGTTGACGACGCCGGACGCGAGGCCGGCCTCCGCGGGCTCGACGTCGCTCATCGCGGCCAGGAGCACCGGGTTGAACGCGATCCCGGCGCCGACCCCGAGCAGGATCATGCCCGGCAGCACGTCGACGACGAACGACCCGTCGACCGGTGCCCGTGCGAACAGGAGCAGACCGACCGCCGCTGTCCCGAGACCCGCGACCAGCGGGGGCCGAATGCCGTAGCGCATCACGAGCTTCGCGGAGACGCCGAGCGAGAGCAGGCCCATGATCAGGTTCCCGGGCAGGAACGCGAGCCCCACCTCGAGCGGGCTGTAGCCGAGGACGAGCTGGAGGTAGAGCGCCGTCAGGAAGAACCAGGCGAACATCGCGGCCGACCAGAGGATCCCGACGACGTTGGCCGTCGCCAGGTTCCGCAGCCGGAAGAGGCGGAGCGGGACGAGCGGCGCCCTGGCCCGCGACTCGATCCAGAGGAAGAGCGCGAGGAGCCCGGCGGAGACGGCGAGCAGCCCGAGCGTCCGCGCAGTCGCCCAGCCCACCTCGTTCCCGTTCACGATCGCGTAGACCGCGACCATCGAGGCGGCGGTCACCGTGACGGCGCCGGCGACGTCGAGACGGCCGGTCGCGGCGCCACGAGCTGGCGGGGAGCAGCACCAGTGTGAGACAGAAGACGGCGATGCCGACGGGGACGTTGACGAGAAAGATCCAGTGCCAGTCGAGCGCGTCGGTGAGCACGCCCCCGAGGAGCACGCCGATCGAGCCGCCGCCGGAGGCGACGAACCCGAAGACGCCCATCGCCTTCGCTCGCTCCGCAGGTTCCGTGAACAGGGTGATGATGAGCGAGAGCGCGACCGCGGAGACGATCGCCCCGCCGACGCCCTGCACCGCGCGCGCGGCGACGAGGAGGCCCTGAGAGCTCGCCAGGCCGCAGCCGACCGATGCGACGGTGAACAGCGAGATCCCCGCCAGGAACATCCGCCGGTGCCCGACGATGTCGCCGAGCCGCCCACCGAGGAGCAGGAACCCGCCGAACGTCAGCAGGTATGCGTTCACGACCCACGCGAGCGACTCCTCGGAGAAGCCGAGGTCCTCCCGGATCGAGGGAAGCGCCACCCCGACGATCGTCACGTCGAGCACGATCATCAGGTCGCCCAGGCAGAGGACGATCAGCGCGAGCCAGCGTCTGCGGGTATCGGCGATGGTCATCGGCGGAACTCCTCCCGGGGTCGCGAAGCGGTGTCGGGGGTTGGACGCCCGGGCAGGCCGGAACTCATCGCCGCGCCCGAGATGAGTTGCGAGCCGTACGGCGGTCGAAGCTCCGATGGACACCGCTGCGCCGCGCATGCTCGAGCTCGCCGTGCACGGCCCGATCGCGCGGAGCGACCTGCCCGGCCTCTGCCGCCGCGTCTGCGCGCTTCTCGAGACGAGCCGGGCCGAGCTCGCGCTCTGCGACGTGCGCGGCGTCGACCCCGACGCGGTCACCGTCGACGCGCTCGCGCGGCTCCAGCTCGCAGCGTGCCGTCACCGGTGTCGTGTGATCCTTCGCAACGCCTCGCCGGAGCTTCTCGCGCTCGTGGCGTTCATGGGCCTCGAGGACGTCCTGGCTACGGAAGCCGGGCCGGAAGGCCGAACAGCGGGAAGACGCGCTCGGTGTCGAGGAAGAACGTGAGCTCGACGATCGACCCGTTCTCGATCTCGAGCACCTGGAGGGCCCACGGGTCGTAGCCGCTCCCCGTCTCGCTCGGCTTGTACTGCCCGAACGCCGGGGAGCCGTTCGCGGAGACCGTGGGAATCACCCGCGAGCCGCTGCAGCCGATGCCCGGCCCCCACCACCACGTGAAGATGTCGTTCCGGCCGCGGAGCCACATGTCGTACGGCGGCATCGACTGGGTAGCGTCCTCGTGGACGAGGCTCGTCAGCGCCTCGAGGTCGTAGCGCTCGAAGGCGTCGACGTACCGCTCGAGGAGCGCCGCGTCGGCCTGCTCCACGGACGGCGATGTCGTCGTGGCAGTGAGATCGCTCGCCGCGAGCGTCGCCCGGGCGCGCTGCAGCGCGCTGTTGACCGAGGCCACGCTCGTCTCGAGCAGCTCCGCGGCCTCCGACGCCTTCCAGCGGAGCACCTCGCAGAGGATCAGCGTCGCGCGCTGGCGGGGCGGCAGGTGCTGCAGGGCAGCGACGAACGCAAGGCGGACGGTCTCGCGCGCAGCCGTGATCTCGGCAGGATCCCCGTCGGGGACGATCAGCCCGTCGGGGACGGGCTCGATCCATGTCACCTCGGGCAGTGCGTTGAGGTTCGCGAGGACGGGCTCCCGCGCCGGGCCGAGGTCCATCGGCCGTGCGCGCCGCTCGCGCCCGGAGATCATGTCGAGGCAGACGTTCGTCGCGATCCGGTACAGCCAGGAGCGAAGGGCCGCCCTGCCCTCGAAGCGGTCGAACGCCTTCCAGGCGCGGAGCATCGTCTCCTGCACGGCATCCTCGGCCTCGAACGGCGAGCCGAGCATCCGGTAGCAGTAGCCCGTCAGCTCGCGACGATGCTGCTCGAGCTGCCCGGCGACGTCGTGCGTGGCGACGCTCACGGGGCCATGCTACGAGCCGCGCCCGGTGGTGGTGGTTCGGGTAGCCGAACCACCACCACCGGCGAGGTCGCTACTTCGTGGCCGCGCCGTCGCCGACGCGGGTGGCCGGCGCAGGGACGATGCGGATGTACGGCTTGGGCTCCTCCCAGCCGTCGGGCCAGAGCTCGCGTGCCTGGTCGTTCGAGACCGAGCCGGCGATGATGACGTCCTCTCCGGGCTGCCAGTTGACGGGCGTGGAGACCTTGTGATCGGCCGTCAGCTGCAACGAGTCGATCACGCGGACCACCTCGTCGAAGTTGCGGCCCGTCGTCATCGGATAGACGAGGACGAGCTTGATCTTCTTGTCGGGGCCGATGACGAACACGTTGCGCACGGTCTGGTTGTCGGCGGCCGTCCGGTCGGAGGGATCGCCGCTGACGTCGGCTCCGAGCATCCCGTACGCCTTGGAGATCGTGAAGTCGGAGTCGCCGATGATCGGGTAGTTGGGCGCGTAGCCCTGGGTCTCCTCGATGTCCCGCACCCAGCCCTCGTGGGCTCCCGTCGGGTCGACGGACAGTCCGATGATCTTCACGTCGCGCCGGTCGAACTCCGGCTTGATGCGGGCCATGTAGCCGAGCTCCGTCGTGCAGACCGGCGTGAAGTCCTTCGGGTGTGAGAACAGCACCGCCCACGAGTCGCCGATCCAGTCGTGGAACGAGATCCGTCCTTCGGTCGTCTCTGCCTCGAAGTCCGGTGCGGTGTCGCCGATCGTCAAAGCCATTCCATCCTCCCGGGTCGAACGCCGCGCGACCGTCCGCGCGGCGGTTGTCCTGGCGTCAACGCGCGCGCCAACTCGATTCTTCCACAATTGAAGCATTGAGGCGTGGCGCCCGGTCGGCGCCACGCCCCACGCGTCCGGTCCGGCTCAGCGGCTCAGAGGATCCCCCGCGCTGCGAAGGCAGCCTCCACCTCGGACGCCGCGCCAGCGCCGTAGAGCGCGCTCGCCGCGTCGACGATGTCCGCCGCGAGCGCCGGCATCGTGCCGCCGTCGAAGCCGAACTGGCCCTCGATGATCGCGGTGTCGGCCTCGACGTTCCCGATCGCGGCGCGGATGTCCCAGAGCGCCTGCGACCAGATCTCGCCGTCGGCGTGCACCTCGCCGACGAGGTCGTCGGGATACGTCTTGTTCGCGTCCAGGCGCCGGAGGCAGTGCGGCTCCGACGACGTGTAGGACGTCGAGTCCCAGTCGGCGACGCACGCCGGATCCGGGGACGGCGCAAGCCCGAGGCTCGCGCGCACGACCTGCGAGACGGTCACGGCCCAGTAGTCGCCGAAGCCCTCGCTGATCGCGCCCGCTTCCTCGGTCGAGAACCGGAAGCCCTGCGAGAAGTGGATCGCGTGGCCGTACTCGTGGAGGATCACCTCACCGTCCTCGGCGTCGTCGACGCCGCCCTTGCCGAGCCGGATCTCGTCCTGCTTGTCCGTGGCGAAGGAGTTGTCGACCCCCCACTGGTTGATGCGCAGCTTCTGCGGCCGCATGTTCACGGGCCGCAGTGTCGAGCCGAAGCCGAGCGACTGGATGTATCGCTGGGCCTGGGTGACCCAGTAGTAGGCCATCACCTGCTCGAACTCGTCCTGGTGCCGGTCGTAGAGGAACGTGTTCGTCGGCGAGTACGCCGGGCTCCCGGTCTCGCTGCGGATCTCGGCCCACTTGCCGCGCAGGAAGCCGGAGCCGTCGAGGTCGGTGAGCGTCACCGCCCGATAGGCCGCGCCGGGTACCGCCGAGGCGGCGTCCTTCTGGTCGGTGAGCGTCTGGATGCCGAGGTCCTGCACCGGGTTCGGTGCAAAGACGACCGCACGCCCGATGGACGAGCCGGAGCCGGGCTTGGCCGCATACGCCGCTGATGCCGTGGCGAGCACGAGCACGCCGACGACGAGTATTCGCTTCACACTTCCTCCCCTGGTCGGTTGCGAAAGCGGGGGCAGGATAGTCGCCCGCCCTCGGGCCGAGTAGCCCTCGAACGGGGTGCTTGCTCAGGGGCGCCTCAACCTCGCAGCGACGCGGGCGTCGCGGAGACGGACACGTCCCGTGATGCGACCTCCGTCTCCCCGGGCCCCGGCCCTGACCGCTTCGAGCTCTGCGGCCACCGCGACGCCGTAGAAGATGCTGAAGGCCGAGAGGAACGTCCAGATCTGAAGCGCGACGATGCCCGCCAGGGGCCCGTAGGTCTGGCCGAAGTTCGACGCGAGCCGGAACGCGAGCGCCAGCCCGATCGTCGACAGCGCCCACAGCACCACCGCCACCCCGGAGCCGAAGGCGAGCCACGTGCGGCCGGGCTGACGGCGATTCGCCGAGTAGCGCAGGATGGCGGCGAGGCACACGGCGATCAACGCGAGGCCGATCGGCCAGCGGAGGACCTCCCACATGACCTGCGCCTCGCGCCCCCAGCTCTTGCCGATGCTCCGACCGAAGCCGAGCATGAGGAAGGCGATCCCGAGGCCGGCTCCGACCGTGACGGTCAGCACGAGGGCGAGCAGGTACTTCCGGGCCGTCGGGCGGTCCTTCTCGATGCCGTAGATCCTGTTGAGACCGCGCTCCATCTGGCCCATCGCGGTCGTCGACGTGATGAGGAGGCCGACCATCCCGATCGTCAGCAGCAGGAACCGATTCTGGTTCCCGACGCGGTTCGCTTGCCTCACGGCCTGGGCGAGCACGTCGCTCGCCGGCCCCGGGACCGCGCTCCGGATCGTCTCGACGATCGTCGACGTGATCCCGGAGTGGCCGAACGCGGCCGCGAACCCGACCAGGACGACGATCGCCTGGACGAGGACGAGGGACGTGGCGAAGGCGAGCGAGCGGGCGTGGCTCGTGCCATCCGCCTGGCGGAACCGCGCGAAGGCGCTCGCCAGCAGGTTCACGCGGCCGGTCCGGGCGAGGGTCTCCTTCGGGTCGTCGCCCGTGCGGTCCCAGGTCTCCGGCACGCGGGCGGCGGTGCTCACGACAGCCTCCGGAACGGCGACGGCGATGGCCGCCGGCTCGACCTTCGCCTTGAGCTTCTCGACCTCCTTGCGGTCGCCGCCGTCGAGCTCGTACGGCACCTTGCGGTCGAACGACGCGGTGACCTTCTTCGCCTTCGTCACCTGGACGAACGGCGACTTCGCCGTGGAGCCCGACCGCCGTGCGCGCGACCGTGCGCGCCCACTGGCCGAGGCCTTCGGCGTTCGTCACGCCGACCTCGAGCAGCCCGTCCTCCGGGCTCGCGTCGTCGAACGCCTCGACGCCGCCGAAGAGCGAGCCGACGTTCCCGAGCAGGATGCAGCTCGCGTAGCCGTCGTACCAGAGCTCGTCGTTCACGTCGATCGTGCGCCTCGAAGGGCTCGGTGCGGAGGTTCTTCGACGCCGTCCAGATGTAGGCGAGACGCCCGAAGCGGTCCTTCAGGTTCCCGTCCGCGCCCTTGATCATCCGGGCGTCGAGGCCCGGCCCCGGCCATCACGGCGAAGCGCTCCCCGTTGAGCTTGCCGACGTCGAGGGTCCGCGTCTCGCCCGCCGAGCCCGATCTCGACCGCCTCGGCGATGTCCTGCGGGATCTCGAGGTTCGAGGCGAACAGGTTCGCGGTTCCCGCCGGGACGATCGCCATCGTCGCGCCGCTCCCGGCGAGCACGTCGACGCAGCGCTGCACCATCCCGTCGCCGCCCCAGACGAACACGAGCTCGGCGCCCTCGCCGAGCGCACGCTCGACGCGCTCGGGCGCGTACTTGCTCTTCGGCACCTCCGACCAGTACGGATCCTCGACGCCGGCGTGCCGGAGCTCGCGGCGGAGCTCCTCGAGCCCGCCGCCGATCGTCTTGCCGGCGTGGGCGATCACTGCGACGTTCTTCACGAGCTCTCGCCTCGTGCGGCGTCTCGCGCGTTCGCGGCGGCGGTCGCCGCGCGCGCGGCGAACACGGTGATGCCGAGTGCGAGGAGGCCCATGATCAACGCCCGCGGCGCTGTCGGTGAGGTGGTGCATCCCGCGGTACATCCGCGCCCATCCGACGAACAGCGCCAGGGCGATCGCGAGAGCGATTGCGAGCGCCGAGAACCAGCGACGGCCGACCCACGATGCGAGCAGCAAGCAGCAGGCCGCCGTAGAGCGCGACCGTCGCCGCGATGTGGCCGGACGGGAAGCTCGCGGTCGGGTCGAGCCCCTCGAGGCGATGGACGGGGGGCCGGTCGCGGTGGACGACGAGGGTCGTCGCCCGGTACGACCCCGACTCGATGCAGATCACGAACAGCGTGAACGCCGCGAGGCAGCCACGTCCGCTTGACGACGAAGGCGACGAGGAGCAGCCCCGACGACCACCGGGATCACGAGGCCGCCGGCGAGGGTCGAGCCGAGCCAGGAGAGGTCGATCGAGAACGGCGCTCCGGTGCTCGGCGAGCCAGCGGTTGACGTCGTTGTCCCACTTCTCGAACCCGTGCACCGGCATGAGCAGCTCGGTGAGGAGGAGGCCGACCGAGATCGTCAACGCGACGAGCAGGGCATAGCCGGCGACGGCGGTGACGAGGAAGACCCGGACGGGATGCGTGGCACCGATCCGCCGAGCGACGCGCTCCGCCGGCCCGCCCGGCCGCGGCTCGAGAACCGGGACGGAGCGCTCCGGGACGGCGCTCCGCTCCTCGGCCGGGAGTCGCCGCGGGCAGGAGGGGAGAACTGCCGCGTGGGCTGTCGAGCCCGCCGCATCCATGGGCGCTGTTTACCCAGCAGGCACGCTGGGCAAACTCGAGGGGCGATGCCCTTCCTCGTGCTCCTGCTCCTCGCCCTCGCCGGCGGCACCGCTCGCGGCCTTCCTCGCGTCGCGGTACCCGACGCCCGTGATCGGGCAGGAGCCCGTCCGACGCGGCGTCCGAGCTGCTGGCCGAGGAGGCCGCGAAGCGGCCGTGGCTCCGGCGCGCGCTCGCCGGTCGGCTCGACCCGCAGACCGCGACCGGGCTCGCCCTGACCCTCGCGCTCGGGCTCGCGATCGTCGGCGGCCTCGTCGTCGGCGTCCTCGCGTTCCTCATGCGGTCGAGCGGCACGCTCGTCTCCGTCGACAACAGCGCCGGCGAATGGGGCGCCGACCACGCGACGCCCTGGTCGACGCACGCGATCCAGCTCGTGACCGACCTCGGGAGCACCTGGTTCGTGATCGCCCTCGGGGTCGTCGTCTGCGTCGTCGAGTACGTGCGCGTGCCGAACCGGTGGATTCCCGTCTTCCTCCTCACGGTGGTCGTCGGCGAGGTCGTGCTCGTGAACTCGATCAAGGAGCTCCTCCACCGCGTGCGGCCGACGTTCAACCCGATCGCCGAGACGCTCGGCCCCTCGTTCCCGAGCGGCCACTCGGCGACTGCCGCGGCGTTCTACGCCGCCGTTGCGCTCGTCCTGGCACGGCGCCGCAGCCCGCGGGCGCGGTCGCTGCTCGCCGGTGCGGCGGTCGCGATCGCGATCGGCGTCGCCGCGAGCCGCGTCCTGCTCGGCGTCCACTGGCTCTCGGACGTCGTCGCCGGCCTCGCCTTCGGCTGGGGCTGGTTCGCGCTCTGCGCGATCGCGTTCGGCGGCCGGTTCCTGAACTTCGGCGAGCCGGCGGAGAAGGCGACCCGCGTCGCGGAGCGCGCCGAGGCCGTTCCGCGACCACCAGATAGCGCTCGCCCGACGTCGGCTGCGGCGCCGCCGTCACATGTCGTAGAGCTGGCTCTGCATCGGCCCGAGGATGCGGCGCCGACGGCGCGAGACGCCCGGGAGCAGCACGAGCCGATGGGTCAGGGGCTCGCCGTTCTCGAGGCGGTGGAGCTGCTCCTCGGCGATCGGCCGCCACCGCTCGTCGACGAGCTTGGCGGGGTCGCCGGCGACCTCGCTCCGGCGTCGCGCTCCAGATGCTCGGCCCAGAGGCGCAGCCGAGTCTCGCGGGCGAGCGCCGGGATCGAGGGAGACGACGTTCATCTCCGTGTCGTTGAACAGCGAATGGGCGTTCAGGTTCGCCGAGCCGACCGTGAACCACGTGTCGTCGACGATCCCGATCTTCGCGTGGACGTAGACGATGTCGCGGAGCTTCCCGGCGCGCGCGTAGACGGTGCAGGCGAGAAAGCGCTCCGCCCCGTCGTCGGCGTCGATCAGCGCCGCGATCTGGCCCCGCGAGATGTCTGCGCCGTCGTTCGCCCGCGCGGGCAGCAGCACGACGACGCGGAAGTCGTCGCTCGGGGGGTCCCGCAGCTTGTCGATCAGCACCTCGACGACCTCCGGCGACCAGAGGAACTGGTTCTCGAGGTAGACGAGCCGCTCGGCGGAGCGAAGCGCGCCGATGTAGGACGCGAGGATCGAGTAGTCCCCGCGCTTCACCGCGCTATAGGTCTTCGCAGGCAACGTCCGCGTGACCTGGAGCTCGACGTCGCCCGCCGGCTCCGGATCCTCCGGCGGCGGCAGCTCCTCGTTCCCCGGCCCGCGCCAGCGCAGCCGGAAGTGCTCCGCGACGTCGGCCACGGCCGGGCCTTCGATGCGCGCGGCCGCGTCGTGCCACCCGATGCCCCCGCGGGCGCGGTGCGTGCCGGTGTCGAACGGGTCGCCGCCGTCGAGCGTGAGGTCGATCCCTCCGACGAAGGCGATGCGGTCGTCGATCACGATCGTCTTCTCGTGGTGCGAGTGCCTGATGCCGGTGCGCCCGTCGACGGCGCTCTTGATGCGCGTGTGCCGAACGAGGTTCTCGCGCACGTTGCGCACGTCGCCGCGCGACGGCCGGAACGCCGGCACGGGAGCGCCCTGCCAGAGGAGCACGCGGACGTCGATCCTCTCGGCGAGCTCGGCGAGCAGGTTGCGGACGACCACCGGCTCCTCCTCGCGCGTGAGCTGCAGCTCGGGCGAGATGAACCAGCCGGTCATGTGGACGTGTGACTGCGCACGCGACAGCTCCTCCGCGATCCGCGGCAGCGCCTCGACGCCGTCGATCAGCACCTCGACGGCGTTCCCGGGACGGGGATCCGCACCGTCGCGCACGAACGAGGCGGTCGTCCCGTCGAGCGCGTGCTCCCAGCCTGCGTCACGCAGTTCGTGTCGATGCCGGTGGAGCACCGCCCTGTCGAGGCGCTCGCCGACGGCGTGGCCGATCCTGACGCCGAGTCGCTCGGCGGATCTCGGAACCGGCGCCGGCGCCGGGAATCGAATCGGCGGGCCGCTTCGCCCGGCCGGTCGACAGCTGCTCGTCCCCCCTCGCCACAGGGCGATCATATGGGCACGCGCGGTTTCGGGACGGCGCCCAAGCGGGTACACCCGCCCGATGGCGGCGCGCGACGAGGTGACGGACGGGCTCGACCCCGATGCGCCGGATCGGCACGATCTCTCGCGTTTCGCGGGGCGCGTCGCGATCGCGACACTGGTCGTCGGCGGGATCCTCGTGGCCGCAGTGGTCGTCTGGGAGGCTCGGCTCGTGTTGGCCCTGCTCTTCAGCGCGATCATCCTCGCGGCTGCGCTTCGACCGGGCATCGAGCGCCTCGCCGGGCTCGGCATCCCGCAGGGAATCGGGGTCGTCCTGCACTACGCGGTGCTCGTCGCGCTCGTGGCTGTGGGTCTGTGGTTCGTGGTCCCTGCCGCGACCGACCAGGTCCAGGGCGCGCTCGGGGATCAGCACCAGCTCCGCCAGGCGGCTCGTGAGTCGACGGGCGTCAAGCACGACGTCCTGGTCGCGCTCGACCGGAAGCTGAGCGACATCCCCTCGGGCTCGAGCCTCGTCGACCCGGCGGTCGAGTACGGCCGCAAGGCGTTCGAGGTTCTCGTCGGGACCTTCTTCGTGCTCGCCGCCGCGGCCTACTGGATCGTCGAGCGCGACCGGGCAGTCGGCCTCGTCACCTCGCTCCTGCCGCGACCGAGGCGCAAGACCGTACGGGACTCCTGGGACCTGATCGAGCTCCGGCTCGGCGCCTTCGTGCGCGGCCAGGCAGTCCTGGTCGGGTTGGTCGCGACGGTGCTCTCGACCGCCTTCTGGGCGATCGGCCTGCCGTACTGGCTGCTCGTCGGCGTGTTCGCCGGCGTGGTCGAGGTGGTGCCCGTCATCGGCCCCCTGGCAGCGGCGGTCGTCGCCATCGCCGTCGGCCTGTCGGTGTCTGTTCACCTCGCCGTCCTCGCCGCGGTCGTCGTGATCGGCGTCCGGCTCCTCGAGGACTACGTCGTCCTCCCGCGCGTGCTCGGGCACTCGGTCGGGTTGTCGCCGCTGGTCGTGCTCGTCTCCGTGACGACGGTCGGCCTCGTGCTCGGCGGGTTCGCGGTGATCCTCGCAGTGCCGCTCGCGAGCATCCTCGTCACGCTGATCGACATCGCCGTCCGCGACAAGGATCCCGCCGAGGAGCCGGTGCCTGCCGTCCTGTTCCCCGCGAACGACCTCGAGTGACGCCTACCGGGCCGGGCGACGGGGCTTCGGGCGCAGGTTTCTTCGTGAACGCGTTCGAGGGCGTGACACCGTCCCACATGCGGTTCGCGGCGACGACCCGCGTGACCTTCGTCCGATAGGTGCCGATCGAGGCGGGCCGGGTGAACGTCATGCTCCCGGCGCTCGTCGTCCCTGCCGCCCGCGCGTAGACCTTGCCCTCGCGATAGAGCGCGACCGTCACCGCGGCGTCGCGCACCCGCCGTCCCTGCGCATCGACGACCGTCACGTAGACGTGCAGCAGCTTCTTCGCGACTCCGTAGCGGACCGCCGCGACGCGGACGACGGGCGGGGGCGTGACGGTCACCGCTGCGGTCGCGCTGAGCGTGCCGGTCGGCGTCGTGATCGTCGCCGTGACCTGCGCGACACCCGGCGCGGGGCCCGCGGTGAAGGTCGTCGTCGGCCCGGACGCGGTGGAGAGCGTGCCGAGCGTGTCGGGCGTCATCGTCCAGAGCGCCGGCGTCGGCGTCGCGTTGCCGAAGGCGTCGACCCCGACGGCCTTGAAGGTCGCGGTGCCTCCCGGGAAGAGCGTCGAGGCGGTGGGCTCGACGCGGAGCGACAACGGTGCCGCACCGCCGACCGTGAGCGGCTGCGTCCCCGTGACCACGCCCGCGCCGGACGCCGTCAGCGTCGGGCTCCCCGCCGTCGGATCCTGGTAGAAGAGCTGCACGGTCGAGAAGGTTCCGGCAGGCAGCCCGAAGGACACGGTCGGGGTGAACGGTCCCGTCGCGCTCGTGGCGAAGGTCCCGGTCGGAGACGACGACGCAACCGTCGCCGTGACGGCTGCGGCGGGCCGGGCTGCCACGCCGGCGACCTGGACCTGCAGCGAGATCGGCCCCGAGACCACGCCGGCCGCGATCGTCTGCGGCGGCGAGACGAACGCGAGGGTCGTGGGCGACCATGCCCGGAATGTCCTCCAGCCGGCCGTGGCCGTCGCGCCGGAGAGATCGCCGGCACACCAGGTCCCCTGCGGAGGTGCGGTGCAGGCGCCGATCCCCGGGTCGGACGGCGTCTCGTCCGCGGAGTCGTGGATCGCGGCGGCGATCCGGGCGAGGAGCGCCCCCGTCTGCTGCGCGAAGTCGCTCGCCGCGAGGGCGTCGGAGTTCTTGGGCGCCCATGCGAAGCCGAAGCGGTCGGTCGCGCGTCCGGCGCGCGCGCCGTGGTTCCGCAGCGCATAGACCTGCGCCGAGACGTACTGCTGCATCAGCGTCGGATCGACCAGCGTCCATCCGAACGCGGAGCCCCATTGCCAGGCGGCGTTGGCGAGCGCGCTCGCCGCGTTGGCGAAGAAGGCGTTGGCCGTCCCGGACGCCGAGCCTCCGGCGGCGGCCAGCAGATCCTGGTGCCTGAGGTACTCCACGAGGGCCTCGCGCCGACTGTCGAGCGGCGTGCCCGGCACGGCGTAGCTCCGGACGTCGCCGTACACCTCCTGCGACCAGTCGCTCACGTAGGCGTTCATCGCGCTCCAGAACGCCGAGTCCTGGAGCCACTCCTGGGTGCGCGCCTTGTACGTCGCAAGCGCGGGGACGCGCTGTCCGACCCCCACGACGAACACGACTCCCCGCGTCGGCGGGCCCTCGCCAGCGGCGTCGTAGAGCCCGCGCAGCAGCTCGGCGAGGTTGCCGCGTGCATTGCCGTCGCCACGCCGGACGGCCGAGGAGACCTCGTTGAGCGCCCACGTGTCCCCGGATGCCACGTCGTAGCCCGCCGCGGCCATCCGCCGCCGGGCCTCGACGCCCGCCTGGTACCACGACGAGCCCGTGCTCGCGACCCACTTCTGCCAGGCGCCGTAGTGGATCTCCGCGAGCGCGTGGAAGCTCGGCCCGAGCGCCCGGATGCGCCATGCCTGGTCCGGTCGGGGCTTCGTCTTGTCCGCGACGACCGGCGGCACCGAGATGGAGTACTGGGCGCACGGCGACGCGCTCGCCGCGAGAGTCGTCGTGAGCCGCAGCCAGTCCGTCGCCGCGTAGAAGACGGCACGGAGCGGACGGCAGCCGACCTGGATCGAATACGGACGGAAGACGGGCCGATGGGCGAGCCGGCTCCAGAGCGCCTGCGTCGCCTGCGGGGTGAGGGAGGGCACCGGAGCGTCCTGCGACGGGCCTGCGGCCGACGCGGGCTGCGCCGCGGCGAGCCAGATCGACGCGCACGCGAGGGCGAGGGCGAGCGGTCGAAGCCCCTGGAGCATCGCGGCAGGCTACGCGAGGGCTGTGATGGAGCTGTGAGGACCGCCTGCGTGCGGTCGACGCTAGGGCGGGTCGAGGGGGATCACGGCGGTGAGCGTCGTCCCGGCACCCTCCGGGCTCGTGAGGGCAAGCGCCCCGCCGAGCGCCTCCACGCGGTCGACGAGCCCGCCCAGGCCGGTCGACTCCTCCTGGCACTCGATGCAGGCGCCGCCGACGCCGTCGTCGCGGACGGTGACGGTGAGCGTCGTGCCGTCGTCGACGACGCCGAGCCAGGCGTGCGTCGCCCGCGCGTGCCTGACCGCGTTCGTGACCGCCTCCGCGCACACGTAGTACGCGGCGGCCTCGACCGGCGCCGGCAGCCGACGCGGCAGCGCGAGGTCGAGCTCGACCGGGAGCGAGGAGCGCTGCGCGCCCGCGCGGATCGCGGCCTCGAGCCCGTGACGCGCCAGGAGCGGTGGGTCGAGCCCGCGGGACAGCTCCCGGAGATCGTCGATTCCCCCCTCGAGCTCGGCGAGGACGCTCGCGGCACGCGGGCCGAGCGCCGCGTCGTCCGCGACGTCGGCGGCCAGCGTCCGGAGGCCGAGCAGCGCGGCGGTGAGGCGCTGCTGGGCCCCGTCGTGGAGGTTGCGCTCGAGCCGGCGCCGAGCCTCGTCACCGGCCTGGAGGATCCGCAACCTCGAGGCGCCGAGCTGCTCGAGCTTCGCGACGAGGTCGCGATGCAGTCGATCGCGCTCCATCGCGATCCGGAGGAGCGGCAGGAAGGTCTCGGTGAACTCGGGGTCCTCGAGCAGCCGCGCCGTATGGACGATGGCGCCGATCCTGCGGCTGTCGTAGCCGACCCAGGTGGTCACGATCCCCGGCTCGTCCGCGGCCTCCACCGCCGGCTCGGCGGCCGCGCCGCGGACGTCGACATAGCGCTCGAGCTCCCAGTCCCACCAGTAGACGCGCAGCACGGGGTCGTCGAGGATCTCGCGGAGCGCCGCCTCGACCTGGTCCGGAGTCGCGAGGTCCGGGATGACCTGGAAGACCCGGCCGATCGTGTCGAGCCACGAGGCAACGGCGCGCATATCGTGGGTGTTGTAGCGCGTCCGGTGGAGGGATGTCGGCCCGGGCACGACGGAGGCTCCGTCCCACCCGGGCCGGACCTGTCACTTGACGGTGAAGACGCCCTTCATGCCCGCGGCCGCGTGGCCGGGCAGCGTGCACAGGTACGGGAACGACCCCGCCCGCTTGAAGGTGACGGAGAGCGTCGCCGTCTGCCCGGGCCTCAGCTCCTTGGTCACCTTCCCGGCGATCTTGAAGTCGTGCGTGCTCGAGCCCCGGTTCGTGACCCTGAAGGTCACGAGCCCCTTGACGGCCGACTTCTTCGACAGCGTGAACCGGAGCTCCATCGGCTTGCCCGCCGTGACGTTCACGGCGGTCGCCTTCGGCGCCGCGAAGGCCGCCGGCACCACGATCGCGAGCGCTGCGGCCGTGCCGGCCAGCATCGCGACGAACCCCTTCCTCCTCATGCTCCTCCCTCGGATGCGTGGGGTGATACCGATCCACTATGCCTGGCGTCGACGGGACTGGCGCCGGTCTCCCGGAGCGCTGCCGGGCGGGACCCTAGGCTGTCGGAGATGCAGCACGCACGCCGCAGCGCCGCCCCCTCGCCGCGGGCACGCGTCCGACGCCTGCCCGAGCGGGGACGCTACGACCGCGAGGCGATCGACGCGGTCCTCGACGCGGGTCTCGTCGCCCATCTCGGGCTGGTCTCCGAGGGCCAGCCGCTCGTGATCCCGACGCTCCACGCCCGGCTGGGCGACGACGTCTACGTGCACGGCTCGTCCGCGAGCCGCACGCTCCGCGAGCTCTCGGGCGGGATCCCGGCGTGCCTCACCGTCACGCTGCTCGACGGGATCGTGCTGGCGCGCTCGGTGTTCGAGCACTCGATGAACTACCGCTCGGTCGTCGTGCTCGGCCGCGCGACGCCGGTTCTCGAGCCCGAGGAGAAGCTCACCGCGCTCGAGGCGTTCACCGAGAAGCTCCTGCCGGGGCGGTGGGCGGAGGCGCGGCGCCCCACGCCGACCGAGCTCAAGGCGACCTCGGTGCTGCGCCTGCCGCTCGACGAGGCGTCGGCGAAGATCCGCGACGGCGGCCCCGAGGACGGCGACACGCCGGACGCGGAGCTCGACGTCTGGGCCGGTCACGTCCCGCTCGCCGTCACGGCGCTCGAGCCGGTGCCCGACCCGTCTCTGCGTCCGGGGATCCCGGTCCCCGAGGCGCTCCTGCCGTACCGGCGCAAGGGTCTCGTCTCGTAGGGGAGCGCGCGAGCTTGCTTGTGGTGATTCAACACAAGCGTTGTCCGACGACCCCCGCCTACACTCCGCTCCGATGGCGCAGGTGTCGTTCGACACGGTGGTGATGAAGTTCGGCGGCTCGTCCGTCGCCGACCCCGACAAGATCCGCCACGTCGCGCAGCGGTTCGTGGACGCAAAGCGCCGCGGCCTCGACGTCGTCGGCACGGTCTCCGCGATGGGCAAGACGACCGACCAGCTGCTCGCCCTCGCCGGCGACGTCTCCCCCTCGCCGAGCCTGCGCGAGCTCGACATGCTCCTCTCCACCGGCGAGCGCATCGCATGCGCGCTCGTGGCGATGGCGATCCACGACCTCGGTGAGGAGGCCGTGTCCTTCACGGGCTCGCAGGCGGGCATCCTCACCGACTCAGCGCACACGAAGGCGAAGATCCGCGAGATCCGCGGCGACCGCATCCGCACGTCGCTCGAGGAGGGGAAGATCGTGCTCGTCGCGGGCTTCCAGGGCTTCTCGCGCGACACGATGGAGATCACGACGCTCGGCCGCGGAGGCACCGACGCGACCGCCGTCGCGCTCGCCGCCGCGCTCGGCGCGGCCTGCGAGATCTACTCGGACGTCCCCGGCGTGTTCACGGCCGATCCGCGGATCGTCCCCAACGCGCGCAAGCTCCCGGTGGTCTCGTACGACGAGATGCTCGAGATGGCCGCCTCCGGGGCGAAGGTGCTGATGCTCCGCTCGGTCGAGCTCGCGCGGAGCCACGGGGTGCGCATCCACGCACGATCGACGTTCTCCGACGAGGAGGGAACCTGGGTGACCGATCACGAGGGAATGGAGCAGGCGATCATCTCGGCCGTCACGCACTCGGAGACGGACGTCGTGTTCACGCTGACCGGCATCCCGGACCGCCCTGGCGTGGCCGCGATGATCTTCGACCGGGTTGCGCAGGGGCAGGTCAACGTCGACACGATCATCCAGAACGTCGTCCACGGGAAGGCGGAGATGTCGTTCTCCGTGCCGGCGGAGGACGTCGCGGCGACACAGGGAGCGCTCGCAGCCGCCGCGGACGAGCTCGGCGCCTTCGATGTCGGCATGAACGAGCGGCTCGGCAAGGTGTCGCTGATCGGCGCCGGGATGCGCTCGCACCCGGGCGTCGCCGCGACGATGTTCCGCACGCTCGCCGACCTGGGGATCAACCTCGAGATGATCTCGACCTCGCCGATCAAGATCTCCTGCATGATCGACCGCGACCGGATCGCCGAGGCGGTGCGGGCGCTGCACGAGGCGTTCGCCCTCGAAGGAGAGCCGCAGGCCGAGCCGACGATCTGAGCCTGCCCGCGAGCCGGTGTCCGACTTCGAGTCGGACACCTCCGCGGGCGCGCCGGCGGTCGGGGGTGTCGGACACGATGTCCGACACCTCTCGATCCGAGCAGGCACCCGGCCGAGGGCGCCGAAACGACCTGCGTATGAGCAATCGCACCGTCGAGGCGCTGATCACGGCCGGCATCGGCCTGGTGGTCGTGATCGCCGTCCGCGTGCTGCTCGGCATCGTCTTCGACCGCTACGAGCGTCGCCTCGCGGTCAAGGACCCGAGCCTCGCGGCCAGGCGGCGGACGACGCTCGGCTTCCTGCGCAAGGTCATCGTCGCGTTCGTTGCCGCGCTGGCGATCTGGAAGGTGCTCGAGCTCTACCCGAGCACGGACCAGCTCGTCAACGCGCTGCTGGCGTCGAGCGCCGTTCTCGCGATCTTCGTCGGCCTGGCCTTCAACACCCCGCTCTCGAACCTCGGGTCGGGAATGCTCGTCGCCTTCGCGCAGCCGCTGCGGATCGGCGACCGCGTGACGGTCGGCGAGCAGACGGGCTTCGTCGAGGAGATGGACCTGCTCTACACCACGCTTGTCACCGACGATGCGCGCCGCGTGTTCATCCCGAACAGCCAGCTGACGGCGACGATGATCGTCAACCGGACGATCCGGGACCCGCGCAGGATCGTCTCCGCCTCACTCCCCGTCCGCCTCGGCGCCCCGATCGACGAGGCCCGGGCGACGGCCCTCGCCGCGATCGAGGGGGTGAGCGGCCTCCATCGAGGCGAGGCGAAGGTGCTCGTCGGCGAGGTCAGCGGGAACGCCGTCTGGCTGACCACGATGGCGTCCGCGCCTCTCGACGCGGACGTGATCCAGCTCGGCTCGGACGTGCGCGAGGCCGTGCTCGGCGCGCTCGGCGACGCCGGCTACCTCGCCGCATGAGCCGGTGTCCCGGTGTCCGACCTCGAGTCGGACACCGCTGCCCGCAAGGGGATCGGTGTCGGACTCGAAGTCCGACACCCTCCGCTAGACGCAGTCTCTGAGCGCCTGGGCCTCCGGGAGCGTCTCGAGGCGCTTCAGCGTGTTGTTCTCGATCTGACGAATCCGCTCGCGCGTGACGCCGAAGGCGCGACCGACCTCCTCGAGCGTGCACGGGGCCTCGCCGAGCAGCCCGTAGCGGAGCTCGATCACCTTGCGGTCGCGCTCGGGAAGCGAGCCGAGCGCGAGCTCGATGTCCTCGCGGCGGAGGGAGACCGACGCCGTGTCGAACGGCGACTCGGCCTGGTCGTCGGGGACGAAGTCGCCGAGCGAAGAGTCCTCCTCCTCGCCGATCGGCTTCTCGAGGGAGACCGGAAGCTGCGCCATCCGCAGGATCTCGCGAACCTCCTCGACCGACATCTCGAGCTCCTCGGCGACCTCCTCCGGCCGCGGCTCGCGCCCGAGGCGCTGGACGAGCTGACGCTCGATGTGGACGACCTTGTTGAGCTTCTCGACCATGTGCACCGGGATCCGGATCGTGCGTGCCTTGTCGGCGATCGCCCGGGTGACGGCCTGGCGGATCCACCACGTGGCGTAGGTGGAGAACTTGAAGCCCTTCCGGTGGTCGAACTTCTCCACCGCGCGGATCAGCCCGAGCGACCCCTCCTGGATGAGGTCGAGGAACGTCAGCCCGCGACCGAGGTAGCCCTTGGCGATCGAGACGACGAGCCGCAGGTTGGCCTCGATCATGTGCTGCTTCGCGCGCTCGTCGCCGCGCTCGATCCGCTTCGCGAGCGAGACCTCCTGGTCGGCCGTGAGGAGCGGCACCTTCCCGATCTCGCGCAGGTAGAGGCGGAGTGAGTCGAGCGACGGCTCGACCGTGAGGTCGAGCTTCGGTGCGGTTGCGACCTCCTCCGGCTCGACGATCGGGCGCTCGTGCGGAAGCGTCTTGTGCTGCTCCCCCTCGACCAGCTCGATCGAGTGGTCGATCAGGTACGTCGTGAAGTCCTCCAGCTGGTCCTTCGTGAGATCGATGTCCTCGAGCGACTTGACGATCTCGTCGTACGTCAGGAACCCCTTCTCCTGGCCTTGCTCGACGAGCTTCTGCAGCTCCTCGACCTCCGGAAGGGCGGTTTCGACCGAGAGCATTGACCCCTCTTTCTCCCTGGACGGTTGACGAAAGACAGACCCTCGAACGCAACGAGCCGGAACTCGGCTCCGGCTCAGACCCACAGCCGGCGCATCGTATACACGCCTTCGGCCTTTGGGAAGGGGGCGGATTCTCGATTCTCGATCATCCGGTCGTGGACACCCGGAGGACGCCGACCTGGTCGCCTCGACTGTTCGTCACCGGGCTCTCGGCGAGGGGGCCGGGCTCGAGCCCGAGGGCGGCCAGCACGTGCGCGAGCGCCGGCCGGATGGCGCGGAACGACCCGTCCACGACCTTGAGCGCGAGCCCGAGCCCTTCGGGCGACGCGGCGCAGAGCAGGCCCTCGGCGCCGCCCTTGGCAACCCATCCGTCGAGCGCCTCGATGAGCACCACGTCCGTGCCGACGGGCCCGCGCAGCAGCGCCGGGTTGGCGCGGATCGCGCGGACCACGCGCTCCCCTCCGTCGCGCGAGGCGAGCCGTGTGAAGGCGTGCGCCCCGCGCTCGAGTGGAAGCGCGAACGTGGGCACGCCGCAGCCGTCGACGCCCACGAGAAGCGACGAGGGCTCCACCTCGGCCACCGCCGCGACCTCGTGCAGCATCGCCTGCTGGCAGGGATGCTCGAGCATCCGGTAGCCGGGCGTGGACCAGTCCCGCGCGCGGCAGAGGGCGAGGAACCCGGCGTGCTTCCCGGAGCAGTTGTGCTCGATCGCCGTCGACGCCGGTCCGCATTCGAGGTCGCCCTCGGTCGCCGGGGCGTCGGCGAGGATCCGGCGGACGACGGCGAGCTGCTCGGGCGCGGCGAGGTGCGACGCGCACACGAGCGCGATCTCCTCGTCGTCGAGGTCCGGCCGCGCCCGGACCACGGGGAGCGCCTGGATCGGCTTCGCCGACGACCTGAGATACGTGAGCAGCGACGGATCGCCTGCTGCCAGCTCGATCCCGCCGTCCCGGACAGCCACCGCATGGACGACGTGCAGCGCCTCGACCACCTCGCCGCGGGTGACCTCGACGACGATCGGCTCCACGGCGGCGAGCCTATCGGAGCGCCTCCGACCTCTACGCTTCGGGGATGCCCGAGCTGCCCGAGGTCGAGGCCTGGGTGCGGGAGCTCGATCCGCTCGTCTCCCGCTCGCCGATCGAGGCCGCGCGGCCCGGCCACGTCGCGACCCTGAAGACGTTCGACCCGCCGCCTGCGGCGCTCGTCGACCGCGCCTTCGAGGGCGCGCAGCGCCGGGGCAAGAACCTCCTCTTCCCGACCGCGGACGGAGAGCTCGTCCTGCGCGTCCACCTGATGAGCGCGGGCCGTCTGCGGTACGTGGAGGCGGGCAAGAAGGCGCCCGCGAAGCCGATGTTCCACGTGCGGTTCGCCGACGGCGGCGAGCTCGACCTGACCGAGGCAGGGAAGAAGAAGCGGGCAGGCGTCTGGCTGCTCACCCCGGCCGGGGTGGAGGCGGAACTCGCGCACCTCGGCCCCGACGCGCTCGACCTCGACGCCGACACGCTCGCGGCGATCCTCGCCCGTGAGCGCCGCCAGCTCCACCCGTTGCTCCGCGACCAGCGCGCGCTCGCCGGGATCGGGCGTGCGCACGCGAACGAGATCCTCTGGGTCGCGCGGCTGTCGCCCTTTCGCCTCTCGACCGACCTGGGGGGCGAGGAGGTGGAGACGCTGGCGGCGGCGATCCACGACGATCTCGCGCGCGCGCTCGACCTTCGCCTGGCCGGGAAGGGCGATGCCGACGTCTACCGCGTCCACGGGCGCTTCGGCGAGCCCTGCGCACGATGCGGCGACACCTTGCGGCGGGTGGACTTCGAGGAGCACACGATCACGTACTGCCCGTCCTGCCAGACGGGCGGCCGCATCCTGAAGGATCGGCGGCTGTCGCGGCTCCTGCGCTGACCACGGCAGTACGCTGACGGCGGATGCCGAGGCAGCATCTCAACGGCGTTGACGTGGCGTACGACACCGCGGGCAGCGGCCCGCCGGTCGTCCTTCTCCACGCGGGCATCGCAGACCGGTCGATGTGGGACGACGTGACGCCGATGCTCGCCGAGCGCCACCGCGTGATCGCCCCTGACCTCCGGGGGTTCGGCGAGACGCCCCTGCCGGACGGGACGTTCGTCTACGCCGCCGACGTCGCGGCGCTGCTCGAAGCGCTCGAGATCGAGCGCGCGGACGTCGTCGGCGTCTCGATGGGCGGCCACGTCGCGCTCGACCTGGCGCTGGCACGGCCGGAGCTCGTCGACCGCCTCGTGCTCGTGGGCGCGGGGATCGACGGCTGGGAGCACGAGCAGGGCCTGGCCGACGCCTGGGCCGAGGAGGAGGCCGCCTTCGAGCGGGGCGACCTCGACGAGGTGGCATGGATGAACGTCAGGACGTGGCTCGACGGGCCCACACGGGACGTGAACGACGTCCCCGCCGCCTTGCGGCGCCGCGTGTTCGAGATGCAGCGCCTCGCGCTCGACCACGAGAACCCCGCGGCATCGGGCGGCTGGCTGACGCCGAGCCGCCGCGAGCGTCTGGGCGACGTCGCGGCGCCGACGCTCGTCCTCGTCGGCGCTCTCGACCAGCGTGACTTCCGGAGGATCGCGCGATACCTCGCAGCCGAGATCCCCGGCGCACGCTTCGAGGAGCTCCCCGGTGTCGCGCACCTGCCGCCGCTCGAGCGCCCGGAGGCGTTCGCGCGCACCGTGCTCTCGTTCCTCGAGGTGTAGCGTGGCGCTGTGAGCGACACGCCGGTGCTCCGCGACATGCAGGCGTCGGTCCCGCCGGTCGGCCTCGCGCTCTCCCGGGCGGGCGTGACCGGGGTCCGCAAGGCGATCCGGGTCCGTCACGGCGACCACGAGATCCTGATGGGCGCCGAGATCGACTGCACGGTCGACCTCGCGCGCGACCAGAAGGGCGTCCACATGTCCCGCTTCCCGGAGCTGTTCGACGAGGCGATCGACGAGGTCGTCCTCGGGCAGGGCCTGCTGGTGGAGGTGCTCGCCGAGCACATCGCGAGCCAGATCGTCCGGCGGCAGAACGCCCTGCGCGCGGAGGTGAGGATCGTCGCCGGGTGGCCGCAACGCCGACGGACACCCGTGACGGGCCTGCAGACGCAGGAGATCGTCTCGTTGATCGGGATCGCCGCCGCGAGCCGCGAGCGCGCGCGGCGGGTGGTCGGCGTCGAAGCGACGGGGATCAACGCCTGCCCGTGCGCGCAGGACCTCGTGCGGGGCCGGGCGGCCGAGCGGCTCGCCGAGGCGGGTTTCGGCGACGACGCGGAGCGGATCCTCGACCTCGTCCCCGTCGCGACCCACAACCAGCGTGGACGCGGGACCCTGCTCGTCGGCACGTCGCACGAGCTCGACGCCGAGGATCTCGCCGGGATCATCGAGCGCTCGATGAGCGCGCCCGTCTACGAGCTGCTCAAGCGCCCCGACGAGCTCCACGTCGTCGAGCAGGCGCACCGCCACCCGCGGTTCGTCGAGGACTCCGTGCGGATCGCGGTCGAGGAGCTGCTCCGGGCGACGCCCGAGCTGGACGACGAGGACTTCGTCCTCGCGCGGCAGCGCAATCTCGAGACGATCCACGACCACGACGTCGTGGCCGAGCGCTGGGGGACGATCGGCGAGATCCGGGCCGAGCTCGACGGCGCAGCGCCCTCCGACGGGCAGACGACGCTCGAAGCCTGGCTCAGAGCCTGACGAAGCGCGCGCGGACGACGCTCGCCTTCGTCATCGGGACGGTGCAGGTCGCCGAGCGCCCGGCGCAGGCGCCGCTCCACCCGGCGAGGCGCCAACCCGCCGCCGGGGTGGCGCGCAGGCGAACGGGCGTGTAGGACCGGGCAGACCGCGCGCAGCGGGATGCGGCGCACGGCGCGCCGGCGCCGGCCACACGTCCCTTGCCGACGACCGACACGACGATCCCGAGCCGCTGCGGTGCGAACAGCGCGGTGACGGACTTCGCGGCGTCGAGCGTCAGGTCGCACGGTGCGCTCCCGGCGCACGCACCCGACCAGCGCACGAACCGCTGCCCGCCGCGGGGGTGGGCCATGAGCTCGACCAGGCTGCCGGCGTCCCAGTCGGTCGCGCACGAGGCCGCGCAGTCGAGCCCGGGCACGTCGCTCGAGACCGATCCCTGACCCGCGATCGCGAGCGAGAGCCGCAGCTGCTGTGCCACGAGGTGAAGCCACGGCGAGTCCTGGATGTCCGGCCAGCTGCCCGAGTGCCCGTAGTAGTCGTCCCGGCCGACGTCGAGCACGAGTGAGGCGAGCGGTGCCGTGGAGGCGTACGGGTAGAGCACGTCGAGGGTGCTGTCGCACGGATGGCCGGGCGAGTCCGGACAGGCGTGCGGAGCCCCTGCCGGCAGCGCCCCGAGCGCGTGCAGGATCTCGTGCGCCGCGATCGCCGCGGGCGGAACGCCGGGGCACGACGCGGCGAGATACACGATCGCGACCGTGAGGCCCGACCGCGACGGCCCTCCCTCGCCACAGATGTCCGGCGCGTCGCCCGACCCGTCGTAGTAGATGAGGTACCGGTCGTACAACTGGCTGCCCGTGACCTGCATCGAGGCCAGGATGTGGTTGGCCGTGCCGCCGTCGCCGGTCCGAACGCGGAGGACGACGATGTCGGCCTGAAGGCCGCAGGCGAACGACGTTCGGTCGAAGCGGGGCTCGCGCGTCGAATCCTGTCCACGCCACCAGGTGTCGATCTCGTCGACGTCCGACGACATCAGCGGCGCGAGCTCGGCCGTGCGGTCGGGAGCTCCTTCGGGGTAGGCGTAGACGACGTGGATCGAGGCACCGGTGAGCCCGGGCGGGCGATCCTGGGTCGTCGTCGTACCGCACCACGGCGCGGCCGCCGCGTTCCCCGCACCGGCGCCGAGTGCTGCCGCGGCGGCGCCGAGGAGCGCCGCGACCGTCGCCCGACGGCGCCTCACCTGGTACCTCCGAGCAGCCTGCCCGTGAACCGCGGCTCGGAGCCGGCCAGCAGGCGGCGGATGTTGTGTCGGTGGAGGGCGAGCACGGCGACCGCCGCGACCGCGGCGAACCCGACGACGGGCCACGACTCGCCGAGCGCGACACATGCGAGGGGCAGCGTCACCGCCGTCGCCATCGAGGCGACCGAGGCGTAGCGGGACACCGCGAACGCGATCACCCACACGACGAGGCAGACGAGCGCGGCGAGCGGGGCGAGCGCGAGGGCGACACCGCCGGCCGTCGCGACCATCTTCCCGCCCTTCGAGAACCCCAGGAAGATCGGACGCGCGTGCCCTACCATCGCGGCCGCACCCGCGGCGACGCCGACCCAGTCGCCGCCGACCTTGACCCCGACGAGCGCGGGCACGAGCCCCTTCGCCACGTCGAGCAGCGCGACCGGGATCCCGAGCGACCGTCCGTAGCACCCGCCAGACGTTCGAGGCGCCGACGTTGCCGCTCCCGTGGCGCCGGATGTCGTCGCCGCGGACGAGCCGCGGGATGACGTAGCCGAACGGGATCGAGCCGAGGAGGTAGCCGCCGAGGACGATCGGGACGTCCGCGGTCACGGACGGCGTCCGCGCCGGCTCAGAACGGGATCGAATAGGCCGAGATCCACCCGTTCACCACGTGCCAGTCGAGGTTCTCGAAGAACGCGTCGACGTACGAGGCCCGGTCGGTCTGGTAGTCGAGGAAGTAGGCGTGCTCGTAGACGTCGAGCGCCACGAGCGGCGTGGCGTTCCACACGGGGAACGTGTTCTGCGCGTCGCCGAGGAAGTTCGCGAGCCGCCGCTCGTCCCAGTCGTACGCCGTCCATGCCCAGCCCCGCGCGGCCAAGGCCGTCGCCCGAAGGTCGGCGCGCCACGAGTCGACCGAGCCGAAGTCCCGCTCGACGAGCGTCCGGAACGGGCCGTCCGGATCTCCCCCCTCGCCGCCGAGGTGGGCGAAGTAGAGCTCGTGGTTCTTGATCCCGCCGATCGCGAACGTGAGGTCGACCTTCAGCGCGCGCAGCTCGGAGAAGACCTGGTTCGCCGCCTGCACGTCGACCTTCTCGAGCGCAACGAGGATCTCGTTCCGCTTCGCGACGTAGCCCTGGTACAGCCGGTGGTGCGCCTCGATCGACGCGCGCGAGATCCCGGACAGCTGCAGGAGCCTCGGGTCGAGCGGACGCGGGGAGATCTCCTTCGGGGTCGGCATGGCGCTCCTCGATCGGCGTGGCGCAACCGGCCGGAGCATATCCTTGGGGTGAAGAGAGTCGACGACCGAAGGAGACCAAGATGGCGTACTCCGTCCCCGATCTCGCCTACCCGTTCGACGCGCTCGAGCCGCACATCGACGCGCGCACGATGGAGATCCATCACGACAAGCACCATGCCGCGTACGTCACGAACCTGAACGCCGCGCTCGAAGGCACCGAGTGGATGGACCGGCCGATCGAGACGGTCCTCTCGAACATCGAGATCCTCCCGGAGGACAAGCGCGCCGCGGTCCGCAACAACGGCGGCGGCCATGCGAACCACACCCTCTTCTGGGAGATCATGGGGCCGGACGGCGGCGGCGAGCCGTCGGGCGACCTCGCGGCGGCGATCACCGACACCTTCGGCTCGCTCGACGAGCTCAAGACGCAGGTCAACGACGCGGGCGTGAAGCGCTTCGGCTCCGGGTGGAGCTGGCTCGTCTGGGACGGGACGGGCCTCGCCGTGCTCTCGACCCCGAACCAGGACTCGCCGGTGATGGAGGGCTCCACGCCGATCCTCGGCGTCGACGTGTGGGAGCACGCCTACTACCTGAACTACCAGAACCGCCGGCCCGACTATCTGGCGGCCTGGTGGAACGTCGTCGACTGGGAGGCCGTCGCCGCGAAGCTCGATGCGGCCCGCACGAGCTGACGTCGCACGCTCCGACCGGCCTCGGCCGTGGGGCGGGCACCGCTCCACGGCCGAATCCGACGCACCCCGCAGCCCGTAGTACATCTCGATGGATGCTGCGGTCGCATGCCGGACCGACTTGCCCTCGCGTCGCCGAGCCGCGAGCATCCTCGCGATGGCTCACGGACTCCCGCACCGACGCCGAGCTGCTCCGGTTGATCGCCGGGGGCGACCGCCCGGCCTTCGAGGAGCTCTACCGCCGCTACGCACGCTCCGTCCTCGGCATCGCGCTCCGGCGGATCGGAGACCGCGGCCGCGCCGAGGACGTCACGCAGGACACGTTCGCGAGCGTCTGGCGCTCGGCGTCCCGGTACGACCCGGCCCGCGGCCGACCCACGTCGTGGCTGTACACCGTGGCGCGGAACGCGATCGTCGACGGACTGCGCCGGAGGCCCGACCCGACCGTGGCCGACCCCCCGGATGTCCCGGCAAGCGATCCCGGGCCCGCCGACGCAGCCGAGAGCGAGTGGGTCTCCTGGCGCGTGCATCGCGCACTCGAGACGCTGCCCGAGCACGAGCGCTCTCTCGTCGAGCTCGCCTACTGGAGCGGCCTCTCGCAGAGCGAGATCGCGGAGTACCTCGGGCTCCCGCTCGGTACCGTCAAGACCCGCACCCGGGCGGCGCTCGGCCGCCTCGCCGGCGAGTTGGAGGATGAGCTCGGATGAACGACCTGAACGAGATCCTCGGCGACGACCTCGAGCCCGGCGAGCGCGAGCGGCTCGAGCGAGTCCATGCCCTGCTGGCGGAGGCCGGCCCCCCGCCGGAACTGCCTCCGGCGCTCGAGCATGCACCCGAGCCGCCGGCTGCCGTCGTGGTCCCGTTCCCGCGGCGCTACCGGTACACGGCGCTCGCGGCGGCGGTGGCGGCGGCGGTCGCGCTGTTCGGGGTGGGGTACCTCGTCGGCGGCGGCGGGGGCACCGAGCCACTCCGGACGATCTCGATGTCGGGCACGAACCAGGCCGCCGCCGAGCTCGACGTGTTCGAGAAGGACGCCGCCGGAAACTGGCCGATGGAGCTGCGCGTCAGCGGCCTCGCGCCGGGGCGCTACGAGCTCTGGCTCACGCGCGGCGGGAAGCTCGCGGAGCCCTGCGGCGCCTTCGCCGTCGCCGCGGGCGAGACGACGGTGCCGTTGAACGCACCGTACGCATTGCGGGACTTCGACGGATGGGTCGTGGTGCCGTCGGGCGCCACGGCGCCCGTGCTGACGACGTAACAACGGGCGCCCCGGTGTCCGACTTCAGTCGGACACCCACGGCCGACGTAGACGGCGGCGGGGTGACGGCCGCCTGGGCCGTCACCCCGGGGTCGGCCCTACTTCTTGCCGTTCCCCTTGCCGTTGCCTGCCGTTGCCGCTTGCCGTTCCCCTTACCGGGGCCGGACGGGGTCGACGACGAGGTGTCGGTCGAGCCGGACGACTGGCCCTTCGCCCCTCCCTTCCCCTTGCCGGCAGCGGCGGCGCGCAGCAGCTGCCGCCTTCGCCTTTGCGGCGGCGAGGGCGGGGCACAGACCCAGCGTATCTCCGTGCTGCTTGTGAGCCGGCAGCGCGTTGACCGAGATCCGGATCGTCACCTTGCCCTTGTGGCAGACCGTGACCTTCTTCTCGCTCTGCTGGTACTGGCCCGGCGCGTACTGCGACTTCCCGGGCTTTACGAGGCTGCCCGCCAGACCGGTTCCGCCGATCGCCGCGAAGGCGATCACCGCCCCGAGGGCCACGACGGACGCCACACCTATGCGTCTCGTGGATGCGCGATCTCTCATGTGTCCCCTCTCTGTCGGACCATCGAAACCGCTATCGGTCGCATTCCCCTGGGTCCGAGGCGTAAACCCTCGACTCAGGGATGGTCGACGACCGAGCCCGCCGCGTCAAGCTCGGGTGCACGCGGGTTGAGCTCGACCGCGCGCGTGAGCGCACGCGCGCGCTCCGCGCCGCGGGAGACGAGGGCGAGGTCGAGCCAGGCGTCCCACGAGCCTGGGTCGTCGTCGAGGGACCGGAGGAAGTGGCGGCGGGCCGCCGCCAACCTGCCGTCCGCGAGCTCCACCTCCCCAAGGAGCCGCGTGGGCTCGGCCGCCCAGGGAGCAAAGCGCCGTGCCCGCTCGGCGTCGCGTCGCGCGAGCGCCGTGTCGCCCCGGTCGAGCGCGTCCTGGGCGTCGGCGAGCGCGCCGTTGCCGACGTGCATGACGACCGCGGAGGCCCCGAGGGCGGCGGCCGCGACGAGGAGCACGCTTCTCGACCCTGCTCCGAGCCGGCGCCGCCCGCCGCGACCCCCGAGCCGCACGAGCGCGACGGCGAGGAAGACGGTGCAGAAGGTCACGGCCGGCAGCTCCCAGTCCCAGTCGAGCACGGCATGGGCCAGGAGCGCGACGTACGCGGCGATCACGGCTGCGCCCGCGGGCCGGTGGATCGCGCGACGAGCAGCGGCGAGCGGCATGAGCAACGCCACGAGCAGGAGGGCGACGCCGACCACGCCGACCTCGGCCGCCGTCTCGAGGTACAGATTGTGCGCGTCCCGTACGTAGAGGAGCGCGGTCCGCTCCCGGAGCCACGTCCGCTCGAACCCTCCGGCTCCGGCTCCTCCGAGCGGGTGCTCCCGGAACATGTCCACGGCGACGTCCCAGTAGTCCGAGCGGAAGCTCGTCGACGTCGAGAGCAGGCGGTCGGGGGCACCCTGCTGGGTCGCCGGCGCGGACCGGGCGGCGCGCACCTCGCGCTCGCCCCCGGCGACGATCGCCGCGGCGGCGAGCGCAACGACCGCGAGCCCGAGAACCACGGCGGCGCGGCCCGAGACGCGCGGGAGCCGCACGCGGGGCGGCCGGGCAGCGACCGCGCCGGCCGCGAGCGCGAGACAGGCAAGCAGGGCGAGCGACGCCGCCTCGGAGGCGGTCGCGCCCCTCTCGCCGAAGCGGCCGACCCACCACGCGAGGACGACCGCTCCGCCGGCCGGGGCGCCGACGAGCGCGGTCGACGTGAGGCGGCTCACGGGTCGCGTCGCCAGGGCAAGCACAGCCAGCCCGAGCACCGCGGCCAGGACCGCGCCCCGCGACAGCGAGAGGTAGAGCGCAACGGCGGCGGGCGGCGTGAGGCCCCCGGCGAGTGCCCGCCGTGCCACCGGCCCGTAGGACGCGAGCCCCAGCCCGAGGAGCAGCGAGACGGCCGCGAGGATGCCCGCCGCATTCGCGTAGCCCACGGGGAGCTCCAGCCGGTCGTTCGGGACGCCCGAGCCGAGCACGTGCTCCGCGAGGCCGCCCAGCGTCACGACCCCGGAGCCGCAGAGCACGCCCAGCACGAGCGCATCGGCGCGGTCGCGCGGGACGAGAAGGAACGCGGCGGCCGCGCCACCGGCGTATACGAGGGTTCGCTCGGCCTCGAGGACGGTCGCGTCCGGGGCGACGGCCCAGGCGCGCGAGACGAGCTGCCAGGCCGCGAGCCCGACCAGCGCCAGCACGACGGTCCGGGCAGCCGCGTCGTCCTCGACCGACGTCGCGACGATCGCCACCGAGGCGATGGCGATCGCCTCCACGAGGAGCACCGCTCCCCACGTTCGCGGGTAGAACCCGCCCGCCGACCATGCGACGGCGGCGACGAGGGCGGCCGGTCCGACCGCGACGAGGAGGCGCCCGCTCACAGCCCGAACGCTATGGCCCGCGCCGGAGCGAAGAGCCACAGAAAGACACTGAGCCGGCAAACCCGAAGGCCCGCCGGCTCAGATGGGTGCAACCCTAGTGACGGCCGCTCCCGTGGCGCAAGAGCCCGTTCCGAGCGATGTCCGCAATTTGCGGCTTTTTCGTCAGCCCGTGAGCTCGTGCACCGCCGCGCGAAAGACCTCCGTGTGGAGGTCGACGTCGGACGCGACCGTCGCAGGCGACATCAGCGCCATGTTGTGGAACGGTGTGAGCAGGACCCCGCGATTGAGCGCATAGAGGTGCATGAAGCGCTCGAGCCCGAAGTCGCCGGCCGCATGCGCCTCGCTGCCGTTCCGCGGCCGGTCCCTGCCGAACAGGTACTCCGCGCGGCAGCCCAGGCGCGTCACGTGCCACGGCAGGCTCCTCTCCGCGATCGCGTCCTCGACGCCCGTCGTCCAGCGCTCCGCGAGCGGGACCATCCGCGCTGAACGCCTCGTCGGTGAGCACGTCGGCGAGCGTCGCGCGCATCGCCGCGAGCGAGAGCGCGTTCGCCGCGAGCGTGCCGCCGACTCCACCGACGTCGACGTCCTCGAGCTCGATCGACGCCGCGACCCGGTCGGCCAACTCGTCTGTGAACCCGTACGCCGAGGCAGGAATGCCGCCGGCGATCGGCTTGCCGATCGTGACGAGGTCCGGCTCGAGCCCGTGCGCCTTCGTGTAGCCGCCGGGCCCGCAGCAGATCGTGTGCGTCTCGTCGATCGCGAGCAGGGTCCCGGTGTCGCGCGTCACCGTGCGCAGCGCATCGTGGAACCCAGGCTCGGGATGGACGATCCCGACGTTCGTGAGCACGGGCTCGGTCAGGACGAGCGCGACGTCACCTGGCGCGAGCGCCGCCTCGAGACCCGCGAGGTCGTTCCACTCGACCACCTTGGTCGTCTCCGCGGGCGGAACCGGCGGGCCGAGGCTGCCCCGTCGCGCCACGACGTGCCCGCCCTCGAGCGTGGCGAACGCCTCGTCGACGGTGCCGTGGTAGCACCAGCCGAAGACGAGGACCTTCGGCCGCCGTGTGACGTGTCGCGCGAGACGGATCGAGAACCGATTGGCGTCCGTCGCCGTCAGCGCGAACTGCCAGCGCGTGACCCCGAAGCGCCGGGTGAGCTCCTCGCCGACCCAGAGCGCGTCCTCGGTCGGGAGCATGGTCGTGATCCCCCGAGCGATCTGCTCGGCGACGGCACGAACCGTCGCCTCGGGTGCGTGACCGCTCATCGCGCCCGTGTCTCCGAGGCAGAAGTCGACGTACTCGAGGCCGTCGACGTCGGTGAACCGGCTGCCGCGCGCATGCGCCACGAAGAGCGGGAACCCGCCCGGCCACTTCGCCATCCAGTGCATCGGCACCCCTGCGAGCAGGTGCCGCTGCGCGTCCGCGGCGAGCGCGCGCGAGCGGGGATGCTCTCGTGCGAAGCGCTCCTCCTCGCGGCGCTGGAGCGCCGCCAGGCGCTCCGTCACGCGCGGCGGATGGAGCGCACGGTCGCTTGCCACGACCCGCGCGGGGCCTCGACGGAGACGACGTCGCCGACGCCCTTCCCCATCAATGCCGCCCCGAGGGGCGAGTCGGACGACACGCCGCCGCCCACGGACGAGATCGTGACCTCCATCACGTCGCCCTGCTCGTCTGCGATCTCGACGATCGAGCCCGGCCCGACGTGATCGTCCGTGTCGTGGTCGACGACGACGGCCGACGCGATCCGGGCGCGCAGCTTCACGATGCGGGCTTCGAGGAGCCCCTGCTCGTTCTTTGCCGCGTGGTACTCGAAGTTCTCCGACAGGTCGCCGAATGCCCGGGCCGTCGCGATCGCCTCGATCGCCGCGGCACGCCGCGGGCCTTCGAGGTCCGCGAGCTCGGCCTGGAGGGCGCTCATCTGCTCGTGCGTCAGCACCTCGCCGGAGTCGCTCATCGCGCTGAGGCTACCGCTCGACCGCGTCCGAGCGCTCGTACGTGACGTGGGCGACGCCGTCGCCGTCCTCGCGGCGGAGCTCGCGCCATTCGGCCCAGTCGACGACCGGGAAGTGGGTGTCGCCGTCCGGCTCGGCGTCGACGAGGGTGAGCTCGAGCCGGTCGGCGAGCGGCAGCGCGTCGGCATAGAGCGCCGCGCCGCCGACGACGAACACCTGCTCGTCGATCGCCGACGCCGTGGCGAGGGCCTCGGGGATGCTCCGCGCGACACGCACCGCGGTCGAGCCGGGCTCCCAGCCCTCGCTCCTGGTGACGACGACGGTCGCGCGACCCGGGAGCGGGCGGCCGATCGACTCGTACGTCTTCCTCCCCATCACGAGCACATGGCCGAGCGTCAGCTCCTTGAACCGGCGCAGATCGTCGGGGAGGTGCCACGGGAGCCCGCCGTCGACGCCGATGACGCCGTTCCGCGCGACGGCCGCGACGACGGTGATGCCCATCGTCTACACGGCGATCGGGGCGCGGATCGCCGGGTGCGGGTCATAGCCGACGACCTGCACGGCGTCCGGCCCGAACGCGTCGATCGTGCGACACGCCGGGTCGAGGCGGAGCTCGGGGAGGGGACGCGGCTCGCGCGTCAGCTGCTCGCGGGCCTGGTCGACGTGATTGACGTAGAGGTGCGCGTCGCCGAGCGTGTGGACGAACTCGCCGACGTCGAGCCCGGTGACCTGGGCGACCATGTGCGTCAATAACGCGTACGAGGCGATGTTGAACGGGACGCCGAGGAACAGGTCGCCCGACCGCTGGTAGAGCTGGCACGAGAGCCGGCCGTCGGCCACGTAGAACTGGAAGAGCGCGTGGCACGGTGCGAGCGCCATCCGCGGGAGGTCTGCGACGTTCCACGCGCTGACGACGTGGCGGCGCGAGTCCGGGTCGGTCCGGATCTGCTCGATCACGGCCGCGAGCTGGTCGATCCGACCGCCGTCGGGGGCGGGCCACGAGCGCCACTGCACCCCGTACACGGGACCGAGCTCGCCGCGCTCGTCGGCCCACTCGTCCCAGATCGTCACGCCGTGCTCGTGCAGCCAGGCCACGTTGCTGTCGCCACGGAGAAACCAGATCAGCTCTCCCACGACGGACGGGACGTGCACCTTCTTCGTCGTCACGAGCGGGAAGCCGTCCCGCAGGTCGAAGCGCATCTGGTGCCCGAACACCGACAGCGTCCCCGTGCCGGTGCGGTCCTCCTTCGGAGCGCGCGCCCTCGTCGAGTACGCTCCATGCCGCGCAGAACCGGTCGGCGCAGGTGTCACCGTCGCTCGCATGCGCGGTCGGACTCGCGGTGCCAACCCGCCTGTTCGCCGCGACCGCGCCTGGTGTCCCGCCGGAGCGGGGATCTGAGTCGGACACCGCGAACCGCTGCAGAACAAGCCCACGATATTGCCCTCGCCGTCGACGTCGATCGCGAAGGCGGCAGGCGCCTTGCCGAGGCCGGGCATCGTCTGCATGTCGCCGCAGAGCGCCACGATCCAGCCTGCTCCCGTGTACGGCCGGAGGTCGCGGACGGTGACGGTGAAGCCCGTGGGCGCGTTCAGGAGCGTCGCGTCGTGCGAGAGCGAAAGGTGCGTCTTCGCCATGCAGATCGGCAGCTTCCCGAGCCCGGCGGCCTCGAACGCCGTAGCCTTGTCCTTCGCGGTCTTCAGCATGAACACGTCGTCCGCGCCGTAGACGTTCTGGGCGATCGCGCGGATCTTCTCCTCGATCGGCGCGTCGTACGGGTAGGCGAAGCGGAACTCGTTCGGCTCGTCCGCCGCCGCGACGACCGCCTCGGCGAGCGCAGTCGCGCCCTTGCCGCCCTGCTCGAAGCCGGCGTTGATCTCCGCCGCATACGCGCCGTGCTGGAGCGCGAGCCGCTTCACGAGCTCGAGCTCGTCCGCCGTGTCGGTCGGGAACTTGTTGACGGCGACCACCGCGTTCAGCCCGAAGTGCTTCACGATCCCGATGTGGCGGGCGAGGTTCGCGGCGCCCCCTTCGATCTCGGCCATGCCGCCGTCGACGTTCCCGCCGTGGTGCTTGAGCGCACGCACGGTCGCGACGAGCACCGTCGCGCTCGATCGCAGCCCGCCGATCCGGCACGTGATGTCGAAGAACTTCTCCATCCCCATGTCCGAGGCGAAGCCGGACTCCGTCACGAGGTACTCACCGAGCTTCAGCCCGACGCGGTCGGCGACCAGCGAGTTGTTCCCGTGCGCGATGTTCGCGAACGGGCCGCAGTGGATGAACGCCGGCTGGCCCTCGAGCGTCTGGACGAGGTTCGGCTTGATCGCCTCCTTGAGGAGGACGGCCATCGACCCGGCGGCCTTCAGCTGCTCCGCGGTGACCGGCTCGCCCTCGAAGGTCTGGCCGATCGTGATCCGCCCGAGCCGGGCGCGGAGGTCGCCGAGATCGCGGGCCACGGCGACGAGGCCCATGATCTCGCTCGCCGCCGTGATGTCGAAGCCCGTCTGCCGCGGATAGCCGTTGACCCTGCCGCCGAGCGACGTGACGATGTCGCGCAGCGACCGGTCGTTCATGTCCATGCACCGCCTCCACGAGATCGTGAGCGGGTCGATCCGCAGCTCGTTGCCGTGGAGGAGGTGCGCGTCGATCAGCGCGGAGAGCAGGTTGTTCGCGGCCGTGATCGCGTGCAGGTCCCCGGTGAAGTGGAGGTTCAGGTCCTCCATCGGGACGACCTGCGTGTAGCCGCCTCCGGCCGCGCCGCCCTTCACCCCGAAGACGGGCCCGAGCGAGGCCTCGCGCAGGGCGAGCACCGGCTTGCGGCCGATCTGGCCCAGTCCCTGGGTCAAAGCCACGGAGGTCGTCGTCTTGCCCTCTCCCGCCGGGGTCGGCGTGATGGCGGTCACGTTGACGATCTTCCCGTCGGGCTGGTCGGCGAGGCGCTCGAGGATGGAAAGGTCGACCTTGGCCTTGTAGCGGCCGTAGAGCTCGAGCTCGTCCGGCTCGATCCCCGCCTCGGCGCCGACGTCGGCGATCGGGCGAAGGGTCGCCTCCTGCGCGATCTCGAGACTCGAGCGCATCGATCAATCCTCCCTGCGTGGGGTTGCGGCTGTCCGCGCGAGATATAGCTCGCGGCGGCGGAGCGCGCGGCAGGTGGCGTCCGTCAGTGGCGGGCGACCACGCCGACGTGGCGTTCGTGGGCACCCGTCTCGAGGATCTCGCCGACCTGGTCGATCGCGAAGCGGAGCTCGTCGTCGGAGGTGAAATAGTGCGGGCCGAGACGGATTCCGGCATCGGGGCGGAAGTCGCAGAGGACCTGCCGCTCGGCCAGCTCGCGGTGGACGGCCGGGAAGTCCGGCACGTGGACCGTCACCGTCCCGCCGCGCCGCTCGGGGGAGCGCGGGCTCCGCACCTCGAAGCCGGCGGCGTCGGCGAGGTCGATCAGGAGCTGCGTCTGGCGGAGCGAGTTCGCGCGGATGCGGTCGAGCCCGATCTCCTCGATCAGGTCGTAGCCCGCCGTCGCGGCGAAGTGCGCGGGCACGTTCGGGGTCCCGGTGAGGAACCGAGCGGCGCCGGATGCGTAGCGCATCTCCTCCTCGAACGCGAACGGCGCCTCGTGCGCCTGCCAGCCCGTGAACGTCGGCTCGAGCCGCTCCGCGAGGTCGGGCCTCACGTAGAGCCAGCCGTTGCCCGGGCCCCCGCAGAGCCACTTCACCGAGCCGCCGACGGCAAAGTCGACGCCGAGCGCCGTCACGTCGAGCGGGACGATCCCGGCGGACTGGTAGCAGTCGAGGATCACGTGGGCGCCGACCTCACGCGCGCGACGGACGATCGGCTCGACGGCCTGGATCTCGCCGGTCTTGAAGAGGACGTGGCTGATCGGCACGAGCAGCGTCCGTTCGTCGATCGCCTCGACGATGCCGGCGTCCTCCTCGCAGACGACGACCTCGAGGTCCGGCTGCGCCTGGTAGAGGTAGCGGACGGACGGGAAGTTGCCGCGCTCGTAGACGATCCGGTTGCGGGCCTGGTCGAAGGGCCGGAAGCACGAGAGCGCCACCGCTTCGGCGACCGCGACGTTCTGGTGCATCACCGTCGATCCGGCCGGGGCGCCGACGATCCTCCCGACCTGGTCGCCGACCGTGATGGGGGTCGTCCACCAGCCCTCGCCCCACGCGCGGATGCCGCGCTCGCCCCACATCCGGGCGTACTCTCGGAGGCGATCCTCCGCGCGCCGCGGCATCGCCGCGAGCGAGTGGTTGATCAGGTACGTCGTGTGCCCGAGGATCGGGAACTCGGTGCGATAGTCGAGGAGATCGCGCACCATGGGGAGGGTAGAGGACCGGCGATGAAGGCGATGGTGCTGCGGGCAGTGGGACGGCCGCTCGACGCGGTCGTGCTGGACGACCCGGAGCCGGGGCCCGGCCAGGCGCTGCTGCGAGTGCTCGCCTGCGGCGTGTGCCGGACGGACCTGCACGTCGTCGACGGCGAGCTGGCGCATCCGAAGCTTCCGCTCGTCCCGGGTCACGAGATCGTCGCCGAGGTCGTGGCGAGCGCGGGGCGGTTCTCGAAGGGCGACCGCGTCGGGGTCCCGTGGCTCGGGTGGACCTGCGGCGAATGTCGGTACTGCGCCTCCGGGCGCGAGAACCTCTGCGACCGCGCTCGCTTCACGGGCTACGACTTGGACGGCGGCTACGCCGAGCTCTGCGTCGCGGACGAGCGCTTCTGCTTTCCGCTCCCTGCCGTCGTACGGCGACCTCGAGGCGGCGCCGCTCCTCTGTGCGGGCCTGATCGGATACCGGTCGCTCAGACTCGCCGGCGACGCGGCCCGGGTCGGGTTGTACGGGTTCGGCGCGGCCGCGCACATCGTCTGCCAGATCGCGCTCCACGAGGGCCGCGAGGTCTATGCGCTGACACGGCCCGGCGACGAGCAGGCGCAGGCCTTTGCGCGGTCGCTCGGCGCCACGTGGGCAGGCGACACGGCGCAGGGGCCTCCCGTCGAGCTCGACGCCGCGATCCTGTTCGCACCCGCCGGCGAGCTCGTCCCGGCGGCCCTCGGACAGGTCCGGAAGGGTGGCTCGGTCGTCTGCGCAGGGATCCACATGAGCGAGATCCCGTCGTTTCCGTACGAGCGGCTCTGGGGCGAGCGACTCGTCCGCTCGGTCGCCAACCTGACGCGGGCGGACGGCGCCGATCTGCTCGAGCTCGCCCCCGAGGTGCCGGTCCGCACGCACGTCGAGGCCGTCCCGCTCGCACGCGCGAACGATGCTCTCGAGCGGCTGCGTTCGGGCGACGTGCGCGGCGCGCTCGTGCTCGTCCCCTGAGCGCGGCGGAACGGCCTCTACGCGATGCGCTTCAGCACGCCGAGCGCCCGCTGATCCCAGGGCACGCGATGCGTGAGGCCGGCCGCGCGGAGCTCGTCCCGGTGGCCCAGATACCAGTCGTAGGTGGCCGTCAGCGTCTCTGCGTTCGAGAGGCGCGGCTCCCAGCCGAGGAGCGCCCGCGCCTTGTCGATCGAGACGAAGGAATCCCTGTACGCGGTGCGGTAGTGCCACTCCGCGAGCGGCGACAGCCGCGCGAGCTCCAGGCCGCGCAGTGCGACCTCGGCGGGCCTGGCGGGGACGGGGAAGAGCCGGGCGCCGGAGCCCGCGTGCGCCGCCAGTCGCCTCCAGGTCCTCGCGCACCGTCCCGAACCTGGCCGCACCGACGTTCAGCGCCTCCCCTGCGACGGGCGCATCGAGACAGCGGACGATCGCGTCGACGAGGTCCTCGACGGCGAGCAGCTGGTAGCGGTTCGTCCCGTCGCCGAGGATCGGGATGCGACGACCCTCGCGCACCCAGTCGAAGAGGATCTCGAACACTCCGAGGCGCTCCGGGCCCACGAACGTCTTCGGGCGCACGATCACGGTCTCGAGTCCGCGACGCGCGAACGCCCCGCAGAGCCGCTCGGCGTCGATCTTCGACTCGCCGTAGTGGCCGACCCCGACGAGCGGGTCGTCCTCGCGGATCGGGTGCCGCTCCGGGACGCCGTAGACCGCCGTCGACGACACGAGCACGACCCGGCGGACGCCTGCCTCGGCGGCGGCGGCCAACGTGACCGCCGCGCCTTCGACGTTCACCGAGCGGATCGCTGCGCGGCTCTCCTGGATCGGGAGCGCAGCGGCCGCGTGCACGAGCACGTCGGCGCCCGAGACGAGGCCGCGCGCGTCGGCCGTCGACCTGACGTCGCCACGGCGCTCCTCGATCCGTCCCTCGAGCTCCCGGTCGTCGAGCGGAGCGAGGTCGAGCGTCCGCACGGCGTGGCCGTCGGCGACGAGGCGCCGTGCGAGGTGCAGGCCGAGGAAGCCCGCGCCGCCGGAGATCGCGACGAGCACGGCGCGGAACGCTACCGAGATGCCGCGCCCCGCAAACCGCCTCCGCGTGTCCGAGGCGGCCGTCGGACGCTTGTGTTGATTCACTACAAGCGTTGTCCGCCGACGTCTCGCCCCGCCGCTCGCGGCACGGTGCCGCCTCCGGCGCTACGGCCGGGCGCCGCGGGCAGCGCTCGTCGCGCCGGCTTCGACGGGCGGCGGCGCGCTGTTCACGAGCACGGCTGCAGCGAACAGCACCGCGAGCGCGACCACGCTCTCCCCGAGCAGGCTCCGTCCCACCCCGGGCGGCGACTCGCCGCGCTCGAGCCGCGGCCGCACGACCGTGTGGTGGAAGCCGCCCCACGCGAGCGCGACGAGGACGAGCGCGATCTTGACGAGGAGCGTCCGCCCGTAGTCGGTGCCCCACAGGTCGTTCAGCTCGGGCAGCCGCTCGATCGAGACGACCGTGCCCGCCGTCAGGAGCAAGGCGATCAGCACGACCGCGATCCGCGAGAAGCGAAGGAACGCGACGCGGCGCAGGTCCCGCGAGAGCGGCCAGACGACCACGGCCAGGGTCAGCACGCCGCCGACCCAGAGCATCGCGCAGACGAGGTGCACCCAGTCTGCGACCTCGCCGACCAGCGTCGAGTTCGGCTCGGTCGCCTGATGGCCCGAGAGCGGGTAGCCCCAGACGAGGGCGAGCGCGAGCAGGAAGGCCGGCCAGCGGAGCAGCGGCAGATCGAGCACCCATGCGAGCACGAGGATCGTGAGGCAGATGCCGAAGCCGAACGTCGTCACGATGAACGCCGTCCCGAAGCGCGTCGACTCGGCGAACGGCGACAGGTCTGCGTAGAGCAGGTCGACTCCCGACACCTGGAGGGCGTTCGCTGAGCGGATCACGAACCCGGCAATGCCGGTGTTCAGCGCGAGGAACGCTCCGAGCGTGCCGAGGAGGTAGACGCGCCGCTCGACGAGCGGGTCGACCACGCGCGGGAGGACGAGCAGCCGGATCCCGACGACCCCGATCATCAGCGCGAGCGAGGCGAACAGCGCCCAGCGGGCGACGTCGTCGCGCCAGGTCACGCCGGACGCGCCGACCGCCTCGGTCGGCGGCGGCGCGGTGACGCCCACCCCGAAGGTGAACACCCCTGTGGCGACGTGCCCATCGGCCGAGACGACGCGCCACCGGACGGTGTACGCCTGGCCGCTCACCGCCCCGTGCACCGGGACGCGCACGATCGTCTTGCGGTCGGACTCCGACACGGCGCCGGACAGCCTGCGCCCGCTCGGGGCGAGCACGACGATCGCGTTCGGCGGAGCCTCGACCGACTGGTCGAAGCGGAGCGTGACCTCCTTCGGCGGAGCCTCGACCTCGCCCTGTTCGGCCGGGTGCGCCTCCTTCATCGTCGCATGGGCCGACGCGACGGCGGGGAGGGCGAGCGCGGCGACGGCGGCGACGAGGACGGCACGCCGCCTCATGGCTTGCCGCCTGCGAGCTCCGAGAGGTGGCCGAAGATCGGTGCGACGTCCCGGTCGGAGAACAGCATCACCGCGACCGCGACGAAGGTCAGCGCGAACCCGTACATCCACACGGCACGGCGCGGGCGGAACACCGCGCCGAGCGGGAACAGCGAGGCGAGGACCATCGTCCAGCCGATCGCGTGGTGGAGGAAAGCCGAGCGGGCGAAGAGCCAGCCGTTCTGCTCGTGGACGAGGAACGAGGCGCCCGAGACGAACAGCGCAGCCGCGGCGACGAGCGACCAGTACCGGGAGTGGAGCCTGCCGCGCACACGTGCGAGCTCGACGGCACCCGCCGCCGTGGCAGCCTGCGCCCAGATCGAGTGCGCCACCAGGTGCAGCGTCGAGAACGTCGAGAAGATCGCGATCAACCAGAGAAAGACGCCCGCGACGAGCGCCAGCGAGGGCCAGAGGTAGGCCCGCCACGGCCGGCTGCGGAACACGCTCTGGCCGACGATCGCCTCGGCCAGCAGGACGAGGCCGAAGAACAGGAAGCCGGCGGCGAACAGCCAGTGTGCGATCTCAGCCCGGGGCAGCATCCTCGCGCTCGGTCCCTGTCCGCTCCAGGTCGTCGACGATCCCCGGGGCGACGAGGAGCGAGAACAGGAGGCCGACCAGCACCACGAGCAGCGGCGGCTGGACGGCCCAGTCCCAGAACCCCTTGCCCTCGGGGTAGAAGAACGTGACCCGATACGGCTGGGCGAACGCCCAGACGATCCCACCGAGGATCGTGACCGGCCCGAGCGCCTCCACGGCGACCACGCGAAGCGTCTTGCGCGCGGTGCGCGCCTGTTCGGCGGTTTTCGCCGGAGAGGTGACGAACTCGTTCACGATCGCGGTGCCTCCACGTTCAGTCTGCACATGTACGCATCTCGAACGCAAACGGGAGCCGACGCACCAGCATTCCAGGGATCGAGTTGTGCTCCGAGGCGCGGGACCCCGGCTACCGCGAGAGGAGGCCCTCGCGGGAGACCTTCACGGCGCGACTGCCGAAGTCCTCGCGCGAGAGCGTCCGGACGACGCCGTGGGCCGCCTCGGAGGGATCGATCGCCGGCGTGCCGCCGCCGACGAGCTCCGTCGGGACGAGCCTCCCGGCCTCGAACCGTCCGTCCCCGCGCAGCGTGACCCGCAGGATCCCGCTCGTGGAGAGCGGCCCGCCCAGCGCGAACACTTTGTACCCGGCGAAGTTGCCGAGCGAGTACGCGATCAGCCGGCCCTTGTACCACTCCATCCCGCGCAGGACGTGCGGGCCGTGGCCGACCACGAGGTCGGCGCCGGCATCGACCACGGCATGCGCGAAGCGCACCGGGTCGCCGCGGTTCTCCCCGAGGAACCGCTCCGTGCCGCGCCGGACGTGCTGGCGGTCGCTGCCCTCGCCGCCTGCGTGCATCGTCACGACCACGACATCTGCGTGCGAGGCCGCCTTGCGGACGAGCCGCTTCGCCGCGGCGACGTCGGTCAGGGACTGGGCCCAGCGATACGGGGCGAACCCGAGCACGGCCACCCGGATCGGCCCGACGTCCTGCACCGTGATCTGGCCGGGGCGCCCTGTCCACTCGAGACCGACGCCTGCGAGCGCGTCGGTGGTCTGCCGGAGCCCGTCCGCTCCGAAGTCGTACGCATGGTTGTTCGCGAGGTTCATCACGGTGAACCCCGCCTGCTTCAGCCACCGCGCGTACGCGGGCGGCGTCTGGAACGCGAAGCAATCGGTGCTACCCGCGCCGCATTTCGACCGGCCGCCGGTCGAGAGCGTCCCCTCGAGGTTCCCGAGCACCACGTCGCCGGCGAGGTCGGTCTGGACGTCGGAGAAGAACGAGCTGCCTCCGTCCGGGGGCAGGTTCGGCGTCGAGCCCATCACGATGTCGCCGGTCGCGACGATTGCGACGACGCCCGGCGGCGCCTTCGGTGTGGCGGGCTTCTTCGTCGCGGCCGGCTTTCGCTTCGCAGCCGGCTGCTCCACCGCCGAGCGGTCGGGCCGCGCCGCCGTCGCGGGGTTCGGCCCACCGTCGACCAGCAGGGAGAACACGAACGCGCTGGCCGCCACGACGGCGCCTGCGCGCAGGATCAGCGCGACGACCCGCACGGAGAGCTAGCCGCGGTTGTTGAGGACGATGAGCCAGTACGCGAGCTGCGTGAGAGCAGCCAGCGCGGCGGCCACGTACGTCATCGCGGCGGCGGTCAGCACGTTCCCGGCGCCCTGCGACTCGCCCGTCGTAACCAGCCCGAGCTGCTTGAGCTGGGCCTTTGCCCTACGCGACGCGTCGAACTCGACCGGCAGCGTGACCAGCTGGAAGAGCACGACGACGCCGTAGAGGATGATCGCAAGTGTCGCGAGGCCTGCGATCTGGGCGAAGAGCCCGATCATGAGGAGCACGAGCCAGGCGTTCGAGGCGAAGGAGACGGCGGGCCACATCGCGGAACGCAGCCTGAAGGGCGCGTACGCCTTCTGATGCTGGATCGCATGACCCACTTCGTGCGCGGCGATCGCCGTCGACGCCACCGAGCGACCGCCGTAGACGGGCTCCGACAGGTGCACCGACTTCTTGCGCGGGTCGTAGTGGTCGGAGAGCGGGCCGCCCGGTGAGGTGTCCACGGGGACGCCCTGGAGGCCGTTCCGGTCGAGGATCTGGCGCGCGATGTCGGCACCCGTGAGGCCGCTCGCGACCTGAACCTGCATGTTCCGCGCGACGGTCTTCTTCAGCCACGACTGGACGGCGAAGCCGATGACCAGCGGCGGAATGAGGAACGCGATGTAGAGGCCCCAACCACTCATGCCCGAAGCGTAACAAGCGCCTCCGACTGCGACCCGATCTGTGCCGTCTGGCGCGTCACCGCGTCCGCGAGAAGCGTTGCACGGCCGCGAGCAGCTCCATGCTCTTCTCCCCGGCGACGTCCGGATCGCCCGACGCGAGCGCCTCCGCGACGCAGTGGGTGACGTGGTCCTCGAGCAGCTTCGCCGCGACCTGCTCGAGCGCGGTCTTCACCGCGGCGATCTGCGTGAGGATGTCGATGCAGTAGCGATCCTCCTCGATCATCCGCTCCACGCCGCGCACCTGCCCCTCGATGCGGTGCAGGCGCTTCGTGAGCGCGTCCTTGTCCTTCGCGTAGCCGTGCATCAGGTGACCTCCCGGATCGAGCGAAAGCGCCGAAGGCGCAGGCTGTTGGTGACGACGAAGACACTCGAGAACGCCATCGCGGCCGCCGCGACGACGGGGCTCAGCAGACCCGCCATCGCGAGCGGGATCGCCGCGACGTTGTAGGCGAACGCCCAGAAGAGGTTCACCTCGATCGTGCGCAGCGTCCGCCGCGAGAGGCGGATCGCGTCGACCACCGCACGGAGATCGCCGGACACGAGGGTCAGGTCGCTGGCCTCGATCGCCACGTCCGTGCCCGTGCCGAGCGCGAGCCCGAGGTCCGCCCGGGCGAGCGCGGGCGCGTCGTTGACCCCGTCGCCGACCATCGCGACGACCTCTCCTTTCCGCTGCAGCGCCTCGACCGCGGCGCTCTTGTCGCCGGGGAGGACGCCCGCCTGCACTCTGTCGATCCCGACCTCGCCGGCCACCGTCGCCGCGGTGCGCTCGTTGTCGCCGGTCAAGAGCAGCGGCTCCAGCCCGAGCCGGCGGAGCGCCGCGACAGCCTCCACGGACGTCGGCTTGAGCCGGTCGGCGACGACGAACAGGCCGGCGGGCGCGCCGTCGATCGCGGCGGCGACGACCGTCCGGCCGCGCGCCTCCTCTGCCGCGAACCGGTCGGCCAGCTCGCCGCCGAGCGCAGCCCCCCGGTCGGCGAGCAGCGCCGGGCTCCCGACGAGGATCGCGTGTCCGTCGACGACGGCCTCGACACCCAGCCCCGCGGCGCTGGCGAAGCTCTCGACCGCGGGCAGCTGCGTCTCGGCCTCGCGGGCATGTGCCGCGATCGCCTGGGCGATGGGATGCTCGCTGGCGGACTCCGCCGCGCCGGCGAGGCGCAGCAGGTCGGCGCGGCTCGCGCCCCGCCCCGGGACGACGTCCTCGACGCGCATGCGGCCCTCGGTCACGGTCCCGGTCTTGTCGAGCACGACCGTCGTGATCCGACGCGTCTGCTCGAGCACCTCGGGGCCCTTGACGACGATCCCGAGCTGCGCGCCGCGCCCCGTCCCCACCATCAGCGCGGTGGGCGTCGCCGAGGCCGAGCGCGCACGGGCAGGCGATGATCAGCACGGCGACCGCGGCGGTGAACGCGGCCGACACCTCGCCGGTCGCCACGAGCCAGCCCACGAGCGTCAGAAGCGCGGTCGCGAGCACGATCGGCACGAACACGGAAGCGACCCGGTCGGCCAGCCGCTGGATCGGCGCCTTCCCGGACTGCGCCTCGGCGACGAGCCGTGCGATCTGCGCGAGCGCGGTGTCCGACCCGACCTTGGTCGCGCGCACGACGATGCGACCCGAGACGGTGACCGTCCCGCCCGCGACCTCGGCTCCGGGCACGGCCTCGATCGGCACCGGCTCGCCCGTGAGCATCGACTGGTCGACCGACGCGACCCCCTCGACGACGACGCCGTCCGTCGCGACCTTGTCGCCGGGCCGCACGACGAAGAGGTCGCCGACCGCGACGGCGTCGACCGGTACCTCGACCTCGACGCCCCCGCGGAGCACCCGCGCCTCGTGCGCGCCGAGCTCGAGCAGCGAGCGGATCGCCTCGCTCGAACGGCTGCGTGCACGGAGCTCGAGCCAGCGGCCGAGCAGGATCAGCGTCGTGATCACGGCTGCGACCTCGAAGTACGTGTGGGCGTCGATCCCGCCGACGAGCACGACGACGGACCAGGCCCACGCGGCGATCGTGCCGACCGAGATCAGGGTGTCCATCGTCGCGGCGCGATGCCGCGCGTTCAACACCGTCGCCCGGTGGAACCCTGCGCCGCACCAGAAGACGACGGGCGTCGCAAGCGCGAGGGCGAGCCACTCCCAGCCGCCGAACCGAAGCGGAGCCACCATCGTCAGCAGCACGAGCGGGGCAGTGAGCACGGTCGAGACGACGAGCCTCGACCGAACGGCGCGCGTTGTGTCCGCGGGCTCAGCGAGGTCGCCGGGGAGTGCTGCGTGGTACCCCGTCGCCTCCACGGTCGCGATCAGGTCGTCGACCGAGATCGCATTCGGGTCGAACCAGACCGCCGCGTCCTCGGTCGCGTAGTTGACGGTCGCCTCGACGCCGTCGAGCCGATTGAGCTTGCGCTCGATCCGCGCCGCGCACGAGGCGCACGTCATCCCCTCGACGTCGAGGCGGAGACGCCGGCGCTCGGGCGTCGCGACGGCCATCAGGCCGCCTCGTATCCGGCGTCCTCGATCGCCGCGCGGACGGCGTCGTCGTCGACCGCCTCGCCGACGACGTCGACGTGCTTCGTCTCGAGGTCGACCTCGACGGACACGACTCCCTCGACGTCGCCCACGCCCTCCCGCACGGCGGCCTCGCAGTGCGCACAGTGCATCCCTGGAACGAGATAGCGGCGCGTTTCCATACAGCTCGATCATACCCTATCCGGGTATATGCGCCGCTTGCTCGGGCACGATGGGCGCATCGCGCGCGGCACCGATATCCGGGATTGGCCCGCGCCCGGCGAGCTCCGGATCGGGCTCGGCTGCATGCGCGTCGCGACGGATGAGGGACGCGAGGACGCTGCGGAGGCGACGATCGCCGCCGCCGTCGACGCGGGGATCACGATCTACGACACGGCTCACGCGTACGGCGACGAGCCCGGCGACAACGAGCGGCTGCTCGGGCGGGCGTTGCGGGCGGTGGGCGCGGCGAGCGGGCACGCGTGTCGTGACGAAGGGCGGCATGGGGCGACCCGACGGGCGCTGGGCCCCGGACGGCCGCGCGAAGTCGATTCGCGGCGACTGCGAGGCGAGCCTCCAGGCGCTCGACGGGCGGCCGATCGACCTCTACCTCCTCCATGCACCCGACCCGAGGACACCGTGGCGCACGTCCGTGAGGGCGCTGGCGCGGCTCGTCGACGACGGACTCGTGCCGCGCATCGGTGTTGCGAACGTCACCCGCCGTCAGCTCGACGAGGCGCTCGAGCTCGCGCCGCTGACCGCGGTCCAGGTCGCCCTGAGCGTCGTCGACGACCGCGCGCTCCGCGGGGGCGTGGTCGAGCGGTGCGCCGAGGCCGGGCTCACGGTGATCGCCCACTCGCCCCTCGGCGGGCCGCGCCGCGCGGCGGGTCTCGCCCGGCGAGCCGCCCTACGTGAGATCGCCGAGGCCCACGAGGCGACACCTGCCGAGGTCGCGCTCGCGTGGATCCTCGGCCTCGGGACGAACGTCGTGGCGATCCCGGGCGCGCGACGACCGGAGACGGTGCGCTCCGCGGCGCGCGCGGCGGCGCTCGCGCTCGACACGGACGAGCGGGAGCGCCTGGTGACGTCCCCTCGCGCGCGTACCGCTGCCTCGATGCGCGCCGGTGCCGAGATCGTCCTCGTGATGGGGATCCCGGGCGCCGGGAAGAGCCGCGTCGCGGAGCAGGTCGCAGCACAGGGCCACCTGCGCCTCAACCGCGACGAGCGCGGCGGGACGCTCCGCGCACTCGCCGACGAGCTCGAGGCCGCGCTCGCTTCGGGGACGCGGCGGGTCGTCCTCGACAACACCTACGCCACACGTGCGGCGAGAAGCCACGTCGTCGAGGCCGCCGCGCGCCACGGCGTGCCGGTCCGCTGCGTCTGGCTCGACACGCCGCTCGCCCAGGCGCAGGTGAACATCGTGGAGCGGCTCCTCGACCGCTTCGGCTCGCTCCCGACGCCCGAGGAGCTGAAGGCGGCTGCACGCGCGGAGCCGGGCCTCATGGCACCCACGTCGCAGATGCGCGTCCTCCGGGAGCTGGAGCCGCCGTCCCTCGGCGAGGGCTTCGCCGAGGTCGACCGGGTGCCCTTCGAGCGACGGCGCCGCGGCGGCGACGCCGGCGTCCTCGTCGCGGCGGCCGTGCTCGGCGTGCCGGAGTGGGCCGAGACGCTCGCCGCGATCGACCCGTCCGCGCCGCACCTCGTCTTCGACTGGATCCCCGAAGGCTCCCCGGACGATCTCGCCGACGCGGCCGCGGCTCTCGCCGCGACGGTCACGGGCCGGGTCGAGCGCGCAGTCTGCCCGCACGGCGGCGGCCCGCCGCTCTGCTGGTGCCGGCCGCCGCTTCCCGGGCTCCCGCTCGCCTTCGCCCGAGCCGGCGGCGTCGATCCGGCGCGCTCGGTGCTGGTCGGCACCTCGCCCGCGCACGGGACACTCGCGGCAACGCTCGGCGCCCGCTTGGTTCAGGTCGATGCGCCTCGGCGGTAGCCGCGTGTCGGACACGTGTTGCCGCCCGCACGACCCGTTGTGCCGATGGCCACGATTCCGAACAGGTGACGCAGCATCGTCCCCGCCAAGCGGCCGGGCTAGGTCGCTCCCGCGCCCTTCCCACGCCGAACGCCGGCGGTGATCGCGAGGGCGGCGAGCGCCGCGAGCAGGATGCCGGTGAGCAGGAGACCGATCCCGATCCAGAGCACCGAGTCGAGCTCTGCCCCGATCGAGAGGTCGGAGGAGACGCCGCGCGAGCCGTCGACGTTCATCAGGACGAACCGCCAGTCGCCGTCCTCGGGCTCCCAGTCGAGCGTCTGCTCGCCCGATCCGGACGCCGACGCGACCCAGAACGTCTGCTTCGCCCGGCGGCCCGGACGGCGTCCCGCCCGACAGGCGGTCGTAGTGCGGCTTGCGATCGAGGTCGGTGACGACGTCGCGATCGATGCCGCGGAGATACGCGGCCGCCTGCGCCTCGGGCGCGATGCCGATGAACACGGGCCGATCGCTCTCGCTGCGAATGCGCACCGTCCCGAGGAAGGAGTCCAGCACCCACTCGGCTCCTCCCGTGTCGATGTCCGCGCTCTCCGAGACGATCGCGTAGGCCGGTGACGAGAACTCCTCGCTCGGCGACATGAGGAAGCCGTCGTCGTCCCGTTGGATCTGGTCGACGGCGACCAGCGCGCACCCGCCCGCGAGGAACGCGAAGGCGAAGATCGCGAGGATGCTGCCGAGGACGATCAGCACGACCCGCGCGCCCCGGCCTCTGGCCGGCGCAGCCACCTTCACCCCCTCCACGGCGACGGTCTCCCCCTCGGGCGCCGTCAGCTCGAGTTGTCGGTCGACGGGCTCGTCGCCGCCCTGATCGAGGCGGAACGGCGGATATCGGTCGGTCATCAGGCCGGCGTACGCGGCGACGCGCGCGACCCAGCGGTCGAGCCCGAGGACGAGGTCGAAGATGCCGCTCGGGTAGCGCCCCATGAAGAGGAGCGCGATCGCGGCGAAGAACACGAGCAACCCGATCAGCCCGCCGTGGAAGCCGCCACCCCACGCCTGGTCATCCGCGGCCTGGACGGCCCACCAGCCCCCGCCGAGGAAGATCCCCGCGATGGCGTACTGCGGGATCGCGAGCAGCCACCACTTCACGAGCACGAGCCCGCGCGACAGGCGCTCGGGGTAGTCGACCTCGAGCCGCGCGGGGTAGTCGGGCACGTCCTCGAGCGTGAACGGCGGGTACCGATCGGTGCCGAGGGCGGCGTACGAGTAGAAGCCGACCCGCCAGGTCCAGCGGAGGACGCCGACGTTGAAGTCGAAGATCCCGCGCGGGTAGCGCCCGGTCACGAGGATCGCGAAGAACGCGACGACCGTGAGCACGGAGAGGGCGAGCCAGAGGAACGCCAGCAGGATGTAGTGCGGAATCGCGAGCAGCCATTTGACGATCCAGAGCCAGCGGCTCAGGTCCGGATCGCGGCGACCCTCGATCCGGAGCGGATACGGCTCGTGCTCAGCGCTCTCGTGTGCCGTGCTCACTCCCGCACTCTTACACGGGCGTGAGCTCGGCGCAGATCAGCACCGCTACTCGTGCGGTGGGAGGAACAGGCCCTCACGTAGCTGTGCAATACCGGTGCGGCTTGTCAGAGGCCTGCTGCACCGACTCCCGGGTGCAAGCGGATCGTTAGCGGGACGTTAGCGGCACCGGCGATCGTCCCGGCAGTTCGCAGTCCCGAGGTCGGAAGGAGCCTCCGAGTGTCACTCGCCCACGCAACGCCGGGACCCACGTCGATGCGTAGTTCCGGGAACCGGAGCCGCGGAGAAGCACGGATGGCGCCGCTGCCGACGCGGTGCATGCTTTCGACGGCGTCGCGGAGCGACGTCTCTGGGGGGAGGCGTCGCGGAGCGACGCCTCTCGGGGGGCCTCCTCGGAAGGGGAGCGTATGACTCGGCTTCGTCCGTTGGGCCCGTGGATCGCTGTGCTCGTGATCGGCCTGTTCGCGGGAGCGGCGACCTGCGCCGGCGACGGACGTGCGCAGGCCGGAGCCTCCGAGGCGGAGAGTCCCGAGTTCGTCTTCTCGCCGACGCGGGGCATCGGCGGCTTCGACGGGTTCGGCGTTCAGCTGAACCAGCACGTCTACGCGGACATCAGCGGCCCGCCGCCGAACCTGCCGGCACTCGAGCGCGAGGTCATGACGCTCCGGGCACCGCTCGTCCGCATCTTCTTCAACACGACCGAATGGACGCTCCCCGACCGCATGTCGTCGTTCGATCGGACGGTTGCCCTGGCCCAGCGGGCGGGCTCCCGGATCAACATCACCTGGCAGGGAAGCGGTGTCCCGTTCGCACTGGCCAACATGTCCCGCTTCGCGGACGTGCTCACCGAGCAGATCACGGTGCTCGGGATCGCAGACCTCTGGGTGACGCTCTTCAACGAGCCGAACTCGACGCGCATCACGCTCCCGCAGTACGAGCAGGTGTACCGGCTCCTCGACGCCGAGCTTCGCGAGCGAAACGTGCGCGACCACGTCCACTTCATGGGCGGCGACCTGCTCGGCACGACGAGCCCACTCGGCCAGTCGCAGGCGCAGTGGTTCGCGTACATGGCGGACCACATGGGTGACCTGCTGGACGCGTGGTCGGTGCACGTCTACTGGGACTTCTGGGACGCCGGCAAGCTCGACCGCCGGCTCGCGACCGAGGTGCGCACCATCTTCGCCGCGATCCCCGCCGAGAAGCGGCGCCCGCTCTTCGTGACGGAGTTCGGCGTGCGCGGCGTGCCGACCTTCGAGGGCGAGGAAGGCTCCCAACCTGGCTCGTGGCCCGACGGGACGGGGATCTCGCAGACGACCTTGAGCGCGTTCCAGCACGCCTGGTTCATGATCCGGGCCGCGCAGCTGGGCTTCAACGGGACGATCAAGTGGGATCTGTATCCCGCGAAGTACGACGCCGGGGCGCAGGATCACTCCGCCCTCGGCCCGGGCACCGAGGGTTGGCCCGCCCGGCCCGTCTACCGGCTTCTGCAGCTGTTGACGACCACGACGGAGCCCCGCGGCGGACGCATCGTCGACATCGTCCACGCGACGGGGGCCTCGCCCACGAAGGTGCTGACGGGCTACATCTCGCCCGCCGGAGACGTCACCGTGCTCGGGCTCGACACCTTGGGCGCCTCGGTCGGAACGACGTCCGCCGAGCTCGTCCCGTACACGATCGGTGGGTTGCCGCCGAACACGTCCTTCCGGCTCCTCGTCTGGAACGGCGACGGGACCGGCCAGAACCGCGAGATCGGCCGCATGGAAACGGATGGGACGGGGACGCTGCAGCTCTCCGTGGCGCGGTACGCGGTCTTCGCCCTCACGACAACGCCCCCGACGCAATGACGACGATCACGACAGAGAACGGCAACCCGTCCCGCGAGGGCGGCCTGACCCGGTCGGAGCTCCTGCGCCGTGCAGGGGTCGGCGGGGCGGCGCTCGTCATCGGCGGCAGCGTCGTGCCGACCTCGTTCGCGGGGCCGCTCCGGTTCGCCGGCCGCACGCAGAAGGGCACCGTCTCGATCGTCCAGTGGGAGCACGTCGTACCCGCGTACGACGCGTGGCTCGACTCGTGGGCGGCCCGCTGGGGCGAGCGGAACGACGTCGCGGTCGAGATCGACCGCGTGCCCTACACCCGTCTCCCTACGCTCGCGGCGGCGGAGGCGAAGGCCGGGAAGGGCCACGACATCTTCGGGTTCCTGTCTCCGCCCGCCGCCTACGAGGACGACGTCCTCGACCACACGGAGATCGTCGCCGAGGTCGAGGGCGCGGTCGGCCGGTACGGCGAACTCGGAAGGCGCAGCACGTACAACCCGAAGACGAAGCGGTACTTCGGCATCTCGGACAGCTTCGTCCCCAGCCCGACGCTCTGGCGGCACGACGTGTGGCAATCGATCGGGGAGTCGCCCGCGACCTGGGACCACGTGAGGGCCGCAGCGCCGAAGCTCCGCGAGCTCGGGCACCCGATCGGGATCGGGCAGTCCGGCGAGCTCGACTCGACCGTCGCCCTCACGAGCCTGCTCATGTGCTTCGGCGCGTTCCTGCAGACCGAGGGCAACGCCCCCGCGATCGCCACGAAGGAGACCGTCGACGCGGTGCGGTTCGTGGCCGATCTCTGGAAGAACGGGCAGGACGCCCGCGTCTTCTCGTGGAACCCCGCCTCGAACAATCAGTTCCTGCTCTCCGGTGAGGGGTCGCTCGTCATGAACGCGATCTCCGCGATCCGCACCGCCGAGACGCTCGAGCTGCCGTTCGCAAGCGACCTCTGGATCTGGCCGATCCCGTCCGGCCCGACCTCGAGGCTGGCGCTCGGCCAGTACACGAGCGTCTACTCGATCTGGAAGTGGGCGAAGAGCCCCGACGCCGCCCAGCGGTTCCTCGCCGACCTCTGCACGGACGCGCGCCAGGCGACCACGGCGTCGGGCATGTTCTCGTATCCGAGCTTCCCCGGCGCGTACCCGGCCGCGGATCTCTACAAGCTCGCCGCGGCCGACACGCACGAGCCGAAGGGGAAGTACTCGATCAACACGACCGTCGCTCTCGAGCACACGCGCAATGCCGGCTATCCGGGCACCGCGAACGCCGCGGTCATGGAGGCGCTCGGCCGCAACCTCGTCCCGTACATGTTCGCGCGCGTCTCGCTCGGCAAGGCGACCGCCGAGGACTCTGTCGCGATGACGGAGTGGGAGCTGAAGCGGATCTGGCGGAAGTGGAGAGCGGCCGGAAAGGTCTAGGGCGGAAGACCTTGCACGGATCGACGATGGTCGATATATTGACCACCGTCGATATACGAGGTGGATGGCAGATGAGACTTCTCCGAAGGGCGAGGGTGTCGTGGTTCGATCAGCGCTGCGGCGAGGTGTGCGACCGGCGGCGTCGCGCCGATGCCGTGGGGCGACGGGCGTCGTTGCTCGTGGCGGGGACGAGGATCTGATGGCGACGGTCGAGTCGTCCGTCGCATGCTGTGCGACGCCTCTGGCGGCGCCGATGCTCGACGAGCGGGAGGCGCAGATGACGGCCGAGCTGTTCAAGGCTCTCGCCGACCCCGCCCGCGTCCGCATCGTCAACGCGCTCGCGCAGAGCGGCGAGGCGGTGTGCGCCTGCGAGTTCGAGCCCGCGCTGGGGCTGTCGCAACCGACGGTGAGTCACCACCTGAAGAAGCTGACGGACGCCGGGCTCCTCGAGCGCGAGCAGCGCGGGAGGTGGGCGTTCTTCTCTCTGCGCCGCGAGGCCGTCGAGCGCCTCGCCCTCGTCGCCGACCTGAAGGGAGTGTGCTGCTGATGTCCGAGACGGCCGAGGAGCTTCGTGAGGAGGTCAGGCGCCGTTACGCCGAGTCCGCGCGGGCGGTGACCGAAGGATCGAGCAACGTGCGGTTGCGGGAGCGGCTCGTGTTGCTCGGACGACGAGCCGCATGGGGCGAAGTTCGGCGAGGCGCTCTACGACGCCGCGCAGCGTGGCGAGCTTCCGGACGGAGCTGCTCTCGCCGCTCTGGGCTGCGGGAACCCCACGGCCGTCGCCGACCTGCGCGAGGGCGAGACGGTGCTCGACCTCGGTTCCGGAGGCGGGATCGACGTGATCCTCTCGGCCAGGCGCGTCGGGCCGCGCGGCATCGCGTACGGCCTCGACATGACCGACGAGATGCTCGCGCTCGCGACGAGCAACGCCAGGGAAGCGGAGGTGGGCAACGTGCACTTCCTGAAGGGCGTGATCGAGCAGATCCCGCTGCCCGCCGCGTCGGTCGACGTCGTCATCTCGAACTGCGTGATCAACCTCTCCGTCGACAAGCCAGCCGTCCTGACCGAGATCGCACGTGTGCTGCGACCGGGCGGACGGATCGGGATCAGCGACGTCGTGGCCGAGGATCGCCTCTCCGCGGCGGAGCGATCGGAGCGCGGGAGCTTCGTCGGCTGCATCGCCGGAGCCCTTTCCAAGGCCGAGTACGAGGCGGGGCTCGAGGCAGCGGGCTTCGAAGACATCTCCGTGACGTTCACCCACGAGGTGGCCGACGGCATGCACGGCGCGATCGTGAAGGCGGTCAAGACCCACGAGCCCGAGAGCAAGGGTCTGCCCGTCGTCCGGCCCGCCGCCGCGGCCGGCTGCTGCTGACGACACTGTTGGAGGGACGAGATGAGCCAGATGCTCGACCCAGTGACTCGACACCACGTTCGGCAGGCGGCCGAGGCATTGAGCGGCGAGTTCGCCGGAGTGTTCTCGGAGGAGACGATCGCGCGGTACATCGGCGAGTCGATCGATCTTCTGGGCCCAGCAAGATCAACGTCTTCGTGCCGGTACTCGCCCATCGCCTCGCGCGCGAGCGTCTCCAGGCGCTTGCGCAGATGGAGGGATCGATGACGAAGGAGATGCCGGAGGTGCTGTTCGTCTGCGTGCACAACGCGGGCCGCAGCCAGATGGCGGCAGGGCTCGTCAAGCTTCGCTCCGAGGGACGTGTCCACGTCCGCTCGGCCGGCAGCGATCCGGGCGAGGAGATCAACCCGGCCGTGGTCGAGGCGATGGCCGAGGTCGGAGTCGACATGAGCGAGGAGTTCCCCAAGCCGCTCACCGACGAGGTTGTCAGAGCGGCCGACGTGGTGATCACGATGGGCTGCGGCGACGCGTGTCCGATCTTCCCGGGAAGCGCTACGAGGACTGGGTTCTCGACGACCCGGCCGGTCACGACCTCGCCACCGTCAGACGGATCCGGGACGAGATCGACGGCCGCGTCCAGACCCTCATCGCCGAGCTGGTCGGCTAGGCGGGCGGCGGACGATGTCGAGAGACGACCTGGGGCCCGGACCGTCCGGTCTCGACGCCGGCGAGGCGGCGGTTCTCTCGCGTCTGTCGCGGCTCGATCGGTTTCTGCCGCTTTGGATCGGTCTGGCGATGGCCGCTGGTCTTCTCCTCGGCGCCCTCGTCCCCGGGGTGAACGGCCAGCTCGACCGGCTTCAGGTAGGCACGGTGTCGCTGCCGATCGCCGTAGGACTCCTGTTGATGATGTATCCGGTCCTGGCGAAGGTGCGGTACGAGGACATCGGCCGGATGAGCGACGACGGGGTGGGGAACTGGCGATTCTTCGGCACGTCCCTCCTCCTCTCGTGGGTCGTCGGACCGGCGCTGATGTTTGCGCTCGCGTGGATCTTCCTCGCCGACCAGCCCGCCTACCGCACCGGCGTGATCATCGTCGGCCTCGCGCGCTGCATCGCGATGGTGCTCGTATGGAACGACATCGCGCTCGGAGACCGCGAACGCGCCGCGGTCCTCGTCGTTTTCAACGCTCTCTTCCAGGTCGCCGCGTACGCGCTTCTCGGTTACTTCTACTTGACGACGCTTCCGGGGTGGCTCGGATTCGACACCCAGGGCTTCGAAGTGGGTATTTGGGAGGTCGCCCGCACGGTGCTCGTCTTCCTCGGTATTCCCCTGGCTGCCGGGTTCCTCACCCGCCGTGTCGGGATCGAGCGGCGCGGCCGCGAGTGGTACGAGGAACGGTTCATCCCCCGCATCGCACCACTCACCCTCTACGGGCTCCTCTTCACGATCGTGCTGCTATTCGCGATCCAGGGTGACGAGATCACCTCGGAGCCGCTCGACGTTGCTCTGATCGCAGTGCCACTGCTCGTGTACTTCGCCGCGATGTGGGTCATGGGATTCGCATCGGGCCGCCTGCTCGGGTTTCCCTACCCTCAGACTGCCGCTCTGTCGTTCACGGTTGCTTCGAACGACTTCGAGCTCGCGATTGCGGTCTCCGTCGGAGTCTTCGGCGCCACCTCCGGTCAGGCTCTGGCCGGGGTCGTCGGACCTCTCATCGAGGTCCCCGTTCTCATCGGGCTCGTGTACGTCGCGCTTTGGCTCCGCCGACGCCTCAGGTGGCCCGAGCCCCGCGGACGCCGACAACCCGTCGAGCATCCGTCGCCATCGTCGGTCGCGCGCACCGGCACATAGAACCGCTTCTTTCGCCCGAACGAGTCGCCAGGGTACGCGGGCGGGCACGACACGGGAGACGGCGGGACAGCGATGCCGCATCAATGCTGGAAGCCGACGCGCGGACTCGAACCGCGGACCCCTTCATTACGAGTGAAGTGCTCTACCAACTGAGCTACGTCGGCGGGCAGCGGATTCTAGCCACTCGTCGGAGACGGCTCATGCGGCGGCGTGGCGCTGGCGGGCACCATCGCCAGAGCCACCCCGCGCGCTCGAGAAGGCCGACGGCAGGTCGTGCCTGCCGGATACCGCAGTTGCCCGACGATGTCGGGCTGCCCACGACGGCCGTGCCTCACTTCCGTCGTCGGGTGTGCCCGGGCCCGGCCAGATCCCCCGAATCGGGGGTTTGACTGTAGTCAGGCGAAGGTGGTCCGCAGGCGGACGAAGAGCGCCTCGAGGAAGAGGGGGAGGTTGAGATTGAGCTCCTCGAGCTCGCGCCAGGCCTGGCGGACGACCTCGGCCGCCTCGTCGGCACGTGTTGCAGGGCCGGCGGCGTCCTCGCGGAGCACGGCGATGCGGTCGGCGTGGACGACGGCGCTCTCGGCGCCCGCCGCCACGACGACGAGGTCGCGGTACCAGGCTGCGAGGTCGTCGAGCGATGCGAGCACCTCGGCGCGCTCTGCGCCGAACTCGGCCCGGCGGACTCGCTGCTCGGCCTCGCGCGGCGGCAGGTCGAGCGTGTCGACGAGCTCCTGCTCGCGACGCCGGGCGCCCGCGCCGAGCCCGCGCGCGCCGTCGAGGATCACCGCCGCGGCCGCGGCGGGGTCGAAGTCCTCGTCGGCATATGCGCCGCGAGCGGCGTCGAGGAGCGCGGCGCGGCGCGCGCGGGCCTCGGGGTCGAGCTGCCGCGCAGCTCGGTCGAGCCGGCCGCCGGCGAGCCTGCCGAGCACCGCCACGTCGCCCTCGCCGAGCTCGGGCGCGTGGCCCGCGATCCAGCCCTCGACCGCGCTGCGCGAGAGCCGCCGGAACGGGACGAGCTGGCAGCGCGAGCGGATCGTCTCGGGCAGCTGGCCGAGCTCGTCCGCGACGAGCACGATCGTCGCGTAGGCGGGAGGCTCCTCGAGATCCTTGAGCAGGGCCGCAGCCGCCTCGTCGTTCATGCGATCGGCATCGAGGATCAGATAGACGCGCCGATCGGCCTCGAACGGCCGCATGTGCAGATCGTGGTGGAGGGCCCGGATCTCGTCGATCCGGATCATCTCGCCGAGCGCCTCTGTCACCCGCAGGTCGGGGTGCGTCCGGGCGTCCACACGGCGCGGGTCACCGAGCAGCACGCCGGCGAACGCGTGGGCGGCGGGGCGCTTGCCGACGCCCGCAGGCCCGTGGAGGAGGTATGCGTGGGCGGGCCCCTCGGCGAGCGCGGCCTCGAGCAGGCGCTTCGCCTCCGCCTGCTCGGGGACGTCAGCGAAGGTTGTCACGGACCTCCGCAGCGATCTCGGGAATCGAGCGCCGTCCGTCGAGGACGACGTAGCGCTCGGGGTAGCGCGCCGCGAGGCCGGAGTACGCGTCGGCGACCCGGGCCCAGAGCTCGATGCCGTCGCGCTCGATCCGGTCGCGGGTGCCGCCGACGCGCGCGGATGCCGTCTCCGGGTCGATCGCGACGAGGAAGGTCCTGTCCGGCAGCAGGCCGCCGACGACGGTGAGGTTCAGCCCGAGAACGTCCTCCACGCCGAGCCCGCGGCCTGCACCCTGATATGCGACCGACGAGTCGACGTAGCGGTCGCAGACGACGGTCGCCCCGCGCGCGAGGGCAGGCCGGATCAGCTCCTCGACGTGCTGCGCGCGGGCGGCGGCGTAGAGCGCGGCCTCGGCCCAGTGGGCGACGTGGTCGCCGTGGAGGACGAGGTCGCGGACCGCCTCCCCCAGCGGCGTCCCGCCCGGCTCGCGGGTCGAGACGACGTCGACCCCGTCGTCCTCGAGCGCGCGGGCGAGCAGGCGGGCCTGCGTCGTCTTGCCGCAGCCGTCGAGCCCTTCGAACGTGACGAACATCCATCGTGACGTTAGTAGGCTGCGCCGATGCGCGCGGTCGTCACCGGCGGGGCCGGCTTCATCGGCTCGCACCTGGTCGACGCGCTGGTCGCGCGCGGGGACGACGTGGTCGTGGTGGACGATCTCAGCACCGGTCGGCGCGCGTTCGTCAACCCCGCCGCGATGCTGATCGAGCACGACGTGCGCGAGCCGTTCGACGTCGAGGCGGACGTCCTGTTCCACCTCGCCGCCCAGGCGGACGTCGGGACGTCGATGGAGAGGCCCGCGTTCGACGCCCAGGTGAACGTCGTCGGCACCGTGAACTCGCTCGAAGCGGCGCGCGGGGCCGGGGCCCGACTCGTGTTCGCGTCCACCGGAGGCGCGATCTACGGGTCGGTCGACGAGCCGGCGCGCGAGGACTCGCTGCTCCTCCCCGTCTCGGCGTACGGCCTCGCGAAGCGGGCAGCCGAGGTCTACCTCGACGGCTGGAACCGGATCTTCCAGACGCGGCATGTCGCACTGCGCTTCGCGAACGTCTACGGGCCGCGCCAGTCCGCCTCGCTCGAGGGGGGCGTCGTCGCGATCTTCCTCGAGCGGCTGGCCGCGGGCGAGCCGACGACGATCTTCGGCGACGGGTCGCTCACCAGGGACTTCGTCCACGTCGACGACGTCGTCCGCGCGGTGCTCCTCGCGGCAGGCCACGACGGCGGCGTCTTCAACGTCGGCACCGGGATCGAGACCACCGTTGCCGATCTGCACGCCCTCTGCGAGCGCGCGGTCGGGGTCGATGCGCCCCCGACGTTCGGGCCGCCGCGCGCCGGCGATGCCGCCCGCAGCGTGCTCGACACGTCCCGCGCGTCCAGCGAGCTCGGCTTCACCGCCTCCGTCACCCTCGCCGCGGGCATCGCGGCGACGGTCGCGGCGTGATCCACGAGCTCCCGCTCGGCGCGGTCGCGCTCCACGGGCACTTCTCGCGCGACCTTCCGCCCGTGCTGGCGGTCGACCCGGGCGACTCGGTGCGGTTCGCGCTGCCGAACTCGGGCTGGCGTCTCGGGCCCGACGACGCCGTCGACCGGACGGACCCGGCGCTCGACACGGGCCACGCGATGATCGGCCCGCTCGAGGTGCGCGGGGCGCTCGCGGGACAGGTGCTCGCGGTGCGGATCGACGAGGTCGTCGCGGGCGGCTGGGGCGAGAACTTCGGCGCAGCCGGCAGGCAGCTCGAGTGGCAGCTCCGCGACGGCCTCGGCCATGCCGCGGGCCGAACGGTCCGCCTCGCGCCCTTCCTCGGCGTGCTCGGCATGCCGCCGCCCGAGCCCGGTGCCCATTCGACCCGCCCGCCGCGACGCTGGGGCGGCAACATCGACTGCAAGGAGCTCGTGGCGGGGACGACGCTCTTCCTGCCGATCCCGGTGGACGGTGCGCACTTCTCTGCGGGCGACGGTCATGCGGCCCAGGGCGACGGAGAGGTCAGCGGCTGGGCGATCGAATGCCCGGTCGAGGCGCAGCTGACGCTCGACGTCCGGGACGATCTCGACCTCGCCTGGCCGATCGCCCGCACGGCGGACGCCTGGTTGACCCTCGGCTTCGACGAGGACCTCGGTCGCGCGGCGGGCATCGCGCTCGAGGGCATGCTCGACCTGATGGAGCGAGAGCACGGGATCGACCGCGACGACGCCCTTGCCCTGGCGTCCGTCGTCGTCGACCTGCGCGTGACCCAGATCGTGAACCACGTGCAGGGCGTGCACGCGGTCCTGCGCGACGACGCCCTCGGCTGAGACGGAAGGAGTCGCGGCGGCGCGCGCGAACCTGTTCGCGCCGTGGACCATCCCGTTCACCTCGACCACGTTCAGCTTGCGGTCCGCCCCTGGCGCACCGCGGCCCTCGTGGTCGCTGCGATCGCGGCCGTCGAGCTCGCCCTGCTCGTGATGGTCGGCGGCGCGCTGCTCGCAAAGCCGACGACCGCCTCGCCGAGCCGGACGGCTGCTCCGTCGAAGGCCGCCGCGGCGAAGCGGGCGACGAAGCCGACGCCGAGGCCGGCCCCGGCGAAGCCTCCGGCGAAGGCGGTGGCACAGCTCCCGCGCCGCAAGGTGACGGTCGTCGTGCTGAACGGCAACGGCCGTCAGGGCGCCGCCGCCACGGCCGCGTCGCGGGTGAGCACGAAGGGATACCGGATCGGCCTCGTCGCGAACGCGCCGAGCCACGACTACGCCACGTCGCTCGTGATGTACCGCGCCGGCTTCCGGGGCGAAGGGCTCCGGCTCGCGCGGGACCTCGGGGTCAAGGTCGTGAGCCCTCTGGACGGCGTCACGCCGAGCCAGCTCCACGGCGCGCAGGCCGTGCTGATCCTCGGCGGCTGAGCGCTCATCAGCTTTCGCAGGCGCCGTCGTTGACGGCGTCGCGCGCGACGTCGAGTGGGCCTCCAGGGACCCACCGGCTCGAGCTCGGGTCCAGGGTGTACGAGCGGTTCAGCGCAGCGTAGGCGGCGCACTGGTCGTGCACCGCGATGGCCTGGTAGAGGCCCAGGTCGTACCACGTGTCCGGATTCTCCGGTTGGAGCTCGGTCGCCTTCACGTACCAGGCGACCGCCGCCGCCCGGTCGCCCGCAGCGTCCGCGGCAAGCGCGCGCGCCTGGAGCGGCCCGAGCGCGAGCGGGTCGAGGTGACGGGCGCGATCGGCCGCGGCGACGGCCTCGGTCAGGTTGCCGGCGTCGATCGCCTCCAGCGCCCGGTCGACCTGACGATCGGACAGTGCGGGAAGCGCGACCGCGGCGACCGCCGCGGCACCCACGGTCGCGACCGCGACGAGCCCCGGCACCCCTGCCCGGATCGTGGACAACGGCCGCCCGGCCGCGACGAGCGCCCCGAGCGCCACGAGCATCGGAGCGGTCACGGCGAGGAAGTCGAGGTCGTAGTCCACGAGCGCATGCACGCCGTAGGCGAGCACGAGGCACCCGAGCGCCGCCCCCGCGGCCCGGTCGGCACCGGACAGCCGGCGCAGGCTGCGACGCACCCCGACGATCGCCCCTCCCACGACGACGAGGCCGAGCGCGAGCCCGACGACGCCGAGATCGGCAAGCAGCTGGAGCGGGACGCTGTGAGGCTCGGTGACGGGGATCGCGTTCGTGCGGTGGCGCAGGCGCGCGATCGCGAAGGTGCCGGCTCCCGACCCGCCGAGCGGGCGATCGGCCGCGACGTCGAGCGCCTCCCGCCACCACTGGAACCGGTTGTTCGCGCACAGGTCTGCGAGGCGTCCCGGCTCGTTGACGCATTCGCCGCCCGAGAGCTGCGATCGCGCCCACGAGAACGGGTTGCCCGCCCCTGCGGCCACACCGATCACCGCGGCCACGACCGCGAGCGCGCAGACCCCGGCCAGCGTCGCCCGGACCACGCGGCCGCGCTCGGCTGCGAGCCGCGGCACCGGGGCCCGCCACGCGGCGAGCCCGACGACGAGCGCTCCGACGAGCGTCAGCGCGGCGAACATCTTCCCGTCGGCAACGCGATCGGCGCGGAGGACACCGTCGTCGACGAGAGCGGGCCGGGTGAATGCCCAGCCCGCCACGAGCAGCGCCGGGACCGCGGCGACGGCAGCACGCGATGCGTCGACGAGCCTGTCGTCCGAGAGCGCGAGCCAGAGGCACACCACGGCGACCGCGCCGACGAGGCCCGCCCGGGACTGCGTCAGCAGCGTGACGAGCACGGCGCCGTAGACGAGGAGGCAACCGGAGACCCGCCACCCGGCCCTCCCGCGGCGTGCCGTCCAGAGGCCGAACGCAATCGCTGCGTCGGCGAGCAGCGCGAGCGCGTTCCAGTAGCCGAGCGGCTCACGGAGGCGGGCAATGCGGTCACCGTCGGGGAAGAGCGACGGGATCGCGACGCCGAGCAGCGCCCAGCCGAGCGCGGCGGCGAGCACGAGCGCGGCGAGCGCCGCAACGCGACGCACGCCGCCGGTGAGGGCGCCCGCGAGCACGCCGAGCGCCAGGCACGCCAGATAGACGAGCCCGCGGGCGAGCCAGTCCCACGAGAGATCGCCCGCGATCGACCACGAGATCGAGAGGCCCGCCCAGACCGTCAGCGCCGTGGCGGCGAGCACCGTGACGGCGCCGGCCGCCTCGAGCCGCGGCAGTGGGAGGACGCCACGCAGCCCCGCGGCGAGCGCGAGCGCCGCACATGCGATCGCAACGAGGCCGGCGGTCGCGAGCGAGCTGTCCCGCGAGCCTCCTCCCGAGAGCACGGCCCAGGCGAGCACCACTCCGACGGCCGCGACGAGCGCGGACTCCGCGACGCGTCCGGGTCGCGGGGCCGCGTCCATGACGCGGCGAGGCTACCACGCGACCCGACCCGCACAGGAGCGCGGACAGTTGCCGCGAACGGCGTCTTACACATCGTTTACCCTTCCCTGATCGCCGACCCACGGAGCGTGGGAAGACTCAACCCGCCACGTCCGTCGATACCCCGTGCCCGACGTCCTCTCCCGTCGCTTCCTCGTTCCGGCCGCGATCATCGTGCTCGTGGCGCTGGCTGCGCTCGGCGCGGCGCCGGGCGCAAGCGCCGAGGCGAGGACCTGCGGGGAGAAGGTCGTCGACGACTGGTACGGAGACGGCCGGGTCGACCAGATCTTCCCGGCCCACTGCTACCTCGACGCGATCCGCTCGCTCCCCGTCGACGTCAAGGACTACTCGAACGCCGAGGAGGACATCCGGCGCGCGCTCGCATACGCGCGTCTGCACAAGGCGGACCCCGGCCCGGCCGGTGGTCCGGCGCCGACCGGGACCGCCGCAGAGCCGCCGACGACGACCGGCGGCCCAGGGACGGGGTCGGGCACGCCGACCGACAACCCGGACGGGGAGCCGGGGAGCGACACCGTCGCGGCGCCCGGCGTCGACACGTCCGGCCCGTCGTCCGTCCCGATCCCCCTGCTCATCCTCGGGGGCCTCGCGCTGCTCCTGCTCGCTGCGGGCGGCGTCGGATACCTGAGCCGCCGTGCGCAGTCACGCCGCGACGGCGGGCCTCCCGGCCCGGCCTGATCCGGCCCACGTCCCGACCAACCCGGGCGGTCTGCGAGGTCCGGACGTTTCGCGATCGGCGAAAGCGGGCAGACGACCCGGATGGCCGTTCCGTTCCGGATCGTCCTGGGCTTGGTCGTCACTGCATCGTCCCTGACGTTCGTCGTGCCGGTCGAGGCCGGACAGCTCGACACCTGCGCGCAGCGTGTGATCCGCGACTGGTACTCGGGCGGCAAGGTCGACGGCGTCTATCCGCTCCCGTGCTATCGGGCGGCGATGCGAACTCTTCCCGAGGACGTCCGTCAGTACTCCGACGCCAATCGGGAGATCGCCCGTGCGCTCGCATACGCACGGCGCGGTCTCGGCGACCCGGGCCCGGACGCCGCCGTCTCCGGCCCGGCGTCGTCGGGCCGGGCTGCGACCCCGTCCGGGAGTGAGCGGCGACACGCCGAGCCGACCTCGGCCGACTCGACCAGGGTCGACCCGCCGACCCCGACGCGGCCGGATCCCGACAGGGCTGTCAGCCTCGCGAGCGCTGCGAGCACGACGGACGGTGCAGGGGTTCCGTTGCCGCTGGTCGTGCTCGGGACGCTGGCGGCGATGCTCTTCGCGGCGGCTGCGACCGCGGCGCTGGCGTCACGAAGGCGACGCCGTGGGAGCCCCGCGGACCGCTAGAATCCCTGCGTGACGGGCCACGCGATTTTCCTGCAAATTGCGGATTTCTGGCACCGTCCGACCCGCGTCCTAGGATGCCCGGTCCGCTCGCAGGACGCGTTCTCACGTGCCCCGCGCGGAGTCGATCGGAAGCACGCCGCGTAACACGACATCTCGGCTCGGGAGGGCACATGGCCACCGCGAAGCAGGCGACGCAGGCACCGCAGACGGAAGAAGGCGAGGAGTTCGTCAACAGCATCCTCGACGACACGGCAAGCGTCGCGCCGCCGCGGTACTTCACCATCCCGGGTCGCGACCCGTTCGACGAGATCGAATGGGAGACCCGCGACGCGCTGATCCCGGGCAAGAGCGGGCCCGCCTTCGAGCAGCGCGACGTGGAGTTCCCCCGGTTCTGGTCGCAGACCGCGACGAACATCGTCGCGCAGAAGTACTTCCGCGGGCGCATGGCGTCCCCCGAGCGCGAGCGAAGCGTGAAGCAGATGGTCGGCCGGGTCGCGGACACGGCCACCGCCTGGGGCAGGCAGGGCGGCTACTTCGCCTCGGACGAGGAGGCGGAGACCTTCCACGCGGAGCTGAAGGCGATCCTCGTCAACCAGTACGCGTCGTTCAACTCGCCCGTCTGGTTCAACGTCGGCTTCGAGGAGACGCCGCAGTGCTCGGCGTGCTTCATCCTCTCGATCGACGACTCGATGGAGTCGATCCTCGACTGGATCCGGCGCGAGGGGATCATCTTCCGCGGCGGCTCGGGCTCCGGTCTCAACCTGTCGCGGCTGCGCTCGTCGAAGGAGCAGCTCTCCAAGGGCGGCTACGCGTCCGGGCCCGTGTCGTTCATGCGCGGCGCCGATGCGTCGGCAGGGACGATCAAGTCCGGCGGCAAGACGCGGCGCGCGGCGAAGATGGTCGTGCTCGACGTCGACCACCCGGACGTCGACGAGTTCATCTGGTGCAAGGCGCGCGAGGAGCGCAAGGCCCGGGTGCTCGAGCAGGCGGGCTACGACATGTCGCTCGACTCCGCGGACTGGGCGTCGATCCAGTACCAGAACGCGAACAACTCGGTGCGCGTCACGGACGCCTTCATGGAAGCCGTCACGGAGGGCAAGGAGTGGGCGCTCACCGCCCGCACCGACGGGACGGTCGTCGAGACCGTGGACGCGCGCGGGCTCCTGCGCGACATCGCGGCCGCCGCGTGGGAGTGCGCCGACCCGGGCGTCCAGTACGACACCACGATCAACGCCTGGCACACCTCGCCGAACACGGGCCGCATCAACGCGTCGAACCCGTGCTCGGAGTACATGCACATCGACGACTCGGCCTGCAACCTCGCCTCGCTCAACCTGATGAAGTTCCGCCGCGAGGACGGCGAGTTCGACGTCGAGATGTTCGAGCACGCGGTCGACGTGATGTTCCTCGCACAGGAGATCCTCGTCGGCTACTCGTCCTACCCGACGCCCGAGATCGGCCGGAACGCGAAGAAGTTCCGCCAGCTCGGCCTCGGCTACGCGAACCTCGGCGCGCTGCTCATGGCCCGCGGGCTGCCGTACGACTCCGACGAGGGGCGTGCGTACGCAGCCGCGATCACGGCGCTGATGACGGGCCGCGCCTACCGCAAGTCGGCCGAGGTGGCGCAGCGGATGAGCCCGCACGTGGGCTTCGCCGAGAACCGCGCGGCGATGGTCGGCGTGATCGCGAAGCACCGTGCCGCGGTGGGCAACATCGACCACCACGAGTCCGTTCCCGACGACCTCCTCGGCGCCGCGCGGCGGGCGTGGGACGAGGCGCTCGAGATCGGCGAGGCGCACGGCTTCCGCAACGCGCAGGCGACCGTGCTCGCGCCGACCGGGACGATCAGCTTCATGATGGACTGCGACACGACGGGTGTGGAGCCCGACTTCTCGCTCGTCAAGTCGAAGAAGCTCGTCGGCGGCGGCGAGATCACGATCGTCAACAAGACGGTGCCGATGGCGCTCGCCGAGCTCGGCTACGCGCCGCGCGAGGTCGAGGAGATCGTCGCCTACATCGACGAGCGCGGCGGCGTGGTCGGCGCGCCGCACCTGAAGACCGAGCACTACCCGGTGTTCGACTGCGCGATCGGCGAGCGCGCGATCCACTACATGGGCCACGTGAAGATGATGGGCGCGGTGCAGCCGTTCATCTCGGGCGCGATCTCGAAGACGGTCAACCTGCCCGAGTCGACCACGATCGACGAGGTCGCGCAGCTGCTCGTCGAGTCGTGGCAGCTCGGCGTCAAGGCGATCGCCATCTACCGCGACAACTGCAAGGTCGCGCAGCCGCTCTCGTCGTCGAAGGACGGCCCCGCCGTCGTGCTGCCTGTCGGCGCGACGGGCGTCGTCCCCCATCCCCAGCGCCGGCGGCTCCCCGACGACCGCACCGAGGTCGGCCGCAAGTTCAAGGTCGGCGACTACGAGGGATACATCCACGTCGGCCTGTTCGAGGACGGGACGCCGGGCGACATCTTCGTCGACATCGCGAAGGAGGGCACGACACTCGCGGGCCTCATGAACTCGTTCATGATCTCGGTCTCGCTCGGGCTCCAGTACGGCGTGCCGCTCGAGGTGTACGTCTCGAAGTTCAGCCACATGCGCTTCGAGCCGAGCGGGCTCACGAACGACGCCGACATCCGCGTCGCCAAGTCGATCGTCGACTACATCTTCCGCTGGATGGGCAAGAAGTTCCTCTCGGCCGACCAGCAGGAGGAGGCGGGGATCCTGACGCCCGAGGTGAAGGCGCGCCTGGCGGCGGCGTACACCGAGAACCCGGGCGCAGGAGCCGCCGCGGCGGCGGTCGAGTCGGCGCCCCCGGGCCAGACCGCCCTCTTCAACCAGTGGGAGGACGCCGTCGAGTGCGCCCGCTGCGGCGGCCGCATGGTCAGGACTGGCTCCTGCTACACGTGCCGCGACTGCGGCACGAACACCGGCTGCAGCTGAGCCGGCGTCGCTTTCGGGTAAGCGGGAGAGCCGCTGGGACGCGGCTCTCCCGCTTTCGCCAACGAGAACCTGGTACCGAGCGATCTGCGGGCGTTCGACGCGAGATCGACTGCGAAGAGCCGGAGCAGGCCGTCGAGTCCCTTCAGCGGTACCTCGCGTCCTTCGAGGACCGCGATGTCGCGACCGTCGGACACGAGGTCTCGTCCCACATGGAGACGAGTATCTCGCCGGCGAGAGCGTGGCCTGCGACCCGCGCCGCATAGTGCACGGTGGTGCCGAAGAACTGGTCGGCCTCATGGAGCGCGTCGCCGGTGTGGACTCCGATCCGGACGCGTACCGGCGCCGCACCGTCGGCGAAGGCACTGGCCACCTCACGCTGGATCGACTTGGCGCACGACACCGCGCGTCGAGCGCTCGAGAACGCGAGCATGCTCCGTCGCCCTGCGTTTCCACGACCGTGCCTCCATGGACAGCCGTCGCGGCTTCGATCACCGCGTTGTGCCGTCGGAGGAGGGGAGCCGGCATGGTCTCCCAGCCGCCTGACCAGGACGGTGGCGTCGACGATGTCGGTGAAGACGATCGTGACGGCGCCGTCCGCTGCGAGGGTCGCCGAAAGCTCGCGGCCTCTCGGCGCCCTGCGATGCAGCTCGAGTTCGTGGTGCATGGCCGTCGTCAACCTCGTGTCCGGCGCGCCAGGACGTACGCTCGCCGAATGATCCGGCGCCGTGAGCCCGCGACCCGTGTCGAGCCTGCCGACGCGCCGAGCACCTTCGTCTCGAGCCACTTCCGGATCGCTTCGAAGAGCCGTGCACTCTCGAGCATGACGTCCGAGCACGTCGCGGTCGATCGGCGCGGTTGCGATCGCGAGACCGGCGAGGACGCTCGCTCGCCCCTCGTCGTCATCGCTGTGCCTCGAACCACCCGACGCCGGGCCGACCTGCCTGGGCGGTCGCGATGGCCGTCAACATCGCCGCCAGCACACCGTCGACCGTCCCCAGACGGGCTCGGGCCTGCTCCGAGAGCTCGTCCGCCTGTGCGACGAGCCCCGACGATCTTGCGGCCCTCGGAATGCCTCCTCCGAGCCAGTGCACCCACACGGACCACTCGCTTCGCGGCCTCGTCGAGGACCCGAACGGCGAGGTGGCGAGGGCCCGAGGACGTTCTCGACAGCTCGACGAGAGGACCTCTCTCCAGCCTCGTGCTCGCTTCCCCGGCAGACCGGCCTATCGTCACTCGCTCTGTAGTGCGCGGCATGCGCGGCCCGGATGCTCCTCGGAGTCGGCTCGGTCGCCGAGCGCTCCGCGGCGCTAGCTCCGCGACACCTGGAGGGGGGGGGAGGCGCTCGATCGTGAAGGAGCCACCGCCGAGCCGCTCGAGAGCGCGCAGGAATCGGTGAGAGCCACGCAGCTCCAGTCCATCGTGGCGCGCAGCGTGAGTGGCGTCGGGGGCGTCGCGCCGACCGGCCGCCGGCGTGCCCAGCACGATCCGAGGGTCGACCAGACGCGCGGTTCGAGCATGCGCGCGCCGCCTGCGACGAGCTCACCGCGTCACCGTCCAGCGACGACAATCTCGTCGACGACGAACGCCCTCGCTCACGATCTCCGCCGTCGGCCGGGACCGCTCATAAAGCGTCGGGGCGTCGGCGAGCGGGTGAACGTCGCTCGCGCTCGCCTGCACCGCAGCGGCTCGCGGCCGGTTGCGACACCTCGGGCCAGCGGCGGCCTCGAGCAGTCGCGTGACGAGCGGCGCGCCGTCCAGCAGGTCGCTCGAAGTTGTCGAGGACGAGGAGGAGCCGAGCCCGCGCGGACCGACGAGACCGGCATCCTGGTCAGGCCGGCGGGGCTAGCCCGAGGCGTCGGCGATCGCCGCGGGCACGTAGCCGGATCGCGTGAGGCGGTCCAGGGCGACAACGCCGCACCTCCGGCGAGGCTCGAGCTGCGCCGGCGCGCGGTTCCACGACGATGCGCCGCGATGCGCCTGGTCCGGCAGGTCACGAGCCGCCGTGTACGCTCGAGCAGTCGCCGATCTCGGCTCGAGACGCGACCAGGACTGGTCGAGCGTCGCGGCGGTGCATCGGGCGGTCTTCGGTGACCGCGGAATCGCCATTGCGCGCCTCGTCAGAGACTTGCGAGGTCGTCCGTCACGACGGGCGCGGGGTCTCGCTCGTCGTCGAGAGCCCGGAGGAGGAGCTGGTCGTGCTCGAGCGGCGGATGCAGCGTCGAGCCTGCTCGCGCCCCGCGAGCGACATCGCTCTCCCTGCCCGAGCTCGAACTCGTCCTCGATGCCGGAGATCGCCGTTCCCGGCGCGACCCAGCCGTAGCTCTGCCAGTAGATGCCGACGAAGATGTCGGACTGGCCGACGTAGGCCGCATAGAGATCGCGCGGCGCGTGCGGGCGCGCACCCTGTTCGAAGAGGATCGGCGCGAGGCGCAGCGATGCGATCGCCTCGCGCGCCTCCGCGCGTTCGAGCGCCAGCTCGCGGAGCGTGGACGAGACGAAGACACGCAGTCGGCGATCCGGAGTCAAGATCGGCCGCCGCACCACCGCTCCAGCGTAATCCGGGACCGCTCTGGAATCACTCCACACGGTCGCGTGCGTGGCAGTGGAGCCCCGGCCTGCGCCGCCCTCGCCTCAGCGCCAGCCGAGCGCGGGGGCGACGTGCGTCAGGATGCTCTCGATCACGTGGGCGTTGTAGTCGACGCCGAGCTGGTTCGGAACCGTGAGGAGCAGCGTGTCGGCGGCGGCGATCGCCTCGTCCTCTGCCAGCTGGGCGACGAGCGCGTCCGGCTCCGCCGCGTAGGTGCGGCCGAAGATCGCGCGCGTGCTCTCGTCGATGTACCCGACGTGGTCGCCGTCGCCGCGGCCGCCGCCGAAGTAGCGACGGTCCATGTCGTTCACGAGGGCGAAGATGCTGCGGCTGACGGAGACACGCGGCTCACGCTCGTGCCCCGCCTCCTTCCACGCGTCGCGGTACGCCTGTATGTGCCGGGCCTGCACGACGTGGAACGGATCGCCGCTCGCGTCGTCGAAGACGAGCGTCGAGCTCATCAGGTTCATGCCGAGCCCTGCGGCCCAGGCCGCGGTCTCCGCCGAGGCGGCGCCCCACCAGATCCGGTCGCGCAGGCCCGGTGAGTACGGCTCGAGCCGCAACAGCCCGGGCGGGTTGGGGAACATCGGCTGCGGGCTCGGCTCGGCGAAACCCTCGCCGCGCAGCAGGTCGAGGAACACCTGCGTGTGGCTGCGCGCCATGTCCGCGTCCGTCTGCCCCTCGGCGGGTTGATAGCCGAAGTAGCGCCAGCCGTCGATCACCTGCTCGGGCGAGCCGCGACTGATCCCGAGCTGCAGCCGGCCGCCGGCGAGCAGGTCGGCGGCGCCCGCGTCCTCGACCATGTACAGCGGGTTCTCGTAGCGCATGTCGATGACGGCGGTGCCGAGCTCGATCCGCGACGTCCGTGCGCCGGCCGCCGCGAGCAGGGGAAACGGCGACCCCAGCTGCGCCGCATAGTGGTGCACGCGGAAGTAGGCGCCGTCGGCGCCGACCTCCTCGGCCGCAACGGCCAGCTCCAGGGACTGGAGCAACGCGTCGGACGCCGTGAGCACGCGCGACGCGGGCGACGCGCCCCAGTGACCGAACGACAGGAAGCCGATCTTCTTCACGCGCGCATCCTCGCCGACGCGGCCGGGCGCATGCGGCACGAGCACGCCGAAGCTCCCCCGGTCGAACCGGAGCTGACGGAGGGAGCCGCGGGAAAGAGCCTCTCCCCTAGGATCACCGTGTGACGCCGGAACCTGGTGCGGCCGCGGCAGCACCGCCGAAGAGCGAGCAGCCGATCCGCGCGGCCGAGGTCGTCGGAGCGCTCTCGCTCGCCACCGACCTCGGCACCGGACAGCCGCTCGAGCACGCCCTACGCAGCGCCGTCCTCGCAGTCCGTCTCGGCGAGCTCGCCGGGGCATCGGCGCAGGAGCTCGCCGACACGTACTACATCGCGCTCCTCCACGCCTCCGGGTGCACGTCGAACGGCCACGAGGCGACCCAGCTCTACGGCGACGACATCGCGCACCGCGCCGCGTTCTTCCTCATCGACACGACCAATCCCGCCGAGGTGCTCGCGTTCTATCGCGCCCACGTCGGCGCCGGTCGCAGCCCGGAGGCCCGGGAGGCGATGATCGAGGACGCGATCGCGAACGCCGGCCCGAGAGCCCGTGCAGCGTTCGCGACGATGTGCGAGGTCGCGCAGCGATTTGCCGGGTGGCTCGAGCTCGGCCCGAGCGTCCAGGACGGCCTCGAGTTCGTGTTCGCTCGCTGGGACGGAAAGGGCTTCCCAGACGCCCGCGGCGACGAGATCCCGTTGCCGATGAGGCTGCTGCACGTGGCGAGAGACGTCTCGCTGTTTCTCACGGCGGCGGGGCCCGACGAGGCCCGGGCCGTCGTCAGGCGTCGAACGGGCGCTGCCTACGACCCCCGGCTCGCGGGGATCGCGCTGCAGAGCTTCGACGAGCTTCTCTCCGGGCTCGACGAGACGCAGCTGTGGGAGCAGGCGATCGCGGTCGAGCCGTTTCCGAAGATCTGGATCGCCGGCGAGCGGGTCGACGCGGCTTTCAGGGCGATCGCTGCGCTCACCGGCCTCAAGACACCGTGGCTGCGCGAGCATTCGACCGGCGTCGCCGAGCTCGCCGAGGCGGCTGCCTGGCGCCAGGGCCTCTCGGCGGACGCCGTCACCCTGCTGCGACGAGCGGCGCTGGCCCACGACCTCGGCCGGATCGGCGTCTCGAACGCGATCTGGGAGAAGCCTGGTCCCCTCGGCTTCGGCGAGTGGGAGCGCGTGCGACTCCACCCGCACTTCACCGAGCGGGCCTTCGCCCAGTCGTCCGCGCTCGCTCCGGTCGGGATGCTCGCCGGCTCCCACCACGAGCGGCTCGACGGCTCCGGCTACCACCGCGGCACGCGCGGTCCCGCGCTCGATCAGGCGGCCCGGATCCTCGCGGCGGCCGACTCCTACGGAGCCATGCGCGAGGCGCGTCCGTACCGGCCGGCCCTCGACGCGGCGGCGGCAGAGACGGAGCTGCTCCGCGAAGCCGACGCGGGACGGCTCGACGCGGCAGCGGTCGATGCCGTCCTCGCCGCCGCCGGCCATCTCCCGCGACAGCGGCCACGCGGTCTGCCTGCCGGGCTGACGGAGCGCGAGCTCGAGGTGCTCCTCGTGCTCGTGCGCGGCGAGTCCAATCAGCACATCGCGACGCAGCTCGGCATCTCGGCGAAGACGGTCGGTCACCACGTCCAGCACGTGTACGAGAAGGCCGGCGTTCGCAGCCGCGCGGCCGCGACGCTGTGGGCGTTCGAGAACGATCTCGTGCGCAGCGCGTAGGGCATTCGCCCGATGGTGCCCAGGCCTCCGTAGGGACACACTCACCGCACCATCGGAGTCGATCGGCGACGCCGAGGCAGCACAGGAGGCGAAAGTGATTCTGGCAACGACGACGATCGAGGACTTCGACCGCTTCGTGGAGATCTACGCCACCAAGGGAGCCGAGAAGCGGAAGCAGCACGGGTCGAAGGGCTCGCGCGTCTTCCGCGACCCCAACCAGGCCGATCGGGTCTGGGTGATCTTCGACTGGGACGCGGAGGGCTGGCAGGGCTTCGCCTCCGACCCCGAGGTCCCGGGGATCATGCAGGAGGCCGGGCACCAGGGACGGCCCCAGGTGCTGGAGCTCAGCGGCACCTACGACGCCTAGGCACTCACGGGTTTGCGAGGAGGGACACGATGACAGCGAGCGGAAATGCCGCCCTCGTGCGCCGCGGATACGTGGCGTTCAACCAGGCCGACGTCGGGACCCTGACCGAGCTCCTGGACGAGAACGCCTCGTGGTGCACACCCGGCCGCAGCCCCGTCGCCGGCCAGTACCAGGGCCGCGACGCCGTCCTGGCGCAGTTCGGCCGCTACGCCCGCGACACGGGCGGAACCTTCACGGCAGACCTGAAGCAGGTGTTCACGAGCGACGACGGCCGCGTGATCGGCCTGCACCGCAACGGCGGCGAGCGGAGCGGCAGGCGGCTCGACACCGACTGCTGCATCGTCTTCGAGATCGTCGACGGCTGCGTGGTGTCCGGCCGGGAGCATTTCTTCGACCTCGCCAACTGGGACGAGTTCTGGTCGTAGCGACCAGGCCCGAAGACCGGGCAAAGCTCAGGCGTCGGAATTCCAAGGACGGGTTTCGACGCCTGAGCGAGCTCCGGCTCGAGAGCTCCACCTACCCTCGCGCGTACTCCTCGGCCGACTCGAACTCGAATCCGATCGCGCGCTCGTCGCCGATCACCCACGCGTCGTGTCCGGGCTCGATCACGTAGGCCTCGCCCGTCCCGATCTCGGCCTCGGAGCCGTCGTCGTGGCGGACGCCGAGCCGGCCTTGCGTCAGCACCCCGACGTGCCGGGCCTGACAGCTCTCGGTGCCGACGACCGGTTTCACGCACTCCGACCAACGCCATCCCGGCTCGAGCGTCAACCGAGCGACCGTCGCCCCGGACATCCGGACGATCTCGCTGCGCGTCTTGTCCGGAGTGCGCGTCTCGTCGGGTGAGCCGAAATCGCGAGCCTCGACACCTGCCATGGTCTCTCCTCCTCTGCCGCCGCCCTTTGCCTGCTCGATCGTACGACAATCGACTGCGACCTCCAACGTCCGGGGGTGCGCTGCCTCGACTAGGTTGGCTCGATGCGCGACTGGTGTCGGCCGGAGCAGGGGCGGCGGTGCTTCGACCAGCTTCCCGCGACCCTCGAGCACGTGCTCACCGGGCGGACCGACGGGCCGGCGCTCGACGAGCCGCTCCTCCGCGAGCGCTTCGAGCGCGTGGTCTTCGTGTACTTCGACGCATTCGGATGGGAGCTCTTCGAGCGCCATGCGGATCATCCGCTCTTCGCACGGGCACGCGCGGACGGCCTGCTCGTCCAGCTGACGGCGCAGTTCCCCTCGACGACCACCGCTCAGGTGACCACGATCCACAGCGGGCTCACGGTCGCCGAGCACGGGCTCTACGAGTGGCACGTCTACGAGCCCTCGCTCGACCGCCTGATCACACCGCTCCTGTTCTCGTTCGCCGGGGACGGCATGCGCGGAACGCTGCTCGGCCACATCGACCCGGACGCCATCTTTCCCCACGAGTCGATCCACGCCGGCCTGGCCGCGGGCGGCGTGCGCAGCAGCGTGGTGCTCCCCGCCGCGATCGCCGGCGCGACACCGAACATCGCCCTCCTGCGCGGGACGGAGATCGTCCCGTTCACCACCGTGGAGACGGGCCTGGCCGCGGCGGCAGCGGCCGTCGCGGTCGGTGCCGGGTACGCGCACGTCTACCTCGACGAGCTCGACTCGCTGATGCATGCGGTCGGGCCGGACGACCCCCTCGCGGAGGCCGGTGCGCGGCTCGTGCTGGATGCGCTCGCCGGTGCGACCTTCCCTGCTGGGACACTCGTGCTCGTCACCGCCGATCACGGCATGTCCCCCGTCGATCCCGCGCGCACGATCTACGTGAACGAGCTGTGGCCCGAGCTTGCCCTGCACCTCGAGACCGGTGCCGACGGCAAGCCGCTCGCGCCGGCCGGCTCCTGTCGCGACCTCTTCCTCCACGTCCGCGAAGGGCATGTCCGGGACGTCTGCGCCGGCCTCGGCGAGCGACTGGAGGGGATCGCCGACGTCGTCGCCGTCGAGCAGCTGGTCGGCGAGGGCATCCTCGCGGAGCCGTCGCCGCGCCTCGAGGCCAGGCTCGCGAACGTCGTCGTGCTCCCTCGCCACGGCGAGGCCGTCTACTGGCGCGAGCCGGGCCGCTTCGACCAGCACCTGCACGGCCAGCACGGCGGGCTGAGCCCGCAGGAGATGGAGATCCCGCTCGTCGCCTGGGTCGCCTGATCGCGAGTCAGTGCATGTGGCGCGTGTCGAGCGACGCCTCTAGTGTCGTCCCATGACCGAGGCGAGGCGGCGGTGAGCGAGCACTCCGTGGACGTCGTGGTGGTGGGCGCAGGGTCTGCAGGTGCGGTCGTCGCCCGCCGGCTGGTCGACAGCGGCGCCAACGTCCTCCTGCTCGAGGCAGGCGGACCGGACGAGAGCCCTGCGATCCACGACCCGGGCCGGGTCCACGAGCTCTGGCTGTCCGACGTCGACTGGGCCTACGAGACCGTGCCGCAGCCCCACGCCGCGGGACGGCGACTCGCGTGGCCCCGCGGCAAGGTGCTCGGGGGATCGAGCTGCCTCAACGCGATGATCTGGGTGCGTGGCGCTCCCGAGGACTTCGACACGTGGGCGTATCTCGGGGCCGAGGGCTGGTCCTGGGAGGACGTGCTGCCGGTCTACGAGCGCATCGAGCGGCGCACGCCCGGCGGGCCCGGAACGGTCAACCTCGTCACCTCGTTCGAGCCCGACGCGATCCACAAGTCGATCGCGGAGGCGGCGCAGGAGTGCGGCATCCCGTGGAACGCCGACTACAACGGCGCCTCGCAGGACGGCGTCTCGTTCATGCAGTACTCGATCGAGAACGGGGTCCGGCACAGCACGGCGGCGGCCTACATCCACCCGATCGAGGCGAATGCCGATCTCGAGCTCGTCCTGGGCGCCACCGCGCGACGCCTGCTGTTCGACGGCACGCGGTGCGTCGGCGTGGAGTGGTCGAGGAGCGGCCGCATCGAGCAGGCCCGTGCCGAGGAGATCGTCGTGTGCGGAGGCACCATCGGATCGGCGCAGCTGCTCCTGCTCTCGGGGGTCGGGCCGGCGGAGCACCTGCGCTCGCTCGGGATCGACGTCGTCGCGGACATCCCCGGGGTGGGCGAGAACCTGCACGACCATCTGCTGTCTCCCGTGATCTTCACCGCGGAGCGCGAGGTCGGTCCGCCGTCACCCGGCCTCCCGGCCTGCCAGACGCACCTGTTCTGGCGGTCGCGTCCAGGCCTGCCGGTGCCGGACCTCCAGCCGATCCACTTCATGGTGCCGATGTACGAGCCGTGGATGGACGGCCCGGACAACGGCTTCACCCTGCTCGGCGGGTTGGTGCGCCCGGTCAGCCGCGGCACGCTGCGGCTCACGGGGCCCGCGCCCGAGGATCCCGTCGCGCTCGACCCGAACATCCTCGCCTGCGACGCCGACCTCGAGAGCCTCGTCGCGGCAGTCGAGCTGTGCCGCCGGATCGGCGCGGCCGCGGCTCTCCGCGAATGGGGCGCGGCCGAGCGGTACCCGGGCCCCTCGGCGGACACCCCCGAGGCCGTGCAGGGGTACGTGCGCAAGACGGCGATCACGTATCACCACCAGGTCGGCACCTGCAAGATGGGCACCGATGCGGCCGCCGTCGTCGACCCCAGGCTCCGCGTGCACGGCGTCGAGGGCCTTCGGGTCGCCGACGCGTCGATCATGCCGACCGTCACGACCGGGAACACGAACGCGCCGTCGATCATGATCGGCGAGCGCGCAGCGGAGTTCCTCCTCGCGGATGCCTGAGGCGGACGCCCTCCTCGAGGCAGCCGGCCTCCCGGCGAGCGACGTCGACGCCTGGCGGGCGGGCGCGCCGAGCGAGGAGGCTTCCTTCGACGCGGCGAGAGCCGCGACGTGCGCCCATCTCGTGCGCGGCGAGGAGCTGCTCGGCCGCCTCCCCGCCCGCGCGGAGCGGAACGAGAGGGAGGCAGAGGCAGCGGCCGCGCTCGCGGCCGCGCTCGACGCCGACCGCTCACGCTTCCTCCGCGGTCACGTCGAGGCCGTCTACGCCGCGCTGACCGACGACCTCCGCCGAGCGGTGCGGGACGAGGAGCTCGTCTACGCGGCGGCCGAGCGTTTCCCCGGCCTGGTACCGACCCGCGCCGCGGTCGCGGCCGAGCGCGCCCGCCCGCTCCCCGACAAGGAGGGGATCGAGATCGCGCAGGGCCTCTTCCTCTCGTTCGTGCTCGCCTCGCCGCGCTGCGGCACCCATCTCGTCTGGTCGATGCTCCGCCCCACCGAGGCGGCGCTGGCGCGCCTCGACGAGTTCCGCGCGACGGGTGTCGCCGATCTCGGCGGGACGTACCTCGAGCGCCGTGGGAAGGCGGCATACCTCGAGATCCGGAACGACCGCCACCTGAACGCCGAGGACTGCGAGACGCTCCCCACGACGGAGGTCGCGGTCGACCTCGCTCTGCTCGACCCCGAGGTCGAGGTGGGCGTCATCCGGGGCGCGATCGTCACCCACCCCCGCTACGCCGGCCGACGCATCTTCGGGGCGGGCCTCAACCTCACGCACCTCTACCACGGCCGGCTCGACTACCTGTTCTTCGTCACGCGCGACCTCGGCTACGTGAACAAGCTCTTCCGCGGCCTCAGCTCCGAGGAGCACCGGCCGGGCGAGCCGGAGCAGACGACCGAGAAGCTGTGGGTGGCGGCGGTCGAGACCTTCGCGATCGGCGGTGCCTGCCAGATCCTGCACGCGGTCGACCACGTGATTGCGACCCGTGGGACGCGCCTCTACCTGCCCGCGCGCAAGGAGGGGATCCTTCCAGGTGCGTCCAACCTGCGGCTGCCGCGGTCGGTCGGAGACCGGCTGGCGCGCCGGGCGATCCTCTCCGGCCTGGAGTTCGAGGCGGGCACGCCGCACGGAGATCTCCTCTGCGACGAGGTCGTCGACTCGCCCGACGAGATGGACGACGCGGTCGCCCGGCGCGTCGATGCCCTGACGAGCTCCGGGCTCGTGAACGCCGCGGGCAACCGGCGCGCGCTGCGCGTCGGCGCGGAGCCGCTCGACGTCTTCCGCGAGTACATGGCCACGTTCTGCCGCGAGCAGGCGTACTGCCACTTCAGCCCGGCACTCGTGCGAAACCTCGAACAGCACTGGAACGCCCACGAGCGCCGCCTCTGAGACCGTGATCTGGAACCCGGCCGAGCGGCTGCCGCGGGCAGAGCTGCGCGCGCTGCAGCTCGAGCGCCTGCGGTCGACGTTCGGGCTCGAGCTCGACTCGCTCGACGCGCTCTCCGAGCTGCCCTTCACGGGCAAGTCCCGGCTCCGCGACGCGTACCCCTTCGGGCTGCTGCGGGTGCCGGTCGAGGCGCTCGCGCGGGTGCATGCGTCGAGCGGGACGCACGGGAAGCCGACGGTGATCGGCTACACGCCGGCCGACCTCGCGGCATGGACCGAGCTGATGGCGCGGTGCATGACCATGGCCGGCGTCAGGCCCGGCATGCTCGTCCACAACGCGAACACGTACGGCCTGTTCACGGGAGGGCACGGATTCCACCAGGGGGCGGAGCGGATCGGCGCGCCCGTCGTCCCGGTCTCGGGCGGTCTCTCGTCGCGACAGGCGATGCTCCTGCGCGACCTCGGCGCGCAGGTGCTCGTCTCGACGCCCTCGTACGCGATCGTGATCGCGCAGGCCGTCGCGGACGCGGGCATCGAGCCGGAGTCACTGAAGCTCGAGCTCGGCCTGTTCGGCGGCGAGCCGTGGACCGACGGGCTACGCGGGGAGATCGAGCGCGCTCTGCCGGGGCTCCGCGCGGTGAACTTCTACGGCCTGTCCGAGATGTGCGGCCCGGGCGTCGCGGCCGAGTGCCTCGAGGTCCGTGACGGCCTCCACGTGCACGAGGACCACTTCCTCGTCGAGATCGTCGACCCGCACTCCGGGGCGCCGCTCGACGAGGGGGAGGAGGGCGAGCTCGTGTTCACGACCGCTCTGAAGGAGGCGATGCCGCTCCTGCGCTACCGCACCGGCGACATCGCGTCGGTCACCACGGAGCCGTGCCGCTGCGGCCGCACGACGGCTCGGATCCGCGGTCTTCGCGGCCGGCGCGACGACATGGTCATCGTCCGCGGCGTCAACGTGTACCCCTCGAACGTCGAGCACGCGCTGCTCTCGCTCCCCGACGCCGCCCCGCACTACCAGCTCGTGGTCGAGCGATCGGGCGCGATGGACGAGCTGACCGTGCAGTGCGAGCCGATCGGAGCGGAGGTCGATCCCAGCGGCCTGCGGACGGACGCGGAGCGGGTGCTGCGCGAGCACCTCGGGATCCGCGTGCGAGTCGCAGTGCTCGCGCCCGGAGCGGTTCCGCGCAGCGAGGGCAAGGCCGTGCGCGTCGTCGACCGGCGCTAGCCGGGTCGCGCGCGGCAACGCGATACGTTTGCCCCGTGACGAGCCCCCCAACCCGTCTCTGGCATCCGTTTGCGGCGATGGGAAAGGTCGACGGGCACGAGCTCGTCCTCACCCGCGGCGAGGGGTGCCGGGTCTGGGACTCCGACGGGAACGAGTACCTCGACGCGACGGCCGGTCTCTGGTTCTGCAACGTCGGCCATGGCCGCGTCGAGATCGCCGACGCCGTCGCCGAGCAGCTCCGCACGCTGGCGGCGCACCACGTCTTCGGCGACCACGCGAACCGCCCGGCACTCGACCTCGCACAGCGGGTCGCCGACCTCGCCCCGGTCGAGGACGCCGCCGTCTTCTTCGGCACCGGCGGCGGCGAGGCCGTCGACACCGCCGCCAAGATCGTCCGGCGCTACTGGGCGCTCCAGGGCAAGCCAGAGCGCACCGTGATCGTCTCGCGGCGCTTCGCGTACCACGGGACGAACGCGTACGGCACATCGCTCTCCGGCATCCCGGCCGTGCGCGAGGGCTACGGGACGCTCGTCGGCGACGTCGCGGAGGTTGCGCACGACGACCCGGGAGATCTCGAGCGGGCGCTCGACGGGCTCGGCCCCCGTGCGGCCGGGTTCCTCGGAGAGCCGATGATCGGCGCGGGCGGCGTCATCCCGGCGGTCGACGGGTACTGGGAGGCCGTCGAGCGGATCTGCCGCGAGCGTGACGTGCTACTGGTCGCCGACGAGGTCATCTCGGGCTTCGGGCGGCTGGGGCGCTGGTTCGGCTGCGAGCGCTACGGCTTCACCCCCGACCTGATGACCTGCGCGAAGGGGATCTCGCTCGGGCTACATGCCGCTCGGCGCGGTCGTCGTGAGCGGACGCGTCCGCGAGCCGTTCTGGCGCGAGGACGCCGCGCCGTTCGTCCACGGGGGGACGTATGCGGGGCATCCGGCAGCCTGCATCGCCGGCCTCGTCAACCTCGACATCCTCGAGCGCGAGAGCCTCGTCGAGAACGCGGCCGCCCTCGAGCCCGTACTCGCCGCGCGACTCGCGCCGCTCGCGCGGCAGCCTGGCGTCGGCGCCGTGCGGAGCATCGGGCTGGCCGGCGCCGTCGAGCTCGATGCCGATCTCCTCGCCGAGCACCCGACCGCAGGGCAGGCGGTCGTCCTCGCCGCGCGGCGGCACGGCGTCCTCACCCGCCTCCTTCGCGGGGTGGCGCTGCAGATCTCCCCGCCGCTCGTGATCGACGAGGCGGAGCTCGGGAAGATCGTCGACGGGATCGCAGCCGCGCTCGCGGACGTCCTCGCAGGCCTCTGACCTCCTCGCGCGGCTGCGTGTAGGGTCGCGCCGTGCGCGTGCTCATCATCGCCGCGGTCGTCCTCTTCCTCGTGCTCTGGGTACGCGCGGTCGTCGACGTCTTCCGCAGCCGCCGCGACCTGAGCACCTCGGCGAAGGCCGCGTGGACGATCGTGATGCTGATCGTCCCGTTCATCGGCCTCCTCGTCTACACGATGCTCCGGCCGGCCGACAGCCAGATCGCGCAGCGCGCCCGGCACTGACCTGGCGGCCGGGTCGCCGCGAGGCCGGCGCTTCGGCGAGCAGCGACAGCAGCTCCTCCCGGGTAGGCCCGATGCGCGGGGGCGCGCCGTCCGCCGCCAGCTCGAGCGCGCGGGCGACGAGCGCCTCGGAAGTGCCTGGTGTCGCGAGAATGACGCACTCGTTCCGTCGCTCTCGGAGCTGAAGCGCGCCGAGCTCGTCGAGCCATGTCCGGAGGAGCGACGCCCGCCCGAGCGCGTCGACGACGAGTCCCGCTTCGACCGTTCCGTCCATCGTTCATGCTCAGCGAGCCCGCTCCGTGGACGGCCACGTCGGTGTGGATCGTCACTCGACCACGCCGCGCACAATGCGCCGATGGGTGGAGCGGCGGCAAGCGCGCCTGCTCCTGGACGGTCGTCTAGCCTCCGGACGGTGGCCGACCTCGCCGAGCTCTTCGAGCGGAACCGCGCCTGGGCGGCGTCGATGGTGGCCGACGACCCCGACTTCTTCAGCGGGCTGGCCGACCGGCAGGCGCCGCGCTACCTCTGGATCGGCTGCTCCGACAGCCGCGTGCCCGCGAACCAGATCGTCGGCCTCGCGCCGGGGGAGGTGTTCGTGCACCGAAACGTCGCGAATCTCGTCGTGCACACCGATCTCAACTGCCTGTCGGTGCTCCAGTACGCGGTCGACGTCCTGCACGTCGAGCACGTGATCGTCTGCGGCCACTACGGCTGCGGCGGCGTTGCCGCAACCCTCCACGGCGCGCGCTACGGCCTGATCGACAACTGGCTCCGGCACGTCGAGGACGTCGCCGAGAAGCACGCGGGCGAGCTCGCGGCGCTGCCCGACGATCGTCGGCTCGACCGGCTCTGTGAGTTGAACGTGGTCGAGCAGGTGGTGAACGTCTCGCAGACGACCGTCGTCGAGGACGCCTGGGCCCGTGGGCAGGAGCTGACCGTGCACGGCGTCGTGTACGGGCTCGAGGACGGCCTGCTGCGCGACCTCCGCGTGAGCGTGTCCCGGGAGGGGCCGACGGATGCCCGCTGACCGCGTCGTGGTCGTTCCACCGGGAGACGGGTATCGCATCGGGAACGTGGAGTTCCTCGCACGGTCGGCGGACACCGCGCGCTTCAACCTCTCGATCGTCACGGTGCAACCGGGGCGCGAGGGGCCGGAGGCCCACGTCCACGACGTCGAGGACGACGCCTTCTACATGCTCGAGGGCGAGCTCGTGTTCGTCGCCGGCGGCGAGGAGGTGGTCGCGCCGCCGGGAACGTTCCTCCTCGTCCCGCCGGGCATCAGGCACACGTTCGCGAACCGCACCGACGAGCCGGCGCGCTTTCTGAACCTGCACGCGCCGGCGGGATTCGACCTCCGTCTCGAGCGGGACTGACCCGATCGATCGGCCCCGCGGGCCGCCCTACACTGCCGCGATGGATCCACGAGCCCTCGAGCTCCTGGAGCTGCCCGAGATCCTGGAACGGCTCGCGGCCGTCACGGCCAGCGAGCCGGGCCGTGTGCGGGCACGCGCGCTCGTCCCGGACCCGGATCCCGCCGAGGTCGTTCGCCGCCACGTCCTGACCGCCGAGGCCATCGTGCTGCTCGAGCGCTCCGAGGAGCCCGATCTCGCCGGCGTGCTGGACGTCCGCCCCGCGGCCGAGCTCGCCGCTCGCGGAGGCGTCCTCGACACGAGGACGCTGCACGCCGTCGCGGCGACGGTGATTGCCGGGCTCGGCGCCCGCGTCGTGCTGGACGGCGCCGACGACCTGCCCGCGCTCTCCCGGCTCGGGGACGGGATCGACCCGGAGCTCGCCGTGGTCGCCGACGCGATCGCGAAGGCAGTCGAGGACGACGGCTCCGACCTCCGCGACAGCGCGTCTCCGGCCCTGCGCCGGCTCCGCCGGGAGCTGCGCGAGGGCCGCACCCGGCTCGCGGAACGGCTTCGCGCGCTCGCCCGCGACCCCTCGCTCAGGGAGCATCTGCAGGACGATTTCGTCACCGAGCGGGGCGGCAGGCCCGTGCTCGCGCTCCGGGCGACCGCGCGGGGCGCCGTGCCCGGGATCGTCCACGACAGCTCGGCGCACGGGGCAGACGCTCTTCGTCGAGCCCTTCGCGGTCGTCGACGACTCGAACCGGCTCCGCGAGGCGGAGAGCGCCGAGCGCGACGAGGTGGCGCGGATCCTGGGCGAGCTCGTCGGTCGCGGTCGGCGGGCGCGAAGAGTCACTCGTCGCCCTCGTCGAGGCCGTCGGGGCGATCGACCTGTGCGTCGCCCGCGGCATGCTCTCCCGGACCTGGCGCGGAGCCGCGGTGGAGATCGGCGACTCGGTCGTCCTCCGCGGCGCCCGGCACCCGCTGCTCGACCCTGCGGACGCGGTGCCGATCGACCTCGAGCTCGGGAGCCTCCGGGCGGTCGTCGTCTCCGGCCCGAACACCGGCGGCAAGACGGTGGCGCTGAAGACGCTCGGGCTCGCGGCGCTCCTCCACCAGTGCGGCCTCCGCCCGCCGGCGCAGGTCGCCGAGCTGCCCGTGTTCGACGAGGTGCTGGCCGACATCGGCGACGAGCAGTCGATCGCGATGAGCCTCTCGACGTTCTCCGGGCACGTCCGGAACCTCGTCGCGATCCTCGAGCGTGCCACCGACCGGTCGCTCGTGCTCCTCGACGAGGTCGCGGCCGGGACCGACCCCGTCGAGGGCGCCGCCCTCGCGCAGGCTCTGCTCTCCCGGCTCGCCGAGCAGGCGCGCCTCACGGTGGCGACGAGCCACTACCACGAGCTGAAGGAGTGGGCGAGCGCGGCCGAGTCGGCCGCGAACGCGGCGACGGGCTTCGATCCCGCCACGGAGGAGCCGCTCTATCGCGTCGCACTCGGGCGTCCGGGCACGTCGCACGCGCTCCGCACCGCGGCCCGCCTCGGACTCTCGGCCGAGCTGGTCGAGCAGGCGAGCAGTCTCCTCACCCCGGAACGGCGCCGCGTCGCGGAGCTCCTCGCCGAGGCAGAGACGGCCGAGGAGCATGCAGTGGGCGAGCGCCAGCGCGCGGCATCCGATCGGGCAGCCGCGGAGCAGGCGCGACGCGCCGCAGAGGCGCGGGTTGCCGAGCTCGAGACGGAGATCGAGCGGGTGCGCGCCTCCGCCCGCCACGAGCGCGAGCGTGCGGTCGCGGAGGCGGAGAGCGAGCTGACGGAGACGCGAGCCGAGCTCGACGCCCTCCGCGCCGAGATCCGCGCCGCACGGCGGCTCGAGCGCGAGCGCCGCGCGGCGTCGACGCCGAGGGCGCTCGCGAAGGAGCGGGAGCGCGACCGCCGTCTCGGGGCGGCGAGCGAGCGCGCCGCGCGGGCCGGGCGCACGCTCCGCGCAACGGACGAGCCGCCCGACGTCGTCGCGCCGCTCGCCGCCGGCGACCCGGTCGTCGCGCCGACGCTCGGGGTGCGCGGGACGATTGCCGAGATCGTGCGCGGGGAAGCGGTGGTGCTCGGGCGCGGCGGTCAGCGAGTCCGCGTCCCGCTCGAACGCCTCCGGCCCGACCGCGACGGCCGAACGGACGCGCCGCCGGAGCCGGCGGTCACGGTCAGCGCGCCGACCCCGACCCACGCCCCCGGGGAGCTCGACGTGCGGGGACGGACAGCGCAGGAGGCGCGTGAGGCGCTCCGCTCGTTCGTCGACACCGCCGCGCTCGCCGGACGGGACGAGCTGCGCGTGATCCACGGCCGCGGCACCGGCGCACTCCGCGCCGCGGTGCGGGACGAGCTCACCCGGCATCCGCTCGTCGCCTCGCACGAGTCGGACTCCGCCGACGGCGCCACGATCGTTCGGCTCGGGTGAGTTTACGAGCGCCGGGCCGACGGATAGAACTCGGCTGGTGCGGGTGATCGCTCTCGTCCTCCTCGCCGGTGCGCTCGTCCTCGCCGCGCGGGTTGCGGCGGGAGCGACGACGGCGCGACGACCGAGGGGTCCACGTCGGGGACGACGACGGAGACGTCGACGACAGGTGGCACCGGTGACGCCGCTGCGGGCAAGGAGGTCTTCGCCTCCGCCGGCTGCGGCGGCTGCCATACGTTCTCGGCCGCGGGCTCGAGCGGAAACGTCGGGCCGAACCTGGACGACGCAGCGCCGTCGTACGACAAGGTCGTCTCCCAGGTGACGAACGGCGGCGGCGCGATGCCGCCCTTCGAGGACGCCCTGACCCAACAGCAGATCCAGGACGTCGCCGCGTTCGTCTCGGGCTCGTAGGGCGCGCACTCCGGCGGCGACATCGGCCGTCACGCCTATGCTTGTGGGTTCGTGTCCGAGGCCGCCCCGTATCCTGCCCTCCTCCCGACGCTCGAGATCCTCTGGCAGGAGGATGCGAGCGCGTACGTCCTCGTCCGCGCAGCGGACGGGACGCTGTCAGCGGGAGGGCTCCAGGTGGGCATCCCCGCGGTCGCCGACCTCGTGCACGCGGGTCACGGCGTCAGCGCACGGCGGCTCGAGCTCGACCAGCTGCTCGACCTTGCCGGGCCGTCTCTGCCCCCGGGCGTGGAGCTCGGCGGCACCTCGCGGGTCGTCCTCGCCGTGCTCGACGTCGCTCGGCGCTCGGTTGCCGCCGGCCTCGTCCATCCCCACCTGCAGGCTGCAGACGGCCGCTGGCACGCCCTCTGGGGGGCGACGCTCGACGAGCACGTGACGGACGAGCTCGACGCGCTCGCCTGCGCTGCCCCGGCGGCCGCTGCCGACGCGTTCGACGGAGACACGCGGGCGTTCGTCGACGACCTGTACTCGTGCGCCGTCGACGAGGTCGCCCGTCGTGCGATCCGGGAGGCTGGCGTCTCTCTCGCGGCCGGGTCGCCCCGACCGCGCGGCGTCGCCGAGCGGTTCCTCGCCGGCCTGACCGCTCCCTCCCCCGAGCTTCCGGCCGACGCCGGGTACGCCGCGCTCGAGCGCCGGGTGACGGGCTGGGTCGACGGGGGCCTCGCGCGCCGCTCACGGGCGCCCTGGAACCTCGGCCTGCGGCTCGACGAGGCCCAGACGGCGGCGATCGACGCCGCGTCGGTCGTCCTCGAGCTGTGGCTCGAGGCGGCGGACGATCCCACGCTCGCGCTCCCTGCGGCACTCCTCGAGACAGGCGCCGAGGAGGTCTTCGGGTTCCTGCGGGACAGCGACCCGCGTCGGGCCCTCGACCGCCGACTGGAGACGATCGAGCCGATCCTCGCGGAGGCCGGCATCGCACTCGACGGCGACCCGCCGACGCACGCCACGCTGGATGCCGACCAGGTCCGCGCCTTCCTGCGCGACGCCATGCCCCGCCTCGAGGCGCTCGGGGTCCCGCTGCGCCTTCCCCGAGAGTGGGTCTCGTCGTCGAGCCGTGTCCGCGTCAACCTCGTGGCGACCGATGCAGCGGCGGTCTCGAGCGGGCTGCTCACGCACGACGCGATCGCGTCGTTCGACTGGCGGCTCGCGATCGGCGACGTCGAGCTGAGCGAGGACGAGCTGCGCGAGCTGGCGGCGGCGAAGGAGCCCTTGATCCGGCTGCGGGGAAGGTGGCACGCGCTGCGCGCGAGCGAGGTCGACCGCGCGCTCCGGTTCCTGGAGACGCGCCGGCGCGGAGCGGGCGTCGTCGAGCTCGTCCGGGCCGTCTCCGGGCTCGAGACGGACGAGGCGGGCGTCGAGCTCGGCGAGGTCAGGCTCGATGCGGCGCTCGGAGACCTCCTCGCCGGAGCGGACGAGCGCCGCTATCGGCCGCTCGCCACCCCCGCCGGGATGCGACACGACCTCTTTCCCTTCCAGGAGCGCGGCCACGGCTGGCTGCGGCTGCTCGGCGATCTCCGGGTCGGTGGGATCCTCGCCGACGACATGGGCCTCGGGAAGACCGTCCAGGCGATCGCGACGTTCGTCTCCGAGCGCGAGGAGCCCGGCGCCGAGGTCGGTCCCACGCTGGTCGTCAGCCCGATGAGCGTCGCCCAGCAGTGGACACGCGAGATCGCGCGCTTCGCGCCGGGCCTCCGCGTCCACCTCCACCACGGCCCGTCGCGGTTGGCGGGCGACGAGTTCGTCGCCCAGGTCGCGCGGACAGACGTCGTGGTGACCTCGTACGACGTCACCACCCGCGACGTCGATCTTCTCGCCCGCGTCGAGTGGGACCGGCTCCTGCTCGACGAGGCGCAGGACGCGAAGAACCCGCGAACGAAGCGGCACCGCGCGCTTCGCCGGATCCCGCGCCGGCGGACGGTCGCCCTGACCGGGACGCCGATCGAGAACCGGCTCGGCGAGCTCTGGGCGATCATGGATCTCGTCAACCCGGGCCTGCTCGGGACGCGCGAGACATTCGAGCGCTCGCTCGCCCGCCCGATCGAGGTGCGCCGCGACGCCCGTGCGCTCGAGCGGCTGCGCGCGCTCGTCGGCCCGTTCGTCCTGCGCAGGGCGAAGGACGCACCGGAGGTCGACCTGGAGCTGCCGCCGATCACGGTCGCGAAGGTGCCGTGCCACCTGACCGTCGAGCAGGCCGGTCTCTACCGGGCGACGGTCGACCGGTGGATGCCGCGGATCGAGGAGCACGAGAGGGCATTCGACCGCCGCGGCGCGGTGCTCGCGATGCTCGGGCAGCTCAAGCAGGTCTGCAACCACCCCGAGCTGGTGGTGCCGACCGGGCGGGCGCTCGAGGGCCGCTCCGGGAAGCTCGAGCGCCTCGTCGAGCTGCTCGGAGCCGTGCCGGAGAGCGACAAGGCGCTCGTCTTCACGCAGTACCCGGGCTTCGCTCGGCTCGCCCCGCATCTCGAGCAGCGGCTCGGTCGGCAGGTCGGCTTCTTCCACGGAGGCCTCTCGATCCGAGCGCGCGACGAGCTCGTCGCCCGGTTCGAGTCCGAGGTGGGGCCGTCCGTGCTCGTCGTCTCCCTCCGCGCAGGCGGGAGAGGCCTCAACCTCCCGGCCGCGAACCACGTCGTCCACTTCGACCGCTGGTGGAACCCTGCCGTCGAGCAGCAGGCGACCGACCGCGTCCACCGGCTCGGCCAGCGGAAGCCCGTCTTCGTCTCGAGCCTGATCTGCACTGCCACGCTCGAGGAGCGGATCGACGCGCTGCTCGACTCCAAGCGCGAGCTCGCCGCCCAGGTGATGTCGGGTCGCGCGGACGACTGGCTCGCCGAGCTCGACCTGGACGCGATCCGCGCGGCGGTCGCACTCAGCCCCGAGGCCACCGGGGAAGCGGAGGCGGCATGACGGCGATCCACCTGCGCGACGGTGGGCCGGTGGCGGTCGACGGGGACGACGGCCGCATCGGCGTCGGCCCATGGGCGCGGCTCCTCGCGAGCGCGGTCGTGCCGGACGAGGGGTCCCCGCGCGCGGAGCGAGGCCGCGAGCTCGCACGCGAGGGCGCGGTCTCGGCTGTGAGCGTCGACGAAGGCTCGATCCGCGGGCGCGTTCGCGGCTCGAGCGGCGCGGACTACGCCGTGACGCTGGAGACCGCGGTCCTCCCCGCTCCCGCGTGGTCCGCGGCGCTGCGCGCCGCACGGACCCGCCCCTTGCTCGAGGCGGGCATCGAGGGCACGGCCCAGTCCGTCCACCTCGCGCACTACCTCGAGGCGGAGCGCCACGAGGCCCTCGTGCCGTCCACGCGGGGCATCCGGGCCGGCTGCACGTGCCCGGACCGGGAGCGCTCGCCGGTGTGCAAGCACGTCGCCGCGCTGGCCTTCGTGGTCGCGGACGCGATCGACGTCGACCCCGCTCTCCTGCTGCGGTGGCGCGGGTGCGAGCCCGCCGCCGTGCCCGCGTCGCGGAGCGGCGACCCGTGGACCGCGGGGCCGCTGCCGCCGCCGCGGCCGCTGCGTCGCCTGCCGCCGGGCGCCGTCGTCAAGCGCCTCGGCCGCAGCGGGATCCGCGTCGACGGACGCGACCTCTCCGAGGCGCTCGAGCCGGCCTACCGGGCGTTCGCACGCGTCGCCGACGCCGCACCCGGCCCTGGCATGATCGACACATGGAGCAGCGGCTCAGCCTCGTGACCCTCGGGGTCGCGGACCTCGACACGGCGCGCCTGTTCTACGAGTCGCTCGGCTGGACGCAGACACCGCGAGCCGAAGGCGTCGTCTTCTTCCAGGCGGGCTGCCTCGTGGTCGGGCTCTGGCGCCGCGTCGACCTCGCCGAGGACAGTGGCGTCGAGGACGCCGGCGGCTGGGGCGGCGTCACATTGGCGCACAATGTCCGCTCTCCCGCCGAGGTCGACGCCGTCATCGAGGAGGCGCGAGCCGCCGGCGGGCGCATCGCGCGCGAGCCCGCCGAGACGTTCTGGGGCGGGTACTCCGGCGTGTTCGTCGACCCGGACGGCCACCCCTGGGAGGTCGCCCACAACCCGTACTGGACGATCGCCGACGACGGCTCGGTCGTGCTCTGAGCACCGGCTACTCGGGGACGCCGCTCCCGCGCAAGCTCGGGATCGGCGAAGGCAGCACCTACGCGATCGTCTCCGACCCGGGGCACGTCGAGGAGCTGCTCGAGCCGCTGCCTGCCCGAGCAGAGCGAGTCGAGGACGCGCGAGATGCCGATGTGGTCGTCTGCTTCACCACCGCCCGACGCGAGCTGGAGGCGACCATCGAGGCGCTGGCCGCCGCGATCCACCCCGACCGGATGCTCTGGGTCGCGTGGCCGAAACGCGCTTCGCGCATCCCGACGGACATGACCGAGAACGTCGTTCGCGACGTCGCGCTGCCCCTCGGCCTGGTCGACACCAAGGTCGCCGCGATCGACGCGACATGGTCGGGGCTTCGCCTCGTGTGGCGCCGCGAGCGGCGCTAGGGGCTAGCCGCCGAGGATGTTGATCGCACGCGCGCCGACGACGAGCACGGTCACCGCGGACACGCCCGCCTCGAGGCCCATGAACAGCTTCGCGCGATGGGTGAGCGGCATCGCGTCGGTCGGGCTGAACGCGATCGAGTTCGTGACCGAGACGTAGAGGTAGTCGAGGAGGGCCGGCGCCCAGGTCCTCGGCGCGAGCTGCGGGTTCTCGTCCTGCGGGAACTGGAAGTCCGGCCGGACGCGCGACGTGGCCAGCGCGCGCTTCACCGGCCCGCCGCTGTCGAGCTCCCAGAAGACGAGCGAGAACGTGAGGACGTTCGTGAAGAGGACGACCCCCGCGCTCGCGAGCAGCTGCGTCCCGCTCGGCCGCCAGTGCATCAGCGACACGATCACGCACGTGATCCCGAGGGTCGTCCCGACCCACAGGAAACCGAGTAGGACGATCGCAAGGTCGCGTCGGAGATGGTCGAGCCCGAGACGCTGCGGGCCGATCGTGAACACCGCGAAGAGGAGAACCGACGGGGCGCCGACGACGAGCCACAGCCACCAGTCGCTCCGCCCGAAGAGCTCCCAACCGGCGCTCAGGCTCACGACGGCCAGGAACCCGTTCGCGACCATGATCGCGAACGCGAACGGCGCCGCCTCGAGACGCGCCTCGCGCCCGGCCGATCGCAGTTTCTCGTCGTCCACATCGCCGGTGTTCGCCGTCCGGTCGAGGAGACCTATCGGGGACGGCAGGCCGCCGGCGCCGCGTACGATCGCGCGGTGGAGCGGCGCGCGCTGGGTCGGAGCGGGATCGACGTCTCACGCGTCGTCCTCGGCTGCGGCAACTTCGGAGGCATCGGCTCGTCGCCGGCACTCGTGGGACGCGGGACGGCGAAGGAGGAGGCATTCCGGCTGCTCGACGCGGCCTGGGATCTCGGCATCACGACGCTCGACACGGCGGACGCGTACGGCCTGGGCAGCAGCGAGGAGTACATCGGCGAGTGGCTGCGCGCCAAGCCAGCGGCTGTGCGCGACGGCGTCGTGCTCGCGACGAAGACGTACAACCCGATGGCCGAAGGCGCCGACCACGGTCTCGGCGCCGCGCGGATCCGCCGGCAGGTCGAGGCGAGCCTCGGGCGCCTCGGCCTCGAGCGCATCCCGCTCTACCTCGCCCATGAGTTCGACCCCGACGTCCCGCAGGAGGAGACGCTGGGTGCCTTCGACGGGCTCGTCCGCGAGGGGGTCGTCGGCGCCGTCGGCGCGTCCAACTTCGCCGCCGAGCAGCTGGCGGAGGCGCTCGAGCTCTCTGCGCTCGAAGGGCTGACGCGCTACGAGTGGGTGCAGAACAGCTTCTCGCTGCTCGACCGCGGCGACCGGGAGACCGTCTTCCCGCTCTGCCACGAGCACGGTCTGGGCTACACGCCGTTCAGCCCGCTCGCCGGTGGCTGGCTGACCGGGAAGTACCGCCGCGGCGAGCCCCCGCCCGCCGGCTCGCGCATGACGCTCCGCCCGGAGGGGCGCGAGCACCTCTGGTCCGACGCGACCTTCGACGCCCTCGAGACGTTCGAGCGGGAGGCAGGCGAGCGCGGCGTCTCGATGGCCGGGCTCGCGATCGCGTGGCTGCTCCACCTGCCGGAGGTCACGGCGGTGGTCGTCGGCCCGGGCCGGCTCGAGCACCTCGCACCCGTCCGCGAGGCGCTCGGCATCACCCTGACCGACGACGAGCGCGACGCGCTGGAGAGGATCTTCCGATGACGATGCTGGTGCTGAGCGACGACGACGTCCGCGCGACGCTCGACATGGCGCGGTGCATCGAGGCGATGGAGGGCGTGCTGGCCGCGCTCGCGCTCGGCGAGGTGTCGATGCCGCTCCGCTCGATCGTCCCGATCCCGGACGACGCGGTGCTGGGCTTCGGGCTGATGCCCGCTCACCGCGGCGGCGCGCAGCCGATCGTCTCCCTCAAGGAGGTCGTCGTCGTGCCGGGCAACCCCGCCCGCGGCCTCGATCCGCACCAGGGTGCAGTGCTCCTCCACGACGGGACGACGGGACAGCTCGTCGCGGCGCTGAACGCGTCGCCGATCACCGAGATCAGGACGGCGGCCGTCTCCGCCGTCGCGACGAAGCTTCTCGCCCGACCGGACGCGCGCCGCGTCGCGATCCTCGGCTCGGGCGTGCAGGGCCGCTCGCACGCCGTCGCGATGCGGGAGGCGCTCCCGGAGGCCGAGCTTCGTGTCTGGAGCCGGAACCACTCACACGCGGAGGCGCTCGCGCTCGAGGCGCACGGGCTGGCATGCGGCACCGTCGCCGAGGCGCTCGCCGGGGCGGATGTCGTCTGCACCTGCACCGCGTCGCCCGAGCCGATCGTCGCGCTGGCCGAGCTCGCACCGGGCGCCCACGTCAACGCCGTCGGCTCGTCGGGGCCGTGGGCGCGCGAGCTCGAGGCCGACGTCGTCGCCGAGGCATCGCTCTTCGTCGACCGGCGCGAGTCGACCGTCAACGAGTCGGGCGACTACCTCGCGGCCGTCGCCGAGCGCGGGATCGGGCCCGACCACATCGTGGCCGAGCTCGGCGAGCTCCTGATCGGCGCGCACCCCGGCCGCACGTCGGAGGAGGAGCTCGACCCTCTTCGAGTCGCTCGGGCTCGCGGCCGAGGATCTCGCCGCGGCCGCGCTCTGCGTGACGCTCGCGCGCGAGCGCGGGATCGGCGTCGAGGTTCCCTTTTGATCACGCTCGACGCGATCGAGCGTGCCCGCGCGATCACCGCGGGCACCGTGCTCAAGAGCCCGCTGGTACGCCTCGACGTGGACGCTCCCTGCGAGATCTGGCTGAAGCTCGAGTGCCTCCAGCCGATCGGCTCGTTCAAGCTGCGCGGCGCCACGAGCGCGATCCGGCAGGCCGAGCCCGCCGCGTGGCGCGACGGCGTGTGGACGACGAGCGCGGGGAACATGGCGCAGGGCATCTGCTGGGTAGCGCGGGAGCTGGGTGTGCCGGCCACGGTGATCGCGCCCGACCATGCGCCGCGCGCGAAGCTCGACGCCGTGGAGCGTCTCGGCGGACGCACGATCACGGTTCCGTTCGAAGCGTGGTGGGAGACGATGGAAACCGGGTCGTACCCCGGTCTCGACGGGCTCTTCGTCCACCCGGTGCTCGACGAGCACGTGATGGCCGGGAACGGCGTGATCGGGCTCGAGCTGGCCGAGCAGCTCGACGGCATCGACACCGTGCTCGTCGCATGGGGCGGCGGCGGCCTCACGACCGGCATCGCGAGCGCCCTCGCCGCCGTGTCGCCCGAAACGCGCGTGATCACGTGCGAGCCGGAGACGGGCGCGCCGCTGGCCGCATCCCTCGCCGCGGGCACGTCGGTGGCGGTCGACTACCGCCCGTCGTTCGTCGACGGGGCCGGATCGAAGGCGCTGCTCCCTGCGATGTGGGAGCGGGCGCAGACGCTGGTCGCCGACGCCGTCGCCGTCTCGATCGACGACACCGCGGCCGCTGTGCGGCTCCTCGCGACGCGCGCGCACGTCGTTGCCGAGGGCGCGGGAGCGCTGCCGGTGGCGGCAGCGGTCGCGGGCCGGGGCGGCAACGGCCGTGTCGTCTGCATCGTCTCCGGCGGGAACATCGACCCCGATCGGCTCGGGGAGATCCTCGCGGGCGCAGTTCCGCGCCACTGACCCGTCAACAGCTGCGACGGACCGTCTCGGTGACGGCGAGCTTCACCCATTCGAGCGGGATGCCGATCGCCGTGCGCCAGAACGGCTCGTCGACGCCGTAGGTCGCCACGCGGAAGTCGCCACATCGTCGAAAGGCGCGCTCGGCGCGGAAGGTCTCGTAGTCGGGCGCCACGACGACCACGGTGTCCCACTGGCGCCGCTTCGCGAGCTGCGCGATCGCCTGCGCCTCCCCCACCGAGGAGTACGGCCCCGCGTAGACGCACACGACGTCGGCCGGCTTGGCCCGACAGATCCTGTTCCGCGCCTTGTCGCGGCTGTTGCGCTCGGTCGAGACCACGAGCGTCGGCGCGATGCCGCCGCCCACGAGCGTCTGCGCGGCCGGCAGCGTGTTCTCGGAGCCGGCGAGCGCGACGACGGCGTCTGTCCCCCTCGGCAACGAGTCGTCCTGGTGACGGAGGAAGAGCGGGATGCCGATGAGGTATGCGAGCCCGAGCACGATCCCGGCGACGATCAGGAACCTTCGCATCGGCGGAAGCGTGACAGGTGGATCGGTCGTCCTTCCAGGTAGAACAGGCGCGTGGGGGCAAAGACCATCTCTCCTGCGGGCGTCCGGCGCCTCGCGATCGACGCGCAGGGCTACGCATCGCGCGGCCGGCAGGGCTCGACCGCCGAGGTCGAGGAGACGGTGCGCCGGCTCTCCTGCGTCCAGCTGGACTCCATCTCGACCGTCGAGCGCAGCCACCGGATCGCGCTCGGGAGCCGGGTCGGCGACTTTCCGCGCGAGGCCGTCTCGCGCCTCCTCGGGCGCGGTCGCCTGATCGAGTACTGGGCGCACGAGGCATGCCTTCTGCCCTCCGAGGACTGGCCGCTGTTCCACCCCGCCATGCAGGCGGGCGGGCGCCGCTGGTACGGCGAGATCGACAGGACGCATCCCCACCTCCGCGAGCACGTCATGGACGAGATCCGAAGCCGCGGGCCGCTCGGCTCCCGGCACTTCGACGGCGCCGCGCGTGCGGGCGAGATGTGGGGTTGGAAGCCGGCCAAGCAGATGCTCGAGCTCCTCTGGAACCACGGCGAGCTCGTCGTTGCAGGCCGCCAGGGCTTCCAGCGGCTCTACGACCTGCCCGAGCGCGTCCTGCCCCGCGCGATCCTCGACGCGCCCACGCGTCCGGAGCGGGACCGTCTGCGCGAGCTCGTGCTGCGGGCCGTCCGCGGACGCGGTGCCCTGACCGAGGCCGGCATCGTGGAGCACTGGCGGCTCCGGGGCGGGACAGCTCGCATGCGTCCGGTCGTCGACTCTCTCCTCGGCGACGGCCTCGTCGACCGCGTGGTGGTCGAGGACGGTGGCCCGCCGGTGCTGGTGGCGGCCGGCACCGACCTCGATCGAGCCGCACCGACCGCCGCGGTGCTCCTCTCGCCGTTCGACAACCTTCTCTGGGACCGGCCGTTCGCTCGTCGCATCTTCGGGTTCGATCATCTGATCGAGGTCTACAAGCGGCCCCACGAGCGCCGTTACGGCTACTACGTGCTCCCGTTCCTCCGGGGCGAGCGAATCGCCGCCAGGGTCGATCTCAAGTCCGAACGGGCAACGGGCGAGCTGGTCGTCCGCGCAGTCCATCTCGAGCCGGGCGTTCGGCCCTCCGGTGCGTTCGACGACGCGCTCGACCGCGCGCTCGACCGGCTGCGCCGCGTGATCGGGCTCACGCACGTCGTGCGCCGGTGAGGCGTCGCCGGAGCGCCCGCGCCGACGCTCCGCGAGGCTGATGCCACAGGCCGGGTCTACGATGCCGCCATGGACTTCGCCACGCGCGCGATCCACGCCGGACAGGCGCCGGACCCGGCCACGGGCGCCGTGATCACGCCGATCTATCAGACCTCGACGTTCGCGCAGGAGGCCGTCGGGGTCAACAAGGGCTACGACTACGCGCGTGTCGCGAACCCGACGCGCACGGCGCTCGAGGAGTGCCTCGCGTCGCTCGAGAACGCGGCGCACGGGCATGCGTTCTCGTCGGGGATCGGCGCGACGACCACGATCATGCACCTCCTCGACCCCGGCGACCACGTCGTGTGCGTCAACGACGTCTACGGCGGGACGTACCGCATGTTCTCCCAGGTCTACGAGCCGAAGGGGTACCGGTTCACGTACGCCACGCCGGAGGAGCTCTCGTCCGACCCGGCCGCCCTCGTGGCCGGCGCCCGGCTCGTCTGGATCGAGTCACCGACGAACCCGCTCCTCAACCTCGTCGACATCGCGGCCGTCGCGACCGCGACCCGCGCAGCAGGGGCGCTGCTCGTCGTCGACAACACGTTCGCGACGCCGTATCTCCAGACGCCGCTCGACCTCGGCGCCGACCTCGTGCTGCATTCCACGACGAAGTACCTCGGCGGCCACTCGGATGTGATCGGGGGCTTCACCGCGACGAACGACCCGACGATCGCCGAGCGGCTGCGCTTTCTCCAGAAGTCGCTCGGCGCGGTGCCCGGGCCGTTCGACGCGTGGCTCGTGCTGCGCGGCCTCAAGACCCTCGCCGTGCGCATGGAGCGGCACTGCGCGAACGCCCGGGACGTCGTCGCGTTCCTCTCGGGCCACCCGCGGGTCACGCGGGTGCTGTGGCCGGGGCTCCCAGACCACCCGGGGCATGCGATCGCGGCGCGCCAGATGCGCGACTTCGGCGGCATGGTCTCGTTTCTCGTCGAGAGCGAGGACGAGGCCGTCGAGCTCGTCTCGCGGACGAGCGTCTGGACGCTCGCCGAGAGCCTCGGCGGCGTCGAGAGCCTGATCGAGCATCCGGCTCGCATGACCCACGCCTCGACGGCGGCGGGGCCCTTCGCCGCGCCGCCCAACCTGATCCGACTCTCGGTCGGGATCGAGTCGGCCGCCGACCTCGTCGACGACCTCGCGCGGGCGCTCACCCACGCCGCGACCCGGGTCTGAGGCGCGGCCCGGGCGAGGAGCGGTGCCGCCACCGCTCCTCGCCGGCCGCGTGGGAGATCAGCCGTTGTTCGCGACGATGCGGAACTGCGAGCCGGTCGGGTCGGCGACGGTCGCGAGGCGGCCGTACGGCGTGTCCTCGGCCGGCCGCACGACGCGGCCGCCGAGCTCCTCGATCCGCTCGATCGCCGCATCGGCGTCGCTCACCGCGAAGTAGACCGACCAGTGAGCGGGCTCGTCCCCGGGGTAGGGCGAGTCGTCCATGATGCCGGCGAGCTGTCCCTCGCCCTCGCCGAGCGTCGTGTAGCGGAACTCGTCGGTGTCGCTCATCACGTGCGTGTCCCAGCCGAAGACGTCGCGGTAGAACGCGACCGTCGGCTCGTAGGCGCGCGTGTGGAGCTCGAACCACGCCGGGGTGCCGATCTCGCCGGTCACCTCGAAGCCCTTCTGCTGGTTGGGCTGCCAGGCGCCGACGATGGCGCCGCCCGGGTCCTTCACCATCGTCGAGCTGCCGTTCTCGCCGACGACCATCGGCGCGAACTCGACGGAGCCGCCGTGCTCTGGCGTCGCCTGCGCGACCCCCTCGACGTCGTCGGTCATGAGGTGGACGCCCCACGCGTCCGGGTACCCCTGCTCGCCGTCGTTGCGCATGCAGCCGGCGACGTGCCTGCCGTCCTTCGTGAAGGTGAAGTAGCCCCCGAACTGCTCCTGCGAGGGCTCGGCCTGCCATCCGAAGAGGTCGCGGTAGAACGCGACCGCCTTGTCGGTGTCCGAGCTGTACAGGTCGATCCAGCACGGAGCACCGGTGACGAGCGTCGGTGCGGGCATGTATGCCTCCTTGTCGGGTGATCCCGTTCGCAGCTGATGACCGCCGGGCCGCGCGGAAGTCATCGCCGCACTTCGACACTCCGAACGTACCCCCGCGCCGGCGCCGCCACGGTACGGCTACCACGAGTACCGTCTGGGCATGACCCCGGAGCCTCTCGACCTCCTCCACTGCGGTGATCGGCGCCGGATCGCGTCGTACCTCGTGGAGACCGACGACGGGCCGGCGCTCTTCGACTGCGGCCCGACGACCTGCGTGCCCGCGCTCCACGACGCCCTTCACACCCGCGGAGTCGAGCTCGGGGACGTGAAGCACCTGCTGCTCTCGCACATCCACCTCGATCACGCCGGTGCGGCGGGCACGCTCGTGCGAGAGTGCCCCGAGCTGCTCGTCCACGTCTCGGAGGTCGGCGCTCCGCACCTCGTCGACCCGAGCCGGCTCGAGGCGAGCGCCCGGAGGCTGTACGGCGACGCGTACGACGCGCTCTGGGGGGAGCTCGCGCCGGTGCCGGAGAAGAACATCCGCGTCGTCGACGAGCGCGTCCTCGGCCTCGTGTGCTTCCCGACGCCCGGCCACGCGTGGCACCAGGTCTCGTACCACCACGAGGACGGGACGCTCTACAACGGTGACGCCGTGGGTGTCCGGGTCGCGCCGGGCAGCTTCGTGTTCGCGCCGACGCCACCGCCCGAGATCGATCTCGACGCGTGGGAGCGGACGATCGACGAGATCGAGCGACGGGCGCCGTCGCGGCTCGCGCTCATCCACTTCGGCGTCTTCGACGACGTCCAGCGTCACCTCGAGGCCCTCCGTGCCACGCTGCGCAGCTGGGCCGACCGCGTCGGTCACGGGATGGACGAGGCGACGTTCGTCGCGGCGGCACGGGCGGACGTCGTCGCGTCGGACCCGGACGAGGCGGACGTCTACGAGCGAGCGGCGCCGTCGTGGCACTGCTACCGCGGGCTCGAGCGATACTGGCGCAAGCGGCTCGAGGCGATCGCCGCGGCCGGGCCCGTCACGTAGACATCCGACGAGCTCTCGCGCAGGATCGCGCCGTGCACGAGCTCGAGCGCATCTCGCTCTCCGCCTACCTTCCGCTCTACGGGACGGACGTCGTCGAGGTCGCGGGCGCAACGTGCCTGCGCGCCCCCTTCGCGCCCGACTCGCCGATGATGAACCGCATCGTCGGCCTGGGGCTCGACGGCAGCGTCGACGAGAGCGGGGTCGACGCGGCGCTCGCGGCGATGGGCGACACCGCCTTCTACGTCGCCGTCTCGCCGTCCGCCGACCCCGACCTCGATCGACTCCTCGAGGAGAGAGGGCTCGAGCAGGGCTGGGGCTGGATGCTGTTCGAGCGCGGGCCTCTTCCGGCGACGACTCCCGAGACGACGCTCCGCGTCGTCGAGGTCGGAGATGCAGCAGCCGCATCGTGGGCGCAGGTCGTCGCGACGGGGTACGGCCTGCCCGACGCAGCGCGTGCACGGATCGAGGAGGTTCCCGGCCTTCCCGGCTGGCACGCGCTCCTCGCGCTCGACCGCGACGAGCCGGTCGCGGCCGCCGCGGTCTGGATCGACCCGCCCACCGCGTACTTCGGCTTCGCCGCGACGCTCCCCGGGCACCGTGGCAGGGGCGGCCAGGGCTCGCTCTTCGCCGCGAGGATCGACCGGGCGCTCGAGCTCGGCTGCACGACGCTGGTGACCGAGACCGGTGAGCTCCGCGACGGGCACCCGAGCGCGTCCTACCGCAACATCCGCCGCAACGGCTTCGAGGAGCGCCGTGTGGTCGCCAACCGGCTGCGCCGACGGACGAGCTCGTGAGCCGCGCCCGGACGCGGGCGTCGGCTTTACGCCCGCTCGACGGCGTGCGCCCGCAGGTCGTCGAGCGACGAGAACTCGAGCGCGAGGGCGTGCGTCGCCTCGAGCACGACCGGCGGAGCGACCCCTGCCTCGAGCGCCTCCTGCCAGCGGTCGGCGCAGAGGCACCAGCGGTCGCCGGGCACGAGCCCGCCGAACCCGTACTCGGGGCGCGGTGTCGAGAGGTCGTTCCCGGCCGTCGCGCTGAAGGCCAGGAACTCCTCCGTCATCACGGCGCAGACGGCATGGACGCCGACGTCGTCGCCGCCCGTCCGGCAGGTGCCGTCGCGCCAGAAGCCGGTGAGCGGTGCGAAGCTGCACGGCTCGAGCGGCCCGCCGACGACGTTCACGCCCTCCACGGGCGCAGACTCTACGCCCAGCCGGTCACGAGCCAGCGCCGCCGCGCGAAGCGCGCGCCCATCGTCATGGCGCGAGCCGCGATGAGCACCGCGATCGCGACCCAGACGCCCCGCACGCCGAGATCTCGCGAGACCGCCACCGCGAGCGCGGCGGCGCACGCGACGAATGCGACCACCATCGAGCCCGCGATGTAGCGGACGTCGCTCGCGCCGATCAGGATCCCGTCGAGCGCGAACACGGCACCGCTCAGCGGCTGGACGACCACGAAGACCGGCCAGAGCAGCGCGCACTGCGAGAGCACCGCCGCGTCCTCGGTGAAGGCTCGTGGAAGCACGGTCTGGAGCAGCAGCAACGCGGCGGAGAAGACGACGCCCAGGGCGACGGACAGCACGATCATCCGTGAGCTGGCGGCGAATGCTCGCGCCGGCCTCCCGCCCCCGAGCTCCTGCCCGACGATGATCTGGCCGGCGATCGCGACGGAGTCGAGCACGAGCGCGAGGAAGAGCCAGAGCTGGAACGAGATCTGGTAGGCGCCGAGCTCCGCGTCGCCCATCCGCGCCACGACCGCGCCTGCGAGCAGGAACGCGGCGATCAGCGACGCGGTGCGCAGGAAGATGAACGAGCCCACCGAGAGCAGGCGCCGCGCAAGCGATAGGACGGGAGCGAGGTCGGCCCGTCCGACGCGTCGCACGATGAGCCAGACGAACCCGACACCCATGCAGGTCTGGGCGACCGCCGTCCCCCAGGCCGACCCCTCGATCCCCCAGTCGAAGCCGTAGACGAACAGCACCTCGAGGACGACGTTGAGGGTGTTCGCCGATCACGATCAGGACGAGCGGCGAGATGAGGTCGGAGACGCCGCGCAGGAACCCCTGGCCGCCGAGCGCGACGAAGGCCGACGGCACGCCGAGCGCCACGATCCGCAGGTAGGTCGCGGCGTAATCGGCCGTCTGGCCGTCGACGCCGACGAGCCCCACGATCGGCGCCGCGAGCGCGGCGACCGCGATCGCGAGCGCGACACCGATCCCGAGCGAGAGCCAGAGCGCCTGTGCGCCGAGCCGGCGCGCGTCCCTGTCCTCCCCGGCTCCGCTCGCGCGGGCGACCTGGGCGGTCGTCCCGTACTGCAGGAAGTTGAAGGTGGCGAGCACCGAGAGCGCGGTCGCAGCCGCGCCGAGCGCAGCGAGCTGCGAGCGACCGAGGTGCCCGACGATCGCGGTGTCGACGAGGATGTACAGCGGCTCTGCGGCGAGCGCGCCGAGCGCCGGCAGCGCGAGGCGCAGGATGTGTCCGTCGTAGGGAGAGCGGAGGCGCACCCGGGGCTATCCGGACGACGATGCCCACCGCTCGATGGTCGCCTCGTACGCGGCGACGTAGTCGGCGACCATGCGTGCCGGGGAGAAGCGCTCCTCGACGATTCGTCGCTGCTCGCGGGGATCGATCGCATCGGCGCGCTCGAGCGCCGCCCCCATGTCGCGCCACGAGTCGACGATCACGCCGCTGACGTCGTCGTCGATCACCTCGGGGACGGCGCCGTAGCGCGTCGCGATCACGGGGGTGCCGCACGCCATCGACTCGATCATCACGAGACCGAACGGCTCGTCCCACTCGATCGGGAAGAGCGTCGCGCGGGCGTGCTGGAGGAGCTCCACCTTCTCGCCGTGGGTCACCTCGCCGACGTACTCGATCGTGTCCGAGAGATGCGGCCGGACGAGATCCTCGAAGTACTGGCGCTCGAGCGGCTCGCGGCACTTGCCCGCGAGCTTGAGCGGCAGGCCGCTCTCGACCGCGACGGCGACCGCCCGGTGTGCTCCCTTGTCCGCCGTCATGCGGCCGAGGAAGAGCAGGTACTCCCCCCGCTCCGGGACGAACGGGTAGACGGACAGGTCGAGCGCGTTCGGACACGTCGCGACCCAGGGCAGGTCGGGCTTCGGCCTCCGCTGCTCGTCGGAGACCGCGATCAGCGCTGCATGGGGCACCATCGCGACGATCTGCTCGTAGAGCGCTCCGGGCTCCCCCGAGAGCGGGCCGTGCACCGTGTGTGCGAGCGGCGTCGGGCCCATCGACCCGAGCGCGAGGCCGAGCAGCCCGGTGTGGTCGGAGACGACGTCGAACTCGCCGCCGCGACCGAGGCACGAGACGGCGTGGCGAAGCTCCCAGAACGTGTGGCCGATCCACTCGCTCGGCGCCGTCTCGTACGCGGACTCGAGCCGGGCCTTCGTGTGCGAGTCGCCGGAGGCGAAGAGCGTGACCTCGTGCCCCGCGTCGACCAGCCCGTCCGCGAGGAGCGACACGATCCACTCGATCCCCCCGTAGCCTGCGGGCGGGACGGGGAACCAGACGGGACTGAGGACGGCGATCCTCACGCGGCGACCTCGATGAGCGTCCCCGTCGGCGGACGAGGTCACGTCCCAGGATCGTCCGAGCGCGCGCACCCCGGCGAGGGAGACGTCGACCCCGTCGAGCGACACGGCGCCGGGAAGGAGGCCGAGCCGGCCCTCCGCGACGGTCTGGCTCCAGGCCGAGCACCAGCCGGAGCAGGAGGAGCGGCGTCCCGGCTGCCCAGGCCTGCGGTCGCGCGGCCGTCGGGTAGGCGATCGGGAAGGGCGTCTCGGAGCGGTCGAAGCCGGCGAACACCTCCGGGAGCGACCAGTCGAGGTGCCGCGCGGCCTCGAGCAGCGCGCGGGTGATCCGGTGCACGGGTGCCCAGCAGCCGTAGCGGGCGAGACCCCACGCGGCGAGCGCCGTGTCGTGCGGCCAGACCGTCCCGTTGTGGTAGCTGAGCGGGTTGTACGCGGCGTCGGACTTCGACATCGTCCGGATCCCCCATCCCGACCAGAGCTCGTGGCGCATGAGCGCGTCGACGATCGGGTCGAGTCGGCCCTCGGGGACGATGCCGCTCCAGAGGAGGTGGCCGATGTTCGAGCAGAGCGCGTCCACCCGGTGCTTGTCGCGATCGAGCGCCAGCGCGTAGTACCCGCCGCGGTCCGGGACCCAGAAGGCCTCGTCGAAGCGCGCGGCCAGCTCGTCCGCCTCGCCGTCCAGCCGCGCCGCGAGCGGCTCGTCGTCCCACGCGCCGCGCGCGACCTCGGCGAGCCGGCGCTTGGCGTCGTAGACGTACCCCTGCACCTCCGCGGGCGCGATCGGCGTCTCCGCGAGGCGGCCGTCGCGGAAGCGCTGCGAGTCGCCGGAGTCCTTCCACGACTGGTTCTCGAGCCCGCGGGCCGAGCGTCGCTCGTACTCGACGAAGCCGTCGCCGTCGCGGTCGCCGTACTCGTCGATCCAGCGGAGCGCGGCGAGGGCAGGGCTCGCGGAGCCGCTCGACGAGATCACGGTCACCCGTCCACCGCCACACCTCCGAGAGGAGCACGAGGTAGAGGGGCGTCGCATCGGCCGTCCCGTAGTAGCGCGCGAACCACTTCTCCGCCGCGCGCCCGCTCCGCAGCTCGTGGAGGATCTTGCCCGGCTCGGCGTCGACCGACGGGTCGTCCTCGTCCGCCTGGAGCTCGGCCAGCGCGGAGAGCGCGCTGACGGCGAGCTCCGGGCCGAGCAGCATCGACTGGAGGCTCGTGATGATCGTGTCCCGGCCGAAGACCGTCATGAACCACGGCATGCCGGCCGCGGGGAGGAGCCCGGTCCCGGCGCCCGCGCGGAGGCGCAGCGACGCAAGGTCGGCGACCGACTGGCCGAAGGCGAGCCGGAGCTCGTCCCAGTTCGTCGAGAGCCGCGGCAGCCGCAACGACCAGGCGGACAGCGAGTCCCGGACCCGCGCCCGCTCGGTGCCGAACTGCCGCTCGACCGTCTCCGGCTGCTCGACCTCGCCGTCGAGCGAGACGGCGACGTCGACCCGCACGTCCCAGGAGCCGTGCGGCGCCAGGCCGACCGGGAAGCGGACCACCCCGCCGCGTCCCTCGCCGGCGCGGGAGAGGAGCACCTGCGTGCGACCGCCGCGCCCGTCCCCCTCGGCGAGCACGATCCGGCTGCCGTCGTCGTCGAAGTGCGCCTCGGCGGGTGGCGGCAGGTCAGGCGCGTGGAGCGGGTCGCCGAGGGCGAAGTCGTGCTCCTTGACGCTGATGATGTCGGCGAAGTCGGTGCCGAAGTCGAGCTCGACCGTGAACGCGATCGGCGCCCGCGTCTCGTTGCGAACCACGACGTGGTCCTGGAGCCCGTTCTGCCCGACGAAGCGGTGACGCGCGATCGAGAGGACGTCCTGCGAGAGGCCGTCGGTGGGCGCGTTCCGGGCGTAGAACGCCGCCGAGAAGTACTCGACCTTCCCCGACGAGAGGAGCAGCGGACGCCGTCCGTCGACGGTCAGCGCAAACGTGGAGAGGAAGCGCGTGTCCTGGGCGTAGAGCCCGTCGAGCCCGCCCTCGAGGTCGCCGAGCTCGTCGCAGATGCAAAAGGTCGACCCTTCGAGGATCGTGAGCGACACCGGCCTAGGCCTCCCTCCGCACCACCCGCCCGCCGTTCGACTGGGCCAGCGCCTTGATGACGATCTCGTCGATGTTCATGTGCAGCGGCCGGGTCACGGCGAAGAGAACGCAGTCGGCGATCTCCTCGGGGGTGACCGGGTCGACGCCCTCGTAGACGGCGTCCGCCTTCTCCCGGTCTCCCTTGAAGCGGACGATCGAGAACTCCGACTCGACCAGTCCGGCGTCGATCGTCGTGATGCGGATCGGCCTGCCGAGCAGGTCCTCGCGGAGCGCGTAGGTGAAGCCGCGGACCGCGAACTTCGACGCGATGTAGGAGGCGGCGTTGAGGTAGGCCTGGCGACCGGCGATCGACCCCATGAAGAGGATGTGCCCGCCGTCTCGGACGTGGGGCAGGCAGAGGCGCGTGATCCGCAGGACGCCGTCGACGTTCGTGTGGATCACGGTCTCCTCGTCCTCGGCCGTCGACTCGGTGAACGGCGCGCGGCCGAGCGCGAGCCCGGCGTTGTTGAACAGGATGTCGATCCCGCCGAGCGACCCGACTGCGGCCTCGACGAACGCGCGGCTCGAGGCCTCGTCCCGCACGTCGACCTCGAGCGCGACATCGGCTTCGACGCGCTCGACGCGCCTCGCGCCGCCGGCGACGCGCACCCCGGCCTCTCGCAGCTGACGGACGGTCGCGGCGCCGATCCCGGACGAGGCCCCCGTGACGATCGCCGTCTTGCCGCGAAGCTCCACGGGGATGAGCGTAGTTGGCTCCGGGCACGGACGCGTCGCGACGAGCCGCGGGCAGAGGCCGTGCCGGTCGGGACGTGGCCGACGTGCACGTCGTCCTCGAGTAGCCTCGGCCACATCGTGCCCCCGAGGCTCCAGCTCCAGGCCCGCACGGGTCATCCGGACTTCCTCGATCTGCCGTGGGAGCTGCCGCTGGACGAGTGGAGCTCGAGCCGCCTCGTCCGCGTCATCCGCGGGATCGGCCGCCACGTCGTTCGGTTCGTCGACTACGACGGCGCCGTGTATGCGCTCAAGGAGCTGCCGGACGACGTCGCTCGCCACGAGTACGGCCTCCTCCGCGACCTCGGCGCCGCCGAGATGCCGGTCGTGGAGGTCGTCGGTGTGGCCACCCGGACCGAGGCGGCGCTCGAGGCGGTGCTGATCACCCGGCACCTGGACTACTCGTTGCCCTTTCGCACGCTGTTCTCCGGTCCCGGGCGCCCCGACCTCGGCGACCGGCTCCTCGACGCCGGGGCGGAGCTGCTCGTGCGGCTCCACCTGGCGGGGTTCTTCTGGGGCGACTGCTCGCTCTCGAACACGCTCTTCCGGCGGGACGCCGGCGCGCTGTCGGCCTATCTCGTGGACGCCGAGACAGGTGAGCTGCACGAGACGCTCACGGACGGCCAGCGGGAGCACGATCTGCAGATCGCGGAGGAGAACCTCACCGGCGAGCTCGAGGACGTGGCCGCCGAGACCGGCCGGCCGCTCGAGACGCCGGCGGAGGAGACGGGCGCCGGGCTCGTCGCCCGCTACCGGGGGCTCTGGGACGAGCTCGTCCACGACGAGCTGTTCGGCGCCGACGAGCGCTACCGGCTCCACCAGCGCCTCCACCGCCTGAACGACCTGGGCTTCGACGTCGAGGAGCTCGAGCTGCTCGCCGCCGACGAGGGCTACCGGCTCCGGCTCCACCCGCGGGTCGTCGAGCCGGGCCACCACCGCCGCCGCCTCCTGACCCTCACGGGGCTCCACGCGCAGGAGAACCAGGCCCGTAGGCTGCTCAACGATCTCGCCGGCTTCCGGGCAGGGCTCCAGCGCGACGAGGGCAAGCCGCTGCCCGAGACGATCGTCGCCTTCCGCTGGCTCGCCGAGGTGTTCGAGCCCGCGATCGCCGCCGTGCCGCCGGAGCTCCACGGGAAGCGCGAGGCGGCCGAGATCTTCCACGAGATCCTCGAGCACCGCTGGTACCTGTCCCAGGGCGCCGGGGCGGACGTCGGCCTCGACACCGCGGTCGCGTCGTATGTCGAGAACGTGCTCCGGCACGTCCCCGACGAGCGAACGGTGCTCGAGGACGCGCGGGACGCGCCGCGCTAGCCGAGCTCGACGCGGTCGATCGTGATCGGCGTCTGCGGCCGGTCGCGCGGGTCGCGCTCGACGAGCGAGATGCGGTCGACGACGTCCTGCCCCGACGTGACGCGCCCGAACACCGTGTGCTTGCCGTCGAGCCAGGGGCATGCGTCGGCGGTGACGATGAAGAACTGCGAGCCGTTCGTGTTCGGGCCCGCGTTCGCCATCGCGAGGGCGCCGCGCGCCACCCTGTGCTCGTTGAACTCGTCCTCGAAGGTGTAGCCGGGGCCGCCGGTGCCGTCGCCGGTCGGGCAGCCGCCCTGGATCATGAAGTCGGGGATCACGCGGTGGAACGAGAGCCCGTCGTAGTAGCCGTCCGACGCGAGCTTGGTGAAGTTCTCGACCGTCTTGGGGGCCTCGCCGGGGTAGAGCTCGAGCTCGATCGGGCCCTCGCTGGTGTGAAGCGTCGCCTGTGTCATGCGGCTGACGCTAGCAGCGTCCTGCAGTGAGGCGACCGCAGCCGCAGGGGCCTGGACGGGCGCTTAACGGTCCGCCAACATCAGCCCCTTTGGGCACCTGCGTACACTAAAACGATGGCGACGATCGACGCGCCTCTTCCGGGCACCCGTGCACAAGGAGAGGCCTCACTCGAGCTTGCGAAGAGCTGGCGGAAGCTGACGCGCGCCGCCACCGTCGTGGCCGTCCTGACCGCGCCGGCGCTGTTCGTCTGGTTCACGTACCAGAACGACTGGGACTGGTGGGTGGCCCTGGTCGCCACGCTGGCGATCGTCATCGTCTTCCGCGGCTTCGCCGACCTGCTCTTCCGTCGGCTGATCCCCTGGCCGAGCCTCTTCGGGCTGGAGAGCCAGACCCTCCGCGAGGAGGACATTGTCGGACGCCGCCGGACCTGGTTCTGGCGGTTCTGGTTCAAGGTCGCGATTCTCTTCATCACGGTCGTCACGATCGTCTGGATCTTCCGGGGCGGCACGTGGCTCGACACCGTCGGGTTCATCTTCGACGGGATCGGCACCATCCTGAGTTCGCCCACGCTCTGGATCCAGGCCGTCTTCGTCTTCTTCCTCTTCTTCGCCAACTTCGCGATCATGTTCGGCCCGCTGCTCCTCATGAACATGTCGCAGATGCAGTCGTTCGAGCCGGGCGACGCGGAATGGGGAGTCCAACTCGCCGACGTCCGCGGACAGGTCGAGGCGAAGGAAGAGGTTCGGCGCGTCGTCGACATCTGGCAGTCGGGCGAGCAGTTCGAGCGCGCGGGCGGCAAGCGCGAGCGGGGACTTCTCCTCTTCGGTGCACCCGGTACGGGCAAGACGATGCTCGCCAAGGCGATCGCGACGGGCTTCAACTCGCCGTTCATCTCGATGCCGGGCTCGGGCTTCGCAGCAACCTTCATCGGGATCGACGCCATCATCGTCCGGCTCCTGGCACGTCGCGCCAAGAAGCTCGCCCGCAAGTGGGGTGGCCAGTGCATCGTCTTCATCGACGAGATCGACGCCGTCGGCATGCGGCGGCAGTCGCTCGGCACGGGCGGACAGGGGTTCTTGCCGCTGACGAACGGCGCGAGCGTCGAGGACGTTCTCTTCTACGGCCCGTGGGGCTCCCGGGATCCCTCCGGCGACCTGATCGTCGAGACGAGGGCGTGGCGCGACCGCCTGTTCGAGCAGCGCGCCCCGGTCTCGTACGGCATACCGAGTGGCCTGTACGCGCGGCTCGGCCAGTTCTACAACTTCATGTTCCCCGGCGCGATGGGAGGAATGGGCGGCGGGCTCGCACTCAACCAGCTCCTCGTCGTCATGGACGGGATCGACAACCCACCATGGATGCGGCGGACATTGACGAGCAAGCTGAACACGATGCTCGACGCGAGCTTCATCGTCCCTCGCCGGATCGGGAACGCGAAGCTGCGGCTGCCGGCCGCACGGCCGCGGAATGACCAGATCTACTTCATCGGCGCGACGAACGTCCCCATCGACCGGCTCGATCCCGCGCTCATCCGCCCCGGTCGCATGGGCCGTCACGTCTGGTTCCGGACACCGACCAAGGACGATCGACTCGACATTCTCGAGCTGTACATCGGGAAGGTCTCCCACGACCCGGAGCTCGATCTTCCGAACCGGCGCGACGAGATCGCGCGGATCATGAGCGGGTACTCCCCGGCAATGATCGAGCAGGCGACGTCGATGGCGTTGACCATCGCGCACCACACCGGCCGCACGGCGTTCGCCTGGGACGATCTCGTCGAGGCTGTCACGACCCTCGACGCCGGCACCGCGATCGGTTCCGAGTACGTCCCCCACGAGCGACGCGCCGTTGCGATCCACGAGGCGGGCCACGCGGTGGCGGGCCACGTCTACATGACGAGCCGCGAGTCGACCCGTCTGACGATCAAGAAGCGCGGCGACCAGGGAGTCGGCGGCCACCACTGGATGATCGAGAAGGAGGAGCGTCTCTTCTCGTTCCAGCACGAGATGTTCCAGGACCTGATCTGGGGGCTCGGCGCAATGGCGGCGGAGCGCGTCGTCTACGGCGAGAACTCGAACGGGGTCGGCGGCGACGTTGCCAGCGTCACCGCACGCTCGGCTCTCATGGTCGGGAGGGCGGCGATGGGCCCGCAGCCGTTCCACGTGACGCCCCGCGACGGCGAGACCGAGGAGGAGGCACGCAGGCGCGTACTCGACCGCTTCGAGAAGATCGGGCTCCAGATCATGAGCCGCTCCGGTGGTGGAGGGCCGTTCGACGCCGATCCGATCGCCGGCGTGCTCGGCGATCCGACGAAGCGAACGGTCGCCGCGCAGGTCATCGGCCAGGCGTACGTCACCGCCCACAATCTCGCGATCCTGAATCGTGACGCGATCGAGCGGATCGCCGACGCGCTCGAGGACAAGCGCGAGATCATGGGCGACGAGCTGCTCGACCTGCTCGACTCGCAGGGCATCAGGATCCCCGAGATCGACTACGGCGACGAGGCTGCCTGGCCGCCTCTCGAGTTCTCGGCGGCGATCGGCCGCGGCGGCCCGGGGACGGCGCCTGCTGCACCCGCGGTGCCGACGGTGCCCTCCTCGAACGGGGACCCCGCATGAGCGACGTCGCGTCGCAGGAGCGCGTCGTCGAGGCCGAGCCTCCGCGCGCCGCGGACAGTTCGGCGGCCGACCGGCAGGATCGAGCGCGCAAGTCGAGCTACAGGCGGCGCTTCGCCGTGATCTACGTGGTGCTGGCGCTCGTCGTCGGCGTCGCGGTCGGTGCGCTCATCGTCGAGGCACTGCGCGACCCCGCCCCGACGGAGACGCTCCCGAAGGGGACAACGCAGTTCCGCCCGTCTGAGCCGGGCGAGCTCGGCGCGATGCAGATCGCCGACCAGGTGCAGCGCAACTACCGGCTGCCGAACGGCGACGAGCTCGTCAACGTCGTCGCGAGCCGCAACACCCTCCAGGACGGGAACCTCGGCTACCTCCGCGTCGGGTACCAGATCATCCGGCCGGCGGACAGCACCAAGGACAGGGACTCGCTGCTCGTCCAGCCCGACGACGCGATCCAGTACTCCCTCTGCGGCGCCGGCGCGAACTGCGCGATCCCGGGGACGGCCTCTGCCGAGCGCGGTCTTCTCGTCCGGCGCATGGGCCTCGAGCTTGCGCTGCGCACGATGAAGTTCGACCCGAGCGTCGACAATGTGACCGTCTTCCTGCGCCCGATGCCGGCCGACGGGAGCGACGGGGTCGTGCTGATGTTCCGGCGCAACGTCCTCGAGAACGCGAACCCCGGCCTCCTCTCCCAGCCGATCAGCAGGACGCTGCCGGGCTCCGGGTCGATCGTTCAGCCGGGCCAGATGCGGACGGACGTCGCGCGGCGCGTCGACCAGCTGACCCGGTCGTACCTCTACTACGGCATCTACCAGCTCCTCGGCGGGCGCGACGCGCTCCTCCAGCTGCAGCCGTTCCCCAAGGGGTAGTGCCCGGCCCCGATCCGCGGCTCGTCCGCGCGAAGGAGCGGCTCGATCGGCTCGATTGGTGGCCGCGCCGGGTGCAGCTCGCCGGAGTGCGGATCGTGATCGCGCCGTGGCTCTTCCGCCTGCGCCCGTGGCGCGGGTTCGACGGCTTCGCGACGCATCTCGTCGTCTTTCTCCGCCACGCCGATGTCGGTGACGACCTGATCACGCACGAGCTCTGTCACGTCTGGCAGATGCAGCACAGGCCGGTCCGGATGCCGCTGAGCTACCTTCGCACCGGCTACGACCGGAGCCCGTACGAGCGCCAGGCGCGCGAGGCCGCCCGCCTGACCTCGGCAGAGGCGTCGACCCGTCGGGATTCCTGAGCCTGGTTCCGCTCGTCCGATCGTGGCGCGGCCGGCACCGGAGCCTCTAGACTCGCGCCCAGGAGGTGCGCCATGGCCCGGATCGCCTACGAGGACGTGTCGAAGATCTACGAGGACGGCACCTCGGCCGTCGCGGACTTCGACCTGGAGATCGAGGACGGCGAGTTCATGGTTCTCGTCGGCCCCTCGGGATGCGGCAAGACGACTGCGCTGCGGATGCTTGCCGGGCTCGAGGAGATCAGCGAGGGACAGATCCTGATCGACGACCTCGTCGTCAACGACCTGACGCCCCGCGAGCGCGACATCGCCATGGTCTTCCAGAGCTACGCGCTCTACCCGCACCTCTCGGTCTACGACAACATCGCGTTCAGCCTCAAGCTGCACAAGCTGCCGAAGTCCGAGATAGACAAGCGGGTCAACGACGCAGCGCGCATCCTCGACCTCGAGCCGTTCCTCAAGCGCAAGCCGAAGGCGCTGTCGGGCGGCCAGCGGCAGCGTGTCGCGATGGGCCGTGCGATCGTGCGCCAGCCCTCGGCGTTTCTGATGGACGAGCCGCTCTCCAACCTCGACGCCAAGCTGCGGGTCCAGATGCGAGCCGAGATCAGCGGGCTCCAGCGCAGTCTCGGCGTGACGACCATCTACGTGACGCACGACCAGGTCGAGGCGATGACGATGGGCGACCGCGTCGCCGTGATGCGGAAGGGTGAGCTGCAGCAGGCGGCGGAGCCCCAGGAGCTGTACGACCATCCGGTCAACCTCTTCGTCGCCGGTTTCATCGGGAGCCCGGCGATGAACATGCTCGAGGCGACGCTGCAACGCGATGACGGGACGATGCGGGTCGTGACAGGCTCGCAGGAGATCGTGCTCGGCCCGGAGACGCTGAGCCAGCGGCCGGGGCTCTACCGCTACGAGGGCCGCACGATCGTGCTTGGCATCCGCCCCGAGGATCTCGAGGACTACCAGCTCGCCGGCGAGAGCGCACACGGCGGGAGGCTCGAGGGGACGGTGACGCTGCGCGAGGCGCTCGGTGCCGAGATCATGATCCACTTCGCGGTCGACGCGCCGTCCGCGATCACGGAGGAGGTCAAGGAGCTCGCGGAGGACGCAGGCGGCGCCGACCGCCTCGAGGCCCACGCCAAGGAGAGCTCGTCGGTCATCGTCGGCCGCTTCGGCGCACGTTCCCGCGTGAAGCCCGGCGAGCCGATCGACGTCGCCGTGGACACCCGCCAGCTGCACTTCTTCGACGTCGAGACGGGCGCGGGAATCTACGGCGACGACGGCTGAGCCGTCGGAGGCACGATCACCCCTTCACGGCGCCGGCGGTGAGGCCGGCGAGGATGTAGCGCTGGAAGATCAGCACGAGCGCGACCAGCGGCACGGTGACGATGATGGTCGCCGCCATGATCGTGCCCCAGGGTTGCTGGAACGAGCTGCCGGACTCGCCGACGAACGACGTGATCGCCAATGGAACCGTGTACTTGTCGGGGTCCTGGATGAACGACAGGGCGAACAGGTACTCGTTCCAGGCGGAGATGAACGCGAGTAGCCCGGTCGTCACGAGGCCCGGAAGGATCAGCGGTAGCAACACCTTGTAGAACACCTGGAACGGCGTCGCGCCGTCGACGTACGCCGCTTCCTCGAGATCGCCGGGCAGCGCTTGCATGAAGCTCGTGAGCACCCAGATCGTGAACGGGAGCGTGAAGATCAGGTACGTGAAGAGCAGCGACCACAGCGTGTCGTAGATGTTCGGGAAGTCGATCGGCCCAACGCTGAAGCCGGAGATCATCGTGTAGAGCGCTCCGAGGATCGCGATCGACGGGAACATCGTCATCGAGAGCATCAGGTACATGACGAACGACCGCCCGCGGAAGGTGAAACGACCCAGCGCGAAGGCCGCCAGCGTGCCGATCACGAGCGAGAGCAAGGTCACCCCGCCCGCGACGATCGCCGAGTTGAGCAGCCCGCGGCGGAAGAACTCGGCCTCGAATGCCTGCCTGAAGTTGTCGAGCGTCGGGTGGTCCGGGACGTACTGGAGCGGCGTCGAGAAGAGATCGCTCTCGGGCGTGAACGCGCACCGCAGGGCCCAAGCGAACGGGAAGAGGCAGTAGACGAAGATCAGCACGACGAGCGCGTAGAAGGGGACCCTCTTGGCCAGGCGTCCGACCGGGCTGCGCCAGAATGCCCGGCTCCGGCTGACGGGGCGGACGACGCGCGTCGTGGTCTCGGCGGCGACGCTCACCGCATCGCCACCCGCTGGAAGGTCACATAGATGACGACGAAGAGCGCGATGATGAGGAAGATCGCCATGCTGATCGCGGCGCCGTAGCCGACGTAGCCGTCGCCGACGATCGTGCTCTGCGCGTAGATCGCCATCGACTGCGTGCCGAGTCGGTTCCCGAAGAAGACGTAGAAGACGTCGAACACGCGCAGGGCGTCGAGCGTCCGGAAGATCAGCGTCACGAGGATCGCGGGCGCGAGCAGCGGCAGGGTGATCTTCCAGAACTGCTGCAGCTGGTTGGCGCCGTCGACCTCGGCGGCCTCGTAGAGATCATGAGGGATGATCTGGAGCCCGGCGAGCAGGAGCAGGGCGACGAACGGCGCCGTCTTCCAGATGTCAACTGCGCAGATCGCACCGAGCGCCGTTGCCGGGTCGGCGATCCACGCGTGCGGATGCGACAGGATCTGCAGCCGGGTGCCGGCGTCGCTGATGATGCCGTTCGACTGGAGCATCGACTTCCACATCTGCGCGGCGACCACGGTCGGGATCGCCCACGGCACGAGCATCACTGCGCGCATCACACCGCGGCCCTTGAAGTTCGAGTTGACGACGAGGGCGATGGCCAACCCGAGCGCGAACTCGAACACGACGGTGATCAGCGTGAACTTGATCGTCGTCCACACGGCGTCGCGGAAGATCGTGTCGTCGAGAAGGTCGCGGTAGTTCTGCAGGCCGACCCACTGAGCCGGCTCCAGCCCGAGGAACTCCTGGTCGGTGAAGCTCTGGTAGATCGTCTTCCCGAGCGGGTAGAGCGCGACGAGCACGACCACCGCGAGCGACGGCAGCAGTAGCACCCACGCGAGCCGCGTCTGCCGCCGCTTCAGCTTCGTCGGCTTGCGCCGTCGGCGGGCTGGTGGGTGCTGGGTCGGCGACGGTCGACATCGAGTGGAGGGGGAGGATGGCAGATGCCATCCTCCCCGGCAACGGATCGCCTCGCTAGCGGAGGATCCGGTCGAGCTTGGACTGGATCGACGGCAGCACGCTGCTCGCCGGCCGGCCGTTGAGGATCTGGTTGATCCCCTGGTAGATGGCCTTGGAGCCCTCGTTGTAGTGCGTCTTGAGGTCGCGCGCCGGCCGCGTGACACGGATGACGCTGGCGATCTCGGGCTTCAGGTACGGGTTCGCCTTCACGACGGCCGGGTCCTTCGCGACCGCGGGGATCGTCGGCACGTTCGTGTTGGTGATGGCGGAGAACTTCTGCGCCGCCGCGCTCGTCATGTAGCGGACGAACTCGATCGACGCGTCGACGTGCTTCGAGTACTTGTTCACGGCGAGCTGCCACCCGCCCACCGTGCCGACCGACGACCCGGATGCGTGCGGCAGCACGGTGACGCTGAACTTGCCGACGATCTTCGACGTCTTCGGATCGGCTCCGATCGAATAGGCGTACGGCCAGTTGCGCATGAACGCCGCATTGCCCTCGACGAACGCCGTGTGGGCCTCGCCCTCCTGGTACGTCGTCACGTCGCGGGGCGTGGTCTTGCCGATCTGGGAGGCGAACAGGTCGAGGATCGCTGCACCCTTCTTGTTGTTGATCGTCGCCTTGCCGTTGTCGACGAACCCGCCGGCCCCGGCCGACTGGTACCACTCGAGCGCGTCGCAGGTCAGGCCCTCGTACGAGTTGCCCTGGAAGACGAAGCCGTAGAAGCTCGATTCCCGGCGGCCTGCTCGCCGTCCTGGATCTTCTTCGCCATGGCGAAGAGCTGCGTCCAGGTCTTCGGCGGGGCCGTGTAGCCGTACTTCTTCAGCAGGTCGGTGCGGTAGTACAGGATCCCGAAGTCACCGAACCACGGCATCGCGACGAGCTTCCCGTCGATCGTGTCGTTCTGGATGATCCCTTGCGCGTGCTGCTTCGCCTCCTTGCCGAGCTTCGGCTTCAGGTCGACGAGGTACGGCGCGAAGGCGCCCGGCCACACGACGTCGATCATCGCGACGTCGAACGACGACGACTTCGACGAGAAGACGCGGGCGAGTTGCGAGTACGACGCGTCGGACGCCGCCGGGTGCGGAACGACCTTCACCTTGATCCCGGTGTCCTTCGTGAACTGCTTCGCGAGCGCGACGTCACGCGTCGTGACTGCCGCCGACGGAGTCGCCGATGAACGTGATCGACTGACCGCCGTACTGCTTCTTGATGGCCGCGGCGTTCGGCACCTTGGGCGCCGGGTAGGCTGCGGCGCTCCGGGCCTGGTTGCTCGCCGTCCCCGCAGCCGCGACGACGAGCGACGCGACGAGGACCAAAGCGCCGGCGAAGCCGGCGACGAGGCGCGCAGATGTGTGCTTCACCACTTCCACGTCCTTTCTTCGAGAAGGGTTACGCATTTTCTCTCATACGGATAGACGACGCATTCGGCTGTCTGATAGCGCACGCCGAGACGGCGAGAGGGCGATCCGCCGCCCTCGTCGTGTGCCCCGTGGCAGGTCGCGGAGCCGAAGTACCGGGTCGTCCGAGCACATTGCGGCTCAGGCAACGTAGAGGCTGCTCGAAGCTCGTGTCAAGCGTCTCGCGGGACTCCGTCGCCGGCCGCCCTCCGCCGGAGCCCTGGCGTGCGGCGCGCGTGTCTGCCATCCACTCATTCGGCCGCGGCCGAACCGACGAGCAAGTAACAGACTGTTACTTGCTCGTCGCGTCCCGCGCGGCGACGAACGCCCTGACGGCGAGCTCGAGGTCGTCGTCGGTGTGCGCGGCGGACACCTGCGTCCGGATCCGTGCCGTCCCGAGCGGGACGACCGGGTACGAGAACGCGACGGCGAAGACCCCGTTCGCGACGAGCGCCTGCGAGAAGCGCACCGGCCGCCGCCGCGTCGCCGATCATCACGGGAACGATCGGGTGGTCGCCGGGCAGGACGTCGAAGCCGAGCTCGGTCATCCGGGCGCGGAAGCTCCGCGTGTTCGACCAGAGCCGGTCGCGGAGGTCGTCCGAGCGCTCGATCAGGTCGAGCGCGCGGAGGCTCGCGCCGACGACGACGGGGGCGACGCTGTTCGAGAAGAGGTACGGCCGGGCACGCTGCCGCAGGATCTCGACGATCTCGGCCCGACCCGAGACGTAGCCGCCGCTCGCGCCGCCGACCGCCTTGCCGAGCGTGCCCGTGAGGATGTCGACTCGGTCGACGACGTCGAGCTGCGCATGGGTGCCGCGGCCCTGTGGCCCCACGAAGCCGACCGCGTGCGAGTCGTCCACGAGCACGAGCGCGTCGTGGCGATCGGCGAGGTCGCAGATCTCGTCGAGCTTCGCGGCGTAGCCGTCCATCGAGAAGACGCCGTCGGTCGCGATCAGCCGGAAGCGCGCGTCGGCCGCCTCGACGAGCCGCGCCTCGAGCTCCTCCATGTCCCCGTTCGCGTACCGCAGCCGGCGTGCCTTGCAGAGCCGGATGCCGTCGATGATCGACGCGTGGTTGAGCTGGTCGGACACGACCGCGTCCCGCTCGTCGAGGAGCGCCTCGAAGACGCCGCCGTTCGCGTCGAAGCACGAGCCGAAGAGGATCGTGTCCTCCGTGCCCAGGAACTCCGAGAGGCGCTCCTCGAGCTCGCGATGGAGCGCCTGCGTGCCGCAGATGAACCTGACCGAGGCCATCCCGTAGCCCCAGCGGTCGAGGGCCTCGTGCGCGGCGGCCACCATCTCGGGATGGTTCGCGAGGCCGAGGTAGTTGTTCGCACACAGGTTGAGGAGCTCGCCGCGACCGGTGACGTCCACATGCGCACCTTGCGGCGTGGTCATCACGAGCTCGCGCTTCGTGAGGCCGTCGCTGTCGAGCCCGTCGAGCCTTGCCTGCAGGTCGTCGCGCACCGCGCCGTACATTCGTCCGGCCTCCCTCCAGTCGAGCAGCACCTTGCCGGCCTCGCCCGAGCCTGCGACCGCGAACGCCTCGGCGAAGTCCGCATGGCCGAACCGGTGCGTGATCACGGGCGAGATGTCGAGGCCCGAGTCGATCATCACGCTCATCTGGTACCAGCTCTCGTACATCTCGCGGCCGTAGATCCCCTTCACCGTCAGCATGTTGAAGATGATCGGATCGAGGTCGAGCTCGACCGGCGCGGTCGGGATCCCGAGCACGGCGATCCGGCCGCCGTGCGCCATCTGACCGACACCTGTCCGCAGCGCCTCGGCGTTCCCGGACATCTCGAACATCACGTCGAACCCCTCGGTCATCCCGAGCTCACGCTGCACGTCGGCGAGGTCGCGCGCCCGCGGGTCGACGGCGAGCGTCGCGCCAAGGCGACGGGCGAGCTCGAGGCGCTCCGGCTCGAGGTCGGTGACGACGATGTGCCGCGCCCCGGCGTGGCGCGCGACTGCAACCGACATGCAGCCGATCGGGCCCGCGCCCGTCACGAGCACGTCCTCCCCGAGGACGGGAAAGGTCAGCGCCGTGTGCACCGCGTTGCCGAGCGGGTCGAAGATCGCAGCGACCTCGTCCGGGACCCGGGGCCAGTGGTGCCACACGTTCGTCATGGGCAGCGCGACGTACTCGGCGAACGCACCCGGCCGCTGTACCCCGAGCCCGATCGAGTGCGCGCAGAGATGCCGTCGACCCGCCATGCAATTGCGACACCTGCCGCAGACCACGTGGCCCTCGCCGCTCACGCGGTCTCCCGGCGCGAACCCGCTGACGTTGGATCCCACCTCGACGACCTCGCCGACGAACTCGTGGCCGATCACGAGCGGAACGGGGATCGTCCGCTGCGCCCACGGGTCCCAGCGGTCGATGTGGACGTCGGTCCCGCAGATGCCGGTGGTGCCGACGCGGATCAAGACGTCGTTGATCCCGATCTCCGGCTCGGCCACGTCCTCGAGCCAGACCCCTGGCTCCGCCCGGCTCTTGACGAGCGCCTTCACGGCGGCGAATCCTACGCTGGCAGCGCCCCGCCGGAGGGCGCACTCCACTTGGTAGCGTCGCGTGCGAGGACCGAGCGACGAGGAGGACGGGCATGGCGACGGACACGACGATCACCGAGCACGAGACTGCCGAGATCGAGCGCGCCAACGGGACGGGGCGCACGCCGGTCGTGTTCATCCACGGGCTGTGGCTCCTACCGAGCAGCTGGGATCGCTGGGCCAAGGTCTTCGACGACGCCGGCTACACCGCGCTCACGCCCGGCTGGCCCGACGACCCGCAGACCGTCGAGGAGGCGAATGCGAACCCCGATGTCTTCGCGCACAAGAGCGTCGGCCAGGTCGCCGACCACTTCGAGGCGGTCATCCGCAGGCTCGACCGCAAGCCCGCGATCGTGGGCCACTCGTTCGGCGGCCTGCTGACGCAGATCCTCGCCGGCCGAGGGCTCGCCGCCGCGTCCGTCGCGATCGACCCGGCGCCGTTCCGCGGTGTGCTCCCCCTGCCGATCTCGTCGCTCAAGTCGGCGTTCCCGGTTCTGGGCAACCCCGCAAACCGGAATCGCGCGGTCCCGCTCACGTACGACCAGTTCCGCTACGGGTTCGCGAACGCCGTGAGCGAGGACGAGGCGAAGGAGCTGTACGAGACCTTCGCGGTCCCGGCCTCGGGCACGCCGCTCTTCCAGGCGGCGACGGCGAACCTCAACCCGTGGACCGAGGCGAAGGTCAACAGCAAGAGCCCGGAGCGGGGACCGCTCCTCATCATCTCCGGCGAGCTCGACCACACGGTGCCGTGGGCGATCGCGAACGCCTCGTTCAAGCGGCAGCAGCGAAACGAGGGCGTCACGGAGATCGTCGAGATGCCAGGCCGCGGGCATGCGTTGACGATCGACAGCGGCTGGCGCGAGGTCGCCGACACCGCGCTCGCGTTCGTCAAGCGGTTCACCTGAGTCGACGTCGACAGGAGGCAGCCAGTGAACGTCCTCGGAACGACGCTCTACCGCTGGGACGAGATGCCGAGAACCGAGCTCAAGCCGGGCGTGGCACGGCGGCTCGTCAGCACCGAGCGCATGATGCTCGCACACGTCTATCTCGACGCAGGCGCGATCGTCCCGAAGCATGCACACGAGAACGAGCAGCTGACCTACATCCTCGAGGGGGTGCTCCGCTTCTGGCTCGGCGAGGACGAGGACGAGGTCGTCGACGTCCACGCCGGCGAGGTCCTGCACATCCCCTCTGGCCTGCCGCACAAGGCCGAGGCGCTCGAGCGGACGCTCGACGTCGACATCTTCTGCCCGCCGCGCCAGGACTGGCTCGACGGGACGGACACGTACCTGCGGTAGACGGCGCCGCCCACGTGGCGGATCGCGATGGACGCGGCGGAGAGCCGGACGCCATTTGCGATCGCGAGCCGCCGCGAACCGTGGTTCGTCGATGCAGATACGGTTCTCGCGTGGTTGCGACACTCGCTGCGCGCGGGCGGGAGACGAACCTGATCGACTTGCGGCTCGTCCGCCTCGCGGAGGGCGCGAGCGAGACGATGGAGGACGACGGCGAGATGTGCGCGGTCGTCCTGGTCGGCACGGTCGACGTCAGTGTCGGCGGCACCGGCCTGGGTGTCGCCGTCCGCAGCGGAGACGTGTTCGACTCGTCGGCGGACGCGGTGTACGTCCCTCCGCGACAGATGCTGGAGCTCCGGGCGGTCTCGGATGCGGTCGTCGCGGTCGCCGCCGCGCCGGTGACGGGTCGAGCGGCGGGTCGTGCCCGCATCATCCGGCCGAGCGACCAGCATGTGCGCAGCGCGGGTGAAGGTAACTGGTCGCGCACCATTCGCACCGTGCTGGGACCCGACGACGAGGCTGGACGACTCATCGTCGGCGAGACGATCAACCCGCCCGGGAACTGGTCGTCGTATCCGCCGCACAAGCACGACCGTCATGCTCCGCCGGAGGAGGTCGCGCTCGAGGAGGTGTACCTCTATCGGTTCAAGCCGGAGAGCGGGTTCGGCGTTCAGCTCCTCTACGACGACACCGGCGAGCGGGCGCAGATCGTGCGGCACGGCGACGTGGTCGCGATCCCGTCCGGATACCACCCCGTGGTCGCGGCTCCGGGCTACGCGCTCTACTACCTGTGGGTGATGGCGGGCCAAGGACGAGCACTGGCGCCGTACCTCGATCCTCGCCACGCCTGGGTACAGACCGGAGCGGGATGAGGCTCGACGGCCGTGTGGCGGTCGTCACGGGCGGGAGCGGCGCGCTCGGCTCCTCGATGGCGGCTGCGCTCGCCGCCGCCGGTGCTGTCGTCGCAGTCATGGCACGGAACACCGACCGCGTCGCCGAGACCGTCGACGCCATCACGGCCGCAGGCGGCAAAGCACAGGCGCTGCCCGCCGACGTGCTCGATCGGCCGCAGCTGGAAGAGGCGCGCGATGCGCTGCTCGAGCGGTACGGCCACATCGACATCCTCGTCAACGCCGCCGGCGGGAACATTCCAGAGGCGACGCTGGGCGAAGGCGATCGGTTCTTCGATCTCTCGACCGACGCGCTCAGGACCGTGTTCGAGCTCAATCTCTTCGGCACCGTGCTCCCCTGCCAGGTGCTCGGCGCCGCGATGGTCCCGCGCGACGCGACGGACGTCACCTCGCGCAGCATGGTCAACGTGTCTTCGATGGCGTCGCAGCGTGCGCTCACGCGCACCGCCGGTTACGGTGCCGCGAAGGCAGCGGTCGAGAACTTCACCCGCTGGTTGGCCGTCGACTGCGCGCGAAACTACGGTGACCGTCTGCGCGTCAACGCGATCGCGCCCGGCTTCTTCGTCGGAGACCAGAACCGCGCGCTGTTGCTCGACGACGCCGGCGGGCTGACCGCCCGCGCGCGCACGATCGTGGAGCACACGCCGGCCGGCCGGCTCGGTGAGCCAGACGATCTCGTCACCACGCTGCTCTGGCTCTGCAGCCCGGCGTCGCGCTTCGTCACGGGCGTCGTCGTCCCCGTGGACGGCGGCTTCAGCGCGTTCAGCGGCGTGTGAACGCCATGCCGCACGTTCGCGCTGCGCAGCGACGCAAGGGCGGCTCGGAAATCACGCGTTCTCGGTCACCGGAGCCGGGGCCGAGGCCTGCGCGGGGCTGCGGAGGAGGATGACGGCAGCGAGCGCGCCGACCAAGGCCAGCAGCGAGCCCGCGACGAGCACGTCGTTGAGGCCGGTCGCGAAGGCCATCTTCGCGGGCTCCACCAGATCTGGACGGCCGGCGACCGCGCGAACTCCGGCCGAGCTCACTGCGGCGCCGAGGGCATCCGCGTTTGCGCCGGTCGTGGCGGAGAGCGCATGCTCGACGCGGTTCTCGAGCAGGGCGCCGAGCGCCGCAACCCCGACCGCCACTCCGCCGAGGCGGAAGGTGTTGTTGATCCCCGACGCCATCCCGGTTCGCGCCGGATCGACGACGCGCAGAGCGCCGGCGGCGAGCGCCGGATTCGCGACCCCGATCCCGATGCCCCCGACGACGAAGCCGGCGAGGAGCGCCGTCCAGCCTGAATCGGCGCTGAGCCCGTACATCAAGGCGAGGCCGGCGGCGACGAGCGCAAGACCCGCGCCGATCATCATCCGGAGGGGCACCCGCGCGGCAAGACGTCGCGTGAGGAGTGGCACGACGAAGACGAATCCGGTGAGCGGGAGGAAGCGCAGTCCGGTCGCAAGCGGTGAGTAGCCGAGGATGTCCTGCAGGTAGATCGACAGGTACGGGAACATCGCGAACATGCCGGCCGCGATGCAGAACGTCGCGACAGAGACCCCGACGAACGCCCGTTGACGGAAGAGCGTCACGTCGAACATCGGCCGCTCCTGACGCAGCTCGACGACGACGAAGACGACCAGCAGGAGCACCCCACCGACCAGCGACAGGATGATCGGGGGGCTCGTCCAGCCGCTGGCGTTGCCACGGAGGATGCCGAACACGATGAGGAACAGCGCCGCGGAGAAGGTCACGAGACCCCGCACGTCCGTATGTCGCGCGCCCTCGTCCCGGGACTCCGAGATACGGGTGAGCGCAACTGCGAACGCGAAGACGCCGACCGGGATGTTGACCAGGAAGATCCAGCGCCACCCGAGGACATCGGTGAGGATGCCGCCGATGAGCGGGCCCGAGGCAACCGCGGCCCCCACCGTGGCGCCCCAGACCGCAAGCGCTCCGAAGCGGTCGGGGCCGCGGTACTCGTGACCGATGAGGGCCAGTGCGGTTGCGAACAGCGCGGCGCCGCCGATCCCCTGGAGCGCGCGGGCGACGTCCAGCGTCTCGATGTTCCAGGCGAGGCCGCAGAGGAGCGAGGACGAGGTGAAGAGCACGACGCCCGTCATGAAGACCAGGCGACGCCCGTGCCTGTCGGCAAGCGCGCCCGCGGTCAGGATCAATGCGGCGAGGCTGAGCGCATAGGCGTCGACGACCCACTGCAGGCCGGTCAAGCTCGCATCGAAGCGGTGCTGCATGTTCGGGAGCGCGACAACCACCACGGTGATGTCGAGAAGCAGCATGAACGTCGTCAGGCAGACCGCGACGAGCGTCCACTTCCTCGCGCCGGTATCGCTCTCGGTCTCCATTCAGGGGACGGTACAGAACGCACCGTGGCAGCCCGAGATGCACGAAGAACGGGACGGGGCCGTACGGCTTGTTCGCTCCGCCGGCTCCCCGCCGGAATCGCCGCGCTTCGTGGCAGTCGTCAGCCGAACAGGAGGTTGGCGACCGTCGTCGTGACCAGATACATCCCGATCAAGCCGTTCGCCATGATGCCCGCCGTCCCCAGGCGACGTTCGCCGAGATCCCGGGCTCGCACGCCAAGTGCGATCCCTACGAGCGTGGGCAGCATGATCAGCGCAAGGAGGAAGAGCCCGGCGGTGTAGCCCCACGCGCCGGCGTCGCTCAGGAGCTGTTGCTCCTCGAGGCCGAGGACGACGAACTGTACGAAGGTGCCGACGATCCAGGCGGCGACGGTTGCAGCCACCGTTCCGGCCACCATCAGAAGCGACCACGTCGCCACGCGCCGTCCCGGCGCTTCCCGGACGGGGAGCCTGTGACGGTGAGATGGAGTGGTTGACACGGCCATGGCCGAAGCCGCCTCTACTCCCACCAGAAGGCTTCGCCGAGTACGAAGAAGGCGAGTACCGCAGGGAACACCGAGAACGGCAGCCACAGCACCAACCACGGCTCGTGCTCGATCTTCGCCGCGACTGCGAGCACGAATGCGGCGAGCGACGCCAGCAATCCGGCGAACAGGCCGACCCCGACGAGGACAGCGACCCAGTTGTCGGATGTTGCGTCAGACCCCCCGATGGCATCCGCGACACCGAAGAGCACCAGCGCTGTTCCGATCGCTACCGGGGCACCTGCCGCAAGCCGGAATGCCCACCGGGCGAGCGAGCTGTTCGATGAAACCGGACGCGGCGAGAAGTGCCCGTGCGATGGAAGGGTGTGACCCGTCACCTCGTTCACCTCCTGCCATCAGTGTCCCAGCGGCAAACGGCTCACGCATCGGTATTTGGTGGCAATCGCAGCGTGCGTGGTCTCATCAGTCGACACTCCCGCACTCCGGGCCAGCCGATCGCGGTTCTATTCCAACCCGACATCCGCCCCATGCGAAGGAGGCTGGATGCAGCCATCTCGGATCCACCACGTTGGCTCGCCGTGCGATCGTGGTGGGGTCCGTTACCGGGTGAGCAGGTGACCGGCATGGCGGAGTGAGGCGCGACGTGCTCGGTGCCGGTGAGACCCTGGCGCCGCCCGGGTCTGTGCGAGGATGCGTCCACGGTGACGGAGATCGTCGACGGGAGCGACAGGGATGTTCGTGGCGCAGCTGAACCGCGAATCAGCTACGTGATCGCTCGCCTCGAGCGCGCGGTCCGGGCGGGGATAAACGAGCGCGTGCGGCCTTATGGGCTGACCACGCTCCAGTACACGACATTGGGCCTGCTTGGCGCTCGTGGCCAGCCACTCTCGAATGCGCAACTCGCGCGACGCGCCTACATGACACCGCAGTCGATGCTCGCCGTGATCGACGCGCTCGAGGAGAAGGGGCTCATCCGCCGGGACCCTCACCCGAATCATCGGCGGGTCTATCCCGCGACGTTGACGGCGAAGGGTCGCCGGGTCCGCGAAGCGTGCGACGCGGCGGTGACGAGGATGGAAGAGGACATGCTCGCCGAGCTCGAGCCCGGCGAACAGGCGGCGCTCCTCGCGTCGCTCAAGGCGTGCGTCCGCTCGCTGCACGCGGGCTTTCCCGACTAGAGGTCCAGCCCGCCCGGACGTCGAGGCCGACCTGCGCAGGCGGCGCGAGGCGTCGCGTAGCCGGAAGCGGTCGTGGAAGTCGAGCGCGGGTGCAAGAGCAGCGAGCGCATCCGGCCCTCGACGAGATCCGGCCGCCACCGTTGAGCAAAATCAGCCTACCTGATATAACGCCGCCATCCTCGACTGCGAAGCCGCACCGGGAACACCATCGCCGCTCGCAGCATGGAACGGCATTTCTTCGATGACCCGCGTCTCATGTCGTGCAGGCCGCGACGGTTGCGGCACACCGTTGATCACTCGACAAGGAGCGAACCGATGAAGAGGGTCCTCGCACTCCTCGCGGTGCTGGCCGGCGTGGCAGTACTGGTGGGCGCAACGACGAGCTCCGCAGCGACTCGTGGAACCGTGTACATCGGCATGGACGCGCCGCTGACGGGCGCGCAGGCGATCGTGGGCCAGGGAGACCGCGAGGCTGTGCTCGCGCTCGCGACGTACTGGAACGCGCGCGGCGGTATCAACGGGCGCCGACTCGTCGTCGACGTCGTCGACAACGCCTCGAACCCCTCACAGGCGGTCCAGAACGTCCAGCGCTTCACGTCCGACTCGAAGTATGTCGCGATCCTCGGCTCGGGCAACGCCGCAGCTGCGGTCGCGACCGCGCCGCTCGCGACCGCCGCACAGATTCCGTTCCTCGCCCTCTCTCCGCCCACAACGCTCGTCGCGCCTCCACGACCATACGTCTACGTCGCGCTCCCGACCTCGCGGCTCTACGCATACAGCATGGCGCAGTACCTGAAGAAGCTCGGGGTCCAGCGGATCGCCCTGATGGGCGACAACGGCGGGTTCGGTCGCGACGGTGTCGGTCAGGTCGAGGCGCTCGCGAAGGCATACGGCTTCACGATCACCGATTCGATCATCTTCGCCCCGACGACGACGAGCTTCGCAGCCGAGCTTGCCAAGGTGAAGAACTCGAATGCGCAGGCGCTCTGGATGTGGACGGTGACGCCTGCCGCGAACACGATCGTCAAGGAGTTCCGTCAGCTTCAGCTACCGCAGCGTCTCGTCCTCACAGGTGGGAACCTCTCACCCCAGTTCCTCGAAGCGACCTGCCCGGACGTGAACGGCGCACTGGTCAACGGGTACCTCGGCAGCGTCTGGCAGCAGCTCCCACGCACGAATCCGAGTCGAGTCCTGACGCAGCTCGTCGAGAGTCTCGTCAAGCATCCGATCTCCGTGTTCAACATTGACGCGTCGACAAGCCTCTTCGCGCTCAAGGCGGCGATCGAGCGTGGCGGCTTCACGCGGGCAGCGATCAATACGGCGCTGGAGACCAAGCTCCGGCAGTTGGCCACGCCCGGCGGCCGACTCTTCCTCGGACCGAGGAACCACAGCGCGATCCAGATGGACAGCATGTGGGCGGGGAACATTGCCTCGTGCAAGCCGAGAGCGCTCGCCGGGGCGGCGTTCTCGAAATAGTCGCGGTCGCCGACAGCCATCCCGACGCCGCGGGCTTCGCTTGCGAGGCCCGCGGCGTCACGAAGCTCTTCGGCGCGGTAGCCGCAGTCGACGATGTGGGTCTCTCGATCGAGCGCGGGTCGCTCACGTGCCTGATCGGGCCGAACGGGGCAGGCAAGTCGACGTTGCTCGGCTGCTTCTCCGGGCTGCTCCGCGTCGACAGCGGGCGAATCATGGTCGAGGGCCGCGATGTCACGCGCTGGACAGCCCACCGCCGCGCGTCGGCCGGGCTCGGTGCCGTCTTTCAGACGACGCCGCCGCTGCCACATCTCGACGTACTCGGGAATGCGATGGTCGGGTGCCATCCGTGGACGCGCACGGGGTTCGTCGAGGCGATGGTGCGCGCACCTTGGGCACGTCGTGAGGAGCGACGCATCGAGCTCGCAGCATACGAGGCGCTCCGACTCGTCGGGCTCGCGGACCGGGCGACGCATCCCGCTGGTTCGTTGCCGCTGGGTCAGCTCCGCCTGCTGGCCGTCGCACGGGCGCTCGCCCAGCGCCCCCGAGTTCTCCTCCTCGACGAGCCGGCAGCCGGTCTGCGCGGCGGTGAGAAGGAGCGTCTCGCCGGGACCCTGCGGACGCTCAAGGAGCGGGGCCTCACTCAGGTGTTGGTCGAGCACGACATGGCATTCGTCGGGTCGTTGGCCGACCGGGTCGTCGTGCTCGATCGCGGTGATGTCATAGCCGACGGCACGCCAGCGGACGTGCGTTCGAACGAGCGAGTCGTGGCCGCCTACCTGGGCTCGGCGACGTTGTGACACTCCTCGACGTTCACGACGTTGTCGTTCGCTATGGCGCGGCCGTAGCGGTGGATGGCGTCTCGCTCACGGTCGGCTCGCGCGAGCGTGTCGCCCTGATCGGCCCGAACGGAGCCGGCAAGACCTCTGTCCTGAACGCAGCGTGCGGTGTGATCCGGCCGGCATCCGGCCGCGTTCGAGTCGAGGGCCACGACGTGACCGGAGCGACCCCGGCCACGCTGGTGCGGCGCGGAGTGAGTCAGGTGCCCGAGGGACGGCATGTCTTCGCGACGCTGCCGGTCGAGGCGAACCTCCTGCTCGGCGCGTACGGCCGGCTGTTCAGCCTCGAGATCGTCTCCTCGACAATCCGCTATCTCCGCAGCCGAAACGAGGTACGAGCGCGTCTCGATCGGGTCTACGACCTGCTGCCGCAACTCCACGAGCTTCGCGACCGGCCAGCGGGGCGGACATCCGGTGGACAGCAGCAGATGGTCGCAATCGGTCGCGCGCTCATGGCGACGCCCCGACTGCTAGCGATCGACGAGTTGTCCCTCGGACTAGCGCCGCTCCTCGTCCAGCAGCTTGCCGAGTTCCTCGTTCGCCTGAACGAGGAGGAGGGAGTGGCGATCCTCCTCGTCGACCAAAGCGCCTCGCTCGCGTTCTCGCTCTGCCGGCGCGCCTACGTCCTCGAGACCGGTCGCGTTGCCTTGGAAGGCGCGAGCGTCGACCTCGAGGGACGACCCGAGGTCCGAAGCGCATACCTCGGCGTCGACCTGGAGGAGCGGGCATGACGACGTTCTTCCAGCTCGTTGTCGTGGGGATCTCGACAGGCTCCGTGTTCGCCATCGTCGGTATGTCGCTCGTTCTCGTCTTCCGGGCGACCGGCATCGTGAACTTCGCTCAAGGCGTGTTCGCCGTGCTGGGCGGCCTGTTGACGTACTCGCTCGGACAGCACATGCCGCTCGTGGTCGCCGCCGTGCTGGCGACCGTCGTGAGCGCCGTCGCCGCGACGATCGTGGCGGTCGTCGCCGTCGGCTTTCGCGGTCGGACGACGCCGCTCGCCAGCCTGATCATCACGGTCGGGATCGCCCTGCTCGCGGAGGCGATCTTGCTCACGTCGTTCGGGGAGATTCCTCGCTCGTACTCGGCGGTCTCGGACCACGCGTGGGACGTCGGCGGGGTCCTCGTACAGCCCCAGTACGCGGTTCTGACCGCGGTTGCGCTCGGTGCGGCGGTCGGCCTCACGCTGTTCCTCCGGCGGACGATCGTCGGTCAGGCGCTCGTTGCGGCGGCCGACGCCCCTCGTGCGGCGGAGCTGATCGGGCTCAACCTTCGCTCCGTCGCCGTGATCGCGTTCGCGATCGCGGGGGCCCTGACCGCGGTCGGCGGGCTCCTGCTCGCGCCGACGGTACCGGTGACCTACAACGCCGATCTGTCAATCACCATCAACGGGTTCGCCGCAGCTGTCTTCGGCGGTCTTGCATCGATCCGGCTCGCGCTGCTGGGTGGCTACGCGCTCGGAGTGGTCGAGCAACTCGTCGTGGGCTACGTCGACCCGCAGTACAACCTCATCATCGCGCTCGCGGTGATGCTGGTCCTGATTGCGTGGCGGTCGCGGGGTGAGCTGGCGCTGTGATCGGCGACGTCTCCGGCACAGCGCTGGAGCCACGGCGGTGGGTCGCGACACGCCGTCTCGTCCTTCTCGCGACGGCGACCGCAGTGGCCTGCTTCTTGCCGTTCCAGCTGGGTCGCACGGACGTCGGGCTGTACGACCGCATGGGTCTCTATGCGCTCGTGGCGATCGGCCTGACACTACTCATGGGCTTTGCGGGGCAGGTCTCGCTCGGGCAAGGCGGCTTCTTCCTGATCGGCGCGTATACCTCTGGCCTTCTCACCGTCGGATTGGACCCCGACTCGCGGCTGGTCGACCCGAACGCGGGCATCAACCCTGTCCTTGCCGTCGCGATCGCACCGCTCGTGAGCGCTGCGGTGGCGCTCGTGATCGGGATTCCGCTGATGCGGCTTCGCGGTCACTACCTTGCGTTCGCGACGCTCGCTTTCGCGCTGATCGCATGGTCACTCCTCTACGCCCAGGATCGGTTCACCGGCGGGCAGTACGGAGTGACCGTCGCCAAGCGGCTCTCGATTGCGGGGCACGACATCACAGGCGCGACCCACGCGGCCGTCGTCTGGGGCCTGGTGGGGATCGCCCTTCTCCTTTCGACGAACCTCGTCGCCTCCCGACCGGGTCGCGCGCTCCAAGCGATCGCGGCGCACGAGTCCGCGGCGGCGGCCAGCGGGATCAACGTGGCCGTCTACAAGCTGAAGCTCTTCGTGTATGCCGCCGGGTTGGCCGGGCTCGCCGGCGGCCTGTTCACGTTCTACGCGCAGTTCCTCGGCCCCGAGGACTTCGTGGTCGTCCTGAGCCTGCTGTTCGTCGTGATGGTGTCGATCGGTGGCCTCGGCAGCGTCTACGGCGCTGTCGTCGGAGCCGTCGCGATCGTTTGGATCGAGCACGAGTTGCGAGAGGTCGGTACGCGCGAAAGCCTGTTCGGCTGGGATCTGCCACCGCAGGGCCCTTCGATCTTGTCTCTCGGGGTCTTTGGTCTGCTCCTCGTGGTCATCATGCTGTTCTTCCCGCACGGGCTACTTCCGGGGATCCGCGGCAGCATCGCCGCGGCACGCCGCCGCGTCGGCCGCAGACGCGGTGACGACGGTGCATCGCCCGGTTGAGCGATTCGGAGCAGACGGTCGGGCCCGACTCGGTATTCGGTGAATTGACAGGTGACCTGATTCTCTGGGATCATTCGTCGCCGTCACCCGCCAACGGGAGGGGATCTCCCGGTGGACACGAGGGGAGGTCGATGTGAAGGCATCCAGGTATCTCGTACGTCTCGCGACGCTGGCAGCAGGCCTCGTACTCGCGGCGACCACCGTCGCGGCGTCGACCGCAGGTGCGGCGACGACGCACCACAGCGGAACCCTCGCCGACGGCGCGACCTGGATCGCGGACGTGCCCGGCGACTGGAACGGTGTGCTCCTCCTCTACAGCCACGGCTTCGGGCCGCTCGTCGCCGCCAACGCGCCCGACGACGCGTCGCGCGAGGCCCTGCTCGCGCGGGGCTATGCGCTTGCAGGGTCGTCCTACGACCCGAACGGGTCATGGTGGGCGCTGGAGAGCGCCGTACGCGACCAGTTCGAGACCATCGACGCCGCGACGGCAAACGCGCTACCGCACGCGCCTGACCGCGTGATCGCCATCGGGAGCTCGATGGGTGGCCTCGTCAGTGCGTTGGAGGCAGAGCAGGGCGCCGGGCGCATCGACGGCGCGCTGACGACGTGCGGCATCGTCGCTGGCGGGATCGAGCTCAACAACTACCAGCTCGACGGCGAGTACGTGATCACGAAGCTGCTCGCGACGACACCGATCCAGCTCGTCGACTTCTACCCGAATTTCGCAGCTGGTATCGCGACCGGATTCACGCTGCAAGCCGTTGCGAACCAGGCCCAAACCACGCCCGAGGGACGTGCGCGTCTCTCGCTCGCTCTCGCGTTCCTCAACGCGACTCCGGCAGCCCCGGGACAGCCCCCGGCGCCCAGCAACGATCCGGCAGCGGTCGAGGCAGCACAGTTCGAGAGCATGTTCGGCGGCGGCTTCCCGATCATCGCTTTTGTCAACGCAGCGCGCCCGTGGATCGAAATGTCGGCGGGCGGCAATGCGTCGTGGACGCTCGGCGAGGACTTCGCGTCGCTCCTCGACGCCTCTCCCTACGCGAAGACTGTTCGCTCGCTCTACCGGGCGGCCGGTCTCGATCTGAAAGCGGATCTTGCCACGCTCACCGCGGGCGCGGACATCCCGGCCGACCCGGCCGCGATCGGCTCGCTGCAGCAGACCTCGGTGCCAACGGGGCTGCTCCAGGTACCGGAGCTGGACCTGCACACGATCCACGATCCGCTCGTGCCGGTGGAGATGGAGAGCGACTACGCCGCCGTTGTCAGAGCCTCCGGTAGCAACGGTCTCCTGCGCCAGGCGTACGTCGACCGTTTCGGCCACTGCGCGTTCTCCACCTCCGAGATCGTTGCCGGCGTGGAGGCCGTACGTCACCGTGTCGAGAGCGGCCGCTGGGACTCGGTCGCGCAGCCCCAGAAGCTCCAGGACTTCGCGAACGGCCTTGGCCTCGACTCGGCCGCGTTCACGCAGTACCAGCCGCTTCCGCTGTCCGGCAACAACGGTCCGTTCGATCCAGGCGTCAATCGGTAGAGCCGGACGCCTATCGGTCGGGCAAGACGACCAACACCCACGATCTCCGGCGTCGCGATCACGGTGGGGCGTTGGCCGCTGCGCACGGCGCCTACGGACGAGCCGGTGCCTGATCGTGGGGAGCCGCGAAGGTACCGGCGCGTCCGCTCGGAGGAGCCCCGTCGCCTTCAGCTCCGACCAGAGGTCAGCGGGAATCGGCTCGGCGTAGAGAGCGACGTTCCTCTGCACCTGCTTCGCCGACCTGGCGCCCAGGCAGACGCTGACTACCGCGGGGTGGGCCAGCGGGAACGCGATCGCGGCTGCGGGCAAGGTCGTCCCATGACGGGCGCAGATGGCGGCGATCGTCCGAGCTCGGTCGAGGAGTTCCCGCGGAGCCGTCTCGTAGTCGTACTTGCCGTCGCTCGGAGGCTGCGGGCGGGCGAGAAGGCCGCTGTTGAAGACACCCGCGGCGACGATGCCGACGCGGCGCTTCTCACAGAGCGGCAGGAGGTCGTCGAGGCTGTCCTGCTCGAGAAGCGTGTAGCGCCCGGCAAGCATCACCACGTCGACATCCGCCTCACGTACGAGGTCGGCGAGCATCGACGCCTGGTTCATTCCTGCGCCGATGGCCCTCACGACGCCCTGGTCGCGCAGTTCGGCGAGCGCCGGGTAGCCGGTCTCGAGCACTTCCGTCCAGTGCTCGTCCGGGTCGTGGAGGTAGACGATGTCGACCCGATCGAGGCCGAGCCGCTCCAGGCTCTCCGTGAGCGAGCGGCGTATCCCGTCGCGGCTGAAGTCCCACACGCGACGGTGCGTGGCGGGCACGAGATAGCCGTCGTCGTCCAGTCCCCCGGCGTTCCCGGTGGGCTCGAGCAGCCGCCCGACCTTCGAGGAGATCACGTACGCATCGCGCGGACGGGACGCCAGGGCCGCGCCGAGGCGCCGTTCCGACAGGCCGAGACCGTAGTGGGGCGCAGTGTCGAAGTACCGAACGCCGAGCTCCCAGGCGGCGTCGACCGTCGCCCGCGCCTCGGCGTCGGTGACTTCCCGATAGAGGTTGCCCAGCTGCGCGCAGCCCAAGGACAGGTCGCTCAGGACGGCGCCTCCGTTCGGCAGCTGACGCTGGGGGATGGTGCCCACCTGACCAGAACATATGATGTTTCGCGTGGACAGGGTCCGTACTCCGCCCAGCGTCTCCCTCGTGCTGGACGGGACACGATCACAGCGGCCGGCCCGCCTCGCTTCTATCGTGCTCGAGGAGCTCGCGCACCAGATCATCGGGGGCACCCTTCCCCAAGGGAGCGTCCTCCCGACGGAGCCCACGCTCGGCGAGCAGTTCGGCTTCAGCCGGACGGTGATTCGCGAGGGTCTCAAGCAGCTCGAGGAGCGGGGGCTCGTTCGCGTCGAGCAGGGGCGCGGCACGACGGTGCAGCAGCGCGATTCGTGGAACCTGCTCGACCCGGCGGTGATTCGGATCGCGCTCGAATACGACCATTACGACCGTGACATGTCCCTCCTCGACGACCTGATCACAGTGCGCCGCGTCCTCGAGCAGGAGATGGCGCGGGTGGCGGCCACGCGACTGACCGAGGACGAGCTAGCGACGCTCGCGGAGAACATCGAGCGGATGGAGGCGACGTACGACGATTACGACCGATTCCGGGCGCTCGACAACACGTTCCACGCCATCGTGATGAAGGCCTCCGGCAACCAGGTCGGGCTCACGATCGTGCGCACGATCCATACCCATGGCGGAGTCAGGCCGCCGCTTGCCTCGGCGGCGTCGCGTGCGGCGCTCAAGCGGACGGTCGTCGCGCACCGTGCGATCTACGACGCTCTCGCAGCGCGCGACGGCGAAACGGCCGGCGAGCTCATCTCGAAACACATCAACTCCGCGTGGGCCGAGAGGAAGAGTACGAAGCGATTCGCTTGACAACTGCTGATCATTCGTATGATGATCATCCGCGATGCGGATTGCAGCTGTCGATGTCGAGCTGATCTCCCTCCCGGCGGTGACCCCGCCCTTCGCCTGGCGACGAGGTCTCCTCGGTTCGGCCCAAGCACGAACGACTGCGGTGCTGCGCATCACGACGGAGGAGGGCGCCGTCGGCGAGGCCTACCACGAGTGGAGCGGCCCGATGCTCGACGACATCGTCGACCGCGTGCTCCGGCAGGAGCTCGTCGGGCAGCTTGCCGACCGGCGGGAATGGCTGTGGCACCGGCTCTGGGAGCTCGACCGGACCGAGGAGTTCCCGATCTGGCTCTTCGGCGTCGTCGACGTCGCACTTGTGGGACCTCGAAGGCCGCGTGCTGGGTGTTCCGGTGCATCGCCTGCTCGGCACGTACCGGGAGTCGATCCCGGCCTACGCGTCAACGGTCACGTTCTCCACGGCCGAGGAGTACCTCGATGTCGCCGACCAGTGCCTCGAGCTCGGCTTCTCCGCGATCAAGCTCCACGCATGGGGTGACGCGCGGGCCGACGCCGACCTGTGCCAGCGGCTGCGGTCGCATGTCGGACCGGACGTCGACCTGATGTACGACGGCTCGGCGGGCTTCGACCTTCCGAGCGCGGTCTACCTCGGCGACGCGCTCGCGGAGGCCCGCTACCGCTGGTACGAGGAGCCGATGCGCGAGTTCAGCGTGACCGCGTACCGCTGGCTCGCCGAGCGTGTCGAGGTGCCGCTGCTGGTTGGGGAGACGTCTGATGGGAGCCACCTGAACACGGCCGACTTCATCGCCTCGGGTTGTGCGACGTACGTCCGCACCAGCGCCAATCACCGCGGCGGCATCACGGGCGCCATGCGGATCGCGCACCTTGCCGATTCCTTCCGGCTCCGAGCCGAGGTGCACGGACCGACCGAGCCCGCCGTGCACCTCTGCATGGCGATCCCGAACTCCACCTACTACGAGTCGCTCGTCAAGTCCAACCCTGTGGCGCGCGAGCCGCGTGTCGGGCCAGATGGCCTCGTCCACGCGCCAACCGACCCCGGGATCGCGCTTCCGGACGTTGTCCACGAGGCGCGCTCCGCAACACACGCGTGAAAGACATGGATAACTCGATGAAAGGAGCGCACATGACGGTCAAGCGTCGGTGGCTCGTGCTGACGTCGCTCGTCGCGGTCGCGACGACGGCGGCCGCGCTGGTCGCTGCCTCAACCGGCGGAGCGAGTTCCGGAAAGGCGTCCGGCTCGATCACCGTCTGGGTCGACGCCGTCCGGCTTCCGGTGGCGAAGCTGTACGTGAAGACGCACCCCAACGTGAAGGTGAACGTCGTCACCTACGACGGCGACGGCAACGGCGCGACGACGATGCAGACGAAGATCCAGCTGTGGAACCGCACGGGCAAGGGCTGGCCGGACGTTGTCTTCAGCGAGCAGGCGAACGACCCGGTCTGGATGTCCCAGCCGCCGTTCGACTTCGCCCTGAACCTGAAGGGCGTCTTCCCGGCGTCGCTCCTCACGGGCTGGCCCGCGCCGTCGCTCGCACAGTGCACGGTCAACGGTCGTCTGGTCTGCCTGCAGGACAACCTCGCCCAGGAGGTGCTCTACGTCAACAAGAAGCTGATGGGCCAGTTCGGCTACACCGTGCCGACGACATGGCAGGAGTGGGCGGCGCTCGGCGCGAAGGTCGCCAAGGAGCACCCCGGCTACATCATCGGCAACATGGGCGACTCGTACAGCCATTGGCTCTACCTATGGCCCGATCGCTGCCCGATCTCCCAGGTTGTCGCGCCGAAGACCGTTCGCATCAACTCGGCGGACGTTCACTGCACGCGCATGGCGACCCTGCTCGATCCGCTCATCAAGAGCGGTGTGGTGCCCCCGGAGAGCATCTTCACGCCGGCGTTCGCCCAGAAGTACGGCGGCGACACCGACAAGATCCTGCTCATGCCCGGGCCCGACCTGGTACGCGAAGGACATCTTCGGCGGAACGCTGAAGGTGCCGGCCGGCGAGATGACGGCCGCCATGCCGCTGCGGTGGAACAACGAGGCCCCCACGACCGGCCAGGTCGGCGGCGGCCCGTGGATCGTCTCGAAGCACAGCAAGAACGTTGCGGCCGCGATCGACTTCGTGAAGTTCGCCACGACATCCCTGGCGGTCAAGTCGAAGCCCGGACCGCTCTCGCCGGGGTTCCCGTCCTACGGCCCCGCCGCCACCGTGTGGCTGAAGAACCTGAACAAGGACCCGTACTTCGCCGCTCCGCCCGGCGCGGCGATGAAGGCGGCCGCAGCACTCGTCTGGAAGGGGTGGAGCATGGTCACCTATCCAGACCAGCCCGTCTGGTCGACCGCCGTCGTCACGCAGCTCGTCGCGGGCAAGTCGCTCAGCGACCAGCTGCCGGCGCTCGGCGAAGGTCTCTCGAACAACGCGAAGGCGGCCGGGTACAAGGTCGTGAACAAGTAGTGACTTGAGCTCGTCTGCCGCGACCTCGGAGCACGTGGAGGCCACGCGAACGCGTGGCCTCCACGTCCCGCGCGGATTGCCGTTCGTCCTGCCGTACCTGCCGTTTCTGATCGTCTTCGGCATCGCGCCGACGATCTACGCGCTCGAGCTCGCCTTCACGAACGTCGACGGCAGTTGGGCCGGCTTCGACAACTTCACGCGAACGTACGACGACTTCCGCTTCATCCCCGCGTTCAAGCACATCCTCGTGTACACGGTCGTCTGGCTCGGTGCACTGATGGTGTTCGTCGTCGGCCTCGCGCTACTTCTCCACGGGCGCGCGAACCGTGTGTCGGCGACCTACCGCTTCCTCTTCTACATCCCGGGCGCCCTGGCCGGCGCGGCGGCCGTCGTGATCTGGCTCTTCATGCTCGACCCGACCGTCAGCCCCGGCGCCTTCCTGTTGCGCGACCTGCTCGGGGCGAACATCTTCGCCCAGTCGATCGCACCCGGGAACCTGCCCTACATCTTCGCGATGATCGCCTTCTGGACCGGCGCCGGCGGCTGGATCGTCGTCATGTACGGCGCGCTGAACACGATCCCGCCCGACCTCGAGGAGGCGGCTCGGATCGACGGCGCCGGGCCCTTCACAATCGCGTTCCGACTGAAACTGCCGCTGATCCGCAAGTGGATCGCGTACATGCTGATCCTCTCGTTTGCGTTGGGCACGCAGCTCTTCGTCGAGCCCGAGATCGTGCAACATGCCAGCTTCGGTCTCGTCTCCGACACGTGGTCGACGAACCAACTTGCCTACCAGCTGGCCTTCCGGTACGCGGACTTCAATGGCGCCGCCGCCATCGCCGTCGACCTGCTCATGATCGGTCTCCTCGGCGCAGTGCTGATCGTCACGCGCAGCGGCCTCTTCAGGGCGGAAGACTGATGGGGATCCGTCTGCTCGGGCTCGGCGCGCGAACCGCGCTGCTCCTGGTGTTCGCGATCTTCTTCATCGCACCGGTCCTCTGGCTCATCCTCGCGCCGACGAAGAGCGACAGTGCGCTCGTCACGAGCAGCCCGTTCTCGTTCGGCAGCTTCCACAACGTGGCGCAGGCGTGGAAGCACCTGGACGCGTACAGCGACCACCTCTACCGGCGCTGGATCGCCAACACGCTCATCTACTCCCTGAGCGCAACCGCGATCACGCTCGCGATCTCGATCCCTGCGGGCTACGGCCTCGCGCTCGGCAAGTTCTGGGGTCGAAGGCTGATCCTGACCGTGACGCTCGTGGTGATGATCATGCCCGCGGCGGCGCTCGTCCTGCCGATCTTCCTCGAGCTCAACGCCCTCCACCTGATCGGCAGTGTCTTCTCGGTGATCCTTCCGTTCTCGTTCTTCCCCTTCGGCATCTACCTCGCCTACATCTACTACGCGACCTCGATCCCGTCCGAGCTCCTCGACGCGGCCCGCGTCGACGGCTGCGGTGAGTGGCTGACGTTCCGCCGGGTCGCGCTGCCCCTCGCGAAGCCGATCGTCGCGCTCGTCTTCTTCTTCAGCTTCGTCGCCAACTGGAACAACTTCTTCCTGCCGTACGTCGTGCTGGCCGACTCGAACCAGTACCCGATCACGGTCGGCCTCTCGAACCTGCTCGCCTCGACGCCGTCGTTCAACCCCGCGGTCGGCGGCGGCGGCCAGTCGGTCAACATCTTCAAGCCGGAGCTCGCGCTCGCGACCCTCCTCGCGGTCATCCCCGTCGCGATCGTCTTCCTCGTCTCCCAGCGCGCCCTGGTGCGCGGGACACTCGGCGGGGCGGTGAAGCAGTAGCCGTGGCGAAGGTCGCTTTCGAGGCAGCCTCGAAGGTCTACGGCGACGGAACGCGCGCCCTCGACAAGCTCGACCTCGTGATCGAGGACGGCGAGTTCATGGTGCTCGTGGGCCCATCCGGGTGCGGCAAGACGACCGCGCTGCGCATGGCGGCGGGCCTCGAGGACATCACAGACGGGGTCGTCCGGATCGGCGAGCGCGTCGTCAACGGCCTCTCGCCGAAGAGCCGCGACATCGCAATGGTCTTCCAGAGCTACGCGCTCTACCCGCACCTGACGGCGTACGACAACATCGCGTTCGCGCTGAAGATCAAGAAGGTTCCGAAGGACGACATCCGTCGACGGGTCGAAGAGGCGGCCCGCATTCTCGACCTCGAGGCGCTGCTGAAGAAGAAGCCGCGGGCGCTCTCGGGCGGCCAGCGGCAGCGCGTCGCGATGGGCCGTGCGATCGTTCGCCAGCCGCAGGCATTCCTGATGGACGAGCCGCTGTCCAACCTCGACGCGAAGCTGCGCGTCAAGATGCGCGCCGACATCAAGAAGATCCAGACGAGTCTCGGAGTCACGACGCTCTACGTCACGCATGACCAGGTCGAGGCGATGACGATGGGCCACCGCGTCGCGGTCATGCGCAAGGGTCGAGCTGCAACAGGTCGCCACGCCCGAGGATCTCTACCACCGGCCGTTGAACATGTTCGTCGGGGGCTTCATCGGAAGTCCGGCGATGAACATGCTGGAGGCACGCGTCGAGCGCCACAACGGCTCCTTCGAGATCGTGGTCGGTGAGTCGCGGATCGTGCTCGCCGAGGAGACCCTCGCCGCGCACCCGGAGCTCGCTGCCCACGAGAACCGCTCGATCGTCCTCGGCATCCGGCCCGAGAGCCTGGAGGACGCGGCCCTCGTCGACGGCGACCGTCCGCGGCTGCGCGGAGAGGCAGAGCTTCGCGAGGCGCTCGGGTCGGAGATGCTCGTGCACTTCTCCATCGCTGCGCGGCCGGCGGTGACCGACGAGGTCCGCGAGCTGGCGGAGGACGTCGGCGACGACCGCGCGCTGGAGCAGCTCGCGGAAGGTGTCCCGGCGCGCGCGGACCTGGTCGGGCGTTTCAGCCCGGATACCCGCGTTCGCGAGGGCGATTCGATCGAGGTCGCCGTCGACGCGCGCGCGCTCCACTTCTTCGACCACGAGTCGGGCCTCGCGATCTGAGACACGACCTCGCGCGGGCATCGGCGAGGCCTGATCGAGTCTCGACCTATCGCCAGGGCACTTGTAAAGATCCGATCTTTGTGCCTAGTATTGGGCCGTGCCCGCGCCTCATCACCGCCGTATCGGGAGTAAACATCGGGTGTATCGGCCTGTGAACGGGCTTCCGCGCATCGTCAGCCTGGAGGCTCGTGATGTGCGGTTCCCGACCTCGCGGTCGCTCGACGGGTCGGATGCGATGCACACCGATCCGGACTATTCGGCGGCCTATGTGGTTCTGCGCACCGATGCGGACGACGGGATCGAAGGTCACGGGCTGACGTTCACGAGTGGTCGCGGTACCGAGGTGTGCGTCGCGGCGATCCGCGCGCTCGAGCCGTTCGTGATCGGGCGGAGCCTCGAGGCGATCGTTGCCGACATGAGTGGCTTCTGGCGGAGCCTCGTCTCGGACAGCCAGCTGCGCTGGCTCGGTCCGGAGAAGGGTGTCATCCACCTCGGCACCGCCGCAGTCGTCAACGCGATCTGGGACCTGTGGGCCAAGATCGAGCGCAAGCCGCTGTGGAAGCTGCTCGTCGACCTCTCGCCAGAGGATCTTGTCGCGATGCGTCGACTTCCGCTACGTCACCGACGCGCTGACCCCGGGGGAAGCGCTCGATCTGCTCCGCGACGCGCGACGCGAGAGCGCAGCTCGCGAGCAGGCGATCGTCGCTTCGGGCTACCCCGCCTATACGACGTCCGCCGGCTGGCTCGGCTACGACGACGTCAAGGTCAGGACGCTCGTCCGCGAAGCCGCTGGCGGCGGGCTTCACCCACGTGAAGATGAAGGTGGGCGGCGATCTCGCCTCGGACGACCGCCGCGCCGCCCTGATCCGAGGAGAGCTCGGGCCGGACGGCATCCTGATGATGGACGCGAACCAGGTGTGGGGTGTCGACGAGGCGATCGAATCGATGCGCACCCTCTCCGCTCACGAGCCGTGGTGGATCGAGGAGCCGACGAGCCCCGACGACGTGCTCGGACATGCCCGGATTCGGCGCGAGATCGCACCCGTCCGCGTCGCGACCGGCGAGCACGTCCAGAACCGCGTCATCTTCAAGCAGCTGTTCCAGGCCGAGGCGATCGACTTCTGCCAGCTCGACGCGTGCCGGATCGGCGGCGTCAACGAGGCGATCGCGATCCTTCTCCTCGCGGCGAAGTTCGATATCCCCGTGTGCCCCCACGCCGGAGGTGTCGGACTGTGCGAGTACGTCCAGCACCTCGCGTTCTTCGACTACATCGCGGTCAGCGGCTCGACGGAGACCCGCGTCGTCGAGTGGGTCGACCACCTTCACGAGCACTTCCGCGACCCCGCGATCGTTCGCGACGGCCGCTATGTCGCGCCCGCCGCGCCCGGCTACAGCATCGAGATACGCCCAGAGTCACTCGACGAGTACGCGTTCCCGAACGGGCCTGTCTGGTCGGACGCCGCGGTCGCCGTCGGAGGGAAATGATGGTGACCGTGAGCGAGACGTCGAAGGCACCGGGCGGATCCGGCATCCTCGACCGCTACGGGCTCCTCCAGGCCGGGCTCTGGTCGCTTCGCGCGGGGCCTGCGCTGATCCTGGTCCTCCTGATCCTGGTCGTCGCGTTGACGACTCCCGTCTTCCTGACGACCCGGAACGTCGGCAACGTCTTCTCCCAGACGTCGGTCATCGCGGTGCTCGCCCTCGGACAGCTGCTGGTAATCGTGACGCGCGGGATCGACCTCTCCGTCGGCGCGACGATCGCGCTCTCGGGCGTCGTCGGGGCGATCGTCTACGAGGACACGGGCTCGAGCGTGCTCGTGATCGCCGCGATCCTCGGCACCGGGCTGGCGGTCGGCGCCGTCAACGGGCTCGTCTTCGTCTACGGCCGTGTGCCGCATCCCTTCATCGTCACGCTCGCAACGCTCAGCATCGTCCGCGGGATCGCGCTCTGGGCGTCTGACGGAACGCTCATCTCGGGCATGCCGCCGATCGTGCAGACGATCGGCGGTGGCTCGATCAACTGGATTCCCTACTCGATCTTCGTCGTCATCGGCCTCGCTCTCGCGTGCTTGGTGTTGACGACCCGGATGGTCTGGGGGCGCTGGCTGTACGCGGTCGGCGGGAACGAGGAAGCGGCTCGGCGTGCGAGCATCCCGACGCGGCGCGTGCTCGTCACGGTCTACGTGCTGAGCGGGCTCGCCGCCGGCGTCGGCGGGCTGATCACCGCCGGCCTGATCGACGGAGGCTCACCCACGGCGGGTGATCTCGCCGAGCTGGACTCGATCGCGGCGGTGATCATCGGTGGCGCCGCCTTCGCGGGCGGCCGCGGGAGCGTTGCCAACGCGCTCGTCGGAGCCTTCACGATCGGCGTGATCCGCAACGCGCTCAACCTCCACAACGTCGACGCCTTCTACCAGCTGATGGCGATCGGCGTCGTCGTGCTGCTGGCGGTCGAGGCCGACGTGCTGCGCCGTGCGATCGAGAGTCGGGTGCAGGTCGCGCAGGCGGTGCGTCAGGGATGACGACGCTTCTCGACGCACCGAGCGACGTGACCAGGGCGGACACGCCGGCGCTCTCCCTCGAGGACGCCCACAAGCGCTTCGGCGCCGTCATCGCCCTCGACGGCATCTCGCTCGACGTCCACCACGGCGAGGTGCTCGCGCTTCTCGGCGACAACGGCGCCGGCAAGTCGACCCTGATCAAGTGCCTGAGCGGCGTCCACCGGCTCGACAGCGGGTCTGTCGAGATGGACGGCGTTCCGGTCACGATCCACGCGCCGTCCGATGCGCGCGCACTCGGCGTCGAGACCGTCTACCAGGACCTCGCGCTGTTCGACAACCTCCGGCCCACCGACAACTTCTACGCCGGCCGCGAGCTCGCCGGGCCGGCCTGGTTGCCGCGGTCGCTCCGGCTCCTCAAGCGAAAGCGGATGACGGAGTCGACCCGCGAGGTGCTCGAGAGGCTCCAGGTGTCGCTTCCCGACTTCCAGACGACCGTCGGGCTGATGTCGGGGGGACAGCGGCAAGCGGTGGCCGTGAGCAGGGCCGCCGCCTTCGCCGCGAAGGTTGTGATCCTCGACGAGCCCACCGCCGCGCTCGGCGTGCGCGAGTCGCGCCGAGTGCTCGACCTGATTCTCCGGCTTCGGAGCGAGAACCGGGCCGTGATCGTGGTCTCACACGCCATGGATCACGTGATGGAGATCGCCGACCGCGCCGTCGTGCTCCGACGCGGGCGGAAGGTCGGAGAGCTCGTCCCGTCCTCGGAGACCTACACCGAGATCGTCTCGTTGATCGTGGGAGGTGGTGAGTGAGCGGATTCTAGGGCGCTTGCCGCGCTTGGCCCGACGGGGCGCACGCGGCCGGCACTTCCGCAGCCACTGCAGGGCAGCGGAGACGACGTCAATGCGGACTCAACTACCGGTGCCAATCCTGTTTGCTGACGAAAGGACGCACGATGTGGAAGAACAGGCTGTTCGCGGGCGCGGTCTTTGCGACCGTCCTCGCCGCGACCGCGGTGCTCGCCGCGACGGCAGTGGCGAAGCCGTCCAAGCAACAGGCGACTCCCGTGAAGCTCGGCTTCATCACCAAGTTCCCCGTCGACTTCTTCTTCACGCTCGAGAACGCCGCGAAGAAGTGGGACGCGGCGACCCCAGGTGCGACGGTGATCTTCGGCCAGGGCAAGAGCGGAACGGACGACGCGGGCGAGATCGCTGCGATCCAGAACATGGTTGCGCAGGGCGTGAAGGGCATCGCGATCACGCCGACGAGCGCCGCCGTCGTGCCCGCGCTCAACAAGGCGCGAAAGGCAGGCGTCAAGATCGTGCTGATGGACAACGACATCCCCTCGTGGAAGGGCAAGACGTCGGTCGTTGCGACGAACAACCTCAAGGGCGGCGTGCTCGCCGGCAAGTTTCTCGCCACGAAGCTGAAGGCGGGGGACACGCTGGGCATCCTCGAGGGGGTCCCCGGCGTTCCGGCTCTCGACGCTCGTGTGACGGGCATGCTCGCCGGGCTCGGAGCCCTGAAGAGCAAGATCAAGGTCGTCTCGAAGCTCGAGACCGACTGCGATCAGACGAAGGGCGCGACGGCCGCCCAGACGATGCTGACCGCCAACCAGAACCTGACGGCGATCTATTCCGCGTGCGGCCCGCCCGCCCTGGGCGCGATCCAGTCGATCAAGAATGCGGGCATCAAGCCGGGCGACATCCTGCTCGTCGGCTTCGACGCCTCGCCCGACGAGGTCAAGGCGATCAAGGCGGGCACGGAGACGGCCAGCGTGGCGCAGTTCCCGGCGAAGATCGGCTCGCTCGGGATCGCAACGCTCTACAGGGCGGTGCGGGGCAAGGCGGTGCCGAAGAACGTCGACACGGGGACCGCCCTCGTCACGAAGGCAAACGCTGCGAAGTTCGGCTAGACGCAGCGGAACAGCGTCATCCCCCTCCTGATGACGCGGCAGGAGCCCCCGGCGGCCGCGGCCGGGGGCTCCGACTCTCCGACACCTCTTGACCGACACAACCCGTGATCGTCGACAGCCACCAGCACTTCTGGAATCTCGAGCGCGAGCCGATGCCCTGGATGCGTCCAGCGCACGCTGAGATCGCGCGAACGTTCGAGCCGGCCGATCTCCGTCCGCTGCTCGATGAGTGCGGGATCGACAGCACGATCCTCGTCCAGGCTGCATGTACTGACGCCGACACCGACGCGATGTTCGAGCAGGCGGACGCCAACGCGTGGATCGGCGCTGTCACCGCCTGGGTCGACCTCACGAGCTCCGCACCGCGCCCGCGCGCGACTCGATCGGCTCGCGCAACGCCCCAAGCTTCGCGGAATCCGTCATCTGATCCACGAAGAGGACGATCCGCACTGGATCCTCCGAGAGAACGTGCTCGAGAGCATCGCGTTGCTCGAGGACCGCGGCCTGGTACTGGAGCTCGTGTGCGTCTACCCGCGCCATCTGGGCGACGTGCCGGAGCTCGCGCAACGCTTCCCGAACCTGACGATCGTGATCGACCATCTCGGCAAGCCGCCGCTCCTCACCGAGCGGATGGCCGACTGGACGACGCTCGTGCAGCGCGCGGCGGCGCACGGCAACGTGGCCGCCAAGATCTCCGGTCTCAACACCGTCCTCACCTCGGCCGGATGGACGGGGAGCGACATGCGAGACGCCGTCGAGGTCGCGGTCGAGTGCTTTGGCCCCGACCGTCTGATGTGGGGAAGCGACTGGCCGTACTCCCTGCTGAACGGCGACTATGGGAGAGTCTGGCGCGAGACGGTGGAGATCGTCACCTCGGTCGCCGGACGACGATGGCGCGCGCCGCATACTGGAGGACACCCCCGCCCGCCTCTACCGGCTCGGCGACACCGATCACCGACAACCACTCGAGCCCCGGAGACCACGCCGATGGTCGCGCTGACTGACCAGGCGATCGCGAAGATCAAGGACCTGATCGTGTCCGGCGAGTTCGCCGCGGACTCGAAGCTCCCGAAGGAGCAGGTCCTCGCAGACCGGCTCGGGCTGTCCCGCAACTCGCTGCGCGAAGCCGTCCGCGCCCTGACACTGATCGGCGTCCTCGAGCCGAGGGTCGGCGACGGTACCTACGTGACGAGCCTCGAGCCAGAGCTCCTCCTCACGGGCATGGCGTTCGTCAGCGACCTCGTGTCGGGGGACACGCTCCTCGAGCTCCACCAGGTGCGCCGCATTCTCGAGCCGGTCGCCACCGGGATGGCCGCGACGCGGCTGACCGAGGACAGCTACGACGCTCTCGAGGAGTGCCTCGTGAGGATGGACGCCGCCGAGACGACCCAGGCTTTCATCGCCGCCGACGAGGAGTTCCACCGGATCATCGTCACCGCCTCCGGCAACTCGACCCTGGCGTCGCTGATCCAGCACCTCTCGGGCGGGACGCTCCGGGCCAGGCTCTGGCGCTCCGCGACCGAGCAGGGCGCGATCGAGACGACGAAGAAGCGCCACTGGGACATCTACGAGGCGCTCCGCGACCACGACGCCGAGCGGGCGAGCGCCGCCGACCTCATCCACCTGTCGGAGGGCGAGCAGTGGCTCAAGCACATGCTCGAAGCAGACGAGGCCGACTACGGCATGACGGCGGTCTACTACGAGGGCCCGGGACGGTTCAGGGTCGGCGAGAGCGAGGTGCTCTCACCCGGAGCGGGCGAGGTGCGGCTCGACGTTGCGTTCTGCGGCGTCTGTGGCACCGACGTCCACATCGCCCGCGGGCACATGGACCACAGGGTTCGCATACCGCAGGTGATCGGTCACGAGATGTCGGGCACGGTCGCAGAGCTCGGCCCGGGCGTCGACGGCTACGAGATCGGTGACCCCGTCGTCGTTCGCCCGCTCGACACCCGCGCCGAGACGCCCGCCGACAAGGGCTTCAGCCACATCTGCCGTGGGCTCAAGTTCCTCGGCATCGACACCCCCGGTGCGTTCCAGAGCTCGTGGACCGTGCCCGCCTTCACGCTTCACCGACTGCCGCCGACGGTGGACCTGCGACTGGCCGCGCTGGTCGAGCCGCTGGCAGTGGCCTGCCACGACGTGCGGCGCGGTGAGGTCGTCCCCGACGAGTCCGTCGTGGTGATCGGAGGCGGTCCGATCGGACTGCTCGTCGGCCTCGTCGCCGCGGCGGAAGGGGCAGAGGTGACGCTGAGCGAGGTCAGCTCCTTCCGACGCGGGCTCGCCGCGGAGCTCGGGCTCGACGTCATCGACCCGACCGCAACGGACCCGCAGGCGGCCATCCTCGAGCGAACGGGTGGCGCAGGGGCTGACGTCGTCTTCGAGGTCTCGGGTTCGGCCGCGGGGGCCGACGTCATGACGAGCCTCGCCTCGCATCCGCGGCCGTGTCGTCGTCGTCGCGATCTTCCCCGAGCCGCAGCCGGTGCGACTGTTCGACTTCTTCTGGAAAGAGCTGCGCATGGTCGGTGCGAGGGTGTACGAGCCGGAGGACTACGAGAGGGCGATCGATCTCCTCGCCGCGGATGCGCTGCCGCTCGAGCGTCTGATCAGCGCGGTCGAGCCGCTCGACCGGCTGCCCTCCGTGTTCGAGGAGCTCGACGACGCCGCTGCCATGAAGGTCCTGATCGACTGTCGAGCGTGACTTCCGGCTCGTTCTCGGGCTCGACCGTGCTCGTCACGGGCTGTCGTCGCGGCATCGGTGAGGCGATCTCGATCGCGTTCGCAGATGCGGGCGCAGACGTGATCGGGGTCAGCGCGAACCTCGAGCCCGACGGAGGAGCTGTCGGCAGGGAGATCGCTCAGCGGGGGAGGATCTTCCGTGGGCACACAACCGAGTTCGGCGATCGGGCCGCGGTCTACGACCTCGTCGAGGCGCTGCGAGCCGGGCCGCCGATCGACGTGCTCGTCAACAACGCAGGAACGATTCGGCGAAACCCGGCGGCCGACCACGGCGACGAGGACTGGGACGAGGTCCTGGAGGTGAACCTGACGGCGCAATTCGTGCTCACCCGCGAGATCGGCCGGCTCATGGTGGAGCGCGGAGCGGGGAAGATCGTCTTCATCGCCTCTCTCCTCTCCTTCCAGGGCGGGATCAACGTCCCCGGGTACGCAGCGAGCAAGGGTGGAATCGCGCAGCTGACGAAGGCATTCGCGAACGAATGGGCCGCGCACGGCGTCAACGTCAACGCCGTCGCGCCGGGCTACATCGAGACGGACAACACCCAGGCGCTGCGGGACGATCCGAACCGCTCGCGCCAGATCCTGGAGCGGATCCCGGCCGGACGATGGGGAACGGCCGCGGACATCGCGGGCGCGGTTCTGTTCCTCGCCTCGCCGGCCGCCGACTACGTGCACGGTGTCGTCCTCCCCGTCGACGGGGGGTGGCTGGCCCGGTGACCGAGAACGACCCTCGTCGCGAACGCCCACCACCTTCCCTCGCCCGCGCGGACACGCGCGGGGCACTGGGTCTCCCACCCTGGAGGGTCGTCCCGACCCTATGTGACTACGCGCAGGCCATGGGTTACCGCGTGGGGAGGAACGCGCGTCCAGCCGGGTGCTCGAACGATGAGCTACGCGTACCTCGCCGCGAAATAGATTCCGATCGGACTACCCGCGTTCGGCTTGCCGCGATGTTCGTCGCATGTATGGCGACTTGCTTCGGGGCTCATGGTCGCGAGCGATGCCTCGACGCCAGTTGAGCTCGGCGAAGAGCGCAGTCCGCAGATCGACGAGCTCGCCCCGTGGGTGATCCAGCACCGCGAGGATAGCCTCGCGGTCATCGGCCGTGAGCGCAACGAACTCGCGGGCGAGTGTGATGGCGTCCAGCAGGACGCGAGCTGTGTGATCGGAGCCGTCCCGGGCGAGCGTCGCCGCGAGCTCGAGTGTTTGTTCGCGGGAAATGCGGGTGCCGGCGACAATCGGCATGGCAGAGACGATCCTACGGGATCGCCATGCCATCCACGCCTGGGGTATCCCTTCTCGCGCGAACGCGCACGGCCTCGCGGACGTGCTCGAAGGTGTGCCGAGATCGGGTGCGATCCCGCGAAGGGCAGGGCGTGAGCGAGCGCGGGCGGCGCGCTACCGCTTCTCTGCGGCAGTCACGTCGTCGCGCTGCGTCAGTGCCCGTTGCTCTGCCACCCAGGCGGTGTACTCGAGGTGGGCCGTCAACTTGCGGGCGGCTTCGCGTCCGCGACGTGCGGCCGGGGAGTACTTGTGACGCCAGCGTCTCAGCAACAGGCTCATGTGATCAGTGTCGGAGACGCGGCTGGATGCGGCGCTACCCGTTGGTCGAGAAGGCGTCTGGACCTTCACGCGCGCTACACGAGCCCCATCGCGCACCCTGCCGACGTGCTCGTCCAGCAGGACGCCACGGAGGCGCGACAGTAGGCCGGCGGGCGGATCGTCGAGCGCCGCGAGGATCGTCTCGGCACTCAGGGCACGTCCCGTTCATCACGGATGCACGGCTCGGGATCCTTCATCACCGTGGGCCCGAATCGTCTAGGACGTCTCTTGCGCGTCCCGCGGCTGCCGTTCGGTCATGGCCTCGACGTCTCGGCTCCGGAAGCGGTTCCCACACGCAGATGTATGTCTCGGCGGCCGCGGTTCGGAAGCCGAATCTGGCCGCCGCGCAGGGCGGGCAATAGGCCCCGCACCACGACTCGTCGTCCGAGTCGAAGAGTTCGGCGCGCACGAACGACACCCAGCCCATGCCGAGCCCGCCCGAGCAGCCGCATTGCTCGCAGACCAATCCTCTCTCCCCCTCCACAGACCGTATGCGGCTGCAGGCTGCCGCACAAGCGGCGGAGGGAAGGCGGACGCACCGCGCAGCTCACGGCCCCGAGCCCGCTCGTCGCTCGAACAGGTGCACTGCTCACACTGCAACAGCCTGACCATGAGACGCCGATCGGGATTCAACGCGGCACCCGAGATGGTCGGCCAGATCGTTCAGACAGGCGAGCGCCGTACGAACATCGCTGTCGTGGTCGCTCGATGTGTCCGCCCGGACGCTGCCGCCCAACGGATCCAGAACGATCATCCCGATGTCGCCGATCTCCCTCGCCTTGTGAAGGATCTCGTCCACGTGATGGCCGCGTTGCCCGGTCGGCGCCTGCTCACGAAGCGTTTCGCAACTATGCCCCGCACGAGCGTAGTCCGCATCTCCGCCCACGCCAAGCGCTGCCGTGGCTCGCCGAGGGCGCGACCCATGCCGGCCGAATACGCTACCGGTGTGGTCCCGTGTGTTCTCTGGATTCGTTGTCAATACGGGACGTGCCCCGGCGGGCCTTCTTCGGACGCCGTTTACAGGGATACGATCGCTCACACTCAACGAGGAGGAGCCGATGGCCGTCGCCTTCATCCAGGAGTTCGCGATCAGCGATCGTGGCACGGCGAACTACGACGCAGTGAACGAGCGTTTGACGAAGAATCAGCCGGCACCGGAGGGGCTTCTGATCCATTTCGCCGGGTTCGATCACGAGGACAGGGTCTTTCGCATCGTCAACGTATGGGAGAGGCGCGAGCAAGGCCAGGCGTACCTCGACGAGCACGTGATGCCCGCCGTCCACGCAGTGCTCGGCGACGTCGAGTGGCCGGTGCCGCCGACGCGGCAGGGGTTCTACGAACTCCACCACGTCGCTGGTCTCTAGCTGCGCGGCGACCGAGAGGCCGCCGCCCGTTTCTGGAGTGCGCAACAAGCGATTGCCGACCCGCGTCCTCAGGAGACGACACGTCGGGCGGAGGCGACGAGAGAGGGCCCGGCAAGCCGGGCCCTCTCTCGTCGGGATGCGGTGCGGTCGAGCTACGCGGCGACCAGGACGCGGTCGCTGTGAGCGACGACCTTGCCGCTCGTGATCTTGGGCTCGTTGGGGATCATCGTCTCGAGCTTCTCGTCGCGAATCCAGCTGGCGACGATCTTCGTCGACTCCTTGCTCTGCTCAGGAGTCTCGAACAGGCTGAGCGAGCTGAAGACGCCGTTGTCGGCCTCGATCAGCCAGTAGCCAGCGAACCCGGACAGCTTCTCCAGCTTCGGGACGAGCGTCTCGTTGACCTTGCGGGTCAACTCGGCCGAGCGATTCTGGTCCACACCGTCGTAACGGCGAATGGTCGCAAACATGAGGTGCTCCTTCATTCCGTACAGGACAGCGAGTCCGAACGAACCCTCTGCTGCGCTCAGGCCGGGGGTGACAATCGAAGAGGAACCAACAAAACCCTCGACGCCGTCAAAGACAACCAACGCGCCTACATTGCTTACCCGATGCGATCAGTAGCCAAACCCGTCGAGCGAGACCGTTCCCATCGCGGACGATCTCAGCCTCGCCGCGTGTCACACGGGGAATTACGTCAAGTCGTCCGTTGAACCCCTTACTCCCGCCTCCGCCAGCTCCATCAGCTGGTTCACGCTCAAGTGCGCCAGAGTTCGCGAATGTCACCAGAGCCGGGCGGAACAGGCCGCGGGCCGCGGGCTACTGGTCTGCACCCGAGCTTGCGTCCCGTTCTCCTGTTGGGCCGCCGTGCCAGTCCACACACAGCACTGTTGCGTCATCGCGGAGCTCCCCACCGCAGGCTTTGACCACGGCCTGTGTCAGCGCCTGTACCGCTTCACGTGGATGAAGGTGTCGCGTCCGCCTGACGATCTCCATGGCGTTCACATCGGCCGCGTTGCGCTCGAGGATTCCGTCAGTCAGAAAGACGAGCCGGTCTCCGACTTCCAGCTGAAGCTCTTGGACGCGATAGTCGTAATCGAGTGCTACGCCGAACGGGAGTCCAGGGGCCAACGCAACGGTCTCGGCGCGGCCCTCCCGGATCAGGATCGGCGAGGGATGCCCGGCGTTCACGATTCGCGCGACACCGGAGGCATGGTCGAGCCGTACGACCTGCCCGCTCACAAAGTCGCCATCATCGGCGAACCCGTATAGCGCCTTGTTGGCAAGCTGCGTCTGTTCCGCGAGATTGACGCCGCGGCGGCGAGCGTTTCGCAACGCGCCCACGAACACTGTTGCCAGCACGGCCGCGTTCAGCGTGTGGCCCATCGCATCACTCATGGAGAGATGCAAGGTATCTCGCTCGACGCTGAAATCGAACGTGTCTCCGCCGACATCGCCTGCTGGCTCCAGCCATCCGGCCAGCGTGAATTGGCCCCCCTCGCAGGTGTACGAGGCGGGCAGGAGTCGATGCTGGAGCTCTGCCTCCAACGAAAGCGGCACTGAACGCTGGCCCCAGTCGAACAGGTCAGTGAAGCGGCGGTTGGCGATCACGATGTAGGCAAGGGCGTGGGCCCCAGCCGACACGACTGCGAGCGCCGGCTGGTCAGGCTCGGCCTCAAATCCGAGCTCCAGTACGCCGACCGCCTCGCCTCGACTCGTCACGGGAGCGAAAACCCGGAATCCATCCGAGTCCTTCACGATCTGGACGTCCTGCTCCGCGAGCGCACGACCATGCGGTGTCCCCGCCAGTGCGACCGCCTGTCCGCGTTCGCGGCTTCCATCATCGGCAGCGTTCAGGCGGCGGACGTGACTCAGCCGGATCAGTGACCGGCCACTGTAGTCGGCGATAAGGAAGCTGACGTCGCGCGCCCCGAGAGCATCCGTCAAGGCGGCGGCGACGACTTCGGCCGCATCGATCGGCGGAGCCGCTTCCACGGAAGCGAGCAGCGTCTTCACATCTAGCGGGGCGACCACGCCCGATCGGTCGCTCTTTCGCGTCGTCACTACCCCGACCATAACTGTCCGGCTACCCCTGCTAGGCCATCGCGGGTCGAGCGAGGAGATGGCCCCCTGCAGCGGCGCGCGCTCCTCTACGTCTGCACGCCGCCCCGGTCGAGGGCACGCCCGGGGGCGTAGAGCCTCGCACGCGCGAGTGTTCAGGAATGACGCCTGAGCCGACCGTCCAAGATGACACGACGAAGAAGAACGACGACTCCGCGGCCGACGGTGTCCAGGGTGATCACGCCGACCAACAAGAGCGCGAGCACCACCAGGGGTGCGCCGCCCTCCCGGTCGCCGTGAGCGCGTGCGACCACGATCTCGGCAACGCCTACTCGAAGCGCCAGAACGGGCTGCGCGAGGGTCCTCCCCCAGGATGCCCGCCTGCCGACAGCAAGTGCGCCGGGGGTGCGCACGTGTCAGATTCGTGTCAGATCACACCGACATACAGACCAACAGCAACCCCACACACTCGTGCAAAACGGCTTGGGTGCTCGCAGTGGCGCCCGCCCACCAGAATTTGCAAGCTGGGGGTCGCCGAGGCGGTTGTTCCCGGGACCGCTCATCGGTTACAACGACAGCACCGGGGACAGCACCGGATTGCATATCTCGCACCTGTCGCATGGTGTGCAACGCATGGTTGAGCTAACCGGAGTGACAGCTCATTGCGAAATGGGCGGTGCAGGACTCGGAGCGCCCTGCAAATGGGCGGTTTTTCGTCGCCGAGGGCCGCACCGGGGACCTCACCGCATCGCCGTAGCACACCTCTCTACTAGGGAGCCTCGATCGTTGCCCGCCCGGGCGCGAGGACCTGTTCGACGGCGACCGCGGGACGACCGATGAGAAATCCGCACTGCCGGTGTCGAATCGGGCAGCCGCCGTTCGTCGTGAAGAATAGATGTGGCCACCGGGGCCACCCGTCGCAGGAGGACGCATGCCCGAGTACCTGATCTTCTTCAACCAGCAGTGGGTCCCCGACTACCCCGAGGAGGACTTCGTCGAGATCGGAGTGGAGTCCAAGGCGCTCGTGGCCGAGATGAAGGATGCGGGCGTCCTGGTCTTCGGCGGCGGTCTGGAGGAGACGACCGCCCTGGCCAGCGCCGACGCAACCAGCGGGGAGCTAGTCATCACCGACGGGCCCTACGCCGAGACCAAGGAGTGCGTCGGGGGGTTCACGATCGTCGACGTTGCCGATGACGAGGCCGCGCGGATGTGGGCGGGCAGGATCGCGGAGGCGTGCCGTTGGCCTCAGGAGGTACGGGCCATCAAACCGGGCAGCATCCGGGGCACAGGGCACTAGCTCCGTGACGTAGGAATCGCTCGACCCGACCCGAAGTCACGGTGCGATGGTCGACCCGTACTTGGCAGAGTTGACACGGGCCGCGGAAGCTCGTTTCAGGCGTTCCCGGCGAGCAGCGCCCCGTAGTCAAGCTCTCCCTCGTCGAGCATGACGTGGGTGTAGGTGTTCGCGGTCACCGCGAGGTTTCGCTGCCCGACCTGTTCGCCGATCCTCGCCCACGGGACGCCCCGCAGATGCAGCAGCGAGATCCTGCGGTGCCGCAGATCGTGCGGTGAGAACAGCGGGATCGCGAGCGCACGGCAAGCCTTCGCGATCGAGGTGCGGAGCGCGTCGGCGCCTGAGCCGGGGAACAGCCGCGAGGCAGGGTCGCGGTCCTCGCGTGGCGGCAGGCTCGACTCGATCGCGTCAGCGAGGTCGGGGTGCAGCTCGATCCACAAGGCCCGACGTGTCTTCGTCGTCTCGGCCCGGAGCCGCACCCTGCGGCGGGGCTCGTCGTAGTCGCCGATCGTGAGGGTGTCGATCGCGGCGACACGGGCGCCCGACCAGTCGAGGAACAGCAGCGGCAACCGATGCACCTTCGGGACGGTCCGGTAGACGGCGGCGACGTTGCCTGCGGTCGGCGGGTCAAGCTCGAGGCGCTCCTCTCGAGGCAGCTTCACGCGCACCCTGTCCCGCGCAGGGTTCGGATCGACGCCTGCGTGATCGAGCGTCTGCGCAAGCGCCGTGATCGACTTGGAGATCGTCTCGCGCTTGCGGCCGTCGGCGTGGAGTCGGGCGACGAGGTCGGCCACGTCGGCCGAGGTCAGGTCGTCAACGTGGCGGTCGCCGAGGATCGGCAGCACCCGGCCCAGCGCCACACGATGCAGCACCCGTGTTGAGTCGGCCACGTCAACCCGTGAGACACGCCACCGCTCGGCAGCCTCGGCCACGATGGGCGAGCGTTCCGGCTCAACGTTCAGCAGCCCCAGGTCAGGAACACGCAGCGCGGCCATCTCGCCGACGATCCACCGCTTACGGGCAAGCGCGAGCTTCAACGTCGGGAACGAGCCGCCGTAGCGTTCCTTCGTCGCGCGGCCTCCCAGCCGATACAGGACACGGTAGCGCCTGTCGCCGTCCTTCGTGAGACGGGTGCGGATCCTGACGCTAGGCACTTTCGGCCCCGCGTCTCCGTAGGGTTCCTCTCACGATCGGCACCTCCAGGGGTGTCGCTCGAGTCCCGGCGGGTGCCGCGTCCAACGGACCCGTCGGGGCGCCTCTCATGGGCGCCAGCGCGAAAGTGTACGGGCCGATGATGGAGGGTTTGGTGGGGACCGTCATCACGTCGGCCACACGCGGGTGCCGTCGTCGCGGTAGGTGGATCGCTCGAGCAGCTCGCGGTAGGCGGCGACGCGCACGGCAGTGCGCCGCGTGCCGGGGAACATGACGATGCCGTCTGTCCGGGCGATCTCGCGGAACACGGCGTCGACCATCGCGCGAGTCAAGCCGAGCCGGAAGAGGTCGCCGCGGAGCAACAGCGCGCCCGGCGTGTCGAGGAGCTCGACGGCTGACGGCCTGGCGCTCATGGTCCGAGCCAGTCCCTCGACCAGAACCGCGACCTCGGCGGCTTCTCCGTTGTCTTCATCCGTCCGATCGCGGGGGGGGATAAGAAAACAGGCATGGGGGTTCGTGCGGCATCGATCTCGCGAGGCGCCCCCCTCCCCCCTCCCCCTGGGGCGACAGAAGGCAATGAAGCCGTCGCCATCTGGCGAGGGTCGGCGGTCCACACGTCACGGCTCATCAGGCGAAGCCCTCAACTGGAAACAGCGTCTCCTCCTGCGGCTGCCCGCTCGGCGCCCTGGGCGTGCGGAGTGCCGCACGCTTCTTCGGCGCCCTTGGCGGACGCGGTGCGTCTTGTCGGGCAGGGCCGTATTCGAGGAGATACACGCAGTCGCCGCACAGCCAGACTCCACCAACGACAGGCCGTGTCATCGTGAGCTCGGTCTTGCACTGACTGCAGCGCGGGTTGCGACTCATGCTCGCGCTCCTTCCTGCCGCTGAAAGGCGACGTCCTCCTCTAGGCGGCGGCAGCCGCAGGCGAGGTAGACGAACCCAGCAGCGCGATGTGCGACCTCGTGAAGACCGGGGTGGGTCTCGCACTCGACGACCCCAACCCCGGGATTCCCGTTGGCTCCCTGCCTAGTTCCCGGTTCCCCCTCTAGAGAGGGGGAACCATGGGAACCAAGGGAGGAACCGGTTCCAGGAACCGTCGGGAACGGCTTGGGAACCGGGGAACCGGCCGGCTCATCCCTAGCATCCTGGGCGGGAACCAAATAGGAACCACCGGGCACCTCGTGTCGGAACGCACGAGTCGAGAAAAGCTTGTCGTCGACCTCGTCGAGGTATCCGTCGGTGAGTAGGAGGTTGGTCGCCTCGATCACGCGCTGACGTTGGCCGCTCACGTCGCGGTAGATCGCGGTGCGGCTCTGAGGGGCGCGTCCTTCGAGGTGCCGCGAGACACGCTCCATGTACATCGTCGGCCGCCATCCGCCGGAGTCCGCGATCGCGGACGCGGGGCGCTTCCACTCCCACGTCAGGAGGTGGCTCTCGGGGTCGGACTCCAGGTGAAGCTCGACCGGGACCGGGCGGCGTAGGTGTCCGGGGCGATCCTTGTGGACGCGCACCTTGACGACGGCCGAGCCGCCGCGAGTCAGGGGCTGGCCGATCAGTTCGAGTCCCAGGTGGACGTCGACGCCGCCGAGCTTGCGCTCCGAGCCGATCATGTACCTGCCGCGCGTCTCGACGCTCTTGGTCACATGGTCGATCAGCACTGTCGTGATCCCGACCTCGAACAGCGGACGCACCCAAGCTCGCGCAAACCTCTCGACGTCCTGGCGCTTGTTGTCGTCGAGGCCGCTGGCGTCGTACGCCCCGGCGGTGGCGTCGATCACAACGAAGGTGACGTTCTCCTCGACCATCGCGGTGAGGTCTGCGGCGGCGGGCTCACCGGGCGACTCGTAGTAGATGACGTGCTCGCGGATCTCCTCGGACGTGGACCCCAGGTCGAGCAGGAGCCTCCGGGTCGCGTACGGCCCCATCTCGAAGTCGACGACCGCGACGGTGTTGCCTCCGCGGACACGCTCCTGCGCGAGGATCCACGCAACGACCGTCTTCATCGACTCGGGCGGCCCGCTGATCCCGTGCCGCAGGCCGCTGTACAGCAGCCCTCCGATGTCGGGCGGCCGGGGAGGCCGGTCATATTCCGGAGCGGCGAGGTTGAGCGCCTGCCAGTTCACTCTGCCCACCGAAGCGAGGTCGAGCAGTTGTCGAGGTGGGTTTCGAGCAGTGCCGGCCACGCGAAGCCCTGCCCGCAGGCGGGGCAGTGGACACGATGCTCGACGGGTTCCTCTTGCCCGTCGAGGAGCGAGAGCAGGATCTCGACGGCGTGACGTGTGTCGCCGACTTCGAGCGCATCGACTGTCGCGATTAGCGCGAGGCGGCTCATCCGCGCCCAGCCCGGCGTCGGGTCAGTCGGTGCGCGTCAGACTGTCGCGGTCGATCCGGCGGGCCGTGCGCCGTCGCCATCGAGCGCGACCGTTGCGAGCGGGATCGAACCACCGGCCGGGAAACGTGACCCCGACTCTGCGGCGACGCCCCCCTCGGAATCCGGTTTCCCCGCAGCAGTCGCAGCTTCCGCCGGACGGCGCGCTCCTCGTCCGCGGACATGCCGCGCCTGAGCTCCTCCATCCTCCGGCGCCTGACCTCAAGCTCCTGCTGCAGGGTCATGTCGGCCGTGATCGACCACGAGCGTGGACGCTCGGCGGGCGTCTCGGTTCCCGGCGAGGAGCTCACGGGATCCGGTGGTAATCGTCTTGCATTAGCACATTGGACAATACGCCTCCGCGTCTCGCTTGGCAACACAACCTCGCGAAGGCGCTATGCTCTGGGCGTCGTGCATTAGCCGGGAGACCGCGGGGCTCGTATGAGCCTCGCGCCCGTTCTGTGGAGTTTCGACCGATCGGTCGTACCGCAGACACAGAGCTCGTCGAGGCGCTTCGTCGCGGATTTGAGTGCCACCAACACATCGGATCGACGGGGCGGCCTAGGCGATGCCGAGCCCGGCGAGCTCTTCGATCAGCGCGGAGGCCCGAGGTCTGGTGACGCCCGTCTGTTCCGCCGCCGTCGTCATCGGGCTCGCGTCCGCGATCGGCAGACGGTTGATCCCGTCAACGCCATGTCGTTTACTGGCGCGCGATGGATCAGGAGAGCGCTCCAGCACTGTCGGCCCCGCGGCCGTTCGGAGGGCTTGGCGTCGACACGATTCTCGCTGGGGCGCTCCTGTTCGCCGGCGCGATCCTCTTTCTCGCGCTCGCCCCCTCCGCGTACTACGCCTACCTCGCGATCCACATCCTTTCCGCCGTGATCTGGGTCGGCGGCGACGTCACGCTCACGGTGCTCGGGATCGTGTTCGAGCGACGCGGTGAGGGGGAGACGCTCGGTGCCCTCGGCAGGATGGGCGCCTGGATCGGGACCCGGGTCTATACGCCGACGCTGGTCGTCACGCTCGTGTTCGGGATCATTCTTATGCAGAAGGGCAACTTCGAGTGGGGCCAGTTCTGGGTGATCTTTGCGCTCGTCGGGTGGACAATCGCCGCGCTGGTCGGGGTCGGCTTTGTCGGCCCGGAGCTCGGCCGCATCGACGCGGCCGCACGCATGCATGGGCCGGACTCGCGCGAGGTCGCGATGCGCGTGAAGCGGCTGTTCATGATCTTCCGCTTCGACACCGTGCTCCTCCTGCTGATCGTGGTGAACATGGCCGCGAAGCCGAGCTTCTGACTCTGCCCCGAACGCCGACGTCCTTCGTCCCTGGGCACGCGCGCCCGCGCGAGGCATCAGGTGACCGAGAGGGTAGCCCAGCCCCGTCGAAGCGGTGATCGTGGTGGGGCCGGGTCCGGAGGAACGTCTCGTCACCGACTTCGCTTGGTTCCCCCGATAAGGCGCAGAGAAACAGCTGGCCCGGCGGCGGCCTGACGTCGATCTGCCGACTGCCCGGGTCAGGCTGCCTCCCTGTCCCGCCGGCTCGAGTCAATCCACTCGCCCACCCACTCTCCGCTGATCTGCCTGGTCGTGACGTTGAGGCGATTCCAGGTGTTGATCGCGGCGATCGCGAGCACGAGCGCGGCGAGCTGCGCCTGCGTCGTAGTGGCGCGCGGCCTCGTCCCACACGTCGTCGGGAACGGGGTCAGGGCGATCGGCGAGACGGGTGGCCGCCTCGGTGAGCGCCAGAGCGGCCCGCTCGGCCACGGTGAAGTACGAGACGTCTCGCCAGACGGCGACCGTGTTGATGCGCGCATCGGGCTCGCTCGCGTGCGCGAGCTCGCGGGAGTGGATGTCGACGCAGGTGCCGCAACCGTTGATCTGGCTCGCTCGCAGCTCGACGAGGTACAGCGTCGTCTCGGGGATGTCGGCCCGCCTGGCCGCGTTGGCGATCTCCTGGAGCGGCTTCAAGGCGCCGGGAACGGTGAGTGCCGGGTTATCGATCCGTGCGTGCATGGTCGGTCCTCCATGGGTTGATGGTCGTTTCCTGCGAGTCGCTGCCCGAGACGTGTGAGGTGGCGAGACCGTCGATCAAGGCACCGAGGTCTGTCGTGTCGGTCCGGGCGGCGTAGGCGTAGGGGTGGTTGAAGGCGTCGAGCGCGTGCCGTCCGTCCACCTCGAACTCGCAGCTGTCGTCGCCTCGAGCGTCGTGGGCGCGTACGGTGACGCGGCTCGTAGGGCTCGTTCCAGAAGAGGTAGACGTGGAGTCCGTCGTTCGTGCGGTGCGCGAGCTCGGTCCGTCGGGTGATCGTCGTCATCGTGCTTCCGCCTTTCGACCGACGCGCGTGGATAGGCGACCAATCAGACCGACACGTCGAAGCGGCCCAAAGCCGGCAGGCCTTGACCTTTGGCGGGGAGCGGCTGCGCTCCGCGGCCACGAGCGCGTACGCGCTCAGCCAGCCTTTCTCACATCCTTCCTCCGCGCGATCTGGAGCGCCACATCCTGGTCCGCACTCGCTGGAGGGTGAGTCGCCGTTTGGCCCGACGTAGCTGGTAGCGGTTCCATGAGATAACCGCGCCCTGAGCCGCTGCGAAGACGAGATACGAGCCCAAGGCGGCCGCGAGGAAACCGTAGTGAGATAGTTCGACAGCGGTGAACACCGCCACGGTCAGCGGCCCCACGATCAGTCGGCCGACCACCCAGACAGACTCGAGCACCTCGCTCAGGGTAGTGCACGACGCGGCCGGCCATGGGCGCCCTTCTGAGTTGGTCAGAACCAGCGCTGCCACCTGAAGTATCCGAGCAGCAACAGCAGCCCGAACACCTCAAGACCGATCCCGAGGAAGAGGAAGGCTTCCCAGCCCGCAATATGACGCACTTCGAAGCCGAAGTTCTGGCCGAAGAAGCCCGTCAGCCAGCTGAGCGGCAGGAAGATGGTCGCGATGATCGCCAGCTGTTTCATGACGGTGTTGAGACGGTTCGAGACGGTGGAGAGATACACGTCCATCGAGCTGGTCAGGAGATCCCGATAGGTGTCGATCAGATCGCTGATCCGGATCAAGTGGTCGTAGACGTCGCGGAAGTACCGCTCGTCGTCTTGGGTCATCGCCGGGAGGTCGTCGACGCCGCCGATCAGGCTCGCGAACAGGTCGCGCTGCGGAGTGATCGCCTTGCGCAGCCCAACGAACAATCGTTTCATCGCAAAGATTTCCTGGAGCTGTGCGTCGTTGGGGCGGAGGAAGATCTCGTTCTCGAGCGTGTCGATCCGGTCGTCGAAGTCGGCGAAGATCGGGAAGAAGCTGTCGACAAGCCCGTCGACGATGCGGTACAGCAACAGCGCCGGGCGCTCGATCGGTTTCGCGCGCTTCGCGTAGCGCTCGCGGATCTCCTGGAACGCCAGGCAGTCGTCGAGGTGGACGGTGACGAGATAGCTGGCCGAGTAGAAGCAGTGCACCTCGACCAGACGGTCCTCGTCGTGCGCGGCGCCGTAGACGACGAGGAAGACATAGTCGCCGTATTCGTCCAGCTTCGCCCGCTGGCCGAAGTGCTCCGAATCCTCGACCGCGAGCGGATGGAACTTGAAGACATCTCGAAGGACCTCGAAGTCGTCAGGTTCGGGCTGATGAAGGTCGAGCCAGAAGAAGCGGCCGGCCGCAAGGAGTTCCTCGACCGTCTCACGGCGAAAATGAGGCTCTGATGCGTCCTCGCCGACGATCACATGCCGAGCGCTGTCGGGAGAAGTCCCCGTAGGGTCACCCACAGGGAGCGATTCGGCCGACGGCCGAGAAACCCTGCCCGTCAGGAGCCGCCAAAGATCCCGAGGCGCCGCCTGCGACGGAAAGAGCAACTCGAGGACGTCGTCGACCGCGACGATTCCAATCGGGTGCTCCTCGCCGTCGACTACTGGGGGACCTCGGTCAGCTCGTAGTCCGCCATCGCCGAGCGACGTCCTCGACCTTCGCATCCGCCCGAACGCTGCAAAGCCGCGAGGCGCCTAGCGTGCCAGAACGGGGGCGACTCCTCAGCTCGCCAGATGGCGGACGACAGTGGCGAGTACGGTGACCTTGTTGGAGCCAACCGTCGTCACGGTGTTCTTTGCCGCTCTGGTGACGGCGTTGGCGACGGGGCTTGGCGCTCTGCCGCTTCTCTTCGTCCGCTCTGCCGGCCGGTTTGTCCTCGGCGCATCGAACGCAGTCGCGGCCGGTGTGATGCTCGCTGCGAGTGTCAGCCTTTGTCTGCAGGGCGTCGATCGCAGTCTGTGGCGCACCGCGCTTGGGCGTTGCGCTGGGAATCGGCTTTGTGCTCGTGACGGAGCGCTACCTCGAGCACGACCATGGACACGCGATGGGATCGTTGCGGGGTGAGGACGCGCGGCGGGCGCTGCTGATCGTCGGCGTGATGACCGTCCATTCCGCGGCCGAAGGGATCGGGGTCGGAGCCGCGTTCGCCGACGGATCGACGCTTGGTCTGCTCATCACGATCGCGATCGCCGTGCACAACATCCCCGAAGGGCTCGCGATCAGCCTCGTTCTGGTTCCTCGTGGGACCTCGGTCAGTGCTGCGGCGGGATGGAGCATTTTCTCGAGCCTGCCGCAGCCACTGCTCGCGGTTCCCGCGTTCCTGTTCGTCGAGAGCTTCACGTCGATCCTCCCCGTCGGGCTGGGATTCGCGGCCGGTGCGATGGTGTGGATGGTGCTCGGGGAGCTGCTCCCCGAGGCGCTCGAAACGGCGCCGGCGAGGGTCGTCGCCCTCGCCGGCGGTACCGCATTTGCGCTCATGCTCGGCTTTCAGCTCCTGCTGTCCTAGCCGCCACTGCTCGGACACCGACCCCGGCACCGGGGACGTTCGCGCAACGTCGCCCATCCTCGCGTCCTCTTGACGGATGGTTGCCGTCGCTTCTGATGGTGGCCGCGTGTTGCTGGCGGCCCTCATAGCGTGGCCTCAAGCGGCGAAGGGGACCGATGGAATCGTGACTCCTGCTCGGAGCCGCCGGACGACAGTCCCGAACACGGGCCCACGGTGCGCTGCGCGCGTCGGTGGTCGCGCGGCCTTGGCCTAGGCGCGTCGCGGGAAACCACCGATGTATCGGAAGTCACGAAGTCGGAAGATCGGAACCATCTGATCGCGTGGAGGAGGTCGCAAGATGTTCAGGTCGGTAGCAGCCGGGATTGCGGGGATGGCACTCGGGGCGGCGGCGACAGCTGGGGCGTCGGAGGATTCCGGATCGTCCCCTTGCATACGGGCGACGTCGCGCCGGTTGCCGGTATGCACGTCTTCTGTCACGTTCGCGCTGAGAGCACGGTTTCCCCGTACACCGAACCAGCAGTCGAATGCGGCGAGACGAAGAAAGGCATAGCGGGCAGCTTCGGCATCGGCATCACCGACGACGCCGTCTACATCGGCCCTGGGATCCAGACGTGAAACTGGTGACACCCGGAAGCGTTGTGTACACGCGGCGCCACCACCACTAGAGGCTTGATGTGAAGCTCGCGATCGTTCTGTTCTGAGACGCTTAGTGTGGATGCATAGGGCGAAATCGACGATCTTCTGCACGGTGATGACCTACGCTGACTTCTGGGCGATGAGGCTCGCATAGGCGATGTGCCCGAAGAACTCCCCGGCCTCGGACCGACGACGAGCCTCGGCCTTGAGCGCGTTGCTCACCTCAAGCGTTATCCGACCACTGGCGAGTAGCGCGTCGGCCCCGCGGTCGAGGAGTGCGAACATATAGCCGTCTGAGGACGGCGCTTCCATGTAGCTGTGACTCCGAAAGCGCCCAAGCTCGAAGCCTGCCGCGCGTACGAGCTTCGGTAGCCGGCGTATGAGCCAGCGGTCGTGCACGAGGGAGTCGACGCATGCGTCGGCGCACGCCTGGAGCGGATCAAAGTCGCCGCACGCCAACGTCGTCGTGGCGTAGTCGCCGTCGAAGATGGCGAGCAGCCCGCCGGCAACGAGAACCCGTGATGCCTCGGTCAGGGCGCGTTCGGGATCGGGGACATGGCAGAGGGTGGTGTGGAACACGAGCACGTCGAGCGATCCGTCCTCCAGCGGGAGCGCGCGCGCGTCGCCCTCGACGAACCTGACATTCGGGATGTCCCGCGCAAGCTCTCGGCCCTTGGCGATGAAGATCGGTGACGGGTCGACGCCAACAACCGTCGCGACACCAGGCTGGGAGGCAAGAGCGCGCGCCACCGGCCCAGGGCCGCAGCCGACCTCGGCGACACGCGCACCAGCGGGAAACCCGATGTCCGCGAAGTACGCCTCCCGCATCTCACGCTGCTGCGGATCGGCCGCTCGGAGCTCGAGGATGTCGACGAGCCCTTCGACGACGGCCGGTTCAGCCTCAGTAATCGTCGCGTAGACGTCGGGCAACTGACCGACCTCCACTCTATTCGCGAGGACACGAACATGTGCACGGTCACGGTGATGTGGCTCGCAGGAATCCCGGTCGCTGACAAAGCTGTTCTTCACCTCGCCGCCAGCCTCCGCGACGCCGACCTCGTCGGCACCGCTGAGCGGCTCGAACACGCATATGACCGCGACGCCCGGATCGTCGCGCTCGACATCCCCGACCGCGAAGCGATCTGCGTGTCCTTGAGGACTGCCCCAAGGAGCTGGCGACGCTGCTGCGGGAGCACGTCTGGCGCGACGCGAAGGGCTCTAACCGCTCCAGAAGCCGCTTGAGAGAGGTCCAGACCGTCTGCTCTTGGCGCCGCCTCATCACAGCAAACCGAGCGGTTGGATCGAGCGGTTGGATCTACGGTCGAGCGACTATTCTTCTGCACGCTCACCGGACGAGTACGACGCCGCCTGCGGGCGCCTTTCGCTGTCCGTTCGCAAGATCAGGGAGGTGTCGTGGCAGTTGGCGCTGACAGGCTGACGTTTGGCACTGGCGGAGCGTTCATGCAGGACACGCGTCGCGAGGTGGAGCAGTATCTCGCGCGTGGCCGCACGCGGCTGAGGGGGTCGCTACTTCTCTTCGCGAAGGCTCCGGTGGCGATCGGGCTCACTGTTGCTTCGTGGGCGGTGCTCGTCTTCGTCCGGCCTGGCATTGCGGGGGCGTTCCTTTGCCTCGCGGGGCTCGTGCTGGGCGCACTGCTGACGGCCTTCTGTGTGCAGCACGACGCCAACCATGGCGCCTACTTCCGGGGTCGGCGCTACAACCATCTGCTCGGCTGGACAGCAGATGCGCTGCTCGGGTTCTCGAGCTATGCCTGGCGCGTGAAGCACAACGTTTCCCACCACACCTACACGAACATCGACGGCTTCGATGATGACGCCAGGCAGGTGCCGCTGGCTCGGTTCGCGCCGTCGCAGGCACCTCGGCCGTGGTACCGGTTTCAGCACCTCTACATCTGGCCGATGTACACGCTCATGGGATTGCGCTTGCAGATCGTCGGCGACATCGCCGCGTTTGCGCGTGGCAGCGTCGGCGAAAGCACGTTGAGAGCGCCGCGGGGCTGGAATCTTGCAGGCGTGATCGTCGGCAAGGGCATCTTCGTCACCTGGGCGTTCGTGATCCCGCTTCTCGTCTACCCGTGGTGGGCCGTGCTCGCCGCCTACCTCGGCTTTGCGATGATCACCAGCTTGATCATGGCAACGACGTTCCAACTCGCGCACTGCGTCGAGGAGGCATCGTTCACCTCGGCCGAGCAGGCGCGTGCCAGGCGCCCGGTGTGGGCCGTGCATGAGGTCGAGTCGACCGTCGACTTCTGCCCGCGCAACCCCGTGCTCACGTGGGCGCTGGGTGGCCTCAACTTCCAGATCGAGCATCACCTGTTCCCGCTCCTGCCGCACACGCACTACCCCAAGATCGCCAAGATCGTGCGGCGCAACTGCGCCAAGCACGGAATCCGCTATTCGTCGCAGCCATCCCTGCGCGCCGCGCTGCGCTCACACTTCCTGCACCTCCGCGCAATGGGCCGACTGGGGATACCGGTCGAGATCGAGATGGGATAATCAGTCACCCGACGCATCGGACGCGTCTTCCAAGCTGCCAGGTGGACGTGACTCCGCCGCAGACCGTGTTGGCAGCGTGCTGATCCTCTGGGAGCTCACGGAGCGGCTGCGACTGCGCGAGGCGTTGACGCGGCTCTACCGCGTAAGCGTCAGCGGCGCCGAGCGCGTGCCGTCTGGCGCCTGCATCCTCGTCGCCAACCACGAGTCGGTGATCGACGCCTTCTTTCTGTCGCTCGCGACCCGCCGCCGCGTACGCTTCATGGCGAAGGCCGAGCTGTGGCGCTACCCACTCGTGCGCTGGGGCATGGACGCCTTCGGAGCCTTCCCGATTGAGCGCGGCAACGGCGACACCGGTGCAATGGCCCACGCCGGCAAGCTGCTCGCCGAGGGGGAGGTTCTCGGCATGTTCCCGCGCGGGACGTCGAAGCCTGTCGGTAATCGGCACTGGCACCGCGGCGCAGCACGGCTCGCGCTCGTGAACGGCGCGCCGCTCCTGCCGGTGCGGCTGCTGAACACCAGGCAGCTCGTGCCACGCCGCCCGGTCGAGGTGCGAATCGGCGAGCCGATCGCCGTCGAGCCGCACACGCCGACGGTGGCGGCAGCGCGCAAGCTGACCGCGCGCGCGGAGGCAGCAGTGGAAGAACTGTGAGGTGCCTCGGCGGTCTGGGAATCGCGCTCGAATTCGAGGAGCTAAGGGAGTTCGAAGTCGAAGCTCCACAGACGAGAAGGGGCCACCTCCCCTCGCGATCGTCTCGGTGATGGGGCGCGGGTGGGGTGACACTCCGGCCGCAGCTTGCGTATCGAGCCGTGAGCTAGCGGCCGCGGCCGGTTCCGCCGGTGCGGTCGAGCGCGTCGAGCGTCCGCATGTCGTCGTCGTCGAGCTCGAAGTCGAAGATCTGGGCGTTCTCGACGATGCGGTCGCGCCGGCTCGATTTGGGGATCACGACCGTGTTCTTCTGGACGCCCCAGCGGAGGAGCACCTGTGCCGGAGTGCGGTCGACGCGTCGGGCGACCGCGACGACGGTAGGATCGTCGAGCCCGCGTCCCTGCTCGAGCGGGCTGTAGGACTCGAGCACGACCCCGAGCCGCTCGCAGGTTTCGAGGAGTGCGCGGCGATAGTGGAATGGGGTGAAGAGCACCTGGTTCACGGCCGGCTTGCGGCGCGCGCCCGTGACGGTGTTCTCAAGGCGATCATCGCTGTAGTTCGAGACGCCTATGGCGCGGGCAAGCCCGCGGTCGGCGATCTCCTGCATGTCGCGCCAGCCGCGTCCGGAGCGGAACGGCACCGGCCAGTGGATCAGGTACAGGTCGACATAGGTCATGCCGAGCCGCTCGAGGCTCTCCTCGAGCGCGCGACCGGCGCTCCGTACAGTCGGCAGCCACTTGGTCGTGACGAAGATCTCCTCGCGCGGGATCCCGCTCCGCCGGATCGCCGCCCCGACGCTCCGCTCGTTCCGATAGAGCTGCGCGGTATCGACATGGCGGTACCCGGCCTCGAGCGCCCACTCGACCGCGTTCTCGGTCTCGGCGCCCTCGTCCATCTGCCACACCCCGAGCCCGAGAACCGGCATCTGCACACCGTCTCCGAGGTTCTTGAGCACGGGTCTATCGTGCACGTCGGGGTCGATCCGCGAGAGAGAAGGAGCCGAGATGAGCGACAGCGTGTATCGCGTAACCGAGGTCATCGGCGTCAGCCCGGACTCCTGGGAGGCGGCCGCACGCAACGCGGTGGAGACGGCGGCGCAGACCGTCCGCGACATCCGGGTTGCCGAAGCGACCCGCTTCGATGTCACGATCCAAGAGGGCAAAGTGTCGAGCTACCGCGTCCGGCTCGACATCTCGTTCAAGTACGAGAGCTAGCGTCGCGCGAGCGTCCTTCCGCATCCCCTCCCCGACGACCTCGTCGAGCTGATCGCTCGTTCCGAACCCCCTCCTCGCAAACGCCTGCCTCTTTCTCTCGCGCGCACGCCCGCACGGGCAAGAAGGACTCGCTTCATGGCACTCCCCTCCGCCCTCGATGCGTAATCGACGCGGGGCCTGGTCTCGGGTCGTCGCGGCGGCATGAGTGCTCGTGCGGCTCCCACCGTGCTACGAGCTTGATTCAAGATCGTCGCTCTGAGAGCAATCCTCGGCTTCGCGAAGGTTCTGAGGCTCCTCTTCTACAAACAGCTGAATCGGGACGATGAAGATCTTCCCGAACATAGGGTCGTCCGGTCGGGCCTGACGCCAGGTGATCTTTGCCGGAGGCTTGCGCCCGGCTGGCCGTGGCTCACTCATTGCACACCTCTTTCGTTTCGCCTTGCCCATGAAGGGCCGCATCTCCTGCGCCACCGTGGGCGAACCCGGTTGGCGGCGGGCCAATACCCGCTCTCTTGATGCCGACGCGGAGCGTACCCGTGCGACTCGAAACAGAGGTCTCGTCTGATGTCACACTTCAGTCATGACAGGCGCAACCTGCGCCGCGAAGCTCCGGGACGCCAGCCCCTGTCGTTCGGCCGCAACCGACGGCGAGTTCTGCGCCTACCACGCCGCGATGGCCGATCAGCTCGGTCCCGAGCCAGTCGTGAACGGCGACCAGGTGAAGCGGCGAAACGCGCGTCAGCGAGCCCTGGTCGTGGCCGAGTCGGAGCCGCTCGAGCTCAGTGCTGCACTACCGGGCGCCCCCGCCGGTGTCCGCCCCGCGCTGGCTCTGACCGCGGCCGAGGAGGTCGAGACAATCCGCCGCGTGCTGCTCGAGGCAGCCACGAGCACGACCCGCGAGACGTGGGCGACTTGCACCTGTCCGGAATGCGGTAAGAGCTTCCGGCAAGAGATCTCGGTGCCCGATCACGGCGCCCGCATCAAGGCAGTCGAGACCCTCTTGCGCGAGGGGCTCGGCCGGGTCGGAGAGGCAGAGATCGTCGAGCCGAAGGTTCCGCAATCGGTCGAGGAGCTGAGGAATCTCAGTACGGCCGAGCTCGAGCTAATGGTGGCGCTGGGGTACGCGGCGCAGATCCGCGCGATCGTCGATGACGGAGACGACGCTCTCCGCGTTGAGATCGAGCGCTGGGAGCCTGAGGCACGCACGGCGGTCACCCGAGCCCTCGCCCAGGTCGCCTGACCCTCCCTCCGGATCTGAGATCTATCTGACCCGCTGCCGCGAGCGCTCTATTCATCGTGCGCTGTCCGGCGACCTCCGACTCGGCGAGTCGCACCGGCTATGGCGAGAGAGATCCGAGACCGTGTCAGACGGAGGAGCCGCTTCTCTACGTCGGGTAAGATCCCTCCGACATCAAGAGTGGCGTTGAGACGCCCACCAACCTGCACAGCCGCAAGGTGGTTTATCGATGTGGCTCCTCTGGAGCAACGGCTGCAGCTTCGAAAGAGGTCGGGTGAGTGGGTGTTCGTCTGCGCGGGGAGGAGCACCATGGATATCGGCCACGAGCAGAAGCCGTACGTTCTCGAGCCAGTCGAGGACCCTGTCCCGACCGGGACGCCGGTCCCTGACGAGGTTCCGGGCGAGGAGACGCCGGCTGTCGTTCCCGAAGAGGTGACGGTTTGACCGGGTTGGTCGTTCCCGATCGGGTGGGATCACCGATTCGGGCGTTTCGGATGTGGCGCATCGACGAACGGAGGTCGGTGCGCTACGGATACCGCTCATCGAGGCCCAACGGACGTTTCGCCACCTTGCTCCCGTTCAACTACCCGCAGATCGAACAGCGGTGGGAAGGAACAGAGCGGCTGGAGGCTCGCTGCGAGGAGCGTGACGCCGACGGCGACCGTGTCCACGAGCACGCTGCTCCCGATCCGCGCTGCCGCTGCGGCGTTTACGGGCTGAAGGACTTGGCGTGGGTGGAGCAGCCGTTGCTGTATCTGCTTGCGGACGAGCTACAGCGCTTCTCCCGCACCTTTACGGGCCGCTCACGCGTCAGCGGGCCTCAGTCGAATTGGCTCGTCGCCGGCAGCGTCTCGATGTGGGGCCGCGTGATCGAGGGCGAGTACGGCTACCGGGCGCAATACGCCTACCCAGAGACCCTGTGGCTTCTACCACCGGCGAGGATCGGAGGACAAGACAAGACGACGCTCGACGAGAAAACGGTCAACCTTGCGCACGACCTGCTCGTCGTGCTCCGCAGCCGCTATCGCACAACGGTCGGCTACGCCTCACACGACCACGGCCTTACAGAGCTCCTCGGCAGCGACGAGCTCGGCTGGTTCTTCTCCTGGCGACTGACCCCCTGGGGCGGCGACCGCCTCGCCCGCGCCCTCGGCGAGATCGGGATGGCGACCACCGCGCTCCCGACGGTCGCGGACGCCCTGCACCTTTGGGTCGAAAACCGACAAGCGGTGACGGGCGACCCACACTGGAACGAACGACAACTGGTACGCCACCATCTGGTTCCGGCGTTTGGCCGCATTTCCATCGACCAGACCACGACGATCTCGCGGGTCGCGTACACGCCAACCAGCCCGTCCACCGGCAAACGCTACGCGGCCCGAACCGTCGCTCACCACCGTCGCGTCCTCGAGCAAGCAATTAGCTTCGCCGCAGAGCGTTGGTTCCCCCAACAGCAAGCCGCCTGAAGCGAGACGCCGACGACCAGGCCCCACGGGATGCCGAGGTCGACGGGGGGTGGTGACCTCCGACCCGCGGCCTCGACGACGTGAGGGATTCGATCGACGCCGCGTTCGGGGCGAGTCGAATCTGACCAATCTGACCAGATCGCCAAATCGAGAGGGCTCGGAGCAATCCGAGCCCTCAGTCGCCTCCCGCAAACCGCTTGCTCAAGCCGTTCGCGGGGATGGAGCGTGCCGGGCTCGAACCGGCGACCCCCAGCTTGCAAAGCGGGGCGGAGACCGCGTCCGCCCCGCGCCGATCCGTGTATCCATGGTGCGTCCCGCCCACCGGCTACCGCGGCAGTATGGGCGGATCCGGGCAGAAACGCGCGTGTCTTGGCACTAGAACGGGCTGGTGCCGATTCCAGTCAGGTTCATCGAGCACGTCGCGAGCAGGGCTACAGGCAGAGCGTCGGACTAGGCGCTATAGCCGCTAGGTGTCCTGCCCACACACGTTGTGAACGCGGCTGATCGGCGGTTGTCCTCCGAGTGAGCTGTGCGGCCGCGCCGTGTTGTAGTGGTTGAGCCAGTGTGGCAACGCGGCGGCGCGCTCGCGGTGTGACGCGTAGACGAGCCCGTACGCCCATTCGCGCGCCATCGTTTGGTGGAAGCGCTCAACCTTGCCGTCGGTACGCGGTCTGTAGGGCTTGGTCGTCCGGTGCCGGAGCTGGCGGCCGCGCCAGCAGCGGCCGGACGTCGCGGCTCTTGACGTAGACCCAGGCATTGTCGGTCATCAACCGCTTCGCCCTGATCCCGTGCCGCTCGTTGAAGGCGAGCGCCCGCTCGAGGAAGCCGGCGACGGTCACGGCACGTCTCGATCGCCGATGGATCTCGGCGTAGGCGAGGCGCGAGTCATCGTCGACGATCGCGTGCACGTACGTCGACGCCGTCGCGGCGTCTGGCGGTCCTGGCTTGAGCGGTCGCCGGTGACGCGGTGACCGGGCCGCTCGACGCGGGCGTACTCGCTGACGTCCATGTGCAAGAGATCGCCGGGGCAGGGCCACTCGTACCTGTTTGCCGGCTCGCGCGCTGGTCTCGGCGGCCGCGAGATCTCTGCCCGCCTGAGCACCTTCCAGACGGTCGAGTGCGCAAAGCCGGTCGCGCCCGCGACCAGGCGCGGCCCCCAGCCTGTCTTGCGACGGCACTCACAGATCGTCTCGGCGAGCTCGGGTGCGAGCTGCCGGGAGGAGCAGTGCGGACGGCTCGAACGGTCGAAGAGGCACGTCAGCGACGCCCGCGCCTCCTCACCAGCTTCCAACCAGCGGTGCCACCAACGATGCGCCGTCGCTGGCGACACGCTGAAGGCGGCCGCGGCCGCCTTCAGCGTCATCCCGCCCGCGATCGCAGAAACCAGCGCGTGGCGGCCCGCCAATCCGAGCTTGGCGTTACGGTGAAACGACATCCGGCTCCTCCTTCGGTGCAGGTCTTTGGCGAGACCCACAGCCTCGAAGGAGGAGCCGGATAGACCTCTCAGTCGTTCACAACGTGTGTGGGCACGTCAGCTAGGCGGCGGCGCTGCCTCGTTTGCGAACTGGCACCGCATCGAAGCGGTGCTCGGCCAAGGCCGTCAGCCGCCGTCTCCGCGAGCGATCTCGCGCATCGGCCCGCTCGGCAGCCCCCACTTCTCGATTGTCCGCAGGTCGATATCAAACGCCGCCAGGACGAGAAGGGACACTTCGCGAGCGAATTGCGGGACTCTGAGGTCAATCGTGGCTCCTAGCGTCAGTCCTAACGCTTCCCCACGATCAGGTTTCTTGTCTCGACGAGGCGAATCGCAGATCGGAGTTGGGTGATTTCGCCAATCGTGACAACACGGACGGGAATGAAGCCCGCGCGGCCCGCGGTCGCGCCAGCCGGGCTCTGCGGCAGGTCGACCCCGCGACCGGCTACGTCGTTGAAAGGGGTGGCGTGCTGTCGCCGCGCGCTCGCAGCACAGCCACGACGGCGATGACGAGATAGCCGAACACGGCGATCTTGGGTGCAAGTACCGCCAGCACGATCACGCCGACGTAGAAGCCCACACTCGGGGTTGTCGCCAGCGCGATCGCATTGAACTCCTTCGCGCTCACTTCTGGCCGCAGGAGATGCCGGTCGCGCGCGACAGAACCCCACAGCGCGCTGATCAGGCACGAGATCAGGAGCAGTGAGAGGCCGTAGAAGATGACTGCTGCCCGCTCGGCGTCAGAGCTATCGATCGCCTCGGCCATCAGCTTGGTCGGGAACGGCAGGAACGAAACGGCCATGAGCAACAGCAGGTTGATCAGCATCAGCGGCGTGTTCGCGTACTGCAAGCGGCGGAAGATGCCGTGGTGGGCGAGCCAAATCCCTCCGATCGTGATAAAGCTCGTCACATAGGCCAGATAGGAAGGCCACTGATCGGCGATGCCTCGCCACAGGTTGTCGAACGCGGTCTCGGGCACATTGACCTCGAGGATCAGCAGCGTGATCGCGATCGCGAACACGCCGTCACTGAACGCTTCGGTTCGGCCGGTGCCCCAGTAGTTGTCCACGCGAACGTGGTTAGCCGCCTGGAGATGGGTTCCTTCCCCCTCCGCCCGTCGCGACGTCGTCGCGGCCCCGTACTCGCTGACAATTCGCCGGCCTGCTCGAGCGCCCTAACGTCGTGTGGACTCATCAAGCTGTCGGCTCGCGGTCTGGAGTGGACACGGGCGACTTCGAGCGGGTGAGAACGGTGCGCACGGTTGACGGCCACCACCGCCGTCCGCCTCGAAGCGTGCGGATCCTTTCCTAACGCCCTCTGCGCGAGAGAAGGGGTTACACAGCTGCGCTTTGTGGAATCGGTTCCTCGACTCGTCATTTGCCTCGAGGAGGCGCCGCAATGGCACAACATGGTCAGGTCCGGACGCTGCGAGCGCGGAGGGCAGATGGAAAGCCGATGTGGGCGTACCGCTACCGCGTGACGGCCGCTGCTCGAAGCGCCCGCAAGTCGGTGGGTTGCGACGCGCGCCGTCGAGCTGGACATGATCATGGCCTTCAGCGCCAGAAGAGGTCTCGGCTCAACCCCTGGATGGGGCTTCGGGGCACGAGACTACGGGGCCTGGTCGTTCCTGCTCTCCCTCAACCGATTCCACGGCCACACGCCGTCGATCTCCACGTCGAGGGAGAAGCTGAGCAGGATCCGGATCAGGACGATGATTCCGAGCACGGTGACGCTCTGGAACGTCTGATCTACGACGACGGTGCGGACGATGTCCGCGACGATGAGCACTTCGAGCCCGAGCAGGATGCATCGGCCGAGATTACGGCGAAGCCGTTCGTACGACCCGGCTCTTCTCGCGTCTGTGGCTGCGTCGCGCAGAAACGCAAGGAACGCGCCGAGCCCGCCTACGACCATGATGCCGGTGCCGACCGTCTCGACTACCTTGACGACCTCGGTGATCCACTGCTCGTAGGTCACGGGCGAGAAGCTACTCCATCAGGCCAAGATGCCCTTGCTGCCGAGCCGGATTGCGAGCGCGAAGCCAAACCGCTCCCCTACGTGCCTCTTCGCCGCCGAACCGGCGCAGATCGGGCATACGGCAGGAGCGAGCGACGCAAGGTCCGACTACCGGCGGGCTGGGTGGTGTCGCGGCGACCCCCAGATCGGCTGACGCCTCTTCCTAGGTCTCGGCCTCGATCTCGAGGAGATCGAGCTCGAGCGCCCGCATGATCTTGCTGGTCGCCGACACGACACGGGCCGTCCCGACGGTCGGGGCGACGGCGGCGAGGACGTCGCGCACCTGCTCGAGTCGACGTTGGAGCGGTTCTGTCAGACGCCATTTCGGCTTTCACGCGGCCGGATGCTGCTGCTGTCTTGAGCGCTTGGTAGTCGAGGTCGTTCTGCTGTGCGTAGCTCTCGGCGAATGCGGAAAGTGCGCGGTCGAGCGCATCGGAGTTTCCGAGGTAGCTTGCGATCGCTATCGCATCCCCGGAGCGGGCGTGGCTCTTGGCGAGCGCCCGCCCGCATATGTTCGCGTATGTCGCCATCGTCTTCGGGTTCATCGTCTCGACGTCGGCTGATCCCTTCGAGTCCCAGAGTTGGCGGAGGTAGAAGTCGCGGTTCACGCCCTCGACGTCGGTGGTGCGCAGCCAACCGAGCATGATGTCGCTGGCGGCCTGGGTCAGCTGCTGGCCCTCGACGACGCGCTGGCCGTGCTGGGAGAAGGCGCTCTTGCCGAGGAACGGCTCGAGCACCGATGCCTCTGCCTGCTTGGCCTGGAGGAAGAGGGGGTCGCTCTCGTCGCGGCCGACCATGAGCACGATCCAGGCGCGGGTGCCGACGCTGCCGACGCCGACGACCTTCCGCGCTGCGTGCACGTAGCGGAAGCGCTCGAGCAGCCGCCGGCGGTCGCCCGGCAACGTCTGCCGGTAGGAGCGGATCAGACCGTGCAGGAACTCTTCGAGACTGCCGCCTTCGCGCGGCGGCACGAGATCCTCGACCGGAACGATCAGCGGCGGATCGCCGGTGATTCGCGGCTCTCCGTCGACGAGGTGGGTCAGCTTCGCGAACGCGGCAAGGCTGTCCTTTGTCCGAGCTTTCGCGACGTTACGGTCGATCCGCACGGTCTGCTTCTTGCTCGACTGCTTCTGGAACAGCTGGACGATCTCATCCACGTCGATTCGCGTGTACCACACCGCGAGGGTGCCCATGCCTGCGAAGTCCTTCATCGCCGTGCGGTAGGCGCGGGTCACTGCGCGGTTGATCGCCTGTCGCTGTTTGGCGTCGAAGCCGCGGTCCCGTCCGGCGATCGCGAAGCTCGCTACGAGTCGCTTCAGGTCCCACTCGAACGGGCCCGGCAGCGTCTCGTCGAAGTCGTTGATGTCGAAGACGAGCCGCCGGTCAGAGGCGGCGTACACGCCGAAATTGGAGAGGTGAGCGTCCCCGCAGAGCTGCACCTCCAGCCCGGTCCTCGGGGAATCCGAGAGATCCGACGCCATCACGGAGGCGGCGCCGCGGAAGAACGTGAACGGGGAGACGAGCATGCGCCCGTACCGGATCGGGACCAGTTCCTGCACGCGCGTGTTTGCCTGCGCTTCGAGCAGGTCGACCGGGTCGCGCCGGTTTGCCGGCGGGGCCCACTCGCCGTGGACCGAGCGCCCAACCTCGGCCCGTGCAGCCTTGCCCCGCGCGGCCCGCTCGGCCGGCGTGAGGTGCGGTACGACCTTCGCCCTGGACGGCCGGCCGCGGCGCGGAGGGCTGGTCTTCGCTGTGGGCTGTCTCGGGGATCGGGGCGAACGCCTGGGCCGAGGGCTCTCGGCAACCGGCTCGGGCGCCGCTGGCGCAGGCGGCTCGTCCGCAACGGGCTCGGCCTCCGGCGGCGACTCCTCGCCCACGGGACCGGTGTCGTCGGCGTGCGGCGATGCGTCCTTGGGCTGCTCCGGCTCGCGAGGGCCGTGGATCGAGTCGGCGGCCGCGTCCGCGGTTTCGCTTGTGTGATCGTCGTTAGTCATTTCTTGCTCCTCTCGCGGCGGCCGGGGATCTCGGAGAGACAGTCGGGCTCGTCGGTAGGTGTCAAAGGGTGGGCTATGTCGGCGGTGAGCTGGGCTTGGATTGAGCGCCGGGCTGCACCGTGGGGATGCCTCGGGTGAACAGCAAGGCGACGAGCGCGAAGAGCGCCAGGATCGACACGGCGACGCGCAGGCCGTCGATCCGGCTTTGCTCGTTGGTCTCCACGATCGCGTCGACCGTCCGCGGGCGGACGTGCGCATCGGAGAGCGCGGCCTTGAGGTCGGCGTCCGAGATGAACGGGACGCCACCGGCGAGGCTTGTCTGTGCCTGGGCAGCGACGCGGTCGGGGACGGCCGGGTTGTTCTGGACGCCGGTAAGAAACGAGGTGGTCAGCGCGGAGATGAGCACGGCGCCTGCCAGCGCGGTGCCGATCGAGGCGCCGAGCTGGGTCCCCGTGTTCTGGATTCCGCCCACCTCGCCGCTCTGCTCGTCGGGCACCGCCGACACGGTCACGCTCCCCAGCTGGGAGGCGATCGAGCCGATCCCCGCACCGGCAAGGAGCAGCGGCCAGGTGACGATCTCCGCTCCGGCGCCGTAGTCGAGCAAGGCGACGAGCAGCACAAGCCCGGCGAACATCGCCATGAAGCCGAGGCGGATCACCCGCTGCGGGTTCGCGTTCGGCAGCAGCTTGGGGACTCCGGCCGCGAAGAGCAGCAGCATCAGCGAGAGCGGCAGCAGATGCATGCCCGTGTCAACCGCCGACAGACCGAGTGCAACCGACAGGAACAGCGGCACCACGAAGAAGATCCCGCCCTGCACCAGGAACAGGAAGAAGAACGAGGTGACGCCGTCGCGCAGCTGGATGTTGCGCAGCATCTTCGGGTCGATCAGTGCAGCCTGGCCGCGTGCGATACGCCGGTTCTCCCACATCGCGAACAGGCCCACAACCACACCGCCGGCGAGGACGAGCCAGATCACCGGCGAGAGCCCGAGCCACTCGGGAGCACCCGGCTTGGGCCGCACGAACCCCCACGCACCCGAGCGCAGGATGCCGATCACGATCAGCCCGAGGCCGGCCGCCGACAGCCCGGTGCCGACCAGGTCGAGCCTGGCGCCCTTCTCGGGCGGAGTGTCGTTCACCCGCCGCGCCAGAGCGAGGATCGCGATCACGATCAGCACCTCGCCGACGAACACCCACCGCCACGAGGCGTAGGTCGTGAACAAGCCGCCGATCACCGGCCCGACGGCAGCCGCGATCGCGCCGGCAGCCGCCACGAGCCCGTACGCACGCGGCCGGTCCGACCGCGCGAAGTTCGAGGCGACCAGCGCCACGATCGCCGGCATGATCAACACCGCGCCGAACCCCTCCAGGAACGACCAGCCGATGATCAGCACCGGCAGGCTGTGAGACAGCGCCGTCGTCAGCGACCCACACGCGTAGACGATGCACCCAATCGTGAACGCACGCTTCCGGCCAATGATCTCTCCGACCCTGCCGCCGGTGATCATGAAAGACGCCATGACCAGCGTGTAGAGCGTGATCGCCGTCTGGATCCCGATCACATCGGTCCCGACGTCCTCGGCGACCGTGGCGATCGCCGTGTTCATGACCGTCATGTCGAGGGCCATGACGAACTGTCCCGTCGCCAACGTGAGCAACACCAAACCAGAAGCCTTGGCAGCAGCAGAGGACGCGGTCGGCCCACCCGTCACGACGAAGATCCCATTAGCGGCTGGAGATCGATACGCGCGTCGCGGTCAGCTGAGATGGTGCGCTCCTTCTCTCACTGCGACCGGCTCAACCGCCGGTCGCGCGGTTCTTCTCGACCCGATCGGCCGACGGCGCAACGCTACGCCGGAGGCGGTCGGCCAGTCATCGGCCACAATGGCCGATATCGCCGACCCTCACCCGGGCGGCCATCCCGCCCGGGGCGGCGAGCTCAGTCGGGATCCGGATGCGGAATCGTGAGCCGGCCGTCGATCGCTCCGAGGCCGGACTGCTCGACGAGCTCGACGGCTTCGGACCTGCCCTTGACACCGAGCTTGTTGTAGATCGAAGCGACCTGAGTCTTGACCGTTGGGCGCGAGAGGTGGAGACGGTCGGCGATCTCCTGGAGCGAGAGATGCGTGGGCAGGAAGCCGATCAGCCGGAGCTCGGCCGGAGTGAGCTCGTAGTCCTTCCCTCGCCTGATCCGCTCTTCGAGACGCCGCAGCCGGCCGGGGATCGTTCCGCCGTCGGGGTAGCCCTGGAGTGCGTCGCCCGCAACCCGCGCAAACTCGAGGGCGCCAGCGAGATCGCCGAGGTTCAGGCTGATATCGGCGCAGCGCAGCGCGCAGTCGGCTTCGAGCCAAGGGACCCCGCGGAGCAGTGGGCGGAGGCGCCGGACGTTCTCGAGCTGGCGCGCGGCCTGCGTGTAGTCACCGCGCTGCTGCTGTGCCAGCGCTCCCGCCGCGTAGGCGATGGCGCTCTGGGCTAGGTCGTCGAGACGCGCTTCTTCGACCAGCTGTAGCGCTTCGATCGCCCATCTGTGCGCGTTTCGCCGATCGCCGATCTCCGTGGCCGCGAAGGACATGTAGGCGAGACAGAAGAGCCGCACGTGCGCGAGCTCCGGCCGGTGGCTCGACAGAGCGAGTGCCTCACCGAGCACGTCGATCGCTTCCTGCGGTCGGCCCAGGAGAACGTGCGCCGTCCCCAGAGCGCGACAGGCACTGAGAAGCCGGCGGGTGCCCTCGGGCTTCTCCGCGGCGTAGACGAACTCGGCGTCACGCAGCATCCCGTGGATCCCGTCGGGTGCCACGGCAGTTCGAACGTTCGCGAGTGCCGATCGAAGCGAGGTCGCCCCGTCGGCTGATGCCACATCGAGCGGCCTCCGCTCGGCGGCAGCGACGAACCGTCTCGCTCCGACCGGATCGCCGAGCAGCACGGACACCCAGGCTGCCGCGATCGAGAGCTGGGCGTCCGATTCGATCTCCTCGTCCGCGCAGCGGTCGAGCCAGAGCCGCAAGGTCCCGATCCGCCCGCGAGCGGTGAGTTCGTCCCAGTGCCCGAGCGCGATCCTTCCGGCCCGCGCGAGATCGCCGCTCTCGTGCGCATAGGTGAACGCCTCGTCGGGGCTTCCGTGCAGCTCGCACCACTCTGCTGCCCGCTCGAGGTACATAGAGAGCAACTCCGGATGGCGACGGTTGAGCTCGGCCCGGAGGAGATCGCTGAACAGGTGGTGGTAGCGGTACCAACCGCCGCGATCGTCGAGCGGGACGACGAACGCATTCGAGCGCGCCAGGGCCTCGAGCGAATCGGCCGCATCGTCCGTGCCGAGCACCGCGTCGCACAGGGGTGGGGTCATCCGGTCGAGGATCGACGTGCCGAGCAGGAACGTCTTGAGCTTGCCCGGCTGGCGCTCCAGTACCTCTTCCAGGAGGTAGTCGGCGATCTGCTGCTGAGTGCCCGTCAGCCCGGCAGCCCTCGTGGCGGCATCGTCGCGGTCTCGCAACGAGATCGTTGCCAGCGCGACCGCCGCAGCCCACCCCTCCGTCCGCTCGCGCAGAGCCTCGGCCGCCTCCTCCGACAGCTCCAGGCCACCGAGGGCGGCAACGGCTCGCGTCTCCTCCGTGTCCAGTGCGAGCAGCGCGGCCCCGACCTCGACCAAGTCGCCACTTGCACGGAGGCGGCCGAGCCGCAGTCCAGGATCGCCTCGCGTGACCAGCACCAGCTGAGAGCCGGATGGCACCCGCTCGGCGAGGAACCCGAGAATCGAACGGCTGGTCTTGGCGGTGACCAGGTGAACGTCGTCCAGCACCAACATGAACGGGTCACGCTCGCCGAGGTCAGCAGCCAGGAGAGGCAGGGCGACCTCGACGATCCTCGGGTTCACTCTCGACAAGTTCCTCGAGCAGGTCACCGCGGACGGGGCCGGTGCGCTCGAGCGCCGCCGCAACGCAGGCGAGCAGCGCCACGGGGTCGTTGTCGCCGTGCGCGAGCTGCAACCAGCCGCTGACCCTCGGATCAAGCTCGCTCCATTGCGCGACCAGAGTCGATTTCCCGTAGCCGCCGGAGCAGAAACCAGCACGACCCGGCTGCGCTGCACGACCTCCTGCAACGGAGCGAGGCGGGTCCGCGGCACCGCATCGGATCGAACAGGCGGTACCAGTACCGCCGACGCTCTTAGCAGGCGCCGACGCTCGAGAGGAGGAGAAGTACTAGCGATAGCTCCGACCTACGCCCCTGCCGCACCGCGAGCCAGCGCGATCCTGAGACACGCGTGACGTTGCCGGCAAGCACCGCAGCCCGAGCGCAGGGAACGCTTGCGGCGGCTCCGAATTCCAAGATGCGAGTCATCAATCAAGGCCACGGGGGCAGCCGCCTTTCATCGGCGGGCGCTCCTCGGCGACGTCCGCGCTCGAATCGAATTCCGGCGCGAGAATATCAGCCACTTTGGCCGATGAGAGATCGGCCGCCGCAGGCGTAGCGTCAGGCGCATGGCCGGTCAGCCCAGAGCGTCCCGCAGCCGAGCATCGCGCACGGCGGTTCATCTGACGCCGACCGAGACGGCCGTCCTGACCCTCCTCCCGACGCACCGGACGCTCGCCGCGATCGGCGACCGCCTGGGCATCAGTCGTCCGACGGTGAAGACCCACGTCCAACACATCTACGAGAAGCTCGGGGCCACGAACCGGGCCGAGGCCGTGGACTTGGCTGAGAGTGCTGGCCTTCTGCCGACCGCCACGAAAGGTCCGGTGGGCGGGAGTTGAGCTCGGCCTGGCTCGACCATGGTTTCCCCCGGCCGACCACCTGTGAACGCATGCGCCGCGGGCTCGGAGTCCGCTTCGGCTCGGTCGCCACCATGTGGATTCTGCGAAGTGGAGTTCAGCGAATCCGCGGACGTTCCGGTCGGGCACCGGCTTCACGATCGCTGTTGCAAGGCGAGGGACAGAGCCGTCACCGGGCTCTCCCGCCGCCCGACCCAGGCTGACAAGGAGGTACCAACGATGACCGAGATAGTGGCGGAGCAGCTCGAGACCGAGCAGTCGATGTTCGTGCAGACCGCGCAGGGCATCGAGAGCGACGGTGCCAAGCTGACGCTGCAAGGCATCACGGCCTCGACGCTCTTCTTCTCCGACCGGCCCCAGCGGGTCGTCGGGCACATGGCCACGACCGATTTCGTCGACCTGTGGGCCATCGGCGACAACAGCTTCGAGACCGACCCGCCGAACGCGGTGCTCTCGTTCCTCGAGCCCGACGCCGACGCCCCCGTTGACGCGGTGGTCGTGCTCACGGCGCCGAACCTCACCGGCGACGGCAATCTCTCCTACTCCATCGACGTGCTCGAGGGAACGTTCCCGGCGCACACGGGACCCGTCACGCTCTTCATCGACCCGTTCGGGCGGCCGCTGTCGCCCGTCTCCGTGTGCGGTGTGCGCCGGCGCGAGCGACGCCGTGATCGGCGCGGGATGTAACACCAGCAGGACCGGGCCGCGGCGTCCGCCGTGTCCCGAACCTCCCGAAAGGAGAATCCCATGGCAGACACACCAGTGCTCGATCTGCTCGCGAGCATGACCGCGATTCGACTCGAGGCGTCGAGCCTCGATCCGGAGACGTTGATGCTCGTCCGCATCGCCGCGCTCGTGGCGGTCGACGCGGCGCCGACTCCTACGTCGCCAACCTCGAGGTTGCCAGCGACCTCGAGTTCGACGCGGATCAGGTTCGCGGGCGTGCTCGCCGCGGTCGCTCCGATCGTCGGGACCGCACGCATCGTTTCGGCACTCAGCAAGATCGCGAAGCGCTCGAGCTCGAGCTCGAGACCGCCGAGATCGAGGCGGAGCCCGAAGAAGCAGAGCCAGAGGAGGCGGAGGGCGCGGGCTTTGCGCCCTTCCGGCCGCCACACGAAGACGTCGAACCGATACGAAGGAGGACCATGGAAGTGACAATCTCGTCCTTGTGGTCGGCAGCTACTCGGTTTCCGGGGCTGCAGCCGACGACTTCAAGGCGCTCAAGGCCGGCGAGGACGCCGGCGAGTACCAGGTCGTCGGGGCCGTCGTTGAATCGCGACGCCAGCGGCAAGGTCGATGTGGCCGAGCACGACAGCGGTGCCCACGTCGCAGGCGGCGCCGTTCTCGGCGGCACCGCCGGGCTCGTGGTCGGGCTGTTCCCGCCGCCGCTGCTTGCCGCGACCGCGGTCGGAGCCGGGATCGGCGCCGTCGTCGGCAAGCTCAAGAAGAAGCACGAAGAGAAGATTTGGGCGTCGAGATGGAGGAGTACCTTCCGCCGGAACATCCGCGGTCGTCGCGATCGTCGACGACATCTACGCCGATAAGGTCGAGGCCGCCGTTGTCAACTCGGACAAGCGGATGAACAAGGCATCGACAAGGACGACTACGACGAGCTGCAGAAAGCTCTCGCCGAGTCGTAGGACGAGGTCACGAAGGCTGTGAACTCCTAACCGGCCGGTACGGGAGGGGCCGGCACACACGCCGGCCCCTCCCGCCACCAACAAGGGACAGGACGATGACATCCACTCGCACACTCAGCCTGATCACTGTCGTTGTTTCAGTCGCGTTCGTCGCTGCGGGCTGCGGCTCAAGCGGCGACAACTCGACGACAACGACGACCACCAGCGCGACTGCCACAGAGACATGGGCGAGCGGTGTCTGCACGTCGCTCACGACCTGGCAGACCGCGATCAAGTCAGCCGCCGGCTCCCTGAAGAGCGATCCCACAAAGAGCGGGCTCCAGACGGCCGCCGACGATGCGAAGTCGGCGACACAGACACTCGCTTCCGACCTGAAAGGGCTGGGCAAGCCCGATACCCCATCCGGGCAGCAGGCGAAGGACTCGCTCGATCAGCTCGCGACGAGCTTGCAGCAGAACGTGGCCACGATCGAGAACGCGGTCAAAGGCGCCTCCGGCATCAGCGGCGTCATCGCTGCCGTCTCATCGGCGACGGTCACACTCGCGACGATGGGAACAGAGGTCAAGACGACGGTCGCGGACCTCCAGGGACTCGACGCGAAGGGCGAGCTGAAGAGCGCATTCACGAGCTCGAGCGCCTGCAACACCCTGACGAGCGCAGCCGGCTCGTGAACGCAACGATCGCCGCCGGCACGGCGG
>CAVUAH010000013.1:0-300932 GCA_963739405.1 uncultured Actinomycetes bacterium | reverse complement strand
TGTACGACGAGCACCGAGCCGAGATCGTGGCGGCGCATCGTCTGGACCGCTGCATCGAGGGTCGTCTCCGGCGCGACGAGCTGGGGCAGGTCGCCCATCACCTGGGCTACCGATGTCGCCTCCGCCGACGGCGACGGCTCGCGGAGGGGATTCGACGACGGGCCGAACGCGAGCGAGTCGAGCGGCACGTCGACGGCCAGGCCGGGAGCCGGAGCGGCGAGGTGGTCGACCGGGACCTCGCCCGTCAGCGAGGCGAGGAACGGCCCGAGCCTGCGCCCGACGATCTTCGTCGGCGGCCACCAGATCGGCGACGAGCTCGCCCAGTCGGGCTCCTCGCCGGCGAGGTCGCGGCGTAGGTACTGCGGGTCGGCACCGGTCAGGAGGAGGCCTCGGAGCACCGGGCGGAACGGGTGCGGGACGAGTGACGCCCCCGCCAGCACGGCGATCGCCTCGGCGGCGACGACGGCCTGCTGTGCGGCGATCCCGCCCTGCTTGACCGGGAAGCTCGTGATGTCACCCGCCGCGAACATGGCGTCGACGCCGACGACGCAGCAATGCTCGTCGACCTCGACGAACCCCTCCACCGTCTGGGGAATGCCGTCGAGCCGCTGTCCGCGCAGGCGCGGGAGCGCGACGACACGTTCCACCGCGACGGTCTCGCCGGAAAGGAGGACGAGCTCGGCCCCGTCGAAGGCGGCCGGGCACGACTCCCCGAGGAACGCCACGCCCGCCTCGTCGAGGAGCGTTCCGACCGCGTCGCTCGCGGTCGCTCCGAACAGCTCGAGGGGCTTGCGCTCCGGGGTGACGACGACGACCTCGACATCGTGCCGCTCGGCCGCCTGGAGGAAGGCACTGGTCATCAAGGCGAGCTCGTAGACGGGGAGAGCCCACGACGCGCCCCACGGCACCGCGAAGGCGACGCCGCCGACCTCGCCGCGCTCGAGCTCGTCGAGCAGCGTGCTGACCCGCTCGCCGTCGGCAGGCCCACGGAACGTGAGCGCGCCTGGAACCGCGGGCTCCGGCAGGGCGCCCATCGCGAGCAGGAGGGCGTCGTAGCGCAGCACGGCGCCGGTCGCCGTCCGCGCCTCGCGCCGGTCGGCGTCGATCGCGACGATCGAGTCGAGCGTCAGCCCGGCCCCCGCCTTCGCGGCAAGCGTGCCGAGATCGAAGTGGCGCACGGCACCGAGGCCGAACGGCTCAGCCACGGCCACCGGGCGGTACCAGAAGCTCGGCTCCGGCGCGACCAGCTCGACGCGAGCGCGCCCCTCGCCCAGCTCGCGCAGGGTGAGAGCGGCTTCGAGGGCGGCCACGCCGCCGCCGGCGATCAGGACCGAGAGCTCGTCGTCAGCCACACCCCGATGGTGCGATCGCGGTCGATCCCCGGCATCGGGGAATCGGCGTCGACTGTCTCGGCTTTCTACGGATCGGCCCGGGCCAGTCCGGGACTCGGAGAGGGCGGCGGGGCACATGCGCGCGCATCCGCCGCCCTGAGCCACGACGTCGCCGGTCTGTGACGACCGCAATTCACGTGCGAGCTCTCCGAGCCTTTGGGGGAGGCACCGGATATGTCACACCGAGCGGGCGTTTCGCCGTTTCGTCCACAGGCGCCCCGCAGAACTCTCCGCAAAATGCGGGGAACGTCGGGCACCTTTCCACAGTCGTCCACAAGGACCGCCGCGGCTGGGGAAATCGGCCGCCGATTCAGGCCGGGTCGATCGAGATCTCGGCGGGAAGCTCCCGGCGAACGTCGCGCGGCTCGAGCTCCCCCCGCGCGCGGGCGTCGAAGTAGACGTATGCGGTGACGAGCGCGACGAACGGCAGCGCGATCGCGTAGACGATCCCTGCGACCACGTTGAGGAGCGCGAGCGAGGAGTTGGAGACGAAGATCAGGAGCGCGCCGACCAGCGGCCCCGCGGCGAGCGCGACGAACCCACCCAGGCCGACGAGCGAGCCGACGCGGAGCCAGCGCCCACGGACGAGCTCGCCGCTGCGGCGGAGGGCTCCGAGGGCGGTGCGGTCTTCGAGCTCCACCGCCGGCGCGAGCAGGCACCAGCGGACGGCGAACCAGACGGCGAGCGGGATCAGGAAGACGCTCGTCGTCAGGACGACGAACACGGCGACGAAGACCGCGATCGCGCCGAGCAAGGGGACGATCCGGCGGAGTGCGAGCCGGTAGGCGTCGAGGGCCCTGACGTCGCGTCCGGCGTCGAGCTCGACGAGCGCGCAGGCGGTCGCCGCCTGGACGAGGCCGAAGCCGAGCAGCGTCAGCGTCGTCCCCACGACGAGGCTCAGATAGGCGAGCGTCCCGGCGAGGTTGCCGGTGACGCTGGCGATCGCGTCGATGCCCTGCACCAGCCCCCATTGCACCGCCGTGACGACGAGGACGATCGGGACCAGGAGCACGCCCGAGCCCGACGAACAGCCGGAAGCGCTTGACGTACATCCGGGCGGAGGCGGAGAGGATCTGCCCCCAGGTGCGGCGGCGACCGACGCGGAGCGGCGCGACCGGGGTCCAGGTCGCCCGCACGACCGTGTAGGCGATCAGCCCGAGGACGACGGCGAGCACGGCGAGCGTCGCGCCCGGGCTGCGAAGGAGCCGCTGGAGCGCCGCGGAGCCGCGCTCGACGCCCGAGCAGAACAGGTCGGTGGCGCCCGTCCCGAGCACACCGCCGGTCGGCACGGCGTAGCTGCGGTCGCGCCACCCCTCGGCCCAGACGAGGGGCGCTACCCATTGCTCCTTCAGGTTCGGCCCGGTCGGCCCGTTGAAGAACGCCTTCTGGAGCTCGCCCCAGCGCCCCTCGAAGGTGATCCACGGATACGCGTCGGCGGCGGCCGCCGGGTCGCTCGGGATCGTCAGGACGGCCGGACGGAGCTCCCGGTGTGGCCCCTGCGTGTCGTCGCACCCGACGCCTGCCTCGGCGGAGCTTCCGACGTAGAGCGCCGCGGTGTACTTGTTCGCGTGCGAGCCGGCCGCCGGGTAGACGACCGGGTGCGTCCCGTCGACGATCTCGAGCTTGTCGTCGTCCCAGCCGGCCCGCTCGGCCCCCTCGTGGGAGCTGTAGCCGACCTCGTCGGGATGTGGTGCGGCGATCGCTCCCGCAGCGTCGGGCGCGTCGAAGTCGAGCTGGATCATCTCCCAGTCGCCCTCGTGCTTGTTGTTGAAGTCGTTGAACGGATAGAAGATCCAGTACTGGAGCGCGACTCTGCCGCGCACCGCCGGATCGGTCGCGACGTGCGCGTAGACGGTCGGATCGGACCCCTTCGTGATGCGGCGCGCCCACAGCTCGTACGTGCAGCCGGGGTCGAGCGCACTGCCGGGGAAGTCGAGGTGGTACTCGTAGAGGCCGGCGATGTCCTTCGCGGTCGGGCCGATCTTCACGAGGTCGGTGGGGTTCCACGGGCCGCGCAGCGCGACGGTCGAATCACCGAAGAGGACATCGACGTCGGTCGGCTCGAACGGCTCGCCCGGGCCGCACTCCTCGGGCTGCTCGACGAGCCGGACGACGGGTGCGTACTTCTCGGCGAGCGCCTGCTCGTCCTGCAGGTCGGCGCCGGCCGCACCCGGAAGAACGAGGGCCGCCGCGACGACGCCGAGGATCACTGTCGCAGCGCGGCGGCTCATCGCCCGCGATCCTCGCACAGGCACCGGCCGCCCAGACGGCTCGGCCCGGCGGCGTAAGGGCTGCCTGACAGCAGGCTACGCTGGCCCGATGGCCGAGAAGATCGAGCGACCGCGCGCCGGCCGAGAGCGGCCCTTGTGCGCCGCGGTCTCACGTGCACGCGACGAGCCGCTCGCGGCGACGGCCAGCCGCATCGACCACTGGATCCTCCTCGAGTACCGGGGAGCCTGGTCGCGCGACCTGCTCGGCGGCAGCCTCCTCTCGCCTCGTCTCAAGGCGCACCTGCGGGACCAGCTCGCCGCGCTGCGCCCGTCCCGCCTGCTGTTCGTCAAGCAGCCAGAGCGGCGTTCGAGTGCTGGCCGGCGAGTCTTTCTCGCCACGTCGACGCCGGGGCGGGAACGGCTGCTCGGGCTCGAGGTCGAGCACCAGGACGACCTCCGCGAGATCGACCTGGTCGGGCCGCTCGCCGAGGCGGGCGCGCAACGCGCGGCGCCGTTCGCACCGGTCGACCACCCGCTCCTCGTCGTCTGCACACACGGCAAGCGCGACCGGTGCTGCGCCCGCTACGGCCGGCCGCTCTACGACGCCGTCCGCACGGGTGAGGCGCCCGGCGAGGTCTGGCAGTCGACCCACGTGGGTGGGGATCGCTTCGCCGGGAACGTCGTGGCGCTCCCCCACGGGACGTACCACGGACGGGTCGAGCCGGACGACGTCGCGGGCCTCCTCGCGGCGCTCGGCGCCGGGCGGGTCGACCTCGACCACTACCGCGGGCGGAGCGCGTACTCGTTCCCGATCCAGGCGGCCGAGTGCGCGCTTCGCGACTCCGAGCAGCTCGACCACGTCGACGACCTCGTGCTCGTGGGCTCGGAGCGCCGCGGAGACGACACCTGGCGCGTCCGCTTCCGCGTGCCGGGCGGGGCGGTCCACCGGATCGACGTCCTCGCCGAGGCCTCGGCCGAGACGGCGTACCTCACCTGCGACGCGGCCGAGCCCCGCCGCGCACCGGCCTACCGCGTCGTCGCGCACCAGGTCCGCGGCGCGCGGGCACGCGGCGCCTGACCCCGGCCGGCCGCTACGCGCCCGTGGCGCGGAGAAGACCCTCGCGCACGAGGCGGCCGACGAGGACCAGGCGCCCTTCGTCGTCGAGCTCGCCGGGGAGGTCGACCGCGGAGAACGGCTCCTCGCTCTCGACGCACGCACGCAGCTCCGGCTCGGCGAACGCCGGGAAGCGGATCTCCTTGCCCTCGAACACGAGGACGACCCCGCCGTCGTCCGCCTCGAGGTCGGCGATCACCGTCTCGCGGCGCTCGACGACGGTGTCGATCCCGAGGCGCTCGAGTGCGCGGAGCTGTGAGATGCCGTCCTCGCGGATCGGCCGCCGCGTGTCGAGGAACCTCCGGCGCCGGCGCCGCTCGACCAGCTCCGGGTCGAGCTGCTCGCCCACTCGCCCGGCGAGCCCCTCGTCGTCGCTCCGCGCGACGTCGCGGCGAAACGCCGGGTCGTCCTCGCAGGCCGCGAGCGCGGCCCGCGCCGCGTCGACCCACGTGTGGGCGGTGATCCCGATCGTCAGGTGGAGCGAGTCCGCCTGGGACGTCTCCGCCTCGTGGAGCCAGCCGCGGGGGAGGTAGAGCGTGTCGCCGGCGCGCAGGACGACGTCGTCCGTCGGTGGACCGGAGTCGCCGAGCGCGCTCGAGTAGCGCTGGTGCTTGAGCGGCAACTCGAGGAGCGGGTCGTAGAGCCTCCACCGCTTCTCGCCCGCGACCTGGACGACGAGCACGTCGTGCGTGTCGTGGTGGACGCCGAAGCCCTGGGAGCCACGGGGCGTGTAGTAGGCGTTCGCCTGCACGCCGCGGCCGAGCGCGCCCTCCAGCAGGCGGCAGAAGACGGCCAGCGGATGCCAGTTGACGTGCAGCGCCTGGAGGACGATCGTCGCCCCCGCCTGCCACTCGGCGAGCACGCGCGGGACGTCGGCCGTGCTCGAGAAGGGCGGCCGCCAGGACACCTCGCTGGTGTAGGCGCCGACCGCGATCTGGCCGCCCTCGCGGACGAGCCTGAAGGCCGGGTAGCGGATCGCGGTCGAGCAGACGAGGCGCTCGACGTCCGCCTCGGAGAGGAGGTCGTCGAACCGTCCTCGCTCGTCGCGCGGGACGACGAGCGGGCGCTGCTCCCAGTGCTCGGCGAGGAAGGTCTCGGCGTCGACCGGGTCGAGGCAGCGGGCGAGCGCGGCCCGCGCTGCCCTACGCGGCGTCGGTCTCGTCCGAGTCGCCGTCGGTGCCGTCGGTGTCGTCGGAGTCGCCATCGGTCCCGTCCGTGTCGTCCCCGTCGGCGTCCGCCTGCGGATCGAAGCGCTTGCCGGCCTCGATGGTCTGGATCTCGTCGTCGCGCAGCGTGCTCATGAGCCCTCCCTGGTCGCGGAACGATCGAACCCTACGTTACCCCGGGCGACCCGCGCAGAGCCATCAGAACGACCAGATCAGCGGGACGACGAGGACGGCGACGACGCCGAAGAGCGCAAGGAGCGGCAGGCCGAGCTTCCAGTAGTCGGCAAACCGGTAGCCGCCCGGCCCCAGCACCATGAGGTTGGCCGGCGTCGCGACCGGAGTCAGGAACGCGGCCGCGGATGCGACGGCGACGGCCATCAGGACGGGTCTGGCGGAGACGTCCAGGTCCGCAGCCGCCGAGACCGCGACCGGGAGGACGATGAGCGCCGTCGCCATGTTGCTGATCAGCTGGCCGAGGACGAACGTGAGCACCACGAGCCCGAGCAGAAGGGCGTGCGGCCCCGCGTCACCGACGATGTCCACCAGCCTGTCGGCCAGTGTCTGTGCGGCACCGCTCGAGACCATCGCCGTCGACAGCGAGAGCATTCCCCCGACGAGGATCACGGTCGTCCACCCGATCCCGCGGTACGCCTGGTCCACCGTGAGCACCCCCGAGAGGATCACCGCGCCCGCCGCGAGGAGACCCGCGACCGCGGGCGGCACGAGGCCCGCAACGAGCAGGATCACCATGCCCGCGACGATCACGAGCACCCGCGACGCTCCGGGGCCGAGCGGCACCGTCTGGCGACGGATCATCGCGGGCTCGTCGACGACGAGCACGTCCGGGTCGTCGAGGTGATGCTCGAGGTGGTGCCAGGCGCCCTGGAGGAGCAGCGTGTCCCCGACCGCGAGGACCGTCTCGCCCTCGAGCTCCTCGTCCCTGCGGCGAACGGCGAGGACGACGAGGTCGCCGCTCTCGGTCGTCATCCCCGCGAACATCGTCTCGCCGATCAGGCCCGACCGCGGCGGGACGACGACCTCGGCGACGCCGGAGCGGCGGTTCACGAGCTCCGCCGGGTCGTGGCCGAGCGCGTACTCGTCGACGAGGGTCTGGGCCAGGTTCCCGAGGTCGCGCGTGATGGACTTCGGCTTCCGGTCGGGCAGCAGCCGCTCGCCCAGGAGGACGACGATCGCGATCGACCCGGCGAGGAGCGGCAGCCCCACGAGCGCGAACGAGAAGAACCCGAACCGCCCCACGCCGGCGTCGTCGGCGTACTCCGACACGATCACGTTCACCGGCGAGCCGGTCAGCGCGAGAAGGGAGCCCGCGTGCGCACCGAAGGCGAGCGGCATCAGGAGCCGCGAGGGCGACATCCGAAGCCTGGCGGCCGTCACCGCGATCACCGGCAGGAGCGCGGCGACGGCGCCGTTGACGCTGATCAGCGCCGTCAGGACTGCGACCGTGAGCATCGTCAGCACGACCAGCCGCGTCCTGGACGCACCGGCGCCCGCGGTCAGCTGCTGGCCCGCCCAGGCCGTCACGCCCGTGGCGTCGAGTGCCTCGCTGACGACGAACAGCGACGCGATGAAGATCACCGTCGGGTCGCCGAACCCGGCGAGCGCCTGGTCGAGGTCGAGGACTCCGGTCGCCCAGAGCGACAGCGCGACGCCGAACGCAACGACGCCGATCGGGAGGCGGTCCCAGACGAAGACGGCGACCGTCGCGCCGAGGATCAGGAACGTGATCGTGGAGTCGCTCAACGCCGCTCACCGACGACGAGCACGGCTCCGCTCAGTCCGTCAATCGGTGTGCACCGGCGAGCCCGGGCCGAGTGGGATCCCGAGGAGGTACCAGGCGACGAAGAACAGCGTCCAGACGACCGTCAGGATGAGGACGTACGGCAGCATCATCGCGACGACGGTGCCGATGCCCGCATCCTTCTTGTATCGCTGCGTGAAGATCACGATGAGCGGGAAGTAGGCCATCAGCGGCGTGATCACGTTCGCCGGCGAGTCACCGACGCGATAGGCGGCGAGCACCGTCTGCGGCGCGATGTCGAGCCGCATGAAGAGCGGGATGAAGATCGGGGCGAGGATGGCCCACTTGGCGATCGCCGCGGGCATGATGAAGTCCACCAGCAGCGTCACGGCGACGAACGCGATCAGCAGCCACACCGCCCCGATGTTCGCCTCCTCGAGCCAGTCGCCGAGCTTCACGGCGGCGACCTGCGCCATGTTCGAGTAGTTGAAGTACGCGATGAACTGCGCGATCAGCAGGAACAGGAACAGGAGGCTCGCGAGGCCCGCCCACGACTTCGTGATCGAGGCGAGGACCTCGTCGCTCGTCCGCATCGTCCCGGCTCCGCGACCGTAGGCCAGACCCGCCGCGAAGAAGATGATCGTGATGATCACGATCAGGCTGTCCATGAACGGCGAGTCCCCGATGATGTCGCCCGTCACGGGGTCGCGAAGAGGCGCGTCGGGAAGGAAGGTGAGAAGACCGATCGGGATGAGCACCGCGAGCGTTGCGAAGAGGGCGAAGCGAAGCCCTCTCGCCTCGGCCTCCGCAGACACCTCGGGGCCCTTGTCGGCGTCGAGCGACTCGTCGTCGCTCTCGTCGGCCGGGTCGTGCGTCCCGACGCTCCGCTCGACGATGCGCACGGAGACGAAGGTCAGGACGAGGGTGACGAGGATCGTCGAGGCGATCCCGAAGTACAGGTTGGCCGCCAGGTCGATCGAGCTGTCGGGGTCGACGAGCCCGCTCGCGTCGTTCGTGATCTCCGTCAGCACGCCGTCGAGCGGGGTGATCAGGAAGTTGACTCCGAAACCGGCGGCCACCCCCGCGAACGCAGCCGCAATGCCGGCGAGCGGGTTGCGACCCACGCTCTTGAACGCCGCCGCTCCCAACGGGATCAGCACGAGGTACCCGGCATCCGAGGCGATGCTCGACAGGACGCCGATGAAGATGATGATGGGGGTCAACATGGCCGCCGACGAGACGGCCACGAGCTTTCGGATCAGCGCCCCGATCAGGCCTGCGGCCTCGGCGAGGCCGACGCCGATCATCACCACGAGGATGATCGCGACGGCAGCGAAGTTGCGGAAGTTGGCGACGAACGACGTGAACAGGAAGCGGATCCCGTCGGCGGAGAGGAGGCTCTGCACGGACGCCGTCTCCTCGACGATCGTGTAGTCGCCCTCCTGGACCGACGCGTCCGGGAGACCGCCCGATGGCTGGGTCGAGCCGCCCTGGACGACCTCTTCGACCGGGACCGGCGGAGGCTTCGCGACCTGGTAGCTGACGCTGATGTCCGCCCAGGCGAGCAATGCGGAGAGGACGATCACGCCCACGGACAGCCAGACGAACAGGATCGCGGGGTCCGGCATCTTGTTCCCGCCGCGCTCGACGGCCCCGAGGATGCGCTCCGCCACCCCCTTCGACGGCTCGGCTGGAGGCGGTGCCGCCATGTCGCTCACGACGCGCTCGCGATCGAGCGGCCGGAGAACGCGGCGGCGTAGAGCGCGAAGAGCTCGGCCTCGGCGACCACCGCCTTCTCGAACTCGTCCAGCAGGACGCGCTCGTTGGGCGCATGGATGTTCGCAAAGCCGTCGGTGGTGCCGAAGAGCAGGATCTCCGCATCCGGCACCGCCTCGCTGAGCGCGCTGACCAGGGGAATCGACCCACCGGTCGCGACGTAGACCGACTCGGCCCCCCAGGCGTTCGCGAGCGCCACCCGGGCGGCGTCGTACGCCGGACCGGACGTGTCCGCGAAGAAGCCCTTCCCCGTCGCGGCGGCCTCGACCTCGAGGGCGATCCCGAAGGGACGCAGCGACTCGAGGTGCCGCACGAGCGCGGCCTGTGCCTCGCCCGGGTCCTGCGCGGGATGGATCCGCAGGCTGAGCTTCGCGCGCGCGCTCGGGACAACGGCGTTGACCGACGCGTCGACCGGAAGGACGTCCATCCCCGTGACGGTGATCGCGGGCCCGGACCACAGGCGCTCCCCGAGGCCGCCCGTCCCGACGAAGGGGGCGCCGGGCACGATCTCGGCCAGCTCCCGGAACTCCTCGTCGCTGTACGAGGCTCCGGCCCACTCCTCCCGGCGCAGGCCGGGGACGACGACGTCGCCGTGCTCGTCGTGGAGCGTGGCGAGGGCGTGGAGGAGCACGATCAGGGCGTCGGGCGCCGCGCCGCCGAACTGCCCGCTGTGCTTCGGCCCGGCGAGGGTTCGCACCCGCACGATGACCTCGGCCATGCCGCGCAGCCCGACGGTCAGCGTCGGCAGGCCGGGACGGAGGCTCCCCATGTCGCCGATCACCATCGCGTCGGAGGCGAACAGGTCGGGCCGTGTGGGCGGATACGTCGTGAAGGCGCTCCCCGTCTCCTCCTGTCCCTCGACGACGACCTTGATCCCGACGGGCGGCCTCCCGTCCCAGGCCCGCAGGGCGCCGACGTGCATCAGGATGTTCGACTTCGAGTCGGCCGCGCCGCGGCCGAAGATCGCCCCGTCGCGCTCGGTCGCCTCGAACGGCGGCGACTCCCATTTCGCCTCGTCGCCGACCGGGACGACGTCGTAGTGCCCGTAGAGGAGGACGGTCGGGGCACCCTCGGGGGCGGGGAGCTCGCCGATGATCACCGGCGCCGTGTCGGGCAGCTCGAGCAGCTCGAGCTGCTCCACGCCGGCGCCGCGGAGGAGCTCCGAGACCACGTCCCGGGCCTCGAGCAGCGCCGGGCGCGTCTCGGGCGGGAACCCGAGCACGGACACCGACGGGATCGCGACGAGCCGCGCGAGGTCGTCCTTCAGCTGCGGCATCGACGACGCGACCTTCGCTGCGAGTGCGTCGTGATCGAGGGTCCCGGTCATGCGCTCCGGAGGGTCGCGGTGCGGCGGCCTGATGCCCCGGCGTCGGCGGGCGTCGCCATGATCGTCTGTCGATCCTCCCCGATGGGCGCGCGCGCTGTCAAACGTGAGCGCTCGGCGGCGGCTCCGGCGGCTTCTGTCGGACGAAGAGGCCGAGTACGGCGCGGCGCACCTGGACGCGGATCGGCTCGGCAGGACCCTCCTCCGGTGGCGCCGACCACGCCGCCGCGAGCTCGGCGCCGAACAGGAGCGCCGACGCGTAGAGGTAGACCGAGTAGAGGAACACGAGCACGGCTGTGATCGAGCCGTAGATCACCGAGAGGCCGGCGACCTGGTCGTAGACGAAGGCCGATGCGGCGGAGATCGCGAGAAGCAGCAGGCCCGTGACGACGCCTCCGACGACGGCATCGCCGAGGCCCAGCCTCCGCGCGGGCACGAAGCGGTAGAGGAGCATCACGACGATCGTCGCCACGGCCAGCGGGATGCCGAGCCGGAGCACCTCGGCGAGGAGCCCGCCCTCGAAGCCGACGACCTTCGCCGCGCTCCCCACGAACCGCGTCACCACCTGCGCGACGACAGCCAGGGCGATCACCGCGATCAGGAGGGCACCCGCGCCCGCGACGAGGATCAGGTCGACGAGCTTCGCCCGTGCTGCGGGCCGGCGGCTGTCGGGTGCGACCCGCAGGGCCGCCTCGAGCCCCGTCCGCACGGCGCCCATCATCCCGGACGAGGCCCAGAAGAAGACGAGGAGCGACACGAGCCCGACCGCGCTCGTCGGGCTCGCGAGACGCGTGATCGCGTCCTCGACCGAGCTCGAGCCCTCCTCGGTGAAGGGCAGGTGGTCGACGATCTCGTCGATCACCTGCTGACGCCGCACGTCGTCCTGCAACACGACGCCGGCGATCGAGACGAGCACGATCGAGAGCGGCGCGAGCGAGAAGAGGACGCGGTAGGCGATGCCCGCGGCGTGCTGCGTGAGCCGGTCGCGGAAGTAGCCGTCGATCGCGACGGGCACGGCGCGCACGAGGTTCTGGACGACGCCGAGCGGCCATCGCACCAGGCGCGCGCCGAAGGACCGCTCCTCGGGGGCGGATGCCTCGGCCACCCGGCGGAGTGTAGGGCGCCGTCCCACAGGCGGAGCCTCGGCGAATCCCGCTGCGGAGACTCGTAGGCTTGCGCGGTGCAGACGGCCAGCGCGCCCAGGAGGCACATGCCTGCCCGGATCTTCGCGTCCTCGCGCGGCCGCCGGCGCTACCGGCGCGCGACCGACGTGTTCCTGCTCGTCCCGTCGCTCGTCGGCCTCGGCCTCCTGATCGCCGTCTTCCCGCCGTCCGCCTTCGAGCGGTCGCTGATCCGGCTCCTGACCAGCCTGCCCGGCTGGCTCACGCCGCTCTGGGACCTCCTCTACGACACGCTCGCGCTCCTCCCGCTCGTCCTCGTCGTGGCGGCGCTCGCCGGCCGACGCTCCGCCGTGCTGGCCCAGGCCGTCGCGTCGGTCGTCCTCGCCGCCGCGATCACCGTCGTGTCGGCGCGGCTCGCAGCCGGTCGCTGGCCCGAGGTCGACGACCTCCTCCGCCTCCGGGTCGACGAGTCGACGTTTCCCGTCCTCCGGGTGGCGCTCGCAACGACCGTCGTCCTCGCCGTCGTCCCCCACCTCGTGCGCCCGCTCCAGCGGGTTGTGCGCTGGGTGCTGGTGCTCGGCCTCCTCGGCGCGATCCTCGCGGACGCGGCTGCGCCGAGCGGGACGATCGCCGCGCTGCTCGTGTCGGTGATCGCGGCCACCGTCGTCAGGCTCGCTTTCGGGACGTCCGCCGGGCATCCGGAGACCGACGACGTCGCCGCAACGCTCCGCGAGCTCGGGATCGACGTCGAGCGGCTGGAGCCGACGGACAGGCAGCCGGCCGGCGTCTTCGTGGCCCGCGGAGTCGACGCCGACGGCGAGCCGCTGCTGGTCAAGGTCTACGGCCGCGACGCGTACGACACGCAGCTGCTCGAGAAGGTCTGGCGCACGGCGCTCTACGCCGACGACGGCCCCCGCCTGCGCCGCAGCCGGATCGAGGCGGTCGAGCACGAGGCGCTCGTCACCCTCCTCGCGCGGCGCGCGGGCGTGCCGACGCGCGAGGTGCTCGTCGCGGCCGAGTCGTCGACGGGGGACGCCCTGCTCGTCTGCCGCGACAGGTCACGCCCGCTCGAGCCGCCCGCGGCAGGCCAGAGCGCTTGTGTCGATTCAACACGAGCTGTTCCGGATGACGAGACACTCGCGCGCGCATGGGATGCCGTCGTCGCCCTCGGCACGGCAGGGATCGCGCACCACAGGATCGAGCCCGACGCCCTCGCGGTCTTCGACGGGGAGGTCGGCCTCGTCGACTTCGACCGCGCGACCATCGCGGCGCGGCCCGAGCACGTGCTCGTCGACCGGGCGCAGCTCCACGCCACGCTCGCCGCACTCGTCGGCTGCGACCGCGCGGTCGCAGCAGCGACGCGCGCGCTGGGACAGGAGGCGGTGGGCGCCTTGCTGCCGTATCTGCAGCCCGCCGGGTTCGGCTCGGGTCTCGCGCGCGCTCTGCGCACGGCGAAGATCGACGTGGACGACCTGCGCGACAGGACCGCGGCGGCCGCGGAGGTCGAGGCGCCGACCCTCGTCAAGCTTCGACGCGTCACCTGGGGGAGCCTGCTCCAGGTCGCCCTGCTCGCGCTCGCGGTGTCCGCGGTCATCGGCGGGCTCAGCGGCCTCGACTACGACGACCTCGCGTCGGCGGTCCGCGACGCCTCGTGGGGGTGGATCCTCGCCGGGTTCGTCCTCGCCCAGACGCCGCGTCTCACGCAGGCGATGTCCACGCTCGGGTCGGTCCCCGCCCGCATCCCATACCTCCCCGTCTACGCGATGCAGCTCGCCACCGGCTACCTGAACCTCGCGCTGCCCTCCAACCTCGCCCGCATGGCGATCAACATCCGCTTCTTCCAGCGGCACGGCGTGCCGCCGGCGACGGCGGTGACCGCGGGCATGATCGACTCGTTCGTCTCGACGGTCATGCAGGCGATCCTGCTCGCGGTGCTCCTCCTCTTCTCGTCGGCGAACCTCGACCTCGGCCTGGACGCGCCGTCCGGGCCGCCGACCCGCGCGCTCCTCGCCGTGGTCGCGATCGGCGTCGCGCTCGTCGCCGTGGTCGTGCTCGTGCGCCGGATCCGCGACGCGATCGTCGACCGCGTCCGCCGGTGGTGGCCGGAGGTGCGCGCGACGCTGGCGAGCCTCCGGGCAGGCAACAAGCTCGGCCTGCTGCTCGGCGGCAGCCTTGCGACCGAGCTGCTCTTCGCGATTGCGCTCGGCATCTTCGCGAACGCGTTCGGGTACGACGTCTCGCTCGCCGACCTGCTGCTGATCAACATCTCGGTCTCGCTCCTCGCCACGTTCGTCCCCGTCCCGGGCGGGATCGGCGTGACGGAGTTCGGCCTCACCGTCGGGCTCACGGCAGCCGGGATGCAGGAGGAGGCGGCGCTCGCCGCGGTCGTCCTCTACCGGCTCGCGACCTTCTACCTCCCACCGGTGTGGGGCTTCTTCGCGATGCGCTGGCTGCAGCGCAACGCGCACCTCTGAGCGCCGCCGGGTCAGCCCGCCGCGGTCGAGGCGAACAGGTCGAGGCCGAGCCTGCGCGAGAGAAAGCGGGCGGCGAGCTGGCCGCGGACGCTGTTCCCCGCGTCGTCGAGCGGCGGCGAGAACGTGCCGAGGCCTCCTTTCCCCGGCGAGACGGTGATGACCCCGCCGCCGATGCCGCTCTTGCCGGGGAGCCCGACGTCGTACAGCCAGTCGCCGGACGTCTCGTAGAGGCCTGCCGTCGTCATCACCGCGAGCGCGTGACGGCACGTGTCCGCGGACACGACCCGCTCGCGCGTGACGGGGTTGACCCCGCCGTCGGCGAGCGTCGCCCCCATGACGGCCAGGTCGCGCGCCGTGACGCTGAGGCAGCTCTGCCGCGTGTAGACCTGGACCGCGTCCGAGGGCGCGCAGCCGAGCCTCCCGCGCTCCCCGAGCGCCGCCGCGAGCGCGCGGTTCCGATGATTCGTCTGCGAGGCGGAGTCGAGCACCTCCTCGTCGAGCTCGAGGCTGCGCCCGGCGAAGCGCGCGAGCCCGTCGCGGAGGACGTCCCACTTCTCGGCGGCGGACCCGCCGGGGACGTAGCTCGCGGTCGCGATCGCCCCGGCGTTGACCATCGGGTTGGTGCGTCCGGCCTCGGCGCGCTCGATCGCCTCGAGCGAGTTGAACGGGAGCCCGGTCGCATTGACCCCGACGCGCCGCTGGACCTCGTCCGGCCCGAGCACGTCGCACACGAGCGCGAACGTGAACGGCTTGGCGACGCTCATGATCGTGAACGAGGCCTCGGCGTCGCCAACCGCATGCAGCCGTCCGTCGACGGCCGCCACGCAGACGCCGAACAGGGCGGGCGAGACGCGCGCGAGCGCCGGGTAGACGTCCGAGACGGCACCGAGCTCGACGTCGCGGTAGCGGCGGTATGCCTCGTCGACGAGCGACCGGATGTCGCGCTCGGGCGGCAGCGTCCCGGTCGAGACGTAGGGCCGCTCCTCGTCGACGTGGCTGATCCCGCTCGTGTCCTCGCCTCCCGGGCGAGGTATACCGCGCCGTCCGCCGTATCCGAGGTTGGACCGGCGGCGGCCGCGCCGGGGAGGGCTCCGTCGCGCCGCCGCCAGTTCGTTCCGCTCGCTACGAGCGGCTGACTCCCATCGCCATGCGCGCGACATAGCCGCTGCCGCTCTTCGCGAGCTTCAGCATCGACTTCGACCCGCCGTTGCGGAAGATCGAGTCGGTCGCGTTGCGCGTGTCGCGGTTCGGGCGCGACCGGTACGGCGCGCGCTTGTAGACCGCGTCCGTGAGCGTCTCCGGGAAGAAGAGCTGTCCCGTGTGGAGGACGTTGCCGCCGAGGGACACCTGGACGTGGATGTGCACGGTCCGGCCCGAGTACCAGCCCGGGTAGACGGTCACGAACGTCGCCAGGCCGCTCTTGCTCGTCCGCTGGATGCCTCGCATGAACGTCTGGCCGTCCGTCCCCTCCTGTGCGAAGCCGGAGTACGTCCCGCCGGCATCGGCGTGCCAGATGTCGACAAGGGCGCCGCTGATCGGCTTGCAGGTGGAGACGTCCACCACCGTCGTCGCGAGGTCGAGGCGCGTGCCGGGGCGACCCTCGCGGATGTCGCGGCGCACCTTGTCGCCGTCCAGGTAGTACGGCCCCTCCGTCATCTCCGGCGTGAGCACGCACGTCACGAGGCCCGTCGCGACCGCCGCGGGGCCCGACGACGCGGCCTCGGCGTCCTCGCCGTCGAGTGCGGCGAGGACCCCGCCTGCGCCGAGCGCAGCTGCGGCAATGCCGCCCAGGCCGAGGAGCGAGTCGCGGCGGGTGAGCCGCGCCTCGTCGTGCTCGCGTATGTCGTCCGTCATGCTCGTCACTGCCCTCATGAAGGTCGCGTGCCCAGGGTGACCGTCACGGTGTGCGTCTCGCCGTTCCGCAGATAGTCGACGGTGACGCGGTCGCCCGGCGAGTGAGAGTCGATCGCCGTCTGGAGCTCGGCCGGCGAGGCGATCGACTGACCGTCGACCGCGGTGACGACGTCGCCGACCTCGAGCCCCGCCGCCGCGGCCGGTGTGTCGGCCCGCACCTCGGCGAGCGTCGCGCCCGCCGTTCCGGCCGACTCTCCGACGGAGACCCCGAGGTAGGCGTGCTTGACGCTGCCGTCGGCGACGATCTGGGTGACGATCGACTTGACGGTGTTCGACGGGATCGCGAACCCGACGCCGTCGTTGCCGCCCGACTCGCTCTCGATCTGCGCGTTGACGCCGATCACCTTGCCGGAGAGGTCGAGCAGCGGGCCGCCGGAGTTCCCGTGGTTGATCGCCGCGTCCGTCTGGATCGAGCCGTTGATCGTGAAGCCGTTGGGGGCGCTCATCGAGCGGTCGAGGGCGCTGACGATGCCGGTCGTGACGCTGTTCTCGAGCCCGAACGGGCTGCCGATCGCAACGACCACGTCCCCCACCGCGAGCTGCGACGAGTCGGCCAGCTCCAGCGGGTGCAGCGCGGACGCCGGCGCGTCGACGTCGAGCACCGCAAGATCCGTCGACGCGTCCACGCCGACGACGGTGGCGTCGTAGGTGGTGCCGTTCGCGAAGCGCACTCTGGCGGTGTCCGCGCCGTCGACGACATGGGCGTTCGTGACGACGTGGCCGTCGGTGTCGACGACGAAGCCGGAGCCCTGCGCCTGCGACGTGCCCGAGCCCGTCGGGCCCTCGGTCTGCGACTGGGCGGTGACGGTGATCTCGACCACCGACGCGTTCGCGCGGTTGTAGACCTGGCCGATCGTCAGCGCGCCGTCCTTGACGGCCTGGGCCGTCCCTTCGTCCGCCGTGCGGACGATCGTGGTGGTGCCGTCGTCCGAGAGCACGGCGTAGGTCGCAGCGCCAGTGCCGGCGGCCAGGACGAGAGCGGCGGCGCCGGCAGAGATCTTCGTGATCGTGCGGTTCATCGGTGTCCTTTCGAGTGGTGTCCGAATCCATGGCACCACGCCGCCCTGGGCCGGCTCTGAGAGCCGGCTGTGAATCGGCTGTGAGGGAAGTCGCTCGTCACGCTGCGATCGCGCCGCAGCCTACGACGCCGACGACGACGTGCCGGACGCGCGTCGTGCCCAGCTGCCGGACGCGCTCGACGAGGTCGAGCGCTAGCCAGGCCGACTGCGCCTCCGGCGCAGTCGCAACGAGGACCTCGTCTGCGTCGAACATCCGCAGCGCGTCGTCGATCGCGAGGAGCGGATCGTCGTCGCCGATGACGCCCTCGGCGCGTATGCCGAGACCGGCGAGGAGCGCGAGGTAGCCGCGCAGGCGCTGCTCGGCGGCACGGCGAGGTCGGTCGTCCGAGGTCAACCGCTCGAGGCGGCCACGGAGCGCGGGCGCGACGACCAGCACCTCGAGCCCGCGACCGTCCGGACGGCGAGCGACGACCTCCCGGACCGGCTCGGCGTCGGCGGCAAGCGTCTCGTTCGCCACGACGAGCAGGCGGTAGGGATGGCCGGGCTCATCGACTGTGGTCTGGTCGTGCATGGCGGCTCCTTTCGCGACGGCGATCTATCGACGGGTCATGCATCTAGCGTGCCCCGGCCCGCTGGGAGCGGCCTGTGAGCCCGTGTGAGCCGCCTGTGACCCTCCGATGAGGCGTCAGGCGGCGGCGTCTGCAGCGAGCGGGAGGACGATCGTGACCGTCGTGCCCTCCCCCGGCCCGGACGAGACCGAGGCCGAGCCGCCGTGCGCCTGGGCGACCGCGGAGACGATCGCGAGGCCGAGGCCGACGCCGCCGCTCGCCCGGGCGCGCGATGGGTCGGCGCGGTAGAAGCGCTCGAAGACGTGCTGCAGATGCTCCTCGTCGAGACCGGGACCGGAGTCCGCCACGGCGATCTCCGCCGAGCCGTTCCGCCGCGTCACGGAGACCGAGGCAGGCGTCCCGGGCGGCGTGTGGGCGCGGACGTTCGCGAGCAGGTTGTCGACGATCTGGCGGAGACGGACGCGGTCGCCGACGACCACGGCGCCTTCGGTGTGGAGCTCGATCCGCCGTTCCGGGTCGACGGTCTGCGCGGTCTCGACCGCCTCGCCGACGACCTCGTCGAGCCGAACGGGCTCGCGCTCGAGCGGCCTGCCGTCGTCGAGGCGCGCGAGGAGGAGGAGATCCTCGACGAGGACGCTCATGCGCTCCGACTCCCGGCTGATTCCCCTCATCGAGCGCTCGAGGTCGGCCGGCCGCTCGGCGGCGCCCCGGTCGTACAGCTCGGCGTAGGCGCGGACCGCCGAGAGCGGCGTCCGCAGCTCGTGCGAGGCGTCGGCGACGAAGCGCCGGAGCTTGCGCTCCGATGCCTCCTGCGCGCGGAAGGACGCCTCGATCCGGGCGAGCATGGCGTTCAGCGCCAGGCCGAGGCGGCCGACCTCGGTCCGCTCGTCCGCATGCTCCACCCTGCGGGAGAGGTCGCCTGCGGCGATCGCCGACGCGGTGCCCCCGATCTCCTCGAGCGGACGCAGTCCCAGCCGGACGAGCCAGAGGCCGAGCGCGATGATCGCACCGAGCACGACGGCGGTCACGACGAGCTCGATCAGGAGCAGCCGATCGAGCGTCGAGCTGACGTCCGAGAGCGAGGTCGCGAGGACGAGCATCGCGCGGTCGTCCTCTGCGATCGAGGCGCGCACCCGGTACTCGGCGCCGCCCTCCTCGCCCGCGACCGTGAAGTACCGCACCGCCTCCCCGTCGGTGGTGCTCCCTGTCGGCGGCGTCACCGTGTCGGGCATCGCCGGCGACGGGGCGCTCTCGCCGGGGACCGTCGCGCCGGGGAGGGTGGCGATCACCGTCGACCCGTCGAGCGACCGCACCTGGACGAACGTCCCCGGGGGCGCGAACCGGATCCCGCCACCGGGGCCGGGCCGGCGGAGGGTGTGGGCCGTCTCGTCGAGCGTGCTGTCGGTGCGGTCGAGCAGGAACGAGCGCAGTGAGGAGTACGTCGCGACGTCGGCGACGAGAAGCCCGACAGCTGCGAGCGCGACGACCGCCAGCAGGAGGCGCGCACGCAGCGACAGGCGCCTGCCCACGGCTACGACGCTTCGAGCATGTAGCCCGCCTGGCGGACCGTCTTGATGAGCGGTGGCCCGGCGGCGTCGAGCTTGCGGCGCAGGTAGCTCACGTACGTCTCGACGACGTTCGAGTTGCCGCGGAAGTCGTACCGCCAGACGTTCTGCAGGATCTGCCCCTTCGAGAGCACCCGCCGCGGGTTGAGGAGGAAGAAGCGCAGGAGCGCGAACTCGGTCGCCGTCAGCTGGAGCTGCGTGTCGCCGCGGAAGACCTCGTGACGGCTCTCGTCGAGCGTCAGGTCGTCGTAGCGGAGCACGTCCCCGGGCAGGTCGCCTGCGGTTCGCCGCAGGATCGCCTGCACGCGCGCGACGACCTCGGCGAGGCTGAAGGGCTTCGTCACGTAGTCGTCGCCGCCGGCGCGAAGCGCCTCGACCTTGTGCTCGACCGCGTCCTTCGCGGTGAGGAAGAGGATGGCGTTCCGGTGCCCGCGCTCGCGCAGACGACGGCCGACCTCGATGCCGTCCACGTCGGGGAGCATCCAGTCGAGCACGATCAGGTCCGGATCGAACCGTGCGACCGTCGCGAGCGCCTCGCGGCCGGTCGCCGCCTCCTCGACGTCGAACCCCTCGTAGCGCAGGGCGGTCGCGACCGCGTCGACGATCGAGCTCTCGTCGTCCACGACGAGGATCTTCCCCCCGCCGCTCGCCTGCTCCCGGAGGCCGCTCATATCCACACCGTGCCGCCGGATCCTGTGAACCGCCTGAGAGCGACGTCGAGCGACCTGTGAATCACCTGAGAATCGTACGCTCAGGCGGCGAGACGGTCGCGAGACCCGTCGACCTGCGCCTCGTCCGGCTCGTCGAGCGCGAGCACGCGCCAGACCAGCGAGGGCCGCCCCGAGGTCGAGCGGGCCCTCTCGGTGAGCCGTGTCGAGGCGCTGCTCAGCGGGTCTCGACGCCGACGACTGCGAACGACGCGTCGACGTACACGGTGACGGGCGTTCCGTCCGCCTTCGTCATGTGTGCCTCGTACTTCGCGTTACCGTCGGCGTCGGTCTCGACGCGGACCACGGTACCGCCGGGAACCTTCGCCTCGGCGGCCGCGGTCACCTTGGCGGCCGTGTCACCCTCGAGCAGGGTCTCGTCGCTCCGCTGGCCGCCCCACGGCGCGCCTCCGGACGGTCCGGGCCCCGGCGGTGCGGCGGGTTGGGTCGCGGCCACGCCCGACGCCGCCACCGATGCCGACCCCGACCCGCCGCTCGCTGCGCTCGCGATGCCGTAGCTCCCGGCGGCCAGTCCGACGGCGATCGCCCCTGCGACGATCACCTTCTCGACGCGCATCCTGCTGTTCGTGCTGCCCATCTCGCTCGATCCTTTCCTCGGTGGCCGCCCGCTGCGGCGTCGTCGACTGTCGCAACCGCGGCTGGGAACACCCTGTGCCGCTCCGCAGACGTCGTGTGAGCGCGGTGACGGCGGACGGGACGAGGAGCACCTACGATCGGGTGGTGGAAGCACCCGACACCGCCGGCAGATCCGCTGGATCGGCCACTCGACTGTCCTGATCTCGCTCGACGGCGTTCGCCTGCTCACGGACCCACTCCTGCGGGTGCTCGTCGCCCACCTCCGGCGACGGGTGCCGATCGATCGCGAGGCGCTCCGCGGGGTCGACGCCGTGCTCATCTCCCACGCGCACCACGACCACCTCGACATCGGCTCGCTCCAGAGGATCGGGCGGACGACCCCGCTCGTCGTACCGCGTGGGCTCGGCCCGCTCCTCCGCCGCCAGGGCTTCCGCGAGGTGCACGAGCTCGCCGTGGGCGAGGAGCTCGCGATCGGGGCGGTGCGGGTGCAGGCGATGTTCGCCGCGCACGACGGGTCGCGGCCGCCCTACCCCGCCCGCGCGGCGGCGGTCGGCTACACGGTGCTCGGCTCGCGCCGGATCTACTTCGCCGGGGATACCGACCTCTTCCCCGAGATGGACGGGCTCGTCCCGGACCTCGACCTCGCCCTCGTGCCGATCTGGGGCTGGGGGCCGAGCCTCGGCCGGGGCGCGCACCTCGATCCGGAGGGCGCGGCCGAGGCGGTCGCACGACTGCGTCCGAGGATCGCCGTCCCGATCCACTGGGGGACATACGCCCCTCTGTACATGGGGCTCCGCACCGTTCCGAGGTACCTCGCCGAGCCGCAGGCTGCCTTCAGCGCCGCAGCCGCCCTGCGGGCACCCGACGTCTCGGTGCGCGTGCTCTCGCCCGGCGAGGCCCTCTCGCTCTGACGCCTACGTCCCGGACGGCGGCAGGAGCCGGCCCTTCGCCGCCGCATACTCCTCGTCGGTGAGGAGGTCGTCCGCGCGCAGCCGCGCGAGGCGCTCGAGCTCGTCGACCTGCGCCGTCGCCGGCGCAGGCGCCGGTGCGGGCTTGCTCCACGGCATCGTGGGGCCGTCTCGCGGCGGTGCAGGGCCTTCCGCCTCGTACTCGCGGACGATCTGGCGCCTCGCGATCTCGAACCCGACGGCGCCGAGGACGACGAGGATCGCCGTCGTCACGAACCGGTGCAGCGGGAGAGCCCAGACGACCACCAGCAGCACCGCCGCGTACACGGCCCACGCGATGCCGGCATTGGCGAGCGACGGGCCGAGCCATCTCCGGACGGCGACGGCGCGCCTCCCCTCGCCGGTCAGCCACGCGCCGAGCGCGCCGATCACGCCGATGAAGACCACGACCCACGCCGCCTCGGCCAGCCCGTCCGAGAGGATCGTCCAGAACGCGCTGATCGCAGGGCGCACCGAGTCGGAGCTCGTGAGGTTGTCGACGAGGTACGAGCCGGCGACCCGGCGGATGACGAGCAGCGCCACGCCGGCGACGATCAGCCCGATCGCGATCGCGCGCACCTCCTTGCGCCGCCGGCCGCGCACGAGCCACAGCGCTGCTGCCCAAGCGAGGAGCGCCGGGATCCAGATCCAGTCCGCGACCGTCTTGAGGAGCTGCGTGAGGCTCTGTGCGGTGTCGAGCTCGTCCGACTGCAGGATCGTGATGCGCCCTGCGTCCGGTGGCAACTGGGTGGAGACATCCCCCAGGAAGCCGAATCGATCCCCCAGCTGGACGACGAGCGGGTGGAGGTCGAGCACCACGTCGCCGTTCGTCGTGGAGAGGCGCGTCGTGTCGCCTTCGAGCACCTTGACGACCTGGCTCTGCGCGAGTGACGCCGCCGTGATGAAGAGCGTCTGGACGCGGGGGCGCCCGAGCAGCTCCGTGGCGGCCCGGTCGATCACCTCCTGCCCGAGACCCGCGATCGGCGCGGCCAGAGACTGGAGATTCGGCGGCAGCTTCTGCTGGAGCTGGGCCGAGACGTCGACGTTCGCGTACAGCTGGTCGACCATCGCCTGCGCGACCTGATCCTGGATCGCCGGGTGCGCGATGAGCTCCTCTGAGGTGGTACGAAACGTTTCGGGATCGAGCGCCTCGCGCTTGACCCAGTTTGCGAGCAGGCTGACGGCGACGAACACGACGCCGACGACGACGAGTGTCCGTGCGGCGATGATGCGGCCCCGCGAGGGGCCGGTGGACGGGATGTCTGCAGTCGTCATGCGGTCACCTCGGTGGTCGGGAGTGTCTCGGCACGCGGGTCGGCGGCCCTCTCGAGCGAGGCGCGCCAGCCACGCAGGACGGCGTTCACGGACTCCGCGCCGACGATCGGCTCTGCTGGCAGCTCGAGACGCGCCGGATGGAGGATGAACGGCTCGGTCTGCGGGCCGCCGAGGCCGCCGTGGAAGGAGATCAGCTCCTCGAAGGCGCAGCCTTCGTCGAGCTGGGGGTCGTAGAACGAGCCGACCATGATGTCGGCGACGTTGGAGAAGCCGTCGGTGCGGATCAGGTGCCTCTGCGCGTTCGGCGGGAACGAGCCCAGCGGGTCCTCGCCCTCGATGCGTCCGTCGGCCAGGAAGCGCGTGCCGCGTGGGCCGATCACGAGCGCGCCGTGCTCGCTCGAGCGGACGAGGAGCCAGCCGACGTGCGGGTGCGCGGCGAGCGCCGGGAGGAGCAGCGGATGCCGCGCGTCGATCTCCTCGCGCGTCATGCGCCGCGGCTCGTCCATCAGGTAGACGAGCCCGAGGTTTCCGGACGCGAGCACGACGACGTCCTCGCCCGACACGTCGTTCTTCGCCCGCTTCTTCTCGTTGACGGGCCGGCCCGTCGCCTCCCCGAAGGCCGTGCCGACCGCGCGATCGTGCTCGTCGCCGCTCACGAGCGACGTGACGTCGGCCGACTCGAGCGAGCGCTTGACGAGGTCGTCGAGGCCGAAGCCGTTCCGCTGCTTGAACGTGGCGCCCTGGGTCTGCCCGTGGTCGGAGAGGACGACGATCTCGTACGGGCGCGGCGCGTACCGGCACGCCCGCGCGATGCGGCCGAACTGATGGTCGAGCTTGCGCAGCGCCTCGAGCGTATCGGCGCGCTCGAGGCCCGAGTGGTGCGCGACCTCGTCGTAGCTCGAGAACGTCGCGTACACGGCGGGCCGCCCGGCCATCATGTCGGTCAGCACCGACTGAACGATCAGGTCGCGAACCACGATGCACATCGCGGCCCGCATGAACGGATAGATGCCGCCGCGGTGTCCGCGGGGACGCACATCGCGACGCCTTTCCCTGAGGGCGGCAGTCCACTCGAGGAGCACCTCCCACGCGAACAGCACGAGCACGCGCAGGACGTTGAAGCCGTTGGCGAAGAACGCCCGGTACCCCGGGTTCGCGCGCTTCTCCGCCTCGATCCGACTGACCGTGAGGATCACCTCGTCGGCCTGCCCGGAGAGCAGGTTGCCGCGGCTCGCGCCACCGTCGAGGAGCAGCCCCTTGTCGGTGGCGTGGCGCCGCTCGAGCTCGGCGCAGTCGGCCGGCGCGGAGCACGTCATCACCGTGCCCGTCTCCTTCTCGACCCACCGGAACGCGGGGATGTCGACGTTCGAGCCGAGCAGGATCCCGGCCTGGCTCGCACCGGTCTGCGAGGAGAGGTCGGTCTCCCAGCCGCTCAGCGCGTACCCGTCCTCGGCCAGCCAGCGGGCCATGTGGGGAGCGTTGCCGTCCCGCATCGCACGGCGCAGCACCGGGAGCGCGAGGCCGTCGATCTCCAGGAAGACGATCCCCGGCACGTCTGTGCGGACGGGCGTCCCCGTCCGGCGTGCGATGCGCTGGACGACGCGGAACGAGAACTCGCTGTCGTCGTCGACTCCGGCCACGACCTCGATCACGAGCGTCACCGCAGAGGCGAGGAACGCAACGAGGAGCGCCCACCAGAAGCTGTCGACACTCAGGCGACCATCGGTCAGAGCGTCGGCCGCCAGCAACATGAGGGCGTCGAGCACGAGAATCGCCAGGAACCCGAAGACGAGCGTCAGCGGGAGCCGGATCGCGGCGACGATCGGCGGCAGGATCGCGTTGAGCGCTGCGATCACCGCCGCGACGAGGAGCGCCGCCAGGAACCCGTTGACGTGCGCTCCCGGGACGATCCAGGCAGCGACGAGCAGCCCGATCGCCGAGATGATCCACGTCCGCACCATGTGGAGCGGCCTCAGGCGCAGGCGCTCCTCCCGCCAGGCGGTCTCCGACGCGGGTGGTGACGACGGCTGGTCGGTCACGGGCCGTATGGGGCGGGACGCGTCATGGGGTACAGCATGTTTCCGCCGCGGAAGCCGCGCGTCAATCCGAAGGCCGTTCACCCGGGTGAACGAGCGGCCTCACCGTCGGGCCCGTGCGATCGACCCGCTCCGGCGACGAGGCCTGGAAGCGATGATGATCCCGTCCTCGAACGCGATGACCGCCGCCGACATCGGTGGGAGGAGGAGGTGCCGTGATCGCCGCAGCCGACTACCCGTTCCTCGACCTGGTCTGGACGATGGTGATCGTCGTCGCGCTGGTGCTCTTCGTCTGGATGGTGATCTCCGTCCTCGGCGACACGTACCGCAGAGACGACATCGGCGGCGGCAAGAAGGTCGTCTGGACGCTGTTCGTCGTGCTCGTGCCGCTGATCGGGGTGTTCGCGTACCTGATCGCGAACGGCGACGGCATGGCGCGGCGAAGCGCCGAGCACGGGGCCGAAAGGAGCGTCCAGGGAGCCGGCACTGACCAGCGCGTCCGGCGAGATCGAGCGGGCCAAACGCCTGCTCGACAGCGGGGCGATCACGCAGGCCGAGTTCGACGCGATCAAGGCCAGGACGCTGTCGTGAGCACGGTCGGCCGGCTCGTCAATCCTCGCCGGTCTCGCCCTCGCTCTCGCCGTCGCCCTCGATCCCGTCGAGCCCTTTGCCGCGGCTCGCCTTCATGTCCGCCGCCCGCCCCTTCGCGTCGACATAGGAGTCCTTGACGAGCTTCGAGCCGCCGCTCCAGCCGAAGACGACGCAGATCAGCACTACCGCGAAGGCGACGTTGAAGGCGGTCGTGATCAGCTGCTGCCCGACCGAGTAGGCGGTGGCAGTGGTGGCGTCCGTGTAGCTGTCGAGCGCGAACGTGTTGAACGCCTGGTTCACGCCGACGCCTCCGGGCGTGAAGGAGAGGAGGTTCGCGAGCTGGTTGGACCCGAGCACGCTCATCACGGAGCCGAACGTCACCGGGATCGAGTAGGCGGCGAGGAACACGATGATCACGAGCACCTTGGCGACGTACCCGCCCATCTGGGGGAGCAGGACGAGCTTCACGTAAGCACGGAAGTCGCCGAGGATCGCTGCGCCCTTCTTCGCCTTCTCCCACATGCCCTTGACCCAGCGCCAGAAGATGCGCAGCAGGAGCACCACGAGGAAGAGCCCACCGCCGATGATCCCGAGCACGAGCACGGGATGGTTCGTGATCGCGTCGCGCTCGTCGCCGAACTGGAAGTCGAAGGAGCCTGCGACCTGGCTGAAGAGGTAGACGTAGATCAGCGTCCCGATCACGAAGTAGAAGATCTTCTGGACGACGTAGCCGGCCAGAATCCCCGGGAACGTCGAGCCCCGGACGACCGCGAGATACATGACGAGGGTCACGAACGTCCCGATGTTCGCGGGCAGGAAGTTGTTGAGTGCCACGCCCGCCGCGTACGCGGCCAACACCGGCATGTACGTCACGCCTCCCGGGTACGCGTAGCGGAGGATCCCGTACCAGCCGAGCGCGGTGAGCGTCGTCTGGAGGCCCTGGAACAGGCACCCGAGGACGATGTAGACGAACGAGATGCTCGAGACCGTGTCCCACAGCTGGGTGAGCCAGCCCCACACGTCGACGCCCGCGAGGTGGAGCAGCGCGAGCACCACGACGAGGCCGACGACCCAGGAGACGATCTTGACGATCCGCCGTCGCTTCGAGGGGCGCACGAGCGTGACCGCTGCCTCGGACATCGGAGGAGCCTAGTCCGCCCGGCGGACCGTCTTCGCCCCGTCGATGCAGTCCACCCGCGTGAAGGGCGAGGCTCGCCGCGCCGCCGCTCACAGCGCGGGCGACAGTTCCGGGGCCGGCGCCCCGGCGGCGGTCTCGCCGCTTCCCTTCTCGCGCGCGGAGGAGATGACGACCGCGCCGAACAGCGCCAGGCCGAGCGACGCGCCCGCGACCACCGCGTGCCAGGGCGGGTCCCGGTCGAGGCGCTCCTGGAGGACGAGCGCACCGAGCATGACGCTGACCACGGGATTCGCGACCGACACCGTCGCCACCGACGGGACGAGCTTCCCGGTCGAGAGCGAGAGCTGCTGGAACAGGAACCCCACGACGCCCGCTGTGGCCCAGATCCAGAACTCCCAGCTCGCGACCACGTCCACGAGACCGTCGCTGTGGAGGCTCTCCACGACGGGCTTCATCAGGGTCGCGGAGAGCCCGTAGAGCATCCCGGCGACCGTCCCGAGGACCGCGGCCCTCATCGAGAGGCTGCCGTGGTTCGCGAACAGGAGCAGCGCGACGCAGGCGAGGCAGATCACGATGACCGCGATCGCCCAGTCGGCGCCAGAGCCGTCGTCGATCCCCGCTGCCGGGTCGCCGAAGGACGCGAACCCGGCGAGGCCGACCACGATGATCGCCGCGCCCAGGACCTCCCGCCGGCCGATCGTCTGGTGGGTGAGGAAGTAGCCGAGCGGCAGCGCCCAGATCACCGTCGTGACGAGCAGCGGCTGGATGATCGAGACGCGACCGCGGTCGAGCGCCGCCGCCTGCAGCACGACGCCGATGATCTGCGCGGCGAGCCCGAGGAGCCAGACCCACTGCCCGACGAGGACGAGGAACGACAGGGGATGACGGAACGAGACGCCCTCGAGGCTGAGCGCGGCCTTCTGCCAGAGCGTGGCGGCGAGGGCGAAGCACACGGCGGCCGACAGCGCGAGGATTGCGGCGACATCGTCCACGGGCCGGAACTATAGGGTGGTGGTTCACCCGGGTGAAGTGCCCGCTCGGACGGTTGCCGCGCAGCCCTGCCCGCGCAAGAGTTGACGCGGGCGGAGGAGATCGGAGAGCAGCGTGGCGATGTGCAGCGCACGACAGGCGAGCCGTTGCGAGAGGATGAGCGCATGACGTCCGCTGCAGCCGATGGTGGGGCCACCGGCACGGCCCCCGCGCGGGCCGGCCTCGTCCTGGGGGCGCTGATCCTGGTCGCGGGTGTCGCGAACCTCAACCTCTCCGTCGCGAACGTCGCCCTGCCGGACATCGGGGAGGCGTTCGACTCGTCCCAGACGACGCTGAACCTGATCGCGGTCGGCTACTCGCTCGGTCTCGCGGCGTCGGTGCTCTGGTTCGGCGCCCTGGGCGACCGCTACGGCCGCAAGCTGATGATCGTCCTCGGGATGGGCTTCTCGATCCCTGCCTCGATCCTCGCAGGGTTCGCACCCTCCGACGAGGTGTTGTTCATCGCACGCGTCGGTGGCGGCCTGGCGGCGGGCATGGCCTACCCGACGACGCTCGCGCTCGTCACGGCGCTCTGGTCCGGCCCGGGCGCGGACGAAGGCGATCGCGCTCTGGTCAGCGCTCGGCGGCGGTATCGCCGCGCTCGGGCCTCTGGTCTCCGGGCTGCTCCTGGAGCACTTCGACTGGGGCTCGGTGTTCCTCGTGACGCTGCCGCTCGCGGTGCTCGCCCTGGTGCTCGCGATGATTCTCGTCCCGGCCCATGTGAACGAGTCGACCGAGCCGGTCGACAACCTCGGCGGCGTCCTCTCGGCCGTCCTGGTCGGCGGCCTGGTGGTCGCGATCAACTTCCTGCCGGTGCCGAACGAGACGACGCTCGCGCTCGTCCTGCTCGCCGTCGCGCTCGTGGCAGGCGTGCTCTTCGTCCTGCGGCAGCGCCGGGCCAGTAACCCGCTCTACGACCTCGGGATCGCGGCGCGCCCGACGTTCTGGGTGGCGGGATGCGCCGGGATCATCGTCTTCGGCTCGCTGATGGCTGCGATGTTCGTGAACCAGCAGTTCCTCCAGAACGTCCTCGGCTACTCGACCCTCGAGGCGGGCGCCGCGATCCTGCCTGCGGTCGTCTTCATGGTCCTCGTCGCGCCGCGCTCGGCGAAGCTCGTGCAGGCGAACGGCTCGCGCCAGACGCTGCTGACGGGGCAGGCGCTCCTGCTGATCGCGTTCGTCCTGATGCTGCTGCTCTGGAAGGACGACATCGCCTACTGGAAGGTCGCGCTCCCGCTCTGCTTCCTCGGCGCGGGCGTCGGGCTCGCCGGCACGCCGTCGTCCAACTCGCTGACGGGCTCCGTGCCGGTCCGACGCGTCGGCATGGCGTCGGGAACCGCCGACCTGCAGCGCGACCTGGGGGGCGCCGTGATGACGTCCGTGCTCGGCGCGCTCCTCACCCTCGGCTACGCGTCCGCGATGGGCCAGGCGATCGACCAGTCGGGCAAGAACGTCACCGACGCGACCCAGGCGCAGCTCCAGCTCTCCTTCGCGAGCGCCGAGGACCTCGCGCAGCAGAACCCGCAGTACGCGAGCCAGATCACGGCCGCTGCGAAGCAGTCGTTCCTCGACGGCAGCGACTGGGCGTACATCGGCGCGATGGTGGCGATCGCCGGGGGCATGGCGCTCGTCTACTTCTTCTACCCGCGGCACGAGCGGGAGGAGGAGCTGCGCGCCTCGTACCACGCCAGGGACGAGTCGGCCCTGCCGGCCGGCACCGCACAGACAGCACCACAGGAATCACCAGCATGAGTTCAGCAACGAACCACCGACGAAAGGAGAGCACCATGGCAGACGACACCGACACCCCGGTCCTCGACCTGCTCGCATCGATGACGGCCGACTCGCTCGAGGCGTCGAGCCTCGACTCGGACGAGCTGATGCTCGTCCGGCTCGCCGCGCTCGTCGCGGTGGACGCACCGCCGGCGTCCTACCTGCTCAACCTCGGCGCCGCGAGCGAGCTCGGCTTCGGCCTCGAGGACGTGCAGGGCGTCCTGGCGGCGGTCGCCCCGATCGTCGGCACGGCACGGGTCGCCTCGGCGACCGGGAACATCGTGCGCGCGCTCGGCTTCGCGCTCGAGGCGGCGGCGCTCGACGAGGAGGACGACGCCGCCTAGTAGATGATCGGCGCGGCTCCCGTGCGGGCACTGCCTGCCGGGGAGCCGCGCCGGCCGTCGAAGCCGGTCAGCCGACGGTCTCGGGCGCGTCGCCCACGCGGTGGCGGAAGACGTAGTACGTCCAGCCCTGGTAGAGCAGCACGACCGGTACGAAGATCAGCGCGACGACGCTCATCACCGCGAGCGCGTAGTGCGACGACGCGGCGCCGTCGACGGTCAGGCTGTTCCCGAAGTCCGGGCTCGACACCATCACCCGCGGATAGAGGCTCGTGAACAGGGTCACGACCGCTGCCACGATCCCGAGCCCCGTCATCGCAAACGCCTGCCCGTTGCGTCCGAGCAGGGCGAAGACGACGGCGAGCGCGAGCGCCACGATCGAGAGGGCGGCCGGCAGCACGGGCGGGAAGAGGTCCTTGTCGTTGCGGTCGATCGCGACGGCGACCGTCCAGGCGACGAAGCCCGCGCCGACGACGACCGCCGGGATCGCAAGGCGCCGCGCCGCATGCTCGGCGCGGGCGTGCAGCTCGCCGACCGTCCGCAGGGTGAGGAACGTCGCGCCGTGGAACGCGAAGAGCAGCACGACCGCGACCCCGGCGACCACCGTGTACGGGGAGAAGAGATCCCAGAAGCTGCCGGCGTAGTGGCCGTCCGCTCCGATCGGGACGCCGCCGAGGAGGTTCGAGAGACCGATGCCCCAGAGGAGGGGGGCGCCGAAGCTCCCGATCGTGTTCGCCCACGCCCACACCGCGCGCCAGCGCGGGCTCTCGCTCTTCGAGCGCCACTCGAACGAGACGACGCGGACGATGAGGAAGAACAGGATGAGCAGGAGCGCCAGGTAGAAGCCCGAGAACATCGTCGCGTACCAGGCGGGGAACGCCGCAAAGGTGGCGCCTCCGGCCACGACGAGCCAGACCTCGTTCGCGTCCCAGACCGGTCCGATCGTTCGCAGGGTCGTGCTCCGCTCCTCGTCCGAGCGTGGGACGAACGGCAGCAGCATGCCGACGCCGAAGTCGAACCCTTCGAGCAGGAAGTACATCGCCCAGACCACGACGATGAGGCAGAACCAGAACGTCTCGAGGTCCATCAGTACTCCACCGCGGGCAGGGCGAACTCGTCGCCCTCGCCGCCCAGCTCGGGCGGGTCGACACGTGCGTACCGGCGCATGAGGACGAAATCCACGACGAGAAGCGCCGCGTAGAGGGCGACGAAGACGCCGAGGCTGGTGGCGATCGTTGCGGTCGACACGCTCGGTGAGTTGGCGTCCGCCGTCTTCAGCAGGCCCCACACGATCCACGGCTGCCGCCCCACCTCCGAGAGCACCCAGCCGGCGAGCGCTGCCGCGTAGGGGAGCGGGATGGTCAGGACACCCAGCCAGAGGTACCAGCGGGTCGACGCGAGCCTCCCTCGCCGGTAGAGGAATGCACCGAGCGCGAAGACGAGGAAGACGAGCGTGCCGGCGTACGCCATGATCCGCATGCTCCAGTACGTCGTCCGCGTCGGCGGGATGTAGTCGCCAGCCCCATACGTGGCCGCCTCGGAGGCCTGCAGCTCGTTCATCCCTTTCACCTCGCCGTCCCACGAAAGGGTCGCGAGGATCGACAGGAGGTGCGGGATCTGGATCGAGAACGACGGCGTCTGGTCGTCCACCGTGAAGCCGCCTATCTGGAAGAGCGAGAACGAGCAGGGCTGGCACGTGTCCCACTGCGCCTCGGTCGATGCGATCTTCATCGGCTGGTAGTCGGTCACCACGACGCCCATCTGGCTGCCGACGCCGAGGTTCACCGCCGAGATCGGAAGGCCAACGATCAGCGCGAGCTTCGCCGCGTGTCGGAAGAGCTCCTGGTTTCGACCGCGGACGAGGTGCCAGCAGGTGACGCCGAGGATCACGACCGCCGCTGTCGTGAGCCCGACGAGCAGCACGTGGATGTAGGCCCAGATGGCGAAACGGTTCGAGAAGAGCTCCCAGACGTCGGTCAGCTCGGCGCGACCGTCGGTGACCGTCGAGCCGACCGGCCGCTGCATCCAGGAGTTCGCCGAGATGATGAAGAAGGCCGACGCCCAGCTTCCGATGGCGAACAACCACACCGTCGCCAGGTGGACGCGGCGCGAGAGCCGGTCCCACCCGAAGATCCAGAGGCCGAGGAACGTCGACTCGAGCATGAACGCCGCGAGCCCCTCGATCGCGAGCGGCGCCCCGAACACGTCGCCCACGAACTCCGAGTAGATCGACCAGTTCATCCCGAACTGGAACTCCTGCACGAGCCCCGTCGCGACCCCGATCGCGAAGTTGATCAGCATCAGCGTCCCGAAGAAGCGCGTCAGTCTGAGCCAGGCCTCGTCACCACCCCGGTACCAGAGCGTCTGCATCACGGCAACGAGCGGCGCGAGCCCGAGCGTGAGCGGGACGAAGAGGAAGTGGTAGAGGGAGGTCGTCGCGAACTGGATCCGCGCGAGATCGACCGTCGTCACCGCCAGCGCGCTCATTGCGCCGACCATCATGACACCTTGCGGGCGCTCGGCCCGCCGATGCCCTGGCCGTCCGCGATGGCCGCAAGGTCGAGGTCGACCGAGTCGCTCCAGTTCTCCGCGACCGTGGCGTCGAGCCGCGCGAGCTCGTCCTCGACCGCCTGCCGGTGCTCCGGCCGCACCCGCTCGCGCAGGTCCTCGAGCAGCGCCCGCAGCCGCCTGACCACCTGAACCGACGAGCCGCCGTACTGGCGGATCTCCGTGAAGGCCAGCTCGACGACGTCCTCCCAGCGCCGCGCCCGGACGACGAGGCCCGGTGAGAGCACGTCTGGCGCGTCGACCGGGGCCGGCAGCGACGTCGCCCCGAGGAGCCGCAGCGTGTCACCGAGATGGTTGAGGACCTGCACGGCCGTGGTCGGGTCGTTGACCGCGGGCGACAGCGCCCTGATCGCGATGTCGACCATCACCCGGATCGCGAACGTTGGGTCCTGCTCGATCGTCCGCTCGACTCCGAGCACGATCATCGACCGCAGGCGCCCTGCCGCCGACGCGTCCAGCCCGTCGCCGCCGTACACCTCGAGAAGCGCCGCACCCTCCGGGACGAAGTCGCCGACGGCCGACCGGACGACGACCAGGCAGTCGTGTGCCCGCGCAAAGCGAGCGAGCCCGCGGGCGTCCATCGCCTGAACGGCTCCCGCGCGCAGGGTCGCGACGACGAAGGTCGGGGGGGTCTCGCTGACGTACGCCCCGGGCAGGTGCGTCGGTGCGTCGGGTCCCTCGGCCTCCCGCAGCATCGCCTCGAACGAGCGCCTCCCCGCCTTGGCGACGAGCGCGGCGACCGCGACAGGCCGCAGCCGGTGAATCGAGCGATTCAGGAACACCAGGAAGAGGAGAACACCGATAGAGAGGAGGAATCCGGCGAGCGTCACGCCGAGGCTCGGCACCGAGTTCTGCTCCACTCGCCGGAGGAGCGCGTACGAGAACGTCAAGGTGCCGACGAGGACGGCGAGCACGGCCTTGAGCAGCCCGTCGCGATAGAAGATCCGCATGTAGCGCGCCGAGAATGTGCCGGTCGCCATCTGCACGATCAGCACCGCGACCGTGACGACGAACCCGGTGAGGCCGACGCTCGCCCCGACGACCGAGGCGAGCACGGCCTGCGCCGTCCCGGCCGAGTACGACCAGCCCTCGGGAAGGCTGAAGTGCCTGTCCGCCTCGGCGGCGGCGATGCCGCACAGCGACCCTGCTGCGCCGCCGAGGACCGGCACGAACCAGATGCTCCCCCGCAGGAACTGCCGCGCCCGGAAGCGCCGGCTCCAGCTCACCTCCGCGTTCCTCTCGGCCCGATCGCGCTCACGCGCGCATTGTTCCGCCTACCGCAGACGGCGGTGTCCCGCCTACGAGCAGTCGGGGCCGCTGAGCGTCGACGAGACCGACGAGGCGAGCGTCTGCGTCGCGGACTTGATGCCGTCGAGCGCATCGCTCACCGACGCGTCGTCCGGCACCGCCTGCACCGCCGACTCGAACGAGTCCCAGGAGCTCGTGAGCTGGCTCGTCGTCACGTCCTTGAGGTCGGAGGCATCGCTCTTCACCGCGTCCCAGTCGCTCTGGATGGTGTCGACCGCCGACTGGTAGTCGGACTTCGACGCCGTCGTGGGGCTGAGGCCGGTGAGGCTCTGGACGGACGACCCGAGCGTGTCGACGCTCGAGCAGAAGCTCTGCCGCGCCTCGGCCTGCGACTCGCCCCCGCCGTTCCCCAGGACGGCGATCAGGACGACGCCGCCGGCGAGCACAGCGCCGAGCAAGATCAGCCACAGCGTCTTCGTCATCTCGTCACGCCTCCGGGTCGGGTCTCCCACGATGTGCGTTTCGGCATCCATCCTAGAACGCCGATTGCGAGGGGCGAGGCCGCTCGCGGGCGTTCACCCGGGTGAACGCCGGAGGTGCAGGGCGGCCTATCCCGGAGGGCGCGGGGCGAACGGATGGAGCTCGTCCTGCCCCTCGTGGACGACGCCGTAGCTCGCCTCGGGGACCTCGTTCCAGGCGCCGGCGAGGTCGCCGAGCGGCTCGGAGACGACGAGTCGTGTCTCGTCCGAGAGCCCGTGGAGCACCGGGTTGTCGGGATACTGCGCACGAAGCGTGTCGACCCTGGTCGAGAAGAAGAGCGATCGGGACTGGCCCAGGCTCGAGTACCGGAAGCCCCACAGGCTCGAGCCGTCGGTCGTCGCGACGGTCATCTGGATCGGGTGCTCGATGCCGTGGCTGCGGCCGACGTGCTCGATCAGGCCGACCGCGCGCTCGACCGCCGCCGGCGGATCGTCCTCGAGCCCGAGCGTCAGGGCGAGGAAGAAGAACGCCTCGGAGTCGGTCGAGCCCTCGATCTGCGGGTAGAGCGACGGGTCGACCGCGAGCATCAGGTCGCGCTTGACGTCGTCGAAGCGCGCGATCGCGCCGTTGTGCATCCACAGCCAGCGGCCGTGGCGAAACGGGTGGCAGTTCGTCTGCTGCACCGGCGTCCCGGTCGACGCGCGGATGTGGGCGAAGACGAGCCCGGAGCGGACGCTGCCGGCGAGCTCGCGGAGGTTGCGGTCGTTCCACGCCGGCTCGACGCTCTTGAAGACGGCCGGCTTCTCGGCCTCGCCGTACCAGCCGAGGCCGAACCCGTCGCCGTTGGTGGTCTCGACCCCGAGCCGCGAGTGGAGGCTCTGGTCGATCAGCGAGTGAGCGGGCTTGTAGAGCAGCTCCTCCAGGATGACCGGCGTTCCCGAGTATGCGAGCCAGCGGCACATCGACGCATCAATGGGCGAACGCCGACCCGCTCCAGGCGTCGTGGACGGGCTCGGGCTGGCGCTGAAGGCGAGGCAGCTGTCGCTCGAGGTCGGCGACGAGCATGTCGGCGAGATCGTGGGTGAACCCCCGCCTGACGACCACCCGGAGGGCGTCGAGATCGGTCCGGTTCGCCGGGAAGGCATACGCCGGAACCTGCCAGCCGCGCTCGCGGAGGGCGTTCGAGACGTCGTAGACCGTGAAGTTGTCGACCGCGTCCGTCAGCGCGAAGGCGAAGACCGGCAGCTCGTCGCCGCGCGTGAGGAGCTCGAACGGCCCGAGCGCGGCGATGCGGTCGGCGAGACGCGTCGCGACCTCCCGCGCGTAGCCGTGCACCCGCCGATAGCCGTCGAACCCGAGCCGGAGGAAGTTGTAGTACTGCGCAACGACCTGCGCGCCAGGGCGCGAGAAGTTGAGCGCGAATGTCGGCATGTTGTCACCGAGGTAGTTGACCCAGAAGATCAGGTCCTCCGGGAGCGCGTCGGCGTCGCGCCAGACGACCCAGCCGACGCCCGGGTAGACGAGCCCGTACTTGTGCCCGGACGCGTTGATCGAGGCGACGCGCGGCAGCCGGAAGTCCCACTCGAGGTCGGGGTCGAGGAACGGCGCGACGAACGCGCCGGAGGCGCCGTCGACGTGAACCGGGACGTCGAGCCCTGTCTCGCGCTGGAGCGCGTCGAGCGCGTCGCAGATCTCCTTCACCGGCTCGTACGAGCCGTCGAACGTCGAGCCGAGGATCGCGACGACCCCGATCGTGTTCTCGTCGCAGAGCTTCACGGCCTCCTCGGCCGACAGGTGGAAGCGGTCCCCTTCCATGGGCACGAGCCGCATCTCGACGTCCCAGTAGTTCGCGAACTTCTCCCAGCAGACCTGGACGTTGATCCCCATCACGAGGTTGGGGGTGTCGGCCGGCTTCCCCTCGGCCGCCCGGCGCTTCTGCCAGAGGCGCTTGAGCGCGAGCCCTCCCAGCATCGCGGCCTCGCTCGACCCCGTCGTCGAGCAGCCCGTCGCCTGCGCCGCGTCGGGCGCGTGCCAGAGGTTGCCCAGGATCCCGACGCACCGTGACTCGATCTCAGCGGTCTGCGGGTACTCGTCCTTGTCGATCATGTTCTTGTCGAGGCACTCCGCGATCAGTTGCTCGGCCTGCGGCTCCATCCAGGTGCTGACGAACGTCGCGACGTTGAGCCGCGCGTTGCCGTCGAGCATCAGCTCGTCGTGGATCACCTGGTAGGCGACGTCGGGCGGCATCTCGCCCTGCGGAAGCTCGTGGCGGGGGACCGCGCTCCCGGCAAGCCCGAAGCGGGGGCCGATGCTCAGCTCGGACGCCTTCGCGGAGGCTGCGCTCGGATGCTTGAGTGTCACCTGCCGACCTCCTCGACGCGTTCGGCGACCTGGCTCGATCTGCTCTCCTGCCGGGACAGCACCGCGACAATGCGCGACGCAGGCCCGGCGCCGACGCTACCACCCCGCTCTCCCGCGGCGATCCTCGAGATGCGCTTCACCCGGGTGAACCGATTCGTGGGCTGCCCGACCGGAGCGGAGGATGCCCATCCGACGGCCCGGAGAGAATGGCCGGCATGAAGTTCAGCTTCCTCGATCGGTTCGCGAGGAAGGAGCACGGGCGCGGCGAAGAGCCGCCTCCCGCGGCCGCCGAATCGGCCGACACCGCAGGCCCGACCGTCGTCCAGATCGACGCCACGTCGCTCTCGCGGGTCTTCTCCGCGCCGATGTGGCTGCGCGACCTCGGGCTGCTCGCGTGGTTCCTGGTCGGAGTCGCCGTGCTGCTCGTCGGGCTCGTGTGGCTCCTCGGGCTGACCTCGACGATCACCGTGCCGGTCGCGCTCGGTGCGATCCTCGCAACGGTCGCCGGCCCGCTCGTGACGACCCTCCAGCGCCGCCGGGTGCCGCGCGCGGCCGGCGCCGCGCTCGTGCTCCTCGGGATGCTGATCGTCGCCGCCGTGATCGCGTTGATGGTCTTCGGCGGGCTCTTCGAGGAGTCCGACCAGATCAAGGCAGCGGCCAACGAGGCGGTCGACAGGATCCAGGGCTGGATGAACGACGCCGGGGCCGGCGGGACGTCATCGACGGCCGAGCAGACGAAGAGCTCGGCGGTCGAGACCGGGAAATCCCTGCTCCAGGGCGTCGCCCAGGGCATTCAGGGCGTGACGTCGCTCGTCTTCTTCCTCACGTTCACGGTCTTCTCGACGTTCTTCCTGCTGAAGGACGGCCCTGCAGGTCCGCCGGTTCGTCGACCGGCATCTCGGTGTCCCGCAGGACGTCGCGACGATCATCACGGGGAACGTGATCCGCTCGCTCCGGCGCTACTTCCTCGGTGTGACGTACGTCGCTGCCTTCAACGCGATCGTCGTCGGCCTTGCGGCGATCGTGCTCGACGTCCCGCTCGCCGGGACGATCGCCGTCGTCGTGTTCGTCACGGCGTACGTCCCGTTCATCGGCGCGTTCGTGTCCGGTGCGTTCGCCGTGATCCTCGCGCTCGCCTCGCAGGGGACGACGACCGCGCTGATCATGCTCGTGGTCGTGATCCTCGCGAACGGGCTGCTGCAGAACATCGTGCAGCCGATCGCGTTCGGCGCGACGCTCGACCTGAACCCACTCGTCGTCCTCATCGTGACGATCGGCGCGGGCAGCCTGTTCGGCATGATCGGGATGATCCTCGCCGCGCCGCTCACCTCGGCAGGGCTCCACATCAGCCGGGAGCTCGCCCTGGCCAAGGCGCTCGAGGCCGCCGCCGGGCAGCCGCCTCCGGCCGCCGCACCCGAGCCGGCGGCCGCAGGCTGACACCGGCATCACCGGAGCGGTCCCGGTCAGGCCGCGGAGTCGTTCCCGTCGAGCAGCCCGAGCGCCGCGGCCCGCTCGACGGCCGCGCCTCGCGAGGTCACGCCGAGCTTGCGGTAGAGCACGCGCATGTGGGTCTTGACGGTGTTCATCGAGAGGTAGAGCCGCGCCCCGATCTCGCGCTGGGAGAGATCGGTGGAAAGGAGCCGGAGGACGACGAGCTCGGCCTCGCTCGGTGCCTCGACCACGATCGCCGCCGCCGCGCGTACCCGTTCGAGCGTCGCCTCGACGGTCTCCGCGAGGGCGGTCAGAGCCCCGGCGTCCGAGAAGGACGCAAGTCGTTTGCGGGCTGTGCGCAGATCGGCCTCGGCGGCGTCCGTCCGACCGCGTCGAGCGCGAACCGTCGCGAGCACGAGCAGGGAGTGGATGTGCCCCGCCTCGGGGTCGGGGCACCGCCTGAGCCGCTCGCCCTCCACGGCGTCGCGCTCGGCGGCGCGAAGCTTCCCGTTGGCGGCGAGGGCGACGGCTCGCGCGACCCGTGCGGCGCCGCCCGATGCAGACTGGTCGGCGCCGACCGCCTCGGCCGTCTCGACGGCCCGTTCGGCATGCTCGAGCGCCTCGTCACCGTCCCCCGAGGCGGCCGCGAGAAGGGCGAGCGTGCTCCGCGCGATCACCACGCCGTGCGGCCGGGCCGGCGCCTCGGCGAGGCCGAGCGCCTCGTCCGAGAGCGAACGCGCCTCGTCGTTCTCGCCTGCGAGGAAGAGGAGGTACCCGAAGCACGCGAGAAACGAGACCTCGAGCTCCGGGACGTCCCGCGCGGTGTCGACGGTCGCGCGAGCGAGCGCGACCGTAGCACCGACGTCCGCGTCGATCCAGGCGGTGCGCACGAGCCCGAGCGCGACCTCGTGGTACGGCGTCCAGGCGTTCTGCCTCTCGACGCGCGACCGCTCGGCGACCCGCATGAGCCGGTGGCGGGCGGGCGCCTCGCGCCCGCTGAACCCGGCTGCCAGTGCGGCCGCGAGCGGGATCTCGGGCAGCTCGACGAGCAGGTCGTCCGGGAGCCAGGCGCACCAGCGGAGGACGGTCGTCAGTCGCCCTGCCCGGAGCAGCGTGCGGTGCTCGCTCGCAACGATCGCGGCGACGAGCTGCGCATCGTCGGCCGCAGCCGCGTGGTCGAGTGCGTCGACGATGCGGCCGTGCGCGAGGCAGTACGCGCTCGCCCTCCGGTGCAGCCGCCTCGGCGCCTCGGGCTCGGTGTGGGCGAGCTCGAGCTCGAGCAGCTCGCGAAAGAGGTTGTGGTAGCGGTACCACCGTCGGTTGGCGTCGAGCCCGATGAGGAAGCCGTTCTCGCGCTCGAGCTCCAGGAGCCGTGCCGCCGAGTCCGAGCGAGCGAGCGTGTGGTCGCACATCGCCGCGTCGAACACCCCGAGGGTCGAGGTCTCGAGCAGGAAGCGCCGGGTATCGCCGTCGAGCACGTCGAGCGCCTCGCCGGTCAGGTAGTCGACGACGTGCCGGTGGTCCCCGTGGAAGGCCTGCACCCCCGCGGCCGGGTCGTCCAGCTCGCGGAGCCAGAGGGCCGCGAGGCAGAGGCCGGCCGGCCAGCCCTCGGTTCGATCGACGAGCAGCTCCACGTCCGTGTCGCGGAGCGCGATCCCCTCCCGCTCGACGAGGAGCTCGCGCGCCTCGTCCACCGTGAAGGCCAGGTCGTGCGCCCGGATCTCGCCGAGCGCACCGCGTGCGCGGAGCGGCCCGAGGCGCAGCGGCGGGTCGGACCGCGTGGTCATGATCACGCGCATCCCCGCCGGGAGATGCCCGACGAGGCGCTCGAGCGAGCGCCAGCAGGCGTCGCCCGACAACACGTGCGCGTCGTCGAGCACGATCGTGAGCGGAGCCCCGTAGGCCTGCACGCCGTTCGCGAGCGCGTCGGCAACGCCTCCCGGCGAGGCGCCGGGAGACCTGAGCAACGCCAGCGCCGGGCGGCCGAGGCCCGGTCGCACCCGGTCGATCGCCGTGGCCAGGTACGTCCAGAGACGCGCCGGATCGCTGTCGGCCGGCTCCAGCGAGATCCACGCGACGGCGTCCTTCGTTCGCGCGACCCATTCCTCGACCAGCACCGACTTGCCGAAGCCGACCGGAGCGTCGACCAGGGTCAGCGCCGCCGGCCCGCTGCGGTCGAGCTGGTCGAGAAGCCGCTGCCGGGTCACGAGCCCGGGGCGTGCGCGTGCCGGCCCGAGCTTCGCCTCGACGAGAGGCAACGCCGCCGGGTCGTCCGCCGGGATCGCCGCGGGCCGACTCACCGACGACGTATAACAGTTCCCGTGGCGTCGGCGCTCACCTGGGTGAGACGCGGATCCGCATTCGACAGCGCGCGCGGCGTCTGGGAAAGTACGCCGTACTCGGAGAACAGGAGGTTCGACGTTGGTCGGTGCTGACTACCCATTTCTCGACGTCCTCTGGACGATGCTCGTCATCTTCGCCTGGATCATCTGGTTCTGGCTTCTGATCACGGTCTTCACGGACCTGTTCCGCCGGCACGACACGTCCGGCTTCACGAAGGTCCTCTGGATCATCTTCGTGATCGTCGTGCCGTTCCTCGGGGTCTTCATCTACCTGATCGTGAACAACCACGGCATGTCCGAACGGGCCATGACCCAGGCCAAGGCGCAGCAAGCGCAGATGGACGACTACGTCCGTAACGTCGCGGGAAGCGGCGGCGCGGCGGCGGAGATCGAGAAGGCGAAGGGTCTGCTCGACTCCGGCGCGATCACGCAGGCGGAGTTCGACGCCATCAAGGCGAAGGCGCTCGCAGCGTCGTAGGGGTCCCGGGGGAGCCAGGAAGGAGACACGATGGAAGAGATCGGCCCCGTGGATTACGCGGTGATCGCGTTTCCCGGCAACCAGTTCAAGGGCGAGATCGGGCCGGCGATCGCCGACCTCGTCGACTCGGGCACCATCCGCGTGATCGACATCGCGTTCGTCGGCAAAGGCCCCGACGGGGACACGGTCGCGATGGAGCTGACGGAGCTCGACGCCGAGGTGCAGGCCGGGCTCGACAAGGCCGGCATCGAGGTCGGCGGCCTCTTCAACGAGGACGACCTCTCCGACATCGCGGACGACCTCGAGCCGAACTTCTCGGCGGCGGTCATCCTCTGGGAGAACGTCTGGGCGCGGAAGGTGACCCAGGCCATGCGCAACGCGGGCGGCGAGCTCGTCGCGTTCGAGCGGATCCCCCACGAGATCGTGCAGGCGGCCCGCGAGTATGCGGTCGAATCGGCACAGGCGTAGAGAGGAGCAGCAGAGATGATGAGACGCAGAGGCCCGAGCCTCGTTCGGGCCGCGGCCACCACGGCCGTCGTCGCGGGCACCGCGGGTGCGGTCAGGCACCGCCAGGACGAGAAGTACGCAGCGCAGGATCAGGCGGCGTACGACCAGCAGATGGCAGCGCAGCAGGCTGCCGCCGCGCAGCAGGCTCCCGCCGCCCCGGCCGCGCCCGACTACGCGGCCGAGCTCCAGCAGCTCGCAGCGCTCAAGGGGCAGGGGCTCATCACCGAGGAGGAGTTCGAGGCGAAGAAGAAGCAGATCCTCGGGATCTGATCCCGGGTCGACAACGCTGCAGTGGTCGCCCAGGTCGTCGCCCCTGACCTGCGCTCGTTGGCGCTGGTCCTGTTGGCGTCGAGCCTGGGCGCACTGCTGTCGCGGCTCTCGCGGCGGATCGTGCTGCCCACGGTCGTCGTCGAGATCGTGCTCGGCATCCTGATCGGGCCGGAAGTGCTCGACATCGCGCACGTCGACCCGTACCTGCAGTACCTCTCCACCTTCGGGCTCGCGCTCCTCTTCTTCTTCGTCGGCCTCGAGGTGGTCGAGCAGAAGGTCCCTCGGGCGGCGCTGGCGCGTGGAACGCGTGGCTGGGGGCTCTCGCTCGCGATCGGCCTCGCGGTCGGCGTCGTCCTGCAGCAGCTCGGGCTCGAGGCCGAGTGGTGGGTGCTCGGGATCGCACTGACGACCACCGCGCTCGGGACGCTCGTCCCGATCCTGGGCGACGCGGGGATCATGCCCACCCCGCTCGGCGTCGCCGTCCTCGGGACCGGCGTCTCGGGCGAGTTCTGGCCGATCGTCGTCATCTCCGTGTTCCTCACCGGCACGCACGGCGCGGCCGAGGAGATCCTGCTCCTGATCGGCTTCGGGATCCTCGTCGGCCTCGCAGCCACCGCTGCGCTCCGAGCGCGGCCGCCGGGGGTCGTGCGCGTGCTCCAGGAGACGGTCCACACCACGGGCCAGACGGCGGTGCGCATCTCCGTCTTCGTGATCGCTGCGCTCGCTCTGCTCGCGCGCGACGTCGGGTTCGACTTCGTCCTGGGCGCCCTTGCGGCCGGGCTCGTCGTGGGGCTCGCACTCGACTCGCCCGACGGGGAGCATGTGCGCATCCGTCTCGAGGGGATCGGGTTCGGCTTCCTGATCCCGATCTACTTCGTCACGACCGGGATGAACTTCGACCTCGACAGCCTCCTCACCGCCCGGGGCCTCGGGCTCGCAGCGGTGTTCCTCGCGCTCTTCCTCGGAGTCCGCGGGATGTCGGCGCTCCTGTGGCTCCGCGAGCTCGGCCCGCGCCGGGCCGTGGGCCTCGGCCTGTTCGGGGCGACGGCGCTTCCGCTCATCGTCGCGATCGTGGACGTTGCGATGGACCACGACGCGATCGACACGGATGTCGGCGCGTCGCTCGTCGGGGCGGGGATGATCTCGGTCCTCACCTTCCCGCTCACCGGGCTGCGCATCGTCGGCCGCGAGCGCGACGCGGAGCACAAGGTCTCGTCCGAGCGTCGCGTGTCACGCGAGTACTGAGCCGGACGCGTCCGGTCCAGCCCGTACGATCGTGTCCTTCCGGAAAACGCCCAGGGAGGGACAATGACCACGTTCGACCTCGAGGAACGCGAGGCCGTCGCCGAGTTCGGGAGAGCCTGGTGGATCTTCCTCGTGACGGGGATCCTGTGGTTCCTCGTCTCGATCATCATCCTGCGGTTCGACTACGCCTCCGTGAGCGCCATCTCGATCCTCTTCGGGATCGTGGCGATCTTCGCGGGGGTGAACGAGTTCATCATGCTCGCCGCCTCCGCAGGCTGGTGGAAGGTGCTGCACGGCCTCCTCGGCGTGCTGTTCATCGGCGTCGGGATCGTCGCGTTCATCCATCCCGGCAACACGTTCGCCGCGCTCGCCGCGGTGTTCAGCTTCTTCCTCATCTTCAAGGGCATCTTCGACATCGTCGTGTCGATCGCGACGAAGGACGAGATCCACGTCTGGTGGCTGCAGCTCGATGCTCGGGATCGTCGAGCTCCTGATCGGCTTCTGGGCGGCCGGGTACTGGGGACGCAGCGCGACGCTCCTGATCATCTGGGTCGGATTCATCGCGCTCGCCCGCGGCATCACCGAGATCATCTTCGCGTTCAAGCTCCGATCGGTCGGGAAGGCAGCGGCGGCCTGGCGACGACCATGAACCGCATCGCGGCACGCGGGCCCCGACCGGGGCCCTCGGTCGTCTCGCGGACGCCTATGTCGCGGGCGCCGTCTCCGGCGGGTCGCCGGGCGGTGGCTCGATGGCTGCGCGCGCGGCGGCGATCCCCTCGCGCCTCGCGCGCGTCACCTCCTGGGCGATGATCTGGAGCGACGCCGTCACCGGCACCGCCACGAGTGCTCCGAGCACGCCGAGGAGCGCTCCGAACAGCGTCACGCCGAGGATCACGAAGAACGCGGAGATGTTCACCGCCCGGCCGTAGATCGTCGGCCCCAGCAGGTTGTTCTCGATCTGCTGGTACACGAGGACCACTGCGAGCATGATCAGCGCGTCCGTGAGCCCTTCCTCCGCATAGATCGTCGGGACGAGGATGAACCCGGCGATCGTCGCGCCGAGGTTCGGGATCAGGTCGAGCACCCCGGCGATCACGCCCAGGGCGAGCGCGTAGCTCGACCCGAGCAGCCATGCCGTGCCTCCCTGGACCGTGCCTGCGATCACGGCGATCGTGAGCGCGCCGATCGCCCACCGAGAGACCGTCTCCGTCACGCGCTCCCAGACCTCGAGCCAGCGGTCGGCGTCCTGCGGCAGCAGCATGCTCCGCATCACGCCGCGCAGCCGCTCCATGTCGACCAGGAGGAACAGGGCGAGGAAGACGAGCGTGAAGATCGTGATGCCGACGGAGAACGCCGACCCAGCGACCCCGAGGACGGCGGAGATCGCATGCGGGATCGAGTCCGCGAGGTTCGACGCGCCCTGCTGGGCGTTCTCAGCCGCGCCGGAGTCACCGGCCCACGACAGCTCGCCTGAGTCGCGGAGGTCCTGGACGAGGTCGGGAAGGCTCTTGAGGAAGTCCCTCACCGACGCGACGAGAGGGACGAGCAGCACGAGCGCCAGCACGGTCACGGCCACGGTGGTGCCGAGGACGACGATCGTCGCGGAGAGCCCGCGGCCGAGCTTCGTCCAGCGCATGAACGCCCGCAACGGGATCTCGAACACGAGCGCGGCAAAGATGCCGAGGAAGACCACGAGGAGGACGTCGCGGATCGAGACGACCGCGGCGGCGGCCATGACGACCAGCGCGGCGGCGAGGAGCGTGCGCCACGGGACGCGTCCTCCCGAACGTGACAACGTGCTCATCCGCCCGCGGCCTCCGCTCGCGGCTCCACGCCATGGTTGCGCATCGGGGTCACGAGCACCGCGCGAGCATAGAGAAGCCCTCGGCGAGCGTCGGCCGTGCCGGCGCTCAGTCGGCGGCGGCGGCCCAGGCGAGCGCGGCGTCGCGCTCGCCCACCGGGAAGACCTTCACGTCACCCGGCATGAGCATCGCGAATGCACGAACGGCATCGGCCAGCATCCGGTGGTCGGTCACGACGGCGCAGCGCTCCCAGCTTCCGAGGTGCGGCGTCCAGAGCTTCATGTCCTCCCACGCCGCTCCGACCGAGTATCCGTCGTATTCCGGCCCGAGCTCGTAGACGAGCCTGACCTTGCCGCCCCCTGCGGTGGCCTGGTCGAGCGCCGGCGTGAGCACCTGCTCGTAGTCGGCGGCCTCGACCTTGCCGACGGCCTTGAATGCGAGTACACCCTCGGGCGCACCCTCGATCGGCTCGATCATCCCATACCTCCCTCGTCGTCCGTGAAGACCGTCGCCCAGTCGTCCTTGATGCTCGCGACCGTCCAGCCCTCGTCTCTCGCCCGCTCGAGCGCGGTCTCCGCGCCCTTCACGTAGTCGAACTCGCGCTCCGGATCGTCGTGGAGGACGAGGAGCCGAAGCGCCGGCCGCCCCTTCCCGCCGGCGAACCGGAGCATCGGCACGTCACCGTTCGAGTTCCCACCGGCTGCAATGGGGCGGCGTCCGATTCGGCTCCAGATCCGCACGGGTTTCACCGGCCCGTCGTCGAACACGTCGGGCTCGGCGAGGTAGGCGACCGAGCCTCCGTGCTCGTCGTCGGTGTAGCGAAGCCCGTTCGAGCTGCCGACGACCCGCTCCGGCGGGATCCCGTACAGCTCGCCCGTGACCGCGCGCATGAAGTCGCGATTCCCGCCGGAGGCGATGTAGCACGTGAAGCCGTGGCTCTCGAGGTAGCGGAGGAGCTCGATCATCGGCACGTAGGCGCACTGACGGAGGAGACGGCCGAGTGTCGGGTGCGACGCATCGGCGAGGAACGCGGCCGCACCGGCGACGTAGTCGTCGACGGTCTGTCCCGCGAACGCCTGGAGGAGCCCTCCCATCAGCACCTTCACGTCGCTGTCGTCGCCCGCGTAGTGCTTGTCGATCACTCCGCCGAGCCAGGCGTAGTCCTTCTCGTACGCCGCCTGCCACGGCTGCTTCGCGCGCAGCGACTCGTCTGCCTCGGCCATCGCCGCCAGCCGCTCGAGGATGAAGCCGAGCTCGACCGGCATCGGCTTCTCGCACCACAAGCGTGCCGTCGTTGTCGAAGACGGCTACGAGATCCTCTGGCGGGAGGGCTCGAGCCGCTGTCTCTGCGAACGCGACGACGGCTTCGCGCGTCGGCGTGTCCCGCCAGGAGGGGAGCGCCGATGTCAGCCGTGCGCCCCGCTCATCGCATCCTCCATCTTCTCGAGCGCCTGGTCGATCGTGAAGCTCGCCGCCTTCTGCCGCGGCGGGAACTCCTCGAACGTCTCCAGGAAGCGGGCGACGATCGCCTGTGCCGCCATGATCATGTACGCCTTCGACATGTACCAGTCCCAGTAGGTGTTCGAGGTCACATCCGCACGCTCGAACGGGTCGGTACGCAGGTTGAAGAGCTTCGGCACGCGGAGCGGGACGAACGGCTCGGCCCACAGCTCGAGCGTCCCGCGCGCCCGCTGCTCCATGAAGACGAGCTTCCAGTTGTCGAAGCGCAGAGCGACGAGGTCGCCGTCGTCCGAGAAGTAGATGAACCCCTGGCGCGGGCTCTTCTCCTCCTCCCCGGTGAGGTACGGCAGCAGGTTGTAGCCGTCGACGTGCACCCTGAACGTCTTGCCGGCTGCTTCGTAGCCCCGCTTGAGCTTCTCGACGATCTCGGGCTCGCCGGCGGCCGCGAGGAACGTGGGGAGCCAATCGTGGAGCTGCACGATCTCGTTCGAGACGACCCCGGCGGGGACCCTGCCGGGCCAGCGCACCAGCATCGGGACGCGGAACGCACCTTCCCAGTTCGTGTTCTTCTCGCTCCGGAACGGGGTCATCGCGCCGTCGGGCCACGTGTTCATGTGCGGCCCGTTGTCGGTCCCGTACATGACGATCGTGTCCTCGGCGATCCCGAGCTTGTCGAGCAGGTCGAGCAGCCGACCGACGTTCTTGTCGTGGTCGATCATCGTGTCGTGGTAGGGCGACTGCCAGCGCCCGGCCTGCCCGAGGCTCCTCCGCTTGGTGTGCGTCCGGAGGTGCATGTGGGTGAAGTTGACCCAGCAGAAGAAAGGCTTCCGACGGTTGTGCTGGCGCTGGATGTAGTCGCAGGCGGCGTCGGCGAACTCGTCGTCACAGGTCTCCATGCGCTTGCGCGTGAGCGGGCCCGTGTCCTCGATCCTCTGCTTGCCGACCCGGCCCCAGCGCGGGTGCTCCTTTGGATCGTCCTTGCTCGTCGCCCGGCACCGTAGGACTCCGCGGGGCCCGAAGCGCTCGTGAAACCCCTCGAAGCCGTGCTTCGACGGGTAGTCGGGGTCCTCCGGGTCCTCCTCGGCGTTCAGGTGGTACAGGTTTCCGTAGAACTCGTCGAACCCGTGGACGGTCGGCAGGAACTCGTTCTTGTCCCCGAGGTGGTTCTTGCCGAACTGGGCGGTGGCGTAGCCCTGCTCCTTGAGCAGCTCGGCGATCGTCGGATCCTCGGCCCGGAGGCCGACCGGAGACGCGGGAAGGCCGACCTTGCTGAGCCCGGTGCGGAAGACGCTCTGCCCGGTGATGAACGACGACCGCCCGGCCGTGCAGCTCTGCTCGCCGTATGAGTCGGTGAAGCGCATGCCCTCGTTGGCGATCCGGTCGATGTTCGGGGTGCGGTACCCCATCAGCCCGTCGCTGTAGCAGCTCAGGTTCGTGATCCCGATGTCGTCGCCCCAGATCACGAGGATGTTCGGTTTGTCGGGCATCAGGCAGTCGCTCCTTCCGGGGCGGGTTCGCGGACGATGCAGCGGAAGCCGAGGTGTGACATGGAGGTGTCGATCATCTGCGGCTGGCGGGCTGCGGGTCGGTAGCGGAGGCAGTAGTTCGGCGCGCAGAGGTGCGAGCCGCCCTTGATCACCCTGCGCGGGATGTGCTCTCCCGGCTGGCCTGGGTTGAAGCTCTCGTCGGGTGAGGTGACCCGCGGATTCGCGGGGACGCAACAGGGGCTCGAGACCTCGTCGGGGTGGCGCGGGACGTACCAGTCGCAGGTCCATTCCCAGACGTTGCCGGTGATGTCGTACAGCCCGTAGCCGTTCGGCGGGAAGCTGCCCACCGGCGAGGTGCGCTCGTAGCCGTCGAGCTTCAGGTTCTGCCAGGGGAACTCGCCCTGCCACGTGTTCGCCATCGGCTTCCCGCCGGGGAAGTGCTCGTCGCCCCAGGCGAAGACGGCGCCCTCGAGCCCGCCGCGCGCGGCGAACTCCCACTCCGCCTCGCTCGGCAGCTCCTTGCCCGCCCAGGCCGCGTACGCCTCCGCATCCTCGTACGCGACGTGCGTCACCGGATGGTTGTCACGGCCGTTGATCGTCGTTCCCTTGCCGCCAGGGTGCTTCCAGAACGCGCCGGGCAGGTACTCCCACCAGTTGCGATAGTCGTCGAGACCCACCGGCCCCGCCGTCCCGTGAAAGACGAGCGAGCCCGGGACGAGCAGCGCGGGATCCGCGTCCGGATACAGCTCGGGGTCGAGCGGCCGCTCGGCGACCGTGACATAGCGCGTCTCGCGCACGAACCGTCGGAACTCGGCCGCAGTCACCGGCCTCTCGTCCATCCAGAACCCGTCGACCGTGACCCGATGCACGGGACGCTCCTCGGGATAGAACTCCTCCGAGCCCATCGCGAACGTCCCGCCGGGGATCCACGTCATGCCCTCGCGCTTCGAGGCCGGCTCGACGGTCGCGGTCATGGTGCGCAGCACACGGCGCTCTCGTTCACCAAGCGGCCTCCTCGCCTCCTGTCGACGGCTTCGTCGAGTCTAGACCAGCCCGCCCGGGCCGGCGGTCTCGTGTGAGGATGGGCACCGGGATGGTCGGAGTCGCCGACAGGCACGCACGTCCCGGCCCGCTCGCCGGGCTAGCGCGTGGTCGAGCTCGGTGGGATCGGGCCGGTGCCGCTCTGCGGGATGATCCTCTCCGACCTCGGCTCGGAGGTCGTTCGCGTCGACCGTCCAGCGCAGGCGGGCACGGAGTCGTCCGTCCCGGTCCTGCACCGCGGCAGGCGCTCGGTGACGATCGACCTCAAGACAGCGGCAGGGGCTGACCTCGCGCTTCGGCTGATCGACCGGGCGGACGCGCTGATCGAGGGGTTCCGTCCCGGCGTCACGGAGCGCCTCGGGCTCGGCCCGGAGACGTGCCTCGCGCGCAACCCACGGCTCGTGTACGGCCGCATGACGGGCTGGGGCCAGGACGGGCCGCTCGCCCACGAGGCAGGCCACGACATCAATTACATCGCCCTCGCGGGTGCGCTCGGGGCGATCGGACCAGAGGGCGGCGACCCCGTGGTCCCCCTCAACCTGATCGGCGACATGGGCGGCGGGGGGATGCTGCTGGCGCTCGGCGTCTGCGCCGGCGTCCTCCACGCCAGGGCGACGGGCGAGGGCCAGGTCGTTGACGCAGCGATGACCGACGGGGTCGCGCTCCAGCTCGCGGGCGTCCACGGGCTCCTCGCGCTCGGGCTGTGGAGCGACCGCCGCGGCGCGAACCTCCTCGACGGGGCGGCGCCGTTCTACCGCACGTACCGCTGCGCAGACGGCGGCCACGTCGCCGTGGGGTGCCTCGAGCCGGAGTTCTACGCCGCGTTCCTCCGCGTCCTCGGGCTCGCCGACGACCCGTTGTTCGCGCACCGGCACGACCGGTCTGCGTGGCCGGCCATGGGCGAGCGGCTGCAGGCGATGTTCGCGCAACGACCGCGCGACGAGTGGGCAAGCGCGTTCGCCGGCCACGACGCGTGCGTCACGCCGGTCCTCGGCCTTGTCGAGACCGCCGCGGACGGGCACAACGCTGCGCGCGGGACGTACGTCGTCGACGAGGCCGGCGCGGTTCAGCCGGGCGTCGCGCCGCGGTTCCTGGGCACGCCGTCGCCGACACCGCTGCCGTCGCCAATCGTGGGCGCCCACACGGACGACGTCCTCACCGAGCTCGGGGTCGAGCCGGCGGAGATCGACGACCTTCGCGCTCGGGGCGTCGTCGCCTGATCCGCGACCCGGATGTCAGCGGCGGGCGAGCGCCGCGATGAAGCCCATCAGGATGAGCCCGGCCCCGATCCCGATCACGAGCCAGGCGAAGAAGTCGCCGAGCAGGATCCCGAGCCCGATCCCGACGAGGATCCCGCCCGGGAACGCCGGGCCGCCGTACTCGTAGCCGCGGCCCGACCTCGATTCGTACGACATCTCACCCTCCTTGCTTCGCTCGGGATGATGGTTGACGCGGCTGACACGTCCGGCGAATACTGCCGGTGCCGTCGAACTGCAACGAGCGCGACGCGGCCCGCCGCCGCTCGCCGAAACGGAGGAGGGCTGACTCGAGCGGATGGGCGAGGCGATCGGGCAGGCCCTTCCCCTCGCGGTCGCGGCCGCCCTCAGCCCGTTCCCGATCATCGCCGTGATCCTGATTCTCGTGACGCCGCGGGCGCGAGTGAACGCCGTGGCGTTCGTCATCGGGTGGCTCGCCGCGCTGACGGTCGTCGGCGCCGCCGTGCTGCTCGTCGCGGCGTCGGCCGACGCCAGCGAGAACGGCCAGCCTGCGACCTGGGTCGACATCCTCAAGCTCGTCCTCGGCGCGCTCTTCCTCGTGATCGCGCTCGAGCAGTGGCGTGGCCGTCCGCACGACGGCGACGAGCCGGTGACCCCGGCGTGGATGGGTGCGGTCGAGCACTTCTCGCCGCTCAAGGCGGCGGGCGCCGGAGCCGTCCTCGCCGGCCTCAACCCCAAGAACACCCTGCTCGCGATCGCCGCGGCAGCCTCGATCGCCCAGACCGGGATCCCGGGAGGGGAGCAGGCGGTCGCGTACGCCGTCTTCGCGATCATCGCGTCGCTCGGCGTCGCCGCGCCGATCGTCATCTACTTCGCGATGGGGGACCGCGCCGGTCCGATTCTCGACGGGGTGAAGCAGTGGATGGCGCGCAACAACGCCGTGATCATGGCCGTGCTCTGCCTGGTCATCGGCGCGAAGCTGCTCGGTGACGGCATCGCCGGGCTCTCGTGAGCCTGCCGGTCTTCGACTTGTTGCAGGGCTACGCGGCTGACGGCTCGTCGTCGAGCGCGAACGTGCCGCCCTTGATCTCGCCGTCGCGCTCGTAGGTCGCGATCGTCACGCCGGTCGTAGACGTCCTGGTCTCTGCGAGGCGGAGCCCCGCGGGGATCGCGCCGGAGCCGAACAGGCGTTTGCCCTCGCCCACGACGACCGGGAACGTCCACACAGTGAACGTGTCGACGAGATCGTGCCGGAGCAGTGTCTGGATCAGTCCCGAGCTGCCGATCACGAGGAGCGGGTCCCCGTCCTCGTCCTTCAGCCGCGCGACGGCCTCGGGGACCTCGCCTTCCACCAGCGTCGAGTTGCGCCACTCGAGGCTCGCGAGCGACCGCGAGGCGACGTATTTCGGGACGGCATTGAGCTTTGCCGCCAGTGGCTGCTCGTCGCCGACGTGCGGCCAGTAGCCGGCGAGGATCTCGTATGTCCGGCGTCCGAACAGGACCGCGCCGGCCGCCAGATGGACCTCGTTCGCGACGCGTCCCATCAGCTCGTCCCAGTAGCCCACCGACCAGCCCCCGTGCTCGAACCCGCCGTCGTGGTCCTCGTCGGGCCCGCCCGGCGCTTGCATGACCCCGTCGAGGGTCGAGAACGTCGTGACGACGAGCTTTCTCATGTCGGTACCTCCGGTCTCGGGTGCGTTCCACGTCCTGACCCGGCTGCCTGCACGAGCTCATCGGTCGCGCGTCGGCGGCGGAGATGGCACCCCGCCGCCGACGAAAGGCTCAGGCCCGGGCCGCCGGCTTGGGTGTCGGAGCGGGCTCGAAGCTGCGCTCGGCCTCGCCGTCGTGCGGCGGCTCGATCGTCACGTTCGGCAGCAGGCGGTCGAGCCAGCGCGGGATGTACCACGTCCGCTCGCCGAGCACCGTGAAGAACGCAGGCACGAGCGTCATCCGGACGACGAGCGCGTCGGTGAGGATCGCGACCGCGAGCAGCAGCCCGAACTCCTTCGGGATGCGGTCGGCGCTCAGGATGAACGCGGCGAAGACCGTGCCCATGATCAACGCCGCCGCCACGATCACGCGGCCGATCGCCGCGACGCCGTGCTCGACCGCCTCCCGCGTCGGGAGCCCGTGGACGTGCTCCTCCCGGATCCGGCTCATCAGGAAGACCATGTAGTCCATCGACAGGCCGAACAGGATCGCGAACGCGATCGGCGGCACGAACGTCTCGATCGGCCCGGTTCGGTCGAGGCCCGTGAGGCCGAGGAGGTGGCCCTCCTGCACCACGAGGGTGAGGACGCCGAACCCGATGAACGCCGAGAGGATCGTCGTGACCGCCGCGGTGAGCGACACGACGATCGACCGGAACGCCATCGCGAGCACGATGAACGTGACGCCGACGATGTAGAGCAGGAAGAGCGGCAGCCGCTGCATGATCCGGTCGCCGATGTCCTTGAACGCCGCCGTCTGGCCGGAGACGTACGCAACGGCCTGGCTGTTCTCGGTCGCCGCCGGCACGACGTCGTCCCGCAGCTTGCTGACGAGGTCGTCCGTTGCCTGGTCCTGCGGCGCCGAGGTGGGCGTCACGAAGACGATCGCGACGGTCTTCTCGTCGTTGAGCTGGGGCTCGCGCACGGACGCGACACCGTTCAGGCCCTGCACGTCCTGGTAGATGCGCTGCGGCGCCTGCTGGTCGCCCTGCATGTCGACCACGATCGGGATCGGGCCGTTGAACCCGGGGCCGAAGCCTTCCGCGAGCAGGTCGTACGCACGTCGGCTCGTCTGCTCCTTCGGCTGCGTGCCCTGGTCGGCGGCGCCGAGCCGGACGAGCGCGGAGGTGCCCGCGAGGAGGATGCCCGCGACGAGCAGGACCGGGAAGATGATCCGCGCATTCCGCGTCACGAACCGGCCCCATCGCGCGAACAGCGTCTTCTCGCGTGCGGCTTCCGAGTCGTCGATCGCACGCAGGAACGGCACCTTGAGCCGGTCGACCTTGTGTCCGAGCAGCGCGAGGACGGCGAGCAGGAACGAGTTCGCCAGCAGCACCGTCGTCAGGACGCCGAGCGCACTGCCGATCCCGAGCTTCGTCACGAAGTCGAGGCCGAAGAACGCGAGCCCGGTGACCGAGATCGCGACCGTGAGCCCGGCGAACAGCACGGCGCGCCCCGCCGAGGCACCGGCCTCCGCGGCCGCGTCCCTCGGCGTGAGCCCTTCGTGGAGGAACTGCCGGAAGCGCGTGACGATGAACAACGAGTAGTCGATCCCGACGCCGAGCCCGATCATCGAGACGAGGATCGGCGTGACGGTGTTGATGTCGGTCAAGCCGGCGAGGATGAAGAGGAGGAGGAACGCGGTCGCCAGCGCCACGATCGCGAGCATGATCGGGACGACGGCGGCGACGAACGTCCTGAACACGATCAGCAGCACGATCAGCGCCGCGAGCAGGCCGAGCAGCTCGGATCGCCCTGCTCGATCGGCGGGAACTCCGCCTCGCCGTTGTACTCGACCGTCACCCCGACGGGCGCGACCGCCTCACGGACGGCGTCCTGGACGGCGACCACCCCGTCGCGGTCCTTGTCCTCGATCGTCTGGTCGAACTGCGCCTCCGAATAGGCGATGCGCCCGCTCTTCGAGAACGTCGCCTCCGAGAACGGGTCGCCGACGCTGCTGAGCTTCGGTTCGCCGTCGACGGCTCGGCACCCTTCGCCGCGGCGAACGGCGCGGCGCGGAGCTTTGCCATCGCCTGCTCGATCGCCGCCTTGCGCTCGGGCGTGTCGAGCCGCTCACCCTCGGGGGCCGCGAACACGATGTTGAGGACGCGCGCCCTGCTCGGAGGCGAACTCCGACTCGATCAGGTCGGTCGCCCGCTGCGTGTCGGAGCCGGGGATCTCGAACTCGTCCCGGAGCCCGCCGCCGATCGTGGCGACGAGGCCGATGAGGACCACGATGATCCCGAGCCACGCCCCGAGGACGCGCCACGGGTGCGTCGCGCACGCGCGCGCCCAGCGCGCGAGCGCCCCGGTGGACATCCGCTCGTGCGCGGCGAGCCGCGCGCCCCCGTTACCGCTCGACGTTGTCGTGTGCTCGCTCATCGACTACCCGCCCCTTCTCTCAACGATCTCGTTCGTTTTCCCGGAGGATCCCATCGACGGTGATCACCCAGGGTACGGCCGCCAGGCTTCACGCAGGTTCGGTCTGCCGCACCCTGGCTGCCAGCGTCGACGCCGGCGGGCACCGAAACTCATCGGTGCTACCGGGATGCTAGATGGTTGATGCCATGAGATCGTCGGCTCCGGGGCGTGAGCTGGCCGCTCTGGGGCGCGGGGGACAGGGGTGGTGAGCCCGCCCTGCGGGCTCACCACCCCTGGAAGCGACCCAGACACACCAGCTCACGCATTCCGGACACACGAGATCGTGGCATCAACCATCTACTAGATGCGCGCGCCCTCGGGCTTGCGGAAGAAGAAGACGAAGAGCGTCGGCGCCGCGAGAAACGCGAACGCCAGCCAGGCGACGGTCTCGCCGGCCGGGAAGACGCCGGCCTCCGCGAGCTCCTCGAGGCCGCGCGCGAGCAGCCACGCGGCGAACACGAGCAGCAGGACGCTCGTCACCTTGAAGAAGCGGGGAAGGTCGAGGCGCGCGAACCCCTTGTAGAAGACGACTCCGAGCGTGACCGCCGCCGCGAGGCCGATCGCTGCGCCGATCCCGGCGGTGCGGTCGCCCTCGCTGCCCGCGCTCGAGACGAGGAAGAGCGCCGTCTCGAGCCCCTCCCGGACGACGCCGACGAAGACCACCGCCGCGAGCGCCAGGCTCGACCGCGCCGCGAGCGCACGCCCGACCTGCTGCTCGAGCTCGCCCTTGAGCGAGCCCGCCCGGCGACGCATCCAGAAGATCATCCAGGTGAGGAGGGCGGCCGCGACGATCATCGTCGCGCCCTCGTAGATCGCCTCGGCCTTGCCCTCGAGCTCTGCGCCGATCACGAGCAGGCCGGTTGCCGCAGCGACGCTCACGGCGACAGCGGCTGCGACGCCGGCCCAGATCGGCCGGAGGTCGGACCGCTCACCGGTGCGGTTCACGAACGCGAGGACGAGGACGACGACGAGCGCCGCCTCGAACCCCTCGCGAAGGGTGATGATTCCCGCGCCCATGCGTCAGTAGATCCTCATAGCCCGTGTAAGGCGCACCATACATCGCCGGACGACGCGTCGGTAGCGCTCGTATGCTGACGCCCGTGGAGCCCGCCTCGAGACCACTCGCAGGACGCGTTGCGGTCGTCACGGGGGCGAGCCGGGAGATCGGCGCGGCAATGGCGGAGGAGCTCGCGTCGCGGGGAGCGTCCGTCGTGGTGGCGCACCGCGGCGAGGCGTCCCTCGCGGACCGCGTCGTCGCGCGCATCGCGGCGGCGGGCGGCCACGCGATCGCGGCGGACGCCGATCTGTCCCGGGTGTCGGAGAACCGCCGGCTCGTCGAGCTGACGGTCGCCGAACTCGGCCGGCTGGACGTGTTCGTCGCGAACGCCGGGGTGACGCGCTGGGCGCCGTTTCTCGAGGCCGACGAAGCCACGTGGGACACGGTCGTCGACCTCAATCTCAAGGGCTCGTACTTCGGCGCCCAGGCGGCGGCACGGCAGATGGTCGCGCAGCGCGAGGTCGGGCCGGACGGCGCACCGGGAGGGCGCATCGTGCTCTCGTCGTCCGTGACCGGCTCGCTCGCGATCGCGAACGCCTCGGCATACGCGGTGACGAAGGCCGGCCTGCAGCACATGGCGCGTGTCCTCGCCCTCGAGCTCGGCCGGCATGCCATCACCGTCAACGCGCTCGCGATCGGAGCGACCGTGAACGAGCGGAACCTCGGCGACGACCCGGACTATGTCGAGCACTGGTCGGGCGTCATCCCTGCCGGCAGCACCTGCACTCCGCGCGACGTCGCCGCCGCGCTCGGGTTCCTCGTCTCGGACGGGGCCTCGATGGTGACCGGCCACACGCTGACTGTCGACGGCGGCTGGTCCGGGGTCGGGCGCACTCCCTGAGCACCGGCGTTCAGACGGCGCGATGGGCGCGCACGAGCGCGTCGATCGCGATCGCCTCGCCCTCGTCGAGCGCGACACTTCGCTCGACCGGTCCGGCGTGCTCCACGACGAGCTCTCCGAGCGACGGCGCGAGATCCTCGGCGGTGTAGAGGACCGACGCATCCTTCGGCCCGCCGTGGCCGTCGGTCAGGTTGGTCGTGTCGTGGCCGAGCACGAACAGCGTCCCGCCGGGCGCAACCGCGTCGGCCGCCGTCCGGACGGCCCGGAGCATCGCCTCGCGGTGGAGCTGGAGGTAGAGGACGGCAACGAGGTCGAACGCCCGCGCGTCCGGCCGGTAGTCGAGCACGTCTGCGACGACCCAGTCGACGGCGACGCCGCGACTCGAGGCGAGGTCGGCGGCCTTCGACAGCGCGACGTCGGAGAAGTCGACCCCGGTCACACGCCAGCCGTGCTCGGCGAGCCAGACGGCGTTCCGACCCTCTCCGCAGGCGAGGTCGAGCGCGCGCCCGGGGGCGAGCTCCGCGATCTCGGATGCGAAGCGCCGGTTCGGCTCGGCCGTCCACACGAGCTCCTTCGCCGCGTAGCGGGCGTTCCAGTCCTCGCGCGCGAAGCCGGGCCGGATCGACGCAGTGGGCCTGGGCTGCTCGGTCACCGTCGGAACGCTACGCGAGGAGCCGCTCGGCCGCGGTCTCGGCCATGAGCGGGACGACGTGCTCGAAGGCGGCCGCCCGGGCGTCCTCGTCGCCCAGCTCGCCGCGGACGTAGCGGCCGTAGATCGCCTCGCAGAAGACGGCCGCCTTCCACAGCGCGAGCGCCTCGAACCAGCCGAGAGGGCCGACGTCCCGTCCGCTTCGCGTCGTGTACCGCTCGACCAGCTGCTTCTTCGACGGGAACCCCTCGTGCGCGGTGACGGGTGAGACGCCGAGCGGGCTCGCGCCCCCGCCGGGCTCGGTGTAGGTGGCGAGGAGGTAGCCGAGGTCGGCGCGCGGGTCGCCGACGGCCCCCATCTCCCAGTCGAGCACCGCCTGCACGCGGTCGGGGCTGTCCCGCTCGACCATCAGGTTGCCAAGGCGGTAGTCGCCGTGCACGACTGTGTCCGCGAGCGGCTCGGGGAGCTCGGCCGCGAGCCGCCGCCCCACCTCGACCACGACGGGGATCTCGCGCGTCGCGTTGATCTCCCAGAGCTGGCCGAAGCGCTTGACCTGGCGCTCGAGATAGCTCCCGGGGCGGACGAAGGCGGCGAGTGCCGGCTCCGACACGTCAGCGGCGTGGATCTCCACGAGCGCGTCGACGAGCTCCTCGCCGAGCCGCCGCCGGGCGGTCGGCTGCTCGAGCCCCACGGGGAGCGAGCTCGTGACGACGTGCCCGTCGAGAAACCGCATCACGTAGAACGGGACGCCGAGCACGCCGTCGTCGTCGCAGATCGCGAGGATCGGTGGCAGCCGGATGCCCTGCGGCGCGAGGGCCAGCTGCAGCCTTGCCTCGCGAACCATGTCGTGGGCCGAGGGCGGAAGCGGCGGACGGGGCGGACGGCGGAGGACGTACCTCTCGTCCCCCCGCTCGAGCAGGAACGAGAAGTTCGACCCCCCGCCGTCGCCGATCCGCGAGGCACGGACTCGGCCGGTGCCGAGCCCGTGCGTGTCGAGGAACGACTCGAGCCTGTCGAGGACGACGAGCGGCGCGCGCCCGGCGCGCGCCGCCTCGTCGATCGTCGCGACGATGTCGCTCCCTGCCACACGGCGATCCTAGGCCGCGGGCGCGGCGGCGTTGCACCGCGCCTACGCGAACGACGCCCGCGCGACGCACCGCTCGCCGACCCGCGCCGCGCGTGCCACCAGGCGATCCGCTCCCGGGCCGTTCCGCGTCACGAACCGCGCCTCGAACGAGCCGCTCGGACCGTGGGTGACCTTGACGCGCTGCCCGACGAGGATGCCGTTCCGGTAGAGCTGCACCCCCCAGCGGACGCCGGTTCGGTTCTGGTCGACCTCGAGCTCGATCTCGATCGCGCCGTTTTCGCCGCTCAGCTTCAGCTCCGATGTCGTCGGCCCCGTGCACGTGCCCGTGACCCTGACGTCACCGTCCTTCGCGTCCGCGGTCGCGGCGAGCGCCGCGACCGCCACGAGAGCGGCGACTGTTGCTCCGATCTGCCTTCGCACGTTGTGTGCTCCTCTCCGGTTTGGTCGTGTGGGACGCCGCAGAAGGCCTGGAGCCTTCTGCGGCTCGATCTCGCGCTGCCTACTCGGCGTCGGCGTCCCGGTCGGACTCGTCCGCCTCGTCGGCGGCGGACGGGGTCACGACGACGACGATCACCTCGCAGCCGCGGAACTGCGTGGTCGACCGCTCCGAGCCGCGCACCTTTGCGGTGTCGTGACCGGCACCGCAGTCGAGCAGGTCTGGATCGTCGTCGGCCGCGAGGGCATGGAGGGTGTCGTCTCCGGGGCCGCCGAACACGCGGTCGTTCCCCGGCCCCGCCCACAGCCGGTCGTCTCCCGTGCCGCCGCGGACGACGTCGTTGCCCGTGCCGCCGTGCACGTCATCCTTGCCCTCGCCGCCCATCAGGACGTCGTCGCCCGAGCCGCCCCAGGCGACGTCGTCCGCCGCGCCCGTGTGGATCCGGTCGTTACCGACGCCGCCGAACACCGTGTCGCTACCGCGATCGCCCTGCACGCGGTCGTCTCCGGCGCCGGCGCGGACGAGATCGTCGCCGGCACGCGCATTGACGAAGTCGTCGCCGGCCAGGGCGCGGATCACGTCACCGTCCATCGTGCCGCGCAGCCGGTCGTTGCCGCTGGTTCCGTCGACGACGGCCGCCAGGGCACCGGTGGCCGTCACGAGCCCGATCCCGAGCACGAGCGCTACAAGTACCTTCCGCTTCATCGTTCCTCCTCGGGACGGCCGCGCGGCTTCGTGCGGCGCGTCGACCGACCCCGTGTCGAGAGATCGCTGTCGCCCGAGACCGTGCGCCCGGCGGGGTCCGGACCACAATGAGACCTTGGTCGTACGCCCCGAGCGATCCCCGTGAGGAGGCCCGTCGCGCAGTTCGCGCTCGCGGGCCTCGTCGTTCTGGCGGTGTTCGGCGCGGCGGCCCTGCTCGCGCTCCGGAGCCTCGCGGAGAACGAGGCGCTGCGTGACGCACGCCAGTTCGCCGTCCTCGCCGGCCAGGGGATCGTCGAGCCGACCATCGACCCGGCGCTCCTCGACGGCGACCGGGCCGCGATCGACGCCGTCGACCGTGTCGTGAACGAGCGTGTGCTCGGCGAGCGCGTCGTCCGGGTGAAGCTCTGGGACCGGAGCGGGCGCATCGTCTATTCGGACGAGCCACGGCTGATCGGGGCGCGGTTCCCGCTCGACGAGCAGAAGCGCCGGGTGCTGACGACTGGGGCAGCCGAGGCTGAGCCGAGCGACGTCAGCCGCCCCGAGAACCGCTTCGAGCGCGGCCAGGGTGACCTCTACGAGGTGTACGTCCAGGTGCGGGCGTCGGACGGGACCCCGCTCCTGTTCGAGACGTACCAGCGGCGCAGCGCCGTCGCGGCGACGGGTCGCCGGATCTGGCTGCCGCTCGCCGCCCTGCTGCTCGGCAGCCTCGTTCTGCTCTGGATCGTCCAGGTCCCGCTCGCGCAGCGGCTCGGCCGTCAGCTCCAGCGCACGCAGGAGGACCGCGCCGCCCTCTTGCAGCATGCCGTCGAAGCGTCCGCCGACGAGCGGCGCCGTATCGCCTCGGACCTCCACGACGGCCCCGTCCAGGACCTCGCCGGCATCTCGTACTCGCTCGCTGCAGCGGCGGAGTCCGAGGCGTCGCCCGCGACACGCTCCACGCTCCGTGACGCCGCGGCCGGCACCCGCGATGCGATGCGGCGCCTTCGCACGCTGCTCGTCGAGATCCATCCGCCGAACCTCCGGGCGAGCGGCCTCGCTGCTGCCCTCGACGACCTCCTCTCCCCGTTCGCGGCGAAGGGCATCTCCACGACGCTGGAGATCGACTCGGAGATCGACCTGGGCGAGGCCGACGAGCGCCTCGTCTACCGCGCCGCCGCCGAGGCGCTCCGCAACGTCGAGCGTCACGCACGGGCGACACGGGTCGTGATCTCGCTGCGACCCGCCGGGGACGCGGTCCGCCTCGAGGTGGTCGACGACGGGGTCGGCTTCTCGCCGGAGGAGCGCGACCGCCGGCGCGGCGAAGGGCACGTCGGCCTCTCGCTGCTCGAGGAGCTGACGGCACACGCCGGCGGCTCGCTCACGGTACGCTCGACTCCCGCCGTGGGCACGACGTTCGCGCTGGAGGTGCCGCGACGATGATCCGACTTCTCATCGCCGACGACCACGCGGTCGTTCGCACCGGGCTCGAGCACCTCGTGGCGACCTTCGACGACGTCGAGCTCGTCGGCTCCGCGGCGAACGGCGAGGAGGCCGTGCGTGCCTGTGCCGACCGGCGCCCGGACGTCGTCCTGATGGACCTGGAGATGCCGACCCTGGACGGCATCGAGGCGACCCGGGAGATCGTCGCCGCGGCGCCGGAGGTCGCCGTGGTCGTGCTCACGTCGTTCTCCGACCGCGAGCAGATCCTCCGCGCACTCGACGCAGGCGCGGTCGGCTACCTGCTCAAGGACGCGGCGCCCGACGAGCTCGAGCGAGCCGTGCGCGCCGCCGCGCGCGGCGAGGCGCCGCTCGACCCCCGCGCCGGGCGTGCGCTCCTGAGCGCACGCGTCGCAGGGTCACCGCTCGAGGCGCTCTCCGAGCGGGAGCGCCAGGTGCTTGGGATGGTGGCGCGAGGGCTGCCCAACAAGCTGATCGCGCGTGAGCTCGCGATCAGCGAGAAGACCGTGAAAGCGCACCTGACGAGCGTCTTCCGCACGGTCGGCGTCACCGACCGCACGCAGGCGGCGCTCTGGGCGCAGCGAAACGGGCTCGGCGGGTCGTAGGACAGAGGTCCGATTGCGCCCGCTCACGGGTTGCGGGCACGATCCGAGCATGCGCGCGTGCCGTTTCCGGTCTCGAGGAGCGATCGCGGCCGTCGTCGCGGCGCTCGTCTTCCCGCTCGCGGCGGGCGCAGACGACGGAGGCAACGGATCGACGGCCCGTGTCGAGCGCTCGTGCAGCGGCTCGAGCACGATCGCTCTCCGCGTCCGCCCGCGCGACGGCGGCCTCCGCGTCGAGATCGAGGTCGAGGCGGCGCGTCCGCGGGGACGTTGGGGCGTCGTCGTGATCCACGAGCGCCGGCTCGTCGTGCGGGCACGCGTGCGAACGGATCCGACGGCGGGCGGCTTTGCCATCCGGCGCGTGATTCCCGACTGGCCCGGACGCGACACGGTCACCGTGCGCGCGGCCGGGCCTCGCGCAGAGGTCTGCCGCGCGAGCGTGACCGTCGCGGGGGCGTAGAGGCCGCGCGTCAGGCCTGGGCGGCGCGCGCCTTGCGGCTCGCGGCCTGCTGGCGCTTCGAGGCCGACAGCTCCACCTTGCGCAGGCGGATCGAGGCGGGCGTCACCTCGACGCACTCGTCGTCGCGGATGAACTCGAGCGCCTGCTCGAGCGAGAGGGGCCGCGGTGGGATGAGGCGGACGAGCTCGTCGGCGGTCGACGAGCGCATGTTCGTCAGCTTCTTCTCCTTCGTCGCATTCACGTCGAGGTCCTCGGCACGGGCGTTCTCGCCGACCACCATGCCCTCGTAGACCTCGACTCCCGGCCCGACGAAGAGCGATCCACGCTCCTGGAGGTTGAGCAGGGCGAAGGTCGTCGTCGCGCCGCGCCGGTCGGCGACGAGGCTCCCGCTCGGCCGCGTCCGCAGGTCGCCGTGCCACGGCTCGTAGCGCTCGAACACGTGATGGAGGATCCCCGTGCCGCGCGTCTCGGTGAGGAACTCCGTGCGGAAGCCGATCAACCCGCGGGCAGGGACGACGACCTCCATCCGCACCCAGCCGGTGCCGTGGTTGACCATGTTCTCCATCCGTCCCTTGCGCAGGGCGAAGAGCTGCGTGAGGACGCCGACGTAGTCCTCCGGCACGTCGACCGACACGCGCTCGACGGGCTCGTGCACCTTGCCGCCGAGCTCGCGGGTCACCACCTCGGGCTTGCCCACCGTCAGCTCGAACCCCTCCCTCCGCATCAGCTCGACGAGCACGGCGAGCTGGAGCTCGCCCCGGCCCTGCACCTCCCAGGCGTCCGGCCGCTCGGTCGGCACGACCCGCAGCGAGACGTTGCCGACGAGCTCCTGGTCGAGCCGCTGCTTCACCATCGGCGCCGTCAGCCGAGAGCCCTCCTGCCCGGCCAGCGGCGACGAGTTGATGGCGATCGTCATCGAGAGGCTCGGCTCGTCGACCGCCACCACCGGCAGCGGGCGCGGGTCGTCGGGGTCGGCGAGCGTCTCGCCGATCGTCACCTCGGGGATGCCCGCGAGCGCGACGATCTCCCCCGGCCCCGCCTCCTCGGCATCGACGCGGTCGAGCGCCTCGGTGACGTAGAGCTCGGTCACCTTCGCGCGCTCGACGGTGCCGTCCGCGCGGCACCAGGCGACCTGCTGGCCCTTTCGCACCGTGCCGTTGGCGACCCGGCAGATCGCGAGGCGGCCGACGTACGGGGACGCGTCGAGGTTCGCGACGAGCGCCTGGAGCGGATGCCCCTCATCGAAGGTCGGCGGCGGGATCGTCGCGAGCAGCGCGTCGAACAGCGGCCGGAGCGTGTCCTCGAGCACGGACGCCTCGGCGCCCGAGCGGCCCGCGCGCGCGTTGCAGTACACGATCGGGAACTCGATCTGGCCCTCGTCCGCGTCGAGGTCGAGGAACAGCTCGTACACCTCGTTCACGACCTCGTCGGCGCGGGCGTCGGGCCGATCGACCTTGTTCACGACGAGGACGACGGGAAGCCGCGCCTCGAGCGCCTTCCGCAGGACGAAGCGGGTCGCGGGAGCGGGCCCTCGCTCGCGTCGACGAGCAGCAGGACGCCGTCGACCATGCGCAGCGCCCGTTCGACCTCCCCGCCGAAGTCGGCGTGGCCCGGCGTGTCGACGATGTTGATCTTCGTCCCCTGGTGGCGGACGGCCGTGTTCTTGGCGAGGATCGTGATGCCCTTCTCGCGCTCGAGGTCCATCGAGTCCATGACGCGCTCGGCCACGTCCTGGTTCTCGCGGAACGAGCCGGACTGCCAGAGCATCGCGTCGACGAGGGTCGTCTTGCCGTGATCGACGTGCGCGACGATCGCGACGTTGCGGATGTCCTCCCGGGCCGGCACGCGCCGAGGGTAGCCGCCGCGTGCGGGGCGAAGGTGTCCGACTGAAGTCGGACACCGGAGGGCCGCGCACCAACAACCGGTGTCGGACTTCAGTCCGACACCCGCGCGCCGAGCCGGCCTGGTGTCCGACCGAAGTCGGACACCGGAAGGGCCGCGCACCAACAACCGGTGTGCGGACTTCAGTCCGAGGCGCGCACCAACCGGTGTCGGACTTCAGTCCGACGCCCCGCGCCCTGGTGTCCGACCGAAGTCGGACACCGGAAGGCCGCGCACCAACAACCGGTGTCGGACTTCAGTCCGACACCCCGCGCCCCGAGCCGGCCCTGGGTCCGACCGAAGTCGGACACCGGAGGGCCGCGCACCAACAACCGGTGTCGGACTTCAGTCCGACACCCTGCGCGCCGAGCCGGCCTCTAGGTCGGTCCCGGCGGCATCTCGCCGACGGGCCACGGCTTGCCGCCGAGGCCCCAGTTCTTCGGGTCGTGGCCCTCGACGATCACCCAGGTGTGGTCGCGAAGACCCTCGCTCGTCGCGGCGCAGAGGGCGTCGGTGAGCCCGGCGATCAGCTTTGCGCTCGTCTCCTCGTTGACGCGGAAGTCGAACAGCTCGACGCGGATCAGTGGCATGCGTGGCTCCTTCGGTCGTCTCCGGTCGTCGGGCCTATGCTCTCGCAGATGCCCCGCGTCGCGCGACCCGAAGCGACGACGCCCGTCTCCGACGACGGCGTCGAGCGGCGTGCCCTCGTCCCACCCGAGGACGGCTCGTCGCTCGCGCTCGACGCGATGGTCCTCCCACCCGGCGTGCTCCTCCCAGTCGTCGACGATGCGTACGACACGCTCCTCTTCGCCCACGAGGGCGTGTGCGCGCTGGGAGACGATCGGCTGAACGGCGCCGGTGCGCTTCTCGTCCGGGCGGGCGAGTCCCGGACGCTCGTCGCAGGGCCGGAGGGCGCGTCCCTCGTTCGCGCGACACTCGGCGGGGCGACCGACCTGCACGCGCCGATGGGCCCCGAGGAGCCGGTCGTCGCACTCGCCCACGTCGAGCCCGGCAAGGCCACGGGCGCGCGGTCCTTCCAGGTGCTGCACGGGCCGCACAACGGCTCCACGCGCGCCACGATGTTCGTCGGCTACATCCCGCCGGGGAAGGCGCCGTGGCACTACCACCTCTACGACGAGATCGTCTGGGTGCTCCGCGGTCGGGGCCGGCTGCACCTCGGCGCTGAGGTGGAGCCGCTCGAGCCGGGCTGCGCCTTCCGGCTCCATCCGCGGGAGGTGCACATCGTCGAGAACACCGACCCTGCGGTCGAGCTCGCCGTGGTCGGGATCTTCACGCCCGCGGGAAGCCCGTCGGCGGCCTACCTCACGCCCGACGTCGCCGGCGACTACGCCGTCCAGGGGTAGCCGCGATGGCATTGCCGGTCATCCTCGCCGTCGACGGCGACCCCGCCGGCCTCGCGGACATCGAGCGCGAGCTCCTCGACCGGTACTCGCGGAGCTACACCGTCGTCTGCGTGGCGTCGGCCACGGACGCGCGCCGCCACCTCTCGGAGCTCCGCGCGAGAGGCGAGGCGGTCGCGGTCGTGCTCGCGGGTCAGGAGATCGGAGAGACGACGGACGGGGAGCTGCTCGGCGAGGTGCGCCAGCTGCATCCACACGCCAAGCGGGCGCTGCTCGTCGGCTGGGGCGAATGGGGATTCCGCGCAACCGGTGACGCGATCCACGAGGCGATCGAGCACGGGCGGATCGACCACTACGTGGTCAGGCCGATGGCGCCGCCCGACGAGCTCTTCCACCAGGCGATCTCGACGTTCCTGCTCGAGTGGGCGGAGGAGCGCCGCACCGTGCCGTATGCGATCCACGTGATCGGAGACTCGTGGTCGGGGCGGGCCGCCGAGTTGCGGACCGTGCTCGAGCGCTGCGCGTTCCCCCACGCGTTCTGCCTCGCCGACTCGGACGAGGGACGGAGGCTCCTGGAGGGCTCGAGTCCCGAGGCCGAGCTGCCGGTGGTGATCCTCCCGGACGGCACGACGCTCGTGAACCCGAGCGACGTCGAGCTCACGCGGGCCACCGGGTCGGCGGTGGAGCCGGAGGACAGCGAGTTCGACCTGCTCATCGTCGGTGCCGGCCCAGCGGGGCTGTCGGCGGCCGTCTACGGCGCCTCCGAGGGGTTCCGCACGCTCGTCGTCGACACGCACGGGATCGGGGGCCAGGCGAGGTCGAGCTCGCTGATCCGCAACTACCTCGGCTTCCCGCGCGGCGTCAGCGGTGCTCTGCTCGCCCGCCAGGCGTACGAGCAGGCATGGGTCTTCGGCGCGCGCTTCGCCTTCATGCAGGAGGTGGTCGCCCTTCACCGCGACGCGGACCGGCTCGTCGCGACGCTCTCCGGCGGCGCGGCCGTCGCCGCGCGCGCGGTCGTCCTCGCCACCGGGGTGACCTATCGCCGGCTCGGCATCGACACGCTCGAGGCCCTCTCCGGCGCCGGCGTCTTCTACGGCGGCGCCGGCTCCGACGCGCATCGAATGGCCGGCCAGGAGGTCTACGTGCTCGGCGGAGCGAACTCCGCCGGCCAGGCGGCGCTCCACCTCGCGCGGTACGCGCGGCGCCTCACGCTCGTCGTACGCGCGTCGTCGCTCGAGGCGGGCATGTCTCATTACCTCGTCCAGCAGCTGGCCGCGACGCCGAACGTCCACGTCAGGGTGGGCACCGAGATCGTGGGCGGAGGAGGCGACGGCTGGCTCACACATGTCGTGCTGCGCGACCGGGCGAGCGGTACCGAGGAGACGGTTGCGGCCGATGGGCTGTACCTCTCGATCGGGGCCCGTCCGCACACGGAGTGGCTCCCCGCCGAGATCGCGCGCGACGACCGGGGCTTCGTCCTCACGGGCCTCGACATCCCGAGAGACCATCCCTGGCCGCTCCAGCGCGATCCGTTCCCGCTCGAGACGAGCATGCCGGGCGTCCTCGCGGTCGGCGACGCACGGTACGGATCGGTCAAGCGCGTCGCCTCCGCCGTCGGCGCGGGCTCGATCGCGATCAGGGTGCTGCACCGCCTGCTCGACGCGGACACCATGACGCATCCGACGAACGAGATGACCGAGCTGCGAAGCGCCTAGAGGGGTGGGGAGGGGAGGAGGTGGAGTTGAAGGGCGCGGAGACGGAGGGTGGTGAGGGGGGGGCCAGGTTGGGGAAGAATGATTGATTTAGTCCCACACACGTTGTGAACGACTGAGAGGTCTTATCCGGCCCTCCTTCGAGGCTGAGGGCTGGCAAGACCTGCACCAAGGAGGAGCCGGATGTCGTTTCACCGTAACGCCAAGCTCGGATTGGCGGGCCGCCACGCGCTGGTTTCTGCGATCGCGGGCGGGATGACGCTGAAGGCGGCCGCGGCCGCCTTCAGCGTGTCGCCAGCGACGGCGCATCGTTGGTGGCACCGCTGGTTGGAAGCGGCGAGGAGGCGCGGGCGCGCTGACGTGCCTCTTCGACCGTTCGAGCCGTCCGCACTGCTCCCCCCGGCAGCTCGCACCCGAGCTCGCCGAGACGATCTGTGAGTGCCGTCGCAGACAGGCTGGGGGCCGCGCCTGACCGCGGCGCGACCGGCTTTGCGCACTCGACCGTCTGGAAGGTGCTGAGGCGGGCAGAGATCTCGCGGCCGCCGAGACCAGCGCGTGAGCCGGCAAACAGGTACGAGTGGCCCTGCCCCGGCGATCTCTTGCACATGGACGTCAGCGAGTACGCCCGCTTCGAGCGCCCCGGTTACCGCGTCACCGGCGACCGCTCAAGCCAGGACCCAGACCGCCGCGACGGGTCGACTACGTGCACGCGATCGTCGACGATCACTCGCGCCTCGCCTACGCCGAGATCCATCCCGACCAGCGGGCCGTGACCGTCGCCGGCTTCCTCGAGCGGGCGCTCGCCTTCTACGAGCGGCACGGAATCCGGGTCGAAGCGGTTGATGACCGACAATGCCTGGGTCTACGTCAAGAGCCGCGACGTCCGCTGTCTCCTGGCGAGCCGCCAGCTCCGGCACCTGACGACCAAGCCCTACAGACCGCGTACCAACGGCAAGGTTGAGCGCTTCCACCAAACGATGGCGCCGAATGGGCGTACGGCCGTCTACGCCTCACACCGCGAGCGCGCCGCCGCGCTGACACTGGCTCAACCACTACAACCGGCGCGGCCGCACAGCTCACTCGTCGGACAACCGCCGATCAGCCGCGTTCACAACGTCCGTGGGCCGGCACCTAGAGGCTTGATGCGAAATGGGCGCCTCGTGGGGCCGTCGCCAAGCCAGGTCGGCTCCGCGTCCGCAGCGCAGGCTGGACGCCTTCGCAAGGGCGCGGAGACGGCATGGCACTGCGGCTGAGGCGGCAGCCACGACCGCGCACGAATTTCACATCAAGCCTCTAGCCGGCCGCGGTGAAGAGCCTCGGCGTCGGGCCGTCGGGTTGCGGGAGCCGCTCGGAGAGCAGGATCATCTCGTCGATTTGCTCCCGTGCGGCGGTGCCATCGGGGTGGTCGAGCTCGATCAGGTTGCCCGACGGGTCCCGAACGTAGAGCTGCGCCTCCCCGCCGGGGAGCTCCGCGATCGCGTAGCCGAAGCTCGCGTGGTCGAGGATCCCGAGCTCGCGTGCGCGCTCGTAGACGGAGACCACGTCGTCCACCTCGAGAGCGAAGTGGGCGTAGGTGGGGGGAGCGTCCGGCCGCTCGAACACGTGGCCCTGGAGCGAGCCGGCGCGGAGCCACTGCACCGGGAAGGCAAAGTCGGGCGTCGGAAGAGGCTCGAGGCCGAGGACGTCGACGTAGAAGCGCACGGACTCGTCGAGGTCGCGCGCGACGACGCTCACGTGGTTCAAGCCGACGGCTCCGCTCACGAGGGGGATTCTCTCAGGTCGAGAGCCCGGCCGCGATGTCCCGTGCGGCGTGGGCCGCGGTGAGCGGCTCCCCGGTCGCCGCCTCGATCAGCCTGTCCCAGCGGAGCGACTCGCCCGGGCGGAAGACGTGCTCGGCGAGGAAGCACCGGCCTCGCGTCGGCCCACCAGCCCGCCCGCGACCGGCCCAGCGCCGCCTCGAGCTGTGACGCGACGAGATTGCCGTACAGGTACGTGTGGTAGTAGACCGGCGCGCAGGCGACGTGGATCTTCGCCGCCCAGTCCGGCGCGTGCCGCCCGTCCGGGGGCGTGACGAGCTGGTAGCGCGAGACGAGCTGCCACCAGACCGTCGCGAGATCCGCGTCGGGGTCGGCGTACAGCGCGCGCTCGAAGTTCGTCATCACGAGCACCCAGCGCGTGAACACGAGCAGGTCGGCCGCCTGTGCGGCCCGGAGCGGCGCCGCGAGACGGGCGGCCGCGTCGTCGTCCAGTCCGGCGACGTCGCGCAACCACTCCACATCCTGGGCGAGTCGGCCCATCATGATCGCGACGCCCTCCGTGACGGTCAGGTGGCAGTCACGGAGGAGCCAGGGCAGGGAGGGGTCGAAGCCGACGTCATAGGCACCGTGCCCGAGCTCGTGGAGCATCGTGTCGGCCCAGTAGCGGTCGGCGACGACGTTGGCGAGCACGCGGACGTCGCCCTCGCGGTCGAGGTCGACGCAGAAGGCGTGCTGGCACTTGCCCTCGCGAGGCCTCAGGTCGCTGCGCTCGAGGATCGGCGCGGTGTCGATCCCGATCTCGTCGAACGTCTCGCGCGGAGCGCCACCACGTCCTTGTCCGCGAAGACGTGCGACAGGTCGACGCCCCCGGCGGCCGGGACCTCCTGGAAGAACGGGTCCTCGTAGTGCCAGGGCCGCAGCTCCGAGACGGCGCAGCCGAACCGCCCCGCCAGGCGGGCGTCGGTCTCGGCCTTCCAGGCGGCGAACGCGTCCGCCGTGAGGCGGTCGCACTCCTCGAGGGTCTCGAAGAGGCGGCCCTCGTCCATCTCCGACGTCCCGACGGCGAGCGCGAACCAGTCGCGGTACCCGAGCGACCGCGCCGCGTCGTTTCGCAGCATGGCGAGCTCGCGGACGTCGTCTGCGACGGCCGCGCCCACGGTCTTCGACGCCTCCCAGGCCTCCTGCCGCTCGGCGACGTCGTCGCTCTCCCGCAGGATCCGCTTGATCTCGTTGTCGTCGACCGTGCGACCGCCCACCTCGCCCCGGTGCTGGGCGAAGCGGGACTCGACGGACGCCTCGAGCTCGACGATGCGATGGCGGGTGGTCTCCGGCACCTGGTGCGGGACGAGGCTCGAGTGGAGCAGGTCGAGCTGGCGCCGGACGAGTGGCTCGGCGCCGTTGGCGCGTGCGGCCTCGACGTCGCGGAAGAGCCCGGCGTCGGCGAGCGCATCCGAGAGCCGGAGCTCGGCGGCGACCCGCCGCTGCTCGTTCTCTTCGGTCGCCGACACGTTCGCGTCCCACCACGCAAGGGCCGACGACCGGTACAGAGGGCGCAGCCGCTCGACGGCCCGCTCGACGACGGCTTCCGGTTCGCTCACGGCGCCGGGAGCGTACCCGAGGCGCTCGCCCGAGCGACTACGATCGCGTCTCGTGGGCACCGACGCGCACCGGGCGGCCGCGGCCGAGCTCGGACCGATCGCCGTCGGCGTCGTCACCGTCTCGGACAGCCGCACTGCCGACGACGACACGAACGGGCTCTGGCTCCACGAGCGGATCGCCGCGGTCGGGGCGCACGTGTCCGGCTACCGGGTCGTTCGCGACGAGCCCGACGATGTGCGGGCCGCGGTCGACGCGCTCGTCGCCGACGCGCGGATCGTCGTCGTCAACGGCGGGACCGGCGTCTCGCGGCGCGACACGACCTACGACACCCTGGTGGGGATGCTCGAGAAGACGCTGCCCGGGTTCGGCGAGCTGTTCCGGATGCTCAGCTACGAGGAGGTCGGCGCGGCCGCGATGCTCTCACGTGCGACCGCCGGCACCTACCGCGGCTCGGTCGTCGTCTCGGTGCCCGGCTCTCCGAAGGCCGTTGCGCTCGCCTGGGAGAAGCTGATCGAGCCGGAGCTCGCCCATCTCGCCTGGGAGGTCGGGCGCTGAGCCCGCTGTGCCTGCGGCGACGATCGGCGCGCCGAGGATCCGGCGCCGCTTCCGCCGCCTGAGCGCCTCCGCCGCGAGGTAGCTGCCGATCACGAACGCGAGGGCCGCCGCCTGCAGGAGGAGGCCTTCCCAGGTCGGGAAGACGCCGAACCACATACCGGCCCAGAACGGGAGGGTGAGCCCCTCGACCGGCGTCACCGGCATCCAGCCGACGACCTGCATCGTCTGCACCGTGTGCCCGACGAGCACCATCAGCACACCGGTGATGAGCAGGCCGGTCGCGATCAGCATCTTCTTGTGGGGAAGCTTGCGCTCGAGCGAGACGACGAGCGCGAACACGCCGACGACGCCGACGAAGCCGAGCACCACGCCCTGCAGAACCGTCCACGCGCCCGCCTCGAGCGTCAGCGCCTGGAGGAAGAGGACCGTCTCGAAGCCCTCGCGGTAGACGCTGGAGAACCCGAGGGCCACGAGTCCGAGCGCCTGCGCGGAGAGGATCCCGATCGACGCGCCTGCCAGCACGCGCTTCTTCTTCCTGTGGAGGTCTTGCAGGTTCTCCTGCCAGTAGACGCGGTGGTAGAACCAGTTGAGGATCAGGAGCAGGACTCCGATCGCGACGAGCGAGACGACCGCCTCCAGCCGCTCCCCCCACCCGGCGAGCGAGCCGAGCACCGTCTGCGCCACGATCCAGGTGACGACGCTCGCCACGAGCGCGATCCCGACCCCCGCGAGCAGCGGCCGGCGGAGCCGGCGCTGGGCGCCGACCATGCTCGCCATCAGCGCAGCGAGGATGAGCACGGCCTCGAGCCCTTCGCGGAAGACGATGATCGCGCTGTTGACGACGACCGAGGTGCGGGACTGCGGCCGCTCCCGATCGCCTCGGCGGACTCCTCGAGGGCGAGATCGAGTGCAGCGATCGTCCCGGCGAGCTCGTCGGCGCTCGCATTCTGGCGCAGGAGCTGGGCAAGGCCGTCGTGGCCGTCGGCGCCATACCAGAAGAGCCCCTCGACACGCTGGAAGAGCGACGGCGCAAGGCCCCGGAGACGCTGCTCGGGGCCGAGCTCGAACGTGGCGTAGGCCTCGAGACGGCTCGACTCGGCGCGCCGCAGGTCGCCGGCTGCCGCGAGCGCGGTGACCTTGCGGAGCAATGTCGCGATCACGTCGAAGTCGGCCTCCGCCGTCCCCGCCTTCCAGTCGGCGGGATAGACGTCGTCGAGCGCGGCCGTCGCGGTCTTCGCGAGGCCCTTCACCTCCGCCGGATCGGCGACCGCCGTCCCGCGCTCCGCGTCGCCGAGCCGGGTGTCGAGCTCGCCGAGCGCATGCTGGACGGAGCGCGTCGCCGCGAGATCACGACCTGCGAGATAGGACTGCAGGTCGCCGAAGGCGACCGCAGCGCCGTCACGGAAGGCGATCGCCTCCTGGATCTCGATCGGCACGACGACGGTCCCGTTGGCGATGCCGCGTGCGTACTCGACCGGGACGAGCCCGAGGTAGCGGATCAGCTGGCCGGCGCGACGCGCCTGCTCCGACGGCGTGAGCGGCGCGGCGCGGAAGGCGAGGAGGTCGTCCTCGACCGTGGCCGCCGCGCGGGCGGTCACCGCCGGCTTGCCGGTTCGCGCCGCGCCGACGAGATCGTCGAAGGCGCTGTCGAGCCGGACGGCCGCCGCTTCCCCGCGCTGGCCGACGAAGGCGTCGCGCAGGATCCACCAGTACCCGCGTGCGGTCGCCGCCGAGCCGGCCGCCTTCTCCGCCAGCCCGGCGCGGAGCGCGTCGCCCGTGTCGGACAGTGACGCTCGCAGCAGCGCCTCGTACGTGTCGAGGAGATCGCCGCGGATCGAGCGCACGGCTCGGGCGCGCGGGACGACCCCGTCGGCGAGCGAGGCGATCGCGACGCTCGAGGCGGCGCTCGGGTGGGAGAACCTGGTCGCCGGCTTGAACTCGCGGACGAGCAGCCACGCACTCGCCCTGTCGAGGTCGCCCGCACGGGTCGCGGCGAGGATCGTCTCGTATGCGCCCGAGAGCGCCGCCGACCGCGCCGTGGCGGACGTGACTGCGAGGTCGACGCCGTTGCGATCGGAGGCAACACGAGCAGCAGCCCACCTCAGGCGATCGGCGCTCGCCTCGGCGGAGGGGTCGAAGCCGTCCGCGAGCCGGTCGGCCGCCACCGACGCCCGGCGACCTGCGGCCGCCAGGGCACCGGCGTCGCTCGTCGTCGCGGCGAGCTCGGCGTCGAAGAGCGCGCCGTCGAGGGCGTCGAACGCCCGCCAGGGCGCCACCGCCTCCGACGCCGCACCGACGCACGGCCTGCCCCGGCTGCGGCGACGAGCACGGCGACGGCGACAGCGAGGAGCGCTCCGCCCCCCGCTCGTGTCCGGCCGCGTCGCCTCGTCTTCACTCGATCATCCCGCTCGCGCGCGCCCGGATCAGGCCTGGAGCTCCACTCCGAGGACTCCCGCGACCTGCGAGATCTGTCCCGCGATCGCGTTGGCTCGCTTCTGGGCCTGGCTCCCGAGCAGGTCGGCCTGCTTCGGCGTGAACCTCTTGCCCGCCTTCTCCTGCGCGTAGATCCCGTCGACGAACCGGGTGAGCTGCTGGAGGGCGGTGCCGATTCGCGCGCTCTGCGCCGAGCCGGCCCTGGCGACGAGGGGCCGCACGCCCTTGTAGACGTTCTGGAGGCTGAAGAGGATCCCGTGCACGTCGATCAGGCGCGAGTGGGCGACGAACGCCTTCTCCTTCGCGGTCGAGCCGGCGATCGCGCGCGAGCTCTTCCACTCGCCGAAGTACCCCTCGACCGTCGGCACCATCACGACGAGCGCGGTGAGCACATCGGACGCGTTCGGCGTCCACGCCCGTGCGGCAGCGTCGCTCTTCCGGGCGTACGCGGCGAAGCTACGGGCGGTGGCGACCAGGACGTTCGCGTCCGGCAGCACCTCGCCGAACTCGACCGTGCCGTCGCCGTCGAGGTCGGCCTTGACCCCGCCCGGGGCGACGAACCGCGAGTCGGTCCCCCAGAGCGTCGGCTCCAGCAGCGCGTGGAAGAAGTTCCCCGGCTTCGCGAAGATCTTGCCGTTCGGCAGCTCGAGGTCGAACGGCACCGCGGTCTGCGGGTCGTCGGCGGCGCTCGTGCCCGAGTCCATGATCACGTCGTACTGGGCGAGCGACGGGACGCCGGCGATGATGCCCTCTTCCTCCTCGTAGGCCTTGTGCGCCCGGCTGAACGCGGGCTTGAGGCCGAGGAGCAGCGGGCCCACCTCCGAGCGGTGGTTGCGCCAGAGGCTCGCGTAGGAGAACTTCTCCTGCTTCGCGAGCGCGTAGTAGCGCTCGGCGCGCGCCTGGATCCCGTCGAGCTGCGTGACGAGCTTCTGCGAGCGGTCGAGGAGATAGGTCTTGACTCCTGCGTAGTTGGGCGCTGCGGCTCCGGTATCCGTCCGGGCGGGCGCGGCAGCCGCGGTCGAGGCGAGCGCCGCGACGAGGACGACCCCGGTCGCGCACGTGATCAACGGCAGGCGAATGCGGTTGGTCATGCGCGGAGGGTACAGCTTCCCGACATCGGGTGTAAGGGAACCCTTACACCCGATGTCGCGACCGCGTCCGCCGTCGCAGCAGGCGCCTATGCTGCTCGCCGTGCTCGGAGTCGGCACCGCTCGACAGCCCCCGCGGGCGCCCCGGCTCGACACCCTGGCGGCGCTGACGCACTCCGATCTGCGCGCACGCTACGGGCGTGGCCGAGCGCGCGCGGTCAAGTGGCTGCTCGACCCGTTCTTCGCCGTCGGTGTCTACCTCGTGCTCGTGACGGTCGTGCTCGACCGCACCGGCGAGGCTCCCGGGCTGTCGATCGCCTGCGCGGTGGTCCCGTTCCAGCTCGTGATCACGAGCATCACGAACGCGCTCCAGTCGGTGCAGCTCCGGCGCTCGATCCTGCTCAACATGTCGTTCGACCGGATGCTCCTCCCTCTCTCCGGTGTGCTGACCGAGACGGTGGCGCTCGCGTCGTCCCTCGCCCTGCTCGCAATCCTCATGGCCTGCTACGGGATCGCGCCGACGCTCGCGGTGCTCTGGCTGCCGGTGCTCATCGGCGTGACGTTCGTGCTCTCCGTCTCGATCGCGTACCCCATGACGATCGTCGGGCTCTGGTACCCGGACCTCCGGCTGTTCGTCGTCAGCCTGGCGCGGACACTGTTCTTCGTCGCGCCCGGGCTGGTCGCGCTCGATCAGGTTCCCGAGGAGGCGCAGGACTGGTTGAAGCTGAACCCGCTCTCCGGGATCTTCGAGTCCTTCCGGGCGGTCCTGATCGACGGCCGGGCACCCGAGGCCTGGGAGCTGGCGATCCCGCTCGGCTGGAGCGCCCTGCTGCTCGTCACGACGTTGCCGCTCTACCGATCCGAGCAGCGCCAGCTCGCGAAGATGGTGGAGGAGTGAGCACGGCCGTCCGCGCGAACGGCGTCGGCGTGCGCTTCCTGTTCGACCGGGACCGACGCGTCGTGACCCCGAGCCTCGCCCGGCTACGACGGCGTGGAGCGGAGGCATGGGGGCTTCGCGACGTGACGCTCGAGGTCGGCGCGGGTGAGGCGGTCGCGCTCCTCGGCCGCAGCGGAGCCGGCAAGACGACGCTGCTCCGCGTGATCGCCGGGGTGCTCCCCGCCGACGTCGGTGACGTCGTCGTCGACGGGCGGCTCGCGTCCCTCCTCTCGGTCGGCGCGGGCCTGATGGCCCCGCTCACCGGTCGCGAGAACGCTGCGCTCCTCGGGGTGCTCGCGGGCCTCACTCGGCGGGACGCACGTCGCCGGCTCGAGTCGGTGCGCGAGCGAAGCGGCCTCGGCGAGGCCTTCGAGCGGCCTGTGTCGAGCTACTCGCAGGGCATGCGCGCCCGACTGGGGTTCGCCGCGGCCGACGAGCCGGACACCGAGCTGCTCCTCCTCGACGAGGTGCACGAGGCGCTCGACCACGAATACCGCGAGGTCGTCGAGGCGCGCGCGGAGGAGCTGCTCGCCGCCGGCGGCGCGGTCGTCGCGGCCGGCCACGACCATCCGCTGCTCGAGCGGATCAGCACGCGCGCCCTCTGGATGGACGGAGGCCGCGTCGTCGCCGACGGTCGCTTTGCAGATGTCCGGGCCCGCTACCTCCGAGAGGCCGAGGCGGCCGATCGGGCAGCGGCATCGATCATCTAGATTGGCCGGATGGCGACCGCCGCCGGAGCGCCCACGCTTCCGTACGACTGGTACGCCGACCCGGCGGTGCTGCGCCTCGAGCAGCGGCAGATCTTCGCGAGGTCGTGGCAGTACGCCGCCCGGCTCGACCAGGTCGCGGAGCCGGGGCAGCTGGCGACCGCGTGGGCGGGGTCGCTGCCCGTCCTCCTCGCCCGTGCGCGCGACGGCGAGCTGCGGGGCTTCGTCAACGTCTGTCGTCATCGGGGGCACGTCCTCTGCGACGGCGACATGCGGCGCGAGTCGATCCGGTGCCCGTACCACGCGTGGACGTACGGCCTCGACGGAGCCCTGCGGCACGCTCCCCGCGCCGATCGCGAGCCCGGGCTCGACCGGGAGGCACTCGGGCTCGTCCCCGTCGCCGTCGACGCGTTCGGCCCGTTCGTGTTCGTCAATCCCGACGCCGGCTCGGCGCCCCTCGCGGACGCCCTCGGCGACCTGCCGGCGCTCCTCGCCTCCGGCGGGGTCGACGTCGACTCGCTGCGATTCCACGCGCGGGCGGAGTCGGACGAATACGCCTGCAACTGGAAGATCTGCGTCGAGAACTTTCTCGAGTGCTACCACTGCGCGGTCGCGCACCCGGGTCTCGCGAAGGTGCTGGACGTCTCGCCCGACGCCTACGAGCTCGCGGCGAAGGGCTGCTCGCGAGTCAGTTCGCCCCTCCGCGCGGCGACGGAGTCTCCTCCGAGGCGGAGGTCGCGCAGGGGCAGTTCCACCTGCTCTTCCCCGCCACGGTGGTCAACGTGATGCCCGGGCAGCCCAACCTCTCGATCGGCCCCATCGTGCCGCGCGGGCCGGAAGCGACGTACCGGTTCCTCGACTACTTCGTCGGCCCCGACGTCGACGACGCATGGCTCGTCGACCAGCTCGCGCTCGACGAGCAGGTCGGCGCCGAGGATCGTGCGCTGGTGGAGGGCGTCCAGCGCGGCGTGGCCAGCGGGGGCCTCGAGGCCGGGACGCTGCTCGCAGAGCCCGAGCAGCTGATCGCCTGGTTCCAGTCGCTCGTTGCCGAAGCGCTCGGATCCGACGTCGCCGGCGACTGACCCACGTACGATCCGGTCATGGCGACGACCACCAAGCAGGCACCGTCCCGTCTGCTCAACCGCGAGCTCTCCTGGGTCGAGTTCAACGCGCGTGTGCTGGAGCTGGCGGAGGACGAGCAGCTGCCCCTCCTCGAGCGGGTCCGATTCGCGGCGATCTTCGCGTCGAACCTCGACGAGTTCTTCATGGTGCGGGTCGCGGGCCTGCTCGAGCTGGTCGAGTCGGACGTCCCCGTCCGCTCCGTCGACGGGCTGACGGCGGGGGAGGCGCTCGATGCCATCCGCACGCGCGTCTCCGAGCTGACGACCCGGCAGGGCAGGCTCTGGAAGCGGGAGCTCGCCCCGGGTCTCGCCGCCGCCGGCATCGAGATCGCGACGATCGAGGACTGCTCGGAGCGGGAGCGGGAGAAGCTCAGCAGGTTCTTCGAGCGGGAGGTCTTCCCGATCCTCACGCCGCTGGCCGTCGGCCCCGGACAGCCGTTCCCGTACGTCTCGGGGCTCTCGCTCTCGCTCGGCGTGAGCGCACTCGACCCGGAGACGGGCGAGGAGCGCTTCGCCCGCGTCAAGGTGCCGGAGGTGCTCGACCGGTTCGTCCCCGTCGGCAAGCGCCTCGTGCCGCTCGAGTCGGTGATCGCGTACTTCCTCCCGATGCTCTTCCCCGGGATGGAGATCGCTGAGCGGGCGCTCTTCCGCGTGACCCGCGACGCCGACTTCGAGCTCTCGGACGACGCCGACGACCTCCTCGAGGCTGTCGAGTCCGAGTTGCGCCGACGACGGTTCGGCGACGTCGTCGGCTCGAGGCCTCGCGCTCCGCGTCCCGCGAGATGCGCGAGCGGCTGATCGAAGGGCTCGAGGTGAGACCCAGCCAGGTGTACGAGATCGAGGGCATCATCGACCAGTCCGAGCTCTGGGAGCTCGTGGGGCTCGACCGGCCCGACCTGAAGCACCCGGCGTGGGCGCCGGTGGTCCCGCCCCGCTGGGCGCGCGCGTCCGGCGCCGGCGAGGTGTTCGAGGAGATCCGCCGCGGCGACCTCTTCGTCCAGCAGCCGTACGACTCGTTCCGGGCGAGCTTCGAGGTCTTCGCGCAGGCGGCCGCGCGCGACCCGGACGTGATCGCGATCAAGACGGCCGTGTACCGCACGAGCGACGAGTCGTCGCTCGTCTCGTCGCTGATCGAGTGCGCGGAGCAGGGCAAGCAGTCGGTCTGCCTCGTCGAGCTCAAGGCGCGCTTCGACGAGCGGCGCAACATCGAGTGGTCGCGCGCGATGGAGGAGGCGGGCGTCCACGTCGTCCATGGCTTCGCCGACCTGAAGATCCACGCGAAGATGTCGCTCGTCGTGCGGCGTGAGCAGGGTGGGTTGCGCCGGTACGTCCACATCGGCACCGGGAACTACAACGCGTCGACCGCGCGGCTGTACGAGGACGTCGGCCTGTTCACGGCCGACGAGGAGATCTCGGCGGACGTCGCCGACCTGTTCAACTACGTGACGGGCTTCGGCCGTCCGCAGCGCTTCCGCAAGCTGCTCGTGGCACCGTTCACGATGCGTGCGCGCCTCGTCGAGGAGATCCGCCGGGTCGCAGCGGCGGCCGCGGACGGCACGCCCACGCGGATCCGGCTGAAGCTGAACGCTCTCGTCGACCCGACGATCGTCGAGGAGCTGTACGCGGCGTCGGCGGCCGGTGTCCCGATCGAGGTCCAGGCCCGCTCCATCTGCATGCTCCGCCCGGGTGTGAAGGGGCTCTCCGAGACGATCCGGGTGACGTCGATCGTCGGCCGCTTCCTGGAGCACAGCCGGATCTACTGGTTCGAGGCGGGCGACGATACGAACGTCTTCATGGGCAGCGCCGACCTCATGCCCCGCAACCTCGACCGTCGGATCGAGGTGCTCACGCCGGTCGAGAACGCGCGCGCGAAAGGGGAGGTCGCGCGATCCTCGACAGCGCGCTCGCCGACACGACGAACGCCTGGGAGCTCGGTGCCGACGGCGAGTGGAGCCGCCTCGACGGCAAGGGCAGGAAGGCGCACACGCACCAGGACGCGATGATGCGCCGTGCCCGGCTTCGCGCCCGCCGCGCGCGCTCCTGACGCCGGGCCGCCGGGCTACGCCGCGGCCGTGATCTCGACGCGGGCGAGCGCGAGGGCGGCGCCTTCCCGCACACCGCCGCGCGCGAGCACGAGCGGTCGGTCGAGCGCACGGGCCGCCTCAGCGAGGAGGAGCGCGCCCCCGAGCAGCGAGGCCGCGCGGACGGGATGAACGCCTGCGCTCCGCGCCACCTTGGCGGAGGGACGCGCGGACAGCGCGTCGATCGCGCGCTCGAGGTCGGCGGACGAGAACGGCTCACCGACGAGCTTCGCCGCGGCCCTCGCGCTGCCGCCCGTCGCGAAGGCGACGTCCGGCCGCGGGGGGGCCAGCACCGCCATCGCCTCGGATACGGCGCCGCGGGCCTTGCGCAGGTGGGCCGCCCGTGGGGGGTCGCGACGGAGATAGCGGCTCGTGAGCCTGATCGACCCGAGGTCGATCGACGAGACCCAGCGAGCGCCGCGGAAGGCATCCCCGACGACGATCTCGGTCGAGCCGCCGCCGACGTCCACGACGCCGACGCGCCCTGCTGCGAGCCGCCCGGCCCGCGCGAGGGCCCCGTCGTAGGCGAGCCGCCCCTCGTCCTCGGCGGAGAGCACGCTCACCGCGAGGCCGGTCGACCCGGAGAGCGCGCGGACGAGCGCTCCCGGCGAGCGCCCCTGCCTGCCCGGCGCGGTCACGATCGTCCGCGCTCGCTCGACGCCCTGCGACACGGCGAGCTGCGCATACCGGCCGCAGACGCGCGCGACCCGCCGCACGCTGCCGGGTGACAGCCCGCCGCTCTCGGCGATCTCGGCGCCGAGGCCGAGGCGCTCGCGCCGCTCGACGACCGCGGACACGCGCCCCTCCGCGGACACGTCGGCGACCAGCAGGCGCGCGGTGTTCGACCCCACGTCGATGACCGCGACGCGCATCGGGATCATGGTGACCGCGGGGTCGGACGGCTCGAGAGCACGGCGGCGTCCACCTCCCGATCCTGCGGCTACCCCGGCCGAACCGTGTCTCCGTCGGGTGTCGAGCCGGTATCGATCCCGCGCGCGAGGGCCGTCAGGCCGGGCGGACGAGCGGCTTGTAGGCGATGCGGTGCGGCTCGAGGGCCTCGGGCCCGCGCGTCTCGCGCACCCAGTCGGCGTACTCGGCGTGGGAGCCCTCGAACCACGTCACCTGCGAGTCGCCCTCGAAGGCGAGGATGTGCGTCGCGACCCGGTCCAGGAACCACCGGTCGTGCGAGATCACGACGGCGCAGCCGGCGAAGTCGAGCAGCGCCTCCTCGAGCGCGCGGAGCGTGTCGACGTCGAGGTCGTTCGTGGGCTCGTCCAGGAGGAGCAGGTTGCCGCCCGAGCGGAGCAGCTTCGCGAGGTGGACGCGGTTCCGCTCTCCGCCGGAGAGATCCTTGACGAGCTTCTGCTGGTCCGAGCCGCGGAAGTTGAACCACGACACGTACTGGCGCGAGTTGACCTCGCGCCTGCCGAGCTGGACGACGTCCTGGTTCCCCGAGATCTCCTTCCACACCGTGCTCTGCCCGTCGAGCGCGGAGCGCGACTGATCGACATAGGCGAGCTCGACCGTCTCGCCGACCTCGAGCATGCCCGCGTCGGGCTCCTCCTCGCCTGCGATCATGCGGAAGAGGGTCGTCTTGCCCGCGCCGTTCGGCCCGATCACGCCGACGATGCCTCCCGGCGGCAGGTCGAAGGTCAGGTCCTCGACGAGCAGCCGCTCGCCGAAGCCCTTCTGCACGTGATCTGCGCGGACGACGACGTCGCCGAGGCGCGGCCCTGCAGGGATGTGGATCTCGACCGTGTCGAGGCGCTTCGCCTGGTCGTCGGCGAGCAGCTTCTCGTATGCGGTGAGGCGCGCCTTCGACTTCGCGTGCCGCGCCGTCGGGCTCGAGCGCACCCACTCGAGCTCGCGCTGCAGCGTGCGGCGGCGCGCGGCGCTCTGCCTCTCCTCCGTTCCGAGCCGCGCCTCCTTCTGCTCGAGCCAGGACGAGTAGTTGCCCTGGAACGGGATGCCCTTGCCGCGGTCGAGCTCGAGGATCCAGCCGGCGACGTTGTCGAGGAAGTAGCGGTCGTGGGTCACGGCCATGACGGTGCCCTTGTAGCTCTCGAGGTGGCGCTCGAGCCAGGCGACGGACTCCGCGTCGAGATGGTTCGTCGGCTCGTCGAGGAGCAGCAGGTCCGGCGCGAGAGCAGCAGCCGACAGAGAGCGACGCGGCGGCGCTCGCCGCCGGACAGCGTCGTCACGTCGCGGTCGCCCTCGGGTAGCCGGAGCGCGTCCATCGCACGGTCGAGCGTCTGGTCGAGGCTCCAGGCATCGGCGCGGTCGATCCGGTCCTGCACCTCGGCCTGCTCGGCGAGGAGCGCGTCGAAGTCGGCGTCCGGCTCGGCGAATGCGGCCGAGATGGCGTTGAAGCGATCGAGCAGGTCCCGGAGCTCGCGGACACCGTCCTCGACGTTCCCGCGGACGTCCTTCGCGGGATCGAGCTCGGGCTCCTGCGGGAGATAGCCGACCGTCGCCTTGGGGTCGAGCTCGGCGACGCCGGACGAGGGCTCCTCGAGCCCCGCCATGATCCGCAGCAGGGTCGACTTGCCCGCGCCGTTCGGCCCGAGCACGCCGATCTTCGCCCCGTGGAGGAACGACAGGGAGATGCTGGAGAGCACCTGCCGCTCGGGGCCGTAGAACTTGTCGGCCCGGTGCATCGTGTAGACGACCTCGCTCACGGCGGCAGTGTAGGGGCCGCGTATCTCGCACCGATCTACGACGCGACGTACGTCGCGGTCGCGGAGACCCTCGATACGCCGCTCGTGACGGCGGACGCGCGGCTCGCGCGGGCACCGGGCCCCACGTGCCCGATCACCGTCGTGCGGAGCTGAGACCCGGCCGTCGCCGTGTGCCTCGGCGCGCCAGGCTCAGGCGGACACCGCCCGCAGCACCTCGAGATCGCGCGCGTAGCTCAGGAGCTTCTCTGCCTCGACGAGCCCGAGCCAGCGCGCCTCGTCGACCTCGTGCGCGTAGGAGAGCTCGCCCTCGACGACCCGGAGGCGCCAGTAGCGCACCCGCTTGGGGCGCGCCCTCGAGTCGTGGTACTCCGTCGAGGGCAGCTCTTGCTCGAGCGCGCAGACCAGCCCGGTCTCCTCGAAGACCTCGCGCAGCGCGCACGCCTCGTCGGTCTCGCCCTCCTCGCACTTCCCTTTCGGGAAGCTCCAGTCGTCGTACTGCGGGCGGTGGACGACCAGCACCTCGAGCCCGTCGGGCCCTTCCCGCACGGGGATCCCGCCGGCGGCACGGACGACGGTCATCCGAGGTGCTTCGCCGTCCGGCGCAGGTCCTTCCACGCCGCCGGCCAGGCCTCCCGGCTCCCCTCCTTGCGCGCCTTCTCGCGCCCAAGGAGCGCGGCTGCAGCCGCGGCGTCGCCCCCCTCCGTCGCCCACGCCCGGATCCGCTCCTCCGCAACCGTTGCGTCCTGGTGCTCGCCGAGCACGTCCTGGAGCTGCTTGGCGCCCTCGACGAACGCCTTGCCGTGCTTGCCGAGCTCGTGCGCGGCGAGCTCCGCCGCGTAGCGCACGCGCTTGACGCGGATTCGCGCAGCGTGGAGCTTCGCGTCGCCGGCGTCGTCGTCGAGGCGCGCGAACACCTTCCGCGTCCGTCCCCACTCCCCCTGCCAGACGTCGAGGAGCGGCACCTCGACGCCGCCCGCCATCGGCTCCGCAACATGCTCCAGCCGGTCGAGCAGCGCCAGGTAGCGGTCGCTCGAGAGCACGCCCACCACGGCGACGCGGGCCTCGCTGCGCTCGGCCTCGAGGGCGGTCAGGAGGCTGTCGAGCGCCTCGGCCGCGCCGACCTCCGCCGCGTCCAACCGCAACCGGTCGATCAGGACGTCGAGGTCCCGCGCAGGGCCGAGGGTGCGCCCCAGCCAGCCGATCTCGTCGCGCAGCGACTCCGACCAGCTCCGGTCGAGCATCGGGCGGCCCGCCCGGAGGAAGGCGCGCAGCCGCCGGGTCGCCACGCGCAGCTGATGGAAGTCCTCGGGATCGGAGCCGAGCCGCACCCCGGGATCGTGGGCGAGGAGCCGGTGCGCCTGCTCGCCCAGGGCGATCCCGAGCGCGGCGAGCGACGTCGTCCCGGCAGGGATCTCGACCGCCCGCGGCGCCTCGAGGTCGAGAGCGCGATAGAGCTTCGGCCGAGGGTCGGCCGACACGGCGCCCGCCTGCCGCAACGCGTCGGCGAGGCGCTGGAGCGTCTGTTCGTCGCCTCCGACGAGCTCCACCTCGAGCTCGCGGAAGCGGCGCGTCACCCGCTGTCCCTCGAGCACGGAGACGAAGTCGTCGACGATCTCCGCGCCGTCGGCCCGGACGACCTCGCGGCGAGTCCGGAGACGGGCGACCGGGGCGACCTCGCGGCCGCGAAGGAAGGCGACGAGAAGCGAGGCCAGCTCGAGCGGTGGCCGCGCCGGGGGACCGGCCTGCTCGAGCTCCGCGCGGGCGGGGCCGCGCGGCAGCTTCAGCTGCCACAGCCCGCTCCCGTCCTCGACCCGGTGCCGGAGCGTCACCCCGTGGCGCGCCAGCACGAGATCGGGCGTGTCGTGGTACGTCGAGACGAACACCCGGGTCGGCCGGGTGTCGCCGCCGAGCTCGGGGAGCACGAATCCCTCTCCCGGCTCGAGCTTCAGCTCCCGCTCGACGGTCTCCCTCACGCCCCGAGCCTATCCGCGGCGCCTCAGCGACGTTCCGTGCCACGGCATCTCAGTCAACGGGCGGACGTCGACCTGCGTGCGCCGGGGCTCGCCGGGGTCGTCAGGCCGGTGCATCAGTGCGACGCGTCGGTGAACTCGTGGAACTCGCCTGTGACCACGAACTCCGTCTGCTCGCCGATGTCGACGGCGTTGTCGCCGATCCGCTCGATGCAACGCGAGGCGACGATCATCCGCATGCCCCACTCGTGCGTCTCCGGGGTGCTCAGCATCGCCAGCACCTTGTCGACGACCTTCCGGTTGGTGTGGTCGATCAGCTCGTCGAGGTCGACGAGTGCCCGGGCGCGCTCGACGTCCCGCGCCGCGAACGAGTCCAGGCGCGATCCGCACCATCCGGCTCGGCGCGGGCCCCCATCTCCCGGAGCCCTTCGACGAGGTCGTGTCGCGGCTCGAGGCTCGCCGACAGCTTCGTCAGCTTCGCGATCGTCACGCCTGGTCCCCGATGCGTTCGAGATGGATGGCGTTGTGGAGCACGGCGAGGACGAGCCGGAGGTCGGTTGCAACGGGCGCCTGCTGCGCGAGCAGCTGCCGATCGACCTCTCGATGCCGTGATACCGCTGTCGATCTCGTCGTCGAAAGCGACGACCTCGTCGCACAGCTCGACGTCCTGCGACTCGAGTGCGTCGACGGCGGCGCGTACGGCGCGAAGCACCACGGCACCCTGCTCCTGAAGGCTTGCCTCGAAGGCTTCGAGGCTCTGCTGGTACTCGACGCGTGCCATCGCCATCAACCGAACCTGCCGGTGACGTAGTCCTCCGTCCGCTGGTCGGCCGGCTTCGTGAAGATCGTCGGTCGTCGCGTCCTACTCGACGAGGATCCCGTGCCGGCCACCGTCCTCGCGCAGCTCCACGTGGAAGAACGCCGTCATGTCCGCGACGCGCGCCGCCTGCTGCATGTTGTGCGTCACGATCACGATCGTGTAGTCCCGCTTCAGCTCGTCATCAGATCCTCGATCCGCCCTGTCGCGATCGGATCGAGCGCCGAGCAAGGCTCGTCCATGAGGAGGACGTCCGGCTCGACGGCGAGCGCGCGCGCGATGCAGAGTCGCTGCTGCTGCCCGCCGGAGAGCCCCAGACGCGCTCGACTTGAGCCGGTCCTTCACCTCGTCCCAGAGCGCTGCCTGACGAAGCGAGCGCTCCACCCGCTCGTCCAGGTCCTTCTTCATCCCGAGCACGCGCGGCCCGTAGGCGACGTTCTCGTAGATCGACTTGACGAAGGGTTCGGCTTCTGGAAGACCATGCCGATCAGACGTCGAACCTGGACCGGGTCGACCCCGCTGCGTAGAGGTCTTGACCGTGGTAGAGGACCTCGCCCTGTCACCTCCGCGCCCGGGATCAGGTCGTTCATCCGGTTGAAGCAGCGGATGTACGTGCTCTTTCCGCATCCCGACGGGCCGATGAAGGCCGTGACCTGACTCTCGAAGATCTTCATGTCGACGCCCTTGAGAGCGAGCTTCCCGCTATAGGTCGACGTTGACCTTGCTCACGGCGAACACCGGTGTCCGGTCGCGCGACGGGCGCGGGCGCAGCTGCCGACTATGAGTGCACCGCCGCTCTTCGCCTTGTCTCTCCGATTGCATCGTCGCCTCTTCCAGCATCGGTCGCTCACCTACCCCTTCGACTCCAGTGAACTCGGAATCGCGGACGGTCGTCCGCCGGTGACCCGGGCATCGGCGGACGACCATCTCGGTTCGGCTCAGGCTTCCGGCCTGCTTGACCTTTGCGATCGTCTTGGCCGCAGCGACCCGAACGACGTCCGGGATCGGCGCGTACAGGAGCTTCAGACCCAGCTGCTGCCCCGGCTTGCTGATCGCGAACAGGAGGAACTGCTTGACCTCCCGCCTGCTTCGCCTGCAGCGGGACGATCACCCACGTGAACGTCCTGATCGGGTAGGCGAGCTTGCCCTCGCTCGCCGGAGGATCCACGATGGAGATGCCGTTGTCCGGGGGGATCGTCTTGATGGTGCCGCCGCAGCTACGGCTCCGCGGATCCCCGGTGTTGCAAACGCCCCGGCCTTGTTCTTCACCTTGGCGAAACGCAGCTTGTTCGTCAGCGCGTACGCGACGTCGGCATATCCGATCGCACCGGGTGTGTTCTTCACGACGCCGGCGACGCCGGAGCTGCCGCGTGCGCCGACACCGAGCGGGAACGGCGGCTGCGTCGACTTGCCGACCTTCCCGGCGAACGTCCGGGCTCACCTTCGACAGGTAGTCGGTGAAGTTGTAGCTCGTCCCCGAGCCATCCGAGCGATACGCCGGCGTGATTTTCGTCTCGGGGAGACCGACTCCGGGATTGAGCGCCTTGATCTGGGATCATCCCACTGGGTGATCTTGCCGAGGTAGATGTCGGCGATGATCGGCTCCGGTCAGCTTGATCTGCTGCGCATATGCCAGGTAAGTTGTAGAGCACGGCGGTCGTCCCGAGCAGCACCGGGATCTGCACGCAGTCCTTGCAGTTCGAGAACTGATCAGGGGTCAGCGGAGCGTCGGTCGCTCCGAAATCGACCGTGCGGGCCGTGATCGACGCGATACCGGCGCCCGATCCGACCGAGTTGTAGCTCACGTTCACATCCGAGCCTTCGGGTTGTAGTACTGGTACCAGGCCGTGATCAGCGGCGCGGCGAAGGTCGAGCCGGCCCCGACGATGTTGCCGTCCGTCGAGCGCGTCGTGCGAGCCCCTGCCGACACGCTCAAGGACGAAGCGACGAGAATCGCCACGAGCCCAGCGAGTCCCCCGACGTCATCGCTTCCTGTTCATCTTCGACTCCTTTGTTGCTGACATGCCGTGCGAGGACATCGCGGGCTCCACGGATGTCGAGCCGACCGCAGATTCTATGGCAGACTGCGAACAGGATTGGGTCAAAATGTGGTGACATAGCCGTGACATTTTGGTGACCTCACACCGCCTCGCGTGTCGTCTGGCGCCCGCGCCGCATCGGCTCGACCAGCCGCCCGAGATATCGCCCGAGCACGACGCTCCCGCTGTTGATATCGCCGCCCTCGAACTTGCGGCGATTGCGCGCGAGAAACACGCGGCCGAGGAAGCTCAGGACGAGGACGAACATCATCAGCAGCAGCGCAGCCGCCCACGCGAGCTCGTGATCGTTGGGATCGGGAGACTCGGAGTAGATGAAGATCGCGAAGGGAAGCGTGAACAGCGCCTGCGACGGATCCCAGTTGATGACGTTCGCGGCGAGGGAGGAGGCGAAGATGATCGGCGCGGTCTCGCCCGCGACACGTGCGATGGCGAGCAACGTTCCCGTGATGATCCCGCCGAGCGACGACGGGATCACCACCTTCACGACCGTCTTCCACTTGCGCGCGCCGAGCGCGGCGCTGGCGTCTCGGAATGAGTCGGGTACGAGGCCCGACACCTCCTGGGTCGAGCGGGCGATGAGCGGCACCTGGATGATCGCGAGCGCGACCCCCGCGATCCAGGCCGCCTGGCCGTGGCCGACGACGAGCAGGCCGAAGACGAAGATCCCGATCACGACCGATGGCACGCCGTTCAGCACGTCGAGCATGAGGCGGACGAACTGGCTCGTCCGCCTGCCGCGAACTCGCTCGTGAAGAGCGCCACAAGGACACCGATCGGAACGGCGATCACCGTCGCGATTGCCGACGATGATCAGCGAGCCGATGATCGCGTTCGCGACACCCGCGCCCTGACTCTGTCCGACCGCCAGCTGCGGCGTCGGCTGCGTGAAGAAGTCGAGGCTGATCGCCCTGAACCCGTGGATGACGACCGTGAAGACGATCAGCGCGAGCATTGCGACGGCGAGAAGAGCGGCGAAGCTGCAGACCCCGACCATCAGGTCGTTGACGCGCCGGACGGCGCGTGCGGCGGTCGTCTCCCTCGAGGCGTGGGCCGAGCTCGCCCGACGTCGCGCCGACGCTCATTGGCGATCCCGCTCGACGCGACGAATGATCACGAGCGCGAGCAGGTTGAAGATCAGCGAGAGGATGAGGAGGATCAAAGCGAGATAGAAGAGCGACGCGATCTGGAGATTCGAGACTGCACCCTGGAACTGCCCAGCGATGCGACTCGCGAGCGTGTCGCCGGTGTTGAAGAAGTTCAGGCTGAGGCCATGCGTGGTCACTCCGATCACCTGCGTGACCGCGATCGCCTCTCCCATCGCACGGCCGAGTCCGAGCACGGACGCTGCGAGCAAGCCCGGCCCGACGTACGGGATCATGACCTTGCGGATCGTCTCCCACCGCGTCGCGCCGAGAGCCATCGAGCCGTCCTGGATGTCTCTCGGAACGCGCGTGAACAGCTCACGCGACACGCTCGAGACGATCGGGACGACCATGATCACGAGCACGATCACGGCCGACAGCATGCTCGCACCCGTGTAGCCGAACGCAGGCTCAGAGAAGAATGGCGTCCATCCCAGAGCTGACAGCGAGTGCCGGCGCGATGTCATCCCGCACCACCGGCCCGAGGACGATGATCCCCCAGAGGCCGATCAGGACGCTCGGGACTCCGGCCAGCGTCTCGACCATCGCACCGACGGGCGAACGGAGAGACTTCGGCGCCAGATCGGAGAGGAACAGTCCGATCGCGATGGAGATCGGCGTCGCGATCAAGAGCGCGAAGAGCGACGTTATCGCCGTCCCGAAGATGAAGTCCCGCGCGCCATACTCGTCGCTGACCGCGTTCCAGGTGCTGCCGGTGAGGAATCCGAGTCCGAACTTCCCGACGGATGGACCAGCCTGGTCGACGATCTTCCAGACGATCAACCCGAACGTGAGAAGCGTCAGCAAGAGTCGCTCCCCCGCTGAGGCCGAACAGCGTCCAGTCTCCCCAACGAGCGCGCTCGCGCGCCGGCCCCCGTCAGCGTGAGCCGCTCTCTCGTCTCGATGGTGGTCATACGTGGATCAGGCCGGCACGGGTCCCGTTGCTGGCCCTGCTCCCCCGCGCAGCTCCCCAGGCGACCATCGGAAGCAAGTGTCTCCCCTGCGGGAATCGCCAGGGTCCACCCTCGGGTGAAGATCTGGTGAGAAACCGGTGAACGCGGCAGCTATGCGACCGGGAACGTGCAGCGGATCTCGACGCCTGCGCCGAGGCCGCCGAGCGCTTCGACCGTTCCGCCCGCCTGCGTGACGATGTGCTTCACGATTGCGAGCCCGAGCCCGGTACCGCGAGAGGCGCGTGCACGGTCGGCGCGGAAGAACCGCTCGAACAGCCTCGGCAACTGCACCTCTTCGACGCCGACCCCGTCGTCGGTGCCGCGAAGGACGATCGCACCGTCCTCCCGCTCGACTGCGAGCGTGAACGTCGCCCCCGGTCCCGCGTACCGGATCGCGTTCGCCGCCAGGTTCTGGGCGACGACCCGGATCATGCGGGGGCGCATGGCGAGCTCGATCGACGAGTCCCCCTCGACGACGAGCGCGACCCCAGCGCGGGCGGCGCGCTCCTCGAGCTCGGACACGACCGCGTCGAGCTCGGGCCGAACCGGGACCGCGCCGAGCACGACGACCCGCGTCCCCGACTCGAGCTCGCTGAGGAACAGCACCTCGTCGATCAGCTCCCGGATCTGCTCGACCTCGGCCCGCGCCCGGTCGACGAGGTCCGGGACGTCCTCGCCGGGCAGGGTCGCAGTCTCGAGCAGGGAGAGGAGGCGCGCGAGCGGCGTGCGAAGCTCGTGCGAGACCGCGGCCGTGAAGCCTGCGCGCAGCTCCTCGTACGCCGTCAGGTCGCCCCCGCTCGAGAGGTAGACGAGCCGCTCCCGGCGTCCGCCGACGTCGAACGGCACGACGAGCGGGACGATGCCGGCGTTCCCCGAAAGGAGACCGTCCGGAAGCCGCTCGCCCTCCGCGAGCCCGTGGACCGACTCCCGCGCCCGCCGGCTCGCCGCGATCACGCGGTCGTCGTCGTCGAGCACCACCACCGACTCGCGGCTCTCCTCGAGCAGCATCCTGCCCCGGGCGGCGTCGGCGTCCATGTGACGCCGTTCTAACAGACGCCTCGCGCGGCGCCCGTGTCGGGGCTCCGGTCGACCTCGGGCCGGGACGTCGTTCACCACCCGGTTACCATCCGTTCACCGGCACGCAGCCCCACCGCGGGTTGCGTGGCACGACCATTCACGTCGAGTTGGCGAAGATCCTGATCATCGAGGACGACGACGTCATCGCCCAGGGCATGGCGCGCCATCTCCAGGCCGCAGGCTACGACGCGGTCGGGGTCGCGAACGGTGAGACGGGCCTCGCACGGCTTCGCTACGAGCGGCCCGACGTCTGCGTGCTCGATCTGATGCTCCCCGGCGTCGACGGCTGGAAGGTGATCGAGCAGGCGCGTGGCGAGGGGATCGGCACGCCGATCGTCGTCGTCTCCGCGCGGGGCACCGAGCACGACCGCGTGCACGCGCTCGAGATCGGGGCCGACGACTATCTCGTCAAGCCGTTCTCGATGAAGGAGCTCGTCGCTCGCGTCGGCGCGGCGGCCCGGCGAGGGACGCGCGCACAGGATCCGCGCCGAGGTGAGGAGATCGTGGTCGAGGAGCTGCGCCTCGATCCGAAGAACGTGCAGGCCTATGTCGACGGACGCAGCGCCGACCTGACCCCGACCGAGTTCCGCCTCGCCTACGCGCTCGCGCTCGAGATGGGGCGGGTGCTCACCCGCGACGAGCTCCTGCAGCGAGTGTGGGGGCGTCGCGCGTCGCACCGCGACCGCACGGTCGACGTCTTCGTCCGCAAGCTGCGGGAGAAGATCGACCTCCCCGCATCGCGCCACACGTTCCTCCAGACGCGCTACGGCGTCGGCTACAAGCTCGAGCCCGAGCCGAAGTAGGAGCGGCGGGACTCCGTCCCGCCGCTGGATATCCACGATCTTCTAGTGGCGAGACGAAGTCTCGCCACCGCGACGGTCCAGATATACTTCGTCTCACGAATGATTCGTGAGGCTACGCGTTCACCGATCCAGGTCGCCGAGGAGCTCCGGCCGGCGCTCCTGCGGCTTGCGCGGAACCTCCGCCGCGAGACCGAGTCGCTCGGCGTCACGTCTCACCAGGCAACGCTCCTGGCGCTCGTCGACGGGCGGCCGGGGCTCTCGCTGCGCGAGCTCGCAGACGCCGAGGGCATCTCGGCACCGTCCCTGTCGGGCCACGTCGACCGCCTCGAGGCGGCAGGCCTTCTCCGCCGCGACCGCTCCCGAGACGACCGTCGCCGGGTCGGGCTCGAGCTGACGAAGGAGGGCCGTGCAACGCTCCGGCGCGTGCGCGCACGTCGGACGACGTGGCTCGCGGAGCGCCTCGCCCGTCTCTCGGACGAGGAGCGCGAGCGGATCGAGGACGCGCTCCCGGCCCTCCAAGCGCTCCTGGAGCAGCGCCCGTGAGGCTCCTGAGGTTCACGCTGCGGCGTCGGACGTTCCGCTCGCTGCGCCGCCACCGCAACTACCGGCTCTTCTTCGCGGGACAGGTCGTCTCGGTCGCAGGAACGTGGATGCAGAACATCGCGCTCGCGTGGCTCGTGATCGAGCTCTCGTCGTCGCCGCTCGCCGTCGGGGCGCTCGCGTTCTGCCGCTTCGTGCCGTTCCTCGTCCTCGGCCTCGTCGCGGGCGTCGTCATCGACCGGTTCGACACCCGCCGGCTCCTCGTCGCAACGCAGGGCGCCGCGATGCTCGTCTCGGTGGTGCTGGCGGTCGTGACGCTCGCCGGATGGGCGACCCTCGGGGTCGTCTACGCGCTTGCGGCGATCGGCGGGCTCGTGCTGGTCTTCGACGCGCCCGGCCGGCAGACCCTGACCTTCCAGATGGTCGGCGAGGGCGAGCTGCAGAACGCCGTCGCCCTCAACTCGGGGCTCTTCAACGCCTCCCGGGTGATCGGCCCTGCGCTCGCCGGGCTCCTGATCGCCGTGGTCGGGACCGGCGTCTGCTTCGTCGTCAACGCGTTCAGCTTCCTCGCCGTGCTCGTCGCCCTCCATCTCATGCGCGAGGACGAGCTCTACCCGGTCGAGAAGCGGCCCGAGACGAAGGTCGTCGCGGGGATCCGCGAAGGGCTCGCGTGGGCCGCGCAGACGCCGCTCGCGCGGATCGTGCTCACCGTCGTCACCGTCGTCAGCCTCGTCGGCTTCAACTTCCACGTCCTCGTGCCGCTGCTCGCGTCCCAGACGCTCCACGTCGGTGCCGGGGTGTTCGGCGTCCTCTCGGCCTCGTTCGGGCTCGGTGCGCTCGCCGGTGCGCTCGCGATCGCGAGCCTGCACGAAGCGAGCCCACGCGTCTTCGTCGGCGGCGCGGTCGGGTTCAGCCTCGCCATGCTCGGGCTCGCGCTCGTCCACACGGTCGGAGCGGCGCTCGTTCTCCTGCTGCTCCTCGGGATGTGCTTCTCGGTCTTCACGTCCAGCGCGAATGCCCTGGTGCAGCTCGCGTCGCCGGCCCATCTCCGGGGACGCGTGATGAGCCTCTATCTCTTCGCGTTCGCCGGGCTCGCCCCGGTCGGCGGGCTCGTCGCCGGTGCGCTCGCCGAGAAGGGCGGCACGGAGCTCGCCTTCGGCGTCGCCGGGCTGGCAGGCCTCGTCGTGATCGCCTGGGCCGCGCACGCGCTCTTCTCGCAGCCGCTGCGCCCCGCCCGCGTCGAAGCGTGACGTGACAGGTCGGGCTGCGTTACCGTTGGAAGCGGCATCGCACGGACGTGACCCCGCCGCCGCCGCGGCATCCCGGACGTGCGATGCCGTTCGGCGCTAGCGCCCGAGCTGGGTCGCGGCGATCGTTACGCTGCGCAACGAGATGGCCGAGCACCGACAGCACTACGGGCTGACCCTCGGGATCCTGACGATGGCGGCGACGTCCTACGCGCTCCAGCAGACGATGGTCATTCCGGCGCTCCCCGAGCTCCAGCGCGAGCTCGACGCGTCGACGACGTGGGTCACGTGGGTGATGACCGGCTTCCTCCTCTCGGCGGCGGTCCTGACGCCGATCCTCGGCAAGCTCGGCGACCGCTACGGCAAGGAGCGGCTGCTCGTCCTCTCGCTCCTGGCGTTCCTCGTCGGCTGCCTGGGCTGCGCGCTCGCACCGAACATCTGGATCCTGATCGCCTTCCGGATCGTGTCCGGCGCCGCAGGCGCCGTCTTCCCGCTCAGCTTCGGGATCATCAGGGACGAGTTCCCCCGGACCGCATGAAGGTGGGCATCGGGCTGCTCTCGGCCGTGTTCGGCATCGGAGGCGGGTTCGGGCTCGTCCTCTCGGGCCTGATCGTCGACAACACGAGCTGGCGCTGGCTCTTCGTCGTCGGGGCGATCGGCGTCGCGATCGCAGTCGTGCTCGTGCACCGGTTCATCCCCGAGTCGCCCGTTCGCTCGACCTCCCGCATCGACGTGCCCGGCGCGATCCTCATGTCCGTCGTGCTCGTCTCGTTCCTGCTCGCGCTGTCCGAGGGCGAGAGCTGGGGCTGGACGTCGCCTGCGGTGCTCGGCCTCTTCGCCCTGTCCGCGGTCAGCGCCGTGGCGTGGGTCGTGCTCGAGCTCCGCATCGACGAGCCGCTGATCGACATCCGCGTCCTCGCCGACCGGCCCGTCCTGTTGACCAACGTCACGGCGCTCATCTCGGGCTTCGCGATGTTCGGGTCCTTCGTCCTCGTCCCCCGGTTCGTCGAGTCGCCGGGTGGGCTGCCCGAGCAGATCGCCGGGCGGGTCGGCTACGGCTTCGGAGCGACGGCCACGATGACCGGCCTCTACCTGCTCCCCGGCTCGCTGCTGATCCTGATCTCCGGCCCCGCGGCCGGTCTGCTCGGCCGGCGATTCGGGTCGAAGTGGCCACTCGCGATCGGCATGGCGCTGATCGCCGTCTCGACGGCGGGCCTCGCGGCGCTCCACTCCGAGCCCTGGGAGATCGTCGTCTCGATGGCGGGCCTCAGCGCGGGCGTCGGGTTCGCCTTCGCCTCGATGGCGGCCCTGATCACCGAGGCCGTCGATGCGACCGAGACGGGCATCGCGACGGGGATCAACACGGTGATGCGCACGGTCGGAGCGGTGATCGGAGCCCAGGTCGGCGCCGCGATCCTGACCGCCGCCACCCTGCCCGGAACGGCGGTGCCGACCGAGAACGCGTACGTGAGCGCATTTCTGCTGTCGGCCGTCGCGGCGGCCGTCGCCGCCGTGATCGCCGTGTTCGTGACGCCGACACGCCGTCGCCCGAGGGCCGAGCTCGTCGTGGAGCCCGCGTGACGGTCGCGACCTCCGAGGCCCAGGTCGTCGCCGATGCGGTCGAGGGGATCCTCGCCGCTCTCGTCCGGCGTCGCCGATCGACACGCGACCCCGAGCCCGGCGAGCTCTCGACCTTCCAGTCGCTGATGCTCGCGTCGATCGTCGACCTCGGCGCGGTGCGGCTCGGATCGCTGGCCGACGCGCTCGGAACGACGGACGCGACCGCCTCGCGCACGGTCGACGTTCTCGAGCTCCACGGCCTCGCGCGGCGCCGCCCCGACAGCGGAGACGGGCGAGGCGTGGTCGTCGAGGCGACCACGGCCGGGCGGAACGAGGTCAGAAGAGCCCGGCGACGCCTTATACGTCTCGCCGAGCGTGCGCTCGGCGACCTCTCGACCGACGAGGCGAACCGTGTCGCGGCCGCGCTCGTCGAGCTGCAGCTCCTGCTCGACCGCCGCTGACCGGCGCGCCGTGCGTCAGGCGATCGTCCAGGTATCGCCTCCGCGGAGCAGCGCCTGGAGGTCGCCCTCGCCCTTCTGCTCGACGCTCGCCCGCAGCTGCTCGTGGACGAGGTCCTCGTAGACGGGCCGTGCGACCGAGCGGAAGACACCGAGCGGCACGGCGCCCGCCGTCTCCCAGGTCAGTCGCGCAAGCGCGAACGCCAGACCGGGATCGTCGCGGAGCGGATCGTGGCGAAGGAGCCCGCCGACCGACGCATCGACGATCTCGAGCGTCCCGTCGGGCCGCATGCGGACGCCCTTGTCGCCCCAGCGGATCTCCTCGCCCGCGCGCAGGTACAGGCGGTTGTCCTTCTCGTCGCGCACGACGTCGAACGCGCCGTCGTTGTAGATGTTGCAGTTCTGGAGGATCTCGACGAATGCCGCGCCGCGGTGCGCAGCGGCCGCCCTGAGCACCTCGGCCGTCCCCTGCTTGTCGGTGTCGATCGCGCGCGCGACGAACGTCGCCTCGGCGCCGATGGCGACCGAGAGCGGGTTGAACGGCTGGTCGACCGACCCGAGCGGCGTCGACTTCGTCACCTTGCCGAGCTCGGACGTGGGTGAGTACTGCCCCTTCGTGAGCCCGTAGATCCGGTTGTTGAAGAGGAGGATCGTGATGTCGACGTTGCGCCGCAACGCGTGGATCAGGTGGTTGCCGCCGATCGACAGCGCATCGCCGTCGCCCGTCACGACCCAGACCGACAGATCGGGCCGCGAGGTCGCGAGGCCGGTCGCGATCGCAGGCGCGCGCCCGTGGATCGAGTGCATCCCGTACACCTGCAGGTAGTACGGGAACCGCGCCGCGCAGCCAATGCCGGAGACGAACACGAGGTTCTCGCGCGCCACGCCGAGCTCCGGGAGGAACGACTGGACGCCCGCGAGGATCGCGTAGTCGCCGCACCCGGGGCACCAGCGGACCTCCTGATCCGAGCGGAAGTCCTTCGCGGTCAGCTGGACGAGGCCGTTGCCGGGGCTCATGACGTCACCGCCATCGTGGCGATCGCTTCCTCGAGCTCGCGCGCGGTCACGGGCGACCCCGCACCTTCGTGTACGAGACGGCGTCGACGAGGAACTCGGCGCGGAGCAGCATCGCGAGCTGACCGAGGTTCATCTCGGGGACGAGCACCCTCGGGTAGCGGCGGAGCACGTCGCCCGTGTTGCGCGGCAGCGGGTTCAGGTACTGGAGATGGGCCTGCGCGACGCTGGACGCCCTCGCGCCGGGCCCGACGCACGCCGGCCGTGATCGGGCCGTAGGTCGAGCCCCAGCCGATCACGAGCAGATCGGCGTCGCCGTCGGGGTCGTCGACCGCGAGCTCGGGGATGTCGGCAGCGATGCCGGCGACCTTCTCCGCTCGGAGGCGAACCATGAGGTCGTGGTTGTCCGGGTCGTACGAGATCGCGCCGGTGACGTCCTCCTTTTCGAGCCCGCCGATCCGGTGCTCGAGCCCGGGCGTCCCCGGGATCGCCCAGGGCCGGGCGAGCGTCTCGGGATCGCGGCGGTACGGCTCGAAGGGCGCGCCGTTCGCCTCGGCGAACGTCGTCGAGATGTCGGGCAGGTCGCCGACGTCGGGGATCAGCCACGGCTCGGAGCCGTTCGCGAGGTACGCGTCCGAGAGGAGGTACACCGGCGTCCGGTACTTGAGGGCGATCCGGGCCGCCTCGATCGCGGCGTCGAAGCACTGGGAGGGCGTGGAGGCGGCGATGACGGGAACCGGGCTCTCGCCGTTCCGCCCGAAAAGGACCATCAGGAGGTCGGCCTGCTCGGGCTTGGTCGGCATCCCCGTCGACGGCCCGGCGCGCTGGATGTCGAGGATCAGGAGCGGAAGCTCGAGCGCGATCGCGAGGCCCACGGTCTCGGCCTTCAGAACGACGCCCGGCCCTGCCGACGCCGTGACGCCGAGCGCTCCGCCGAATGCGGCGCCGACCGCCGCGCCGACGGCGGCGATCTCGTCCTCGGCCTGGAACGTGACGACCCCGAACTCCTTGCGGCCCGCGAGATCCTCGAGGATCGACGAGGCCGGAGTGATCGGGTAGGCACCGAGGAAGAGGGGCAGGCCCGCGAGCTTCGAGGCGGCGATCAACCCGTAGGAGAGCGCGGTGTTGCCCGTGATCTGGCGGTACCTCCCGGGCTCGAGCGGCGCCGGGGCGACCTCGTAGGAGACGGCGAAGTCCTCCGACGTCTCCCCGTAGTTCCAGCCGGCCCGGAACGCGCGGGTGTTCGCCTCGACGATCTCCGGGCGCTTCGCGAACTTCTTCGAGATGAAGTCGATCGTCCCGTCGGTGGGGCGGTGGTAGAGCCAGGACATCAGCCCGAGCGCGAAGAAGTTCTTCGACCGCTCCGCCTCGCGCGGCGTGACACCCTCGATCCCCTTGAGCGCCCCGACCGTCATCGAGGTGAGCGCCACCCCGTGAAGGTGGTAGTCGCCGAGGGATCCGTCGTCGAGCGGGCTCTCGGCGTAGCCCGCCTTCTGCAGCGTCCGGTCGCTGAACGAGTCGGTGTCGACGATGACCGTGCCGCCCTTCGGCACGTCGCGCAGGTTGGCCTTGAGCGCGGCGGGGTTCATCGCGACGAGGACGTCGGGCCGGTCGCCCGCGGTGAGGATGTCGTGGTCGGCGAAGTGCACCTGGAAGCCGGAGACGCCGGGGAGCGAGCCGGCCGGCGCACGGATCTCGGCCGGGAAGTCGGGGAACGTCGCGAGGTCGTTGCCGAGCATCGCGGTCTCGCTCGTGAAACGGTCGCCCGTGAGCTGCATCCCGTCACCCGAGTCCCCCGCGAAGCGGATGATCACGCCTTCGAGATGCTCGACGCGCTTGGTGCTCACGTACCTCAGCCTAGCGAGAGGGCGAAATCGCGGGGTCGGCGGACGGCGGTGTCAGGCGTCGCACGAGGCGGATGCCCCAGGCGGCGCCGGTGGTGAACAGCGCGTCCGCGTCGACCTCGTCCGCCCAGCCGAGGAAGTGCCGCTCCGGGTCGTCGGGCGTGCACCCTTCGACCGCGAGCCGGGTGACGGTCGAGGCGCCCCCGTCGTCGGCTGCCGTCAGCTCGTCGCGCCGGCGCTCTGCCTCTTCGGCTGCGGGGCCTTCGGCATACCCCTTCCCCATGACGTCGAGTCTACGGCGCGGCGAGGGAGGCGGCCGCGCGCTGGAAGGCTGCGAAGCTCGGCTTCCGCTTGCCGTCGAAGGTCATCAGCCCGGACTGCCAGCCCGACAGCCGCTGCTCGTCGCGCAGCAGGAACCAGAGGAACAGGTCGATGCGCGGGTTGGCGCGGGCGATCGCGACGGCCTGCGTGAGGTACTTCGCCTGCTTCGACAACGTGACGCCGAAGATCCGGTCGGGCGGGTTCGTCTGGTAGCCGTACTCCGTGATCCAGACGCGCATCCGCCGTCCGTACAGCCGGTCGAGCTCGGTGATCAGCACGGCGATGTTGCCGAGCGTGACGGCGGTCGGGAGCTGCCCCCTTCGGCCCGGGCCTCGGCTTGGTCGCCGGCGTCTCGACGGGCGACAGTAGTACGGATGGTGCGCGTAGGCGTCGAACCCCTTGGCGCCGCCCGCCTTCATCGCGCGGAGAAATGGGATCGGCGACACCGACGGCCGGCTCGAGTTCGGGTTGTTGTTCCCCCGCGGGGCGGTCGCGCCGCATGCGACCTTCGACGTGCGCTGGACCGACTTGATCCCCTGGACGATCGCGTTGCACATCCTCGCGTAGTCCCTGCCCGACTGGATCGTCCATGTCTTGCCGACCCGGCGGTACTGCGGCTTCAGGAACACCGGGTTGTTCGGCTCGTTCCAGGCCATCCAGAGGCTGACGCGCGGGAGCGTGACGCCGTCGGCGTTCACGAACGTGCCGCTGTAGCGCTTCTGCGCCGCCGCCGCGAAGTTCTGGAGGTCGCGGGGGTTCGTCGGCGCGACGTTCCAGCCCCTGGCCGCGTTCGCCCAGGGCGGCGTGCCGATGACGGAGAAGATGGGCTGGATCCCGTTGACGATCGAGAAGCGCACCGTCCGGTCGTACGTGTCCCAGTTGTAGGCTGGGTCGTTCGGGTCGGCGGGGCGTTTCGGCTTGCGGGTCGCGACGCTGATCCCCGGCCCCGACCACCACAGGTTGACGCGGAGCAGCTGCGTCCCCGTCTTCTCGAGCTGCGGGAACACGAGGTCGGGCTCGCCGTACAGGACGACGCCGTCGTCGAAGATCCCGATCCGGAGCGAGGGGGAGGCGGCCGCGCTGGGAGCGAGGATGCACGCGACGGCGACGGCCAGCGCGGCGAGCGCCGCACCCGCCCTACGCACGCGTGACGTCCCTCCCGAGCGCCGCGAGCGTCCGGCGGAGCCCCTCCTCCAGCCCGATCTCGGGCTCCCAGCCGAGGATCTGCCGGGCACGCGTGATGTCGGGCTGGCGGACCTGCGGATCGTCGACCGGCAGCGCCTCGTAGATGATCTGGCTCGACGAGCCGGTCGCCGCGAGCACGGCCTCCGCGAGCTGGAGGATCGTGTACTCCCCCGGGTTGCCGATGTTGACCGGAAGGTGCTCGCCCGACTCGACGAGCAGGATCAGGCCCCGGATCAGGTCGTCGACGTAGCAGAAGCTGCGCGTCTGCGATCCCTCGCCGTACACCGTCAGCGGCTTCTCCGCGAGCGCCTGGCTCAGGAAGTTCGGGATCGCGCGACCGTCGTTCGGCCGCATCCGAGGGCCATAGGTGTTGAAGATCCGCACGATCGCCGTATCGACGCCCTGCTGGCGGTGGTATGCCATCGTCAACGCTTCGGCGTACCGCTTCGCCTCGTCGTACACGCCGCGAGGGCCGATCGGGTTGACGTTGCCCCAGTAGGTCTCCGGCTGCGGGTGCACCTCCGGGTCGCCGTAGACCTCGCTCGTCGAGGCGAGCAGGAACCGGGCGCGCTTCCACTTGGCAAGACCGAGGGCGTGGTGTGTCCCGTACGAGCCGGTCTTCAGCGAGTGGAGCGGCAGCCGCAGATAGTCGATCGGGCTCGCGAGCGCAGCAAGGTGGTAGACGACGTCGAGCGGCTCGTCGATGGCGATCGGGTCGCTGACGTCGTGATGGAGGAACGAGAACGCGTCGTCGCGGAGATGGGCGATGTTCGCGAGCGAGCCCGTCTCGAAGTTGTCGAGGCAGATGACGCGATGCCCCTTCCCGAGGAGCGCCTCGCAGAGGTGGGAGCCGAGGAAGCCGGCGCCACCGGTGACGAGGGAGGTCGGCATCGCGGGCGATGCTACCCACGTCTCGTGTCGGAGTGGCCCGTGCTTACGAAGTCCTCAAGGTCGATCGTCCGCACTCGCGCTGGGCGCGGCACCTCGAGCCGGGGGCAGCACCAAAGGGGGGATGGCGGCCCGGGTATGTCTTTGGGTAGCGTGGCCCCGTGGTCTCGCCGTCCCCGCACAGGGGTCGCCCACGGCGGACGCGGCTGATCCTTGCGGGCGGCCTGTTGGTCACGCTTCTGGCCGTCGTGCCCGCGGTGATGGCGGAGAGCGGCGACGGCGAGCACCAGGACACGGTCGGCCTCTGCCACTTCGACGACGGCGCGTTCGAGGCGACGGACGCGCTCGAGTCGGACTTCTACGGCCCCGACGCACAGGGCCACGCTCGGGACGGGCAGGACATCGTGCCGCCGTTCGTGATCGAGGACCCGCGGCCGGGCGACCCGTCGTCGTTCGACGGGCGGAACTGGGACGACCGCGGCCAGGCGATCCTCGACGCCGGCTGCGTGGAGACGACGCCTGAGCCGAACCCCGACCAGGGAGGGGGGGAGCCGGAACCCACCCCGGAGCCGTCGAAGAAGGTCAGGATCTGCCACGCGACGAGCTCCAAGACGAACCCCTACACGTCCAACGAGCCCGCGATCGCCAACAACGGCGACCTCAACGGTGGCCACCTCGACCACAAGGGACCCGTCTACCCGGCGGACGACTGGGGCGACATCATCCCCCCCTACCAGTACGTGGACAAGGACGGCAAGCTCCAGACGTTCCCCGGCTACAACTGGAACGAGGCCGGGCAGGCGATCTACGAGAACGGCTGCGAGCCGCCCGCGCCGCCGACGCCCAAGCAGGTCATCCCGATCCTCGAATGCGTCGAGCAGACCGACGGTGGCTTCCTCGCCCACTGGGGCTACGAGAACACGAACGACACCACGGTCGAGGCGACGGGCGACCAGAACGCGTTCGCGCCCGCCCCGCCGAACCGCGGCCAGCCGACAGCGTTCGCACCGGGCCGCGTCGAGGACCGCTTCCAGGTCGAGTGGGACGGCTCCGAGCTCACCTGGTCGCTCACCGGGAACAAGGCGTCCGCCAGCAGGAACTCGAAGAAGTGCCCCGGCGGCTCGATCACGATCACGAAGCGGCTCGTCCCCAGGGACGACCCCGGCCGGTTCGCCCTGCGGATCGACGGCGAGATCGCAGGCGGCGCCGCGGCCGTCGGCGACGGCGGATCGACGGGCACGATCGCCGTCGCGACGGGCAGCCGCACGGTGAGCGAGACCGCCGCGCCCGGGACGAAGCTCGGCGACTACACGATCGAGACCGTCTGCCGCAACGGCGACAGGGTCGTCGCGAGCTCGGACGAATCGTCGGTCAAGGTCGCCGTCGGTCGAGGCGACGCGATCGTCTGCACCATCACGAACAACGCGGAGCCGGAAGGCCCGGGCCTCACCCCCACGCTCGACTGCGTCCTCTTCAAGGACGGCGCCGACGACGTCGCGTACTGGGGCTATCGCAACGGCAGCGTGAACGAGGTGACGATCGGGGCCGGAAGCCCGTCGAACCGCTTCGCGCCCGGCAAGGCAGACCGCGGTCAGCCCGACGTGTTCGAGCCGGGAACCCACACCGGCGTCTTCCAGACCCCGTTCCAGGCCGGCGACGGGGCGCTCACGTGGACGCTGTCGGAGCACACGGCCAAGGCGGACGCCGACTCCCCGGCCTGCAACCCGACGCTCGAGCTCCGCAAGGTCACGATCCCCGCCGACGACCCGGGCAGCTTCGAGCTCCGGATCAACAACACGGTCGTCGTCACCGGCGGCAACGGGACCACGACCGGCCCCCGCCGGATCGGGATCGGCGAGGGCACCGTCAGCGAGACGGCCGCCCAGGGGACCAGCCTGGCCGACTACGACTCGAGGGTCGAGTGCACCCGGAACGGCAAGGTGGACGTGACCGCGCAAGGCACGAAGGTCGACGGCAAGGTGGGCCGCGGCGACCTCGTCGTCTGCACGTTCACGAACACGCGAAAAGGGACCCCGGAGCCCCCGAACCCGCCGGAGCCGCCGAACCCGCCGAACCCCCCCACGCCGCCGAACCCGCCCAACCCACCGAACCCGCCCAACCCACCGACGCCGCCGAACCCGCCACCGGTGCCGCCGCCTCCGCCAGGCCCGCCGCCGCTGCTGGACCTGGCCGTGACGAAGTCCGTCGCGCCCACGACGGTCAGCATCGGCGGCCGGCTCACGTGGACGATGACCGTGACGAACCGGTCGTCCGTCGCGGCGGCCGACGTCAACGGCCTCAAGCTCGACGATCCCCGCTCGTACCGCACGAGGCTGATCTCGCTGACGGCCTCGCAGGGGACGTGCCGCCCCTACACCTGCAACCTCGGCCGACTCGCCCCCGGCGCCTCCGCGACCGTCACAGCGGTCACCGAGGCGGTCCGGGTCGGCCTCGTGGTCGACATCGTCCGGGTCGGCTCGGAGGAGCCCGAGTCCAGCTACCGCAACAACGTCGCCGCGGCCGTCGCCCGGGTCGTCGGGCCCCTCACACCGCCGCTGCCCGCTGTCAGGTGCAGAACGCTCACGGCGGCGCCGCGCCTGCTCGAGAGTCGCCGGTCGTCGGTCGTGCGGGTCACCGCGCGAAACAGGCTCGGCAGGCCGCTCGTCAACGTCGTCGTGCGGGCGCGCGGGGCCGGGGTACGGCGCCAGGCACACACCGACGCCCAGGGCGTCGCACGGTTCACGGTGTCACCCGAGCGCGGTGGCCTCGTGCTCTTCTCGTCGCGCGGCCACGCGTCCGCGGTCGGTGGACCGGTCTGCCGCACGTTGCTCGGCGTGCTCGGGGCCGCGAGTACGCAGGTCACCGGCTAGCGAACGATGTCGATCGGCGTCCCGAGCGGCGCCAGCCGCTGGAGCCGCGTCGCGACGTCGTTCGAGACGCGGACGCACCCGTGCGAGACCGCCTGCCCGAGGAGCGACGGCAGGTTCGTGCCGTGGATGCCGACGACCGTAGTGGGCCAGTCGGTGACACGCGCGAACGCGCTCGTCTCGAGCGCGAACGACCCGTAGAAGCGGGTCGGTGGGGACGAAGGCCGACTGGACGTAGAAGTCGCGGCCACGCGGTGTCTCGGAGCCCGCGGCGCCGACGGCCGCCACGGCACGGAGGAGCACCCGACCGTCGCGGACGCGTCGCACCTCGAGACGACGGGCACCGAGCCGCACGACGATCCGGTTCACAACCGGCCGCAGCTCGACGACTGCCGCGGGGATCCAGCCGCGTGCGCCGTTCGGCGGCCCGGGAAGGCTCAAGCGGTACCACCACTCCCCGCCGGCCGCGCGCCGCCGCTCGAGCGCGAGGACGATCTGGAACTGGTGGTCGGCCCGGAAGCGCAGCATCCGGCGGACGACGGAGGCGGACGGGGAGGGTGCCGCCCGGACGTCGACCGAGCGGAGGAGCTCACCCGCGGCGGGAAACCGCCGAGGCGGCGTCGTTGCGGCGAGCCCGGGAGCGGCGAGCTCGGTCGTGCAGGCGATCGCGAGCACCGCGACGATCGTGGCTCGACCCGTCCTGGCCCTCATGGGCAGACGATAGAGCGGGGAGGCGAGTACGCCGCCGCGGTGTCGTGCCGGCGACCCGCGCTCAGCGCAGCTCCTTGTTCGCCTCCTGGTCGAACCACATTGCGAAGAGGGTGAACTGCGTGCCGGAGACGAGGAGCAGGGCGACGAGGACGACCGTTGCCGTCGTGATCTCGTTCCCCCAGACGATCCGCGAGGCCGCCACGACGACCCCGAGCAGGAAGCCCACGACGGTCATCAGGATCCCGAGCACGTAGAAGAAGACGAGCGGGTGGAAGTCCCGGATCACGTACTTCTCCTTCATCCGCCACCAGAAGCCCTTGAACAGGAGCCAGGCGATCCGCGGGGCGACGCTCCGGACGCGGATGCCCGACCGCTCGCCGACGCCGTAGATCGGCCGCGAGGGGATGTCGCGCACGCGCGCGTTCTGGACGTTCAGGTGGACGAGCATGTCGTTCGGGAACCCGTACCGGCGGTAGAGCCGATCGAGGTCGAGCCGGCGGAGCGCGTCGAGCGAGAGGGCGGTGTAGCCCGCCTGGGAGTCGGCGACGTGCCAGTACCCCGACGCGATCTTGGTGAGGAGCGAGAGGACGGCGTTGCCGAGGTAGCGCGAGCGCGGGATCAGCCGCCAGGCCTCGCCGCTGACGAGGCGGTTCGCCTTCGCGTAGTCGGTCTCGCCACGCGCGACGGGCTCGACGAGCGTCCCGAGCTCGTCGGGGTCCATCTGGTTGTCGGCGGCCATCACGCAGGTGACGTCGATCCCGAGCTCGAGGCAGCGCGCGTACCCGGTCGCGATGGCCCCGCCGACGCCCGTGTTCTCGGAGTGCTCGATCACCTCGAGGCGCGGGTCGCCGGTCGAGCGGGCGCGCTCGGCCGTCGCGTCGCCGGAGTGGTCGTCGACGACGACGATCGTGTCGACGAAGTCGGGGATGCCGCGGATCGTGTCCGCGACGAGGAGCTCCTCCTGGAAGGCAGGGACGACGACCGCGACGCGCTTGCCTTCGACCACGGCGGCCTTCTAGGCGGCGGCCGTGCTCCTGCGGCGCAGCCACGGATCGGCGATCAGCGCGGCGATCGCACCGATCAGGAGGCCGGCGAGCGCACCGATCACGGCCGCGTTGCGCCTGCTCGTCGCCGACGCGCGCACGGCAACGGCGGGCTGCACGACCCGGGAGAGCTCGACGTTCTCGGCAAGCGAGAGCAGCTGGCGGGCGCTGTTCAGGTCGGCCACGGTCGACCCGCGGCGCGACTCGGCCGCGTTCACGGTCGCGTTCGAGTTCGTCGAGACGAGCAGCTTCTCCGCGAGCGAGAGCGTCGGATCGGCGTTCGCGGCCTGTTGCTGCGCGAGCGCAGAGTCGATCCGCGCGCCGATGTCCTCGAGCTGGCTCTCGTCGTTCGCGATCTGCCGCTTCAGGAGCAGCATCTTCTGCTCGACGATACGGCACGACCTCGGTGGTCACGGTCTTCGCGTACGAGTTGGCGGCCTTCTCCGCCTTACCCTGGTCGGCGCGCGGACCGCGATCTGGACGAGTGGCGTGAAGTTGCGCGCGACCTGTCCCGCCTGGACGACCGGAGTCGACGTGACGTTCCCGCGCAGCCCTGCCGGGCTCATGTCGGCGGCCTGCGCGGCCGTCCTCGTCGCCGCCTCGCTGCGGATGATCTCGCTCACGGTCTTCGGGTTCGTCTGGAGGTTCTGGATCTGCCCACCGCCTGCTGGGGTAAACGGCTGGCCGAGGTAGAGGAGCGCCTCGGCCTTGAAGACGTCGCCGCTGCCGATCGAGACGAGCACGCCGAGGATCGCCCCTACGACGAGCCCACCGACCGGGAGCCACCAGCGTGCCTTGATCCGCTCCCACCCGGAGCGGAGGTCGACCTCGCGCTCGGCGTTCGGGTCCACGCCGATGTCCTTCGTGCGATCCTCGCTCACGGCGCCGCGACCCTAGCAGCGACCCACTCCCACTGGGCACGGAGACCGTCTTCGAGGCCCGTGGTCGGCGACCACCCGAGGTCGGCGCGCGCCTTGGCGACGTCCGCGCGCGTCCGGCGGACGTCGCCCACCGCGCCGCCGTGACGCTCGACGGCGAGCTCGCGGCCCGCGATGCCCTCGGCGAGCGCGATCGCGTCGCTCATCGTCGCCTCCTCGCCGCCGCCGATGTTGTAGATCTCGCCGGCACGGCCACGCTCCAGCGCGGCGATCGTCCCCGAGACGGCGTCACCCACGTACGTGAAGCTCCGCGACACGGATCCGTCGCCGAACAGCCGAAAGGCGTCTGCCGTCGGCGAGCGCCTCGAGCATCGGGGTGAATGCCATGTCCGGGCGCTGGCGGGGGCCGTAGACGGTGAAGTAGCGCACGCCGACGGCATCGAGCCCGGCCGTCCTGGCGTGCGCGTACGCGAGGTGCTCGACGCAGAGCTTCGTGACGCCGTACGGCGAGATCGGCCGCGGGGGGACGTCCTCGTCGGTGGGATAGCGCTCGGCGTCGCCGTAGACCGAGGACGACGAGGCGTATACGACGCGCGCGCCCCGTCGCGCGGCCGCCTCGAAGAGCCGCGCGCTCGCGTGCACGTTCCGGCTGACGTAGTGCTCGAACCCGGGCCCGAAGCTGGCACGGACTCCCGGCTGACCTGCCAAATGGAAGACGGCGTCGACGTCCCGGAGGAGGGCGTCGAGATCGGCGTCGAGCAGGTCGGCGTCGAGGACGTCGAGGTCGGCGACATTCGCACGCTTGCGGGCCGGGTCGTAGTAGTCGGTGAACGCGTCGAGCCCGATCGCGTCGTCGCCCTTCTCGGTCAGGGCGGCCATGAGGTGCGAGCCGATGAACCCGGCCGCACCGGTGACGAGGTAGCGCATCAGACCTCCCCCGGCTCGGCTGCGACGGGGTGGGGCAGCTCCTCGGCGAACGGCACGAGCTCGCCGTTGTCGTCCGGCACGAGGCAGAGGTCGGAGAAGAACCGCGTCATCACGACGCCCGCCCGGAACTCGCCGAGGCGCGGCTCCGGCTCCTCGCCGCGGGCGAGCGCGAGCGCGAGCTCGGGGTAGCGGCTCCCGGCGGCGAGCGGAAGGGGGAAGGCGCCTCCGAACCGCGGATTGACGTCGGTCACGGGCAGCGACCCGTCCGGCTCGCGGAAGCACTGGACGTTTGCCGGGCCGACGATCCCGATCGTCTCGGCGACTCGGGCGCCGTGCTCGATCAGCTCGCGGTCGTGGAGCGACTCGCCCTTGATCGACTCGCCGCCCTTCGACTGGATCATCGAGCGCGGGATCGCGTTGAGGCATCTCCCGCCGGTGTCGCAGAAGACGTCGATCGAGAATTCCTCGCCGAGGCAGCGCTCCTGCACCATCGACTCGACCGGCGTCGAGCGGAGGTGGAACGCGAGCTGCTCGCGGTCGTCGGCGTGGTAGATGTGGCGCGAGCCGAAGCCCTCGCGCACCTTGACGAGGAGCGGGTAGCGCGCGTCCGCCGGCACGTCGGCAGGAAGCCAGGTGCGGGGGGTGTCGATCCCGTGCTCCTCGAAGAACGCGTGCGCCAGGTACTTGTCGCCCATCGTGCGGCAGACCTCGGGGCTCGGCGCCAGGACGAGCGCGGGCGCGAGCGCGTCACGCCCGCGCGAGACGATCTCCTGGTCGAGGTCCGTGAGCGGGACGACGAGCCGGACGTCGTGCTCAGCGACCAGACCGGCGAGCGCAGCGATGTAGCCGGGGTCGTCGACGCGTGGCACGAGCGCCTTGTGGTCGGCGTGGTACAGCGCGGGGGCGAGCGGGTCGAGATCCGCGGCGACGGTCGTGGCGCCCGCCCGCCCGAAGGCGCTCACGATGTCGACGCGCTGACCGGCGCAGGTGAAGAGGACCGCGGTCATCTCGACGTGGGAGGGTACCCCGCGGATTTCGGCCGAGGGGCGTACGGGCGTCGGGGATCAGAGCACGAGGAACGGCAGCTCGGCGGCGACGATCGCAGCGAGCACCGCCGCGACCACGAGCGTCCAGGCCCGGCCCGGCGGACGTAGGGCATCGACCACGAAGGCGGCTCCGACAGCGCCCGCCGGCAATGCCATCAGCAGGTACGTGCCCTTGATCGTGTCCCCGTCGGTCGACGGGTAGCGGACGGCGAAGAGGAGGTACGCCGCCCCGACGGCGAGCGCCGAGAGGGGGAGGACGGCGACTGCCGCGGAGCGGCGGGTGACCGCGATGAGCCCGAGCGCAAGCACGCCGGCGAGCGCGAGCACGGTCGGCAGGAGCCCGAGGACGGACTGCCTCGCGCGCTCGGAGACGACGGCAGCCGGCAGCAGGACGGCGGTCGGAGGCGGTGGAGGGCTGTCCCAGGTCAGCGCCCAGTCACCCCACCAGTCCGCGTAGAGATGCGGGAGGAGCTCGTTTCGAGCGAGCGGCGTCACCGGGTGCTCGAGCGCGTGGAGCAGATGGACCCCGGCGTAGAAGCTGGCGGGCCGACGGGTCACGATCGACCCCTGGGGCGCCGGGCGGTTGAACGCGAGCGCGCTGCCGGCCACGACCTGCTGGTGCACGAGCCAGGGCGCGAGGAGGGCGAGCGATGTGGCGAGGAGCGCTGCGACGGGGGCCCATCGCCGACGGCCCCATGCGTCGAGGACGGCGGCCACTGCCACCGCGACGAGCACGGGGAGTGCCCACGCGCGTGTCAGCGAGGCGAGCCCGAGCAGCGCGCCCGCGGCCAGGCTCGACCACAACGTCCAGCGCGTTCGGAGCGCGCGCACCGCAAGCAGGACGCCTCCCGTCGCCAGCGCGACCGCGAGCGTCTCGGGGTGGTACATCGCAGACGCGCGGACGAGGGCGGGCGACGAGGCGGCAAGCACGAGGGCGACGAGGTGGAGACCTCTGCGGCCGGGCCAGAGCTGGCGCGCGAGCAGGAGCACGAGCGCACAGGTCGCGAGACCTGCCGCGGCGGCGAGAAGCTGCCCCGGCCGCTGCGGGCTCCCCCAGCCCTCGGTGGTCGCGAGGCGGCGGAGAGCCCCCGCGAGGACGAACCAGAGCGGCGGCGTGTGCCAGCTGCCGGACTCGGCAGCGGAGGGAAGTCGGAGATCCGTGGAGACGATCCGGGCGTACTGGTCGTTCGCGTACGCGTCGTAGCCGCGGAGCCAGTCGTACCGCCACGCGTTCCAGAGGAGGAGCGCGGCCTCCGCGGCGAGGACGCCGCAGATCGCGAGGCGATACGCACGAGTGGACAGCTCAGTAGGCGCAGTCATACGTCCCCTGCCGCTGGGTCGGCGACGGGTCGCGGAGCCAGAGGTTCAGGTACCGCCCGTAGACGTCGAGCCGCGGCCCGGGATCCCGGTTCGCGTATGCCGCACGAAGCCGCTCGAGCTCGGCGAGGCTCGTCGCGACGCTGATCGTGACGAGGTTCCCCTCCACGATCGTGCGGAGCGTTCCACCCCTGGCCGACTCAGCGACCGCATCTGCGCTCGTCGGCCCGACGACGAGACCCTTCTCGCGCTCGAGGCAGCGGCGGGTGAGCTCGAGGGTCGTGGGGTCGTCGTGGGTGAGCGACCACGCCCCTCCGACGAGCAGCTGCGCGGCGACCACGATCAGCGCGCCGATCAGACCCAACCGCGCCGCGCGCCGCTCGGACACGGTCACTCGTACCAGCAGTCGTACATCGTCTGACGCTGCGTCGGCGTCGGCGCGACCGCCTGTTCCCAGAGGTACACGACATGCCCTCGCCGGTCGAGACGGATCTCGACGTTCCGGCCGGTCGTGTCGAGGTACGCGGCGACGAGCTTCGTGGCCTCGGCATCGGACCGGGCGATCGCGACATGCACGCCGTTGCCCTCGACACGGGTCGCGAGCGCGCCTCCGCGCGCCGTGCCGGCCACCGGATCGTCCCGCAGCGGCTCGATCTGGAGCAGCTTCTCGCGTCGCAGGCATTTCTCGGTCAGCGCGAGCGCGGTCGGCCCTTGATCGACCGAGCGGTAGACCAGCCATCCCGCGAGCTCGATGGCGACGAGCACCAGGACGACGGCGAACCCGACGCGGAGGTAGCCCCAGTCCTCCGCGTCCCGCGGCTCGTTCACGGGCTCGAGCTCGCGAGCAGGAACGGGGCAGCGACGAGAGCGAGCACGCCGAGGCCCACCAGGAACGGCACCGAGAGACGCGGGAACCGGAGCCGGAGGCCGTCGAACGCGAACCCGAAGCACGCGGCCCACGCGGGGACGGCCGTCAGCATGAACGAGCCCTTGACGGTGTCGCCGTCGGTCGTCGGGTATGCGGTCGAGAAGTAGAGGACGCCCGCCAGCGCGGCGAGCGGCAGCAGCGCCACGAGCTGCCGCTCTGTCGCACGTCCGGGGTGGCGGAGCGCGAGGCCGAGGAGGGCGATCCAGCCCGCGACCGCGACGAGCGTGAACGGCACGCCGACGATCGACATCGTCACGAGCTGTCGCCGCACGCCCGCCGTGGGCGTTTCGTCGGGCAGCCAGCGCCACACCCCGAAGTAGTCCCCCCACGTCTCGCTGTACGCGATCGGCACGAACTGACGACGGAAGGAGGGGCGATACGGCGCCGTCACCACCTCGGGCAATCCGGCGCCGACGAAGAACCCGAGCGGGCGCCGTGTCCAGATGTGCCCCGCCGGGTGGGGCTGCCCGAAGACGGCGCTGTCGTACCGGGTGAGCTGGTGTGCGTACCACGGGGCGGGAACGACTGCCGCGAGCCCGAGCACGATCGCGAGCGCTGCGAGAAGCGTGCGACGCTCGCTGACCCGGGTGGCTGCGGCGACGACGAGCACGACCGCGACGACGGCGACCGTCCAGAGCGTCCAGGCCCGGACGAGCTGCGCCAGCCCGAGCGTCAGGCCGAGCGCTGCGGCTACGAGCAGCCGGCGATCGGGACGCAAGAGGAGCCTCGCGGCAAGGACGAGCGCGGCGGTCGACAGGAGCATCGACAGCGGCTCGGGATGGAACATCGCCGCGGACTTCATGACGACCGGGCAGGCGACGAAGAAGACGACCGCCGCGAGGTGGAGGACGTCGCGGCCGGGCCACAGCAGGCGCAGGAGCACGAGCAGCAAGAGCGCAGTGCCGATTGCGGCGAACGCGTCGAACACCTGCCCGCCCCGAGCGACGTCGTCGTAGTCGAACCGCTCGAGGAGCTCGATCAGGACGCCGCCGATCGCGAAGAAGCCGGGCGGCGTGTAGTAGCTCCCGGTTCCGTCGGGAAGCTGGCCCGACTTCACGAGGCCCTGTGCGTACGCGATCGCCTCGTGCTCGTCGTATCCGACGATCGCGGGGTAGACCAGGGAGTTCCGCACGGCGATGACCGCCGCCACCGCGACGACGCAGTAGGCCGCAGTCCGCGCCCAGCTCGTGTGCAGGCGCACAAGCCGCACCGCGCGAGCCTAGAGCCGGAGCCGGACGGGCGCCAGGGGGGTCGCCCGGCTAGGCTTGATGTGAAATGGCGCCTCGGGGCCGTCTCAGGCCAAGCCAGGACGGCTCCGCGTCCGCAGCGCAGGCTGGACGCCTTCGCAAGGGCGCGGAGACGGCCTGGCGCCGCGGCTGGACGGCATCCACGACCGCGCACGAATTTCGCATCAAGCCTCTACGCCAGCCGCCGGCCGCGCCACGGTACGTGCCTCCGAGGAGCGCAAGCGGCGTGCGCAGCAGGATCCTCAGGTCGACTCGCGGTGAGCGGTGCTCGACGTACCAGACGTCCAGCTCGATCCGCTCCGCCCACGGGAGCGTGGCGCGTCCGTGGATCTGCGCCCACCCCGTGAGACCGGGCCGCACCTCGAGCCGGCGGCGCTGGCGCTCGGTGTAGCGCTCGACCTGGTAGCGGAGCGTCGGGCGCGGCCCGATCACCGACATGTCGCCGCGAAGCACGTTCCAGAGCTGCGGGAGCTCGTCGACCGAGGTTCGGCGCAACACGCGACCGACGCGGGTGATCCGCGAGTCGCCGCGGTCGACCGCGTACCCCGCGCCGCGGCTCTCGGCGTCGACCACCATCGATCGGAGCTTCAAGAGCTCGAAGTCCGTGCCGTCCTTGCCGACCCGCGTCTGCCGGAAGAGAACCGGTCCGCCGTCCTCGAGCTTCACCGCGAGCATTGCCGTGGCCAGGAACGGGCTCGCCACGACGAGGCCGAAACCCGCGAGCGCGACGTCGGCGACCCGGTTCATCTCTCAACGACGGAGGGCCGGGCCGTTCCGAGAAATGGTGTCGCATCCACCTCGAGTCGGTCTCCTCGCGCGTACCAGTCACGCTTCCACGTCGATCCCCTCTCCGCAACCTTCGCCGCCCCGGGAGAGAGCGCCGGACGCCGGATCGCCCGCGCGGCTGTGCCCAGCCAGCCACGCCGGAACGCACGTGTCTCGTCCAGGTTCCGCCGGTTGCCGACCTCCTCGATCCGCTCGAGGCTCGACCGGCGGAGAAAGCACGTATGAAGGCGGCGGAGGGGGTCCGACTCCCAGGTCGTGCCGGCGGCGAGATCTCCCCACGGCTTCGGGCCGAAGCCCGGGCGAAACACGGGCACGCCACCGTGCAGACGCTCGGCACACCCTGTCCACGCGTCGACGGCGGCGAAGTTGAACAGCTTCGTGATCGGCCGCGACGGCGGTGCCATCCAGCCGCGAGCAACGCCGCGGTGCTCGTCCAGCTCGTCGCAGTTCAAGACGTGGGCCTTGACCATGAAGAGCTGCTCGTGTGCGCCAGCCTCGAGATCGGCCCGGAGCTGCGCGAGTGCCGTGGGATCGAAGAGCTCGTCGCCGTCCACTCCTAGCACCCACGTCCTCGTCCCCGCGTACTGCTCCAGCACGTCGTGAGAGGACGCCGCGTGTCGCGCGCGACGCACATCGACATCGTCGAACTCGCGGGCGAGTCCCTCAGGATCGCCGGCGTTCGGTCGCTCGACAGATGATCGACCGCGTGAATCCGGTCGCAGAACCCGACGACGTTTCGGATCGAACGCTCCACGAACACGTCCTCATCGTGGACGAGGACGGCTCCGACGATCCGCAGCGGGCCCGGCCGTGCGCCGCCCCGCGACGTCGCCGCGTCCTCGGCTCCTCCCACGTGGCGGGGACGCCGCGGCGGAGGTAGTTCCAGAGCGCCTGGACGGTCGCCCACGTGACGTAGACGTAGTACCGCGCGACGGGGACGCCGGCCGCGAACGCCGCGAGCACCGCCAGCTGCCCGAGGAGCGCGAGCGCGTACGGCCGCCCTCGCCGGCGCCAGGACGACGCTCGTCGCGAGCAGGACGAGGTGGAGCGCGCCGCTGCCGTAGCGCAGCAGGCGGTGCGACACCACCGAGACGAGGTAGCCGGGCGGCAGCCGCCGGAGCATCGAGCCGCGCAGGGTGATCTCCCAGCAGTGCTCGAACATGCGCACCTTGCGTGCGTACTCGGTCTCGTTCGTGGGCGTCGGACGCTCGACCGCGAGCGCGGCCGGCTCGTACACGGCGCGGCGGCCGGCCTGCACCATCCGGTACGGAAAGGCGAGGTCGTGGCCCCACCGCGGGTCGACCTCGACGTAGTCGCCGCGGTTCAGGGCGTAGATCGACCCGTTGCCGCCGGTGATCGAGCCGAGACGCGACTCCTGCTCGCGCAGCCAGAGCTCGTAGCGCCAGTACAGGCCCTCACGGTTCGATCCTTCCGCGTCCCCGAGCCGAAGCCGCCCGCAGACGTAGGCGACCTCCGGGTCGGCGAGATTCGCGACGAGCCGTCGGAGCGCGTCGGGCGCCCACGTCGCATTCGCGTCGGAGAATGCCACGACCTCACCCGTGGTCTCTCGCACGGCTCGGTCCTGCGCGGCGACCTTCCCGCCGCGGGGGCAGTCGAGCACTCGGACGCGCGGCTCGCGCGCAGCCACCGCCTCGACGAGCGCGTTCGTCCGGTCGCTCGACGCGTCGGACGCGACCACGATCTCGAGCCGCTCACGCGGGTAGTCGAGCTCGAGGAGGTTCTCGAGGCGACGCTCGATCACCGTCTCCTCGTTGTGGGCGGCAACGATCACGGTGACGGACGGCTCTGCGCGCGGGGCCCTGGCGACTCGCCGTTCCCGCACGCGCGCCAGCGCCCCGGCCGCCACCGGGTAGCCCACGTGTGTCCACGCGAGCCCGGCCGCGGATCCCCAGAACAGCGTCTTCAGCAATCTCGCGGAACGCTACCCCGCCGCCGGGCCCGGGCCCCGGACGGCTACGCTGCCCTCCCATGGCGCCCGTCACTTTGCGGCGGCGGGTCGAGCTGACCGTGATCGTCTCGACCTCGAGTGGCAGGCATCGCTCGATGTAGTCCTCCCTGCGCTGGCGGAGGAGTGGATGATCAGTCGAGGTCATCGTCGCCGAGGACGGAGCGAGCCCGAGACCTCGGACCTGGTGCGGCGCCGCCGTGACTCGCTCGGGATCGCGCTCGATCACGTGTCCCAGGCCGACGAGGCTACCGACCGTTCGCGGATCCTCGACCTCGCGGCGCTCCAGGCGCGCGGCGACCACCTCGTGTTCCTCGACGGCGACTGCGTGCCGCGCCGCGGCATGTTGCAGGGGATCCGCCGGGCCGCGCTCCCCGGTGGTTCCTCGCGGGCAAGCGGCTCCATCTGAGCCGCTCGCTGTCCCAGCGTGTGCTCGACGGCCATGCCGACGTGTGGCGCTGGTCGTCGGCCCGCTGGCTCCTGAAGGCTCCCGGCGAAGTTGTCAATGCACCACGGCACGGCGAACTCGGTCGGCCTGCTCCTCCCGGTGCGCGATCGCCGCCGACCGTGGCGACACGGCAGTGCCGACTTCGTTCCCCCCTACGACGCCTACGGGTGCTTCCTCGTCGTCGGCCGTCCCGAGTTCGAGCGCGTCAACGGCTTCGACGCTCGGTTCGAGGGCTGGGGCACGAAGATGTCGACCTTGCCGTCCGGCTCCGCCACGCCGGGCTGCGCTGCGGCTGGCCGGGCCCCCGCGCCACGGTGCTCCATCTCTGGCATCCGGAGCGCAAGACCGCACACCGCGAGCCTCAATGCGAAGTTGCTCGGCGAGACCCGGGACAGCGGTCGCATCGAGGCGGTAGAGGGCCTGCGCGAGCTCGCGGCCGAGTGTTGAGGGCTACGCGAGCGCCGCCCGGGGCTCGCGCTACTCGTCGCCTCGATGGGCTCGGAGACGAACGTGCGGCCGATCCGCGTTCTGCGCGTGATCGCCAGGCTCAACGTCGGCGGCCCCGCGCTCCATGTCACCTATCTCGCACGCGGGCTCGCCGAGCGAGGGTACGAGACCACGCTCGTGGCGGGGGACGTCGGCCGCGGCGAGGAGTCGATGGCGTTCGTCGCCGAGCGAGCCGGGGTCGAGATCGTCTCGCTCCCCGGCCTCTCGCGGGAGCTCTCTCCGCTGCGGGACGCGCTCGCGGCCTCGCGGCTCGCGCACCTGATCCGGCGGCTCCGCCCCGACGTCGTCCACACGCACACGGCCAAGGCGGGAGCGGTCGGCCGTGCAGCGGCGCTCCTCGCCGGCCCGCGCCGGCCCCCCGTGGTCGTCCACACGTTCCACGGCCATGTCCTTCGCGGGTACTTCGGCCGTCGGGGCACGCTCCTGTTCCGGGCGATCGAGACGATCCTCGTGCCGCGGGACCGACCGGCTGGTGGCCGTCAGCCCCGAGGTCCGCGACGAGCTCGTCGCGCTCGGCGTCGCCCCGCAGACAGGTTCTCCGTGATCCGGCTCGGGATCGAGCTCGAGCCGCGCGTGTCGTTCGACGGGGACGTCGCCGAGTTGCGCCGGCGCCACGGGATCGCGGCCGGGTCGTTCGTCGTGGGCTGGTTCGGCCGGATGACGGCGGTGAAGCGGACCGACGACCTGCTCACCGTGCTCGCGGCCCTCCACGCCGCGGAGTCGACGCGCTGCTCCTGCTCGTCGGCGACGGTGACGACCGCGAACGGCTCGAGCAGCGCGCCCACGAGCTCGGTCTCGCGCGCTCGTGCCTTTCCTCGGCTACCAGGAGGACGTCGCGCCGTGGTACGCGGTGTGCGACGCCGTCGTGCTCACGTCGGCGAGCGAGGGGACGCCGGTGACCGATCATCGAGGCCCTCGCGGCCGGCCGTGCGGTGGTCGCGACGCGGGTCGGCGGCGTCCCCGACGTCGTCGACGACGGCGAGACCGGCTTCCTCGTCCCACCGGGAGACACCGAGGCGCTCGCGGAGCGGCTCGAGCCCCTCGCGCGCGACCCGGGCCGTCGCGCCGAGATGGGAGAGGCTCGGCCGGGAGCGGGTGCTGCGACGTACGCGGTCGAGCGCCTCGTCGACGACGTCGACGCGCTCTACCGCGAGCTGCTCGCGACGACGTCGGCGACGACCCGCCGGTAGCGGCCGAACGCGACCTCGCGGTCCGCCTCGCTCTCGACCCAAGCCCGCCCGCGCTCGCCCATCCCGTCGAGCGAGAGCCGGCCCTCGACCACGTCGCGGACGACGCCCGCGACGAGCTCCGGCCGGTCCGGGCGGGACGACGACGCCGCAGCCGGCCCCTCGACGAGCCGGACGGTCTCGCTGTCGGCGTCGGCCGAGACGAGCACCGGCCGCCCGCCGCGAGGATCCCGTAGAGGCGGCTCGGCACGACGTACCCGGAGAGGCCCCGCGCGAGCCCGACGAGTGCAGGTCCGCAGAGGCCAGCGAGAGGAGAGCCGCCCGGGGCTGGTAGCCGAGGAAGCGAACCCGGTGACCTCGAGCCGTCTCCGCGAGCCGGCCGTGTCAGCGTGACGCGCGCCGAAGCCGATCACCATCACCTGCAGCCGCTCGAGGTCGCGCAGGAACGTCATCGCGCGGACGAGCGTGTCGAGGTCCTGCGCGTGGCCGACGTTCCCGGAGTGCATCACGACGAAGGCGTCGTCGAGGCCGTGTCGCCCGACCACGCGTTCCGCGCGGCTGGGGCGCGAGCCCGCGTGTCGACCCAGTTGGGGATCACCCGATGCGCGCCGGCGACGCGCCCTTCTCCAGTCGCAGCTTCATCGTCTCCCCGATCGCGACGACCCTGTCGGCACGGCGCAGGTAGAGGGCGACGAGCCTGCCGCAGCACGCCGACGACGATGGGTTCTCGAGGCGCTTGAGGCGCTCGGCGATCTCGGGGAACACGTCCTGGCTGATCACGAGGAGCGGGGCGCCGAACCGCCGCGCGACCAGCAGGCCGACGTCTCCGACGACGGGGGGTCGGTCATGCAGAGGACGAGGTCCGGCCGCTCCGCCCGCAGCGCACGGCGCAACGCGTCGAGCGAGGTAGGTGAAGTAGTTCGCGCGCGCGGCGGCAGCTCGGAGCGCTCGTACGCCGTCGAGCGCACGCGGACCACGCGGACGCCGTTGCGCTCCTCGTCCGCCGGGATCGTCTGAGGCCGTGGAGGCGGCCCGTGACGACGGTCACGTCGTAGTCGCGGCGAGCGCCTCGCAGAGCTGGGAGAGGAGCTGCGCGGTCGCCTCGACCCCGGGCCAGTAGTACTGGTTGAGGACGAGGATCCGCGGCCGGGCCATCCTACCGCGCACGTAACGTGCCGTCTAGTGTCCGCGCGTGACGGGCGCCTGCGGATCCTCCTCGCGAGCCCGCGTACTGGCCGGCGCACGCCTTCGGAGGGCCCGGTCGTGGTCTCCGCGGGAGCTCGTCTCGCGGCTCGTCGAGGCGGGGCACGCGGTCGAGGTCGTCACGACGACCCTGACGCGACGTCGAGCCGGCGCCGCCCGCGCCCATGTGGTGACGCCGTCGACGGCGCGCGCGTCACTACCTGGCACCCCGTTCGGTACCGCTGGATGGGCGTCACTCCGACGCTGCCCCTCGGCTTCGGCGCCTCGGAGGCCCGACGTCGTCGCACGTGATGGGGTTCCGCGACCCGATCACGACCGGGATCGCCGCCTGGTGCCGGGTGCGGAGGTCCCCTACGTCTTCGAGCCCCTCGGGATGTTCCGGCCGCGCCTGCGCAAGGTGCGCGTCAAGCGGGCCTTCGACGCCGACGCTCGCGCGCGGGGTCGCCTCGGGAGGGCACGACTCGTGATCGTCGCCTCCGCGCGCGAGCGCGACGACGTCGTCGCCTGCGGCGTCCGGCCCCGGATGCGCGTTCGCGAACGGGCGTTCCCCGACCCCCCTCGACCCGGCCGACGTCGACCCGCTGCAGGCGAGCTCGCTCCCGCCGAGCGCCGGTCGTCCTCTACGTCGGCCGGATCGCCGCGGGAAGGGAGTCGAGCACCTGCTCGAGGCCGCACGCGCGGCTCCCCGACATCCACGTCGTGCTCGCCGGGCCCGACGACCGGCACGGCACGATGGCCGCTGTCGCAGGGCTCTTGCCGACGGCAACCGCCGGCGGATCCATCCTCCCGACCACCCGGCCTCCATTCGACCTCTACCGCCGCGCCGACGTCTTCGTCCTCGCGTCCGGCGGCGAGAACTACGGCCTGGTCGCGGCCGAGGCGGCCGCCGTCGGGACGCCGGTGATCGTATCGACCGCACCGGTGTCGCCGCGTCGTTCGCCGACGGAGAGGCGCTCGTCGTCCCCTACGACGCGGCGGCGCGATCGCCGCGATCGCCGCGCGTCCTCGAGGACCCCGCGCTCCGGACGGCTCGCGGCGGCGGGCGCGCGCCGCGCGCCGCTCGTCGTGGGAGCGGCCGTCGACGCGCAGCTGAGATCTACGCGAGGCGCCGCGGCTCACGCGGCCGCGACCCGGCGGGCGACGCGGATCAGGTTCTCGATGCTGGCTCGTAGCCCCAGTCGCGCATGATCGCTCGCGAGGGCTCTCCCGCGCCGGCGCCGCTCGGGATCCGCCGCGAGCGCGCGATCGCCGCAGCCGCCGCGGCGGGGTCGCCGGCCGGGACGAGCACGCCGTTGTCCCGTCCTCGACGAGGTCGAAGGCGCGGCCCCGACGCGATCGGAGACGACGAGCGGGAGGCCGCACGCCGCCGCCTCGTTGACCACGACGCCCCACGGCTCGTGTCGCGAGAGGAGCGCGAAGACGTCGCGTCGCGACTACGCTCCTCGATCACTCCCAGGGCAGATCCGGCAGAAACGTCGAGCGACGCCGAGCCGCCGCGAGCCCCTCCAGCGCGGTCGCGCTCCGCGCCCGAGCCCACGAGCACGAGCACGAGGCGCGGTCGCCCGCCGCGGCACCGCCCGGACGAGCGTGTCGAGCCCCTTCTCGGCGCGAGCCTGGCGAGCGACCGACAGCACCGCGACGTCCCCGGGCGAGCCCGGCGCCGGCCCGGAGCTCGTCACGCCGCCGGCGCAGCTGGTCGGCCCGGCCGCGAACTCGCGACGTCGATCGTGTTGGCGAAGAGCGAGATCCGCTCGGGCTCGGCGCCGCGCGCGAGCATCGACTCGCGCGCGAGCGTGCCCGACGACCAGGACACCCGCAGCGCCGCCCACGATCGGCGGCACGACCGCGCCCTTGACCGCCCGCGCGCCAGCCGGGACGCTGGCCCGCGCTCATGGGTCTCGACCAGCAGGACGTACGGCACGCCCCGCGTACGGCACCAGGCGAGCGGCGGCCTGCGAGGCGAACGTGCTCCAGCCGGAGACGACGACGACCTCCGGCGCGAGGCGCGCAGCGCGCGGAGGACGCCCGCGAGACGGGGTACTCGTGGCGGAGCGCGCGGGACGCGCCCGGGAACGAGCCCCTCGAGGAAGACCGCCCGTGCCGCGGCTCGACGTCCACGTGCGGCCGGCGACCGTGCTGCCCGCGTAGATCACCGTGAGGTCGAGCTCGTCGCGCTCGCCGACCCGGTCGAAGATCAGCGGGCGATAGGGCGTCGGCTCGGGCGAGATCACCGACCGTCAGGCGCACGCGCCGCCGCTCCCGACGAGCGCGAGCACGGCCTCCGCGTCGGCTCGCACCGCCCGCAGCGCCTGCGCGCGCGACGCCGCCCGGCCCGTGCGCCGGAAGCGCCGGATCGAGCCGCAGCGCCCCGCGCGCCCGGCGCGCGCGAGCGAGCGAGCCGCCGCCTCGCGGACGGCGCCGTGCCGCCCGTGTGCCCTGCTCGAAGCCGGCCGAGGAGCGTCAGGAGCTCGAGCAGCCTCACGTCCCGCGCTCGCCCTCGGGACCCTCAGCCGGCCCCGGCGAGCCACGCGAGCTCTGTCCTGTCGGCCGAGCGCGGGCGAGCGCGCGATCCGCGGAAGCGCGACCCGCCGCTGTGCGATTCCTGGAGGTCCGCCCGTCGGCGCGACGCCTGCCCGTCGTGCTCGCGGTAGAGCACGAGCGGCTCGGCGAGGTTGTCGCCCTGCGCACCTCGAGGAGCCGGGCCCAGAGGTCGTAGTCCTCGCTCTCGCCGAACGCCGTGTCGTAGCGCAGGCCGTGCTCGTCGAGAACTCGCGATCGAGGATCACGGTCGAATGGAAGAACGGAGCGACGAAGAGCGCCTGCCAGCGCACGGCGCGTCGGCCGGGGGGGCATCCGGTGCACGGTTCCAGCGCGCCGCCCGGGTCGATGCTCGATCACGCCCGTTCCGACGACCGCCGAGCCCCGGCTGGCGCCGGCGCGCCGGGATCGCGCTCGAGCCACTCGGGGAGCGCGACGTCGTCCGCGTCCATCCGGGCGACCCAACGGCCCTCGCGCCGCGTCGAGGCCGACGTTGAGCGCGCGGCGAGACCGAGTGTGACTCGTTGCGCAGCACCCGGAGGCGGGGGTCGTCGACGGCGGCGAGGCGGGCGGCGTCGGTCGTTCGACCCGTCGTCGACGACCAGGAGCTCGAGATCGTCGACCGTCTGGCCGAGGACGCTCGCGACCGCCTCGTCGACGTCGGCTCGGCGTCGTGGGCCGCGAGGACGACCGAGACGAGCGGGGAGCATGGCGGGGCTGAGGGTAGCCGGCCGGTGCAGAGCGCGGGTGTCCGCCGCGGGCCTTCGACCTCGTCGTGGCGACGGTCGAACGGATGACCTTGCCGCTCTGCTCGAGTCGCTCGACGCGCAGACCCACTACGGCTTCCGCCTCCTCGTGGTCGACCAGAACGCGGACGACCGGGTCGCGACGTCCTCGCGGACGGGCCACGCTGGACACGCTCTGCGCGTCGGCCGGGGCTCTCGCGGGCGCGGAACGCCGCGCTTCCGGCTCGACGCGGAGCTGGTCGGGTTCCCCGACGACGACTGCAGCTACCCGCCCGACCTGCTGGAGCGGGTCGCGCAGCGATTCGCCACCGGCGCGCTCGACGCGCTGAGCGGGCGCCCGGCGGACCGCGAGGGCGGCAGCGCGTCGTGGCCGGACGACGGCGGTGCGGATCACGCCCGACACGTCTGGCACAGCGGCAACTCGCACACGATCTTCCTCCGCCGTCGACTCGTCGAGGCGGTGGGCGCTTCGACGAGGCCCTCGGCCTCGGTAGCGGGACCTCGTGGTCATCGGGCGAGGAGATCGACTTACCTCGTCCGGGCCGCTCGGGCTCGGCGCGCGGATCGAGTACGACCCGTCGCTCGTGATCGCCCACCCCGTCAACCGGGGTCGGGGGACGCCTCGTCGCGCTCGGCCGCGGGACGGTGCCAGCGTCGGCTACATCCTCGCTCGCAACGGCTACCCGGCGCGTCGTGGCGCGGATGCTCGTCCGCCCGCTCGCGCGGCGCGATCGCCTCGCCGGTCCCTCGACACGATCGCGCCCGCTTCCACGCGCGCACGCTCGCGGGGCGTGTTGCGCGGCTACGCCGCCGGCATGGACGAGTGGCGCCGCGGGAGTAGCGTCGGCGTCGACGCCGCATGTCCGCGAATTCGTTCCAGCGCTCTTCCCGTACGCGACGCGGTCCGTGCCGGCTCGCTGGCGACCTCGCGCGGCCGGATGCGGCGGGCGCTCGCCGGCTGCGAGTGTTCGGGGACGTCGTGGTACGCGATGGACCCGGCTCGATCGAGTACGGCGAGCGGTTCCATCGTAAGCACCGGCTGACCCGGTTCGCGACTTCTTCGTCGATGCGGACGCCGGCAGATCGCGTCCTAGATGCCGGCTGCGCTCGACGAGCACTCGACGTACGCCCGCTGCTACGCGCGCAGTGGTCGCGACGATACGAGCGCTGACGATCGACTCGCACGCTCGCGCTTCGCGGATCCTCGGATCGCCTACCGCCGAGGCGCAGCACGCGCTCGACATTCACGGAGGAGGCGGTCGACCCTCGCGTACTCTCCAACGTGCTCGAGCATATCGCGCCGCGCCTCGAGCTTCTGCGACGCGTCGTGGCAGCGGGGGCGGCCTCGCGCGCTCGAGTCCGCGATGCGCAGCTCGACGTCGGATGGATGTCGGTGTTCAGCCAGCCGTTACAGCGCGTGCTCGGCCTGCGCCGTACTTCACCCCCCGTACGCCGTGCTCGCCAGTATAGCGCCGGATCCTGCGCGCTGGAGCTCGCCGCAGGCCGGCTCGGGCGTTGGGCAAGCCGCTGCTCGTCGCGCGGGCGAGATGCTCCGCGGTACGAGACGGTGGTTCTCCTTGAGCCAAGCTCTAGGTTTGTTCAGCTGGCGACGCCTATCACGCTCAGCCTGCCGAACATCTCGGCGTGACGGTCGAGCCACGCCCGCGAGCGCGAAGCGCTCGACCGCGCGGCGCCGCGCGGCCCCGCGAGCGCTCGCGGTCGGCGAGCACGCGCTGACGACGGCGGCCGCGAGGGCCTCGGCCGCGGGCGGCTCGTCGCGGTCGAAGCCGTCCGGGTGGGGAACCCCGATACCGGCCTCGTCGGCGACGAGCTCGACGGTTCCGCCGCTCGCCGCGTAGACGACCGGCAGGCCGCACGCCATCGCCTCGACACCGCGTGTCGGGCAGGGGTCGTTCACCTTCGTGTGAAGGAGGAGGTGCGCGCGGCGGAAGAGCGCGGGCATCGCCTGGGCGTAGCGGCCCGCGAAGCTCGACGCGGCCCGCGAGCCCGAGCCCGCGGACGGCGGCTCCGGGTCGGAGACGAGGCGCCGGTGACGAGGAGCCGCGCGTCGGGTGCGCGCGAGGACGCGGCGAGCGTCTCGGAGCGCGAGCTCGAGCCGGTACGCCTGGGTCTGGTCGCCGCCGAGCAGCAGGACCGGCCCGCCGGCCGGAGGCGCTGCGCCGGGAGTGAAGCGGTCGACGTCGACGGCGTTCGGCAGGATCTCCCAGGTCGCCGCGCGGCTCGCCGAGGAACAGGTCCGCCGAGCGCTTGCAGAACTCGCTCTGGTACAGCGACGTGGTCGGCGGCGCGCAGCGCGCGCCGGAGCGGCGCGTTGACTCCTCGGTCTCGCGTCCCCGCCCACCCCGGGTAGCGCGACGCCGTCCTGGTTGACGACGACCGGCGCGCCGCGCCGTCGCGCGAGCCAGAGGAGCGGCCGGAGGTCCCGCGGCAGCGCACGTCGACCCGAGGTAGAGGAGCGTGAAGTCGGTCGGGCTGGTTCGGGAAGCGCGCCGCGAGCTTCTGGAACTTCGCGGTGCCGCCGGCGACCGGCTCGCCCGGGCCCGGAATCGCGGTCCCAGCCGTAGAAGACACGGAGCCCCGGCTCGCGCCGGCCCGCGAGCAGGCAGCCGCGCCCAGCGCAGCCGGCGCGCGGCCGTAGCGCGCCGGCTCTAGTCCATGTCCCACGTTCCACGAACCCTTCGAGCAGCGCCGCCCAGCGCGGAGTCGAGCGCGTTCGTGCGAGTTGCGCCGCGGCGTCGTCGCGCCCGCGCGACCGCAGAGCCTCGCGCAGCGCCGGCGTCGTCGGCGACCCGCACGAGTGCCGCCGCGAGCGCGCTCGCGTCCTCGACGTCGACGAGGAGCCCGTTGTCAGCCGTCCACGACGAGCTCCGTCGCCTGCCCGACGCGGGTCGCTGACGAGCGGCACGCCGGTCGCCATCGACTCGAGCACGCTCTTCGGCCCGCCCTCCTGCCGGGACGCGACGAGCGTAGGCGTCGAGCGCGTGGTAGGCGTGCGCGAGCTCGTCGCGCGCTCCGCGAGGACGTGCACGTAGGGGACGCCGCGCCGCTCGAGCTCCCGCCGGACGTAGCCGCGCGCAGGCCCGGTCAGCAGCACGACGAGCTCGGCGAACTCGCTCGCGCAGCGCGACGAGCGTCTCGACGAGGACGTCCGGGCCCTTGATCGGCTTCGGCTCGAGCCCGTCGCCCCAGCCGACGCCGTCCTTCTGGAACGAGCCGACGACGAACGCCTCGGCCGGGAGGCCGAGCGAGAGCCGCGCGGCCTCGCGGCGTCCGGCCTCCCGAGCGGGAAGCGCTCGAGCTCGATCCCGATCGGGATCCGGAAGACGCGCTCGCGGATCGACGCCCGCGCGCGACGACGAGCTCCTCCATCTCCGCGTGCGTCACCTGGACGCGGTCGAACGCGCCGCGGCGCCGCGACGCAGCGCGTCGTAACGCCTCGTCGAACTCGGGGTAGCCCGGCGTCCCGGGGCGGCCGTGGAAGTACGCGAGGCCGAGCCTGTGGGACGACCCGAGCCAGAGCGGCTCGAGCGCGGTGAAGTGGCTCGTGTGGAAGACGGCCTGGCGCCGCGCGTGCCGCGCCCAGCGCGGCGGGCCCGACCTGGTAGCCGGCCTGCGCGCGCGACGCCGACGACGTACGCGGCCTCGTCGTCGATCGACCAGCCGAGCGCGTCGCCGACGACGAAGAGGCGCGACGGCCGGGCCAGCCGCGCGTGCGGAGACGCGGATGGCGACCCGTGCGCCGCGAAGCTTGCGGCGAGCGCGGAGCGACGCGGGCCGCGCTCATCCGCGGAGCACCTCGAGGTAGCGGTCGGCGACCTCGGCGAGCGGCACGAGCCGGATCGCGGCACGGCGCTCGTCCAGCTCGGCCGCGAGCCGCGCGAGCACGTCGCGGAAGCTCCTCGGCCGCGTCGAACCCGACCCGCCCTCGCCGACGAGCTCGGGATGGCCGCCGCTGCGCAGGAACGCGCGCGGGCAGCCCGCACGCGAGCGCCTCGAGCAGCGCGTTCGAGCAGGGATCGTCTCGGCTCGCGGCGAGGTAGCCGTCCTGGCGCGCGGAGCAGCTCCGCGAGCGGCTCCGAGGCGAGCGGCGGCGACGCACGACCGCGCGTCGAAGTCCCGTGCGGCGTGTTGCCGACGAACGTGAGCTCGTACCGGTCGGTGTCGAGGTCGCGCGTCGAGCCACGCGAGGACGTCCGCTCCCTTGCGCGGGTTGTCCGACCAGCTCGTCGCGACGACCCGCACCGCCGTCCGCGAGCGGCTCGCGCGCCGCCGGCGGATGGAAGATCGCCGGGTCGACCGCGTTCTGGATCGACGACCGGCTCGCGCAGCTCGATGCCCGAGCTCGCCGGTGCTTGTCGAGGCTGTAGCGCGACTGGAAGATCGTGGCGTCGGCGAGCTCGGCGTTGATCGCCGCGATCCGCCGTCCGTGCCGTCGTCGAAGCCGCGGTACACGCCGACCGGCCCGTCGACCCGGTGCACCATCCGCACGTCGGCGCGCGCGAACCGCCGCAGCCGCCGAAGTCGAAGTTGAACGAGTTGAAGAGGCAGGTCGGCGTCCTGCCCGAGATCCGGTTCTCCTCGACGACGAGCCCGCGCCGCGCGAGCTCGCCGACGAGCGCGCGCAGGAACTGGTGGCCGCCGCCGACGGCGGCGGGGCGAACTCGTGGAAGACCGCGAGGTCGGCGGGCCGTCGCGCCGTAGCGCTCCGGAGATCACGCTCCGTGTCCGAGCAGGGCGCCGACGCGCCGCGCGGCGGCGTTGGCGTCTACGAGCGCGGCAGCGGCTTTGTCCGAAGGCGAGGATTCATCGAGGCGGTATATCGTAGACGCCTCAGGGCCGCGGACCGCTTGCCCAACAGATCGTCGAGCATCCGCCTCGGCGTAGCCCTCGAGGCGCGCGCCCGCAGCCACGGAGGCGCGCGCGGGCGCCCGAGCCTCGGTCGCGCCGGGATCGGCGAGCACGCGGCAGACCGCCGCGCGCGAGCGCGTCCTCATCGCCGGGCGGCACCAGCCGGACGTTCTCACCGTCGCGAAGGCCTTCGGGGTCCCAGAGGCCGCGGGGGCGGGAGAGGACGACGGGTCGCGCGCACGCCGATGCCTGCAGCGGCACGCTCTGGCCGGACGGCTGGGCACTCCCACCGGCACGCGACACGGCCGCCGCGCGGTACCCTCCCGTACCTCGGCATCGCTGAGCAGCGGCCGATGCCAGTCGGCCGGCTCCCAGCGGACGTTGTCGGGGACCGCGTCAGGGCCCGGGTGCCGGGTGAGGATGCGTATCCGGGCGTCGACGAGGGCGCGGCAGGGACCAGCGTCCCCTAGTCCCGGTGCCCGTCGTTGCCGATCGCGACGACGTCGGATCGTGCCGGCCGCCCGGGACCAGAAGCGCGTGTCGACCCCGAAGCGGATTGACGTGGACACGCCGCCCAGCCGCGGCTCGAGCGCCAGCGAGTCCCGGTGCCTCGCCCGGGCCGTAGAGCACGCGTGAATGCGACGGAGGAGCGGTGAGCGTCGTCGCTCCGGCCCGGCGGTTCGCCCAGGCGCGCGAGCAGCCGGCGACGATCCCGACGAGCGGCGCCCGCAGGCGTCCAGCGCTCCGCCAGACCGCGAGCGCGACGGTCGCCGGTCGTGGTCGCGACGACGACGTCTGCCGTCGCGAGGCCGGGAGCAGCGCGCGCGTTCCGCCGAGCACCGCCGCCGGAGAGATGCGGTGGTCGGTGCCCGACCCCGCCTGTCGGTCGACGAGCCGACGGGCGATCGGCGAGTTGGTGCCTCGGGGTCGACCTCGTAGTGCGTGACGTCGTGGCCCGCGCGCTCGAGCTCGATCGAGCCGAAGAGGAACTCCGTCGGCCCCTCTCCTGCGCGGCAGCCTCGAGCCGAGCGAGCCGGCCGGCGGTAGTGGACGAACGCGATCCGCACCGCCGCCGGAGGCTACGCCGCAGTGCGCAGGCCCTCGACTACCTTCCCGCGCGATGCACCGCCAGCCGACGCGTCTCGCCGAGCGCGTCACCCGCGTCGCGTCCGCGCTCGAGCGCCGCGGGATCGTCGCGACGTACGCCCTCCACGATCGCTTCCTCGAACCGCAAGAGCCGGCAGCGCTCGATCGGTGCCCCTGGTCCTCGACGACCTCCAGGGAGCCTCGTCGCCGAGCTCGACCGTGAACGGCTTCGTCGTGTCCCCTTTGCCGATCTCATCGCCGCGGCCGTCGGGGAAGGCGATCGCCGGGCAGGGCGGAGTGCCTTCATCGAGGACAAGAGCCGCCGCTCGCGGACGACGGGGGCGGGCTGAAGCTGAGCCGCGGGAAGGAGTTCGTCGTCCGGGGCTACAGCTTCGACGGCGCGACGACGACCCGGGCGATCCCTGGTTCCGAGCGGGCGCCTCTCGGCGGATGCTCGACCTCGCGAACGCCTATCTGCGTCTCTGGGCAAAGCTCTCGTACGTCGATCTCTGGTACACGGCACCGGAGCCGGGCACCGGACGCGCGCGCCGCCTCGCAGCACTGGCACCACGACTTCGACGACAAGCACCTGCTCAAAGCGTTCCTCTACCTGACCGACGTTGACCCGATCCGGGCCTTTCGAGTACGTCCCCGGGAGCCAACCCGGTGGCACGCTACCACGCCCTCGGTCCTGGTCACCGCTGGCGTACGGGGCGGGTCCCGGACGAGCACGTTCGCGACACCGTCCCCGCGTCGGAGATCGTGACGTTCACCGCGTCGAGGGACGCTGATCCTCTGCAACACGAGCGGACTCCACCGCGGCGGCTTCGCGACGGCAGGCCGCGGGTGCTCGCGACGTCGACCTACTGCTCGCCCGCGTCGCTCGAGGCGCTCTCGCCCGCAACTCACCCGACGCTCGAGCGAGCGACGAGGTCGTCCGCTACGCCCTCTCGTAGACCCGCTGGCCGCGAACTCGGTCGCTCCAGTCGAGGAGCGGGCGCACGACGCCGCGGAGGTGCCCGGTGTAAGGCCCTTCGCCGAGTCACCGAGCCCCGGGTCGTGGACGTGGAACCGGACGAGGGACGGGACGTTGATGTGGGTGACGAGCTTCGGCCCGCCGAGGAGGCGACGGCGATGTCGACCCCGTTCACGCCCTCGTTGAGGAGGTTCGGCGGGATCCAGGCCGTGCACGTTTACCTGCCGGGCTCCGGGGCCGATCGCCAGTGCGGATCGGTGTCGAGCGCGTTGAACACGACCTCTCCGCGGTTGTTGCCGAGCTTGATCTTGGGGAACACCGGGCCGGTGTCGCCGAGGACGGCGAAGCGACTCGATGCCGACCGGCTCGCGGATGTCGATCGTGTGCACCGTCTCGCCGTTCGTGTCGACGACGCGGACGGAGAGCATCGGACGAGCTCGTCCCGGGTGCGTCGTCGGTCGAAGATCACCTCTGCACCCGTCCCGGTCGCCTCCTGCAGGTAGCGAGCGACGACGCTCTCGGCGTCCCCCTCCGCCACCAGCTCGCCGCTCTGCAGCCAGTACGCGCGGTTGCACAGCCTCGTGATTGCCTGCATGTCGTGCGAGACGAACATCACTGTGCGTCCCGAGGTCGAGATGTCCTCGATGCGGCCCATGCACCGTTGCTGGAACTCGTCGTCGCCGACGGCCAGCACCTCGTCGATGATCAGCATCTCCGGCTCGAGGTGCGCGGCGACCGCGAACGCGAGGCGCACGTACATCCCGCTCGAGTAGCGCTTCACCGGGGTGTCGATGAACTTCTCGATCCCGCTGAACTCGACGATCTCGTCGAACTTCGCGCGGATCTCGCGGCGCTTCATGCCGAGGATCGCGCCGTTCAGGTACGTGTTCTCGCGGCCCGTCAGCTCCGGGTGGAAGCCCGTGCCGACCTCGAGGATGCTCCCGACCCGACCGCGGATCGCCGCCGTGCCCTGGTCGGGGCGGTGATCTGCGTGAGGACCTTCAGCAGCGTCGACTTGCCGGCGCCGTTCTTGCCGATGAAGCCGACCACCTCGCCCTCCTCGATCTCGAACGAGACGTCCTTGAGCGCCCAGAGCTCCTCCAGCGAGTGGTCCACGTGCTCGAGACGGAGCGCGCGCCGTGCCGCATGCGAGAGCGTTCGCGCAGCGTCTCGTACCCGGCTTGTACTCGCCGATGCGGTAGCGCTTCGAGAGTCCTTCGGCGACGACCGTGCTCATAGATCGTGTCCGCGAAGCGCGGCTCGGCGCGCCGGAAGTAGAACCAGAGCCCGAAGAGGAAGATGACGACCGTCATCACCGACCGAGGACGAGCATCGTCGCGGTGGGGGCGGCGTGCCGAGTGACCGCCCAGCGGAACCCGCTGATCGCCGCGATCATCGGGGTTCAGCGCGCAGACGTCATGTACTTCTGCGGGAGCGCGTCGGCCGCGTAGATGACGACCGGACGCGAACAGCCAGAGCTGGACGAGGTAGGGGACGGCGTACGGGACGTCGCGATAGCGGACGTTGATGACGGCGAGGAACGAGCCGAGGCCGATCGAGGTCATCGCGAGCATGATCAGGAAGAGCGGCAGCGAGGACGATCGTCGGCTGGATCGTCACGTCGTACCAGGCGGTGATCCCGAGGGCCACGACGAACGAGAAGCAGAAGTCGACGAGCGGCACGAGGATGCACGCGAGCGGGAGGATCAGCAGGGGGAAGTACACCTTCTGCACGAGCGCCCGTTTGCGAGCACGCATCCCGCGGTGAGCGTGAACACCGCCGCCGTGAACGTCCACGGAACGAGGTTCGAGCATCGCGAACACCGGATAGGGGAGGCCGGCGGACGGGAGATTGGCGAACTTCCCGAAGATCAGCGTGAAGACGACCATCGTCAGGAACGGCTGCAGCACGGCCCACGCGATGCCGATCAGTGACTGCTTGTAGCGCACCTTGACGTCGCGCCACGCGAGGATCGCGGCAAGGTCGCGGAAGCGCCACAACTCCCGAAGTCGGGCAGCCCGCTCCGGCGGGCGGGACGGATCAGGGTGAGGGGACTGGTGCTGGCCTCGGACATGGATCCCGGCGCGGCCACGAGTGAGATCGCGCTCGGCGGGATGGTACCGGGGGCGTCCGCCGTCCCCCCACGAGCGAAAGGTCGGTCGCCGTGTTCTGCGGCGTACGATGGATCGAATGGTGCCCAACCCGGCCGACGGGAGCTCGGTCCTCGACGCCCCGACGGAATCACGCGTCAAGCTCGTCGCCTTCTACCTGCCCCAGTTCCATCCGATCCCCGAGAACGACCTCTGGTGGGGCGAGGGGTTTACCGAGTGGACGAACGTCGTGCCCGCGCGCCCCCAGTTCAGGGGGCACTACCAGCCGCAACTGCCGACCGAGCTGGGCTTTTACGACCTCCGCGACCCGGAGGTGCTCGAACGCCAGGCGGAGCTCGCCCGGCAGTTCGGCGTCCACGGCTTCTGCTTCCACCACTACTGGTTCAACGGGCAGCGAGTGCTCGAGCGCCCGCTGGAGCAGATGCTCGCTCGGGGCCGGCCCTACGCTGCCGTTCTGCATCTCTTGGGCGAACGAGAACTGGACCCGGCGGTGGGACGGACTCGACAACGAGGTCCTGCTGCGCCAGGAGTACGAAGGCGATTGGGCCGAGAGGTTCATCAGGGACGCGTTGCCGATCCTTGGCGATGACCGGTACATGCGCGTCGGAGGCGCGGCGCTCCTGCTCGTGTACCGGGTTGGACCTGCTTTCCGACGCGCCCCGGGTCGCGGAACGCTGGCGGACGTCGCTCGCGAGGTAGGGTCTCGAGCTGCACCTGGCCGCGGTGCAGAGCTTCAAGATCGACGATCCCCGACCCTTCGGATTCGACGCGGCCCTCGAGTTCCCGCCGCATCCCTTCGGACGCCGGCCGGCCGACGCCCGGGTCAAGCGCGACGCAGACGATTCCGGGGAGTCCTGGAGGACTACGAGTCGCTGATGGAGCAGGCGCTCGCGAAACCGGTCCCCGACTACCACTGGTATCGAGGCCTGGTCCCGTCCTGGGACAACGCCGCGCGCCGCGGCTATGAAGCGTTGTCACGGTCGGCAGCTCGCCGGACGCCTACCGGCGATGGCTCGGTGAGCTTGCCCGCCAGGCGCTCGACGAGCCGACGTCGCCGAGCCGCTCGTGTTCGTCAACGCGTGGAACGAATGGGCCGAGGGCACGCACCTGGAGCCGGACGATCGCTACGCGCGCGCGTGGCTCGAGGCCACCCGAGACGGGCTCGCTGACGGCGTCCGAGCTCATGGGGCGGGGTCGGCGCAGGCTGTCGGGGGATCGCGCGCGGAGACGCTCGAAGCGCAGTCCGGCTGAGACGCTACGTCAGCAGAAGCTGCCCCACGGACAGAACCTGAAGTCCGGGGGAACGTCCAGGCTGAACGGGACGGACACGTCGCTCCGGTCGACGAGTCGCGCCCTGAAGGGGTCCAGATGCCAGGCGCGCTCGAGACGCGGCCCTGGAAGATCCCGTACCGGTCGACGCCCCGGCGTGGTCAGCCGCGCCCAGCGCGATCCTCGCGCCTGCTCGACGACGACGCCTTGTCCCACGCCGGCCGGCGTGCGCCCCCAGTAGGAGATTGCGCCGCTCTTTGACGGAATGCGACGAACGGAAACCGGAACGCCCGCAACGACGGTTTCGGCTTGCCGTCAAGGGTGTACAGACCCGACTGGAACATCTGCTGGGGAACGGCTGGTCGTAGACCAGGAACCACGTGACGAGGCTGACGCCGGCGCTCCACATCCGGTAGAGGGACTCGGAGACCCAGCGGGCGTGGAGCGCAGGCGGCAGCCCTTTCGGGTCGCCCGGCTGCGAGTCGTAGCTGAACTCGGTCACCCAGAAGCCCACGTCGGGCCGCGTCGACTTGACGTGCCCTGCCCGCTCGGCGGCCTTCAGGAGCGACCTCATCTTGCCGAGGTCGCCCAGGGGAGACGTCGTCGGGATCGTACGCCTTCTGCATCAGACCCCCGTACGTGTAGGGGTGATGTGCCCACACATCGAACTCGACCTTCTCGTCGCACGTCGGTTCGGCTTTGGAACCGGACGACATGCAGAGGAAGCGACGCATGAAGTCCATCGGATGAATCCGGATCTGGCCCCCGACGGGGCCGCCAGACGGGTCGTTGATGTCGCCCCGAACGGCGCGAGCCCACCGGCGACGACGACATTGTCGCTGTGCACGCCGTGGACGCTCTTGGCAACTGCGTTGACCATGTCCCGATAGATGTCTGGCGACACGGGCTCGCCATCCGCCCACCTGCGGCATGAGCTCGATGCTCAGGTTCGGCTCGTTCCAGACCTGCCAGTAGCGGACGCGCGGCAACCCACGGAAGCCACCCCGATACCGCCTGGCGGCCGCGGTCGCGAAGTCGGCAAGGGCAGCAGAGGTCGGACGACACTTCGCGGCGGCATCTCCGGCGCAGGTCTCCTCGCGTGCCCACGCGGGCGCGTCGTGAAGATCGACGAGAGGCTGGAGGCCGCCAGCAACGACCGTGCGAACCGCGGTGTCGAAGGACTGCCAGCGGTAGTGACGGTCGCCTGGGTTCCGCGCGTCAAATCCGGTCGGCACCACATCACCCCCCGGGGCTACAGCCGGCCACGATAGAAGGAGGCGCGCGAAGGTCGCACCCGCCTCCCGGACATCACGTGATGCAGGTTGGGCTGAGGTTCCCTGGGTCGAAGACTGCGGTCGCCAGTGGACGACCCTTGGACAACTGCAGTCGCCGGGCCCCCTGTAACGCTGGAGACGACAATGGCCGCGACCACGCAGAGCGCTGCCGCGATCAGCAATAGCCGGGGCACGAGTGCCCCATGGTAGCGGCGCACGCCGAGCGTCCTTGAAGACGGCCACGGTGGCTTCCCCGTCGGGCCTCCGGCTCACGGCCGATCGTCGTCGTGGGCACAGCGGCCGTGCTGGAAACGACGCGCCTGATCGCACCCGTGGCTCGCCTCGCCAACCCGCCTCAAGCCTCCTCTCGGGACGAGCGACTAACCCTCCTCGAGACTACGTTCCAGCGTCTGCCACGTCATTTCCGCCGTTCGATCCCACGAGAAGCGGGCGGCCTGAGCGATACCGCGCTCGCAAAGCTCTGCACGGAGGCCCTCGTCGCGCACAACCTTGTCGATGCCGTCCGCAATCGAGTCGATGTCAAGTGGGTCGTCAGCGACCGCCGCGTCGCCGACCACCTCGCCGAGTGAGGTTGCCGTGGAGCAGATCACCGGCGTACCGCAAGCCATCGCCTCGAGCGGCGGCAGACCGAAGCCCTCGTACAAGGACGGGAAGACAAGAGCGACAGCACCCCGATAGATTCCCGGCAACTCCTTGTCCTGCAACGAGCCCAGGAAGACCAGACGATCGCCGACGCCTCCCCGCCGCGCGAGCGCGATGAGTCCCCGATTGGGAGCCCCAGTGAGCAGGAGGTGCAGACCGTCTCGTTCCTGAGACCGCGCGAACGCCTGCACGAGGCGGTCAAGGTTCTTGTGCGGTTTCTGGTTGCCGGCGTACAGCAGGTAGGGAAAGCCGGGCTGGAAGATGTCGCCGTCTGGCGCGAAGTGTTCCGCTGCAGCAGAACCAATGACCACGACCCGAGCAGGGTCCACGCCGCTCCAGTCCAGTATTTCTGCGCGTGAGTAGTCCGATCCAGTGAGTACCGCCCGCGCACGCCTCACCGCCGGCCGAACCAGGACGCTGTAGTACAGACGCCTCATCGCCCCGCTGAGTTCGGGAACGCGGAGGTGGATCAGATCGAACACGGTCTGGACGAACGGCACCGGACTGGTCGGCGGCACGTTGAAACCCGGGCTATAGAAGAGGCGTGGTCTCCGCTTGGCGAGGACGGCGGTGAGCCATACCGGCTCGAAGGGGTGAAGAAGCCGTGGACATCCTTCGAGCCGATCGAGGGGCGGCAGACGGCGAAGTACCTCCTGAGCGACGCGACCCAGTCCGAGGACACCGCGACTGCCGTCCTCGTCTAGCCACCGAGCGTCCGCCAGTACTCCGAGCGCTGGTTCCTTCCTATGCACGACGTCGAGACGGTCGCTACCCATGCGCACTCGTCCAGTCCACTGGCGCGGCCGCGTGTGTCCTTCGACTCCGGGGACGACCGCCGATAGGAAACGCGATGCTGATCGCCAGAATCCAGACGATCCAGCGGTACGGCACCCAGAGCGTCTGCACGAACGCGAACATTGCGGCCGATGCCGCGATCGCCGTGATTACGACCGTCGCGAGCTGCTCGTGCCGACGGGCCTTCCACAAGCCGAAGACAGCAATCACCAGCATCGCCAAGAGAGCTGCGAATCCGAGCAGTCCGAGCTCGGCAAGTACCTCGAGCCACAGGTTCGTGGTCTTGATCTCGGCCTCCGGGAGCTCGAGCGCGATGCCCAACTCGTGCACGCCGCCTCCATACGCACCCGCCCCGACACCGTTTACTGGGTGGTCGAGGAAGACATGCCACGCGTCGTCCCAGGTCGCGAAACGCGGGGTGATCGAGGCCTCGTCTGTCTTACCCTGCGTGACCGTCGTGACCGGCTTTGAGACGAAGCCCAGGTATGCACCCCCGGAGAGCTGGAGCTGGAGCCCTACCGCCAAAGCAGTGGCGACGCCGCAGATCGGCAACTTCTTGACGACTGCCCGCCTCTCCAGAAGCAGAAGTACGACGCCTCCAACCATGAGACCGACAAGCCCGGAGCGACTCGTCGATGCGATGATCCCGGCGAGAATGCCCGCCGTCGAATAGTGCTGCGACGTCGCGAACGATAAGTAGAAGGCGGGAACCAGGTAGAAGGCCAGGAACGACGGCTCGTACGCGAGCGCCTGAACCCGCGGCAGGTCTCCGACGAAGGAGTATGCGAGGCTGTCGAAACCGAACGACAGGATTGAATCAGCAACCGTGAAGAAGCCCCAAAGACCCGCGGTGAGAACGTACACGTTCGTCCAGGTGGCGATTAGCTCGCGTCGCTCCCGAAGGCGTCCGACCATTGAGACGAAGAAGACGATGGTGAAGACTCCCCACGCCGCATAACCGGCGGTCTGTCTGGGATCCAGACTGCTCACGGCCGACGCCCCGATCGCAAGCGCGATGCCAGCGCCGACCAGGCCCGCGACTCCCGATCGCGGGATCTCCCCCGCGTTCAGGACTATGAGCAGAGCCATGAACAGGTAGACGGGCCTAACCGTAAACCCCGTGACATCAACCGTCACGACACGCTCGATCGGCAGCGTGAGGAAGAGACCCCACATGGCCACCTTCTCCGTCCCCTCCCGAACCCCAAGCGTCGGATCGATTCGCGAGTTGCTCTTGCCGGCGACCACTGCGTATGTCCTCACGGCGCGGCCAGTATGCCCGCGGTTCCGCGTGTGCGCCGCTCAGTGTTGCGGCGCTGTCTTGGTTCGGGAGCGGTTGTTCGACGGGGTGGCCGGGGGCCAGGACAAGAGTTCCGCCCACACGGGAGGCGACATATGCGCAAGCGCAGGCTGGCGCTAGTGGAGCGCGAAACGCTCGGCGAACGTCACCTCGCGGCGCCGCGACGTGTCGGCTCTCGAGCCCGCCACCTGCGTCCGGAGTCGATCGACCTCGCCGCTCAGCGCCGCGCCGCGCAGGCGGGCTGGCATCAGCCTTCCGAAAGTGCGCCTGACTCTCTCCGTCGTGCTCACGAGCGATTCAACCGATCCTCCGATCCTCGGCACGGTGAAAGATCCCGTCCGCCTGCAGGAGCTGCCCGGTGCGAGGGTCGGCAAATCCCGGTTCCAGCCCCACCATGGTGTAGCCCTTGTCGAGCAGCAGTTGGGACATCTCGACGAACGTCGGCTCCCCGACGTAGAGGGGCGTCAATGACATCTCGACCTGCAGCGTGCCAATTCCGGGGAGAGAGCGATCGGCACCTCGGAGGACGCGACGCTCGAACCCCTGCGTGTCGATCTTGAGACACACGCGCTCCCCGGGCGCGCAGAGGTCGTCGAAGACCGAGTCGAGCGTCTTGATCTCGACCTCCTCCGTGCCCACGAACCCGGAATCCGGCGCAGCCTCGAGGTGTCGAGGGAGCATGTCGAGCAGGGAGCTGCTCTCCGAGTTGCCCGCGACGTTGATAGTCGTGTGTCCTGTGACATAGCCGAGCCCGAAGTTGAATGCGCTCCAGCCGGGATCCCCCGCTGCGCGCTCCCGCAACACCTGAAACGGGGCAGTCAGCGGCTCGAACGAGCAGATGCGGCCGGTGAACCCAAGTTCGCGCAGGTCCTGCGCGTATTGACCCGCGTTTGCGCCGACGTCGAGGACGACGTCGATCTGGAGCAATCTCAGGAGGCAGCCCCGACGGGCCAGCGGGTGTGACTCGGGATCGAACCGAGCGATGTCATAGCCGAGCTTTCGCATCTGTGTCCGAACCTTGTGCTTGACGCTCATGGGCGGCGACCGCGACTCCGCCGGCTCTCCTGCGAGCTCACGCCCAGGACCTCCGCGTGAGCTCGAACTCGTCGAGGAAGCTCACGACGCCTGGACATAAGCCTCCGGGGTCCGCAGCGCTGCCCGCTGGCGACCGAGCTCGACGAGCTCGTCCCGGAAGGCAGGCTCTTCCAGACGACGTACTGCCTCCTTCGACGCAGGGCGGCTCTGTCGGCGGGACGAGAAGGGCGGCCTCTCCGAGCTGTTCCCGCGCCCCGGGAACGTCCGCCGCAACGACCGGGCAACCCAGGGCGAACGCCTCGAGCGGCGGCAGATTCTCCGGGCCGAAGAAGCTCAGATACGTGAGTGCGTGCGCGTGCTGATAGAGGGCCACCAGATCGTCGGTCTCGACGAAGCCGAGAAAGTGGACGAGCTCTGCGATCCCTGTGTTGCGGGCCAGGGCGTGCACGTGCGTCGAGCTGGCCCCTTGTCGGACCCGACGAGCACGAGCTCGTACGGGTCGCGGCCGTCCCGCGCGAGCTTCGCGACGCTCTCGAAGAGCGTCGCGTGGTTCTTGTGTGCCCAGAACTGCGCCGGGTAGAGGAGATAGCGACCACGGACACCGAGCGCGTTCGACCCGCGCACGCGGCAGGGGCTCGCGCTGTCCGGCGGCGCGCGCGAACGCAGGCGTCGGGTGGGCGAGACAAAGACGCGCTCGGGATTGATCCGGAAGTGGTGCACGATCTGGTCCCGCCCGCCTCGTTGGGGACGATGACACGGGTCGCCTTGCGGATGTACTGCGAGAAGTGGTGGTCACGCTGTTCCCACACGCCGAGAGCACCACTTCCGGGAACCACGGCTGACGTCGTGCTCGACGTCGAAGACCGTGAAGACGAAGGGATGGTCGCAGCGCTCGGCGTAGGTCGTCGCGAACCAGACGACATCTACGCGCTGCTTCGCCAGAGAGCGCTCGAACCACGTGCGCAGGCGCCCGCGTTGCAGGCCCGTGTAGTCCAGGACGTCGCGCACGAGGTAGATCGCGATGCGGAGGTAGCGGGCGAAGCGCGAGCTCGGAATGCGCTGGAAACCGGGCGGCGTCGTGCCTCGGGAGCCCGCCTCGAAGTACACGAACTCGTGCCGCGACGCCGGTGCGATCTTCCGCATGGCTTGCGCGAGGCTCTCGCCGAACGTGTGCGCGCCGCCTTCGGCGGGCTCGGAGTCCCGGAAGACCGCGGCGACCCTCACCCCGCTCTCCGAGCGACGGCAATCACATGGAACGTCTCCTCGTCCATCCGGTCGCCGTCCTGATAGGCGGGGACGAGACGCACGACCTCGAATCCTGCACGCTCGAGCCAGCGCACACATCTCGGACACGGAGAAGAATCGATTTCTCTGCGTCTCGAGCCAGCGGTCGTAGGTGCCGTCGGTGCGCAATTCGAGGAGCTCGAACTCGACCTCCATGACGTCGCGTTGCTCGTCAAGTCGAGTACGTGAGATGCGTAGGAGTTCGTCGCCGTCGATCGGAGAGGGCGAAGCGGCGAACTCGGAGCGCGGACGCGTCGCGCAGGAGTGCCGGCGCGTGCAGGAACTCGAGGACGAGCGCCCCCTCCGGGGGCGAGTGACAGCCGGCTGCGGCGAGCGTCGCCACCACGCTTGCGTCGTCCAGTGCGTATCCGATCGAGTCGAAGAGGCAGGTGACGGCATTGAATGGCCCACCTTTCACGTCCAGGTCCCGCATGTCCTGCCGTTCGAACCGGGCCGTGGGTGCGCTCAGTCGCGCTTGCTCGAGCAGCTCCGTCCGAGAGGTCGACACCGGTCACGTCCCAGCCGAGGGCGGCGAACTCGACCTGCGTGCCGCCCCGTGCCGCACGCGATGTCAAGCAGCCGGCCTCGAGCAACTCCCGCGTCGCGCAGCAGCGAGTCCACGAAGCGCGCCTCGTCCGCGTACGGCTTGTCGCGATAGACCACGTCGTAGTGACGAGCATGCAGACCCGTAGTATGTGTTCATGCAGGGACGAGGGCGCGAATCCGTTCCGCGATCGTCGAGATCTCCTCGTCGGAGAGCTGATCGAGGACGGCAGATAGAGCCCTGTCTCCCACAGCCTCTCGGCGACCGGACACGGACGTGGCGATACCCGGCTGACGTAGCAGGAACGGCTGCATGCTGATCGGGCAGAAGAATGTCCGCGATTCGATTCCGCCTCGGCGAGCCGGGCGGCCAGCTCGTCGCGCTTGAGCGGGTACTCGTCGGTTACCTCGATCGCGTACATCCAGTACACGTTCCGGGCCCACTCGAGCTCGACAGGGTCTTGATCCCGGCCACGTCGGCGAGCTGCGACGTGTACGCGTGCGCGACGCGCCGCTTCGCTCGATGATCCTCTCGATCTTCTGCAGCTGGGCACGGCCGAGCGCGGCCTGGTATCCGGTCATCCGGAAGTTGAAGCCCGCCCCTGATGGAGGAACCGAGGCTTGCCGAACGCGAGGTTCCGCAGCAGGCGAAGCCGCTCCGCAAGCCTGTCGTCGTTCGTGGTGACCATCCGCCTTCGCCGGTCGTGATGATCTTGTTGGCGTAGAACGAGAAGCAGCCCATTCACCGAGTGAGCCGGTCATCCGCCCGCGGACGGTTGCGCCGTGCGACTCGGCGCAGTCCTCGATCACGGCGAGGCCGTGTCGCGCCGCGATCTCTCCGATTCGCGTCCATGTCGACTGGGTGACCGAACAGATGCACGGGAATGATCGCGCGTGTGCGGGGTGTGATCAGGGCTCGATGAGATCGAGGTCGAGGTTCCAGTGATCGGCTCCGAGTCGACCGGTACCGGCATATGTCCGTTGTGGTACGCGGCGAGCGCCGTGGCGACGTTCGTGCTGGCGCTCACCAGGATCTCCGAGCCAGGCTCGAGGTCGAGCGCGGCCACCGCGAGTTGGAGCGCCGTCGTGCCGCTCGTCACTGCCACGCCGTGCTGCTGCGCCGACGTACTCGGCGAACTCGCGCTCGAAGCCTCGATCTCGACTCCGAAGGAGCCTGAGATCTCCCCGCGGCGAATGGCGTTGGCGACCGCCTCGACTTCGTCCTCGCTGATGCTGGGCTCGAAGACAGGGATCACGACGAGTCCATGACGATCTTGTCCTCTTCTCGCCGAAGAACGGACCCTGCTTCACCGAGAGCGCCTGGAAGTCCTCGACGACCTTGATCGCTGTGTGCCGTGGACGAGGACGATGGCATCACCGGGATCAAGTCGCACCCGCGAAAGAGCCCGCGTCATCCGTGTAGAGTTGAACGTCGACGACGCCGCGCTGCACGACGAACATCTGCTGCAGATCGTCGATCCGGCGAGGTACGGCCTTGTGGTAGTGCGGCTCCTCCTCGTAGCCAGCTTCGTGCGCGATCAGCCCGAACTGAAACGAGGACTCCGCCGGAGAGAAGAACTTCGTTTTCTCAACCGTCGTGTCGGCCCAGATGATTTCGGCGTACGTCGTGCCGCCGTGCTCGACGACCTCGATACTCATCGATCGCAGCGATGTAACGCCCCAAACTCAGGACATGGACGCGTCCAAAGGACCACCGCGCTTTCGGCGAATGTCATGAGGCCCCTGTGCTTGCGCGGTTCGAACCGTGACACATGGTAATCCTACGTCCGGGCCGGGAGGGCGTCGGAGGTAGGTTGCCGGACGAGGCGTCTGCGCAGGAGTGTCAGGCTGCTCTGCGACGGCTTCGGATTCGTGGCGCTCGATCCAGTCTTCAGCGACCCGCGAACCGGCCAGCTCCTTCAGGTTGACGGAGTCTTCAGCTGACTTGCCACACTGCCGCGATCGCTTAGCGGGCCCTCCGCCGCCGGGCCGGGGGCGTGCCATGACGCTTCCTTCAGGCGGCCGCGCTGGCTCGCACAACGCCAGAACGCCTCTCGTCGTTGTTTCGCCTGACGGGATGACGTAGTCGATCGACCGTAGGAGAACGTGCTCAAAGTGGGCGCCAAGGATGGTCGCGAGGTCCGCCAAGGTCTCGAAGAGCTGCAGGTGATCGTGGCCTTCGGTGCCCAGCGTTTCGGACCCGAGAGCCCCCGTCGGGGGTTGAGCGCCTCTGGGGCCTTGTCAAGAAGTTGTCCGGGCGGCCTCAGGTGCGAAGTGACCGAAGGCTCCGTCGAGGACGATCACGTCGTAGCGCGCGCGTGGAAAGCGTTCGTTCGCCGCGTCGAGGACGGAATAGCCGATGTTCGGAGCGGCGTTCCGGCGACTGCATGCGCGATGGCGCCCGTCGACGTCGATCGCATCCACATGAGCGCATCTTGGAGCGAAGAACCGTTGCGCGAAGAAGCCGTCGCCGCAGCCGATGTCCAGAACCATCTCGCCCTCGCGGATCACCTCCGCGGCGAAGAAGCCCCTGAAGTAGGAATAGGGGTGACCGGTTCCGGTCGCGAAAGCGAAGCTTCCGATCCGGTGGTCGAAGTAGTGCGGGAGCTCGGCAGCGAGTACCCACTGACGCCGAAAGACGCTCTCGTAGTACCGGCGCAACAAGCCGATCAGCAAACGCTCACGTCGCTCCCCACCCCAGAGCACGTGTTCCATGGAGCGGGCGAGAGTACGGCGCAAACGGTCCACGGCTGAAGAGGGACACCTGGCGATCATGAGTCGCTGACGCTGCGCGAGCTGCAGCGCACATCGGCATCCTACGCTCGTGCGGTGGCTAGGGTGCCGAGCGTGACCGCGTGCGACATGCCAGTCTCCTCCGAAGGCCAGGCGGGGGTGGTCTCACGAGCAGGTAGAGAGTGACGGTTCGTCACTACTACGACTTCGGAGCCGACAGACGCATCGTCGGAGCCGACCTCGTCACGCCTGAGGCGTGGGACGGACTGCGGCTCAAGACGAGTGGCGCGTTCTCGATCCCGAGCACGCGAATCGAGTTCGAACGATCGGCCGAGCAACGGCCCGACATCGCTGAACGGGCACGCGCAATCGACGCATGGCTCGGCCGGCGGGAAGCCCACGTCGTCGCCTCCTACGGGGTGGGTGGGGCGACGCTCGAATGGTGGTTACAGCGGACTCGTCCTGATCGCAAGCTGATCATCACGGACTACGCACAGGCGACGGTGGAGCGTCTCGCAGGACTCTTCCCCGAAGCAGAGGCGCGCCATCACGACCTGCGGCGAGACGATCCCATCCCGGCCGATGTCCACCTCTTCCACCGCATCGACACAGAGCTCACCAATGACGAGTGGCTCGAGACGATGCAGCGCTTCCAGTCGGTGACCGTGCTAGTGGTGGCAGCTGAGGTGCTCGACCTGCGGCGGCTCTTGATCGAGCTCCGCAGCCGCCTTGTCGTGAAGCGGCGGGGCGCAAGCAAGGCGGGATTCATCAGAACGCGCGCAGCTCTCGAAGCACTCTGGCGGCCGACCCACAGTGCACACCGGCTCCGCATGTACGACTTGGAGGCGTGGGCTCTTTCGCCGAGAGACCGCTGCCTCTCCGCAGCCTCGCGGCGCGCCTACCCCCCCGGCATAACGATGGGGGAGGATCGAGGAATGCGCGTTCTGATCCTTGACACCAATTATCGCGCGTTCCTGGACGCCCACTACGCCGAGCGACCAGAACTGGACGGCGCCTCCTACCAAGACCAGTGGCAGGCGCTCATGGATCGATTCTTCGGTACGTCTGACTCGTATTCGCACTTCCTTGCCGCGCTCGGACACGACGCTCACGAGGTCGTCGTCAATTGCGACGAGCTGCAGCGAGCATGGGCGCGCGAGCATGGCATCAAGCGGCGCTCGCTCGCCTTGCGGGATCGTCCGCTGGTACTGGCGCAAGCGGAGGAGTTCTGCCCGGATGTCGTCTACGTGCAGGACCTCAACGCACTCAGCCCGAGGCTTCTGCAGCAATTGCGCGCCCGAACGCGATTGCTCGTCGGCCAGATCGCGAGTGGGCTCCCGCCGCACCGACCGCTCGCACCCTTCCAGTTGCTCCTGACGTCATTCCCTCACTTCGTGCCCAGGTTTCGAGAGCTGGGCATCGCAAGCGAGTACTTCCGGCTCGGATTCGATCCGCGCGTTCTCGAGCACCTCGGCGACGACCCGTCCTCCGCGGACGTCGTCTTCGTGGGTTCGCTCTCGCGCGCGCAGCACGCACGCGGAAACGAGCTACTGGCGCGGGCCGCTAGCAGGGTGCAGATTGAGTTCTGGGGCTACAACGTCGGTGCGTGGCCAGAGAACTCCGCGATCCGACATGGCTACCGCGGCAAAGCGTGGGGCCTAGACATGTATCGCGTTCTGGCCGGTTCGAAGATAGCTCTCAACCGTCACATCGATGTGGCCGGTGACTTCGCGAATAACATGCGCCTCTACGAGTCGACCGGAGTCGGCACGCTTCTGATCACCGACGCGAAGCGGAATCTTTCCGAACTCTTCGAGCCGGAGACGGAGGTGGTCACGTACACGAGCGAGGACGAACTCGTCGAGAAGGTCCACCACTACGTCGTCAACGAAACGGATCGCAGGCGTATCGCGCACATGGGGCAGCGGCGAACGCTCCGCGAGCACTCGTACGCGCATCGCATGCAAGAGGTCGTGGAGATCCTCAGCCGCTATCTGTCGTGAAGGCTCTGCCTCACGCGGAGCCCTCAATCAGTCCGAGCTTCCTTCGCAGGGTCGGGACTGCGTAGAACGGCCAGGACAGCACGCGCTCGTGCAGAGGCAGTTGTTCCAGCAGTTGCCGGGCAACACCCGCGAACTCCATCTCGAAGAGACTCGCATCTGCGGACTTGGCCTGGTCGTGGAGCCCCCGCACCGCAAGTTCCCGATCGAGGAGCGCTGGAAGGCGTCCGGCGACGGCGATCCGGAGCATGAACTCCGTGTCGAGAACGTAATGGAGGTCTTCGCGGAAGAGCCCAAAGTCATCGAACAGCGAGCGCCTCCAGAACGACGACGGCTGTGGAACTGCCCACGACAGGCGAATCCACGCTCCCCGGGGGCCGCCTGGTAGCACTGGTCGCCAGATCGTCTCAACGGTGCCATCGTCATGTACGAAGCGACATGCCCCCGAGGTCCAGGGGACGGTTGGCTCTGAGAACAGCGGAAGAACCGCCGCGAAGGTCCCGGGCAGGTAGTAGTCGTCGCTGTTGATGTAGGCGACCACGTCACCCGATGCACGTGCAAGCCCCTTGTTGATCGCATTCGACTGGCCCGCGTCCGGCTCGCTCACCCAGTACGCGAGCTGAGTTGTATGTCGCAAGATCTCGACTGATCCGTCGCTTGAGCCTCCGTCGATCACGATGTACTCGAGATCCGGGTATCTCTGGTCGAGCACCGACCGGATGGTGCGTTCGAGATAGCGCGCCTGATTCAGTGACGGCGTGATGACGCTAAGTCGCGGAAGCGTCATCGCGGCGCGACGGTGAGGAGCCCGAGCGCGTAGTAGGACGCCGAGCCCTGGACTCCGAGCGCGGTCTCTTTTTGGACCGGATCCCATCTCCTGCCGTCGAGCTTCGCCCACCAGGCCTCCTCGCGAATCGCAAACGGTTCGAGCAGCCGCGGAAGTCGCTCTTTGCCATAGACCCGGTGGTGGGGGCGAAGACACCGTCGAGACCTACGGGCAGCGTCATGATCATCGCCCGTCGGGGCGGAGGAGCCCGGCGAGCTTCTCCATCGCCCGCAGGTCACCGTCCTGGTCTGCCGGTGAACCGTACCGTCCCTCGAGCCCCACATGCTCGATCGTCGAGCAGTTGAGCACCTGGTCGAACGATCGCGGTTCGAATTCCAGCTCGTTGAAGTCGCCCTGGTGGTAGGTGATCGGAGCTCCTTCGAAGGCGAAAGCGCACGGCTCGAGATCGACGGCGACGACCTCGTGTCCGCCGAGGGCCGCCGCCAGAGAGAGAAAGCCCGTCCCTGCGCCGAAGTCGAGCACGCGACCCGGTTCCTTCTGCAGCCGACTTCGTCCACGCCCATTCGATCGTCCGGTCGCCGGCCAATGCTGGACCTGCCTGGAACCGGTCCGATGCCCGTATCAAGCCCCAGCCGGCCGCTCGGAGCACCCGAATGGAGAGGGCGCGCAGTTGGTTCACGGTGCGAATCGTGCACAAGTCTGTACGCGAGGCGGCGCGCAGCCACCGCGTCCTTCGGCCGGGCGACCGGATCTTGCACCATCGACGCGTATCATTGCCTACCGCGATGACGGCTTCCGCCACACGCGATGCCGCCCTCGCGAGTACTGTCCAGTTCCGGGCGTCCACATCAGGCGGAGGCGAGGCTACGTCCTACCCGGACTTCGGAGAGCTCTGGCGGTACGCGAGCCGTCTATTCTTGTCTTGGCGCGACCTGAAGGTGCGCTACGCGCAGACGGTGCTCGGCGCGGCCTGGACACTCATCCAACCCGTCGCTCTCATGCTCGTCTTCACGTATGCATTCAGCCGGCTCGGCAACGTCCAGACTCAGGGCGTCCCGTATCCGGTCTTCGCGCTCGCCGGCATCACCTTCTGGACGTTCTTCTCGCGCGCCGTGACGCAAGGCTCCGACAGCCTCGTCCAGAACGCCCCGCTCCTAACCAAGATCTACTGCCCGCGCATGCTCATTCCCGTCTCGTCGATCGTATCTGCGCTCGTGGACCTCGCGCTCAGCATCGTCTCTGCTGATCGTCGTCGGCCTCCTCTACGACTACTACCCGACCTGGCGCCTCGTGCTCCTCGTGCCGGTCGTGCTCGTGGGCTTCCTCCTCGCGGCCGGCGTACGCTCCTTTTCTCCGCGATCAACGTTCGCTACCGAGACATCCAGCAGGGGCTCCCCTTTCTCGTCATGTTGGGGCTCTTTATCAGCCCCGTCGCCTACCCGATCGACAATCCCCTCTTCGCCCTCAACCCGCTCGTCGGAATCATCGACGCCTTCCGTTGGTGCTTCCTCGGCACATCCGTTTCCGCCCTGAGCCTCGTCCTGGCGGGAGCATCACGACTGCGATCCTCGTCGTCGGAACCGCCCACTTCTCGCGCGCAGAGCGCACCTTCGCTGACGTAGCCTGAGCGGTGAGCGAACCCCTCCTCGTCCTCGAAGGCATCGGCAAGCGCTACCGTCTCTCGCGCCGCGCGGCCTCGACCACGATGAGCGACGCCGCCCGGGAAGGCCTCGGGAACTTCAGGAGCGCTGGTTCACGGGCGGGGTGTCCGAGGCCAGCAGGGAGTTCTGGGCGCTACGCGACGTGTCGTTCGAGCTCGGTCAGGGCGAGGTCCTGGGCGTCATCGGGCCAAACGGAGCTGGAAAGTCGACGCTCTTGAAGATTCTCGCCCGCATTACCGAGCCGAGCGAGGGAGACGCTTACATCCACGGCCGAGTCGGCTCGCTCCTCGAGGTCGGCACCGGCTTCCACCCGGAACTGAGCGGCCGTGACAACGTCTACCTGAACGGCGCACTCCTCGGAATGCGGCGCCGGGAGATCGCTGCGAAGTTCGACGACGTGGTCGACTTCGCCGGAATCGGTCGCTTCATCGATATGCCCGTGAAGCGCTATTCGAGTGGGATGTACGTTCGCCTCGCATTCGCCGTTGCCGCCCACCTTGAGCCCGAGATCCTGTTGATCGACGAAGTCCTGAGCGTCGGCGACCACGCGTTCCAGCAGCGCTGCATCGGCCGGATGGGCGAGATCGCCCACAGTGGCCGCACCATCCTCTACGTCAGCCATAGCCTCGCCAGCGTCGCGGCGCTCTGCACCCAGGCGTGCCTCCTGGAGCATGGCAAGGTCGTCTATCACGGGCCCGTCGACGAGGCTCTCAACAGGTACCACGAGTCGTTCGGGAGCCAAGAGCGGACGCTCGCTGGGCGGACGCACCGATCGGCACGGCGATGGCCGGATCCGGTTCACCCAGGTGGATGTCGCGGGCCCTGAAGGAGTCGCAAAGGTCGGTGACGCGATGGAGGTCAAGCTCCACTACGACGGCGGAAAGCGAACTCTCGAACATATGGTCAGCATCGGGATCAACGGCATCCTTGGCGAACCGCTTGCGTTGTGCTCCACCAGGATCACGGGTCAGGACCTCGATACGATTCCGCGCCGGGGGCATTCGTCTGTGCGATTCCGCGCCTGCCGCTCGTCCCAGATCGTTACTCGCTCAACATCTACGTTGAGGTCGAATGGGGTCCTCGCGGACTGGGTGCAGGACGCGCATATGTTCGACGTCACTGAGAGCGACTTCTTCGGAAGCGGCCAGCTTCCGCCGAAGACACACGGACGGTTCGTGCTCGACCACTCCTGGTCCGTCGCGCACGACGAGCTCAGGAGCAGCGATGTCTCAGTCGCCTGAAGCTACGCGACCGTTGGCAGTGCGCATCGCACGCAGGATTCCGTTCGCGCGCTCCGTGGCGGAGTGGTTTCGCGACTGGCGCCTGTCGCACCAACGGTCGGCCAAGAACACCACTCGCAAGAACACGCGACGTGCCTACGAGCGCCTCTACGACTCGGACTCGCTACTGGCCGAATATCTGGGTTCCCAGCGACTCGCATTTTATGAAGAGGTCGCGGCGAGGTGCTCTCCACTCGCACCCCGCCGCGTCATCGACGTCGGCTGTGGCACGGGTCATCTCCTTCGCATCCTCGTCGACCGGATGCCCTCGTACCCGGAGCTGATCGTTGGCGTCGATCACTCGAGCGCTGGGATTCGTCGTGCGCGTTCCATCCTTCCGGCAGCGCGCTGGATCGTCGCCGACCTCTACCGCCTCTCTCCCGAGGAGGGTCCGTTCGATCTCGTCCTCTGCACGGAAGTCCTCGAGCACGTGCGCGAGCCAACGCGCGCCGTCGCAGTCTTGCGCGAACTCTGCGCGCCCGGCGGGTACCGTGGCGATCACGGTGCCCGACGGTGCGCAGGATTCCTGGGAGGGCCATGTGAACTTCTGGACTGAGGACGAACTGCACGGCTTCCTGTCGCCCCACGGTCTTGTCGGAATCGACCGCATCCAGGATGGCGGCGTGCTCCTTGCCTGGCTTGCGCCTGACCACCCCCATGTGATGGCTAGCTCGGACGTACGAGGTCGCTAGCGCTGGACCTCTCGGAGTAGCGGTCGACGACCCGGTCTACGCTCTTGGACCACCGAGGTTCGCGCGTCGCGAAGTCCCGCCCGCGTCGCCCGAGCTCCAGGCGAAGATCCGGGTCTGCATCGAGGAGCGCGACGCGTTCACAGACCTCGTCCGCATCGCTTCGCTCGAGGAGCAAAAAGCCTCGGCGCCTTCCTTGAGATGGAGGCCGAGGTTCGTCTTGGGTAGCACCACGGGCCGCCCAGATGCGAGGAACTCGGGCAATTTGGACGGAAACCGATAGTGGTTGAACGGTCCCGGCGCCCCCGGCCGGACGAGGATGTCCGCGGCCTGCAGAAGCTCGAATACGCGGCTGCGACCGATCCAACCCAGATCCTGGATGCCCTCCCCAAGCTTCGGCAACTCGGACGATGGGACGGTGTTCCAGCCGCTCTTGACGAGGACCACGCGGTGGCCATCCGAACGCAGGCGCTGGACCGCCTCGTAGAGGCTCCGCACCTCGTCGGTGTTGGCTCTGTGCACGTCTTCCGTGTAGACGACGGCAGTGGCGCAATCCTCGACGTAGACGAGGAACGCCGGGTTTTGCTTCGTTACGGCGGCCAGTCACCAGCCGTCCCCGGAGTCGCACTCCTTCGCCGGGTGCTCATAGCGTTCTGCCCGAGGGATTCGACGCAGAGCTGCCAGGGCACTTGCACTGTGTCGGCGATGTCAGTGCGCAGCTGAAGCATTGAGCCACGCGCGGCTTGGGCGAGTCCGAACGTCTATGCGGCGAAGCGGTAGCTGATCGACCAATCGATGGCTCGAATGGAGGAGCAGGTGTCGCAACAGATAGGGCGTCAACCGCAGGCGCGCACTTCCGTGCGAGAAGCTGCCGCCATGAACGCGCCCGAGCAGACGCGCGCGCTCGGCTGCCCCAAGCGCGTGGAGCCTCGTGGCCTTCTGTCCGTGGTGGACACGGAAGGCTCCTAGATACCGAGGGAGCCGCACCATCCGCGCGCCGGCGTCACGAAATCGGAGTAGCAAGTCCCAATCGAGCGCATACCCAAAGTCGCTGTCGACATGCCGCCGGCTGCTTCCCAGATGCTCCTCCGCCAGAAGAGTGTCTCCTGCGGGATGTAGTCCTCGAAAGTAAGTGCGAGATCGCTATGTGGAGGCAGGATCCAGGCGCCGATTCGAGCGTCACTCTCGTCGATCAACAACCGGTGACCGTAGACCACGTCGACCTCTGGGTGCTCGACGAAGTAGCGAGCGACGTAAGGCATGGAGCCCGGGAGAAACAAGTCGTCCGAATTGAGCCACGCCATGATGGAGCCCGTGGTTGACTCGAAGCCGCGGTTGATCGCGTCCGCCTGACCGGTGTCGACATCGGACGCCCACCGCGTCAGAAATGGAGCAAACTGACGAAGCACGTCCGCGGTCTCATCCGATGATCCCCCGTCTTGCACGATGTACTCGAGTGCGGGGTAGCGCTGGCTGACGACGCTATAGATGGTCCTTTCGAGAAACCTGCCTTGCTGAAAGGACGGTGTGACGAGAGAGATCGTCGGAGCGGGTACCGGCGCGCTCGTTCGTAAGTATCCGGCGGGGACCTGAAGCGGCCTGGGATGGTGATGCTGAAGCCTGCCGATTCGGGGTCGCATCCAGACTGGCAGGCGCGCGAGCATCCGAGGATACGAGCTATGCCTCATCGGTCTGTGCTCATCATCACCGTGTCGCAGACCTTGCTACCAGGTGTGCCCGTGCTAGATGAGCGTTCGATGCGTCGGAGGTACGTTTCGTCGATGGGACGTTCGATCGACGTTGTGATCACAACACATCAGGGCTGGGCCTCACGAACCGGTGCCTGAAGCATCTGCAAGAGCAGACGGTCGCTCATACAGTCATCGTTTCGGACACCTCGACCGACGGGACAGCGGACAACATCCGCGAGCTCTTCCCCAGGGTTGTGCTGATCACGCACCTCGATGACCCAGGCTACGCCGCAAGCACCAACAACGGCGTCGCGGCCGGGAACGGAGACGTGATCGTGCTGTTGAACAACGATGCCTTTTGCCGGCCAGACTTCCTCGAGAACATCGCCGCAGCCTTTGAAAGAGACGAGCGGCTCGGCGCGGTAGCGCCACTGACGCTGCGGCCCGACGAACGTACCATCGACAGCGTTGGGGTGACGCTCGACGCGACGCTCGCGCCGTTCATCCGGCTGACCGGGAAGCCGATCGAAGAGGCCGCAGCGATCGGCCCACTCCTCGTGTCGCCGGGCGGAGGCGCCGATGCCTATCGCCGCGCCGCCTGGACGGAGGCAGGTGGGCTAGACGAGCGTCTCTCGTTCTATGGAGCTGACATCGATCTTGCCCTCCGCCTCCGCTTGCTCGGCTGGACCACTGTTGCCGCGCCAACCGCAGTAGCCGTCCATCTTCGCTCGGCGACGAGTGGGCACCATTCGAGGCGGGCTCGGCAGTCAGGAGGCTGGGCACGCGGCTTCCTCCTTCGACGCTGGAGCGTCCTGAGGAGCAGAGCCGTCGTACGCGCTTTGGGAACGGAGATGCTCGTTACCGTGGCGGACACGATGGTCTCGCGGGACACTGTCGCGCTTCGCTCGCGCGTCAGCGGCTGGAGGGCTGCCGGTGGGCTGCCGCGGCTCCGGGTACCGCCGGTGCCGTCGATCGGGACATCCGCTTCATCGCAAGCCTCCGGATGCGATGGGCTGTCAGGTGAGCTCGAGGAGGCGACACGCCCGCGCGTCGTGCGCATGACGCAGCGTCGTGTCGCTCAACACCGCCGCCGCCCCGCACTCGGAGCACGCGGCCGCGTGGGGCATGCTTCCAATTGAACACCTTCCGAGCGGAGGTGATAGATCTCCGGATCAAGGCCGCGAGTATCCATCGATGTCAACCCATACTCGCCGCGTACGCGCTGCTGCGCGGCCGTGTATCCCCAAGAAGCTCTAGCAGGTGTGCGCGCAACATCGAGACGAATCGTTGGCGCGAGAATGAAGCGGCACGATCCGCGAGCACGACGTGGGCCCATCGCTCAGACGCAATGCGATGGAGCGCGTGACGCAGAGCGTGGACATCGGGCTGCGGCAACAGAAGTCCGTCGACCTCGTGCCGCACGATGTCTCGAGCACCGCCACGGTCGAGAGCGATGACAGGAGTGCCCGACGCCAGCGCTTCGACCATCGTGATGCCGAAGTCCTCCTCACCGATATGGATGAACCCCGACGCCGACGCATAGAGATCGGCGAGCTCCTCACGCGATACCCATCTCCTGAACTCGACGTTGGCGGGAAGCATGCGCGCAGCTGACCCTCCAGAGGGCCGACCCCGACCATCGTCAGTCGGTACGGGAGGCCGCGGAACGCCTCGGCCACGAGCAGCGGATGCTTGTAGGAACCAGGCGATGTACCCAGAGGAAATGCCCCGGCTCCTTCTCGTCGAGTGGCCGTGAAGTCCTCCACGTCGACCGGTGGGTGGATCACCGTCGACTCGCGGCCGTAGAAGCGCGCGATGCGTTCCTGAACCGCGGACGAGATGGCGATGAAGGCGTCGGGCCGCTGGGCGGCGCGCCGATCGACCTCTCGAAGGCCCGCTGTCACTGCTCGGAGCGTAGACCTCTCGCGCCTGTCATGCGTCGACCGTCAGTCTCCGGCATCCACGCGTATCGCATCGGCGTGTAGCAGTAGACGACGTGCAACGCGTCAGGTCGAGGTCGAGCGTTGAGCGCGCACGCGTGGGACGAGGAGATCACGAGGTCGTAGGCATCGAGATCGAGCCCCCGGTAGTACAGGGGCATGTACGGCAGGAGGTACCGCCAGCGACCCGGCGTCGTGCCCCCGTTGCCGGATCCGGGAAGCCGCGCCAGCGCGGGATTCACGAACGATCGCCTGGCTCAGGTCGTGCGGCAGCACGTCGTGGGCAGCATGGAAGGTGTAGACGTCTGCCTCGTGCCCGGGGGCGAAGAGATCCCGCCGCATGACGTCGGCGTTCGCTCCGCGCCGTGGTAGCCCTGAAACCAGTCGTGGACGACGGCGGCCCGGAGCGTCAGGGGCTGCAGGCCGGCGCTCGCATCACGTGCCGGGCTGATTGTCATGGGTTGCGGCGTCAGGACGCGCCGCGGCGGCCGAGAACCACCGGAAGGGTCATTCCGAGAATTCGGAGATCCCGGCCGATCGACAGGTTCTCCATGTAGTCGCGCTCGACTCCCACACGTTCGGAAAGGGACAAGAGCCCGCGACCATACACCTGCATGGGCCGGTCATGCCGGGTCTCAGCGCGAGACGAACGCGCCTTTGCTCATCCGAGTAGCGCGCCACGAGCTCTACCTGCTCCGGTCGTGGCCCGACGAGGCTCATCTCGCCCGTGAGCACGTTGACGAGCTGCGGAAGCTCGTCGATGCTCCAGCGCCGCAGCACTCGCCCAACCCGTGTGACGCGCGGATCGTTCGCCAGCTTGAACATCGGATCAGCTAGACGGTCGAACGGGACGAGATCCGCGAGGAGCGCCTCAGCATCCACGACCATCGTGCGGAACTTGAGCATCCGGAACGGCCGACCGTGTTGACCCGAGCGCGACTGAGTGAAGAGCACGGGGCCGCGGTCTTCGAGCTTGATCGCGACCGCGGCCAGGAGAAGCAAGGGCGAGAGCACGACGAGTGCGACCGCGCTCACGATGACGTCCAACGCACGCTTCAGAAGCAGCGTCGAGCGAGACAAGTCTTCAGTGCGATAGTCGAAGACAGGGAGATCGGCGAGGTGGTCGAGTTGAACCGACGCGCCGAACGCGGCCCGGTTCGGAGGGACGACGCTCAGTCTCACACCAACCGCGCGCGCAAGCCCGAGCGCCGCGTCGAACTGTTGCCATTCGAAGGACGAGGGGACGAGGAAGAGCCGATCGACTCCCACAAGCGACCGGGATCGGCAGCGATCTCATCGAGATTGTCGACCTCATGCTCCGAGACGACGCGTCATGTGGGCGTCCGGAAAGAGCTCGAGCTTTCGGCGGATTGATCGCGCAGCCGCGGGCGCGCCGATGATCGCGACACGCTCGGGCGGTGTCGTGGCGCGCCAGACCAGCCTCATCAGAGCACGCAGCAAGAACGCTGAAACGCCAGCTACGACTGCAAGCGTGACGGCGCTCGATGCCGAGGGCCACCCTGGAGACCCCAGTTCCAGCACGACCGACACGGCTGATGCTCCGAGAACGGCCCACAACACCAGTTGCGGCGTCTCGTCGACCGTCAGATGCCGAAGTGCCCTCTCGTCGCGATCGTAGAGCCCGAGCAGCTTCGCGATCACGATCCACAACGGAAGCACGACCAGCGACCAGGCGAATTGTGCTGCCTGTCCCTCGCCCGCGAGAAGAAGCGAGAGGCATGCAAGCAGCACGGCAGAGACATCCGCAAGAGCCAGCAGTCGACGCAACAGTGCGTAGCGCCAGGCGCGGACTCCCCGTCGGGGCCACGCACTGATCGCCCGTTCGGCGGCGGGGGCGTCGGCGGTCGACGACCTCAGCGCGCCTCGCGTCTCGACAGCTTGAGACGAAGGCTTCATGCGACGCGAACAGTAACCGACCGACGGGACGGTTGCGGACGCGTCGCGAACCGTCATCTGCGTCGCTCGCGATCACGCCGGGGCGATGTCCACAGGTGCTCGGCCTGCGAGCTCGCTTCCGGATCAGCCGGCCGCGCTATCCAGGAGCCCCTGAAAGAGCGGTGATCGCGGATTGAGCTCGATCGCGCGGCGGAGGCTGTCCGCCGCCGCCCTGGGGTACCCGAGCTTCGTCTCCAGCCGCGCGAGGACGAGCCAAAGCCGCCAGTTGTGGGGGTCGCGGTCGATCGCCTCGTTGATCCAATCTCGTGCGCGAGTCAGCGATCCGGCCTCCTCGTTCACCAGGGCGAGTTGCACGTACGGGCTCGCCGCCCACGGTTGGATGTCCCGTGCCGCGTTCGCGTGCTTCAGGGCCGACAGAGCTCGGATCTGCTGACTGCCGCCTGGCTTCTTACGACCTCGCGATTGGCGAGCAACGGGATCGCCTGGGCGCAGATCAGCACCCAGGCGACGGCCAGGGCCGCGATCCCGAGGCCGAAGCCGGCCTCGCGCCCACGGGCGATGCGGCGACGGCGATTCGTGGCTCGGCGAGCGGAGCAGTCGCAGGCCCGGTGATCAACGCGAGCGTGGCGACTCCGAGGATGCTCACGGCCGTCAGCTCCCACATCCATTCGAAACCCAGGCTGACTCCGTACGCCACGAACACGGCCGTGAGCGCCGCGGTCGTGACTCCGCTCCCCCGGCATCCGCCAGGACCGCCGTATCCCGACAGCGGCTGCCGGAGACGACGACGGCCACGATCAACAGGAAGCCGACGATTCCGAGCTCACCGAGGGCTTCCAGGTAGAGCGAGTGGGCGTCCCGGACGAAGTACGAGAACGAGCGCGTGCTGCGCCCACCAGCTCTCGTACGTCCCTGCTCCGTCGCCGAGGACCCGATGGGCGCTCCCACTGGTCGAGCGCGGCCGACCAGAACTGCCAGCGGCCGCTCCCGCCCCCGCTCAGCAGGTGCGCCCTGACGAAGTCCCCGTCATCGACGCGTCGTCGGCGCCCGGCAACGCCTTGAAGCCCTTGACGCGCGCAGCCGGATCGGACGCGACGATCCCGACGAGCCGCCAGCGACGATGGCAGCGACGACGACGATCCGCCCCGCCGGCTCGCGGAGACGGACGCCTTCGAGCAGATGCACGCCGAGCCCGTAGAGGAGGCCCGTGCCGAGACAGGCGAGGGCGACGAGCAACGCGGCGCTCCGGCCCTGGCGCTCGACGAGGCCGGTCCCAGCGGGCCGTTCACGAGCTCGTCACGCTCGAGGAGCACCGCGATCGCGGCCGCCGCCGCCGACCAGCGACGCGGCGAGCGCGGCGGTCAGCGGCCCAGCGCCGCTCGGTGAGGACGACGAAGACGAGACTGCCGACGAGCGCCGCGGCCACGCCGCCACGCGAGGACGTGAGGTAGACGGCGGCCGCGATCACGGGCATCGGAGCAAGCGCGAGCCCGCGGACCAGACGGCGCCGCGGGCGACGAGCGCGAGCCTCAGCAGGAGCGGGACGCCGAGCGCGAGGAAGATCGCGAGCCCGTTCCAGTAGCCGAGCGGGAAGCTGAGCCGCGTCGACGGTTCCCGGGAGGAACGTCGGCAGGTCACCCTCCGGGAACGAGCCGGGGAAGAGCCGGCTGATCAGCGCGACTGCGGCAACTCCCGTAACCGCCACGGCGAGCCCGTCCGCGAAGCGACCGACGTTCGAGCGCCGCGAGACGAGCACCACGACGATGAACGCGCCCAGATAGAGCGACGACGCGGTTGAACTCCTCGAACGTCCCCTCTGCGTTCGGGGTCCAGAGGAGGGATGCGAACGTCCAGAGCGCGAGCGCGGCGATCAGCCCGCCGACCAGCATCGCCGCGCGCGGCACCGGCTCCGCGGCAACAGACCGAACGCGATGACAACGATGAACCCCCACCAGACGGCGATCGCCAGCGTGCTCCGGCTCGCCAGGCCGTAGCCGCCGTTGTCGTACGCGATCCAGAAGAACGCCGCGGCAACGAGCGCCGTGACGAGGGTGCCCGGACCAGGTCTCGGGAATCCGGGCCGCGGAAGTCGCACGACGGTACGCTATCGGGCGGTGTCGAGCGCCCACGCGGAAAGCCGGTCGGGGAGAAGGCGGTGGGCGTCCCGAGTCGTGCTCCCCATCGCTGGAGTCGTCGCCGCCGGTGCGCTTGCAGGCGCCGCCGGCGCACAGGACGGGCCGCCTGCGCCCTCTTCCTCGGCGGTCAGCCAGTACGCGGAGCTGGTACCGACCGGTAAGGGCCCGACCGCGCCCGGGCTGCAGCAAGCGCCGGCGTCCAGCCTCAGCCCCACCGCACGCGCGGCGCTCGACGGCATTCCCCCCAACGGCAAAGGCGCTCGCGACGATCGCAACGTCCTCCGACTACGGGGCGCCGGCGACGCGTTCGAACACCGCCGGAATGGCCCCGGAAGCGTCGACAGGAGCGCGGGGGGACGTCGCTCGACCGCGCCTTCGAGGCGGCCTCGACTGCGGCGTCGCCGATCAGTGACGCCGACTTGATCGGGCTGCTCCTTACTCTGCTCGTCGTCACCGGCGGCGGGGCGGCGCTCGCAATCCAGTTTCGCGCCGCCCGCTGAGCTCTCACGCGGTGCCGGCCGCGTTGGCCGAGCGTCCGATCAGCGGAGGCGCTCGAACGCGCGCGACACGTTCTCCGCCACGGTGCTCGAGCGCGGCGACGCGCCGCTCCGCCTGCTCGAGGCGCCGCTCGAGGACGGCCTGCGAGTCGTGACGCAGCGCGACCTGCACGTCCTCGGCGAGGTCCGCGTCGTCCGCGAGCATCGGCGGCGCCAATGCGACCTCCTCACCCTCTGCACGCGCCCGCATCAGGTCGCGCACGCGCGTGTCGACGACGAGCGAGCCCTCGGCCAGCCCTGAGCGGAGCCGCTCGTCGTCGACGACCAGGTCGTCGTAGAGGGCCGCCGCGCCGCCGGCTGCGAGCCGGCCGATCGTCGCACGAACGTGACGCGCCACGCGCGGGTCGTCGCGTCGGCCTCCGCCTCGGCCGTGATCCGGTACTTCCGCTCGAGCTGGTCCCGAGAGCGGATCGGGAAGTGGAGCACCTCGAACGGGAACCACTCCCTGATCAGCCGGAGGCCGGTCCCCTCGGCGTCGTGGTTGCCCTTGCTGACGGCGACGTCGGCCGCACCGCGGTGCGCGACCTTCACCTGCGCGTGGTAGGGATCCGCGAGATCGGGGCTCGGACGGCGGCGCACCGTCATCCGCTCGAAGACGTCACCGTTCCCGGGCCGCGGGACGAAGTGGCGCCACATGCCGCGGATCGCGCCGAAACGGGACGGCACGGCCGCGAGCACCTCGCGGAGCGGCCCGGCCCTCGGCCACCACAGCTCGTCCGCGTCGCAGTTGACGACCCAGTCCGCGCCGTGCTCGGTCGCCGCCAGGCGCGCCATCCGCGTCACCCAGGCGGCCTGCTCCAACGTCTCGCCCGTTCTCTCAGCAGCGTCACGGCGCCGTCTCGCTCGTAGCCCTCGAGGATCTCCGTCGTCCCGTCCTCCGAGCGATGGTCGGTGGCGACGACGTGATCGACCCCGAGCTCGAGGTGATGGCGCAGGCAGGCCTCGACGACGTCGGCCTCGTCCCGGACGAGCAGGGTGAGGACGACCCTCACGGGGCGCGCCCGAGCGCCCGGCGCGCGAGACCGCGAAGGCGACGCTCCGCGCGCGCGGCCGGCCGGCTCTCGAGCTGCGCGATGCGCTGCTCGAGCTCGTCGAGCCGGCGTCGGGAGCGGACGACGTCCGCCTCGGCGAGGACCGCCGCATCGACCGCGAACCCGGCGTCGTCGACGGGCGAGGGCCGGGAAGAACGGACGGCCGCCGGGCTCGGCGATCGCCCGCAGGGCGTCCCGGACACGGGTGTCCTCGCTGAGGAGGTCGCGCTCGAGCGCCGCGCGAACGGCCTCCGGCTCGAGCGTCAGCGCCGCGAACGCCTCGCCCGACCTGCCCTGCTCGGCGTCGAGATGCGCGAGCGCATGGTAGGCGGCCCCGGGAGCGACGGGGACGTCCCGCGACTCGTAGAACTTCGCGACGGCACTTCCCCAGACGCGTCCCTTCCGGTCGAGCTGGGCAGCGGTGCGGATCGGGAAGTGCAGAACCTCGAGCGGATACCAACCGCGGAGAGTCTGGAAGGTCGTGCCGAGCGACCCCGTGGCTCCCTTCTGTGATCTCCACGCCGGGGTCGGCGCGGTGGACGAGCTTGCGGAAGGGACGCCACGGGCTCCGCGGGTCGTTGATCGGGGCCTGCGCGGAGAGGCGCAACGTCATCCGCTCCCACCAGGGAGGCCCGTCGTCGGCAACCGGGACGAAGTGGCGGACGAACGACTGGACGATGCCGTAGCGGAGCGGGATCGTGCCGAGCACCGCCGAAAGATCGCCGCCGCGCGGCCACCAGAGCTCGTCGACGTCGCTCGAGATGACCCAGTCCGCCCCGTGCTCGGTGGCGGCCATCCGCGCCATTCGCGTGAGCCACTCGCGTTGGAGAAACGGGCCGTCCGGCACGCGGAGCAGGCGAACCCGGCCCTCGGCCTCGTACCGCGCGAGGACGTCCTGCGTCCCGTCCGTCGACGCGTGGTCGGTGACGATCACGAGGTCGACGCCCGCGGCGAGGTGGAACGCGAGGTGCTGCTCGACGATGTCGCGCTCGTCCCGGACGATCAGGGTCATGACGACCTTCACGGCGGGCAACCTAGTCGACCTGCCAGGGCGGGCTGCGCCGCCACGGCCGCCACGTGGCGAGCGTCACCTGGAGCGGCCCCCAGTCGTCCACGCCGCGCTCGGCGAGCTCGGACCGGACGCGTGCCCGCAGCTCGCTGTCGTCGTAGCCCCCGCCGACCTTGCCCAGGTGGGTGACCGGGGTCGCGTCGACGATGCCGAGGCGGCAGCCGTCGCGCCGGAGGTCGATCCACTCGAGCTCGATCCCCCAGCCCATCCCGCGCCAGACGGGGAGCGGCGTCACGCGCTCCACCCAGGTCGGCGCGACGGCGACGAGCGGGCCGCTCTCGACGAAGGTCGTCAGACGCACACGTGACCGCGGCTGACCGCGCGTGATCCCATGGCTCACCTCGGAGCCGGGTGCGTGGGCGGGCTGCGCGAGGCCGAGACCGGCCCGACGCGCGAGGTCGACGAAGCTCGTGAGGTCACCACGCGCGAAGGCGATGTCGTCGTCGGAAAGGACGAGCTCCGCCCCTGGTTTGCCGTGCCGCTCGATCGCCTCCTGGAGCAGCGGGAGCTTCTCGCCGGGCCCCTCGCCGACCGTGTGCTCGGCGAGCGACGGCGCCGTCTCGTCGAGTGCCCACCAGGCGGCTGTCCATCCGGCCGCGAGTGCCGGCTCGAGCAGGCGCTCGACATGCTCCGCATTCGCCGCGCGGTAGATGCCGACGATCGCGGGGGCACTCACGGATCGAGCCCGGTGAGCATCGCCTCGACGACCCGGTCGGCGGCGTGGCCGTCGACCTCCCCGACGACGACCTCGACGACGCGACGGCGCTCGTCGTGGAGCTCGCCCGGGTGAGCGAGCGAGTGCTCGATCCCGTCCACGACGTCGCCGAACGACTCGGCGCGGCGGAACGCGCCCGACTCGGCGACGTCGCGGTAGTGCTCACCGATCACGCTCTTCGCGGCCCATGACTCGCCGGGCGGGCCGTCGTCCCCCTCGTCGTAGAGGACGCAGACGACCGGCCTGTCGTTGACGAGCGCGTCGAGGAGGATCGTCCCGGCGTTCGTCACGACGCAGTCGACGTGCCGGAGCAGCGTTGCGAGCTCCTCGATGTCGGTGAAGCTCGGCTCCTGCACCGCGACGCCCTCGACTTCGAGGGCCGCGGCGAACCGCTCCCGCCAGCGCGAGTCGCGCGGGTGCGGCCGGAAGAGCAGCGAGCAGCGATCGACGGCACCCGTCTCGCGCCACCAGTCGACGAGCCGCGCGAAGAATCGCTCCTCGTGCGGCGTGTTCGTCGGCGTGTTCCCCATCACCATCACGACGGGCCGCATCGGGTCGAGACCGTAGCCTCGGACGATCGCCTCGTAGGCGGCGCGCGATCGCGGGACGTGGAAGATGTCGCTCTGGGGCCAGCCGGTGACCACCACGCGCTCGCGCGGGACATCGTGGAACCGGACGAGATCGCCCCGCATGCGCTCGTTCTGGACGAGGTAGCGGTCGAGCCGTGGCGAGATCACACCCTTGCCGACGGTGTGGTCCCAGCTCGCCACGTAGCCGACGAGCGGAAGCTCGAGCCGCCGGCCGGCGACGAGGAACGGCACCGCCGACTGCATCTGGAGGTTCGAGAGGACGAGCGCGGGGCGCTCGGCGCTCAGGCGCGCAGTGAGGGCCGAGGGCACGTACCGGCGTGACGAGAAGTGCCAATGGTCCATCGCGCGGTCGATCAGCGGATGGCGCGGGAGCGACCCGACCCGGGACGAGTCGAGCAGCTCGTTCCGGTGTCCCGGCCGCATCCGTCGGAGATGGAGCCCGTGCCGGTAGTTGAGCCGGATCGCGAGCGGGTAGTAGCCGATCCGTCGGTCGAGCCAGACGTCGACGCGACGCCGGGCCCGCTCGGCGGTCGGGACGCCGGGGGGCGCGACGTCGTCTCGCCGCAGCGCCGGGCGCGCGGTGGCCGGCAGGCGCGCCTCCCAGGCCGCGGCCGCTTCGTCGTCGAGCAGGAGGACGGGCTGGAGGCGTGCGCCGAGTCGGCCCGCGAGCCTGTCGACGACGCCGCTCTCGACGAGGACGCGTGTCGACAGCGGATCGGCGAGGACGAGCCAGACCGGGCGCGCGCTCACGGCTCCCACCGCGGTGGACGGCCCGCCTCGAGCCACCGGCGCGCGCGCGCATAGCGCTCACGATGGTCGTCGGTATCCCATTCGCGGCTGTACCAGAGGTGCACGCAGACGTCCGGCGCGCCGGGGTCGAGCCGCACCGTGGTCGCCGGGAACTGACCGTGCTCGTTCTCGAAGCGGTGGTCCTCGTGTGGGTAGAGGTAGAGGAGGGGCATCCCGGCCTCGTAGAACAGCCAGAAGAAGGGGTAGAACGGCTCGTACTCGACGGCCGTATGCCGGATCTCGGGCGACCACGGATAGTGCGCCCGCTCGAACCACTCCTCCCGCATGCGGAGGTCGCGCCAGCCGCGGACGCGCTTCGTCGCCTCGCGCAGCCTGGCCCGGTCGATCACGAGGAGAAACGGATTCATCGCGAGCTCGTTGAAGGGGCGCGGGACGTAGAACGCGTCGGGCACGCCGGCGACGGCCGAGCCCGTCTCGTGCATCCGGGCCACGATCGACCCGAGCCCGGCGCGCCCGCACAGGAAGCAGTCCTCGTCGAGCAGGCACACCCAACGCTCGCGGGCCCGGCGGACGCGCCGCATCCAGCGGAACCACACCTCGGGCCAGCCCTTGCGCCCATCGACGACGATCCGGCGGCTGCCGGGGAGCTCCGCCGCGATCGCAGCCTGGCTCCACTCGAGCCACGGTGTGAACCGCGTGGTGGTGACGAAGACGATCTCGTCGTCGCGCAGCTCGCTCACACCGTCGTGCGGGCGAGCATGCGCGCTACCCGCGCCGCGAGGGACGCACCGTCGAGCCGGTGATGGGCGAGCGCCTCGGTCGGCGTCCCGCAGGCGGGCCATCCCTCGACGCCGGCGACGTCGAGCGTGGGCGGGTCGGGGAGGGTCGTCAGCGCCCGCCGGAGCGTGTCACCGAGCGCCCCGACGGGGGCGTGGTCCTCGACGACGAGGACATGTCGCGCCCCGTCGAAGGTCGCAGCGAGCCACGCCGGATCGACTCGGTCGAGCCACGGCATCGCCACGACGCCGGCCTCGACCCCGTCGCGCGCCAACGTCTCGGCCGCGACGAGCGCCTCGTGGACCAGCACCGGCCCGTAGGAGACGATCAACGCATCCGTTCCCTCGCGCAGCGAGAGGCCGACGCCGGGTGTCGGCCGATACCCCGCCGGCAGCTCGATTCGTCCAGGCGACGGGCCGATCGCGAGTCGGATCGCGACGCTCTCGGACGCCTCGAGGACGGCCCACTCGAGCAGCGCAGCCGTCTCGACGCCGTTGCACGGGTGGACGACGGAGACGCCGGGGATCGCCGCGACGAGCGAGGCGTCCCGCAGGCTCTGGTGCGACTTGCCCGGCCCGGCGGGGATCAGGCCGGCGTAGTGCATGGCGTAGACGACCTTCGTCCGCTCGCTCGCCTGGTTGTAGATCTGCTCGTTCGCGCGCGACGCGAGGAAGCTCGCGAACGAGTTCACGACGGGGATCAGGCCGTGGCGGGCCATCCCCGCCGCCATCGAGACCATGTCCTGCTCCGCGATGCCGTTCTCGACGAACCGATCCGGCTCCGCGAGCTCGAAGGCCCGCACGCGGCAGTCCGACGCGAGGTCGGCGTCGAGCACCACGAGGCGCGGCTCGCGGGCTGCGAGCCCGAGGAGCGCCTCGCCGTAGGCCGCGGCGACGTACTCGGCCGTATCGCGCAACGCGGGCGCGGCGGTGGCCGGAGCGCCGGCTCCGCTCTCGGGCTCCCCCTGGAGGCTGGCGGGCAGCTCGTCGCCGGGCTCGGGCACGAGCTCGGGCTCGATGGGTCCCAGCCCCACGGCCGCGGCGCGGTCGTCGATCCGACGGCGGAGCTCCGCCGCGGCGGCCTCGAACGTCTCGTCATCGGGCGCGCCGGCGTGCCAGCGGTACGTGCCGCCGCCTGCCGCGAGCGCGGCCGGATGCTCCATGAACGAGACGCCCTTCCCCTTGATCGTCCTCGCGACGAGGACGCCGGGCGTGCCGTCGTCGCCTGCCTCGAGCGAGCCGAGCGACGCCCGCAGGGCGGCATGGTCGTGACCGTCGCACGTCTCGACGCGACATCCGAATGCGCGCAGCTTCGCATCGAGGCTCTCGAGCGCGAGGATCTCCTCGGTCGTCCTGTCGGACTGCAGCTCGTTGCGGTCGACGATCACGAGCAGCCGGCCGATGCGTTGGTGCGACGCCGCCTGCAGCGCCTCCCAGTTCTGCCCTTCCTGGAGCTCGCCGTCGCCCGTCATCACCACGACGCGCCCGCCTCGCCCCAGGTGACGCTTGGCCCATGCGATCCCCCGCGCCTTCGAGATCCCCATGCCGAGCGAGCCGGAGTTCGCCTCGATCCCCGGGACGCCGACGTCCGGATGCCCGTCGAGGCCGCCGAGCCGGCGGAGGCGGAGCAGACGCTCGGTCGGGACCACGCCGAGCGCGTTGAGCGCCGCGTAGAGGCCCGGCACGTCGTGGCCCTTCGAGGAGAAGAACACGTCCCTGTCGGGTGAGTCGAATCCGACCTCGGCGACGTTCAGGTGCTCCCAGAGGAGGTGCGCGACCACGTCGAGCGAGCTGAACGTCGAGCCGAGATGCCCCGAGCCGGCCCCCTTCACGGCGGTCAGCGCGTTGAACCGGCACATGTCGGCCAGGAGCCCGAGCCGCGCGTCGATGTCGATGCCGGCGTCTGCGACGTCGGCGAAGACGTCCTGGCGGATCAGCTCGAGCCTCGGCACGGCGGTGATTCTAGGGACGCCTCGGTGCGACGACCGGCTTGTAACAGACTGTTGCTTGCCGGGACCCCCGCGGGCGGGGCCGGCTCGCGAGGTCCGCTTGCAACAGACTGTTACATGCTCCGGAGCGCGCCGTTCGTGGAAGCGGGCCGGCTGCGGGGCGCAAGGAGGCCGACGAGGGCCGCGGTGATCCACACGGGCACGAAGGGCAGCTCGAACTCGCTCTGGGGCGCCTGGGAGAGCGCATGGACGAGCAGGACGGCCGCGGAGACGCCCATCAGCACGAGGATCGGCGCGCTGCCCCGCGGGCGCCGCCACGCCGAGCGCGACGAGCGCGACGGCGATCCAGAGGATCGGCCGCGGCCAGCGCACGGCCGCAGTGCCGCCCTTGTTCGCGAGCCAGGTGTTCGAGTCGCGGACCGGCAGCTGTGCGTTCCAATCGCGAATCGTGTCGACCAGCTCGGTGTAGCGGCGCCCCTCGCTCGCCGACCCGAGCGCGGCGGCGGGGTGCGGCACGACGCAGCGGTCGAGGTCGTCCGTCGGGCACCAGACGAAGCCGTAGCGCACCGCCTGGACGAGCGGCGAGACGGTGATCGGCGCGGGGAAGGGCTTCCCGTCGATCTGGAACTCGGTCGGCAGCTCCGGGATGGGGACAGGGCGCACGCGCGGCTCGGGGGCGTAGCGCTGCGAGAGGAAGTCCCAGAACGTCTGCGCGACCCCTCGCGCGTACCACCCCGGGTCGGCGCGGATCGCCTCGACGGACGCGTCGAACAGCACGTCGTAATCCGTGTCCCAGCCGAAGACCTGGTCGGAGAGCGCGATCATGCGGATCACCTCGAGATTGCCGAGGCCGTGGAAGTACGTCTGCACGTCGACGCCGCGGCTCGGCATACGGCGGGAGCGGCAGGACGTGCCGCTCGACGGCGGCGGCGAGCCTTCGCGACGCCGGCCCGTTCGCCGGGTCGATGGCGCCGCCGACGCGGAAGAACGGCACCCAGGCCTTGCTCCCACGCGCGACGGTGAAGTCGTCGTAGCGAACGGCGTTGTGCACCGCCCAGGCACCGAGCGGGAGCACCGCGGCGGCGAGCGCGACCGCGGCGCCTGCAAGCATCGGCCTCGCCCCGCGGCGCGCGATCAGCGGCACGATGACGCACGCGAGGAGGGCGACCTGCGAGGCAGGTCGGCACAGCGTCAGCAACGCCACGCCGAGCCCGACCCCGGCCAGCCACCACGTGGACCCCGTCCGCCACGCGCGCACCACGGCTCCGGCCCACCACGCGAGGATGAACGCGAACACGGGGTCGCTCGACACCTCGTGGAAGAGGCCCGCATACGTCGGGGTGACGAGGAGGACGAGCGCCGTCGCCAGCGCCGCCTGCCGGGAGATCGGCACGATGGCCCACACCCAGCCGAGCAGCGCGAGCGCGTAGAGGAACGCGAACACGACCTCGGTCAGCCGCGCGCCGCCGACCCACATCGGAATCCCGGTGACGAGCGGCGCAACCGGCGTGCGGAAGACCTGGAGCGCGGAGAACGGGGGGTCCCGGTCGGCGAGCTGGAGGAACGTCAGCCAGTAGTCCCACGAGTCGCGTCCGCGCTGCAGGGGCCAGGCGAGCGCCTGGACGCCGTAGCTCGCGAGCCCGACGACGACGAGCAGGACGGCCCCGCGGCGGGACACGAGCCGCTCTGTCGCGCGCGACCACACGACGCCGGACGTTAGCCTCCGCGCATGCGGAGGCCAGCGACGAGGCGCGACCTCGCACTGCTCACGGTCGCCGCGCTCGCCCTCCTCGCAGCCACGGCCGCGTTCACGTGGTCGCGAGCAGTGGACGACCCCTCCTCGTGGGACGTCCCGCTCTACCAGTCGTTCGGCGACCGGATGGCGGACGGAGCGGTCCCCTACCGCGACTTCCGCGTCGAGTACCCGCCCGGCGCGCTCCCGGCGTTCGTGCTTCCCTCGCTCGTCGCCTCCGGCTCCGGCCCGGTGTACGAGCCGGAGCTGAACGAGGCCGCGCACTCGTACGCCCGCGCGTTCGCGACGCTGATGACGCTGCTGCTCGGGGCGACCGTCGTGCTCGCGGCCGTCGCCCTCGCCGCGCTCCGGGTGGAGGTCGGCCACGCCGCCCTCGCACTCGGAGTGATCGGGGCGACGCCGCTCCTGCTCGGCCAGCTCGCCCTGACGCGGTTCGACGCGCTCCCGATCGCCCTGACCGCGGCGAGCGTCGCCGCGCTGCTCCACGGGCGCTCCCGCCTCGCCGCGATCGCGCTCGGGCTCGCGGTGACGGCGAAGCTCTACCCCGCTCCTGCTTCGTCCCCCTCCTCGCGCTGTACGCATGGCGGCGGCGCGGCCGGCGGGAGGCGCTCGTGGCCGTCGGGCTCACGGCAGCGACGATCGCGATCGTGCTCCTCCCGTTCGTCGCGATCGCCCCGTCCGAGGCGTGGTTCTCGATCCGCTCCCAGCTCACGCGCGGTGTCCAGGTCGAGAGCCTTCCCGGGAGCGTGGCCGTCGCACTCGGCGTGGCGGCCGACAAGGTCGGGCTGGGCGCCCTCGGCGTCGGTGTCGCCGAGGGCGGCACGGGCGAGGTGAGGAGCGCCGACGTGACGGGCGCCCTCGGTCAGGTCGCGGGCACCCTCGGAGGGCTCGCGGCGCTCGTAGTCGTCCTCTCGGTCTGGCTCGCCGCATGGCGGCAGCGTCGGGTGGAGGACGACGACCGCTTCGTGACCGACTGCGCCGCCGTCGTCGCGGCCCAGCTCGCGCTCGGCCGGGTGCTGTCGCCGCAGTTCGTCCTGTGGCTCGTCCCGCTCGTCCCGCTGGTCGCGGGGAGGCGCGGCCGCATCGCCACGATCCTGCTCGCCTGCGCGCTCGTCGGGACGCACATCTGGTTCCCGGGCCTGTACCGCGACTACGTCAACGCGCGCGGCGCGCCCGAGACGGCCTATCTGCTCGGGCGCAACGCGCTGCTCGTCGCGCTGCTCGCGGTGCTCGTCGCACCGACGGCGCGGGCGCTCCGCTCACCGAGCAGGGCGACCGCCGCGAAGAGGACGAACGCGGGCGCGACGGGAACCGCGTAGGCGGGCTCCGCCCAGACGGTCATGACGGTCGCGAGCAGCATCACGAGGGCGCCGGCGGCAGGAGCGACGGTCGCCCACCACCGGCGCGGGCGTCGGAGCGCGACGCCGACGATCCCTGCGAGGAGCCACAGCCAGAGCGGCGGGTAGAGCTTCGACGACCGGTCCATCTGGAGGCCGAGCCACGGGCTCCACCAGTGGTCGGGGAATGTCGCGTACAGCTCGGCGAAGCGCGCGTCGTTCGCCGTCCACCGGGCCCGCTTGGCCGGATCGTCGAACACGATGTGGTGCGCTGTCGCCGACGTCCAGACCTCGCGGATCGAATGGTCCGGGGTCGAGATCTGGGCGCTCTGGTACTCGGACGGGATCGGCTCGCCCTCGGTCGGGGCCGGCAGTGTCCGGCCGTCCACGACGATCGTCGGCACGGCGGGCGAGGCGACCGGCGCCGCTCCGCCGCCCACGGCGGCGGCCGCCGGTGGCTTGCGTCCCGCGAAGTACGGCTTGGCGAGCTCCTTCCCGAAGTCGCGCAGCACACCGCGCGCGAAGGTTGCCGGATGCGCCAGGACCGCCTCACGGGCGGCGCGGCCGAGGATCCGGTAGTCGGAGTCCCAGCCCCAGACCCGGTCGGAGAGGCTGATCAGGTCCTCGTGCTCGCGCGGGCTGCCGCGCGAGAAGAAGGTCGAGAGGTCGATGCCGTAGGAGCGGTAGGGCTCCTTCGTGAGGAGGTCCCTGTCGGACGGCGGCCGCGAGCTCGCGTGAGGCCGAACCGTTGTCGGGCTCGACGATGTGGTCGATGATGAACGCCCGGAAGAAGGGAAGGCTCGCCTGGCCGCCGCGCGCGACCGCGAAGTCGTCGTAGCGCCAGAGGTTCGTCGCCGCCCAGCCGCCCAGCAGGACGAGCGAGACGCCGAGAAATGCCGCCGTCCGGCCGAGCCGCATCCGCCAGCTGCCGGCGAGCGCGAGAGGCAGGATCGCCGCCAGCAGGAACACCTGGTTCGCCGGGCGGATCAGCGCGATCGAGGCGGTTGCCGCACCGACGGCTGCGAATCTCCAGACGGTCGGCGTGAGCGCCGCGCGGACGACGAGCGCCGTCCAGACGGCGAACGCGGACGCGAAGACGATCTCGCTCGCGAGCTCGTGGAAGACGATGCCGTATCCCGGGAAGCAGACGAGCGCAACGCCGACGACGACCGCGGCCCCGCGGCCGAAGAGGAGCGCGGTGCGCGCGTAGAGCAGGATCGAGCCCGCGAACAGGAAGGCGCCGACAGCCTCGAGCAGGAGCGGGCTCCCGAGATCGAGGAGACCACCGGCCACGAGCGGGGTCACCGGCGTGCGCGAGAGCATCTCCCACGGGAAGACGGCGTTCGTGTGCCAGAAGTCGACGTAGACGGCGAGGTACGCCTCGAGGTCCCGGCCCGGCGCCATCGGCCAGCCGAGGCTCTGGATCACGTAGACGACGAGCGACGCGGCCACGAGCAGCGCGGCGCCCTGCCGGGTCCCGGCGATCTCGGTCGCCCACGACCACACCGCACGCGGCCAGCGCCTCACGACGCGCCCCCCTGGACGACGCGCAACGGGCTCCGCACGCGCCAGAGCCGGAGCCCCTCCACCGTCCCGTCCGCGACGACGTCGCCGTCCAGCTCGAGCCCACGGGGGGCAACGACCCAGGCGGCGTCGACGGGGCCCGAGCTCGACAGGACCGCGCCATCCCTGCCGACCCGCACCGTGCTGCCGGCGAGCGTCGGCGCGTAGCCCGCGCCGAGGTCGTAGGCCGGCCCGATCGAGGCGTTGAAGAACTCCGTCAGGCGAAGCGCGTCCCGCGTCTCGACCGGCACGGCGCCCGCAAGCGTCGCGACCCGTGCGCCACCGGGCACCGCGCGATCGACCCAGGACACCGTCGCCGCGTCCATCGACGCGAAGGTGACGTTCCGGGCGGCCTCGATGCGGGCGTCCCAGGCGAAGCCGGCGTCGAGCGCGAACACCGCCGCCAGCGGCACGAGGACGAGCCACCGCGGCAGCCGGGTGAGGACGACGACGAGGGCGATGGCGAGCAGGCCGGCGGCGAGCAGCCACCAGCGCGCGGGCTCGGCGCGCCCGGCACGGACCGCGATCTGCGACGGGAGCCCCGCGGCGATCGCGTCGAAGCGCCGCCCGCCGTCGGCATTCAGGAGGTACGTCGGGAGGGTCGCGAGCGGGACGAGCACGAGCAGCCCGCCGACGACGAGGCCGATCCGGCCGAGCGCGACGCGCCGCTCGGCCCAGACCGCCGTCGCCACGATCCAGAGCGGGACGACGTAGAACAGATAGCGGTCGTGGAGGAAGCCGATCCCGAACTCGGTGCTCGAGAACGCTCCCACGACGAGGAGCAGGACGACGTTGACGCACACGAACAGTGAGACGAACGACGCGGCTCGACGGTTCCCGTCGCGACCCGCCTGCCAGAGCCACCCGAGCGTCGCCGGGACGACGACGAGCGGCACGAGGGCGAGGTACAGCCCGAGACCGGCGAGCCCGCGCCAGGTCCAGCGGGCGACCTCGACGAGGTCGTAGGAGCGCCAGAGGTCGCCGTAGCCCGCGAGCGGGTTCCCCAGTGCCGCGCGGACGGCGAGCGCGAGCACCGCGGCGCCCAGGACGACCACCAGCGGCCACAGCCGGACGACGTCGGCGCGCGCGGGCAACCGGGCGCCGCGGCTCACCACCCAACGGAGCGCGAGCGCCGCGACGAACGCCGCCCCGAGCGTCGCGAGCTGGAACCGGACGCCTGCCGCGAGAGCGAGCGCGCCGATCGCGAGGAGCTGCGCGGCCACCGTCGGCCGCTCCAGGCAGGACGCGAATGCGAGAAACGCGAGCACGCATGCCGTGTAGGCGGCGCCCTCCGTCATCACGAACCCGGTGTAGAGGGCGGACGGCACGAGCACCGTGAGCGCGGCGCACGCGAGGCTCCAGCCGGCCGGCAGGAGCCGGCGTGCGAGCAGATACCCGGGGATCGCCGCGAGCGCGAACAGGACCGCGTTCCAGAGTCGCGCCCATCGGTACGCGGTCAGGTCGTCCGGGGCGAGCAGGTGGACGGGAACGAGCAGGGCGGGATAGACGGGGCCGAAGCCGTAGCCACCGTCGCGCACCTGCAGGCCGTCGCCCGACGCGAGCGAGCGGGACGCGTCCCAGTGGATCAGCTCGTCGCCGAACACCGTCGGCACGGCGAGCCGCTGGCCGAGCGCTCCCCACAGGACGATCGCCGCGAGGACCGTTCCTGCGAGGGTGAGCGCGGTCGCGTGCCGCGGGCTCACGCCGCGGCAGGGCCCCGCTGAGGGCGGACGACATCTGCGACGTCGGCGTCGCCGAGCTCGTCCGTCTTCCGGCAGAGGAGCAGGACCTCGTCCGACCCCGGGCGGTAGTCCGTGAACACCGTCACGTCGCGCCATCCCGTCCAGGCGAGCTCGATCCGGAGCGCGTCGAAGGTCGGCACCATCTTGGCCTTGCCCGTGCCCGGCTGCCAGCGCACGCGGAGCGCCGAGTCGGGACGCGGATCCGTGGTCGTCTCGAGGAGCATCTCGCCGCCGAGGCGCGTCACGCGGTTGAGCATCCCGAGCAGCTCGAGGTGGAAGGCCGAGTGGTAGAGCACCCCGAGGAAGAGGACGAGGTCGAACGGGCCGTGCTCGAGCAGCCCCTCGGCCCGTCGGAGGTCGCCGAACACCCAGGCGTGCGGCGCGCGCAGCTCCCCCGCCCAGCGCTCGTGCAGGTGCCGGTCCTCCTCGAAGTCCGAGAACGCGAGGAACGACGGCTCGAGCTGCTCGTCGATCCACCGTGTGTGGATGCCGTACTTCGGGCCGACCTCGAGCGTCCTCAGGCCACGCCAGTCGCGCCCCGCGACGACGTCGGCGAGCCCGTCGAGCGTGAGCGTCAGGTCGACGTCGTCCGCCGAGACGGTCGAGCTCCGCTTGTCCCGGATCGGCCGCGCGTCCTTCGTCAGAGTCGTCTTGGCATCGAGCTGCTCGCGGTAGTCGAGCAACGGCACGTAGCTCGCCAGCCGGAGCTTCCCGGCCGACCAGTCGACCGCGCGCCTCCCGGTGCGCCACCCGAGCGCGCGTGCGGCGGCCGGAAGCCTCACTCGACGACCTCGGCGCCCGTCACGACGCCGGAGGGTACTGGACGCGTTGGTCAGGCTCGCCGGACGATTGCCGATAATGGCGGCGTGGACCGCCCCGAGATCTCCGTCGTCATCCCGTGCCTCAACGAGGAGGACGCCGTCGGCGCCGTCGTCGACCAGGCCTGGGAGGGGATCGAGCGCTCGGGTCGTCCCGGCGAGGTGATCGTCGTCGACAACGCCTCGACGGACCGCTCCGCGGAGGTCGCCGCCGAGCACGGCGCGACCGTCGTGCGCGAGGAACGGCCCGGCTACGGCAGCGCCTACCTCGCCGGCCTCGCCGTCGCCCGGGGCGACTACGTCGTGATGGGCGACGCGGACGAGACCTATCCGATCCGCGACCTCGCGCCGTTCGTCGAGCGCCTCGCCGCCGGCGACGACCTCGTGATGGGCTCGCGCTTCGAGGGCACGATCCACGGCGAGGCGATGCCGTGGCTCAACCGCCATGTCGGCAACCCGATCCTCACCGGGATGCTCAACCTCCTCTTCGGCGTGAAGATCTCGGACGCCCATTGCGGCATGCGCGCGGTGCGGCGCGATGCCCTCGCAACCCTCGATCTCCACTCGACCGGGATGGAGTTCGCCTCCGAGATGGTGTTCAAGGCGTTCCGCCGCAAGCTCCGCGTGAGCGAGATCCCGATCGACTACTACCCCCGGGTCGGCGAGTCCAAGCTGAACCGCTTCGGCGACGCGTGGCGCCACGTGAAGTTCATGCTGCTCTACAGCCCGAGCTGGCTGTACTTCGTCCCCGGGCTGATCCTGCTCGTGCTCGGGATCGTCGGCGCGCTCGCGCTCGCGACCGGCCCGGTCAACGTCCTCGGGCGCACGTGGCAGATCCACACGCTGTTCCTGTTCATGTTCGCGATCCTGCTCGGGACGCAGGTGGTGCAGCTCGGGATCTTCGCCCGCGCGTTCGCCGCCGCGCACCTCGGCGAGACGGACGGCCTCGTCGAGCTGGCGCGCGGCAGGGTCAGCCTCGAGCACGGCCTGATCCTCGGCGGGGCGCTTCTGCTGGCAGGCATCGTCATCCTGACCGGAGTCTTCGTCAGCTGGGCGCTCGGCGGATTCGGAGCGCTCGCGCACGAGTACGCGACCGCGCTCGGCTTCACGCTGGTGGCGGTCGGGACGCAGGTGATGCTGGGCTCGTTCTTCCTCGGCCTGCTGACGATGCGCACGACCGAGCCGTCGCGGGCAACCGTCGTCTCCGCCATGGAAGAGACGGCTCCATCGCTCTCGGCTCGTGATTGAGCGCATGCGGATCTGCCTCGTCTACGACCACCTGTACCCCGTCACGGTCGGAGGCGGCGAACGCTGGATGCACGACCTGGCCCTCGCGCTGGCGCGCGAGGGGCACGAGATCACGTACCTCACAATGCGACATTGGGACGCCAAGGCGCCGATTCTTCCCGGCGTGCGGGTCGTCGGGCTGCTCCGGGCAGGAGCCGTGTACGACGACGACCGGCGCACGCTAGGCCCCCCGCTGCGATTCGGGGTCGCAGTCGGTCGCCACCTCCTCCGGCACGGCGGCGGCTTCGACGTCGTCCATACTGCTGCCTTTCCGTACTTTCCGCTACTCGCCGCAGCACTCGTGCGTCGCCTTCACGGCTATCGCCTCGTGGCGGACTGGTATGAGGTCTGGACACGCTCCTACTGGCGGCGGTACGCAGGAGTGGCGGTGGGCGCGGCGGGATGGCTCATCCAGCGGCGGTGTACGCGCGTCCACCACGACGCCTTCTGCATCTCGCGTCACACGGAGGCACGCCTGCTCGCGGAGGGCTTCGAGGGTGCCTGCAGCGTTCTCCCCGGCTTATATGCGGGGCCGGTGAACCCATCGCCGATGGAAGCCGTTGAGCCGCTCGTCGTCTACGCGGGCAGGCATGTGAAGGAGAAACGCCTTCCGCTCCTCATCCAGGGGTTCGCCCGCGCGCGACAGCGGCATCCAGAGTTGCGACTCGAGCTCTACGGCGACGGGCCGGATCGCGGATCGGCGGAACGCGAGGCGGCCCGGTTGGGTGAGACGGCGGCGGTGGCGTTCCTCGGGCGGCGGCCCCAGCAGGAAGTCGAACGCGCCTTCGCGCGCGCGGCCTGCGTCGCAACCGCATCCGAACGGGAGGGGTATGGACTGGTCGTCGTGGAAGCCGCTGCTCGCGGCACCCCGAGCGTCGTCGTCGACGGTTCCGAGAACGCCGCCGTCGAGCTCGTCACGGACGGAGTCAACGGCGTCGTTGCGCGTCGCCCGTCAAGCGAGTCGATCGGCTCGGCTATCTCCGAGGTGGTCTGTCGCGGTGCGACACTTCGCTCGTCGACGGAGGCGTGGTTCGACGACAACGCCTCATCACTCCGGATCGAGCGGTCCGTCGACCTTGTCGTGAGAGCCTACGACGGCACGAACCGATAGACGACGCTGCCGGCGAGCACCGGAACCCGCTCGAGCCAGCGCTCGACACGCCCGACCGGTCGCGGGACTGAGGGAACGAATCCGGGAACCACAAACGCGGTCGAGCGCTCCTCCACGGTCAAACCGTGTCGCCTCGCCTCGCGCTCGAGTTCCGCTGCCTGGAAGTGACCCTCATCGAGCCCGGCGCGGCGCATCCGCTCCTGGTGGAGCCAGATATACGGGTTTCGACTGTTGGGCTCGATCACCGTCCAAACCCCATCGCGACTCGAGTACGGCGGCGATCGCACTGACGAAGTCTCCGAGCTCGTGGACGTGGTGGACCACATCGATCCCGAAGACGACCCGAGCGCGGTCGTCGAGTCCGGTCGCCCCGATATCGATGCGCTCGAATCCGACGTTCCTCGTGCCGTGAACTGCGGACGCGTACGCCACCATGTCCGGGTCGACGTCGATGCCCAGGAATCGAGCACCGGGATGCGCGCGCGCAACGGCTGCGAGTACGTCTCCCGGCCCGCAGCCGACCTCGAGCACGAGATCGCCGGGCTCGATCCTCTTCGCAACGTCCTGAGCGATCATGTGAACCCGCTGTCGTTGCAGATGTCCCTGTCGCTGACGTTCGTATTCAGCGGGTGTGATCTCGAAGTGCGAGTGCATCGCTCGTTAGGCGAGATGAAGGATGAGGACGCTGGGGGTCTTGACGACAACCGAACCGCCGAGGCGCCTCTGCAGGTCCGGTGTGCACGACGGATTCACAACGGCGTATCTCACGCCCAGCGCTCTGGCGAGACGACGACCGTCGGGGCCACCGTTGAGAATCGCCGCCGCGCGGGTTGAGAGCGGCACGCGACTCGTGAATCCGACTTGCCAGGGTGCGAACGCGACGATCGTCGCCCGTCGGAGCAGGTAGGGCACGATGAATGTGAGACAGCTGTCCGTGACGACCGACGATGTATCCTCGACCTCGCCCCGGTCGAGCTGCTCACGGAAGCGGCCGATGGTTTGTGCAGCCGCCCCCTTCGGCTCGGAATCAGACAGGAGACGCTGGGGCAACCGCAGGCCGACCGTGACATGCGATAGGTAAACGAGCACGACGACGGCTCCGAGTGCCCAGGCAGGCCCTCGCCGCGCCCGGCTCGAAGCAGCGCCAATCACCAGGGTCATTGCCAAGCCCGCGTAGAGAAGAGAGCGGCGGTACTCGAACGAAACGTCCAACCGCCAGAGCTCCGCGAGAATGACGCACGCCGTAGCCAGCGCGATGACGGCGAGCATCGCCGCGTCGTTCCTCAGTCTTCGGGTAGCAAGCACGACTACGAAGCTCGCGGCCGAAACGAGAAGGAACGCGGTGGAGAAGTGACCGACGACGACGTCCCAACTCAGCCAGTCGGGTTGTAGGTAGCGGTAGCTGACGGGCGGGCCCAGGTCGGAGGCCTGGTCCCGAAGGTGCACGGCCACGCCGGCCCCAGCGACGGCTGCCACGCCAAGCGCGCAGAGCACGGGTCGTGTGACCCCGTCGCGCCACCATCTGCGATGTGGAGCCCATGCCTCGCGGCCTGACGGACGAGGTCGATCGCGACGGCAGCGGCAACGATGAAGCACGCGACGAACATGCTCGTCGAGTGCACAACGGCGACCCCTAGGAAGGAAAGACCGAGGAAGGCTGCCACGCGCCAACCTCGCGTGCCTCGGTAGAGAAGTCCGAGGCCAAGCACGATCAGCGGAAGGAAGACGAAGGCAAGGTGCGTTGCGACCGCGTGCCATCGAACCGGATCGACGTGACTTGGGGCAATCGCCCAAACTGCCGAGGCGAAGACGCCCGCCGGCATGCCCCACAAGGTCCCAACGGCGACGAAGACACTCAGTACGGTCAGCGCGGAAATGACAACGATCCCGTACGTCAGCCGCTCCGACGACGTTCCGTCGAGAAGCCGGACCCCACCGTACAGCGCACCCACGCCCGGCGAATCCGCGAAGAGTCTCCCGTCCTCGCCGGAGTACCGATCCTCGATGAGGAGCGCACGTTGCGCCTCGACCTCGTCTGCGTAGAGGAGGTAGTGACCCCAGTCCACGGAATCGGGTGGGAACGGCCCAACGATGTCCCACGCGGACGCGAATGCGAAAGCGAGGACGAGAGACACAGCCACTGCAGCGAGACCCTCCGTGCGCCAGTTCGTGCGACGCGACGGTGGCCGCACGGTCCTCCGCGCAAGAACGGCACACGCTCCGACGAAGGCGATGATCGCAACGCGGATGGTGACGTCGGTGAGACGAATCCCAACGATCGAAATCGTCGTCACGACAACCGCGAAGGCGACGATTCCGAGGGACGGTACGACGCCCACGCGAAGGACCACGCGATCGAGTTCAGACGGGACGAATGGAAGCATCGAGACACCGCAGGCAAGAACGAGGAGTGCCGTCGCACCTGGATAGGGCCCACCAGCCGCGAGACGCAGGGCAATTTCGACTCCGAGCAGTGCAAGGCCCATCGTCGAAGCACCGAGGCGCACGTGAAACGTTCGCTTCACCCTGGCAAGAAATGCTCGGCGAGCACATCCTCGCGGACGTCGCAGCCCCAGCCCGGCCCGGCCGGCACGACGAGCTCGCCGTCGCGGATGTCCGGGACGGCCGTCGTCAGCTCCTCGCGCCAGGGAACGTCGTCGACGTCGATCTCGAGCATCCGCACGTTCGGGATCGCCGCGCACCACTGTGCCGCGATGAAGGTCGCGAGGTGGCTGTAGTAGTTGTGCGGCGCGCACGCGACCTCGTGCGTCTCGGCGAGCGCGGCGATCTTCAGCGACTGCGCGAAGCCGTTCCAGATCACGTCGACCGACGCGATGTCCATCGCGCCCGCCTCGAAGTACGGGCGGAAGCCGCGCAGGGTGTAGAGGTTCTCGCCCGAGCAGAGCGCGACCGGCGAGCGCCGCCGGGCGTGCGCGAGCGCCGCCGCGTCGTACGAGTCCACCTCGAGCCAGGCGAGGTCGAACGGCTCGAGCGCCCGCGCGACGCGCACGATCCCCTCGGTCGTGAGGTTGAAGTTGAGGTCGACGATCGGCTGCGCCTTGCCCGCCCGTGCCCTCGCGGAACGCCTCGAGCAGGCGCATCAAGCGCGTCGAGCAGCTCGGGTGTCGGGTTTCGGTCGATACCGCCGTCCCGGCCGAAGCCGGGCATCAGGACGCGCGGCTCCTCGCCCGGGACGACGATGTTCGTCTTGAAGGCGCGGTAGCCGCGCTCGACGACCTCGCGCCCGAGCGCGGCGACCGCGTCGTACGAGTCGAGCTTCGGCGTCCCCGTCACCTCCCAGGCGCGCGCCCGCGTCGTGCCGCAGTGCGACCAGTAGAGCGGGACGGTCTCGCGCGTCGGCCCGCCGAACAGCTCGGCGACCGAGACGCCGAGCGCCTTCCCCTTTAGGTCGAGGAGGGCGTTCTCGATCCCGCCGATCGCCTTCTGCACGATCGACCCCGGGCTCTGCCGAGTGCGCCGGTAGAGATCCCAGTGGATCGCCTCGACCGCGAGCGGGTCACGGCCGACGACGAGCGGCGCGAGGTCCGAGACGACGCCGGCGAGCCCGGCAGGCGACCCGTGCGAGTCGGTCACCTCCGACCACCCGACGAGCCCGTCGTCGGTCGTCGCCTTGACGAAGAGCCACGGGCGCCAGCCCGGCGTCGCAGGAGACGGTCTCGAGCGGACGCGAGCTTCACGGCCCGCCAGGATACGGCTCGCGGGCGATGTCCACGAGGCGGGCGCGGCCCGAGGCAACGAGCTCCTCGGCGCGCGCGAAGTCGTCCTCGTCGTCGATGTTGAGCCCTTCGTAGCCCTCGGTCAGGAACGGCGCCAGCACCCGCCCCTCGCGCGTCCCCGTCGCCGCGACCACGCGCGTCCAGGCGATCTCGAGCGCGCTGTTCTGCACGTAGACCGCCGGCAGCGCCTGGTACTGGCCGGCGTGCCAGGCGACGTCGAGGTGCGACTGGTCGAGCAGCGGGCGCATCAGCCGGCCGACCTCGTCGACGACCCACATCTTGCCCGGATGCTGCTTCACCCGCTCGACGGCGCGGATCGAGTCGGCCTCGGGCGTCGCGAGGAGCTGCTCCAGGCCGCGGCGGATCGCGTCGGGCCCGCGGAACGGGTTCGTCGCGCGCACGATCGCGAACAGGTCGTAGCGCTCGTCGAGCCGGGGGAGCGTCCAGGAGATCCAGTCGATGTCCGGCGACGTCGATGTCGCGTACTCGTCCGGTCGGAGGAACGGGACCTCCGCGCCGTACCAGCGCGCGACCTGCGCGATCTGCTCGTTGTCGGTGGAGACGACGATGCGATCGAAGACCTCCGACTGCCGGGCGGTCTCGATCGCGTAGGCGAGCAGCGGGTGGCCGGCGAGCCGGCGGACGTTCTTCCCCGGCACGCGCTCCGAGCCGGCCCTTGCGCCGATCAGCGCGATCGCGGTCGGGCTCACGCGCCGGGCACCTTCCGGTAGAGGACGGTGTCGCCCCGCCGCATGATCTCCCTGAAGCCCTGACGTGCGAGGAGGCGGTCGACGTCGGCCGGGGTCATCGGCCCCCACGGCCGCATGTGCGCGTCGTTGACGGCGTACTCGAGCTCACGGGTCGCGCGGGCTCTCTCCGCGGTCCCCCAGCGGGTGCCGACGCGAGCCGGGGTCATCGGCTCGGGCAGGACGAAGATCCACTTCCGCTCCGCGAGGTGCGCGAGGAGTTGCATCGGCGCGCTGACCCGCGCGCCGGAGGGAACGGCGTCGACGATCGCCTGCCGGTCGGCCCGCCGGGGCCACTCGATGCGGACCTGACGGACGATCGCCGCCCCCCACTGGAGCGAGAGGAGCGAGAGGACGATGCCGGCCGCGACACCCCAGCCGAGCCACGTGCGGCGACCCGCGACGGGGTACGCGGCCGGCGCCGACCGCGCCCGCGACGGCGATCGCGCCCGCCGCGACGATCCAGTAGTGGTAGTCGATCGTGTGCTGCAGCTCGTAGGCGGAGAACACGTTGAGCGCCGTCGCCGGAACCGCGAGCAGCAGCCACCGAGGCGCGAACAGGCAGAGACCGCCCGTCGTCAGGAAGAGCAGGAAGACGATCCCGAGATCCTCCAGGGTGAGCGTCTGCTGGATCGTCGTCAGGGGGTGCACGACGCTGTAGCGGACGACGTCGAGGATCGAGTCGCCGCGCCCGCCGGCGAAGCGCGGCCCGAACTCCTGCTCGGCGGCGTTTCCGAACGCGGGCAGGACGACGTACACGGCAAAGAGCGAGTAGGCGGCGGTCGCGCCCGCGAGCAGCCAGCCGAGGCGGCGCCGGCCCTCCCAGGCGAGGACGAGCCCGAGCGCGGCGTACGTGAGGCCCACGTCCTCCTTCATCGCGCAGGCGAGGACGACCGAGACCGCGAACCAGCCGGTCCGACCCCGGGCCAGCGCGAGCAGCCCTCCGGCCAGCAGTGCCGGCACGAGCGCCTCCGGATGGAAGTCGAGGAGCGCGGGGTGCAGCACGACGGGTGACGCGCACCAGAGCAACGCGGGAACGGCTGCCAGCCACCCCGTCGCACCGTGCTCCCGCGCGAGCAGGAAGAGCAGCGGCGCCGTGGCCGCGAGTGCGAGCGTCTGGGCGACGAGGATGCCCGTCGCCGCCACGCCGAGCGTGCCGAGCGGTGCGAGCAGCACGATCCCGGGCTCGACGTGGTCGCCGAGCAGGGTGCGGAGGACGACGGTGTTGAACGGCTCGTGGAGGTGCCCGAGCAACCAGGTGTACTGGGTGAAGATCCCGTGGTCGAAGTCCGAGGCGAACGCCTCGTAGCGGGCGACCGCGAGCCCGCCGACGACGAGCGCATACACGACGGTGACGCCGAGCACGACACGCAGGACGACCCGATCGGCACCCCGGCGGGCGGCCGTCGGCGCAACGGACGTGCTCGTCTCCGACCTGTCCGCGACCGGCGCCGCCGTCATGCCCGAACGCCCGTCTGCGCCTCGGCGTCGGCGAGGAGCGCGTCGAGCACCGGCGTCGGGACCCCGAGGCGGCGCCCCGCCCGCACGACCGAGCCTGTGATCGCGTCCAGCTCGGTGGGTCGTCCGGCCGCCGCGTCGCGCGCCGCGGACGTCGTGAGGTCGGGGGCCATCGCCTCGATGATCGCCCATTGCCCGGCGGGATCGACGGTGACACCGTCGGCGGCGGCAACCGCGCACGCCTCACGCACTCCCGACTCGGAGCCGGGCCCGCCACTGGTCGTCGTCGCGGAGCGCGCCGACCGGGCTGCCGCTCGCGACGGTTGCCGCGGCGAGCACGGCGAGCCGCACGGCCTTCTCCCAGAGGACTGCCCGCTCGTCGTCCGCCACGAGGAGCTCGAGCCCCGGCACGGCCAGAGGAGCGAGCGCGACGGCGAGCGTCGCGCGGTCGAGCTCGGACGAGGCGACAGTGACGACGGGCACGGCGTCGGTGCGTTGGACGACGACTCCCGGTTCCGGCGACAGCGCCTCCACGCGTCCGATGCTCCCGGCGACGACGTGCGGTGCACTTTGTGGTGAATCAACACAAAGTCCCTCGAGCCATCGCCGTATGAGCTCGACGTGCTCGAGCCCGTTCAGGAGCGGGAGGACGACGGCGCCGCCGAGCGCGTGCGGCGCGATTCGCTCGAGTGCCGCATCGAGGTCGTGCGCCTTGACCGCGATCACGAGCAGCCCGACCGGTCGGTCGAGGCGCTCCACGGCTTCCGGATGAGAGACGGTCGTCGCTGCACCGTGGACGAGCGCGAGGCCGCCTGTACGGACAGCGGCGACCGTGCGCTCTGTCGCGACGACGATCGCGCCCGTTCGGGCTGCGACGATCCCGCCGATGCCGCCGAGGCCGAGGACGGCGACGGGCGCGGCGGGCAGGGCCGCCCGACCCGCTCACGTCCGCGACGGGTCGACGACGAGATTCACGTACTGCATCTCCGAGTAGACGTCGAGCGCCTCGACGCCTGCCTCCTTCCAGCCCGTCCCGGATTGCTTGACGCCGCCGAAGCCCATGTGCGGCTCGCTGCCGTGCGTGCCGGCATTGACGACGACGACACCGGCGCGCACGCGCTCGGCGAAGCCCATCGCGCGGTGGACACTCGTCGTGTGGATCGCGGCTGTGAGCCCGAAGGGCGAGTCGTTGACGAGCGTCAGGGCATCGTCGAAGCTCGCGACGCGATAGAGCACCGCGACCGGGCCGAAGAGCTCCTCGCGCGAGAGGGGCGCATCGGCCGTCACGCCCTCGACCAGGGTCGGCGCGACGTGCCAGCCCCTCTCGCCCGTTCGTGTCCCGCCCGCGAGCACTGCTGCGCCGCTCGCCGCGGCAGCATCGATCGCGCCGAGGATTCGCTCCATGCTCGCCTCCGAGATCACGGGCCCGATCGGGTCGAGGGCAGCCACCGCTCGGAGCAGCCTCTCGCGGAAGTCGAGGTAGACGGCCTCCATGACGACGATCCGGCTCGCTGCGGCGCACCGCTGGCCGGCGTTCGAGAATGCGGAGGCGAGCGACCAGTCGACCGCCCGGTCGAGGTCGGCGTCGTCGCACACGACGAGCGCGTTCTTGCCGCCGAGCTCCATCACGGTCTTTGCGAGCCGCCGGCCTGCGGCCTCGGCGATCTCCTGCCCGGTCGCGGCCGAGCCCGTGAACGAGACGAGGTCGACCCCGGAGTCCTCGACCAGGGGCATGCCTGCTTCCGGCCCGAGGCCCTGGAGCACGTTCAGCACCCCCGCCGGCAGTCCCGCGTCGAGGCAGAGACGTCCGAACCACAACGCCGATGCCGGCGCGTGCTCGGACGGCTTCAGGACGGAGCCGTTCCCGCAGAAGATCGACGGGAAACGCCTTCCAGGCGACGTTCGGAAGTGGCGTGTTGAACGAGATCAGCAGTGCGGCCACCCCGACAGGGCGACGCACCGTCAGCACCGTGCGATGTGCCATCGAGGCGGTTGTCGTGCGTCCGTAGGAGCGTCGCCCCTCACCCGCGACGAAGTACCCCATCTCGATCGCAGCCTCGGTCTCTCCGAGCGCGAGCTGGAGCGACTTGCCGGTCTCGGCCGCGACGATCTCGCTCGCCTCCTGCCGCCGTTCGCGGAGGAGCTCGGCGATCGCGCGGACGCACGTCGCCGCGCTCGACGGCCGTCCGTGCTCCCCACTCGGCCTGTGCCGCCCGGGCGGACGCCACCGCCGCCGCCGCATCCGTCGCACCCGATCGCGCGACGCGGCAGAGGTGCGTCCCGTCGAGCGGCGAGACCTTGTCGAGCCATTCCCCGCCCGCGGGCGGCAGCTCCTCGCCGCCGACGAGGTTCGGCACCTCGCCGGGGATCACCAGGCCGACCAGCCGCCGTCCACGACGAGGTTCGCGCCCGTGACGTACGAGGACGCGTCGGAGCCGAGGAAGACGACGGCGCCGACCGCCTCCGACGCGTCCATCAGGCGGCCGACGGGAGAGCGCGCGCGAAAACGCCTCGACGAACCCGGCAGGCTGGCCGTTCTCGATGCCGTGCGGCGTCAGCGTGTTCACGCGGACGCCGCTCCGACCCCAGTAGGTCGCGAGGTAGCGGGTCAGGTTCACGAGCGCCGACTTGGAGATCGAGTAGGCGACGGGCTTGAAGAACGTCTCACCCGCGTCGCGGCGGAACTCGTACAGCCCCTGGTCGGGCGAGAGCAGGCCGTACACCGAGCCGACATTGACGACCGATCCGCGACCGGCGCGCGCCATCGCGCCGCCGATCACCTGGCACGGGACGACGACGCCCAGGATGTTCACGTCGACGACTCGCTCGAGCGAGGCCAACGGCACGTCCTCGAACGGCCCGACCTCGGCGGCCGGCGCGTCCGGCGGCGCGTCGATCGCCGCCGCGTTGACGAGCAGGTGCGGGACGCCCCAGTCCACCTCGACGAGCGCGAGCGCCGCCTCGACCTGGCCGCGGTCCGCGACGTCGCACTCGTGGACGCGGACGGTGCCCTCCTCCAGCGCGGCCGCGAGGCCGCCCGCTCCGGGGCGCGGCTCCGTCTCCAGGTCGAGGATGGCGACGCGCATGCCCCGCGCCGCGAGCGCGACGGCGAGCTCGGCCCCGAGCTGGCCCATCCCGCCGGTGACGACGGCGACGCGCCCGGAGAGGTCGAAGAGCGGGTCGTCCACGGCGCGATCGTAGCCCCGACGCATCGCCTTCACAGCGACCGACGAGTACGGCATGATCCCGCGCAGTGAGCACGACCGCGGCGGGGTCGACGACGCTCGAGCCACCAGTCGGGGCCGAGCACGTCGGCGTGCTCCCGGTCGCCGCGACGCGTGTCGGCGTGCGTGTACGGAGCCGTGCAGCCCTCGCCGTCGGGGCGATCGCCGTGCTCGGCGTGGCGTTCGCCGTGCTCGAGCAGAACCCGGGGCCGACACCGGTGTCGCATTTTGCGCTCGTTCGTGCGCTGTCGCACGGCACGGCCGAGATCGGGCCGGGCGTGACGATCGACTCGGCCTACATCGACGGGAGGTACTTCGCGAACAAGGCCCCGGGGCTCGCGTTCGCGCTCCTTCCGCCGTACATGGCGCTTCGCGCCGTCGGGGTGCAGGCCGAGCAGCCCGGCGGCGGAGAGGTGTTCCGGTCATCTCTCAGGCAACTGACGCTGCTCGGCGCCGTGCTCCCGGCCGTGGCGCTGCTGCTCCTGATGGCCGTCGCCGTGGAGTGGACCGTCCCCGGATACGGCGGATTGACGGCGATCCTCCTCGGGGCGGGGACGATGCTCCTGCCGTTCGCCACGCTGCTCTTCGGGCACATGCTCTCCGCGACGCTCGGCTTCGCGGCGTTCGTCGTCCTCCTCCGCGAACGCCGACGCGAGCCGTCGGTCGCGCTGGTAGCGCTCGCCGGCCTGCTCGCCGGATACGCGGTCGTCGTCGAGTACCCGCTCGGGATCGTCGCCCTCGTTCTCGCCGGCTACGTGGCCAGCGGCGCTCGCGTCGGCGCGCGCCTCTCCGCGTATCTCGCCGCGTGCGCGGTCGGCGCCCTGCCGCTCGCGCTCTACAACACGTGGGCGTTCGGCTCGCCCACGACGATGAGCTACACGAACGTCCTGAACGCGCCGTCCGACGGTGGCGGCTCGCCGACCCTCGGAGGCGGCAACTCGACCGGCTTCTACGGCGTGTCGCTGCCCGATCTGCGTGTGGCGCTGTCCCTCCTGTTCTCGGAGAAGGGGCTCTTCGTGGTCACGCCGATCTGCCTCGCAGCGCTCATTGGCCTGCCCGCCCTCTGGCGCATCGGCAAGCGCCGCGAGGCGGCCGTGTGCACGGCGATCCCGGCGCTCTTCCTGGCCTACAACGCGTCCTACTACCTGCCGTTCGGCGGCCAGGGCCCCGGCCCACGGTTCCTCGTGCCGGCGCTCCCGTTTCTCGCCCTTCCGCTCGCGGCGGCGCTCGCCCGGTGGCTCTGGCCGACGCTCGCACTCGGCCTCGTGTCCGTCGCCGTGATGGCGCTTGCCACGGCGACCTCGCCGCAGATCACCGGAGCCGACCACTCGATCTCGGACTGGGCGAGCGAGCTCGCCCACGGCGAGGTCGCGGCGACGGTGCTCCCGCTCGACGGACGTCTCGGGACGCTCGCACTCGGGCTGCTGCTCGTGCTCGCGCTCGGCCTGGCCGTCGCGAGCGCGTCGCCGTCGCGGGACGCGCTCCGACCCACACCGCTCGCGGCGCTGGTCGTTGCCGCATGGATCGTGGTGGCCGTCGCGGTCCCACACCTGCTCCCGGCCGAGGCCGTCCACGGGACGAGGGCCGGGACGCTCGCCGCCGTGTGCGTGGTCGGGGCACTCGCAGCCGCCGTGGTGCTCGTCGTCCGGCGCGGCCCGAGGGCCGCCGTCGCGCTCACGCCGCTCGCGGCGCTCCTGCTTCCCGCGGTGCAGGACCGCCAGAACCTCGCGCTCCTCCTCTCGGTGACGACCCTCGCGCTCGTCGCGCTTACCGCGATCGCGGCGCGGATGGCCGCAGGCCGGTCCCTCGCCTAGCTCGCCGCGCTCCTCGCGGCGGAGTACGCTCGATCGCCCATGGGCGGCGCCCTCCTGCTCGTCGTCGCGCTCCTCCTGCTCGGCTGGGTCGGGTGGTGGGTGACCGGGGTGCTCGGAATGGAATCGCGCGCGCTCCGTCTCCTGGCCGCGTACGCGGCCGCATGGGCGGCGCTCGTCGTCGTCGCCGTCGCGCTGTCGGTGCCGGGATGGCTCGGCCGCGGGTCGCTCGTTGTCGCGATCGCCGTGCTGGCGGCAGGAGCGCTCGCCGTCAGGCTGTGGCAGCGGCCCGCGCCAGAACCTCGACTGCCGGCCTCGAGTGGAAAGACCCGCTCGGCGACCCGATCGTGCTGTCGCTGGCGATCGCGGTGACCGTCGCCGGCGTCTACCTGGCGGCCCTCGCATTCCTCACGACACCGAACGACTAGGACGGGCTGACGTACCACGAGACGCGGGCGCTCCTGTGGGACCAGCAGGGCCGGATCGGATACGTGCCGTCGGGGAACGATCCCCGGCTCGACGGCAACCCGCCCGTCTCGGAGATCGGCCTCTACCTCGCGATGCTGCTTCCGCGCTCCGAGCGGTTCGCGGCATTGCCGCAGTTCGTCGCCCTGTGGGCGAGCCTGCTCGCCGTCGTCCTGCTCGCCCGGCGTCTCGGCCTGTCACGGCAGGCGGCCGCATACGGCGGGCTCGTCTTCGCGACCCTTCCCGTCGTCCTGCTCCACGGTGCCGCCGTCCTGAACGACCTCGTCGTCGCGTCGTTCCTCCTCGTCGCGGTCGTCTTCCTCGCCGGCCGCTCCCGGGCCGAGCTGGCCGTCGGCAGCGTCGCGCTCGGCCTCGCACTCTCGACGAAGCTCAACGCGGCGCTCGCCCTGCCCGTCGTCGTCGCCGCGCTCCTCGCCCTCGTGCCACGGGATCGCCGCGGCGCGAGCATGCTCGCCTGCGGCGTGGGGGTGCTGCTCGGGGCGCCCTGGTACATCCTGAACCTCGTCGAGACCGGCTCGCTGGACGGGGGTCTCGGCGAGGCCACCGGGCAGACGGCCGATCACTCCGTCCGCGGTGTGCTCGGGACGCTGCGCGCCCTCACGCTTCGACGTCGTCGACACGTCGGGCCTCTGGCGCTCGGAGCTCTACCTGGCGGTCGCGGTCGGCGCGGTCATGGTCGTGCTCGGCGCTTTCCTCGTGCGCCGCGGCGCTGCCCGAGGTCGCGCGGTTGCCTACGGCGCGCTCGTCGTCGCGCTCGTTCCGCTGCTCCTCCGCGCGATCGAGCGCCCCGCCCGCTACGCCTGGGAGCACTTCTGGTTCAAGATCGGGCAAGAAGGCATTGCCCTGGATCACGGCGACGCGTGGAAGGTGCTGAGCCTCCCGGACACCTCGCTCTCCTGGTACGGGGCGGCGGGCGCCGTCGTGATCCTCGGCGGCGTCGCCGCCGCAGTCGTCGGCGCCCGGCGTCGGCAGCTGCGGCGGGGGGCCGTCGTGCTCGCGGCGGCGCCGCTCGTGCTGATCGTCGTCTTCGCCTTCACCATCGTCTACGACCCATGGCGCGGCAGGCTCGTGATGTTCGCCGTCGGCGTTGCCTGCGCAGCGTGGGGCTGGACGATCCGCATCCGCTGGCTGTCCGCCGGCGTCGCCGCGCTATGCGTGACCACGGTCGCCCTCTCGCTCGTCCACTCATACACGAAGCCGGCGGGCTTCGGTGTGCTCGAGCCGTCGATCTCGCGCTCCGTGTGGCACCGCGACCGGATCGACACGCTGACGGTGATCCGCAACTACGACGGAACGCCCGCGCTCCTGCGTGCGGTGGAGACGAACATCCCGCCCGACGCCGTGCTGGCCGTCTCGACTCCGATCGACACGTTCCTCGCCCCGCTTGCCGGCCCACGGCTCTCGCGCACGCTCCGGCTCGTGCGCGACGGCGACCCGGCTCCGCCGGACGCGACGTGGCTCGTGTCGAAGGGCCAGTCCGTGGCCACGGGCTGCCCGACGGCGTGGGCGACCGTGTACACGGACGACGAGAACCACTGGCGCCTGCTCCGCCGCACGACCCCTGACGCGTGCGGGGCGTCCCTCGCACCGCTCTGAAGAGTGGGCGAGTCTCGTGGCCGGCGGTTGGTGGCCGAGGCTGCCGTGTGGTCGTCGGTAGTTGTAGCGCTCGAGGTAGAGCGTGGGAGGGCTGGCGGTGCGTTCGTGTGAGCTGCCGTAGATGCGGTGCGTAGGCCCATTCGTTGAGCAGGGTCTGGATCAGGCGTTCGGCTTTGCCGTTCGTGCGTGGCCGGCCGGGGCGGATCCGCAGGTGGCGCAGGCCGAGCTCGGCGCAGGGTGTGCGGCGTAGCGCGTGGGCGATGTAGCCGGAGCCGTTGTCGCTCATCACGCGCTCTGGACCGTCGGACGCCTCGTTCGGCGAACCAGGCGATCGCGCGGCGCAGGAAGGCGATCGCGCAGGCTGCGGTGAGGTCGTCGAGCACCTCGGCGTAGGCGAGGCGGGAGTGGTCGTCGATCATCACGTGCAGGTACTCGTAGCCCGTCAGCCGTCGCGGCGGCCGTCGATCCGGCGGCGCGTGCTTGGCTCTGTGCGGTGGCCGAGTACCCGGTGGCCGGCGTCCCGGCGCCGAGATGCGGCCGAGCTTCTTGATATCGACGTGCACGAGCTCGCCGGGATGGCGGCGCTCGTAGCGGTTCGGCGGCTCCGGCGGCTCCAACCGCGAGCGCTTGCCGAGCCCGATCCGCCTCAGCCACAGCGACACCGTCGACAGCGGCAGATCGCAGGATCTCCGCGATCTCGGCCGCGGTCATCCGCACCCGCCGCAGCCCCTCGATCGCCTCGCACCCGTTCGCTGCGGCAACCGCGACGGACTACGCGCGCGGCCGCGACGAGCGATCGCAGCAGCTCGCGATCACCCGTCGCGATAGCGGCGCAGCCACTTCCACCCCGTCCGCTCGCTACAACCAGCAGCCTCCGCCGCCCGCCGCATCGTCCACCCCTCCTCGAGCACACGCCGACAGATCAGCCGCCGACTGCTCGGACAGGTCCGATGATTACCGTGCAGCTTCATCCGGTCACCTCCTCTGGAGCTGGTGGCTTCGACAGCCCCAGCCTCCAAGGAGGCCCGGATGAACAACGTGCTTAGGAACTCCGGCTAGGAGGTCGCGGCGCTCGCGGAGCCGGACGGCACGACGTCAGCGGCGCCGTCGCCGCCGACGTCCTCCGCGCCGATCGCCTCGTCCTCCGCCAGGTCACGCGTGAGCGGAAGGCCGAGGAGATCGTCGAGGCGGTAGGGCGGCAGCCCGCCGTCTGCGGGCGACTTCGCGACGAGGTCGCCCTCCCCGAGCACGTGGCCGGCGGGAAGCCGGCGCGCGGCGACGAGCTTCTTCCCCATCTTCCGCAGGGGCGCCTCCTCGCTGGGTAACGGCCGCTTCGCGCCGTCGCCGACCGCGACAGGCACACGACGGAGGTCGCGCACGAGCTTGCGCATCCCCTCGGGCATCAGGGAGAACGGGTGGTCCGTGCCCTTGAGCGTGTGGCTCGAGGTGAAGTGCTTCTCGATCACCCGCGCCCCGAGCATGTACGCGACGGGCGCCATCGCGATCCCGTCCTGGTGGTCCGAGAGGCCGACCACGAGCTCCGGGTAGCGCTCGCGGAGCGTGGTGATCACGCCGTAAACACAACTACATAAATCACAACACACAAAAAAAACATAACAACAAAACAAATACAACAACACATACATCACATAAAAACACCACAACAAACACAACTCATAAAACAACAAAATAACACAAAAACAAAAAACCAAAAAAAAAAACAAAACAATAAAACAAAAAACACAACAACAACAAACAACAACACAACAAAAACACACAACACCAAACACAACAACAACAAAAAAAAAACAAACAACAAACACAACAAAAAAACAAAAACAACACACACAAACACAACAACACACCAACAAACACAACCACAAAACAACAACACCACCACACAACACACACAAAAACAACACACACACACCCACCAAACCCACACACATCAAAGAACAAAAAAAAAACCCCACACAAAACACAAAACACACTCACACCCCCCGAGCATTACCACCCACCCCCCCCCACCTCCGGTAGCGCTCGCGGAGCGTGGTGATCACGCCGAGGTTCAGCTCCTCCACGGCGGCCGGGTAAGCGGCGGTGCACTGGAGGAGGCAGAGCTGGGCGCCGAGCGGCGGTGATGGCATCGACGGCGCGGTCGACGTCCTCGAGGGTCGCCCCGCCCGTCGAGACGATCATCGGCCTTCCGAACGCCGCGATATGGCGAAGGAGCGGGGTGTTCGTGAGGTCGCCCGAGGCGATCTTGAACGCAGGGACGTCGAGCTCCTCGAGCAGGTCGGCGCTCGGCTCGTCGAAGGCGGTCGCGAAGAAGACGAGCCCGAGCTCGCGCGCCGTCGCCTGGAGCTCGGCGTAGGCGCCCGGTCGAGCTCGAGCGCCTCACGGTGCGCGCCGTAGGTCGTGCCGAAGCTGTTCTCGTTGTCGTAGGGGCTGTCGTAGAGCTCGTGCGTGAACAGGCGTCGGTTGTCGCGCTTCTGGAGCTTCACCGCGTCGACGCCCGCCTGCTTCGCAAGCACGAGCAGCTCCTGCGCCTTCTCGACCGAGCCCTGATGGTTGTGGCCGATCTCGGCGATCACGAAGCAGTCGGTGTCGTCGGCGATCCGGCGCCCGTCGATCGTGAGCTCGCGCACCGCGCGATCGTACCCGGCGGACGGCCGTTATCCTGGCGATCTTGGGCGCGCCGGCCGCTCTCCTCCTCGGCCTCGTCCTGCTCGGCATCGGCGCGACGCTTTTCGCCGCCTGCCTCCGGCCGCCCGGCGTCGTCGCGTTCCCCCTCACCGCGATCTCGCTCGGCTGGGCGATTCTCGTCTCGGTCACGTTCCTCCTCTCCCCGGCGGCGCTCGTGACGCGGGGGTGGCTGCTCGTCGCGCTCGGGGTCGTCGCTGCCGCCGCGGTCGGGGTCTGGCAGCGGCTCGGCCGGCCGCCGCTCCCATCCGTCCGCGGGCGGAGCCGCGCCGTCGCTTCGGCCTCGTTCGCCGCGACCCCGCCCTTGCGGCGCTGGCCGGGCTCGTCGGCGTGGGCACCGCGTACGTCATCGCTCTCGCATTCGCGACGCCGCCGCTCGACTTCGACGCGCTGCTGTATCACCTGCCTCGTGCGGCGCTCTGGCGCCAGGAGCACGGGGTCGGGTACATCGCGGGCGCGAGCGACCCACGGCTCGACGGGAACCCACCCGGCGCGGAGATCGGGATCCTCGCCACGATGGTGCTCTCCGGCGGCGACCGCTGGGCCGCGGCCCCGCAGCTCGTCGCGCTCGCTACCTGCTGTCTCGCGACGTACGGCATCGCGCGTCGCGTCGGCCTCGCCCGAGCCAGGCGCTGTTCGGCTCGCTTCTCGTCGCCGACGCTGCCGGTCGTCGCGGTGCAGGCGTTCACGGCGTACAACGACCTGGTCGTCGCCGCGTTCCTCGCGACGGCCGCGTACGCAGCCCTGGGATCCACCCGCGCCGACCTCGTGCTGCTGGCCCTCTCGCTCGGTCTGGCTCTGACGGCCAAGCCGACCGCGATCCTCGCGCTTCCGCTCCTCGTGCTCGTGGCCGCGGTCGGAGCTCCGCGCCGCCGGTGGGGCGTGCTCGTTGCCGGCGCGGCTGCGGACTCGCGCTCGGCGCCCCGTGGTACCTCTGGAACCTCCACGAGACCGGCGAGCTCGACGGCGGGCTCTCGGCGGACGCCGACCAGCGGCAGCCGTTGGCGCTGCTCGAGGTGGCCACGACCCTCCGTCGACATCTCTACTCCTTGCTCGACTTCTCGGGCACGCGCGCGGTCGACCTCACGGGGCTCTACGGCGTCGCGGCCGCCGTCGTGCTCGCGATCGGCATCCCGCCGCCGCGCGTCGGCGGCGGCGGCGGAAGGTGTCGCCCTGGCGCTCGGAGCCGCGCTCGTCGTGCTGCTGCCCCGCATTCTCCTCACCGCCGCCGATGCCGGGATGCACGTCTGGGTCAAGGGGTGGGTCGTGCTCGGACGGCGCGACATCGCCGACGCGGACGCGTCGTGGCAACCGCAGAGAGGCTCGGACCCAGGCCTCTCCTGGTACGGGCCTCTCGGCGCGATCCTCGTCGGCGCCGCGCTCGTCCTCACGATCCTCCGCCTGCGGCGGCGGCGCGGGGGTGGACCCCGGTCGTCCTCGCGGGCGCGCCTCTGCGTTCATCGCCATCCTCGCGCTCACCGTGGCCTGGGACCCCTGGCGTGGCCGGCTGATCGCCTTCTCGATCCTCCTCTCCGCGGCAACCTGGGGTCTCGTGCTCGCGCACCGCTGGCTCGCGTGGGGCGTGGTCGCGCTCGCGCTCGTGACGCTCCCGCTGACGCTCCTCGACACGTTCGGACGACCCGCCGGGCTGACCTGGCTCGACCAGGACCGTTCGGTGTGGACCGAGTCGCAGGGAGTCGCTGCTCCGGTGGCGGCAGTCGGGGTCGGGTGCCGTCAAGGCGAGCCTCGCGCTCGACCGCACGCCCGACGGCGCCACCGTCGCGATCGCGCCGCTGCCCGGCGATCTCCTCTATCCGCTGCTCGACCCTGCCGGCCGCCGGAGGAGCGTGCTCGTGCCGATCGACGGAGGACGGGTGCCGGACGACGCGACGTGGCTCGTCGTCGCGCCCGGATCGCGTGTGGATCGCTGCGGCTCGTGGGTGCGTGTGGCCGCCACGGACGGATGGCTCGTGGAGCGTCGGCTCGCGGCCCGCGGCCGGTGCGTCGCGATCGGCGCGAGCGGGTGATCTCGCTCGTCGCAGGGCTCGTCCTCGTCGCGACCTCGTCGGTGTGCGGCGCGCTGCTCCTGCGCCTACGCGGAGTGGTGACGTTGGCGCTCGGCATCGCCGTCCTCGGCGCGGCCGAGGTGGTCGCCGTCTCGCACGCCCTGTCGTTCTTCGACGCCTACACGCGCGGCTGGCTCCTCGCTGCCGTCGCGGCGGTCGCGGTCGTGGCCGTCGGCGCGACCGCCCTCCTCAGACCTCCCGCGCCCGCGCTGGGACACGTCCGCCCGGTTGGCCGGGAGCTCCTCCGCGACCCGGTCGTCGCGGTCCTCGGCGTCGTGGTGCTCCTCGAGCTCGGCTACGCGGCGGCGCTCGCGCTGTTCACGCCCCCGACGGAGTACGACGTCCTCACGTACCACCTGACCCGCGCGATCTTCTGGATCCAGCAGCACTCGGTCGGGCCGGTGCCCGGCGTGGAGGACACGCGGATCAACGACTTCGCACCCGATGCGGAGATCCTCCAGGGCGCGACGATGCTGCTCTCGGGGTCGATCCGGTATGTCGGGCTCGTCCAGCTCGCCTCCCTCCCTGCTGCGGTGCTCGCGATCTACGGGACCGCATGCCGGATCGGCCTCTCGCGCAGCCAGGCCGCGTTCGGCGCGCTCGTCTTCCCGACACTCACCGTCGTCGCGCTCCAGGCGCCGTCGGCCCTCAACGATCTCGTCACCGCCGCGCTGATCGTCGATTGCGACGTACTTCGCGCTCGGCCGCTCCCGCGCCGAGCTGCTCCTCGGCGGGCTGGCCCTCGCGCTTCTCGTCGGGACGAAGGGCATCGGGCTGCTCGCCGTCCCGATCCTCCTCGTCGTCTGCCTCCTCACCTATCGAGGCAGCCCGCCTCGTCGCCGTGCTCGCGGTCGGCGCCGTCGCGCTCGCGATCGGCGGCGCGTGGTACGCTGCTCGTCAACGTCCGCGCCGACCGAGGCGTGTTCGGAACGACCGGCGGCTCGCGCCGGCACCACGGCGCCTGACGCCGATCCCCGCGCGGGCGACGCGCTACATGGTCGAGACGATCGATGTCCCGGCGGGGTGGGACGATCTGCTCCTCTACGCATTCGCGGCAGGTGTCGTCGCCGTCGTCGGACTGCGTCTCGCGCCGGAGGACGCTCGTCGTGTTCGGCTCCGCGCTCGCCCTCGTCCCGCTCGCGTTCCCCTTCGCCGAGCGCGTGCTACACGCGGTGTACTGGCACGGCTGGACGATCCTCGGCTACCCGGAAGCCACGACGTTCGGCACCACCCGCGGGCCGGTGTCCTCGTCGAGCATGGCGTCCTGGTACGGGCCGGTCGGGCTTGCGCTGACACTTGCCACACTCGTCGTCGTCACGTGGCGGGGAGCGCGGCGCGCCCTCCCTCCGGTCGCGGTGGTCCTCGCGTGGTCTCCCGTGGTGGTGCTCGTCGAGACCGCGGTGCTCGTCGGATACCAACCCGTTCGACGGGCGCTTCGTGATGGGAGGCGTCGCCCTCGGGGCCGCCACGTGGGGCATCGTGCGCGCCTCGCCCGCCGCGAGCGCGGCCGTGGTCGCCGTCGCCGCCACGTCCGTGTTTCTCGCGTTCGTCAACTTCGACGCACGCCCTTCCGGCGTCGGCCTGCTCGAGCCGGCGGCGCACCCGTCGATCTGGACGCTGCCTCGGGCGTGGTCGCAGAGCATCCAGCCCGAGGTGTCCCGGATGATCGAGTACCTCGAGGCGAACGCGACGACCGGCTCGACCATCGCCGTCACGCGGAGCCAGCTCGTCTATCCGTTCGCGTACGTCGGCTGGCCGCGCATCGAGCACCGCCTCGTCTACGCGGACACCCTCGAGGAGGCGACAGCGGCGACGCCGCCTGGGCGGTCCTCCGTCGGACGTCGCCTGTGCCTCGGGCTGGAAGCTCGCGCTGCGCTCCGAGCAGTGGGCCGTCTACCGTCACGTTCCCGGCGCCAGCTGCCGATAGGGATAGCCTGCGCCGATGCCCAGCTCGCTGACGATCCTGATGCCGGTCTTCAACGAGCGCTCGACGGTCGAGCGCGCGATCGACGACGCCCTGACGGCGGAGCTCCCCGTCGACTCCCGTCAGCTCGTCGTCATCGACGACGGGTCGACCGACGGCACGCGCGAGCTCCTGACGAAGGCAAGCTGGCCGGAAACGTGACGCTCGTCCTCCACGAGCGCAACCGCGGCAAAGGCGCGGCGCTCCAGACGGGGCTCCAGCACGCGACCGGGGACTTCTCGGCGATCCTCGACGCCGACCTCGAGTACCGGGCGGCCGACCTCGGCCCGCTGCTCGAGCCGCTCCTCTCGGGCGACGCGCAGCGTCGTCTTCGGGACGCGCTCCTGGTCGAGCCATGCCGCCTTCAGCTTCTGGTACGTGATGGGGAACAAGGGCGTCACCTCGCGACGAACGTGATCTACAACTGCTGGATCTCGGACGTCATGACGTGCCACAAGGCGATGTCCACCGAGCTCTTCCGCTCACTGCGCCTCCGGGAGCGCGGCTTCGCGATCGAGCCCGAGATCGCCGCGCGCGTGCTGCGCGTCGGCGAGCGGATCTACGAGGTGCCGATCACGTACAAGGCTCGCTCGCGCGAGGAGGGCAAGAAGCTCACCGCGCTCGACGGGCTTCGCGTGCTCAGGACGCTCGTCCGCTGCCGGACGTCGCTGAGGGCTTCCCGTGTCGTCACCGTCGACGGAGCGCGCGTCGCCGTCGCAGCCAGGCTCGCCGGCGCGATGCCGGGCGCGACCCTGCGCGCCGAAGCGCTGCGCGCAGCGCGGGATCGCCGAGGAGCCGCTCGATCGCCGCCCGGAGCGCGCGAACGTCGCCCGGCGGGACGAGGATCCCGGTCACGCCGTCCTCGACGGCGTCGACGAGCCCGCCGACCGCGGTCGCGACGACAGGCCTGCCGTACGCCATCGCCTCGCGGGCGACCATGCCGTAGCCCTCGCGCCGCGACGGGACGACCACGACGGCCGCCCGCTCGTACCAGGCGCCGAGCTCGCGGGGGGACGAAGCCGACCGCCTGGGGGAACAGCGCGCGGAGCGGGCCGTCACCGACGACGACGAGCGGGAGCCCGTCGGCCGCCTCCGCGAGCTCGCGGACGCCCTTCTCCTCCGACAGGCGCCCGACGTAGAGGGCGTGCGGCGGCTCGTCGGGCTCGCCGACCGACTCCGGGATCGCGACGCCCGTCGGGATCACCCGCACGTCCTCGCCCCGAGCGCCCGAGCCTCGTCGGCGAGCGCGGACGAGGCGCAGACCACGACGCGGGCGCGCCGGAGCAGCCGCCGCGCGAGCCGTCGTCCGCGCCGCGCGAGCGCGACGTCGGAGCCCCAGAGCTGCAGCACGAACGGCTTGCCCGTGGCGAGGGCCGGGAGCGCGGAGGGCAGCCAGTGCGCGTGCACGACGTCCGCGCCTCGCGCGGCACGACGTGCCGCGGCCGCGTACGAGAGCAAGAAGAGCGGCAGCGCGAGCGCCTTCCACGGCGCCGCGCGCAGGTTGTTCGACGATCCCGTCGCCGTAGGCGATCCCGAAGTGGCGAAAGCTCGCCGGCGAGACGACGCGGACGTCGACCCCCGACGCCCGCAGCGCCTCGACGCCGTCCCGGACGAACGTCCCGGCGACGTCGTCCGCGTCGCGCGGGTACGACGTCGTCAGGACGACGACCCTCACGTCGCTCGAGGCGCCGCGCGAACACCGCAGGCGCGGCGATCGCGAGCAGGGCGATGACGTAGAAGTAGTAGAAGGACATCGTCAGGTAGAAGACGTTGGAGGCCATTGTCGCCACGAGCGCAGCCGTGAGCCCCCATCCGAGCGGCCAGACGCGGGCGGCGAGCGGGTCCCCGGGCGCCGCGAGCGCACGCCCGATGTGCCGTGTCGCGCCGGAGCGCCGGAAGAGGTAGACGAGGAACGCCGCGAAGACGAGCGTCCCGACGAGCCCGGTCTCCACGAACGAGGCGACGTAGAAGGAGTGCGGCCCGAAGTTCGTCTTCCCGGTCTGGAACTCGTAGTAGACGGAGAACGTGTTGAGGCCGAGGCCGAAGAGCGGGTGCTGCGCGAGCACGTCCGGGATGAAGTCGTAGACGAGGAAGTGCGTCGAGGACCCCCGGCCCTCGGTCGACAGTCGCGAGGTCAGCACCTGCTCGAAGAACGCGGACCGGCGCGCGACGACGACGAAGATCCCCGCGAGCACGAGGCCGAGCGGCACGAGGAACCGCGCGGTCAGGAAGTGGCGGCGGTACGGGATCAGGAGGACGAGGAACCCGCAGCCGAGACCGAGCATCCCGCTACGCGAGAGCGTCGCGAGCTCGACGACGAGCAGGAAGCCGAGCAGCACCGCCAGAGGCGTCCTCAGGCGGTGCCCCTGCTCGAGGCGCAGGTAGATCGGCAGCAGCAGCACGAGCACGGCCGCCAGCTCGATCCCGAGGTGGTTCGGGTCTCCCGTGAGCGCGTTGATGCGGAAGACGTTCTGACCCTCGATCGCGCCGTAGATGTTGATCTTGCTCGCCCCGCCGGTGAGCGGCTGGAGCCAGCCCGCGTCGAGGTTCCGTCCGGTCCCCTCCGCGACCAGGAGCTGGGCGACGCCGTACAGGGCATTGGCGGTGACACCCGCCACGAACGCGGCGAGCGTGAGCCAGTAGAACCGGATGCCGCGGCGGGCGATCAGCGAGACGCCTGCGACGAGGAACAGGAAGTGGAGGAGGAACTTCACCATCCCCTTGGCCCACTGGGCGAGCGACTGCGTCGTCTCGAGGTTGAACCACCCGATCAGGTAGACGAGCAGGAAGGCGGTGAAGAACCCCGAGCGTGATCAACGCCGCACGCTCGAGCCGCGCGTCGGAGCGCTCCGCCCGGTAGACGAGAAAGGCGAACAGGAAGAGCGCGGTGACGACGTCGGAGAACGACAGCGTCCCCGCGACCTCCCACTGGAGCTTGGCGTACGTGACGGTGAAGACCGTCATGAAGAAGAGGCCCTCGACGAACGGAGCACGCTCCGCGACGGCGCGCGGACGGTCGAGGGCGATCGCGGTCACGGCGGCGACATGGTACGGCGCGCGGTGCAGCCGCTAGGGCGGTTGGATCTCGAGCCACGCCTCGAGACCTGCGCCACGAGCCTCGGCGACCGAGCTCGCGCCCTGCGGATACGAGTGATCCCGTCGTATATGACCTTCCACCGCCCGCATCCCTCGAGGAGCACCTCTGCGTCGACGTACCCGACCGCCCGGACGCGCTCGAGCAGCCGTTCGGCCTCACCGGGCGTGTCGCGACGGCCGAAGACGAGGTCGAGAGGCTCGGTCGACCCGGCCGGAGCCAGGCGGACGCAGTCGTCGGGTGAAGGGAATCGTGCCCCGTCCGCGCCGACCACGAGCGGGATATCCCACGAGCGGGATTGCGACGATCGCCGCCGCCGCGAGGAGGACACGAGACGAGCTCAAGGCTCCTCGCCCCCTCGCCAGACCGAGGCCAGGAGCAGAGGCGTGACGACGGCGGCCAGCAGGATGATCGACCCCGTATAGCGGACGATCGGATTGCCGGACTCGTCCGCCGAGATCGCGAGCTCGGGGAAGCCTACCGTCGTCCAGACCCCACCGGCGAACAGCAGGAGGGCGAGCAGCCCGACGTACCCGGCCAGACGCCTGTCGCCCCACACGGCCGCGGCCCCGAGCGCGATCGTGGCGATGACCGGCATGACCGACCACGCGAGTTCGAGTAGAGGACGTCGAACGACACCCGCAGAGCGCCACCCAGCCGGTCCGTGCCGAAGGAGGATGGTGGCCCCCGCGGGGATCTGGTGCCGCTCGCCCAGATGCGCCACGGAAGCACGGCGAGGCCCCGACAGCGACAGACGCGACGGCGAGCCACGGCCACCGGCGCGGGCCAGAGGCGATGAACGTGTGGCAAGCACGCACGCGGCGAACAGGATGCCTTCGCGCTTCGTGTTCACTGCGCCGGCGAGCAGGACCGTCGCAGCAGCGAGGCGCCAGCCCGCCGGTCGCGGAGCCACAGCGCGAGCAGTAGGGCCGCGACCACGACGAGAATGTCGAGGAGTACGTCCGCAAGCGGCTCCAGCAGCCGCTCTCCGAAGCGAGGGACGACGAGCGACGAGCAGGAGGGGGCCAGATCAGCCACGCGGGGGCGTGGCGATGCAGCAAGCCGGCCGCAGCGGCGACGGCGCCGACGAGGAGGAACCAGAACTGCACGTGCAGCGTGGTGGCGTCCGCCCCGCCCATCGCATGGAAAGCCGTCGCGTCGAGGATCGGCTGCAGCGGCGGGTACGTCGAGTTGGGCGCCGTCGTGAAGACGTGCTCGTCGAGACCGCTGAAGAAGTAGATCGCCTTGCCCTTCGGAACCCAGAACGCCCAGGCGTCGTACGCCTGGAGGCTTTGCAGGCGCGCCGCGCGAAACAGCGCCTCGAGGAAGAGCCCCGCCAGCGCGACGCCCGCCGCCGCGACGAGCGACTGTCCGGTGGCCGGCAGACTCGGAGGGCCGCGCCGGAAGCTCACCTGGCGCGCTCGGGCGAGGGCAGCGCCGGCCACGCCGAGAGCAACCGAGCGACACGATGATCGCGACCCCGCCGAACCGGACGCCGCCACGAGAAGCGTCGTCCAGCAGCACACCGAATGCGGCGACGCCGAGCAGGTACCCGAGCCCTGTGAGCCGCAGCACGGCGCCCAGTGCGCAGGGCGCGGAACCCCCAGAGGAGCGCGAGCCCGACGAGGCCATAGGCCGAGGTTGAGCGCGGCGAGCCCGGAGAGCGCGCGGAGTGTCACGTCGATCGCCTCAGGATCGCGAGCCCTTGCTCGGAATCCTCCCAGACGGGCTGGGCGTCCGGGTATGCGCCGCGGTCGCAGGCGAAGCAGAGGATCCACGGCGCGTCCGGATCCGTCTTGCGGGGCAGGAGGAAGTACCGCATGTAGTTCTCCAGTGAGGCGGGATCCGCGAGCACGCTCCACTCGGGTGGCCGTGGGCCGACGGCCACAGCGAAAGTGCCGCGCTCTGGGATCATCCCTCGCGCTTCGATCGCGATCGCCTGAGCGGGAAGCACCGAGTTGCCGCCGCCGAGCGCCGATCGATGTTGTCGAGCCGGGCATTGGCCCGAGCGGCGCGATTGGCGTCGTCGAAGGCGCGCGGATAGAGCCATGCCAGCGCAGCGACCATGACAGCGACGCAGAACAGAACGACGACGCGACCGAGCGCGCCTGGTGAGCCGAAGAAGCGTTCGAGCGCGTCGTCGATCAGTCGAGGGTAGCGCGCAGCACGGCGGCCATCTCCTCGACGCGCGTCCTGCGGGAGAGCCGGTCGCGCCACTCGGGCGAGAGCTCGACGTCGCGAAGCCGACCGTCGTGCCAGCGGGCGTGGAGCTCCTCGAGGGCCTCGCGGATCGCCCCCGGGTCGTCGGGAGGGGCGACGACGCCGGCGCCCGTGTCACGGATCAGCTCCGCGGCCGCCCCGTCGAGCGGGACGGAGGCGAGAATCGGGCGCCCGACCGCGACGTACTCGAACACCTTCCCCGAGAGGACGCCCTTGCCCCGGCCGCCCGCGTCGGGGATCAGCAGGAGCAGCGCCTCGGAGTCGCGTTGGAGGGCGAGCGACTCGGCCCTCGGCGCGTACGGCCGCAGCTCGAGCCGGTCGCCCAGGCCGAGCCCCGCGGCCCATTCCCGGTCGGCGTCGCGGAAGTCCCCGAGGAACCGCGCGACGACGTCGAGGCCCGAATCGGCGAGCGCCTGGAGGAACGGCCTCGGGTCGCGGCGCCCGAAGAAGCTCCCGGTATGGGTGATGCGGAATCGCTCCGAGGGGTGCCGCTCCAGCCCGGCCACGTCGTCGAAGTCGGCACCGTTCGGGATCGTCACCACGGGACCCCGCGGATCGAGCGCGCGCGTCTCCACGCTGATCGCCTCCGACACGCACGTGATGGCGTCTGCGCGGGACGCGACGAGCCGCGCAACGCGAGCCTGGAGCGCGGCCTTCGCCTTCGTAGCGGTGGTGTCGGAGCGGCGATGGGCGTGGAAGACGAGCGAGTCGCGCAGGTCCGCGACCCACCGGGCGCCGGTCGCGCGGGCGATCGCGGCCGCGATCAGGTGCGTCGACGGCGGCGGCGAGGTGGAGACGACGACGTCGATCCCGTGCTCGCGCACGAGCCGGATCCCAGCCGGGATCGCGGTGACCGCCCAGGTCGCGTTCTCGTCCGGGACGACGAGGCGGCGCAGCTGCAGCCTGGCCCGAGTGACCGCGCGCTCGACCCCCTGGGTCCCGGCGAGCACCTCCGACGGCTTGCCGCCGGAGACCCCGACGTAGCGGGCGCGATGGACCCACGCCTGCGACGGGCACGCGCAGCCCTTCGTCGCGATGCAGCCAGCGGGGGTCGTCCGGCGCCAGCACGTGGGTCTCGACGCCCATCGCGGGGAGGTACTGCGCGAGCTTCAGCGGCCGCTGCACGCCGCCCCCGCCGGCGGGTGGGAAGTAGAAGCTGACGATCAGGGCTTTCACGGCGGCGATCGTACTGAGAGCCGGGAAGCGCGCTATCCGTGCGCCGCGGCGCGCGAGCGGGCGACCCACGGCCAGCAGACCGCCGCGGCGAGGACCGAGACCCCCGCGACCAGGAGCGCTACCCGCGGCCTCGCGTCGAACGCGGGCAGCGCGAGCACGGTCGAGCGGAGCGAGCGGGAGCAGCGCGATCGGCCCCCAGCGTCGCGCCAGCACGAGCGCGGCCGCCCCGACCCCGAGCAGGACGGTCACGGCCCCCGCTCCCGCGACGCGTGCCGTGCGCGGCGTCGGCGGGGAGCAGGTCCGGCGCCCGCGAGCACGACCAGCACCCATCCCGCGAGCAGCACGGCGAGCAACGGGCCGTCGGCGCGCATCCGGGCGCGAAGCGGGAGCCGTGCCAGCCCGAGGACGAGGGCGATCGCGAGCAGCACGAGGAACGGCAGCGCAGCAGCCCACGGATCGCCGATGCCGAGCCGCGTCGCGAGCGTGGCCTCGAGTTCGCTCCGGCCGGCGCGGTCGAGCCAGGTCCCGATCCCGTACTCGACGCCTGTCAGCGGCCCGGCGATGGTCGCCAGCGCCATCACCGCCGTGGACACGAGCCCGATCCCTGTTGCGAGCACGGGTCTCGCCCGGACGAGGTAGGCGAGCGGGACGACGAGGAACGGCAGCGCAGGGACGAGGAAGCGTGGTCCCGGCCCCTGGCCGCCGAACGGCAGGTAGTAAGCCGCGTTGTAGAGGAGGAAGAGCAGCGGGATCCCGCCGCAGACGAGTGCCTCCGGCCGCCGTCCCGCACGCCATGCGAGCGGGAGGCCGGCGAGTGCGATGATGGCGAGCGGTGCGACGATGAGGAGGCCCTTCTCCGAGACGAGCAACGTCAACGCCGCGCGCGGATCGGGGAGGCCGACACCGTAGAAGCCGTCGTCGTTCGCCCCGACGAGCGGCGCATCCCCTCCTCCCGACGGCGCTACGAGGGCATTCGTGTACCCGAGCGTCCATGGCGAGCCGAACGCCCACGTGTTGAACGCGAGGAGCGGCAGGAGGCCGGCGGCGAAACCCCCGGTGTAGACGAGTGCCCTCCGCGCGGGCCGCTCGCCGGCCGCGCCATAGGCGGCGAGCACGACCGCCACGATCCCGAGCGGGAACTCGCAGACGACGGCGAGCCCGGCGAGCGCGCCGGCGACAACGAGTAGAGGGCCCGCCCGGACGCGTTCGCGCGCGTGGAAGAGCACGGCGAACGCCGCGAAGCCGAGCGCGGCCGAGAGCAGGTGGTCGAAGAACAGCGTCGCGAAGGGCAGGAGCAGTGTCCCTGCCCCGAGGAGGACGGCGGACGGGGCCCCGGAGCCGGGCACGAGCCGCTCTGCGACGAGAGCCATGAGCACCAGCAGGAGGGCGAACGGCAGGACTGCGCCGTAGAGGCTGAGCTCCCAGACCCGGTCGCGGTACTCCGTCGCGACCGCAAGGTCGCCGCGCTGGAGCCCGACGGCCCGGAGCAGTCCGTACCACGGGAGCGTGGCGAGCGCGAGCCCGGGCGCCTTCGCCGCGTAGTAGCGCCCGTGAACGAACGACGCGTCGATCGTCTCGCCTGGGTCGATCTCCGCTGTCCCCGACCCCAGTGCGCGGACGAGCGCGAAGTGCGCCGCCTGGTTGGGCCGCTCGACTGAACGACAACGGCGCTCAGCACGAGCGCCGCGAGAGCGAGGACAGCGAGCCCGCGGCAGCCGCGGGAGCTGCTCATGAGCCTGACCTGCAGAATCGCGCTGAGTGACGCAGGGAGCCCCGACCGGCCGAGCGCGTGATACGCCCCGTACTCCGAAGTCGGAGCAGTCACTGACACTTCGCTAGCCTACGGCGGTCCGGCGATTCCCGCGTGAGCGCGACGCGTTTCTCGAAGCGCAGCACTCACCGGGGGAGGCGCCCAGCACCCATGAAGATTCGCGACGCAGTCGCCTCGATCGACGCCCTGGACTGGCGTGACGATCACGTTGTTTTCGCGGACATTGTGCTGCGACTGCAAACTGCTCCGCGGATTCTGATCCGGAAATGCGGTCGACTTCTCAAGACGCGAGCTGGTCGACGAGTTCCGAAGGTTCTTCGCCGCGCGCCCCGAGTTCGCGCCTCGACGGATACGACTTGGGATCTGGCAGGGTCGATCCGTCGTCCTCTGGAACGAGGTGCAGCCCGAGAGCTCGTTCCCGTGGATCTCGCATCGGGGCGACGATCCGCACTTCTCGGAGATGTCGCGGCCAGGAGCGCGGCCGATCGAATCGAGACCTACGGCGACTGATCAAGGGGACCAGCCTCGTCTACCCGCGAGCTCGCGGTCGGCTCGGGCGGACCGCTTGACTTCGTGGTGGACGACGCCTCGCACGCCTATGCTCCAACCAGGGCGAGCTTCGAGCACTGTTCCCGCTCCTGCGCCCCGGGGGGTCATCCGTGATCGAGGACGTCGTGGACGAGGTCCGCGACGCTTCCGATCACGCCGAGCGCGTGATGGTGATCCTCGACTCGGATCACCGCCGAGACACGTCCTGCGCGAGCTCGAGCTCTACAGCCGGTTCGTCACGCCGGGCTGCTACCTCGTCGTCGAGGACACGAACATCAACGGGCACCCGGTGGCCCCTCGCCTTCGGCCCGGGTCCGATGGAGGCCGTGCGCGACTTCCTCGCCTCGACGGACGACTTCGAGGTCGACCACTCGCGCGAGAAGCTCCTCCTCACGTTCAACCCCTCGGGGTACCTGCGCCGCCGTTGAGGCCGCCCGGCTCACAGCCGATAGAGCACCCAGCGCTCGTCGCGGTGGGCGACGGGCAGGTTCGGCGTCAGGTGCGGGAAGCGCTGCATGTCGACGAGGAGCCAGGTGGCGCCGCACGCGCGCGGGATCGCGAGATCTCCAGTGCGGACGAAGCGCCGGAAATCGGCGATCCGTGCCCAGGGGCGATTCTCGACCGTGTCGGCGACGTGGCCCGGGCGGGTTGACGCACACCCGGATGGGCGCGATCGCCCCGAGCCTGTAGCTCGACTCGGGGGTCGCATAGACGACGGCGCCCACGGGAACATCGGCATGGACGGCTGCGACGAGGCCGTCGGACAGCGGGTTGGGACGCCGGGCCTCCGAGGCCGTCCAGTGCGTCAGGCCGTGGACGTACGTCGGCAGGAGGACGAGCGCGGAGGCGAGCGCCGCCGTGCGCTCGAGCGGCGGGCGACGGCGGAAGCCGAGGCCGAGCGCGACGACCGCACCGGCCACGGCGATCCAGGTCGCCGCCGCCGGGCCGCCGTCGTTCAGCGTGTAGCCGAACTCCCCCGGGAAGGCGAGCTGGAACGCGATCCCCGCGACGAGGGCGATCGGGACGACGGCCCGGCCGACCAGTCGGGCGAGCACCCCCATCCCTCCGGCCAGCGCGAACGTGAGCGGCAGGAAGCCGGCCAGCCTCCGCGACTGCGAGAGCGAGACGACGTCCGAGAACGGCGTGAAGACCCAGGGAACGAGGCAGACGACGAACACGGCGAGCGACCCTCCGACGACGAACGCCGCCCAGCGGCGGCGTGACGCGAGCCCGGCGAGCGGGAGGAGCAGCAGCGCCGCAACCGCCACCGCCCCCGTCCGGCCGAAGAGCTCGGGGACGACGGAGAACCGATCCGGCGAGCCGCTCAGCTGGCCCGCGTACTGGTCGAACCCGCGCACGCGCTCGCCCGTGTCGGGGGCGACCGAGGCCGTGTCGGCGATCACCGGCAGGAGCCACGCGAAGAAGAGCCCGGCGGGGACGACGAGCGCGGCGAGCGCGAGGCCGCCCTCCCGCGCGTCGCGCCGCTCCCAGAGCCAGCGGACGCCGATGAACCCGGCGAACGGCACCCAGAGAAAGAGGGCGTATGTCGGGTGGACGACGGCGAGCGCGAGCGAGGCGGCGGCGACCGACGCGAGCAGCGCCGGTGACGGCATGCGCGACGCCGAGGACCGGCTCGATCGCCTCGTCGCCTCGAGCGCGAGCGCGAGCGCGGCCGGGACGAGCAGCTGCCTCGAGGCGGTCGCCGGGAGCGCGAGCGCAGTCAGTGCTCCCCCGTGCCCGGGCGCCATCGCGACGAGCGCGACACCGGCGGCGGTCGCCGCTCCGGCCGGCACCGGACGGCGGAAGAGCGCCCAGCCCGCCTCGTACGCGACGAGCACGGCGATCGGTGCGAGCACGGTCGGCCCGTGGAGGACGACGTCGACCGGGTCGGCGCCCGAGACCTTCGCGACGAGCGCGAGGAAGCCGTGCCAGAGCGGGAAGGCGTAGCCGGGGTGGAGCCCGCCGTCGGGGAACTCGTTCGCGCTCGACAGCGACAGGTCGCCGAACGCGAGCAGCTTCTGGATCCGGGCGAGGTGGAAGAAGCCGTCGCCGCCGACGTGCCCCGCGGTGCGCCAGAGCAGGAGGCCGAGCAGCGCGCCGAGGCCCACGACGATGCGTCTGCCGGGGAGCTTGTGGTGATTCAACACAAGGTCTCCCGGACGGCCCTGCGCGATGCCGACGACGAGGGCGGCGACGCCCGGCGGCGAGGAGGAGCGACGAGCGTCAGCGTCAACGAGCCGTGCACGACGAACGTCACCGCGAGCGCCGCGAACACCAGTGCGAGGGCCCAGGCAAGCGTCGCCGACATGCTCCGGACGCCGATCGTCCTGGCGAGGAGCGCCCCGGGCGCCAGCACGACCGCGAACCCGAAGACGAGCTGAAGCAGGACCCAGACGCTGCTCATGCCGCGACGTGTCGCCTCATCCGGCGAGCAACGCCTCGACGTCGCCCGAGCCGAGCCACCGAGCCGTGGAGCGGTAGAGCGCAGCGCGCTCGCCCCGGTACAGCCGTCCGCGCACGAGCAGGGCGGCGCGCATCGTCCGGCGCGCCCTCTCCGCGTCACCCGGCCGACCGTGGAGCGACAGGTAGAGCAGGTGCCCGCGCACGTTCTCGCGGAACATGCGCCCGCCGTGCGCGGCGCCGCCGACGTGGACACACCGTGCGTCCGGAGTGAACACGACCGACCAGCCCACATCCGCCGCGCGGCGCATCCAGTCGACCTCCTCGCTGAAGAGGAAGTACCGCTCGTCGAACGGGCCGACCTCGCCGTAGGCGCTGCGGCGCAGGAGGAAGCACGCCCCCATCACCCACTCGACCTCGCGCTCGCTCGCGTGGTCGAACCCCGCCCCGTAGAACGCGTTGAGCGCGCGGGAGCGCGGGGCGAGCTTGCGCAGGTAGAGGTACTCGGTCGCGAGCCGCCACGGCGTCGGGTAGCCGCGCACCGACCGCTGCAGCGTCCCGTCGGGGTCGAGCAGCTGCGGGCCCACGACGGCTGCGCGCGGGTTCGCGTCCGCCACTGCCAGCAGGCGCGCGAGAGCATCGTCGACCAGCCAGGCGTCGGCGTTCAGGACGAGCACGTGATCGGCGTCCGTCTCGGCCATGCCGCGGTTCCAGCCTGCGGCGAGCCCACGGTTCTCTGCCTCCACCACGCGCACCGCCGGGAAGCGCTCGCGCACCGCGTCGGGCGTCCCGTCCGACGAGCCGTGGTCGACGACCACGACCTCGGTTCCTGCGACGCTCGCGAGGCACCGTTCGATCCAGGGGAGCGCGTCGTAGGTGACGACGACGCAGGCGACGCGCGAACGATCGTCAGCCATGCTCGAGCCGCGGGCGGGAGCCGCCACGAACGCTCTCCCAGAGCAGGATTCCCGCCCCCGGCAGCGCGAGCGCGGTCGTCACGAGGAAGAACAGGAAGCCGGACGCGAACGCCTGGTCGGCGGGGACGCCGACGCTGCCGAGGAAGCTGACGAAGAACGCCTCCCGGACGGCGATCCCGTTCAGGGTGAACGGCACGAGCAGGACGAGGAAGAAGAGCGGGCCCATCACGTAGTAGATCCGCGGCCCGAGGTCGATCCCGACCGCCTTGCCCGCGGCCCAGATCGAGAGCACGCGAACCGCCTGGATCGCGGTCGTGAAGGCGAACACGCCGACCAGCAGGCGCACGTGCCCGCGGAAGTGGTGGACGCCGTCGTAGAGGGCGCGCATCGGACGATCGACGCGCAGCCGGACGAGGAGCGGCCGGGCCCGGACGAGGAGCGGCCGGGCGGAGCGCGCGAAGAAGAGGAAGATCAGGAGCAGCGTCCCGAGGACGAACGCTCCCTCCAGCCAGAGGTAGGCGCTCACGTCGTACGTCCCGATCGCGAGCACGAACCCGATCGCGCCGAGCAGAACGGTGCCCGCGCCGCCGAGGCCCCGCTCGAGCAGGATGATCGACGTCACGTCACCGGTTCGGCCGGGATGGCGCTTCGCCGTCTCGAAGACGCGCATCGCGTCGCCGCCGATCGACGTGGGAAGCACCTGGCTGGCCGTGTAGGAGACGAAGTACGCCCGGGTCAGCCACGCGAAGCTGTCGGGCATTCCCTGGGCGCGCATCAGCCACTGCCAGCGGAGCGCCATCGGGAGCGCTGTGCCGATCATGATCGTCACGGAGAGCAGGAACCACCACGGGTTGGCGTCGAGCAGCGTGTCGACGATCTCGTGGATGTCGACCTTCCAGACGAGGTACCCGAGCGCGAGCCCGGTGACGAGGGCCGTCAGCCCGATCCGGAGCGACCGCTTCATGCCACGAATCTTCATGCGGTGAAGCCAGCGTGGACACGGCGCACGGCGTCGATCGCGTCCGCGATGTCGTCGTCGGTGTGCGCCGGGGAGAGCGGCAGGGAGAGCACCTCCTCGCCCGCGCGCTCCGCGACCGGGAGCGGCGGCTGGCCGGGGTAGCGCTCGCGGAACCACGTCAACCGGTGCACCGGGAGGAAGTGGATGCTCGTGGCGATCCGCTCACCGGCGAGCGCCCGCTGGTAGTCGTCGCGGGTGGCGCCGGCGGCGTCCGCGTGGACGCGCACGACATAGAGATGCCGTGCGTGCGTATCGCGCGGATCGCGTGCGAGGGGGACGATGCCGTCGAGGCCGGCGAGACCCTCGTCGTACGCCGCGAACTGCCGCTTTCGGATCGCGGCATGATCGTCGAGCCGCTCGAGCTGGACGAGCGCGATCGCGGCGAGGACGTCGGAGAGGTTCGCCTTGAAGCCCCACGTGACCTGGTCGTAGCGCGCCCCGTCGCCGCGCCGCGTGAGGCGCATGCTCAGGATCGCCTCAGCGACGTCCGCGCGGTTCGTCGCGACGAGCCCGCCCTCACCTGCCGCGAGGTTCTTCGTCGCATAGAGGGAAAAGCACGTCGCGTCGGAGAGACCGCCGAGCTTCCGCCCGCGGTACCGGCTCTCGAGCGCGTGGGCGGCGTCCTCGACGACCGGGATGCCGAGGGCGTGGATCGGGTCGAGGTCGCACGGCTGACCCGCGAGGTGGACGGGGAGGATCGCCCTCGTCCGCTCGGTGACGACGGCCGGGAGCAGGGAGGCGTCGAGGTTCAGGTCGTCGTCGCGGACGTCGCAGAAGACCGGGGTCGCGCCCGTGTGCTCGATCACGTTCGCCGTCGCCGGCCACGTGAGCGGCGACGTGACCACCTCGTCGCCCGGCCCGACCCCGAGCGCGAGGAGCGCGAGGTGCATCGCCGCGCTGCCCGAGCTCAGCGCGAGGACGTGCTCGACCTCGAGGTACGCGGCGAGCCGCTCTTCGAGGAGAGCCACGCGGGGCCCGGTCGTCAGCCACCCCGAGCGGAGCGTCTCGGCGACGGCGGCGACCTCCTCCTCGCCGAGCGCGGGCGGCTGGAAGCCGAGCGGGGTGCTACGACGGGTCCGCATCGACCCGGAAGCGTACGGCGTCCGCCGCCCGGCGCCCCCGCTCGAGCGCCTCGTCGCGGTCGCTCCCCGTGACGAGCACCGCACCGGCGCGGTCGGCCCCGCGCCGCAGCGGCCCGAACAGGTGGCCGGCGCGCCGGTAGGTGCGCACCCAGTGGACGCCCGGCAGCGCCTCCGCCTCGGCGACGCCGTCGACCCCGACGAGAGCGCCGACCGGCGGGACGAGGAAGACGACCGCCGCGCCTCCCGCCGCGCCCCGTCCTTGCAACAGACTGTTGCAAGCTCCTCCTCGCCGAGCGCCCGCCGGCGATCGGGCTCGGCGCCGCGGAGATCCCGGCATCGGCCACGGCAGCTTGCAACAGACTGTTGCAAGCTCCTCTCTCCCCGAGCGCGAAGGCCACGGCGAGCGCGTTCAGGTCGACGCCGATGGCCGCAGCGCAGAGCTCGGCGTCGTGACCGCCGCCGAGGCGCGCGGCGACCTCCATCACGACCGGCCCCGCGGGCCCGAGCCGGAGCTGGGTGTACGAGGGGCCGTCCGCGATCCCGACCGCCGCGACGGCGCGCCCTGCGACCGCGACCGCCTCCTCGACGTCGTGAGCGGACGGCCATGCGTGGGCGAGCGCGACTCCGAACGCGGGCGGCGGCGCCGTCACGCGGTCGGTGACCGTCAGCGGCACGAAGCGGCCGTCGAGCGAGACGGCGTTCACGGTCACCTCGGGCCCGTCGATGTGCTGCTCGACGAGCACCGCGCCGCCGCGGGACTCTGCGAGCGCGGTCGCGAGCGCGTCCTCGAGCTCGTCGGGTGAGCGGACGAGCGTGAGGCCGCGCTGGCCCTGCCGATCGGGCGCCTTGACGACGACGGGAAACGGGATCTCGGGGGCGCGCGGGTCGAGCTCGCCCGGATGCGGCACGCCGGCTGCCGCGAAGACCTCCCGCTGGCGAGCCTTCGACGTCGCGATCGACCCCGTCCGGCCGGAGATCGGGTGCGCGAGGCCGATCCGCTCCGCGACCCGCGCCGCGATCCCGACGGGCCAGTCGGAGCCCGGCGAGACGATGCCGTCGACGTCGCGGGCGCGCGCGAGCCTGTCCACCGCCTCCTCGTCCTCCGACGACAGCACAGCGCGCTCGTCGGCGAGGGCGAAGCCGACCGCCTGGGCGTCGCGGTCGACGGCGATCACGTGCACGTCCTCGCGTGCCCGTGCCGCCTCGAGCAGCCCGAGCTGGGCGGGGCCGGCGCCTAGGACGAGGAGACGCCGACGCGCCCGAGGACGCCCCGCCACCAGGCCTCGTTCTCGCGGTACCAGGCGACGGTGCGCTCCAACCCTTCCTCGAACCCGATCGATGCGCGCCAGCCCGTCAGCCGCGCGAGGTTGTCGGTCGAGCCGATGTGCCGGTCGACCTGGCCCGGCCGCTCGTCCACGTGGACCGTCGCGCCGCGCGGCTCGCCGACGGCCTCGAGCACGAGCCGCGCGATCTCGTTGACCGAGATGTCGAGACCCGTCGCGACGTTGACGACCTCGCCCGCGACCCGCTCGAGCGGCGCGTCGATCAGCGCCTCGATCGCTGACGCGGTGTCGTCGACGTGGAGCCAGTCGCGGCTCGCCCGGCCCTCGCCGTGGATGGTCAGCGGCTCGCCCGCGAGCGCCTGCGTGATGAAGCGAGGCACGACCTTCTCCGGATGCTGGCGCGGCCCGTAGTTGTTGAACGGCCGGACGATCACGATCGGCAGCCCGTACGTGACGCGGTAGCTGTACGCCAGCCGGTCGCCGCCCGCCTTCGTCGCGGCGTACGGGCTGCGGGGGTTCAGAGGGTGCCCCTCGTCCATCGGGTCGCGCTCGGCGGTGCCGTACACCTCGCTCGAGGAGATCAGCAGGAAGCGCTCGACGGGCGTCTCGCGGATCGCGTCGAGCAGGATCTGCGTGCCCTCGACGTTGGTCGTCACGAACTCCGAGGCCCCCTCGAGGATCGACTTCTCGACGTGCGACTCGGCCGCCGCGTTGACGATCACGTCGACGCCGCCGACGATCTCGCGGACGAGCCCCGAGTCGCGGATGTCCCCGTGGACGAACTCGAGCCGCGGGTGGCTCATCACGTCCGCGAGGTTCTCGAGGTTGCCGGCGTACGTCAGGGCGTCCAGCGAGATCACGTCGTGCGACGTGTGCTCGAGCAGGTGGCGGATGAGGTTCGAGGGGATGAACCCCGCGCCCCCGGTGACGAGAACGCGGCTCATCACAGCTCGCGGTCGACGAGGTAGAGGGGACGGTGCTCCACGACGCGCTGGATTCTGCCCAGATGCTCGCCGACGAGGGCGAGGATGAATCCCTGGACGCCGAGCACGGCGACGACGAGCGCGCCGAGGAGGAGCGGCCCCGGGAAGTTGGACTCGGAGACCCAGAAGACGAGGCCGTAGATCCCGAGCGCGAGCGAGGCGACGGAGCAGACGGTCCCGAGCACGATCCCGGCTGTCTGGATCGGCTGCGGCCAGAAGCCGGCGAGCACGTGGAGGGCGAGGCGGGTGAGCCGGAGCGGCGAGTAGCGCGACGCTCCCTCACGCGCGGCATGTCCGACGTCGACCTCCACGACCGTCGCGCCGCCCGAGAGGACGAGCGCCTTGGTGAACTTCTGACGGCCGATCGCTCCCAGCATCGGCTCCACCGCCTCGCGCCGGTACGCGTTGAAGGCGCAGCCGAAGTCCGAGATGTCCACGCCCGTGAAGCGGCGCAGCATCCCGTTGATCAGGCGCGAGGGGAGCGTCCTCCCCCACGAGTCGTGACGCGCCGCCCGTCGGCCGCTCGCGACGTCGTAGCCGGCCTCGACCGCATCGACGAGGCGCGGCACGTCCTCGGGCGGGTTCTGGAGGTCGCCGTCCATCGTCACCACGATCGCGCCGCGGATGCGGGAGAGGCCCGCGTGCATCGCGGGGTGCTGCCCGACGTTGCGCTTGAGCCGCACCGCGCGCACGCGCGGGTCGCCGTCGTGGACGCGCTCGAGCGTGGCGAACGTGCCGTCGGTCGAGCCGTCGTCGACGTAGATGATCTCGTACGACCGGCCGAACGCCTCGAGGGTCGTCGTGAGGCGGCGGTGCAGCTCCTCGAGCGTCGGGCGCTCCTCGAAGAGCGTCACGACGATCGAGAGCCCGGGCACGCCACCCGCGTCGCCGTCCCCCACCGCGGTCTCGCGTACCTGCGTCTCGCTCATCGGGAGCCTGAGGGTACACCCCACCGCTCCACCGGACCCCTCCCGCCCGGCCGATGCTCACGCTGCCTCGGCCAGCGGCTCCGGGCGTGCGTCCTCGACCTGCTGAGGGCGAGCCCTGCCGGGCATCGCAAACGCCGCGAGCGCGCCGATGCCGACGACCGCCGCGCCGACGAGCACCGCGGCGTTCGTCCCGTCCGAGAAGGCCCGCGCGGAGTCGTACCCTCCGACGTGCGAGAAGACCGCGGCGAGGACCGCCACGCCGAAGACGCCCCCGAGCTCCCGGATCGTGGTGTTTGCGCCCGAGGCCTTCCCTTCCTCGCTCGGCGAGACTGCGGACAGGACGACGTTGGCGACCGGGGCGAAGAACAGCGCCATGCCGACGCCCGCCACGACGAACGGCGCGACCAGCTCGGAGTACGGCACGGTCGGGGTCGAGACGAGCCCGATCCACGCGAGGGCGACCGCCTGCAGCGTCAGGCCTGTGCCGACGATCAGCCGCGGGCTGATCCGGTCCGAGAGAGCTCCTGCGACCGGCGCGATGAACATCGGTGCGAGCGTCCAGGGGAGGATCCGCAAGCCCGCGCCGAGCGGCGAGTAGCCCTGCACCGTCTGGAAGAACTGCGCGAGGAGGAAGATCGAGCCGAACATCCCGAAGAACATCAGGAACGACGCGGTGTTCGCGAGCGCGAAGCCGCGCGAGCGGAAGAACCGCATCGGCAGCATCGGCGCCACCGTACGGAGCTCCCAGAGGACGAAGCCCGCCACGAGCAACGCCCCGAGGACGAGCGAGCCGACGATCTCCGCGCTTCCCCAGCCCTGCCCGTTTCCTCGCACGAGACCCCACACGAGGCCGAACAGCCCGGCGCTCGCGAGCGCGAGGCCCGGGAGATCGAGGCCGCCGACCGGCCCGCGGCTCTCCTCGAGGCGGCGAAGCGCGAGCGGGACGAGGACGATCCCGATCGGGACGTTCAGCCAGAAGATCCACTGCCACGCGACTCCCTCGACGACCGCGCCGCCCACGAGTGGGCCGAGCGCGATCGCGAGGCCCCCGATCCCGCCCCACGCGCCGAGCGCCAGACCACGCCGCTCCGGCGCGACCGAGGCGCTCAGGAGCGTGAGCGTCAACGGCATCACGAAGGCGCCGCCGAGGCCCTGCACGGCACGGGCCGCGTTCAACGCCTCGACGGTCGGTGCGAGCGCAGCGGCCGCCGAGCCCAGCGTGAACACGGTCAGCCCGGCGGAGAACACGAGGCGCCGGCCGAAGCGGTCGCCGAGCGCCGCTCCGGTGAGGAGGAAGACGGCGAACGTCAGCGTGTAGGCGTTCACCGTCCACTCGAGCTGCTCGAGCGACGCGCCGAGGTCGACTCGCATCACCGGCAGCGCCGTCGTGACGACGAGGTTGTCGAGCGACACCATGAAGAGCGCGAGCGAGGTGATCGCGAAGGTCCAGAGCGTACGGGTGGTGGTCATCTCCGTGCCTCCTTTGGTTGTGATTGATCACTCATATCAATGGGCAAATGAGAGAGCGCTCAGGCGGCGTCTTCCTCGCCGGCGAGCAGGGCGCGCTTCGACCCGACGGCGCCGTCCACGAGGCGACGTGCCCAGGGCTCGCGCGCGTCCCAGAGGTCCATCGCCGCCACGACGTTCAGGAGCATGCCGTGCGCGAACCAGTTCGCGACGGCCTTCTCGTCGAGGCCGGAGACCGTCTCGACGAAGAGATGCAGCCTGCCGTAGCCGGCTCGCATCGTCTCCCGGACATCCGGGTCGTCACACGCCGCGTATGCGGCCATCTGTGCGAGCAGGCGCGTACGGTCGGTCGTCACCATGCGGGCGTAGGCGGTTCCCATGGCGTCGAGCGCCTCCTCTCCGCGCAGGCCGCCGGCGGCCTCGCGGAAGAGCTCGAGCGTGTCGGCCATGCACCGCTCGATCGTGGCCAGGAAGAGCCGCTTCTTCGTGCCGAAGAGCCGGAACAGGTACGGCTGCGAGATGCCGGCTGCCTCGGCGATCTCCTCGGTCGACGTTCCGTCCAGTCCGCCGCGCGCGAACGACTCCATCGCCGCCGCCAGGACCGCCTCGCGCCGCTCCTCCGCCGTCTGCCGAGCATTGCCCGTCATGTTGTGAGTGATAACTCACAAATCAGCAGATGTCAAGTCGGTAGGCATGTGTCGGACTGAAGTCCGACACGAACCAGCTGCCGGATGTCGAGCGGAGCATGTGTCGGACCGACGTCCGACACGAACCAGCTTCCGAACGTCGAGCGGAGAAATGTGTCGGACTGAAGTCCGACACGAACCACATGCCGGGCATCGAGCCCGGCATGTGGTTGTCTTTCGCGCGTGGACGTGCACCGCCCCCGCACGCTCGTCGAGGCCCTGCGGGTCCGGGCGGCCCACCCCGAGGCCCGGCCGATCCTGGGCGGGACCGACGTGCTCGTGGAGCTGACCTTCGGCCACTCGAGGCCCGACGCGCTGCTCGACCTGAGCGAGCTCGCAGAGCTCCGGGGCGTCCGTGAGGAGGGCGGCGTCCTCAGGCTCGGTGCGGCGCTGACCTACACGGAGGCCATGGCGTCGCCCGTTGCGACGCGCCTGCCCGCGCTCGCGGAGGCCTCGCGCACGGTCGGCTCGCCCCAGATCCGCAACCGTGGCACGATCGGCGGGAACCTCGGGACCGGCTCCCCCGCCGGCGACGCCCTGCCGCCGCTCCTCGCCGAGCGCGCCGAGGTCGAGCTCACGAGCGTCCGCGGGACGCGGGCCCTGCCGCTCGAGGAGTTCCTCCTCGGGGTCAAGCGGACCGCGCTCGCCGCGGACGAGCTCGTGACCGCGATCCACGTCCGCCCGAGCGGCGGCCCGCAGACGTTCGCCAAGGTCGGCCCGCGCAACGCGATGGTGATCGCGATCTGCTCGCTCGCCGTCGTCGTCGACCCGGCGGAGGGCGAGGTGCGGGCCGCGTTCGGCTCTGCCGCGACCACGGCGAGGCGGGTCACGGTGCCGCTCGCGGACGCCGCGGAGCTCCCCGACCGGGTCGCCGAGGCAGCCGCGCCGATCGACGACGTCCGCGCCACCGCGGCCTACCGCCGCCATGCGCTCCGCGTGCTGGCGACGCGCACGCTCGCGAGGTGCCTCCGCTCGTGAGGATCGCGCTACGGTCAACGGCGAGCCTCTCGAGGGCGACGCCTGGGGCGGCGAGAGCCTGCTGACGTTCCTCCGCGACACGCTCGAGCTCCCCGGCTCGAAGAACGCCTGCGAGCAAGGAGAGTGCGGCTCGTGCTCCGTCCTGCTGGACGGGCGGCTCGTCTGCGCGTGCCTCGTGCTCGCCGCGCAGGCGGAAGGGCACGAGATCGTCACGGTCGAGGGCCTGGCGGACGACGGTGCCCTCCATCCCGTGCAGCAGGCGTTCGTCGACGCGGGCGCCGTCCAGTGCGGCTTCTGCACGCCGGGGCTCGTCGTCGCGGTCGCGGGACCTCCTGGCGCGCGTGCCACACCCGTCCGACGACGAGATCCGCGAGTCGCTGTCCGGGAACCTCTGCCGCTGCACGGGGTACGCGAAGATCTTCGACGCCGTCCGACTCGCCGCGGAGGGCGCATGAGCGTCACGACCGAGGCCACGCGGCTCGTCCTCGGGCGCATCGGCGAGCGCGTGCTCCGCGACGACGCGGTGCCGAAGGTGACGGGCGAGTTCCTCTACGCGAGCGATCTCTCGGCACCCGGCATGCTGTGGGGCGACACGCTCCGCAGCCCGCACGTGCATGCGCGGATCGTCTCCGTCGACCTCACGGCCGCGCTCGGGCTTCCGGGCGTCCACGCGGTGCTCACGCACGCCGACGTGCCGGGCAAGAAGCTCTACGGGCTCGAGTTCGCGGATCAGCCGGTGCTCGCGATCGACCGGGTGCGTTACGCCGGCGAGCCCGTCGCGGTCGTCGCCGCCGAGCACCCGGAGCAGGCGCGCCGGGCGCTCGAGGCGATCGTCGTCGAGTACGAGCCGCTCGACCCCGTGGTCGACATGGAGCGTGCGCTCGAGCAGAAGCCGCTGCACCCCGACCGCCCGACGATGGGTCACGGCTACCGCGACGATCCCCGGCCGAACGTCGTCCGCAGCATCGTCATCCGCCACGGCGACCCCGCGACCGGCGGGGAGGTGGTCGTCACGGGGACGTACGAGGTCGGGATCCAGGACCAGGCATTCCTCGGCCCGGAGTCCGGGCTCGCGGTCCCCGACGGCGAGGGAGGCATCGACATCCACGTCGCGACCCAGTGGCTGCACGTCGACCGCGACCAGGTCGCGCCGTGCCTCGATCTCCGGCCCGAGCAGGTGCGTGTGCACCTCGCGGGCGTCGGAGGAGCCTTCGGGGGCCGCGAGGACCTCTCCATGCAGATCCACGGCGCCCTCCTCGCGCTCCACACGGGCCGGCCCGTGAAGATGGTCTACGACCGCGCGGAGTCGTTCACCGGGCACGTGCACCGCCACCCCGCGCGGATCCGCTGCGAGCACCGAGCGACGCGTGACGGCCGCATCACGTGCGTCCACATGCAGGTCCTGCTCGACGGCGGCGCCTATGCCTCGAGCTCGACGGCGGTCGCCTCCAACGCGGCCTCGTTCGCGCTCGGCCCGTATCGCGTCGACAACGCGCTGATCGAGGCGACCGCGGTCTACACGAACAACCCTCCCTGCGGCGCGATGCGCGGCTTCGGCGCCGTCCAGACCTGCTTCGCCGCCGAGGCGCAGATGGACGCGCTCGCGGCCGAGCTCGCGATCGACCCGGTCGAGCTCCGCCTCCTGAACGCGCTCGAGCCGGGTGACACGTTGCCGACCGGGCAGCTCGTGACCGGGTCGCTGCCCACACGTGAGGTGATCCGTCGCGCGGCGGCGCTCCCGCCGCCTGCCGAGGAGGCATTGCCCCGCGACCCGCTGCGGCTGCCGGGCGGCGCCGGGAACACCACGACGGGAGAGGGGATCCGGAGAGGCGTCGGCTTCGCGCTCGGCTTCAAGAACATCTGCTACTCGGAGGGCTTCGACGACTTCTGCGCCGCGCGCGTGCAGCTGCTCGCGGACGGCCGCGCCGTCGTGCACTCCGCCGCCGCAGAGGTCGGCCAGGGGGTCGCGGGCGTGATCCTGCAGGTCGCCCGGACCGAACTCGGCACCCACGACGTCTCGCTCGCGCCGCACACGACCGCGGCGGTCGGCTCGTCCGGCTCGGCCTCGGCGTCCCGGATGACGTGGATGGCAGCTGGTGCCGTCCGCGACGCCTGCAGAGCGGCCCTCGAGGAGCGGAAGCGGGGCGGCGGCGAGGTCGACGTCGAGCGCGTCTACCGCCACCCGCGCACGACGCCGCTCGATCCCGAGACCGGCCAGATCACCGGCGAGCGCGCCCACGTCGCGCTCGCGGTGGCGGCGATGCGGGTCGTCGTCGAGGTCGACGTCGAGCTCGGACTGACGCGCGTCGTCTGGATCGGGACGGCGCAGGACGTCGGCAAGGCGATCAACCCGCTCGCCGTCGAGGGCCAGATCGAGGGCGGTACCGCACAGGGGCTCGGCCTCGCGCTGATGGAGGAGATCGTGACGCGCGACGGCGAGATCCTGAACGCGAGCTTCACCGACTACCTGCTCCCGACGGCGCTCGACATGCCGCCCGTCGACATCGCCCTCGTCGAGGTGCCCGAGCCGGACGCGCCGTACGGCCTCAAGGGCGTCGGCGAGCCGCCGACCGTCGTCTCGACCGCTGCGATCGTCTCGGCGATGCGGGCGGCGACCGGGCGACCGCTCTCGCGCGTGCCCGTCCGACCCGACGACATCTGCCTCTAGCGTCGCCCTATCCGATCAACCCGTCGAGCGCCTCCGCGGCTGCGTCCGGGTCGAACTCGAACGGGCCGGGGCCGCCGACGTACGCGAGCCGTCCGCCGCGGTCTGCGACGTACAGGCGCTCCGGCCACGCCGCGAATGCCTCGCTCACGGTGTCGTCCATGGAGTCGACGAGCACCGGCATCGTCAGGCCGAGACGCTCGACGCCCGCGCGTGCAGCCGCGAACCGCTCGTCGAGCGTCACATGCTGCCGGACGAGCACGTCCTCGTCGAGGTTCGCCTGCATCTGCCATTCGTCGAGCGCGTGCGCCTCCGCGATGTAGACGAAGACGACGCTCGCGCGATCCCGAACGCGCCCGAAGAGCGCTTCGACGTCGCCGGACCGGCGACGAAACGGCGGTCAGGTGAAGCTTCCGAAGACGAGCAGCAGCGGGCGCTCGCGGACGAGGTCGCGGAGCTCGACCCGCGACCCGTCGTCGAGCCGGACGGCGGCGAGCTCGGGGATCGGGTCGCCGACGGCCAGCCGCTCCGGTCGCCGGTAGCGCGCGACGCTCGTGACGACGACCTCGCGCTCCCCGGGCGGGAGCTCCTCCGCATACGCCCGATCGCGCGGATCGAGCCGCTCGAGACGAGGGTCCTCGCTCACGCCCACGTCAGGCGAACCGGGCGACCGCGGTCGCGACGCGGTCGACGTCCGCCTCGGTCATCGTCGTCGCGAACGGAAGCGCGAGCGCCCGCTCGAACGCCGCGTCCGCGCCGGGGAACGACCCGCGGTCGCGGTAGGCCGCGAGTCGGTGCACGGCGTACGTTCCGATCTGGGCCTCGATCCCTTCCGCGCGCAGGCCGGCGAGCGCATCGTCCCTCCGCCGGAGCGTCACGACGTAGGCCTGCCAGCCGTGCCGATCGCCCTCCTCGGCCGACGGAACGCCGACGAGATGCTCGAGGCGCTCGGCGTACCACGCGGCGACTCGCTCGCGCGCGGCGAGCAGGGCCTCGAGCCGCTCGAGCTGCGGCACCCCCAGCGCGCAGAGGACGTCGGGCAGTCGATAGTTGAACCCTGGCGTCTCGATCTCGACCGGAGGGCCGGTGATCCCGTGGTGCCGAAGCCGCCGGACGGCCGCCGCGAGCTCGGCCTCGTCGGTCGTCACGGCGCCGCCTTCACCGGTCGTCACGATCTTTCGCGGATGGAAGGAGAGGCAGCCGAGGAGGCCCAGCGAGCCGCAGGGCGTCCCGCGGTAGCGCGCCCCGAGCGCACCGGCCGCATCTTCGACGAGCACGACGTCCTGCGGCACTGCCGTCTGGAGGTCTTCCCACGCGATCGGCCGGCCGAAGAGGTGCACGGCGAGGACTGCGCGCGTCCGCTCGGTGACCGCCTCGGCGACGAGCTCGGGCCGCACGAGAAAGGTCTCGGGGTCGACGTCGACGAGAACGGCGCGCGCGCGACAGAGCTCGACGGCGTTCGCGGTCGCGGGGAACGTGTACGCGGGCACGATCACCTCGTCGCCGGGGCCGACGCCCAGCGCGAGGAGGGCGAGGTGGATCGCCGCCGTGCCGGACGACACGGCGACCGCGTCGGCGGTGCCGACGGCGTTGGCCACGGCACGCTCGAACGCATCGACCTGCGGCCCCATCGTCAGCCGACCGCTCGTGAGCACCGCCGCGACGGCGGCGAGCTCGGCCTCTCCGACGTCCGGCCGCGCGAGACGGATGGGGCCGTCGCTCACGCCGGCGTGCCGAGCTTCGCCCGGTACCACGCGATCGTCCGTGCGAGACCCTCGTCGAGCTCGACCTGCGCCTCGAAGCCGAGCAGCGCCCGCGCCTTCTCGACGTTGGGGATGCGAAGCTCGACGTCGGTGTAGTCCAGCGGGACGAAGCGGATCTCGCCCGGGCAGCCGGTCAGCCGCTTCACACGGGTCGCGAGGTCGTAGATCGTGACGGCCGAGCGCGCGTTGCCGACGTTGAAGCTCTCCCCGATAGCTGCCGGATGCTCGAGCGCGAGCAGCACCGCCTCCACCATGTCGTCGACGTAGCACCACGCACGGATCTGCGAGCCGTCGCCGTGGATCTCGAGGTCGCGGCCCGCGAGCGCCGCCTCGATGAAGGCTCGGATCGCGCCTCCGCCGATCTGACCCGGGCCGAAGATGTTGAACGGCCGCACCGAGACCGCCGGCAGCCCGAGCTCGGAGTGATAGGCGTGCGCCATGTGCTCGCCGGCGAGCTTCGAGACCGCGTACGTCCAGCGCGCCTCGCCGACAGAGCCGATCGTCGTGACGTGCCCCTCCTGGACGTTGAAGGCGTGCTGCCCGAACACCTCGCTCGTCGAGAACTCGACCAGCCGCTCGAGCGTGTCCCGCGTCGCGAGCGCCGCCTCGAGAGCGTTGTACGTCCCGATCACGTTGACGCGCATCGTCCGCACCGGGCTCGTGAGCACCGTGTCGACGCCGGCGATCCCCGCCGCATGGACGACGTGCGTGCACCCCGCCGTGAGCTCGATCAGTCGCTCCAGCTCGAGGACGTCTCCCTCGACGAAACGGAAGCTCGGATGGTCGGCGAGGTCGGTGCCCGACAGCGCGTCGCGGTGGAGGTTGTCGACGGCGACCACCTCGTTCTCCTCGACGAGCCGCGTCGCGAGCGTCGTGCCGATGAAGCCGGCGCCACCGGTGATGAGCACGCGCTTTCCCGTCAGGGACACGCGCGGATGGTAGTCGCGCCCGCGGCCCCGTCGCGACGGCGAACGGAGGGCGTCTCGCCCGGAGCCGGCCGTTGCTGCCGTATCGGGCTCGGCGGGCACCTGTCCGGAGACGACATGTCGGCGCCTGACTCCCGGGCCACCGACCTCCTCCCCACGGCTCAGAGCCTAACTGGACAACAGCGACGGATGGGAGACGCCGTCGCGCCGCCTTCGTGCCGATCGCTCCACAGCCCCGTGCGACCGCTCGTCTAGCATCGCGCCGTGTCGAGCGTCCTCTTCGTCGGCGCGGGACGCCATCAGCGCCGCGCGATCATGCAGGCGCGTGAGCGCGGCCTGCGCGTGGTCGCCGTCGACAGGAACCCGGCGGCGCCCGGTCTCGAGCTCGCCGACGTCCCGGAGGTCGTGGACTTCGCGGACGTCGAAGCTGTCGAGGAGGTCGCACGGCGCCACGGGGTCGACGGCGCGCTCACGGTCTCGGCCGACCGCGCGGTGCCCGTCGTCGCGGCGGTCACCGAGCGGCTCGGGCTGCCGACGATCGGCTCGGCCGTCGCGCACCGGATGACCCACAAGATCGCGATGCGGCGCACCCTGGCCGAGGAGGGGATCCCGCAGCCGCCGTTCGCCGCCGTGCGGGGCCTTGCGGAGGGCCGTGCCGCGATCGAGACCGTCGGGCTGCCGGCCGTGCTGAAGCCGGTCGACTCGGGCGGCCAGCGCGGGCTCTTCCGCCTCGAGACGCAGGGTGACCTCGAGTCGCACCTGCACTCCGCGCTGGCGGAATCGCCCGGACGGGAGGCGATCCTCGAGGGCTTCGTCGAGGGGACGGAGATGAACGGCATCGTGGTCGTCCGCGACGGCGATGCTCGCCTCGTGACGCTCTCCGACCGGCTGCGCCCCGACGGCCTCGGATTCGGCGTGGGCTGGATCCACATGTACCCGGCGTCGATCCATTCCGACCAGCTCGCGCAGGCCGAGCAGGTCGCCGAACGGTCCGTCACCGCCCTCGGGCTTCGCGACGGGATCGCGTTCCCCCAGCTGATCGCCTCGCCCGACGGGGGCGTCTCGGTCGTCGAGGTCGCGGCGCGCATTCCCGGCGGCCAGATGGCTGACCTCGTCCGCCATGCCGTCGGCGTCGACCTCGTCGAGGTGGCGCTCCGCTTCGCGCTCGGAGAGCCGGTGCCGGACGACGTCGCGCTTGCCGCGGTTCTCGCAGCCGCTCGCGATCCGCTTCCTCACCGCGTCGCCCGGCCCGCTGCCGACGGGGACGGTGACGCGGGTCGGCACGCTCGATGCCGTCCTGGGATCCGCGGGGGTCGTACAGGCCGAGACGTATCTCGCCGAGGGCGAGACGATCCGCCCCGTCCGGCTCGACGGCGATCGTCGAGGCTACGTGATCGCCACAGCGTCCACCTCCGTCGAGGCGCTCCGGCGCGCCGAGCACGCCGCCGGGCTGCTCGACGTGGAGGTCGCATGAGCGAGCCGCACACCGTGCTCGACCCGAACCGGAGGCCGAGGAGCGGTGAGACCTTCGACTGGCTCGGGGCGACGCGATGAGCTGTGCGTTCACGCTCGACCACTACGGCGAGCTCCTCCAGGCGTCGCGCGCGGGCGGCTATCGGTTCGCGCACTTCGACGAGCCGCCCCGCCGGGGAGATCTCCTCCTCCGCCACGACGTCGACCTCTCGCTCGAGGCGGCACTCGAGATGGCCACGCTCGAGGCGGAGGCGGACGTGTCCGCCACGTACTTCCTGATGACCGAGTCGGTCTTCTACAACCTCGCCTCGAAGGACGGTGTCGCCGCCCTCGCACGGATCCGCGCGCTGGGCCATCGTGTCGGGCTGCACGCCGTCTACCCGGACGCGAGGCTCGACGAGCGGTTCGACCCCGTCGTCGCATGGCACAACCCCGACCCCGGGTACATGACGGCGCCGATCCCCGGGGCGGTCAACGTCATGCAGGAGGGGTACTTCGATCCGCCGACGTACCGATCCGACTCGAACCAGCGCTGGCGCTCCGGCTGTCCGCACGACGAGCTCCGGTCGGGCGGCTTCCCCTGGCTCCAGCTCCTGACCCATCCCGAGATCTGGGCGTACCCTGGGGCGACGATGGGGGCCACCATGCGCGCCATGCTCGACGCCGAGCGCGACCGTCGCCTCGTGCAGCTCGCCGAGGATCGGATCGACCTCGCGTAGCACGGTCGGCAACCCCGGGGACCGCCGCTGCTTGGATACGTGCCCGTGAGCCTTCGGCCCGTCACCGTGCTCGTGTCCGCTTCCGGCGCGCCGGGAACGGCGGCATTGCTCCGCGCGCTCCGCTCCAACGGCGAGCGCGACGTGCGGCTCGTCGGCACGGACATGTCCGAGCGCTCGGTCGGCCGCCGGCTCTGCGACGCGTTCCACGTCGTGCCGGCAGGCTCGGACCCCGGTTTCCCTGCCGCGATGCTCGCCGTCGTCGAGCGCGAGGGCGTCGACGTCGTGCTGCCGCAGTCCTCGTTCGACCTCGAGGGGCTTGCGGCGCACCGCGAGCGGTTCCCCGTCCCGGTTCTCGTCTCCAGCCCGGACACCATCCACCGCTCGAACGACAAGGCAGAGACGTACGCGTTCCTCCACCGGATCGGCGTGACGGCGCCGGCCTTCCGGCGCGTGCGCGGCGCGGCGCAGGTCGCCGAGGCTGCGCGCGACCTCGGCTACCCCGACCGCCCCGTCTGCTTCAAGCCCGTGTTCTCGTCGGGGTCGCGCGGGTTCAGGGTGCTCGACCCGACCGTCGATCGGGCGCACCAGCTCCTCCACGAGCGGCCCGGCTCGGTCGCGATGCGCCTCGAGGAGGCGGTCGAGCTGCTGCCCGACGAGGGAGGCCCCGACCTGCTCGTGATGGAGCTCGCGACGGGCGGCGAGCGGACGATCGACGGCATCGCCGACGGCGCGCACGTGGTGCTCGGGCATCCGAAGACCCGCGAGGCGATGCGCGCGGGTCTCGCGATGTTCTTCGTCACCCTCGACGACCCCGGCCTGATGGAGGTCGCCGACCGGATCGTGTCCGAGCTCGGGATCGAGTGGTTCTTCAACATCCAGCTCGTGGGCGAGCACGTGATCGAGGTCAACCCGCGCATCTCGACCGTCGTGTACCAGGAGGACCTGAACCTCCCCTACCTCGGCGTCAAGCGTGCGCTCCGGGAGATCTCCGACGACGAGCTGGCGGCACTCCGCGGCCGCGTGCGAGCGGGGCGCACGGCGCTCCGGTACTTCGACCAGATCGAGTGGGGGTGAGCGCGGTCTCCGCTCTCGCCACGCCGTGACCCGGAAACGGCCTCTCCGCGTCGTCCACTGCCCGGTCAACACCGCCGGAATCCCGTGGACGAACGTCCAGGCGCTGCGCCACCGCGGCGTCGATGCGTCGCTCGTCGTCTTCAACCGCTACACCCTCCATCCGGAGGCCGATCGCTCGCTCGAGCTCGAGGGCGGGCTTGCGCGTCGTCAGCTCGCCCAGTGGAAGGTGATGGCCGGCCTGCTGCCGCGGACGGACCTCTTCCACTTCACGTTCGGTCTGACGCTCGTCCCGCAGTCGCTCCAGTTCCCGCTCCTACGGGCGTTCCGCAAGCGCTCGGTGATGCACTACCTCGGCTCGGACATCCGCGGCAAGACGCCCGAGGAGCTCGCGTACGGGAAGAAGGCCGGCGCCGAGATCGTCGGCAGCTACGACGCGATCCGCTGGGTGCCCGAGGCGACCGTGATCCCGCCCGGCATCGACCTCGAGCGCGTGAAGCCCGCGCCCGCGTCCGGGCGGCGGCGGCCGGTGGTCGTCCACGCCCCGTCCTCGCGGCGGCGCAAGGGGACGGATCACGTCGTGCGCGCGTGCCAGGAGCTCGACGTCGAGCTGCGGATCGTCGAAGGGCTCCGCCACGACGAGGCGATCGAGCGCTACCGGGACGCGGACATCGTCGTCGACCAGCTACACGCAGGGTGGTACGGCATCTTCGCGATCGAGTGCATGGCGCTCGGCAAGCCGGTCGTCACGTTCCTCCACGACGAGGCGATCGAGCGCACCGAGGAGGCGTTCGGGCTCCCGGTGCCGATCCTCAATGCATCGGCCGACACGCTCCACGATCGCCTGGCCGAACTCGTCGCGCTCGGGCCGGCCGGGCGAGAGGAGATCGGACGCGCCTCCCGAGCGTACGCCGAGCGCGTCCACGACCTCGACCGCGTGACCGACCAGCTCCTCGACGTGTACGCCTCCGTCCTCGAGCCCGCACGCGAGCGGCACGCGACCATCGCCGTACGGTCCCAGCAGCCCACCGACCTCGCCTCGGCCCTGCCGATGGCGGACGACGCGCTCGACACCGCGATCCCCTCCGGCCCCGCGCTCGGCGTTGCCGACCCCGAGGAGATGCCGGCCGGCCTCGCCTCGCAGCTCCGCCGGCTCGGTCGCCATTCGGCGATCTACGGGATCGGCGGCCTGGTCTCGCGAGTCATCGCGGTCATCCTCCTGCCGCTCTACACGCGCTACCTGACCCCCTCCGACTACGGCAAGATCGAGACGCTGCTCGCGCTCACCACGGTGCTGGGGCTGATCCTGCGGGCGGGGATCACGAGCGCGTTCTTCCGCTTCTACTTCGACGTGGAGGACGATGAGGGACGTCTCCGTGTGCTGCGCACCTCGTTCTGGTTCACGATGGGCGGCGGCACCCTCGGGCTCGTCCTCCTGCTCGCGTTCGCCGGGCCGGTGTCGACGCTGCTCTTCGGGACGGCGAGCGCTGCGAACCTCGTCCGCGCCGCCGGTGTCGCGCTCTGGGCGACCGTCAACTACGAGCAGATGACCTCGCTCTTCCGGGTCGAGGAACGGTCGGTCGCCTTCGTGTGCGCGAGCCTCGCGAACGTGTTCATCACGATCGGCCTCACCCTGCTTCTCGTCGTCGGTCTCGAGGAGGGCGCGCTCGGGGTGATCGTCGGCAACTTCAGCGGCACGCTGATCGTCTATCTCGCCCTGCTCGGCTACCGCCGCGAGCAGCTCGGCCTCCAGTTCGACCGGCAGCTCCTGCGCGAGATGAACCATTTCGGCCTGCCGCTCGTTCCGACCGCGCTCTTTCTCTGGATCACGAACTTCTCCGACCGGTTCTTCCTCGTCAAGCTCGCAGACGTCTCCGAGGCCGGCCTCTACTCGGTCGGCGTGCGCGTCGCGTCGGCGATGGTGCTCCTCCTGACGGCGTTCCGGATGGCGTGGCCCGCGTTTGCCTACTCGATCAGGGACGAGCGCGAGGCGCGTCGCACGTATGCGTACGTCCTCACCTACCTCACGGTCATCACGACCTGGGGCGCGCTCGCGCTGACGCTGCTCGCCCCCTGGCTCGTCGACCTTCTCGCCGCGCCGCAGTTCGCGGACTCGGCGTCGGTGGTCGGCCCGCTGGCGTTCGCGACCGTCTCCTACGCGGCGTACATCGTGATCGCGATCGGCGTCGGGCGCGCCCGGCGCACCCAGTTCAACTGGGTCGTGACGGGCGCGGCGGCGGTCGTCAACGTCGCGCTGAACTTCGCGCTGATCCCGACGTACGGGATGATGGGCGCTGCGATCGCGACCGTCGCCGCGTACACGACCATGGCCGTGGGGATGGCGTGGTGGTCGCAGAAGATCTATCCCGTGCCGTACCAGTGGCGCCGGGTCGCGACGGCCGCGTTCGCCGGGGTGGCACTGGCCGCGGCCGGCAAGGAGCTCGACGTCGGCCTCGGGGCGGCGGCCGTCCTGGCGCTCGCCTACCCGCTCGCACTCACCTTCCTCGGCTTCACGAGCGCGGAAGAGCGGCGGCGCATCAGCCGGCTGGTTGCGCGCAGGCGCGTCCCCGCCGGCTGAGGCCCTACAGGAGCGTCTGCTCGAGCAGAAAGCCGTTCAGGCAGATGATCAGCACCGCGATCGCCACCGCGAGCGCCGTCGTCGAGCGCCGGTTGACGAGCGCGCCCATCAACGAGCGGTCGCGGCAGAACCAGACCAGCGGGATCAGGGCGAACGGGATCCCGAACGAGAGGAGCACCTGGCTCAACACGAGGGCTCGGGACGCGTCGATGCCGAGGGCGATGATCAGGAGCGCCGGCGCCATGGTGATCGCCCTGCGGAGGAAGAGCGGGATCCGGCGACGGATGAAGCCCTGCATCACGACCTGCCCGGCGAGGGTCCCCACGCTCGACGACGAGAGGCCGGACGCGAGCAGCGCAACGCCGAACAGCACGTCCGCGTGGCCGCCGAGGTGCGCTTCGAGCTGGTCGGCCACCTGCGCGAGATCGTCCCCCACATGGGTCAGCCCGTTCTCGTGGAACACGGCGGCGGCGATGATCAGCATGCTCATGTTGACGATCCCCGCGATGCCCATCGCGACGACGACGTCGACCAGCTCGAACCGGAAGATGCGGCGCTTCTCGTCCTCCGTGGCCCCGACCACGCGGTGCTGCGTGAGCGCGGAATGGAGGTAGATCACGTGCGGCATCACGGTCGCACCGAGAATCCCGACCGCGAGCAGGACGCTCTCCGAGCCCTCGAACCCCGGAATGAACCCGTGCAGGACGTCTGCGCGATCCGGGTTCGCGAGGAACACCTGCGCGGCGAACGCGACGACGATCACACCGATGAAGGCCGCGATCACCGCCTCGAGGCGACGGAAGCCACGTGCCTGGAGCGCGAGGATCGCGAACGCGGCGCCGCTCGTGATCAGCGCGGCCGGGAAGAGCGGGATCCCGAAGAGGATGTTCAGCCCGATCGCCGCACCGATGAACTCGGCGAGGTCGGTGGCCATGGCGATGATCTCGGCCTGGATCCAGAGCAGCACGGTCGCGGTGCGCGAGAAGCGCTCGCGGCAGACCTCGGGAAGGTTCATCCCCGTGGCGATCCCGAGCTTGGCGCTCATCGACTGGATCACCATCCCCATCAGGTTCGCCATGAGGATCACCCAGAGCAGCAGGTAGCCGAACTGCGCCCCTCCCGCCATGTTCGTCGCGAAGTTGCCGGGGTCGACGTATGCCACCGAGGCCACGAAGGCCGGGCCGAGGAAGGGCCAGAGCCCTCGCGCACCTCGCCGCCGTCCGGCCAGCGACTCGTGCGCCGCCTCGAAGACCCGCGCCTCGCCGGGCAGGACGTCGTCGAGCGGATGGACCGGTGCCGACCGATCGTGCGTCCGCGGTGCGGGGTCCGGCGGCCTGTCTCCCGCTCGGGGCGGCGGAGCGGTGCTCACCCGACGAGCAGCCCGGTCGCCCACATCGCGGCGATCCCGGCGAGGTAGCCCCCGACGGCCCACCCCGAGCGGAGCCCTCCCGGTGCGGTCCGCGCGACGTGGCGCGCGACCTCGACCACGACCTGGAGGGCCGCCCCTGCCGCCAGGGCGAAGAACACCGGGGTGAGCAGGTCGCTCGACCCGTAGCCGCCGATCCACGTCCCGAGGATCGCGGGCGCTCCCGCCACGAGCGCGAGCGCCGCCAGGTGCCACACGCGCACGCGCGCACGCGTCGCGGGCGCCGCGATCCCGAGCCCCTCCGTCACGTTGTGCACCATGAAGCCGATCACGAGGAACGCACCGAGCTGGATCTCGCCGGTCGCGAAGGAGGTCCCGATCGCGAGGCCCTCGCCGAGGTTGTGCACGCCGATCCCGATCGCGACGAGCAGCGCCAGGCTGAGCCCCGTCACGCCGACACGCCCCCGGGAGAGCCGGGCGGCGAGGAAGGTCATCCCGAGTGCGCTCGCGGCAAGGCCCAGCAGCACGAGCCCCGGGCCGCCGAACGCGGGCGGAAGCGCCGCCTGCAGCTCGAGTGCCTCGAAGAGCGCCTCGACGCCGAGGAATGTCAAGAGGCCCGCGGTCAGCGCCATGAACGCGGCGACCCAGGACGGGCTCGCGCGCCGGAGCGAGGGCAGCCAGAGGAGGCCGAGCGCCACGGGGACGACGCCGACGAGGAGGCCGAGCAGGCCGTAGCCGAGGAAGCCGTGCACACCGGGCTCCGGGGTGGCGACGGCGGCAGGGAGCTCGTGGATCGTCTGGATGCCGGTGGAGCTCGTGACGCCGACCGCGAGCGGCTCGTCCCGGACCCAGTCGTAGGGGACGACGATCGTGCTCGAGCGGAGCCGCTCGAGGGTCGCCGGCCCGTCGAGCGTGAACGGGACGATCGCGTCGTCCACCGTGACCGACGCGATCGTGAGGTCGTCGCGCTGTGGGTTGCGCACGAGGACGCGCACCACGCCGGGCTGCAGCTCGACGCGTCGGATGTCGAACTCGTCCGCGGGGGGCGGGTTGCCGCCGACGAGCTCGACGACGCGGTCGCCCAAGGAGACGACGAGCGCCACCGCGAGCGCGAGCCCCAGCAGAGGGACGAGCGCCCACAGCCGCCACGCGACCCCGCCGGCGGTCCCGGCGCCCGACTCCATCACGGCTCCTCGACCTGGAAGTAGCCCATCCAGCCGAGCTCCGTGAACTCGGACTGGTGGGCGTGGAACATGAAGGTTCCCGTATGGGCGAAGCGCACCTCGAGCACGCCGCGCTGGCCCTGGCACTGCATCACCGTGTCGGTGTACTCCCAGTGCTCGCCGGTTCCCGTCGGCTGGTAGTGGAAGAAGTCCGCGTGGAGGTGGAACGAGTTGATCAGGTCGAACTCGGTCAGGTTCGCGAGGTAGACCCGGACGAGCTCGCCGCGTCGCACCCGGATCGGGTAGCGCGCGTAGTAGAACGTCCGTCCGTTGACCGTGTAGAAGTTGTTCTCGCCGTCGCCGTCGGTGTCGTAGCCGTTCATCACCAGCACGAGCTCGCGGGCGGGCTCGCGCACCACCTCGGGGTCGATGATGAAGGCGCCGTAGAGGCCCTTGTGGATGTGCTTCTTGAGCGGCGTCGAGTGACAGTGGTAGACGTGGAACCCGGCGGGGCGGGCCGGGAACTCGTACGTGAAGTCCTCGCCGGGCCCCACGATCTCGAACACGCCGTCCATGTTCGTCGGATGGATCCCGTGGAAGTGGATCGTGTGCGGGTGCGCGCCGGCGTTCGCGAACCGGACCCGGAGGATGTCGTCCTCGGTCGCGCGGATCACGGGGCCGGGGACGGTGCCGTTGTACGTCCAGGCGGGGAAGAAGACGCCCGGCGCGACCTCGAGCTCCTCGTCGCGGGCGACGAGCGTGTACTCGCGAACCCGGCCGGGCCGGTGCGGGAGCACCTGCGGGGGATAGAGCAGCGCGTCGAGATCGTTCGGCCCGCCCACCGCAGGGGCGCCCTCTCCGATCATCGCTGCGTGCCCGGCGGCCGCCGTGCCCGCGTGGGAGGCGCTCGCCCGGTGGGCCGAGTGGTCGTGCCCGGCCGCCTCCGCCTCGCCGTCCCGCCCGAGCGCGATCGTCATGCCGAGTGGCGCCGCAGCGAGCGGCGCCGTGGCGCAGAGCAGTCGTCGCCGCGTGAGTTTAGGCATGTCTAAAATTCTACTGACGATCTTTAGCCCTGTCTAAACCCCGCAGCGTGCAGGGGGCCGCCCGAGGAAGCGCAGGGCGCCGCGGCAGAGACCGACGGCTGCCCGGTGGCGAACGGCGCTCGTCGCGAGCGCGCGGTCCTCCGTGGGGTTCGTCATGAAGCCCAGCTCAACGAGGATCACCGGGACGTCGGCCCAGTTGAAGCCCGTGAAGTCGCCCCGCTCCTGGATCCCGCGGTCCGGGAAGCCGAGCGCGCGCACGACCTCGGCCTGGACGAGCGAGGCCGCACGCCGGCTCGGGCGGTAGACGTCGTCGGTCCAACCCCGGCGGTAGGCGGGGGTCAGCGTGTGCGTGCCCCTCGCAGAGCCGGTCGACGCGCCGTCGGCATGGACCCGCAGGAACAGCGCCGCGTTTGCGCGGTTCGCGATCTGCGCCCGGGCGATGTTGCCCATGCTCGTCCCGGCCGTCCGGGTGCGGGTCATCACGACGCTCACGCCCGCCGCGCGGAGGAGCGCTCGCAGCCGAAGTGAGACGTCGAGTGTCAGGTCCGGCTCCCGGGTTCCCGTGACGACCCCATGCGTTCCGCCCCCGTCTTTGATCTTCCGCGTCGCCGAGCCGGGGCCGATCGGCTCGGTCGTGAGGTTCGCCCAGGCGTCGTGTCCCGGGTCGATCACGACCACCGGACCCGGCGCCGCGCGAGCGGCGCCGGCGAGGAGCGCCGCTGCAGCCGCTGCGACGACCAGCGCCCTCACCGCGGCGGCATTCGCGCGCGCAGCCAGACGTAGGTCACGAGCGCCCCCGGGACGAAGAGCGCGGCCGCCGCGATCATCAGCGCCTTTGCCCCGGCCGAGTCGAGGTCGACCGCGAGCGCGCCGATCATGCAGAGCCCGCCCGCCACGCAGAGCGCGGCGCCGATCATCCCGGCGCGCATCCGACGAGGCTCAGGCCACCAGGCGGTACACCTGGAACACCTCGGCGTAGTCGCGGTTCACGTTCGTCCCGTGGACGCGCGCGAGGTTCCAGATGTACTCCTCGTCGGCATAGCGCCGGTGCTGCTGCGACGCATAGCGCCCGACGGCGGCGACCTTCCGCTCGACATGGCGGCGCTCGAGCGCGAGGTAGGCGCCGTAGGAGAAGTCGAAGTTGTTCCAGGGGATCTCGTAGCCGAGGATCGTCGTCCGCTTGAACGCGCGCAGCCCCTCCTGCGCGATCGTCTGGTGGTCCTGGTGGACGTCGTGGTGGGACGGCTGGAAGACGACGTCGGGGCGCCATTCCTCCCAGAGCGCGACGAGCAGCTCGAGGATGTCCTGGCGGCGCTCGGGGAACGTGCGGACGTCGAAGTCGTGCACGGCCAGGTGCGAGTCAGGGATGCCGAGCTCGGCGGTCGCCTCACGTACCTCGCGCGCGAGCGTGTCGGGCGCGAAGCCGGCCGGCAACGACCGGGTCGCGATCGAGAACGCGACATAGCGCACCTCGCAGCCGGCCTCGACGAGGCGCGCCATCGTGCCGCCGCAGCCGAACTCGCCGTCGTCGGTGTGGGGCGCGAGGACGAGCGCGCGCTCGGGGCCGGTCAACACGGTCGCGAGTCTATGCCGTGGGGGTCGGCGCAGGCTCCGGCACCGCCGGCGCCACCGGCTGCGTGATCGGTCGCTGCGGGGCGCCCGCGCTGGGCTTCTTCGGCACGCGCGATGCAAGCCCGACGAGACCGAGCAGCGCCCAGGTCATCGGGTCCTCGAAGAACGCGGCGTAGAAGAGGCTGTGGACCGCGATCGCCACCAGGACGACCCCGGTCGCGAGCGACACGCGCGAGGTGAAGCCGCGGCCGAGCCCGCGGAGCGTCGCGAGCAGAGCCGTCGCGAGCAGCCAGGCCAGCAATCCGAGCCCGACGATGCCGAGCTCGGCGGAGACCGTGACGGGCATCGTGTGCGAGGCGACCCGCTTCGGGTCCTTCCCGGGGATCCCGAGCCGACGCTGGTACTCGCGCGAGAAACCGCCGGCGCCGACACCGGCGATGGGATGGTCGAGCGTGATGCGGATGCCCTGCCCGACGAGATTCGCGCGGCCCGACGTGATGCGGTTGACGCCCGAGCGCGACTTACCGACGAGCTCGTCGCGCACCTGGGGCACCACGAGCAGCACCACGACGGTAACGGCCCCGAGCCCGACCAAGGTCAGCGTCGCCCTGCGACCCCAGGCGACCGCAACGGCGACGACGATCCCAGCCGCGAGCGCGACGAAGCTCGACTGGGAGAACGAGATCAGGAGCCCGAGCCAGGTCGCGACCACGACCGCGTAGAGCCCGGCCATCCGCCAGCCCTTGACGCCGCCGAGCAGGATCCCGGCGAGCGACGCGAGGATCGCGACGGTCAGATAGCGCCCGTAGACCGAGGGATCCCAGAACACGGAGTTGACGCGAAAGAAGGGCGCGTAGGCGTTGAAGACCTCGACGCTCGGGTTCCAGAAGACGTCGCGCGTGAACCACTGGTACCCGCCGACTGCGGCGTATGCCAGCGCGGTCCCGACGAGGCCGACCCAGAGCCACGTCAGCCAGCGGCCGCGCCACGGAAGCCGCGCGAAGCCGACCGCGAGCAGCCCGAAGGGGAGCAGGAACGCCCCGAGGAGGATCGACCCGCGATGCACGTCGACCGCCCACAGCATCGAGAGGCCGCTCCACCCGACGAACGCGGCCACCGGCAAGGCGACCGGCCCGAGCTCCCGCGACCGGTCGTCGCCGCGCAGGAGCTCCCAGGCGAGCGCGAGGGCGAGGCCCGAGATCACGCCGTACAGCGGCAGCAGGAGGTTGACCCTGTCGTCGCCGATGTCGACGGGGAGCCGCAGCGGAATGCAGGCGAGGGTCGCGAAGGCGAGGAAGTACGGCCAGCGTCGCAGCACCAGGGCGACGGCAACCGCGGCGACGAGCCCGCCGACGGCCGCGGCCGCAAGCTTCGTCCGGCTGAGGTCCGGGAGCAGCGTGACGCCCAGCACACCGAGGCCGACCGCCCACGCGCCCAGCCCTGCGAGCCGCGCCGTCCGCGTCGGAGCGAGGTACAGGGCGACGAGGCCCCCGGACCCGACCACCGACGCGGCCTGTGCGGCCGTGCTCACGGCGCGGCCTTCCGGACGACGACGACGGCTCGCTGCACGTGGCCGTTCGCGTCGACCCGCAGCACGTAGCGTCCCGGCTTCGCCGGCGCGCGAAGGCGCAACGTGCCCGGGCGCGCGACGCCCGACCGGCTCCCGAGCGACCAGCGCAGGCCCCGCGCCTGCGAGATCGCGAGGATCGCGAACCGCCCCGCAGGTGTGGTCACGACGCGGTCGCGCCCGAGCGCCAGGAAGCGGATGGCCACGGTGCGGGATCCCGAGCGCGGTCCGAGGTTGCCGGCGAGGTCGCGGGCAACGAGGCGGAGCGTGTGAGCGCCCTCGGGCAGCGGCTCGCCGGCGGCGGTCCCGAACCAGTCCATCGTCCCGGACGTGCGCGTCCCGAGCCGGCGGAGCGCGCGCACCCCGTCGACGTAGAGCTCGACCACCGACCGCTCGTCGACGCGGTAGCGGATCTTCGCACGGTCGAAGCGCCCGTCGCCGTCGGGGGAGATCACGACCGGGCGCGCGGTGAAGCTCGTGACCCGCGGGGGCGTCGTGTCGACGCGGATCAGGTTCGGCATCACGATCGTGCGGCGCTGCCGGTCGAGGTGGACCCGCGGCTTGTACGTTCCCTCCTCGACCACCCGTCCGGCGCCGTCCCGCCCGTCCCACACGTACGTCACGAAGCGGCGTCCATGCGGGCGGTCGCGCGCGAGCTCGCGGACGACGCTCCCTCCGGAGTCGATGATCTCGACGCTGACGCGGTCGGCCTTGCGGAGGCGAAAGCGGATCTCGGCCGACGAGGTGGCGCAGTCGCAGGTCGGCGAGAAGACCTTTGCGACCGTCGGCCCGATGATCGGGCTCCGTGTGAGCTTCAGCTTCTCGGTGACGATGAATGCGGCAGACGTCGCGACGAGCAGTGCCGTGACGAGCACGGCCGGGGCGAGCCGCGACCTCATCGCCCCGCGGACGGGATCAGCACGACGAGCCGCGCGCGCCCGGGGCAGCGCGCAGCCGCCTCGCCGTGAGGAGAGCTCCCGGCCACCTGACCGGCGATTGTAAGGACGGGCAGGCCGCGCCCGGTGGGATAGGCACACTGCGTCGTCGGAACCCGCGCCGACCCGCCCGCATGCGCCGCCGCCTCATCCTCGTCATCGTTGCCGTACTCGCGCTCGCCGCCGGGCTCGCGATCGCGTTCTGGGTGACGCGCAAGCCGCCCGCGGGGGAGCTCGAGACGGCCGTCACCGACGTCACGGTCGTCGCGCCGACGATCCAGGAGCCTCCGCGCCCCACGCCGCCTCCGAAGCCTGCGGCGCCCGAGGTCGACCAGCGCTGCTGGCCGATGTTCGGCGGCGGCCCGACCCGAGACCTTGCCCGGCTCGACATCCGCCTCGGCATCCCGGCGAAGAAGGTCTGGGCGCGCGGCCTCAAGTCGTACGTCGAATACCCGCCGAGCTACTGCGACGGGATGCTCTACGTCAACACGTTCAAGGGCGACACCTGGGCGATCGAGGCCGCGACCGGGAAGGTCCTCTGGCGCCGCGTCAGCGACGCGCACAAGCCCTCCACGCCGGCGATCTGGCGAGACACCATCATCGTCAGCGCCAAGGACGGGACGGTCACTGCCCTGACGCGCAAGAGCGGCAAGGTCGTGTGGCAGCTCCGCACGAACGCCATCGTCGAGTCGTCCCCGGCCGTCGTCGACGGCGTCGCCTACTTCGGCGCCACGGATGGACGGCTGTTCGCGGTCGACGCCGACACGGGGCACGTGCGCTGGGCCTACGACACCGGCGGACGGATCAATTCGAGCCCGTCGCTCGCGCGGGGGCGGGTGTGCATCACGACGTACGCCGGGTCGATCTTCTGCCTGCGCCAATCGGACGGGACGAAGCTCTGGAGCACGTACGTCAAGCGCGACGCCTTCCGCTACGAAAGCTTCTACGCGAGCGCATCGACGGACGGCGAGCGCCTGTACACGATCGCCCGGTCGGGAAAGATCGTCGCCCTCGACGCCGCCACCGGCGACATCCTGTGGACCGACGAGGTGAGCTCGCTCGGCTACTCGACGCCGGCCGTCGGTCGCGACCGGATCTTCGTGGGCGACTTCAACGGCGGCCTCCGGGCGTACCGCAAGACCGACGGCCGTCTGCTCTGGCGCGCGCAGGTCGGCGGGAGGATCCTCGGGGGCGCGGTCGTCGTCGGCAACCTCGTGTTCTTCTCGACGCTGGAGACGGAGACCTACGCGGCCCGCGCGTCGGACGGGAAGATCGTGTGGCGCTTCCCGATCGGCAAGTACTCGCCGGGAATCGCGACCGAGCGCGCCTACTACTTCACGCTGAACGGGATCCTCGTCGCGTTCCGCGGCAAGGACGGGCCACAGTAGCGCTCTCCCGAGACGCTGGGTTGACGCCGACCGGTGTCAGACACCAAATTCCGTCAAGGGGAAACGGTGTCGATCTCGTGCCAACTCGTCCACAGGAGCTCGCCGGCATGGAGCGACGGCTCCGCCCCTCCGGCCGTACGCCGCCCGGCCCCGCTCAGCGACCGGTCGGCGTTGCCTGGCCCCCGGTGTCAGACACCGGTTCCCCCAGGACCGCGTGACGGCGGCGCCAGAGCGGCGAGCGCTGCGTGACCGCCCCGACGGCCCGCCACGCGCTCGTCTTCGCCGCGTAGACGGCGAGCCGTCTCCGGTCGTGGCCGGGCCTCGTCGTCTCGTATCCGAGCTCGTGCAGGAGGTCCCCCGCGACCGACTCGAAGGCCGCGACGTCGGCCGGGGCCATCTCCGTGCGCCAGTCCCGGACGCCGACCCTGGGCGGCTCGTTGAGCCGCTGCTGATGCTTCTTGCGCGCCGAGTCGGTCGCCCCGACGTACCCGAGCATTGCGTGGTCGTACTCGAGACCGGCGAACCGGCAGACGCGCCGAAGCTCCGCCTCCGGGCCCGCGACGAGGGCCTCGTACGACACCTCGAGGTACCGTTCCGGCCCGACGCGCGCGCCGAGGCCGCGGGCCGCCCTGACCTCGGTCGCCCACTGGCATGCGAAGCCCGCCGCATCGTGCGGATGCCCCCACCCCTCCGTCATGATGCCCGCTGGGACGGAGCCGAACGAGAGCGCCGCGTCGCGGCCGTCGCGGATCAGGTGCACGAAGCGAGCCGTCGGGAACAGCCGCTCGAGGAGCGGCAGGTACTGCATGTAGAGCGGGGTCTTGTCGCCCCAGCACTGCTTGCCCCGGTCGGCCGCGTACGCCTCGAACACGGCGGCGATCGCCTCGCCGGTCGCCATCCCCGCCCGCAGACGCGACGCGACCGCAGCAGGCGACAGCTCCCACTCCACCAGCGTCGAAAGCCGGCGAAGGTCGTCGACGAACGAGGCGGGGTCGACGGGGCTCGGGTGACGGCGCGCGAGCTGCGGGACGAAGTAGGACTCGTCCGGAACCGCGAGGACGGGATTCCGGTCCAGCATCACCCTGAGGAGCGTGGTGCCCGAACGGCGAACGCCGAGGACGATCAGCGGCGCGTCCGACACGACGGCACTGTACGGGCGTGCTAATACTTCCCGAAATGAAGCGACCTTCACGCCGCGCGGACCCGTATCGCGACACGCAGGTGATCGACGACCGGGCGCCGCGGGTCAACCAGGCCGTCGTAGGCCTTCTCTCGCTCGTTGCCGTGCTGACCGGCTGGTGGTGGCTGCTCGCACTCCTCGCACTCCAGCTCGCGCTCGGGTTGACGCTCGGGCGCCGCTGGTGCCTCGCCTGCGTTGCGTACTTCGAGCTGATCCAGCCGCGTATCGGCGAGGGACGGCTCGAGGACGCGCGCCCGCCGCGATTCGCGAACCTGGTCGGCCTCGGCGTGCTGAGCGCTGCCTCGCTCGCGTACCTGGCGGGGCTGGACGTGCTCGGCGCGGCGCTCGGGCTGCTCGTCGCGGGACTCGCCCTCCTCGCCGCGACGACCGGCTTCTGCGCCGGCTGCACCGCCTACAGGCTCGGCTACCGGCTCACCGGCAGGACGTTCGTCTCCTGCCCGCTCCCGCCGCCGCTCTAGCCCGCTAGTCGGGCTCGGGCGCGACAACCGCCCGACCGGCGAGCCAGCGCGCAGTGGCGTACAGCGCTGCGATCGCCGAGACCGCGACGCCTGCGACCACTATCCCGTCCGCTCCCGGAGGGTTGACGAGCTTGACGCCCGCGAGCGTGAGCGTCGCCGCGAGCGCGATGCGAAGGGCGCGATCCGGGAGCTTCACCGTGAACCTGCCGCCGATCAGGACTCCCGGCACCGAGCCGATCAGGAGCCAGCCGGTTGCTGCGAGATCGACGTGCCCGACGGCGAGCTGCCCTGCGCCGGCCACGGCGAGCAGCACTGCGGCGTGGAAGATGTCGGTGCCGACGATCTTCGCGGCCGTGAGCGGGAAGGCAATCAGCATCACGAGGCCGAACAGCGTGCCGCTGCCGACCGAGGTGAGACCGACGACGAATCCCCCGACGATCCCGGTGGCGACCGCGATCACCCGATCTCGGTTCGACAGGATGAAGGGCTTGTCGGCCGGGCTCGAGTGCAGGTACGCCTTGACGAGGAACGCGATCCCGCAGGCCATGAGCGCGATGCCGAGGATCGCCTTCGCGGTGTCCTCGTAGCCGTCGCCGTACTTCTGCTTGAGCCACCAGGAGACGGCGACGCCGATGAGCGAGAACGGTGCCGACCCGAGCAGCATCCACGCAGTCAGACGCGCGTGCACGTGACCCATGCGGCGGTGCTGTGCCGCGCCGAAGGACTTGAAGATCGCACCGTGGACGATGTCGGTGCCGATCGCGATGGACGGCTGGAAGCCGTAGACCAGGACGAGGAGCGGCGTCATCAGCGACCCGCCGCCCATCCCCGTGAAGCCGACGAGCAGGCCGATCAGCAGACCGGCCAGCGAGAGCTTCCAGTCCATGTCAGTGCGTCCCGGGGGAGCGCTGGCTACGCGATCGGCGCAGGGTCGTCCTCGCGGTAGGAGTGGTCGGCGAGCAGGACCTCGCGGAGCGTGTCGCCGCGGAGGCCGAGACGCAGGGTCTCCAGCGGGATCACCTCGTCCGGCGGGATGTTGCCGAGGTTGACGTTCGGGCCGAAGTGCTTGACGAACCAGGCCTGCGACGACTTCGTCGGCGCCTCGAAGAGGACGTCCTCGATCGGCGCCCCGTGGGCGATCTCGTCGAGCAGCCCTGTCCGCATGTCGCCGTCCGACCGGAAGATTCCGGCCGTGCCGCCCTCCCGGCCCTCGGTGATCACCTTCCAGGCGCCCGCCGCGAGCTCCTCGTTGATCCACTCGACCCACTGGTACGGGGCGAAGACGACGTCCGCGTCCTTCGAGCCGACCTCGGAGAGCACGGTGAAGTCGCGCGCGAAGTCGGTGATCAGCTCGAGCTTGCGCTCGCGCGGGATCTCGATCGTGCCGTCGGAGATCTCGACGTGCGAGAAGCGATGCTCGACGAGCCAGGCCTTGAACTCGTCGATCCGTCCGCGGCCGTAGACCGCCTCGAAGAGCGTCCCGCCGCATACGACGGGTGTCTCGAAGGAGCGGTAGAGCGCGATCTTCTTCTCGAGGTTGTTCGTGATGTAGCTCGTCCCCCACCCGAACTTGACGATGTCGACGAACTGTCCCGCGGTGTCGAAGAGGCCTTCGATGTCGCGCAGGTTGAGGCCCTTGTCCATGACGTGGGTGACCCCGACCGCGCGCGGCTTCCCGGGACGCGCCGGGACACCGAGGAAGCCGTCATTGAAATCGGGCATAGAGCTCCTCCAGCTTCGTCTTCGCGCGGTCCTGGACGTCGTGGTAGAGGGAGTTGCCGTGCGCGTCGATGCCGACGGTCAGGGGGCCGAAGTCCTTGACGCGGAACTTCCACAGGCACTCGGGCATCAGCTCTTCCCACGCGACTTCCTCGATCTCCTCGATCTGGGTGGTCTCGAGCGCGGCGGCGCCGCCGACGATCGCGAAGTAGACCATCCGAAGCCGCTGCATCGGCTCGATCGCCTCGTCGGGGAAGCCGCCCTTGCCGCAGATCGCGCGGACGCCGTACTGCTCGCCGAGCCCTTCGGTGAAGCGCACCATGCGGGCGCTCGTTGTGGTGCCGATGCAGATCTTCTCGTAGCGGCCCGGCCCGAGCTTGCGCACGTTCGGCGCGGTGTGGAGCAGGAACGCCCCCGACAGGTCCATCGGCGGCTCGATCCCCTGGTCGAAGATCCGGATCTGCGTGCGGTCGCGGATCCCGATGATGTGCCCCTGGACGATCACCTCGTCGCCCGCGCGGAGCTTCTCGATCTCGGCCGGGTCGGTGACCGGGAAGGTGACCTCGTGTGTCGCCATCAGAACTCCCTGTCGAGCTCGACGGTGCCGTCGGCGGCGATGTGCGCCGAGGCGCGCCGCGCCGCCCAGCACTGGTAGTTGACCGCGACCGGGTTCAGCGTCATGTGCGTGTCCGCGTGCTCGATGTGGCACTGCAGCACCGTCACGTCGCCGCCGAGGCCCATCGGGCCGATCCCCGTCTCGTTCAGGAGGCCGTACAGCTCGTCCTCGAGCTCCGCCACCAGCGGATCCGGGTTGCGCGTCCCGACCGGCCGCGCGATCGCCTCCTTCGCGAGATGCATCGCGTAGTCGGCCGAACCGCCGATCCCGACCCCGACGATCCCGGGCGGGCACGGCTTACCGCCTGCGCCGACGATCGACTCCAGCACGAACCTCTTGATCCCGTTCACACCGTCGGCCGGCACCAGCATCTTCAGGAACGTCATGTTCTCCGAGCCCGAGCCCTTGGGCACGCACTTCACGTCGAGCCCGTCCCAGTCCGGCACGAAGTCCCAGTGCACGATCGGTACCCGGTAGCCGACGTTCGGCCCGGTGTTCTCGCGCGTCAGCGTGTGCACGGTGTTCGAGCGCAGCGGATGCTCGACGGTCGCCTTCTCCGTCCCCGACTTCAGCGCGCGGTAGATCCCAGTCGGATGCAGCGGGAAGTGCTCACCCACGCGGCAGTAGTAGACCGCGATCCCCGTGTCCTGGCACACCAGGTTCTTCTGCTCGTCCGCGATCTCCACGTTCCGGTGGATCGTCTCCAGCACGCGTTTCCCCGTCACCGACGTCTCCCGGTCCCGTGCGGCGGCCAATGCGTCGCGCAGGTCCTGCGGAATGTCCTTCAACGCCCACACGTACAGGTGGGCCGCCACGTCGAGGACCGCGTCCTCGAGACCAACCGTCGTCGTCGCCATGTCTCCTCAGCCCCTCGCCTTCTCGAATGCGGCCTTCCCCGCGCGCCGTCCGAAGACGACGCACTCGAGAAGGCTGTTGCCCATCATCCGGTTCCGCCCGTGTGTTCCCCCGGCGATCTCGCCGCAGGCGAAGACGCCCTGGAGCGTCGTCTCCGCGTTCGTGTCGATCACGAGCCCGCCGTTCTGGTAGTGCAGCACCGGGTACGCCAGGATCGGCTCGGTCAGCGGGTCGATCCCGGCGCCGCGGTAGCGGCGCAGCATGTACGGGAGCGAGATCTCGGCGTCCTCCCGGGCGATCCGCGTCGTGTCGAGCCACACCGCGGGGCGGCCGTCGTCGGTCTCGACGCCCCGGCCGGCCTCGACCTCGTCGAAGATCGCCTGCGAGACGGCGTCGCGTGGGCCGAGCGAGTCCGTGAACTCCTCGCCGGCGCCGTTCAGGAGCACGGCGCCGTAGGCGCGCGTCGTCTCCGGGATCGAGTAGCCCTGCATCGTCGCCGGCCAGGCGCCGCCGTTCGGGTGGTACTGGAGCGCGTCGAGGTCGCGTGCCTCGGCCCCGGCCTCGCGCGCGATGCGGGTCGTCTCGCCGGTGGCGTTCGGATGGTTGGTGGAGAACTCGCCGCGGGTCTCCGCCTCGGCGAAGCAGCGCCCGCCCGAGGCGAGCACGACGGTCGCCGCCTCGACGTCGTCCGTGCCGTCCGGCGTCGCGAAGGTCGCGCGCCAGCCGGCCGCAGACGGCTCGAGCACGGCCAGCCGATGATGGGCGAGCACGTCGCCCGAGCCTGCCTCGAAGCCCTCGCGGAGCGCCTTCGTGATCGCGTGCCCGGTCCGGTCGCCGACCTGGAGGAGGCGCTTGCGCGACGCGCCGCCGCAGCGGGCGAGGCGGTAGCCGCCGTTCTCGCGGGTGAACCCGCATCCGAGCTCCTCGAGCCAGGCGATCGCATCCGGCGCCTCCGAGGTGAGCACGTCGACGAGGTCGGGATCCGCCGTCTCGTGGGAGGAGCGCATCACGTCCTCGGCGTGGAGCCCGGGCGAGTCGTCGTCACCGAGCGCGGCCTGGATCCCGCCCTGAGCCTTCGACGAGTTGTTCGCCTGCAGCGTGGTCTTGGTGGCGACGGCGACGCGAGCGCCCGCCCGCCCGGCGGACACGGCAGCCGCGAGCCCTGCGGCGCCGCTGCCGATCACGAGCACGTCGATGGGAGCGACCGGCGCCACGCGCGGAATCCTACCCGAATCGAGGAATCGCTAATGTCGTCGATTAGCGATCCTTATTTCTTCGACGCGGATGTAAACTCTCGTCCGTGCCGCAGCTGTCGGACGTCATGCGCCGTGATCCGATCGAGGTCGCTCCCGAGGACACGCTCGGCGAGGTCGCCGAGCGCATGAGCGGGGCGAACGTCGGTGCCGTGATCGTGAAGGACTTCGGGCGCCTGATCGGGATCCTCACCGAGCGGGACATGCTGAAGGCGATGGCGGCCCGTGTGCACACGAGCGAGGCTCGTGTTCGTCAGTGGATGACGGAGGAACCGATCACGGTTCCTGCCGACACGCACGTCGAGGAGGCAGCCCGCATCATGCTCGAGAACGGCTTCCGGCACCTTCCCGTCGTGGACGAGCTGGGCCAGGTCGTCGGCATCGCGAGCCTTCGCCGCGTCGCGGGCGCGACGCAGGCTGCGAAGCACGCCTGAGAGCCTCTAGCAGGCGGCAGCGGTGCCGCGGCCGAGCGCTTCGGCCGCCTGGGCCACGGTGACGTGCATCCGCCCGAGCCGCGCGCGCAGTCGTGTGTCCTTGCGGATGCCGTCGGCGATCTCCTGCCGCGTCGAGTCGGGCGTCGCCTTCGCGAAGACGCACTCGGCGGCGTTCTTCCGCCCGCCGATCCAGCCCTCGGCGTACAGGTAGCGGAGCGGCGGGCGGCCGTACGGCGCCTTCGCCATCACCGCCCGCGCCTGCGCGGGTGAGACGTTGCTCGCGCGTGCGCTCTTCGAGATGAGCGCCTGGGCGCGGGCCGCGGTCACCGGGAGCTGGCGGGCGAGCTGCGACTCCGGGATCGTCGCGAGCGAGAGCGCGAGGCTCGCGACGACCGCGGTGATCAGCGCGTACTCGGCCATGCTCGGAGCATCGGCACGGATGCGGTCCAGGTCAACGCCCGAAAGGCGGAGATCGCGGGCACGGCGTCAGTACGCGCCGCGGCCGCCGAGCACGGCAGGGATCGTCCGGGCGATGATCGAGATGTCGAGCCAGATCGACCACGCCTCGATGTAGGCGAAGTCGAGCCGGACGAGGTCGTCGAACTCGAGCCCGGAGCGGCCCGAGATCTGCCACAGCCCGGTCATGCCGGGGAGGACGAGAGAGCGGGAGCGATGCCAGTCCTCGAGCATGGCGTGGTCGCGGAGCGGCAGGGGGCGGGGGCCGACGAGGCTCATCTCGCCGCGGAGCACGTTCCAGAGCTGAGGCAGCTCGTCGATCGACAGCCGCCGGAGCACGCGCCCGACACGCGTGACGCGCGGGTCGGCGCGAATCTTGAAGAGCGCGCCCGAGGCCTCGTTCTCCCGCTCGAGCTCGTCCTGCCGGTCGGCCGCGTCGGCGACCATCGTGCGGAACTTGAGCATCCCGAACTCCTGCTCGCGAACGCCGACCCGGCGGTCGACGTACAGCACCTCGCCGCGCGAGTCGAGCTTGATCGCGGCGGCCACGACGAGCCAGAGCGGGATGCCGACGACGAGGAAGAGGACGGAGACGACGATGTCGAACACGCGCTTCGTCGCCCATTCGAGCCCGGTCAGCATCGGCGGACGGAGCTCGAAGAGCGGGATGCCTTGCCCCGGCACGTACTCGCCCTCGTGGACCAGGAGCTCGGTCGTGGACGGGGCGAGCTTCACCTTCACGCCGTGCCGGTGGGCGAGCTGGACGACGTCGAGCACCGTCTGCTCGTCGAACCGGGCCTCGGCGAGCACGAGCTCGTCGGGCCGCTCCTCCTCGAGCAGCGCGGCCAGCCGGTCGAGCGCGCCTCCGAGGCCGTTCGGGCCCCGCTCGACGGCGAGGCGTCCGACGACCTCGACGCCGAGGCCGCCGCGGGCCGCGCGGAGCGGCCGTTCCAGCTCCGCGAGCGTCGAGTCGTCGCCGACGAGCAGGAGCCGCCGCCGAACCCCGGCCCGCTCCATCAGCTCGAGCGAAACGGAGTCGTAGGCCGCGCGCAGCAGGCCGATCGACAGCGCGCACGTCGCGACGGCGGTCGGGATCAGGCCCGTCGTCGTGAAGTCGTAGTCCGTGCCGAATCCGAATGCGAGCACGATCAGCGCGACGAGGACGAGCGCCGCGAGTACCCGTCCGGAGCCCGCCCGTCGCTCCCGCGGGGCGTAGAGGCCCGCCTGCAGGAAGACGATCACCGTGATCGGCGCGAGGAACGGGAGCCAGTCGGCCGGGCCGGTCTCCCACAGGAGCGACCAGTAGATCGTGTCGCCGTAGACGAACGACCGCAGCACGAGCGCCAGGTAGACCCCGAGCGCGAGCCCCGCGACATCCGCCGCCACGAGCGCCGCGATGCTGACCATGCGGCGGACGAGACCGACGACGGGGCCTCGCGAGAGGAGGTAGACGCGGGAACGCCGGATGTCTCCCGGCTCGCTTGTCGCGGCCGGACCGGGCGGAGGTGGTGAGCCCGCCTGAGGCTCGACCGGGCTCGTCGTGGGTGCCTCGCTCGGCACCCCGGGATTCTACGCCGGACGGTCGGCCGCCTCCCCGCGCGCGACGTCCTCGAAGCGGAGCCTCGGCGGCCTTTCCCGGATTGTCGCAGCGATCGCGTCGAGGTCGGCCGGTGGCCGCCGTCGGCCGAGCACGGCAAGCCCCGCGACGATCAGGCTCCGCCGCCGGGGATCGACGAGGTCCGTGTCGTGGAAGTAGGCATGGACCCGCGGAGGGAGGCCGGGTCGGGCGAGCGCCCGCGCGAGCTCACCGGCTCCGTGAGTGGTCGGCACGACGGTCAGTGCCAGTGCGCCGAGGTCGATCCGCGCCGGCTCGTCGAGCTGGGCCCAGGCCGCGCCGTCGTCGAGGTAGGCGGGTCGCGAGCGGCGCGGCGTGCAGTCTGCGTACTCGAGCTCGGCACACGCCTGCGCCACGGAGAGGTCGGTGTACCAGCCGCCGCCGCAGAAGAGCGTCGCGGCGAGGCCCCGCTCGCGCAGCCAGGCGCCCTCGCTCCGCACGCGCCCGCCGGTGTCGCCGCCGGTCGGCCGCGCGTGAGTCGGGCCTGTGAAATGCGTGTGGTGCCCGAGTGGCCCGCGCGCGGCCGCCTCGCGTGCGCGCGACACCCAACGCTCCTCGTCGGTCTCCCCAGCCGCGGCGTCCGGTGGACGAAGGAGCGCGGCGATCGCGAGCCCCCCGGGACGTCGCTCCTGGAGCGACGCGAACGCCTTCCATACCTCGTCGTCGAGCGGTCGTTCGACGTGGCACGAGACCACTGCGTACCGTTCCGGAGTCGTGGGCGGCATCGCGCAACGCATACCACGTTCGGAGCTCGGCTCAGGGTGAACAACCGTGTCGCGATCCGGCGCTGGACGTTGCGAGGACATCGTCCTCGGTCGCGCCCATATCGGCGGATATGGGCGCTCCCTGCGTCCTCACCTCGCAACCTCCAGCACTCGCCTCGCGACGGGTGGTCACCCTGAGACGAGCTCCCGCCGTCCTCCTGGTGGCGGCCGTGTCCGCGCTCCCGCGCCTACTCGCGCTCGCGATCGAGCGCGGCCAGGTGCTCGACGCCTATGTGGAGAAGAGCGACACGTTCGCGCGCACGCTCGTCGCGAGCGGCACCTTCGGCTTCCTCCCAGGGGTGCCGTCGGCATACACGCAGCCGCTGTATGCCTGGTTCCTCGCGGGCCTCTACTGGCCGCTCGAGCGCTCCTGGGCGGTCGTCGGCATCGCGCAGATCCTCGTCGCCGTCGCGACGGCGCTCCTCGTGCTGGCGATCGGCACGCACCTCTCCTCGGTGCGCACGGGCGTCGTCGCGGCGCTCGTCGCGACGCTCCACCCATACCTCGTCTGGCACGACATCCATGTCAACCGGGAGATCCTCGACGGCCTGCTGGCCGCCGCCATCGTGCTCCTTGCGCTGCTGGCGTACGAGCGCCGCTCGCTCCCGTACGCGCTCGCACTCGGCGCGGTGGCGGGCCTCGCGATCCTGTCGAACGCGCGCCTGCTGCTGCTCCCGCTCGTGCTCGCGCCCTACGTCGCCTGGCAGGTGAGGCCGATAGGGCGCGCGGCGGTCGCCGGGCTTCTCGTCGTCGTCGGCGCGGGGCTCGTGACGGCGCCCTGGGTCGTGCGGAACGAGGTGGTGATCGGCTGTGCCACGATCACGACCGACACCCGGGCGCTCTGGAAGGCGAACAACCCGGCGACCTACGACGTGCTCGCCCGGGGCGGCTGGATCGACGACGTCCCCGACCTCCCCGGCGTGCCGCCGTGGCCCGAGAAGGCGGCCGGCATCTCGGTGGCGGCGGCGAAGGCGGTCGACGAGTGCGCGCAGGCGTCGTTCTACCGCGATCAGGTGCTCGACTTCTGGCGCGACCACCCGGGCGAGAAGGCTCGCCTCGCGGTGCAGGCCGTGGGGATGCTGTGGTCGCCGTTCCTGAGCGTCACCGCCGACGACCCGGGCCAGCAGGGGGTCTCCGATCTCGCTCAACGGACCGTGGAGCCGGCGTTCGTGCTTGCGCTCTACGCACTCGCCCTGTGGGGGGCGTTCCTCGCGCCGCGCCGGTTCGTGGTGCTGGCCGCGCTCCTGCTCGGCTTCAACACGCTGATGGCGATGGTGTTCGCCGGAACGGTGCGCTACCGGGCGCCGTGGGACTTCGTGCTCGCGCTGCTGGCGGCGTTCGCGCTCGAGCGGGCCTGGGCGCTCCTGCGCAGGCGCCGCGACCCTGCTGCGGCGAGCGCCGTCCCGTAGAGCGCCTCGATGCGCGCGGTGCAGCGCTCCTGCGAGAACTCCTCGAGGGCGCGCGCCCGTCCGGCGATGCCCATTGCGGCGGTGCGACCGGGGTCGGAGGCGAGCTCCACGAGCGCAGCGGCGAGCCTTCCGGGGTCGCCCGACGGGACGAGGAGGCCGGTGCGGCCGGGCTCGACGATCTCCGGGAGGCCCCCGACGGCGCTCGCCACGACCGCCCGTCCGCGCTCCATCGCCTCGAGGGCCACCATGCCGAAGCCCTCGCCGAACGAGGGGACGACGACGACCTCGGCACGCTCGATCACCGGTGCAGCCGGAGACACGCGCCCGAGGAACGTCACTGCGTCGTCCAGGCCGAGGCGCGCCACGGTCGCGCGGAGCCCGGGCTCGAGTGCCCCGTCGCCGGCGATCTCGAGCGTGGCCGCCGGGAGGCGCTCCCGCACGGAGGCGAGCGCCCGCAGCAGGACGTCGTGTCCCTTGATCGGCACCAGCCTGCCGACCACGGCGAGCCGCGGGGCCCCGGGAGGCGGGGGCGGCTCGGCGCCCGCAGCGATCCCGTAGTGGACGATCTCGAAGCTCGCCGGGTCGAAGCCCTCGCTCTCCCCGAGGTAGCGCGCGAGGCCGGCGGAGATCGCGACGTGCACGTCGGCGAGCGCGGCGACGGCGCGGTCGGCAGCCGCGAATGCCCTCCCGTCGCGGAACGCGTTGAAGCCGTGCTTCGTCGAGACCGTCACCGGGACGCGCTCGAGCCGGCCCGCAGGCAGCCCGTGGAAGTCCGCATGCACGAGGTGCGTGTGGAGGATCTCCGGCCGCTCGCGCCGGACGATCCCGAGGACACGCGAGAACGCCCGGGGATCCATGGTCCGCGTGAGGCGAACCGGCTCGACGGGAACGCCTGCCGCCTCGAGGCGCGCGGCGAATTCCTCGGCGCCCGGCTCGCCCTCGTGCAGCATCGCGGCTCGGACGTCGAGCCCTCGCTCGCGAAGCGCGGGGAGCAGGAGGAGAAGGTGGTTCTCTGCCCCCGAGATCCCGGCGACCTTGACGAGGTGGAGAACGCGGGCGCTCATCGGGCGAGCGCGACGACCCGCTCGGCCCAGACGTCGACCGAGTGCTCGCGCAGGACGGTCTCGCGCAGCCCGCGCCCGACCGCGTTCCGGTCGAGGGCGCGGAGGCGCTCGATCGCCGCGGCGAGACCGTCGACGTCTCCGTGCACGAAGCGAAGCTCGTCGGGGAGCAGCGCGTCGAACGCCGGGTTCGAGGCGATCGCGGGCATGCAGGTTGCCGCCGCCTCGTACACGACCTTGTCCGTCGCGCCCTCCCGCATGTCGTTGACGAGCGCGTCGACCTCCGCGTAGAGGCCCGGGACGGCGTGATGCGGCGCCGGGCCGCGGACGTCGACCCGGTCGAGCAGCCCGAGCTCGATCACGAGCCGCTCGATCCCGATCCGGTAGAGGCGCTCCTCCTCGGTGAGGGAGGGCCCGACGACGAGCAGCCGCACGTCCGGCACCCGCGCGACCGCGCGCAGGATGGTGTCGAGCCCCTTCGCGGGCGACGTCCGGCCGAGGGCGAGCAGGGTGAGCGGCTCTCTCTCCGCCCGCGCGACGCACTGGAGGTTGGAGACGTCGATCCCGTGCCCGATCGCGACGAGCTTGCGCGAGCGGAGCGGGAAGGTGCGCTCGTCGACGCTCAGCACACGAGTCGAGAGCTTCTCTGCGGTGCGGAGCAGGCCGCTCTTCCGCCAGTGGGTGAACCAGAGGAAGACGTCCACGCCGACCGGTCGCGCGAGCGGTGCGGCCAGGACGGCGTAGATCGGGCACATGTGGGCCAGGACAGCAGCGGGGCGCGGCCGATGCGCGAGCTCGCGGGCGAGGGCGCTCTCGAAGCGCATGCCGCGACCCGCCCGGTGCGACGAGCGGAACAGACGTACCGTGCAGTTGTCCGGCAACACACCCGAGGCTGCCCTGTCGGCGAGAACGACGAGCTCGTCGACCCGGGCGGCGAGGGCGCGCAGCTTGTCGACGGTCGCCCCGAGCACTGCGCTCGCCGGGTCGACTTGCTGCGTGACGACGACGAGCCTCATCCCCGCCGAGCCGCCTCGACCGCGCGCTCCACCAGCTCGGCGACGTTGTCGGCGTACTCGTCGGCCGTGTACGTCCACTCGGTCGAGCGGGCGCGGCCGCCGGCACCGAGCCGCTCCGCCCGTTCCCGGTCGGAGAGGAGCTCGACGAGCGTGCCGGCGATCTCGTCCGGGCGATCGGGGTCGACGAGGAGCCCCGTCTCGCCGTCGCGGACGACGTCCGGGATGCCCCCTGCCCGCGCGCCGACCACGGCACGGCCGCGGCAGAGCGCCTCGAGCACGACCCGCGGCGTTCCCTCGGACCGCGAGGCGAGCAGCAGCAGCCACGCGTCGTCGAAGGCCTTCACTACCTCGGGTGTCTCCAGCCGTCGCTCCCAGGTGACGTGCCCGGGGAGATCCCGCACGAGCTCGTCCGCGACCTCGCGATGGCGCCCGTCTCCGACGATCCGGAGAAGCGCGTCGGGGACGCGGGGCGCCGCGAGACGCCAGGCCTCCGCGATCGCATGGATGTTCTTGTACCGCTCGAGCACGCCGACGAACAGCGCGGTCGGCCGCTCGGGGAGCGCGGCCACCGGCGGCTCCGAGAAGGCCGTCAGCTCGGTGTAGGTCGTGAACACGCCTGCCGGCTCGACGCCCGCGTCGCGGACGAGCCCAGTCGTGAACGGCGAGAGGGTCCGCACCGCGTCGGCGCCGTGGATCGCGACGAGCGCCGCCCGGTCGGCGAGGGGCGCCACGATCGCGCGCGCGGACGAGCCGTAGAGCCGAGACCATGTCCGCCAGTCGCCGTGGATCTCGACGACGACGGCCGTGTCGGTGCGCGCGAGCGCCCTGCCGGCGAGCGCCGCGAGCGCCTCGTAGGGGCTCTGGGCGAGGATCGCGTCCGCCGGCCGGTGCCGCAGCTCGCGCGCGATCCGGACGGGCAGCGTCCCGTAGAAGCGCACGCCGTCGAGCGCGGGAACGGCCGTTCCGCGCTGGAGCGCGAACGTCGCGTCTCCGGCGGGAGCGTCGTGCGGCGCCGCCGCGAGCACGCGCAGCGCGAGCCGGCTTTCGAGCGCAGCGAACTTTCGCTCGAGCGACCCGTTCAGTGGGAGCCGGTAGCGGGTGCGCCCGACCATCAGCACGCGCGGCTTCACGCGTCGTCCTCACCCACGATCGCCTGCACGATCCGGCCCAGGATACGCGGCTCGGCGAGCTCGGCGACCGACGCGGGGGCGGCCGCGGCGAGCGACGCGCGGAGGTCGCCGTCGCCGAGGATCCGCTCGATCGCGGCCACGAGCGCATCGACGTCGCGCGGCGGCACGAGCAGGCCGTTCTCCCCGTCGCGGACGATCTCCGGGATCCCGCCGACGGCGGTTGCGATCACGGGCGTCCCCACGACGAGCGCCTCGAGCAGCGTGTGAGGCAGGTTCTCCCACGCCGACGTGATCAGCACTGCGTCGACCGCCCTGAACATCCGCAGGACGTCGTCGCGCGTGCCCGGCCCGAGGAAGCGGACGCGCCCGGAGACGCCGAGCGCTGCGGCGCGGCGCTCGAGCGAGGCGCGCTCCGGGCCGTCTCCGAGGACGAGCAGCTCGACCCCCGGGACGCGCGCGAGCGCCTCGAGGGTGTCGTCGAGCGCCTTCTGCGCGGTGAGCCGCCCCGCCGTGCCGAGCGTCGGGCCCCGGACTCCGAGCGCCGCCCTCGCCTCGTCCCGTGTCGGCGGCGCCGGCAGATCGGGCGCGGGGTTCGGGACGACGGTCACGTGCGCGGGCGCGAGACCCCAGCCGAGCGCGACCGCGCGCAGGTACGCACTCGGGACGACGACGCGTCGCGCGCGCCGCAGCGCCGCCGTACGGGTCGCGCGGAGCAGCCGCACCCGGAGGCCGCCCGGAAAGGCCTGGAACTCCTCGAGCGTCCCGTCGAATCGCCCCGACCGCCGGGCGCGCTCGTAGGCCTCGTCGGCGACGAGCTTCACGACCAGGGGTCGCCTCGCCAGCGAGGCACCGAGAGCGCTGCGCCTCACCATCGTCGTCGCGTAGACCCGGTCGGCCCCCCGGGCGGCACGTCGGACCTCGCGCACGACCGAGAGGTGTCGGAGCGCCGCGGGCCGGCTGCGTGAGACCCAGCGCACCGGGTAGGTCCGGGGCTCCGGCGCACCGTCTGCGGTCGTCACGACCTCGACCTCGTGGCCTGCCTCGACGAGCGCCGCCGCTAGCGCCGGGGCGTGGCTCGCAGGCCCGCCGACGTCCGGCGGCCAGATCCCGGAGACGACGACGACCTTCACGACCCCGCCGTGGTCGGCGCGCCGACCCGGCCCGTCTCCCGGAGCTCGGTCCGGAGCCGGACGAGGACCACGGCCCAGGTCGCGGCGAACACGAGGGTCGAGACGAGAATCGCGACCGCGGCGCCGGTCACGTCCCACCGATCGCCGAGGACGACGACGAGCGGGAGCAGCACGAGCGTCTCGATCCCGTGCGTGACGATCCGCAGGTGCGGCCGGCCGACGGTGACGGGCAACGATTTCGACCACCCGAGCACGAGCTGGATCGCCGCAGCGACGAGGACGATCCGCGCCGCGTCGACCGCAGGGAGGTAGTCCGAGCCGAACACGACGCGGACGAGCCAAGGCATTGCGACGAGGAACACGGGCACCGCGACGGCCGCGACTGCGACGGCGCCGAGCGTGTAGCTCCGCAGCCCGCGGAGCACGTTCTGCTCGCGGCCGTGCTCCCAGTCGCGCGTCTGCTCCGTCAGGAGCACGAGCCGGACCGGCGCGCTCGCGGCGGAGAACCCGCTCTGCGGTGCGAGCGCGACGCGGTAGTAGCCGACCTGGGTCGTGCCTGCCACGAGGCCGAGCAGCACCGGGCTCAGGGCGGACCGGAGCGAGATCACGCCGGTGGCGAGGCTCGACTGGACGACGAACGAGAAGATCTCGCGGCGGTCGGGGCCGAGCGGCTGCGGCTCGACCTTCGGGAACCGACGGAGCGCCGATGCCCCGGCCGTGCCGACGATCGCGGTCGCCAGCAGCTGCCCGACGGCGAGCGCGCCGAGGGCTGCGGTCACGCCGATCGAGGCGCCGACGACGATCGCGACGAGCCGGATCGCCATCGTCACCGAGAGCAGCCCTCCGCGGAGGTCGTAGCGTCCACGGAGGAGAAGGGCGCTCGCCGACACGTTCTCGGGCGAGGCGAGGAGGGGGATCGCCGCCGCGGCAGCCATCGGGGCCGCGAGCCCGTCCGTGCCGAAGAGCGTGTCCGCGAACGGCGCGAGCAGGAGGATGACGAGGGTCGCGAGCGCGCCGCCGACGAGCTTGAGCTCGAGCGCCCGCCGAAAGAGACGGTGGAGCTTGCCCCAGTCCCCCGCTGCGACGTAGCGGAAGCCGAACTTCGTCAGGCTCTCCTCGACGGTGAGGTCGAGAAGCGTCTGCGCGAGCCCGACGACGGCCATCACCGTCGCGAACCGCCCGAAGTCGTCGAGACCGAGGATCCGCGCGGCGGCGATCGTGCCGAGGATCCCGAGGGCGACCGAGAGGTAGAGCCCGGCTGCGGTCGCAGACCGGCGCCGGAGAACGCTCGGTGCCATCGTGGGAAACCAGTGTAGGGCCGACCCCCGTCGCCGACTGCAGTCTGGCACGACGCCAGGGCCCCGCTCGCCGCGAGCCGCACCGGCGCACTTCTGGTGTCCGACTCGGGGTCGGACACCGGAAGCCCTCGCTACAGTCCGCCGCGTGACGGCCGAGCCGCTCCCCCGGGCGAACCCGCCGGCCGGGATCGTGCGGACGCTCGCGGGAGACGCGGCCGTCGAGGCGCTCGCTCTCGCGCTCGCCGTCCCGTTCCTGTTCCTCCACGCGACCTACCAGCCGAGCGTCTCGCTGGGGCTCGGCTCGACGTCGATCGACGTGACGCTCGCCGACGCGGCGATCGCATGCGTGCTGGTTGCCGCCGCGCTCCGTGCACGGCGCGAGGGCTGGGAGGCCCTCCGCAGCGCGAGCCTCGTCCTCGGCCTCGCGTTCGCCTTCGTGCTCGTCTGCGTGGCCTCGCTCGCGACCCCGGCGCTGCTCGGCGAGCCGTACGACCTGACGCGACACGCCGTCAGCGTCGCGAAGTTCGCCTGGTACGCGACGCTCCTCCCCGCGACGGTGATCCTCGTCCGCTCGACGGCGGACCTCGTCCCGCTCGCCCGCGCCCTCGTCGCCTGGAGCGTCGCTGCGACCTCGTGGGGACTGCTGCAGTTCCTCGGGGTCGTCGTCGAGTTCGAGGGGAAGCGGCCGGGACAGCGGGAGCCGTCGTTCGTCGGGATCCACGACTTCGCCGCGCTCTCGGGCGCCGCGCTCGTCCTCGGCTCGATCGGCGTTGCGCTCGGCGACGGACGACCGGTCGGGAGGCGCTGGTCGGTCGTCGCGCTCGTCACCGGCGCGCTCGGAGTCGTCCTCTCGGGCGCGATGACGGCCGTGCTCGGCCTCTGGCTCGCGCTCGCGGCAGTCCTGCTCGGCGCGAGGGCGGTCGGCGCGCTGGGCGGGCGCCGGGCGCTCGCCCTCGTCGGCGTCACGCTCCTCGTGACCGCCGGGACGGCGACGATGCGCGCGTCGACGATCGAGCGATTTGCGGAGTTCATCGGGATCCGCGAGCGGGTGACCGACACCGGGGTCGAGAGCTACGCGCACCGCACGCTGCTCGCGTACATCGGCGGTCGCATCTGGCTCGACCGCCCGGTGACGGGCGTCGGGTGGCAGGCATCGAGCGAGGAGTGGGCCTACGCGCCGTTCCTCCCCGACGCGCGCGCGCGATTCCCGGGCGAGCCCGACCAGGCCTTCCCCTCGCCCGACCACCCGTGGGGCATCCAGATGCTGTACCTCCAGGTCGCGGCCGACCTCGGCGTCGCTGGGATCGTGCTGCTGCTCGGGCTGACGACGGCGGGCGTCGCGGCCGCCGTCCGCGGGCTTCGCTCGTCGCCCGTGCCCCTCGTCGGCCTCGGCTGGCTCTGCGTCGTCGCGGGCGTCTGGACCGGGATCGGGCTCGTCGCCGGGCTGCCGCTCGAGGCGCTGACGTGGATCGCATTCGGGCTGGTGACCGTCCGTGAGTGACCCGCGGCTCGAGCCGCCGCTCGCGATGCCGACCTACGCGGTGCGGGCTCCGCTCGCGCGCTGGCTCGCGGCCGAGGCGGCGTGGGCCGGGAACGACCTCGGCTCGTACCGGCTCCTCGACATCGGCTGTGGAGAGATGCCCTACCGCTCGCTCTTCGAGCCCCACGTGCGCGAGATCGTCGGGATGGATACGTGGGACAACCCCCGCGCGGCGCTGCGCGGCGCGATCGAGGCGATCCCGGCCGACGACGCGTCGTTCGACGTCGTCCTCTGCGCCCAGGTGCTCGAGCACGTCGACGACCCCGCGCAGGGCATCCGCGAGCTCGCCCGCGTGACGCGACCGGGGGGCCGCGTCCTCCTGCTCGACCCACGGCGCGATGGTGTACCACCCGAACCCCGTCGACCTCTGGCGCTGGACGGGCGCTGGCCTCGAGCGGCTGTTCTCGGAGAACGGGGACTGGGCATCGGTTACGGTGTCCGCCGGTTCCGGCACGGCCTCGTCCCTCGCGATGCTGAACGCGATCTACCTCGAGCACGTCCTCCGCCGCACGCCGCTTCGCGCAGTGCGCGGGCCGATCGTCGCGCTGCTCAACCGCGCCGCGCGGGCGCTCGACGGCCGCGTCGCGCTCCTGCGCGAGGAGCGTCCGGGGACGATCGCCGCGAACTACCACGTGGTCGCGGAGCGTGCCGCGTGACACGCGTCCTCGTCACGGGAGGCGCCGGCTTCATCGGCTCGAACCTCGTAGAGGCGCTGCTCGAGCGCGGCGACGACGTCCGCGTGCTCGACAACTTCTCGACGGGAAGCCGGGCGAACCTCGCCGCGCTCGGCAGGGACGTCGAGGTCGTCGAGGGCGACCTCCGCTCGTACGAGCGCGTGCACACCGCGGTGCGCGGCGTCGAGGTGGTCTTCCACCAGGGTGCCCTCGGGTCGGTGCCGCGGTCGGTGCAGGACCCGCTCACCTCGACCGCCGTCAACGTCGAGGGGACGCTCAACGTCCTCCTCGCTGCGCGCGACGAGGGCGTCCGCCGGGTCGTCGCGGCCTCGTCCTCGTCCGTGTACGGCGACGGCGGATCGTTCCCCCGCGTCGAGACGCAGGCGCCCAACCCCATCTCGCCGTATGCCGTCGCAAAGCTCGGCGCGGAGCGGTTCTGCGTCAGCTTCACGCGCGTGTACGGGATCGAGACCGTCGCGCTGCGCTACTTCAACGTCTTCGGCCCGCGTCAGGACCCGACCTCGCAGTATGCGGCCGTGGTGCCGCGGTTCATCCGGACGATCGCCGACGGCCGTCCGGTGACCGTTCACGGCGACGGCGAGCAGTCGCGCGACTTCACGTACGTCGAGAACGTCGTCAGGGCGAACCTTCTCGCCGCCGACGCGCCGGACGGCGCCGGCCGCGTGCTGAACGTGGCCACGGGAGGCTCGGAGACGGTCAACGCGCTCGCGGCCACGATCGGGACGATCCTCGACCTTCCGGTCGAGAAGACGTTCGGGCCGGCCCAGCCGGGCGACGTGCGCGAGTCGTGGGCGGACGTGAGCGCCGCGCGCGAGACGATCGGCTACGAGCCGCACGTCGGCTTCGAGGAAGGGCTGCGGCGGACGATCGACGCGATGCTCGGGACGAAGGGAGCGAGATGAGCTACGGGTTCGGGACGATCGAGGAGCTGGGCGAGGGCTACGGCTTCCGCAAGGTGCGGCAGGCGCTCGGTGTCGAGGCGTTCGGCGTGAACGTGATCGTGATGCCGGGCGGCTACACCGGCTTCCACCACTACCACGACGAGCAGGACGAGCTGTACTTCGTCCACTCCGGGACGGCGCGCGTCGAGGTCGGAGGCGAGGAGCGCCTGCTCGGCCCCGGCGGCATGGTTCACGTCTCCTCGACGACACCACGGCGGGTCTCGAACGGCGGGGACGACGACCTCGTGATGCTCGTCGTGGAGGGAAGGGCGGCTACGTCGGCCGCGACGGGCACATGGTCGACGACGCCGACGTCGAGCGGCGCGCGAGCTTCGGCTCGGGCGCCTCGTAACGGGCACGGTCAGAGCGCGTCCTCGGGCGCCGGGTCGCCCGGCGCGAGGCGGAGCGCCGCGCCGGCGAGCGCGAAGACGACGACCGAGAGCCAGTGGATGCCGATCACGTCCGTCTGGAGCCCGAGCACCGCGACGGCGGCGATCGACGCGGCGAGCCACTGCGACCGGCGTGCGGAGCGCGAGGAAGACCGCGACGAGCCAGCCGACGAACGCCGCCAGCCCGAGCAGGCCGGTGTCGACGCCCAGCTCCGTGTAGGTCGACTCGCCCGCCTTCGGCGTGACGCCCGTGCGCGAGGCGGACACCCCCGAGTTCCCGAGCCCGTACCCCCATGGGTGACGCGCGACCGTCCTGACCCCCTCGCGGAGCGCGCTCAGGTGGCTCGAGGTCGAGCTCTCCCCCGTCGAGAACGGATCGTCGGAGGCACTCCCCTCCACGGCGGCGTTCTCGCGCAGGCAGGCGAGCTCCGTCGTGGTGTAGGTCGTGGTCGGGCCGATCGTCGGGAAGAGCGCGACGAACGCGGCCGTGACGACGACGGAGCCGACGCCGAGCGCGGCCGGCGTCCACGAGCGGCGGAGCAGCGCGAGCACGAGGAAGCCCGCGGGGAGCGCGATGAAGGCCGCGCGCGTGTGCGTCCAGAGGAGCCCCACGTACACGAGCACCGAGGCAGCGACCGTCCAGCGCCGAGGACGCGCGGCGGCGAGCAGGAGCAGGACGGCGACGAGCGCGTACGCGGTCGCGAGCGGGCTCAGGAAGGTCGAGACGAGCCGCCGAACCGGGCTCTCCTCGTCGGTGTTCAGGATCCAGTTCTCCGGGAGGCCGGAGAGGCACCGGTAGGCGAGCCCGAGCTGCTCGGAGAACCAGTCGGGGACGCCCGAGTCGCGCCACCACTGGAGCGGGACGAGGTACACGTCGACGAGGCCCCACGCCGCCAGGCCCACCCCGACGGCAACGAGGGTGACGCAGATCCGCCGCCACCACGCGCGGTCGAGCACGAGCAGGCGTCCCAGGATGTAGGCGCCGAGCGGCAGGAGGTGGTGCCGGAGCGCGTAGAGCTCACCGCGTCCCGTCGCATCTCCTCCGAGCCACGACTGCGGCGCGATCGCGTAGATCACGACGAGCGCGCCGTAGGCGAGCGCCAGGCGGTCGGCCCAGCCGAGCTGCGGGATCGACCCCACGGCGAGCGCGAGCACGAGCGCAACCAGCAGCAGGACGTCCTTCCAGGCCGCGACGACGTCCAGCGCCGTGTCACGGACGCCCGCCTGCCAGAGCAGCGCCATGGCGAGGTTGTGCAGCGCGAGCCCGACGACGAGCACGAACAGGGCAAGGCGCGGGAGCCGGCCCGTCACGTCGTCGCCACGAGCGTCATTCCCAGGTTGCGGATCTCGACGCGCACCGGGAAGAGCGAGCGGAGGTCCGCGGGGCCGAGCAGGGTGTTGTCGCGCGCCCACGACTTCCCGACGAGGTCGTACACACGGCCTGCGAGCGGCTCGGGCAGCCAGTGGACGAGCGGGAGCCGCGTGTGCACCTCGATCGGGAACCAGCGGTTCGGGGTGGTCACGAAGACGCGGCGCCCGACCCGCAGCGCCTCCCGGACGAACGCCTCCTGGCGCTCGCGCGCCCCCACGTGCTCGATCACCGCGTTCGAGTGCACGACGTCGAAGGCGCCGTCGGGAAAGGGCAGCGCGCAGGCGTCTCCTTGCACGTACGCGATCCGCGGATACCGCCCCCGGAACCTGGCGCCGTCGTGGAGGCCGAGGGCCGTGAGCCGCTCGGGCCACGGGTACCGCTCCTCGAGGAAGTTGTGCGTCGTGCAACCGCTCTGCCCCCCCGCGTCCCCGAGCGACACCTCGTCGACGCCCACGTCGAGCACCGTCGTCGACGGCGTCGGCTGCATCAGCTCGAGGAACAGCGCCAGCTTGCGCCTGCGCGAACGGAGCGAGATCGCGTCGGCCAGGCGCACGACGCGAGACTATGGATGGATCACGACGGGGGTGCCGAGCGGTAGGCGCGCCAGGGCACGGAGTGTCCGGTCCGTCGCATGCAGGCAGCCTGCGCTGGTCGGGGCTCCGATCGTCTCGGCGGTCGAGGGCCGGCCGTGGATCGCGAGGCGGTCGCCGCCGTTCCAGCCCGCAGGGAGCCGCGGCTGCGTCCCCGAGAGGACGACGATGCAGCAGCCGAGGCCCCATCGGCGACCGGAGATCTGATCGGTGACGTGGAATCTCCCCACCGGTGTCGGCGAGCCGGCCGCTCCGATCGAGACCCGTCGCCGGAAGACGATCGTGCCGTGGTCGCGAAGCGTCAGCATCCGCTTCGAGAGGTCGGCCTCGAGGCTGTAGCGGACGGCCTGCCGCCGCACCCTGGCGGTGCGCGGCACCCATCCGACCACGCCGTTCCCGAGCACGTCGCTCTCGACGGCGAGCCAGTTGCCGTGCGTGGCGACGACGCGGAGGCGCCGCACCGAGCCGAACGCCGTCTTCCACCCCGCGACCGCGAGGAGCTTGCCGCCGGGTGCGCGTGCGTATCGGCACCTTGGCCTTCCAGTCGACGACGAGCGACACGCCCGCGTCGGGCGGTCTTCGGCGCGGGGCGCGCGGAGGCCGCGCTGCCGGCGACCGGCCGCGCCGCAGCGAGCGCGGCGGCACGTCAGACGGCGCAGCGGCCAGAGCCCGACGAGGGGACGCGGAACGCGCGCCTCGACGTCGGGTGCGTCGTTCTTGCCTGTGGAGCGATTGGCGCGAAGTCGGCACGAGAACTCCCTTGACAGGAATCGGTGTCTGACACCGACGGCCGACCAGCGTACCGCCGCAGTAGGGTCAGCGCCGTGGTCCAGGACGTCCTCATCCCCGCCGGGCCCTACAGGCTGCGGCTCGTGGCGCGAGGCGGGACCTGGCGGGGAGCGCTGCCGGGCAACCGCGTCGCGACGGCGTGGCAACTCGCCGACGGCCGGGTCGTCGTCCGGGCACCGGACGAGGCGTCGCTCGCGACCGCCCGCTTCATGCTGGCGCTCGACGACGACACGTCCGAGTTCCACGAGCGCTTCGGCCGAGACCCGCTGATCGGCCCGTCGTCCCGGGCGCTCGTCGGCTACCGGCCGCCGCGCCGTGCGACCGTCGCACACGCACTCGTCCGCGCGATGTGCGGACAGCTGATCGAGGCGCGACGCGCACACGCGATCGAGCGGGCGATCGCGCGTGCCTGCGGCGATACCGTCGTCACGCAGCAGGCGCTCCGCCGGCTGTCACCGCTCGAGCTGCGGCGGCTCGGGCTCGCGCAGCATCGCGCGACGGCGCTCGCCCGCATCGTCCGTCGAGTCGACCTCGAGAGGCTTCGTGACCTGCCGGGGGACGCCGTCGCCGCCCGACTCGGCCGCGAGCGCGGCGTCGGGCCGTGGTCGATCGGCGTCATCTCGCTCGAGGGCCTCGGGCGGTTCGACCGGGGTCTCGTCGGCGACCTGTCGCTCGTCAAGCTCTACGCCGCCCTCACTGGCCGCTGGGTCGAGGGGCACGAGACCGCCGAGCTGCTCGCGCCGTACGACGAGTGGCAGGGGCTCGCCGGCGAGATCCTCCTGCGCGGCTGGTCGCGCGGCCTCGTACCCGGCGCGTCGGCCGACCGAGCGCGCATCGCCCGACGCCGAGAGCGTCGAGCTGCATAGAGTCAGGCATGGCGGTCGACGAACGGCGGATCGCGGTGCTCGGCGCAGGGCGGATCGGCGAGGCGCTGATCGCAGGCCTGCTGTCGTCCGGCTGGCGTCGACCGGAGGACATCGTCGCATCGAGCAGGCGTGCGGAACGCGTCGCCCAGCTCGTGGAGCGACACGGGATCGAGGCGACGACGGACAGCGTCGCGGCGGCGGCAGGGGCCGCGCTCGTCGTGGTGTCCGTGAAGCCGCAGGACATCGAGGGGCTGCTCGGCCAGATCGGGCCTGCGATCACGCCGGAGCAGACGGTCCTCTCGGTCGCCGCGGCGACGCCGACCGCGACGATCGAGCGCCACCTCGCCTCGGGCGTCCCCGTCGTCCGCGCGATGCCGAACACGCCCTCCACCGTCCACGAGGGGATCGCCGGGCTGTGCGCTGGCGCGCATGCGGACGACGCCCACGTGACCCTCGCCGAGGAGGCGCTCGCGCACCTCGGCTCCGTCGTCCGCGTTCCCGAGCGCTCGATGGACGCCGTGACCGCCGTGTCGGGCTCCGGCCCGGCGTACTTCGCGCTCCTCGCGGAGGCGATGATCGAGGCCGGCCTCCTGCTCGGCCTCTCGCGCGAGATCTCGACCCAGCTCGTGATCCAGACGATGCTGGGGACGGCGAAGCAGCTCCGCGACGAGGGCCTCCACCCGGTCGAGCTGCGGGAGATGGTGACGTCACCGGGCGGCACCACCATCGCCGCGATCCGGGAGCTGGAGATCGCGGGTGTCCGCGCGGCCTTCCTCAACGCGATCCAGGCCGCGATGACCCGCGCGAAGGAGCTCGCGGCCGGCGCCGACTAGGACGGGGCCGGCGGCAGCAGCGGGGACGAGATCCGCGACGGCACGATTCCGCGGGCGGCTGCGAGCGCGTCCAGGACGAGCACCGTGTCGGCGACGGGCACGTCCTCCAGGAAAGCGCCCCGCTCCTCGAACGACCGCAGCACCCCGGCGCGCGCGTCGTCGTAGGCTCCGACGTCGCCTCGCGCAAGCGCGTCGAGCGCCTCGGCCACCGCGCGCGGCTCGAGCCCCTCGTCGCCTATCCGCACCGCCACCACGGCCGCTTCCTCGTCTCGCCCGAGGACGAGCAGGGCGAGGGCTGCGCAGTACCCGCCGATCGGCCCCCGGGCGTCGAGGGCGCCTGCGTCGATCGCCGCGGAGGCGTCGCCCCGAGCACCGTTCATGTCGCCGGCGAGCAACCGGCAGCGGACCGCGGCGATCGGCCGGCCCCAGCTCCCCGGCGGGGCCGCGTGCCAGCTCGTCACGTACTCGTCGGCCGCGCGAGCGAGCCAGGCATGCGCGTCCTCGCCCCTGTCGAGCATCAGCGCGGCGAGCCCTGCGGCCCAGGACGCGCCCGCGACGCCTGCGAGCCGAAAGTCCTCCCGCTCGTCCGGCCCCGCGACGGACGCGAGCCGCCGCTCGTGCTCGACGGCCGCCCATGCGAGCTTCGCCTCCCAGTCCATCCCGGCAGTATCCCGATCCGACGCTGATTGAACGGTCAGTCAACGCCGGTGTATCCTGCGCCGCATGGCGCGCGAGCTCCGAGAGGTGGTCTACGTCGACGGTGTCCGCACGGCGTTCGGCAAGGCAGGCCCCGGGGGCCTCTTCTGGAAGACCCGGGCCGACGACATGGCGGTGAAGGCCGTCCGGGAGCTGCTGCGCCGGAACCCGCAGGCCCCGCCGGAGCGGATCGGGGACGTCGTGATGGCGGCGACGGCACAGGTGGGTGATCAGGGACTGACCCTCGGACGCGACGTCGCGCTGCTCGCGGGCCTGCCGCACACGGTGCCCGGCTTCGCGGTCGACCGCATGTGCGCAGGTGCGCTCACCGCCGTCACCGCCGCGGCGGGCGAGATCGCGATGGGCGCCTGCGACGTCGCGATCGCCGGCGGGGTCGAGCACATGGGCCACCACCCGATGGGGGAGGACGTCGACTTCAACCCGCGCTTCGTCGCCGAGCGCCTGATCGACGAGAGCGCCGCCGTGATGGGCCAGACGGCGGAAAACCTCCACGACGCCTTCCCGCACCTGACGAAGGAGGACGCGGACAGGTACGCGGCCGAGTCGCAGCGACGCGCAGCGGCGGCCTGGGCCGATCCGGAGGGGGTCTACGCGCGCACCGTCGTGCCAATGAGCGTCTTCACGGACGAGGGCTGGACGGTCGCCGCACGGGACGAGTTCCTGAGGCCCGAGACCACGGTCGAGGGCCTCGCCGGCCTACGAACCCCGTTTCGCGCAGGCGGACGGGTCACGGCGGGAAACTCCGCCGGTCTGACGGACGGGGCGACCGCGTCGCTCCTCGCCTCGGAAGCCGTCGCCCGAGAGCTCGGCCTCGAGCCCCGGATGCGGCTGGTGGGCTTTGCCTACGCCGGGGTCGAGCCGCACCTGATGGGCCTCGGCCCCGTGCCCGCGACGACACGCCTGCTCGAGCGCGAGGGGCTCACGATCGACGACATCGGGTTGTTCGAGCTGAACGAGCCCTTCGCGATCCAGGTGCTGACGTGGTGCGACGGCGTCGGCGTTGCCCCGGACGATCCGCGGCTCAACCCCGACGGAGGCGCCATCGCCTGCGGGCACCCCCTCGCGGCGACCGGCGTCCGGCTCCTCGCGCAGCTCGCCTACGGCTTCGAGCGACGCCCGGACGTGCGCTACGGCCTCACTGCGCTCTGCATCGGGCTGGGGATGGGCGCCGCCCTCCTGTGGGAGAACACGCGTCGTGGCTGACGCGCCGGTGACCCGCTTCCACCTGCAGAAGCTCACCACCCGCGTCGGCTCCGTCGCCCTCGTCACGATCGACAACGGCGCCGACTGGCGCACGCCGACCACCTTCGGCCCCGACGCGCTCGCGTCCCTCGCGGAGGTCCTCGATCGTCTCGAGACGGGCGGCTGGCGCGGGCTCGTGCTCACGGGGAAGCCGTTGGTCTTCGCCGCGGGCGCCGACGTGACGCAATTCCCCGGGATCACGGCCGAGCGCGCCCGCCAGGGCGGCAGGGCCGGTCACGAGCTCTTCGGACGACTCGCGGAGCTGCCGTTCCCGACGCTCGCCGCGGTGAACGGCGCGGCGCTCGGCGGCGGGCTCGAGATCGCCCTCCACTGCGACGTCCGCACGCTCGCGTCGAGCGTTCGCCACCTCGGCTTCCCCGAGGTCTTCCTCGGCCTGTTCCCCGCGTGGGGCGGCACCCAGCTGACGCCTCGCCTCGTCGGCGCCGAGGCAGCCGTTCGGCTGATCGTCGACAACCCCCTCAGGCAGAACCGCCTGCTCCGCGCCGGCGACGCGCTCGAGCTCGGTCTCGTCGACCACGTCCTCGAGCCGGTCGAGTTCCTCGACGAGTCGCTCGAGCTCCTTCTGCGGAGGATCGAGTCCGGCGAGGGCAAGCGCGTGCCCGCGGCGGACCTGTCGGACGTCTCGGAGGTCGTCCGCAAGGCTCGCGCACGTGTCGACGACGTCGTCCACGGCCAGGCGCCGGCGCCGTATCGTGCGCTCGAGCTGATCGAGGGCGCGGCCTCGTGGAGCCTCGCCGAGGGTTACGCGGCCGAGGAGGATGCCCTCGCCGAGCTGCTCCCGGGCCCGGAGGCGCAGGCCTCGATCTACGCGTTCGACGTCGTGGAACGGCGCATCAAGCGATCGGCGGCGGTTCCCGAGGCGCAGCCGCGTCGGGTGCAGGCGGTCGGCGTGGTCGGCGCGGGCCTGATGGCCACCCAGCTCGCGACGCTCTTCCTGCGTCGGCTCGAGGTGCCGGTCGTGCTCACGGACATCGAGCCGGAGCGCGCGGAGAAGCGCGGTCGAGTCGGTCCGCGGCGACCTCGCCGGCCTCGTTGCGAAGGGGCGGCTGGCCGAAGGGAAGGCCCGCTTCCTCGGCTCGATCGTCACGGCCGGAGTCGGTCTCGACTCCTACGCCGACTGCGACCTCGTGCTCGAGGCCGTGTTCGAGGAGCTCTCCGTCAAACGCGAGATCTTCGGCGCGCTCGAGCCGGTCGTCCCGCCCGAGTGCCTGCTCGTGACGAACACGTCCTCCCTCTCGGTCACCGCGATGACGGACGGGCTCGAGCGCCCGGGTCGCGTGGTCGGCCTGCACTTCTTCAACCCGGTCGCGGTCCTGCCGCTCGTCGAGGTCGTGCGGACCGCCGTGACGGACGACCTCTCCCTCGCGACCGCATGGGACGTGACGCGAAAGCTCGGCAAGCGCGGTGTGCTCGTGAGGGATGCGCCCGCGTTCGTCGTGAACCGCATGCTGACGCGGCAATCGACGGTGCTGATGCAGGCGCTCGAGAGCGGCTCGAGCTTCGAGGAGACCGACGAGGCCGCGCTCCGCCTGGGGATCCCGATGCCGCCGTCGGCGCTCCTCGCCATGGTCGGCCCCAGGGTCGCAAACCACGTCCTCCACACGCTCCACGACGCCTTCCCGGATCGCTTTCCCCTCTCGCCGACGCTCCAGGCGCTCGCGGACGGCGACTTCCCGGCGCTCGAGCCGCGCGACGACCGGCCGAGCGTCGCCGAGATCCACGAGCGGATCCTCGAGGCGCTCGCGGACGAGGCCCGGCGAATACTCGACGAGGACGTCGTCGGGAGCGCAGCGGAGCTCGATGCGTGCCTGATCCTCGGAGCCGGGTACCCGTTCTTCCGCGGCGGGATCACGCGGCATCTCGACCAGACGGGCGTCTCGCAGCGCGTGTCCGGACGGCCGCTCGCAGACGCCTGACACCTCTTGCCGGACGCCCGGATTGCGGTAGTCTGCGAGGTGCAGCGACGCTGGCGCGCGAACGACGCCCGAGTGAGCTGCCTTCCTCGAACGGTTGAGCAAGGACTGGGCGGCGCGTTTCGAGGCTGCTGCGCACATGCAGGAATCCACCATCACTCAGACCACCGCGTCCGGGCCGCTTCTCGACCTGGAGGACGCCGCGCATCGCGCAGAACGCTGGTTCGGCGAGCCGTTCCTCCACCCCGGCGAGGACGCCGACGTCGCGCTGGCGCCGGGCACCGCGCGCAGGCGCGCTCTCGACGACGCCCTCGAGGAGATCGAGGCCGGGAACCGGATCCCGTCGCCGGGCTGGAAGGTTCGCTACGGCCTGATGCTGGGCCTCGAGCGGGTGCTCGCGGCAGAGGCCCCGGCGACCGCCGCCGGGACGGCGCTCCGGCGCCATCAGATCGACGCGCTGGCGGGGATGCTGACCGAGCTGATCGCCGCCACCCAGCGGAGCGCCGAGGAGAACGGCAACGGCTCCGGGAACGGCATCGTCGCGGAGCTCGTCGACGAGGAGGAGGACGAGGAGGACGTCGACCTCGTCGAGGAGGACGCCGACGAGCTGGAGGACCCATCGTTCACCGGCGAGGACCCCGGCGCGGCCCGCCGCTACCGGTTCCGCCACCCGACCGCGTCCGGCAAGACGATCGCTGCCGCCGGCTTCGTCGAGTCGGCCCGCCACCTCGGCGTCCTGATCCTCACGCACCGCCGGCTGCTCGTCGACCAGTTCCGCAGGGACCTGACGACGGAGGGCTACGGCGAGCGCCTGACCGAGTGGATCGAGCGCGGCAATGAGCCCCTGCGGCCGGACCCGATCACCATCCAGACCTATGCGTGGTTCGCTCGTCACGGCACCGAGCTCTCGCGCACCGCCTATCAACTCGTGATCTGCGACGAGGCGCACACCGCGCTCGGCGAGAAGACCTCGAGCGCGATCCGGTCCTTCTCCGAGCCGCTGTACATCGGGATGACGGCGACGGAGCAGCTGATCGCGAAGCAGGTCTCGGACGTCTTCCCCGCCTCGGTCGACGACCTGCCGCTCACCGACGCCGCGCGACGCGGCCTGATCGCGCCGCTGCGCTCGCTCCGTGTCCCGCCGGTCGCGGCGATCAACTCGGTGCCGATCGTGGGCGGCGACTTCGAGGAGCGCGCGCTCGCCGCCGCCCTCGACCACGTCGCGCTGAACCAGGCCGCCGCGAGCCTCTACCGCGACCGCTTCGGCTCCACCCCCGGGATCGTCTACGCCGCGGGCGTCGACCACGCCTACAACCTCGCGCAGGAGTTCCGCGCCGCGGGGCTCAAGACGATGGCAGTCTCCGGCCGTACGCCGCCGCGCGAGCTGGCCGAGACCCTCGCGGCCTACGAGCGGGGCGAGATCAACGTGCTGATCAACGCCCAGCTGCTCGCGGAAGGCTGGAACTCGCCCCGGGCCACCGTGTGCATGCACCTCGCCCCGACCGCGTCGAAGCGCGTGTACCAGCAGCGCATCGGGCGCATCATGCGCACGCATCCGCGCAAGGAGGCCGGGATCGTCGTGGACTTCGTCCCGAAGGGCGCGACCCACTCGGATCGGGTCGTCTCGCTCCACTCGCTGCTCGACTCGGACTTCTACCGCGAGGGCGCACGCGTCACGCCGGCCCCGCGACGCCGCTCCGCCCGTCGGGCGCGGCGCCGCCTGTCGCCCGCACCCTGGCTGGTGCCGGTCACGCAGGACGTCGGCCGCCGGCTCGCCGTGATCCAACGGGAGTGGCAGCGCGTCGACCCGCGCTTCCTCGACGACGACGAGCAGCGCTTCTGGGCCACGATCGCGGGTCGCCAGATCCGCTTCGACCAGCGCGCGGAGTTCGCGCGGAAGTTCGCGGAGGGACGTGCCGACAAGGGCGCGCTCGAGACGTTCCTCTCCGTCTGCGCCGCCGAGAACCCCAACCGGCGCCTCCGCATGACGGCACTCGCCGATCGCGTCGCGACCCCGGTCGACCGCGCCGACTTCGACGATCTCGTCACGCTCGTGACCCAGGCGCCGCCGTGGGAGAAGGACCGGGCGGCGGGAGTGCGCATTCTCCTGCGCGCCGTCGGCGAGGGCAAGGCCGCCGCGCCCGAGCAGATCCTCGGGCGTTGGACGTGGCGTCTCGCACGCTCCGTCCGCAAGACGCTCGACCGCAAGGCGAGCCAGGAGTTCCCCGAGGCGAAGCGCCTTCTCGGCGCCGTCGCCAACTCGCGCGGCCACCGCCACGAGGAGAACGTCGCGCAGCTCGTACGGATCGCGGCCGCGCTGCCGCTGCCCGTCGGCGCCGCGCTCCTCGCGTCGGCCGAGGGCTACACGCCGCGAGCGAACGGGACGCTCGACCGCGCACGCGAGGAGCTCGGCCCGATCCAGGAGATCGCGGGCTCGCTCGCGGAGAGCCTCCCGGCACCGAAGGCGCCTGCTCGCAAGTCGCGCCGCCGTCGGCGCAAGAAGAAGCCCGTCGAGACCGGCGAGACCGCGGCAACGGAGGCCGAGCCCCAGCACGGAGCAGAGGCTCCTGCTCCCGCCGCCGTGCTGGAAGGCCAGGCCGAGCAGCCTGGGGGCGCGTCGTAGCACGCACGGTGTCCGACTCGGAGTCGGACACCTCGGCGCTCGATCCGGGTTCCCGCCTAGGGCTGCTCGGCGGACGGGTCGTCCTTCCGCCGGTGCTCGTGCTCGCGGAGGAACCGGGTCAGCTCCGCAGCGAGCGACTCGCCCGTCGGCAGCTCGCCGCCCTCCGCGAACGACTCGATCGAGTCGGCGCGCTGCTCGAGCTCCTCGACGTATGCCTGCGTGTCCGGATCGGACGCGACCGCCTCACTCACCTGGGCGGCGTACTCGGTTTCGGCGTCGTCGAGCTCGGTCAGGTCGAGCGGCACGCCGAGCAGGTCCGAGAGTCGTACGCAGAGTGCCTTCGCAGCGCGAGGGCTCGGCGCGAGCGACACGTAGTGCGGGACGGCAGACCAGAGGCTCACGGAGCGGAGCCCGCCCCGACGGCACGCGTCGTGGAGCACGCCGACGATCCCGGTCGGGCCTTCGTAGCGTGAGAGCTGGAGCCCGAGCTCCTCGACCAGGGCCGGATCGGTCGCCGCTCCTGTGACGGGAGCCGGTCGCGTGTGCGGCACGTCCGCGAGCAGCGCGCCGAGCGTCACGACGAGCTCGACGCCCAGATCGCGGGCCAACCCGGTGACGATGTCGGTGAACCCACGCCAGCGGTAGTTCGGCTCGACGCCGAGCAGGATCACGGCGTCGCGGTCGGCCCCGGGGATCGAGGCGTGGTAGAAGGCGTTCTCCGGCCACTCGATCTGGCGGGTCAGCCCCTCGTCCAGCGTGACCGTCGGCCGAACGGCCTGGAAGTCCATGAACGCCTCGGGGTCGACGTCGGCGAACCGCGTCGCGTCCCATTGCTGCACGAGGTAGCCCGCCGCGACCGTCGCCGCCTGACCGCCGTCGTTCCAGCCGCGGAACGCCGTGATCATCACCGGGTGCCGGAGCTTCGGGCTCTCGACGATGCGCAGGTCATCGGATGCCATGAGCGCAGCGTAACGACGTTCAGCGTGACCGCAGCGGCTCGCCGAGCGGATCGGCGCGTCGGGCGGCCGGTGCGACCAGCGCCAGCGGGGGTCGCCAGAGCACGTAGACGACGCCGACGGTGAGCGCCCAGATCGTCGCGGCGAGGGTCACGTGGACGAGGACGAGCCCCCACGGCAATGCGTTGCGGTACTGGATCTCGCCGACGAGCATCTGCGTCAGCAGCACCCCGAGCAGAACGAGCGCGAGGCGCACGACGCCGGGCGCATCCCGCCGCACGCGCAGCAGCTGCCACCCGACGAGCAGCAGGCCGATCCCGAACACCGCGGTTGCACGCACGTGGACGTAGACGGTGTCGCGGATCCCGAGCCCGAGCCGGTGGACGTCCTGGTCGGCTCCCGGATGCGGCCCGGACGCCGTCGCGATCGCCCCCGTGATCACCATCGCGGCGCAGGCGACGACGCCGACGAGGGCGACGAGGCGCAGCCACCGCGGCGCGACGGGCGCGCCGAGACCGCTCGCGCGGCTCCACGCCTCGAAGGCGACGACGACCGAGAGCGCGACGACGACGAGCGCGAGCAGGAAGTGCGACATCACCGCGAGCGGGTGGAGGTCGAGGATCACGGTGATCCCCCCGAGCGGGATCTGCGCGACCGTGCCGAGGAACGCGGCCAGCGCGACGCGAACGACCCACCGTGGGAGGCCGGCGACGCGCCGGGACGCATGCCAGGTCGCGAGCGACGCGAGGATCCCGCACACGGCGACCACGCGGTTCCCGAACTCGACCATCGGATGGAAGCTCAGCGCGGGGAACGGTGTCGAGCCGCAGCGCGGCCAGTTGTCGCAGCCGAGGCCCGACCCGGTCAGCCGGACGAACGCGCCGGACGTCACGACGAGCCCCAGCACCAGGACGGTGCCGACCGCGAGCCGGACGAACCGTCGCGCCGACACCGGCTCGCGGAGCCGGGCCCCGAGCCTCACCCGAGCGTCACTCCCGCGCCCTCCTCCACCGTTCCTATCTCGAAGAGCGTCAAACCGGCCGCCGCGAAGGTCGCCTCGAGCACGACGCGCTTGTCGCGGGGGAGGGTGACGAGCAGCCCTCCGGCGGTCTGGGGATCGTAGGCGAGCGCCTCCAGCTCGGGCGGCGCGTCGCAGACCACGTGCGGGCCGGCGAAGTCGCGGTTCCGCCGGTCGCCACCCGTGCGGATGCCCTCGGCCGCGAGCTCGAGCGCTCCCGGCAGCGCCGGCAGGCGCGCGGCGGTGAGCGCGATCCGGACGCCCGAGCGTTCGGCCGTCTCATGGGCGTGGCCGAGCAGCCCGAAGCCCGTCACATCGGTCACCGCGTGCGGCGCGAACGGGCGGAGGGCATCTGCCGCATCGCGGTTGAGCAGCGTCATCACCTCGACCGCCGCGTCGAGTGCGCCCTCGGGCGCGCGCCCTTCCCGCACGGCCTGGAGAACCAGCCCTGTCCCGAGCGGCTTGGTCAGGAGGACGGCATCGCCCGGCCGGGCGCCGCTCTTCAGCCAGATGCCGTCCGGGTGGACGGTTCCGACGACGGCGAGGCCGTACTTCGGCTCGTCGTCGCGGATCGTGTGCCCGCCCGCGAGGATCGCGCCCGCTTCCCGTGTCGTCTCGGCCGCCCCGGCCAGCACCTCGCCGAGCATCTCGACGGGCAGCTCCTCGGGGAACGCGGTGACCGAGAGCGCGAGCAGCGGCCGGCCCCCCATCGCGAACACGTCGTTGAGCGCGTTCGTCGCCGCGATGCGACCGAAGGTGCGCGGATCGTCGACGACGGGCGGGAAGAAGTCGACCGTGAACACGAGCGCCGTACGCTCGTCGAGGCGGTACACGGCTGCGTCGTCCGCGGGGTCGAGCCCCACGAGCAGGTCCTCGGCGTCTGCCGGGACGATCCCGCCGAGCAGCTCCTCGAGCCGCGCGGCCGGATACTTCGCCGCACACCCGCCGGCCTTCGCGAGGCTCGTCAGCGTCGGCTGCGTCACCCCGCGAGTGTAGGGAAGGAGTCCTGCGGCGGGCCGCGTACACGTAGCGCGACGAGAGGATCTCCCCCTTCCCCTTCTCTCGTGCACCGCGGAGGCCGCCGGACCCGGGCGGCCTCCGTCTGTGCGAGGATCGACGCGTGCCGAGCGCGCTCGTGACCGGTGGCTCGTCGGGTATCGGGCTCGCGATCGCCCGCATGCTCTCGGAGGAGGGGTACGGGCTGACGCTCGCGGCGCGGAAGGTCGAGCGCCTCGACGCCGCTGCCGGCGAGCTCGATGCGACGGCGGTCGCGGTCGACGTCCGCAGCGAGGACGACTGCGCGCGGCTCGTCGGAACCCATCTCGACGCCCACGGCGGTCTCGACGTCCTGGTCAACTCCGCCGGGGTCGGGATCGGGGGAAGCATCGGCGATGCCCCGTCGAAGCATTTCGACCTTCAGCTGGAGGTCAACCTCCGCGGCGCCTTCCTCGTCACCCGCGAGGCGCTTCCTGCACTGCGCGCGGCACACGGGTACGTCGTCAACCTCGCGTCGATCGCGGGAACGATCCCGACGCCCGGCCTCGCGACCTACGGCGCATCGAAGGCGGCGCTGATCGCGTTGACCCGATCGCTCGTCCGGGAGGAGGCGGAAACCGGCGTGCGGGCGACGGCGCTCTGCCCGGCGTTCGTGGACACGCCGATGGCGGCCTGGACGGGCATCGAGGGCGACGAGATGATCCAGCCGGAGGACTGCGCGGAGATCGTGCGCACGCTCCTGCGCCTGAGCCCTGCCGCGCGTGTCCCGGTCGTCGTGATCGAGCGCGCGGGCGACGTCGTCTAGACGTCAGTCGTCGCCGGGCGCGAGCTCGCCGAGAGCCTCGTCGCCGCCCGTCAGCCCCAGCCGTCCGTAGAGCGCGAGCTTCCCGCGCGAGTCCTCGATGTCGAGCAGGCGCAGCGTCAGCTGCCCGATCCGGTCGAGCGGGCCGAACGCCGCGTCCTCGACCCGCTCCATCGAGAGTCGGTCGGGGTGATACGTGGCATTCGCGGAGACGGTGTCGAGGATCGTCCAGTCGTCGCCGCGACGCAGCTCCACCGTCACCTCGCCGGTCACGGCGCTCCCGACCCAGCTCGAGAGGCTCTGGCGCAGCATCAACGCCTGCGGGTCGAACCAGCGCCCCTCGTAGAGCAGTCGCCCGAGGCGCCTGCCGCTCGTTCGATACTCGTCGATCGTCGACTCGTTGTGGATCGCGTTGACGAGACGCTCGTACGCGAGGAAGAGGAGCGCCATCCCCGGCGCCTCGTAGATGCCGCGGCTCTTCGCCTCGATGATCCGATTCTCGATCTGGTCGGACGTCCCGAGCCCGTGCCTCCCGCCGATCGTGTTCGCCTCGAGCACGAGCTCGACGCGGTGTTCGAAGGCGACGCCGTTCAGCGCGACCGGCCAGCCCTCCTCGAAGCGGACGGTGACGACCTCGGGGGCGATCTCGACCGCCGGATCCCAGTGGGCGACGCCCATGATCGGCTCGACGATGCCCATCGACCGGTCGAGGCGCTCGAGCTCCTTGGCCTCGTGCGTCGCGCCCCAGATGTTCGCGTCGGTCGAGTAGGCCTTCTCGACGCTCGCCCGGTAGGGGAGCCCGCGCTCGGCGAGCCACTCGCTCATCTCCTTCCGGCCGCCGAGCTCGGAGACGAAGAGCGGATCGAGCCACGGCTTGTAGATCCGGAGCGCAGGGTTGGCGAGGAGCCCGTAGCGGAAGAACCGCTCGATGTCGTTCCCCTTGTACGTCGACCCGTCGCCCCAGACGTCGACGCCGTGCTCCCGCATCGCGTGGACGAGCATCGTCCCCGTGACGGCCCGCCCGAGCGGAGTCGTGTTGAAGTACGTCTTGCCGCCCGACGAGACGTGGAACGCCCCGCACCGGAGGGCGACGAGGCCCTCGTGAACGAGGTGCGGGCGGCAGTCGACGAGAATCGCATCCTCGGCGCCGACCTCTGTCGCCCGGGCGGGGATGCCGCCGACGTCGTCCTCGTCGTACTGGCCGAGATCGGCGGTCAGGGCGTACGGGATCGCCCCCTTCTCGCGGATCCAGGCCACCGCGACCGTCGTGTCGAGCCCGCCCGAGAACGCGATCCCGATGCGCTCGCCGAGCGGGAGCGAGGAGAGGACGCGCGCCACGGGAGCAGCGTAACGGGACTCCGCCTTCCAGCGCGGGCGCCCGATCGGAACCGCCAGTTCCGGCGCTAGAGTTGCGCCATGCGCACGTACGCGATCTGGGGGACGGCGACGTCACCCGAGCACGAGGCCTGGGTCCGCTCGGTCGGGTCGGCGTTCGAGAGCGACGGCTTCCAGCTGGTGGACGACGTCGCCGACGCCGACTTCGTCCTCAACATGTTCGACGCGAACGAGCCGAAGGCGTTCCGCCGGCAGTCGCGCGGCACCTACTCGGCGTCGTTCTACGAGCTCGCCGCGATGCCGGACGACGTCCTCAAGACGAGCTACCCGATGCTCGTGCGCACGCTCGCGAACGTCGTGGTGCTCCATGTGCCCGGGCACGGAGTGTGGTTCACCACGATGGAGCGCGGCACCTACAAGATCTCGGACGACCCGCACGAGGTCTTCGAGCGACTCGCGCCGCTCGCGAAGTCGAAGCTCGTGATCGACAACGAGTTCGTCGCCGACCTGGAGCCCGACCTCTGGGACGGCGACGAGGTGACCACCGACATCGGCGCGGCCGGCAAGCGGATGCAGGACCTCGATCTCCTTCCCGCTCCGTTCCCCGTGCACGAGTACCTCGACGAGCGCGACCTGCGCCACGTGATGAGGCTCTACCAGGTCGGCGGCCTCTCGTACGGGAACCTCTCCGCCCGCAAGGACGAGACGCGGTTCTGGATGAGCGCGAGCGGTGTCGACAAGTCCCAGCTCGAGGTCGCGGGCCGCGACATCCTGCTCGTGACCGGCTACGACGAGCCGAACGCGAAGATGGTCATCAGCGTGCCGCCGGGAATCGAGCCGCGCCGCGTGTCGGTCGACGCGATCGAGCACTGGATGATCTATCAGGCGCATCCCGATGTCGGTGCGATCCTCCACGTCCACGCCTGGATGCAGGGGATCGCCGCGACGGACATCAACTATCCGTGCGGCACGCAGGAGCTGGCTGAGTCTGTGGCCGACCTGATCGACCGCGAGCCCGACCCTGCCCACGCCGTCATCGGCCTGCGCAACCACGGGATCACGGCGACCGGCGACAGCCTCACGGAGATCCTCGACCGCATCGAGTCGAGCATCCTCCGCCAGGTGCCGATGACCTAGCGCCGACGGCCGTCAGCCGGACGCGACGCGCACCCGCCAGACCGTCAGGACGGCCAGCAGCGGGACGATCACGAGGTCGTTCACGAGGCACCAGACGCACCATGCGTCGATCACGAACGCCTGCAGCGTGATCAGGTAGAGGACGAAACCGACAGCGGCGAGCGCGATCGCCGCAGCGAGCGTGCGTGCGAGCTCGCTGTCCCAGACGACGAGTGCGAGCACCGCGACGTACGAGAGCAGGCCGAGCAGCGCGACGGGAACGCCGAAGAGCTCCGCGTACGACGACTCCTGCACGGTCTCGCACCCGCCGCCCGCCGTGCAGATGAGAGCCGCCGGCCGATAGTGGACGTAGGTCAGGTAGCCGGCGACCCCGACGCCGGCGAGCCCGACCAGCGCCACACCGAGCCGGAGCGCGCGATCGCTCATCCGGCGTCGCTCAGCCTGCGAGGGCGTCGTCGAGGATCGAGCGGAACTCGGAGGGGTCGAACGATCCGGGCTGTACCTGGTACGGCTGGCCGTTGCCGACCTGGACGTAGAACGTCGGCGTGCCCTCGACCTGTCGCTGGTTGGCCTCCGCTGCCATCGCGTTCGCCTGTTGCAGCGTCACCGCGCCCGCCGCGTCCTTCTTCAGCTTGGCCCAGTCGAGCCCGAGACCGTTGGCGATCTGCTCGAGCAGCGTGTCGGTGACCCACCCGGAGTTCTCCTCGCCCTGGTTCGCGTACAGCGCGTCCTGGAACTGCCAGAGCTTGCCCTGCTCCCCGGCGGCGAGGGTATAGAGGAGCGCCTTCTCGGAGTCAGGGCCGATGAACGCCATCCCGACGAAGCGGAGCTTCACCTTGCCCGGCCGCACGTAGTCGTCCACGACGCTCGGGAAGCCCTCGGCCTGATAGCGCCGGCAGATCGGGCACTGGAGGTCCTCGAACTGGATCATCGTCACCTTTGCCTTCGGCGAGCCGAGGGTCGCCCGGTCCTGCGGGATCCCGTCGAGCAGGGCCGAGGTGTACTGGATGCCGACGATGCCGCCCGAATCGGTGGTCTTGCTCGAATCACCTCCCCGGAGCAGAAGGCTCGCGCCGACGAGGACGACGACCACGGCTACCGCCGCACCGGCTGCAATCAGGAGGTTCCTGTTCGCCGAGCCCTTGCGTGGGGGCGGCTTGCGGGGCTTGGGCGGCATCGGAGTCAGTCTGCCTGCGACGGCATCCGTCCGGCGCGCCTACCGTCCGTCCTCATCGGACGAGCTCGAGGGGCAGCTCGACGACGTGGAGCGGGCTTCCGTCCTCGGCGGAGGCCTCGTAGGCGACGACGGTCACTGCGCCTTCTCGCCCCGGGAGAGCCAGTCTCGCGTCGAAGGTGCCGCGGGTCCCGTGCCCGAGGTCGCGGTCGTGAACGTCCGCTTCAGGAGCTTGCCGCTCGCATCGCGAACGTCGATCGAGACGGTCGCCTCGAAGACGTTGGCCGTGCCCATGAGGCGAATCGGGCTCCGGACACTGTCGCCGGGGAGCGGAGACTGGACGAGGATCTGCGGCGTCTCCTCCTCGAAGTCGCGCGAGCCCAGGGCACGGCCTTCCTTTCCGTCGACGACGAACGCGACTCGCTCGACGCCCGGGAGCCGCGTCAGGGTGTGGACGATCTGCGCCTGTGCCAACCGCGGTAGCCGCGTCGGCCAGAGCGCAACGCGGACGATCCCGTCCGCGGTGTCGACGCTCCCGGCGGCCCCGCCGGATGTCGGCGGTGACGGAACGACGCTCTCGTACCCGGCCCTACGCTCCACCCCCTTCAGGCGAACCTCGGTCAGCGCGTCGAGCGTTGCCGACACTCGGTCGGTGGCCCCTCCGGCGAGCGTGCGCCGGACGGGCGCGACCTTGCCGTCCCGCACGAGGTAGATCGTCGCCGGCCGCGGCGCGCTGTCGGTCTCGTCCGTCCCCGACGACTGCGTGTCGCCGCCGGTGCACGCGGCGCACGCGGCCGCGAGCAAGGCGACGGCCACGAGCATCGGCGTCCATCTCATCGCGCGCATCGTGCACGCGAGTTGTTCGGAAATCAGTCCGCCGCGGCGCGGGCGAGCGCGGCGAGCGTCCGCCCGACGATCGGCGCGAACTTGAAGCCGTGACCCGAGCAGGCGGAACCGACGACGACCCGCCCGTGCCGCTCGAGCACGAACTCCTCGTCGGCAGTGTTCGTGTAGAGGCACGTCTCGCTGCCGAGCGTCTCCCCCGCTCCGGCATACCGGGTCGCGACCCAGTCCGCCGCCCAGGCCGCCACGCTCTGGTCCGGCTCCGACTCGTCGTCCGGGTCGGTCGCAGGGCCGGAGTGGTGGAGCCCTGCCTTGAGGCCCCTTCCCGGTGCGGCGAGTGAATACGCCGCCTGACCGACCCGCGTGATCCCGCCCTGGCCCTTCTCCGGGAGGCTGCCGTAGTCGATCACCGGCGGGAGCCGATCGGCGCCCGGGAGCTCGACGTAGACGACGGTCTCGCGCGTCGGCACGACCGCGAGATCGACTCCCACGCCGTCGAGGAGCCGTGCCGCCCATCCTCCGGCGGTGACCACCACCGCCCTCGCCCGCAGCTCTCCGCGGTCGTGGGTGAGGACGACCGACCCGCGTTCGGTCGCGATTGCGCGGACCGCGGTTGCCTCGCGGACCTCGACGCCCCGCTCGACCGCGTCGGCCAGGAGGGCGGCGTGTGCGCGATCGGCATACGTGACACCGCCGTCCGCCTGGAACACGCCGGTCTCCGTCGGGCGCGAGCCGGATCGGCCAGCGCGCGGCGATCTCCTCTGCCGAGAGCGTCTCGTAGCGCACGCCGCACGCCGCCAGCGCCCGGGCTGTCCCGGCCGCCATCGGGCCCAGGTCGAGGCAGCCGACCCGCTCGATCAGGTGCTCACCACGCTCGGCCTCGAGCTCGCGCCAGGCGACGTCGGCAGCGATCGCCATGCGCACGAACCGCTCGTCCGGGTAGTTGAGACGGAAGATCCGCGACGTCCCGTGGCTCGAGCCCCGCGCGTGCGCGAGCCCGAACTGCTCGAGCACGATGACCGAGCCCGGGAACCCCGCGAGCGCACGGGCGGTTGCCACGCCGGTGATGCCCGCTCCGACGACGACGATGTCGGCATCGCGCCGCACGCTGCGATCCTACGTCGGTCAGGCGGCGACGGTGCTCTTCGCAGCGTGGGTTGCTGCGCGCGAGAGCGCGCGGTACGCCTTCGCGACCTGGTCACGGTCGCCGGCCGCCTCGGCGGCCTCGACTGCGCTCACCGCGTCGGACACCGCGGCGTCGATCCGGTCGCGCCCGAATGCGAGGACGGACTCGCTGATTCCGATCCGCCGGGCGAGCTCGCGCATCACCTGGAGCGACGGGATTCGCTCGCCCCGCTCGATGCGCGAGATGTACGCGGCACTGCAGCCGGGAAAGGCGAGCTCCCTCTGGCTGATTCCCGCCTCCTCGCGGGCGGCATGCAATCTACGACCGACCGCCATCGGGTCGTCGTAGTGCGGCGTCCGTGGACGCTTCAGCTTCACGGCTCCATGATGGCACGGCAGCGACTCCGATCAAACTGGCTGGATCAGATCGTGGGGACCGACCTCGGAGCGCCGTGCCGCCAGGGCTCGTCCCGTACGGGCTCATCCTGTCGTCATCGCGAGTCCCGGTTACACCCCGGGTTACACCTCTTGACGAATGGATCCCTCGATCGGGGGACGGAAGAATCGCGGCATGACGAGGACGACCACCGTCACGGAGGCATCGTTGACTCACCGCCAGCGCGAGGTCGTGGCGCTGATCGCGGCCGGGTGCTCGAACGACGAGGTGGGGCGCTCCCTCGGGATCTCCGCCCGTACCGCGAGAGCACACAGCGATGCCCTCCGCGTGAAGCTCGGCGTCCCGCGGCGACGACAGATTCCAGTCGCGTTCCGCCTGCTCACCGGTGAGGACCCATACGTCCCCGCCCTCGTCAGGCTCCGACCCCCACGGAGCCGCTGACGGCAGACGCCCGCGGTCCGCCAAGGCCGGCCGCGGGCGTCGACTTTCCAGACCGAGGGCAGAGGAGTAGCGTCAGCGCACTGATCCCATGGCGGACGAGGCGCGGAAGCCGACGATCCGCGGGCGCCGGATCATCGAGCGCCCCCGACTCACGTGCGCCCTCGACCGGTCCACCGCTCGCATCCGGATGCTCGTCGCCGGGTCGGGCTACGGGAAGACCGTCCTTCTCGAGCAGTGGGCGCCGCGCGACGACCGTGTGGTCGGCTGGTTCCGCGCGCGCCGGTCCGTCACCGATGTGGCAGTGGTGGCGCGTGGCCTGGCCCGTGCGACGGCGACGATCGTCCCGGGAGCGGGCTCGCGAATGCTGGAGCGACTCGGGATCACGCAGGACCCCGAGCGGGAGTCGGTGCTCCTCGCCGAGATGCTCGCCGAGGACCTGGGCGACTGGCCCGAGAGCGGCCTGCTCGTCGTCGACGACTACCACTATCTCGCGGAGTCCGAGGCGTCCGAGCGCTTCGTGGCGACCCTCGTCGAAGGCGCCCCGGTGCGGCTCCTCCTCGCGAGCCGCGTGCGACCGGTCTGGGTCAGCCCGCGCAGCATCCTCTCCGGGTCTGTGCTGGAGGTCCCGCAATCGGTGCTCGTGATGAATGCCGACGAAGCGGAGCTGGTCCTCGACGGGGCTCGGGTGGAGACACTCGGGCTCGTTGCGCTCGCCGGCGGGTGGCCTGCGGTCGTCGGTCTCGCGGCGATGGTGCCCGATGCCGGCGTCGACGAGTCGCTCGCGCCGGAGGCGCTGTACGAGCTCTTTGCCGAAGAGATCTACCGCGGGCTCGACCCCACGCTGCGCACCGGTATCGCGACGCTCGCGGCGATGCCGCTCGTCGATCGCGAGCTCGCAGCGGTCGTCCTCGGCGCCGACCGGGCGGCGGCGACGTGCGACGAGGCGCTCGCGCTCGGCCTGATGGACGAGCGCGACGGACGCCTCGAGCTGCATCCGCTGGCCGAGGCGTTCTTCGGCAGCCGGGGAAAGACCGACGCCACGCGTGACCTCCGCGGGGCGGCAGCGGACGCCCTCGGGCTCTACCGCGAGCGACACGAGTGGGATCCCGCGTTCGAGCTCGTACGGCGCTTCGAGATCGACGACGAGCTCGCAGAGCTCCTGTTCGATGCGATCGACGACACGCTCAATGCCGGGCGGCTCCCGGTGCTGCGGGAGTGGGTGCGGTACGCGCGTGCGCGACGGTTCCGTCACCCGGTCGTCTCTCTTGCCGAGGTCGAGCTCGAGCTGCGTCGCGGACGGCACCTGACCGCGCTGACGCTCGCCCGTGCAGCGCTGTCCGACGGTCTCACGACTGGATGGCTCCGGTACCGGATCGCGATGACCGCAGCGCGCGCCGCCCACGCCGGCTCACGCGACGAGGAGGCACTCGGGCTCTACCGAGACGCGCTCGGACTCGCCCTCACGGACGCACAGGAGCGCGACGCACGGTGGGGCGAGCTCGTGTGCACCGCCGCACTCGAGCTCCCCGAGGCCCACTCACTGCTCGAGGTGCTGAGAAGCTCCGTCGACACGTCTGACATCCGCGACCAGGTGCGTCTTGCCGACAAACAGCTGTTGGTGGGACTTCGATTTGGTGTTGTCCGTCATCTCGCCGAGAGCAGGGCGGCAACTGAACTCGTCGACCGAACGGATGACCCCTTCGTGCGGTGCTCCTTCCGGACGGTCCACGGGTGGGCGCTTGCGTTGGGGGCGCACTACGGTGAAGCGCTCCTTACCACGGAGGCACTACTCCAAGATGCAACGGAACATCGGGTGGATCTGGGCCTGCCGTACGCGCTCGCGACGCAGGCTGTGGCACTCGCAGGGCTCAACCGGTTGGAGGATGCGCTCTCGGCAGTAGAACTTTCGCATCATGAGTCAGCGCGGCTCAACGATGTGGCTGGTGTCCTCAATGCCTACGCGATTCGCGTCCGAATTCTTCTCCAGGCCGGAGAGGTCCCTGAGGCTTGCGCAATAGAGCCGCCTCCTTACGGAGACCAGATCCAGCCATCAATAGTCGGTGAGGCCCTTGGCTCACGGGCCCTCGCTCTTGCAACGATCGCGCGCGTCGAGGATGCGAGACGCCTAGCTGAAGCATCGATTGCTCGAACGCGCGGTGTCGAGACGCGTGCTCTCTATATGAGGCCGTGCAGGCGGTTTGCGCCGTGAAGCTGCGCGAGTCTGACGTCGTCGGTCGATGTGAAGATGTTGTTGCGCAAGGCTCTGGATCGAGGAGCGCTTGATTTCACGGTGACTGCGTATCGCGCCAACGTGGCAATTCTCAGCGCGCTTCTGTCGTCGAACTTGCGCGACGAAGCGCTCTTCGTTGTACGGCGTGCGGGTGACGAGCGGGCTACTTGGATCACTTGGGCTGTCAACTGCCGCGATCCTGGACCCAGCAGCAACGCTGACCGCACGTGAGCAAGAGGTACACGCGCTCGTTCGCGAGGGCTTATCCAACGCCGAGATTGGACGACGCTTGTTCATCGCGGAGAGCACCGTGAAGGCGCACATACACCGGCTCTACGAGAAACTCGGCGTCCATTCTCGGGCCGCCCTACTTCTCAACGCCGCCCAGCGCGGCTACGCAACACCGCCCGAACCGCGCCTGGGATGACCGACTCCCACGGGGATTCCGGAACCACGCCAAACTCCTGACCCCGGGCATAGCGGTAGTCCTCATTCGAGTCAGCAAGAAGCGAGAGGAACGCGACCACAGCATCCGTATGGAATTGACTCCCCATCGCCTGCAGCAGACGATCGCGAGCGGCAGGGTAGACCATTGCAGGTCGATACGGACGGTCAGACGTCATAGCGTTGTAGGCGTCGGCCACGGCGATGATCCTCGAAATAGTCGGGATCTCCGCGCCGAGAATCCCGTCGGGGTATCCGTGGCCGTCCATACGCTCATGGTGATGGCGGACGATGAGCGCGACGTCCGCGTAGGCATCGACCTTGGACAGGATCCGCTCCCCGATCTCAGAATGACGTTCCATCTCGCGACGTTCGTCAAGCGTGAGCCGACCTTCCTTGTTCAGCACAGATGGCGGGAGCCCAATCTTCCCAATATCGTGGACCAAGCCAGCGACGGACGACCTCTCCTGCTCTTCGAGCGGCAGTCCGAGTGCTGTCGCAATGTCGCGTGAATACGTGGCGACGGCCCGAGAGTGTCCTGCTGTGTATCGGTCACTCTCTTCGAGTGTTTGGACGAGCGCGGTCGCGAACGACAGGTTTGCTTCGCTCAATCGCCTGTTTGCGACCTTGAGCCCTTCCGAGAGTTCGAGCTGTTCCTCGTAGAGCCGTGCCTTCTCCTGGTACAGGCTGAAGAGCTGCTGAGCCGCGAGCGCGGGCGCGAGGAAGAGGAGCGCTGACCAGGGGGAGACCTCCTCGTATGCAAACGCCAGGCTGGCAACGACTGGTGCATACACACAGACCGCAGTCGCCATCATCGGCCCAACGGTCCGGATCACGTTGGTTCGACTGCGTCTGACCCATCCAGTGAGCGCAGCAAACCCGATTTCGGACGCCTCGCCGACCGCTGACGCTGCGATCGTCGCGAGGAACAAACCAACCGTCGAATCCGACTGAGCGAGGATTGCCTGGGCGGTCAACCCCATCGCTGCACCGGAGATGAACCGTGTACTCGTGTAGGTCAGCCACTTCAGCCGGGGCGACCGATTGTGGCTTGACCGCTGCAAGAGCTCGACATCTCCGAGTTCCGATGCCGCTCCTACAAGCCCACCGGCGAGTGGCCCGAAGAGAACTGCGGCGAAGAGCGTCACGACGGGGGACGCAGTGAGATCCGTCGTTTCGCTCAGACGAACAGATGCTCGATCCGTCAGTACGGCGGCGGCGCAGAGAGCGATGACCACCCACGGATTCCCAGGCGTGGCTCCGGAGACGGTGAGCGCCGCGCCAAGCATGACTGCAACCACACCCAAGCCCAGTGAATACGCGAACAGCGTCCAACGGCGTGACTCGGAACATGGACGCTCGTACCCCGCACTCCCTCAAATGAGGTTGCCTCATCCCCCGAATGGGGTATAAGCTTCCGATCTGCCGTCAGTTCCCAACCTAGGAGTAGATATGCGAAAGCTCATCGTCCGCAATCTCCTCCGCGCTGTCATGTCCGCCGGCGTGAGGGACTGGTAGAGCCCAGATCCTCGTCGCTGTGATTCGTCTTAGGCATCCCTCCGTTCGGGGGATCGCCGAGGGTAAGGGGGCGAGAATGGTCCGCGACCGTGTCAAGCAATGAGCCCACGCCGGAAGCCAACGGCTACGGCGTGGGCTCTGCTGCGCGCTTGAAGCTTCGCCAGCAGATGGCGGACGTGCGACTTGACGGTCTCCTCGGAGAGGAACAGGCGCTGCCCGATCTCTCGGTTGACGAGGCCGTCGGCGACGAGCTGGAGCACCTCGATCTCGCGCGCGGTCGGTTCCTGCTCGAGCTCGCGGAGGGCAGGCGGAGGCGTGAACGGGATGACGGCTCCGGTCCGCTTCGAGTTCCGGCGCGCCGCAGCCGCCTCGAATCGGCGGCTGTGGTCGCGGTATCGGTTCAGGATCTCCTTACGCTCCGCGGCGTCCACAGAGTGCGTATCGGTTCTCCCGGCGACTCGCTTTAGACGGACGGGACAGCCCATGCCTCGAACGAGGGATGCCGGCCGTCGCGACCGACCCCGCTTGCCCGCGCGTACCGGCGGTCGTAGGCTGTCGGGCTGTCGGGACAGCCGTCCTGCCCGACCCCCACCTCACACACCTCCGAACAAGAACGTGCAATTCGACGTCCCACTCTGTGGACGGCTGTATCAGCAGCGACTGCCACCGCACCGAAAGGAGAAAGAGGAACTCATGAGTCGAATTGAAAGGCGCTGGCGCATCGGCGCGCTCGCCGGCCTCGTCGCGCTCGCCACGGCGATCGTCGGCGCGGGCGCGGGCCAGTCCTCGTCCGGCTCCGCCGCGGCCGGAGGGACGATCATCGCCGGCACGACGGACACCGTCACGAACATCGACCCTGCCGGGGCGTACGACTACGGGTCGTTCACGCTTGCGGAGAACGTCTACAACAACCTCTACCAGGCGATGAACGGCGTGAAGGTCGTTCCGTCGCTCGCGACGAAATGCGCACCGGTCGGAACCGTCAAGACGTGGCGCTGCACCCTCCGGCGCGGGGTCACCTTCAGCGACGGCTCGGGCTTCGACTCGGCCGACGTGAAGGCCTCGTTCGACCGGGTGATCAAGATCAACGACCCGTCGGGCATCTCGTCGCTGCTCTCGAACCTCAAGAGCGTGACGACGAACGGGCAATACGGGGTGACGTTCAACCTCAAGTCACCGCAGTCGACATGGCCCTTCATCCTTGCGACGAGCGCCGGTTTCATCGTCCCGTCGACGTATCCGGCCGACAAGCTCCAGGCGAACGACCAGCCGCAGATCGGCACCGGCCCGTACAAGCTGACGAAGTACACGCCGGGTCAGCAGGCGGTGCTCGAGCGCAACGACAACTACTGGGGCGCCAAGGCGAAGAACGACGGCGTCATCATGCGCTACTACACGAAGTCGTCGACGATGAAGCTCGGCCTCGAGCGCGGCGAGATCGACATGGCGTATCAGACGTTCACGCCGACCGAGCTCGTCTCGCTGGTGGAGAACAAGAAGAACGTCACCGTCTACCAGGGCCAGGGCGCGGCGATCCGCTACCTCGTGATGAACGTGCAGCGGCCGCCGTTCAACAACATCGCGGTGCGCAAGGCAATGGCGTACATGATGCCTCGCCAGTCGATCGCGTCGCGGGTCTACCGCTCGACGGTCAAGCCCCTCTACTCGATGCCGCCTGCCGGGCTCCCCGGGCACATCGACGCGTTCGCCTCGCTCTACGGCCGTGCGCCGAGCGTCGCGAAGGCGAAGGCGGTGCTCAAGGCGGCCGGCGTGACGACGCCGGTGCCGATCGAGCTGTGGTGGACGCCGACCCACTACGGTGACGCGTCGGCCGACGAGTACGCGGAGATCAAGCGCGGTCTCGAGCAGGGCGGCGTGTTCCAGGTGACGCTGAAGTCGGCCGAATGGGCGCAGTACTCGGACGCGCTCGGCAAGCAGTACAACGGGTTCCAGCTCGGCTGGTTCCCGGACTATCCGGACACCGAGAACTACACGCTGTCCTTCTACCAGAAGGACAACTTCACCTCGAACGGCTACTCGAACCCGAAGATGACGGCGCTGCTCAAGGCCGAGCAGGCGGCGAAGACGCCCACCAGCCGTCTCAACGCCATCCGGCAGATCCAGGTGCTCGCAGCAAAGGACGTCCCGATCATCCCTGTCTGGCAGGGCAACATGATCGCGGCCGCCCGCAAGAACGTGCGCGGAATCCCGAGCACGCTCGACGCGGCGTTCATCATGCGGTACTGGAAGCTGTCGAAGTCCTCCTAGGCCGCGCCCCGGGGAGGGGACGCCCGTCGCGGGCGTCCCCTCCTGGCGGGCCGGCAGAATCCTTCGTCTAGGGTTCCCCGTCGGACGCGGCACACGAATCGCGAATGGGCGTCAATGGCAGGTAGCAGAGGGACCTCGCTCAGGCGGTACGCGATCACGCGGCTCGCCCTCGTGATCCCGATGATCTTCATCGTGCTCACGCTCGTCTTCCTGCTGATGCGGGTCGCGCCGGGAGACCCGATCACGGCGTCGCTCGGCGGCCACGTGCCCCCCGCGGTCGTCAACCAGATCAAGGAGCAGCTCGGCTACGACCGGCCGATCCTCGTCCAGTACAAGGACTACCTGTGGCAGATCGCGCAGGGGAACTTCGGGACGACGATCACCGACCGGAGGTCGGTGAGCGATATCCTCGTCGAGAACGGCACCGCGACGCTCGAGCTGACCTTCTACGCGATGATCGTCGCGATCATCGTCGGCGTGACGTTCGGCCTCGTCGCCGGCCGGTATCGGGATACGTGGATCGACGGCGGCAGCCGGATGTTCGGGATCCTGATCTACGCGACCCCGGTGTTCTTCCTCGGCCTGATGGCGCAGCTGTTCTTCGGCTCGTACCTCGGCTGGCTGCCGACGTCGGACCGCGCGAGCCCGCTCGTCGACGCGACGCTCGTGACGCACACGCACATCTACACGATCGACACGCTCTGGGACGGCGACTGGAGCGCCTTCGTCGACGTCGTCAGGCACCTGATCCTGCCGGCCGTCACGCTCGGGCTCGTCACGGCTGGCGTCTTCATCCGCCTCGTCCGCGTGAACGTGATCCGGACGATGAAGGACGACTACATCGAGGCGGCGCGCGCCCGAGGCATCGACGAACGCTCGGTCGTGTACCACCACGCGTTCCGCAACGCGCTCGTCCCCGTGATCACCGTGGTCGGCCTCACGGTCGCGCTGCTCTTCTCGGGCGCCGTCCTCACCGAGACGACCTTCAACTGGCCCGGGATCGGACACACGCTGCTGATCTACCTCCAGAACCGCGACTACGCAGCCGTGCAGGGGATCATCGTCGTGTTCGCGCTGGTCGTCGTCTTCGCGAGCCTGATCATCGACTTCGTCAACGCGTACATCGATCCCAGGATCCGCTACTGACGTGGCGACGCCGGCGGAGACGCTGAGCACGACCGCGGCCAGGCCGGGTCGGCTCGCCGGCGCCCGGCGGGCGTTCGGCCCGATCGCCGACTCGCGCGGGACGACCCGGGCGATGCTCTGGATCGGGGCTGGGATCACGCTCGGGTTCGTCCTCGTCGCATTCTTCGCCCGGTGGATCGCGCCGTACAACTTCGACACCTTCCGCGCGAACGGACACCGGTTCCCGCAGCTCGCGCCGCCGTCCTCCGAGCACTGGATGGGCACGAACGTCCAGTCGACGGACGTGTTCTCGAGGATCGTGTGGGGCACGCAGACCGAGCTCAAGGTGGTATTCGTTTCGCTGATCTTCTCGATCGGGATCGGCGTCCCGCTCGGCCTGCTCTCCGGCTACTTCGGCGGGTGGCTGGATCGGCTCCTCGTGCTGATCATGGACGCGCTGCTGGTGATCCCGTTCCTCCTCCTCGCGGTCGTGATCGCGTTCCTGCTCGCCGACAAGGTCGGGCAGGGGATCTTCACCGCGGCGATCGCGATCACGGTCGTCTACGTGCCTCTGTACTTCCGCGTCGTCCGGAACCACACGATCTCGATCCGGGAGGAGCCGTTCGTCGAGGCGGCCCGGGCGCTCGGCGCACGCCCGTTCACGGTCATCCGCAAGTACGTCTTCTTCAACGTGGTCCAGAATGTCCCGCCACTCGCGACGCTGAACGCCGCGGACGCGATCCTCACGCTCGCCGCGCTCGGCTTCCTCGGCTACGGCATCCAGCCCACGGACGGCGCCGAGTGGGGCTACGACATCAACCGCGCCGTGTCCGACGCGGCCTCGGGGATCTGGTGGACGGGGCTGTTCCCCGGGCTCGCGATCGTCCTCCTCGTGACCGGGCTGACGCTCCTCGGCGAAGGGCTCAACGAGACGGTCAACCCCGTGCTGCGCAGGCGGCCGCGCGTCAAGGTCGACCTCGCGTCGACCAGCGGGGACGCCCCCCCCAGGTGACCTCCGCACCCGTCGTCTCGGTGCGTGACCTCCGGGTCTACTACGGCACCCCGCGTGGCACGGTCAGGGCCGTCGACCGTGTGTCGCTGGACATCGGAGAGGGCGAGGTGCTCGGCCTCGTCGGCGAGTCGGGCTGCGGCAAGTCCACGCTCGGCCGCGGGATTCTCGGCCTCCTCCCGGAAGGCGCGGCCACCGACGGGCAGGTCATCTACGGAGGACGCAACCTCGTCGGGATGCCGGACAAGGAGCTGCGACGCCTCCGCGGTCCCGATCTCGGCCTCATCTTCCAGGAGCCGATGACGCGGCTGAACCCGCTCATGCGGATCGAGGACCACTTCAAGGAGACCCTCGAGCAGCACGAGCCCGGGTTGAGCGACCGCGAGATCCGCATCCGGTCGCTCGAGACGCTCGGGCGAATGGGAATCCCGCCGACGCGCTTTCGCCAGTACCCGCACGAGTTCTCCGGCGGGATGCGGCAGCGGATCATGATCGCGCTCGCGTTGGTTCTGCACCCGAAGCTCCTCGTCGCCGACGAGCCGACGACCTCGCTCGACGTGATCGTCGAGGCGCAGATCCTCGGCATCCTCGCCGACCTCCGCAAGAGCTTTGGAACGGCACTCCTCCTCATCACCCACAATCTCGGGATCGTTGCCGAGGCGTGCGACCGCGTCGCCGTCATGTACGCGGGCGAGATCGCCGAGGAGGGCGACGCCCGAGACGTCTTTGCCGACCCTGCGCACCCGTACACGCGAGAGCTGCTGCGCTCGACGATCTCACTCGAGACCGAGGAGCTCCACTCGATCCCCGGTTCGCCGCCGAACCTGATCGCGCCGCCGACCGGCTGCCACTTCCATCCACGCTGCCCCAGCGCCATGGTCGTCTGCGGCGAGCGCGACCCTGTCGAGCAGCCCCTCGACGAGGGCCGCCGCGTGCTCTGCTGGCTGCACGGGCCCGCGGACGAGATTCCCGAAGGCGGCTCGTCGCCGCTCGAGCGGGAGGAGATCGCGGTTGCAGACGAAGCCTGAGCCGGACGTGAACGGCCGTGTGCTCGTCTCGATCCGTGGGCTGAAGACGTACTACTCGCTGCGCGGCAGCTTTCTCGACCGGCTGGTCGGGCGCGAGGCGGGACATGTCAAGGCCGTCGACGACGTCACGCTCGAGTTGCACAGAGGCGAGGTGCTCGGGCTCGTCGGCGAGTCCGGGAGCGGCAAGACGACGCTGGGCCGGACGGTTCTCGGGCTCGTGCCGGCGACCGAGGGAACCGTGGAGTTCGACGGGCGCGACATCACGAAGCTCTCGGAGCGCGAGATGCGCGCCCTGCGCCGAGAGATGCAGATCGTGTTTCAGGACCCGCATGCGTCTCTCAACCCCGCGATGACGGTCGCGCAACTCGTCGAGCACCCGCTCCAGATCCACCGCGTCGGCACCCGCGCCGAGCGGCGCGTACGCGTCGCCGAAACGCTCGCCACCGTCGGGTTGCATCCCCCTGACCAGTTCATGGACAAGTATCCGTCCGATCTCTCCGGCGGCCAGAAGCAGCGGGTCGTAATTGCGCGAGCGATCATCCTCAACCCCTCGCTTCTCGTCGCCGACGAGCCCGTCTCGATGCTCGACATGAGCGTCCGGGCGAAGATCCTCGAGCTCATGCTGTACCTCAAGCGCGAGCTCAACCTGACGTTCCTCTACATCACGCACGACCTCGCCACCGCGAAGTTCTTCTGCGACCGGATCGCGATCCTCTACCTCGGCCGCGTCGTCGAGATCGGCCCGTCGGAGGCGATCTACTCCGACCCGAAGCATCCGTACACGAAGGCGCTGCTCCGCGCTATCCCCGACCCCGACCCGCGTCACAACGTTCCGCGTGACCTCCCACCCGGCGAGGTTCCCGACGCGGCGCGTCCGCCGCTCGGCTGTGCCTTCCATCCGCGGTGTCCCGCTGGCATTCGAGGTGTGCGGCTGGGAGACGCGCGATCTCCGGGAGCTCCTGGAGAGCCGCTGGGCATTTCAGGCACAGGAGCGCTACGAGGCCGAGCAGGCCGTGATGGGGAACCTGTCGACCCTTGACGAGCCGGCGACGCGTGTGCGCCTGAAGGCCGGACGGGGGAAGACCGCGCGCCGAGGTGGTGGCGCTGCTCGAGACGATCCGGCAGGAGACCCAGGAGCACCGGTTCTGGACCGGCGTGAAGGGGATCGTTGCCGACGGCGACCACGTCGACGTCGAGTGGTTCGACCCGATCGGACCCCGCCCCCTGGAACAGGGCGACGCGACAGTCGAGTGCCACCTCTTCGACGATGAGGCGCTCGCCGAGGCCGAGCGCCGCCGCGTGGTTCGGGTCGACTAACTAGGCGGCGAGCGAGGCGAGCTCGCGCAGTGCCGCCAGGCGGCTGAGCGCCTGGCCCTCGAGCTGGCGGACGCGCTCGCGCGTGAGATCGAGCTCGTGCCCGATCGCCTCGAGCGTCCAGGGCTCGCCCTCGAACCCGAACCGCAGCTCGAGGATCCGCCGCTCTCGCTCCGGCAGCGCGTCGAGCGCACGCCGGACACCCTGCCGGCGGAGCGACTCCTCGGCCTCGTCGAACGGGTCGGCCGCTTCGCGATCGGCGAAGAGGTCGCCGAGCTCGCCCTCGTCGTCCGCGCCGACCGACTGGTTGAGCGAGACGGACGCGTGTGCCGCGCCCATCGCCTCCTCGACGTGCTGGAGGGGCAGGCCGGTGGCCTCCGCGAGCTCCTCCTTCGTGGCCTCGCGGCCCAGCTCGACCTCGAGCCGGCGCGCCGCACGCGAGAGCTTCTGCTGGCGCTCGACGACGTGCACCGGCACGCGGATCGTGCGCGCGTGGTTCGCGACCGCGCGCTGCACCGACTGGCGGATCCACCAGGTCGCGTACGTGGAGAACTTGAAGCCGCGGCGCCAGTCGAACTTCTCGACGGCCCGGTTGAGCCCCAGCGTCCCCTCCTGGATCAGGTCGAGGAACGGGACGCCCAGGCCTCGGTAGCCCTTCGCGATCGAGACGACGAGTCGCAGGTTCGACTCGATCATGTGACGCTTGGCGACCGGGTCGCCGCGCTCGATCCGCTTTGCGAGCTGCACCTCCTGCGCGGCGTTCAGCAGCTTGTGCCGGCCGACGTCCGCGAGGAAGAGCTGGAGCGAGTCGGCGGCCCCGGCCAGCGACTCGCTGGCCCAGACGGCGGCCTCGGCGGCCTCCTTCGCCTTCTCCTCCTCGCTCTCGATGGGCGCACCGATCTCGAGGCCCATCGCCTCGAGCTCCCGCGTGACCTGCTCGACCTCCTCGGCCGCGAGCTCGTGCTCGGTGACGAACGCCTCGAGCTCGGCGGGGTCGACCCAGCCACGCTCCTCCGAGCGCTCCACGATCGACTTCAGCTGGTCTGTCTCGAACAGTTCGATGAGCTGGTTCTGCGTCAAGCCCTCTGTCAGTCCTTTCGCATCAACGGCTGAGCACAATCTCCCTGACTGTACGCGCGATCCTCCTGTCTTTCCACGGAATCGAGACGACAAACCGTGTCACAATCCCGCAACGCGTGCATCGCACCCCGTATTCCAGCGGCAGTTGCGCGACGCGCCAATGCGGTCAACCGTACTGCTGACTGCTACGACGGACGTACTCCTGACATGGTACGACGGATGGCGGACGCGCGAGGTTAGCGGTCAGCGGCGTGTCCGGGTGCGTCCACGTGGCTGCGCCGGGCCCTTCGCGCGCCGCTCGGCGAGCAGCTCGAGCGCACGTTCCAGCGTCAGCCCGTCGATGTCGTCCCCCCGGCGCAGGCTGGCGTTCGTCTCGCCGTCCGTGACGTACGGCCCGAAGCGGCCGTCCTTCACGACAAGCGGCTTGCCGCTCGACGGATCGGGCCCGAGCTCGCGGAGCGGGGGCTTCGGCGCGCCGCGGCCGCGACGCTGCTTCGGCTGGGCGAGGATCGCCTCGGCCTCCGCCGTCGTCAGCGAGAGGAGCTGCTCCTCGGACTCCAGGGAGCGCGTCTCTGCTCCCTTCTTGACGAAGGGGCCGTACCGCCCGTTCGACACGACGATCTCCTCGCCGTCCGCGCCCTGGAGCGTCCGCGGCAGCGAGAGGAGGCGCACGGCGTCGTCGAGCGTGACCGTCTCGGGGCTCATCGTCGTGAACAGCGAGGCGGTCCGCGGCTTGTCGTCCGCACCTTCGGGCAGCACCTCCGTCACGTACGGGCCGTACCGGCCCACGCGCACGGCGATCGCGCGCCCGGACTCCGGATGCGTGCCGAGGGATCGCTCCGCGCCTGCGGGCGCGGCGAGGAGCTCCTCCGCCCGCTCCGGCGTGAGCTCGTCGGGTGCGATGTCCTCGGGCACGCTCGCGCGGTCGTCGCCGCGCTCGAGGTACGGGCCGTACCGCCCGACGCGGACGACGATGTCCGAGCCGGGGATCGCGATCGAGTTGACCTCGCGGGCGTCGATCCCTTCGAGGTGGTCGGTGACGAGGGAGTGCAGGCCCGGGTTGCCGTCTCCGAAGTAGAAGCGCTTGAGCCACTCGACCCGCTCCTCGTCGCCGGCTGCGATCCTGTCGAGGTCGTCCTCGAGGCGGGCGGTGAAGTCGTAGTCCACGAGCCGGTCGAAGTGGCGCTCGAGGAGCTGGGTGACTGCGAACGCGAGGAAGGTCGGGACGAGGGCCGTTCCCTTCTTGTAGACGTAGCCCCGGTCGAGGATCGTGCCCATGATCGACGCGTACGTCGACGGGCGGCCGATGCCCCGCTCCTCGAGGGCCTTCACGAGGCTCGCCTCCGTGTAGCGCGACGGCGGGCTCGTCTCGTGGCCCTGCGCCTCGAGCCGCGACGCGGTGAGCTCCTGCCCGACCGAGAGAGCGGGGAGGCGCCGCTCCTCGTCCTCCTCGGCCGGCTCGTCGCGCCCCGATGCATACGCGAGCATGAACCCCGGGAACGTGATCACGGTGCCGCTCGCGCGGAACGTCGTGTCGGCCCCGTCGGGCGTTGTCGCGCCCAGCTCGATCGAGACGGTCTGGCCGGCGGCGTCCTTCATCTGCGACGCGATCGTCCGCTTGAAGATCAGGTCGTAGAGCGCGAGCTCGTCCCGGCTCACCTCACGCGCGATCTCGGCGGGCGTGCGGAACACGTCGCCGGCCGGGCGGATCGCCTCGTGGGCTTCCTGCGCGTTGGCGACGGCGCGCTCGTACCGGCGCGGCTCGGCCGGCACCGTCTCCGGCCCGTGCTCGCGTGCCGCGTGCGCGCGCGCCGCCTTCAGCGCCGCATCGGACAGCGTCACCGAGTCGGTGCGCATGTACGTGATGTGCCCGTTCTCGTACAGGCGCTGGGCGAGGCTCATGGTCGTCTGGGACGAGAAGCGCAGCTTGCGGCTCGCCTCCTGCTGGAGCGTCGACGTGCGGAACGGGGCGGCCGGACGGCGCGTGTACGGCTTCTCGTCGACCTTGCGGACGGTGAACGGCCGGCCCTCGAGGCCGTCGGCGAGCTCTCTGGCGCGCGCCTCGTCGAGCACGAGGATCTCGGAGCCGGCCGAGCCGTCCTCACCGAAGTCGCGACCCTGCGCGATGCGCCTTCCATCCACCGAGACCAGCCGGGCCTCGAACGACCCGGGCTCGAAGGTGCCGAGCACGTCCCAGTACCGGGCGGCGACGAACCGCATCCGCTCGCGCTCGCGCTCGACTACGAGCCGGGTGGCGACTGACTGCACCCGGCCGGCCGAAAGGCGAGGCATCACCTTCTTCCAGAGCACCGGTGAGACCTCGAACCCGTAGAGGCGATCGAGGATACGACGGGTCTCCTGGGCGTCGACGAGCCGCTCGTCGATGTCCCTCGTCTCGTCGAGCGCGCGCTCGATCGCGTCCTTCGTGATCTCGTGGAAGACCATGCGCCGCACCGGGACCTTGGGCTTCAGCACCTCCCTCAGATGCCAGGCGATCGCCTCTCCCTCCCGATCCTCGTCCGTTGCGAGCAGGAGCTCGTCGGCGTCGCGGAGCTTCTGCTTGAGATCGGAGACGACGTGCTTCTTGTCGGCGTCGACGACGTAGAACGGCTCGAACTCGCGCTCGACATCCACGCCGAGCTTGCCGTAGCGCTCCCGCTGCTCCTTCGGCACGTCCGACGCCCTGTTCGGCAGATCGCGGATGTGGCCGACGCTCGACTCCACGACGAAGCCTCCGCCGAGGTAGCCGGCGATCGTCCGCGCCTTGGCGGGGGACTCGACGATGACGAGGCGGGTGGGCATCTCGGCTGGACAGCGTAACGTCCGCGTCACGCGCCGCCACGCGAGCGACCCTGCGTATCCTGCGCGCCGATGGCGCGACCACCGAGGCCCAGCGTGCTGTACGCCCTGGTCGCCGTGCTCAGCTGGCCCGTGCTCGTCCTCGTCTATCGCCTGCGCTGGACGGGACGGGAGAACGTCCCCGACGGCGGATGCGTGCTCGCGGCGAACCACTGGTCGAACTTCGATCCGTGGCCGCTCGGCGTGCCGCTCTTCCCGCGTCGGTTCCTCCGCTTCATGGCGAAGAAGGAGCTCTTCTGGCCGCCGCTCGGCTGGATCGTGCGCGCCGGGGGCGGCTTCCGGGTCGACCGCGGCACACGGGACCAGGAGGCGATCGACACGGCCGTCGCCCTCTGCCGCTCGGGGCACGCGGTCGTGATGTTCCCCGAGGGGACGAGGCGCGCGAAGGGGCTGCGGAAGCGGTACGAGGCCCGCTGGCACACGGGTGCGGCGCGCATCGCGCTCGAGGCGGGCGTCCCGCTCGTCCCGGCGGGGATCGCCGGGACGGAGCGCCTGAAGCGGCTCGGCCCCCTCCGCGTCGCGTACGGGGCGCCGATCGAGGTCGGCGACCTCGCCGCGCTGGCGGTGGGAGACGCCGCGCAGCTCGCGACCGAGCGGCTGCGCGAGGCGATCACCGCGCTCGAGCGGTCAGTGGGCTCGGAGCCGCCGGAAGCCCTCGAGGCCACGGAGCCGGAGGGCCAGGCGCCTCGGGCGGGCCGGACATGAGCGCGCCGCTCCTCGTCATCGACGGCGACTCGTTCGCGCACCGCGCGTTCCATGCGCTGCCGCGGTCGATCCGTCGCGCGAACGGCCGGCCGGGGAACCTGCTCACCGGCCTGACCTCCATGGTGCTGCGGCTCTGGCAGGCCGAGCGGCCCCGCGCCGTCTTCGTGGGCTGGGACACGCTCACCACGCCGACGTACCGGCACGAGCTCCTGTCCGGCTACCAGGCCGGCCGCGAGTTCGACCGCGAGCTCCTGGAGCAGCTCGATCTCGCGCCGGGCCTGCTCGAGGCCGCGGGCATCGCGTGCGCGAAGGCTCCCGGCTTCGAGGCCGACGACTTTCTCGCCGCGGCCGTCGCGTCCGAGCGCGCTGCGGGCGGGGCCTCGCTCGTCGCGACCTCGGATCGCGACGCCTTCCAGCTCGCGGCGGACGACGTCACCATCCTGCAGCCGGTGCGCGGGGTCAGCGAGCTCACGCGCATCGGGCCGGCCGAGGTGCGCGAGCGCTACGGCGTCGATCCCGCGCAGGTGCCCGACTTCATCGCGCTGCGCGGCGATCCGTCGGACAAGATCCCCGGCGCGCGTGGGGTCGGAGCGAAGACTGCCGCCACGCTCCTGACGGAGTACCGGAGCCTCGAGGAGCTGCTCGCAGCCGGACGTTTCTCCGCCGAGGCCGATGCGCTTCGCGTCTACCGGCATATCGCGACCCTCGATCCGACGGCTCCTCTCCCGCCGCTGCCCGACCGCGAGCCGGACTGGCGCGCCGGCGCGGCCGCGGCGGAGGCGCTCGGGCTCGGCCGGCTCGCGGGCCGCCTGGAGGAAGCCGCATCGAGCTGATCTCGCATCCGGCGATGGCGCACCTCCATCCGACGGGCCACCATCATCACCCGGAGCGCCCGGAGCGCCTCGCCGCGCTGCTCGAGGCGCTCGGCGGCGCGCGCCACGGCCGCAGGGCGACCCGCGTGCAGATCGAGCGGGTCCACGATGCGGGCTACGTCGAGGCCATGGCCTCGCTCCACGAGGAGACCTGGCTCGACGGCGACACGCTGGGAGGGCCGACGTCGTTCGAGGCTGCCAGCCTCGCCGCGGGATGCGCGATCGAGGCAGCGGATGCCGGTGGATTCGCACTGGTGCGACCGCCGGGCCACCATGCGCTGCCCGGCCACGCCATGGGCTTCTGCCTGTTCGGGAACGTCGCCGTCGCCGCCCGCCACGCGCAGGACGCGCTGGGCGTCGAGCGGGTCGCGATCGTCGACTGGGACGTCCACCACGGGAACGGGACGGAGGCGATGTTCCGGGGCGACGACTCCGTCTTCTTCGTCTCGCTCCACCAGTGGCCGTTCTATCCCGGGAGCGGCGGGCCCGGCACGAGCGACGCCACCACGCTCAACGTGCCACTTCCCGCGGGATCGGGGGACGCCGAGTATCTCCTCGCCTTCGACGAGCTCGTGGAGCCGGCCATCCGGGCCTTCGACCCGCAGCTCGTGCTCGTCTCGGCCGGGTTCGACGCTCACGTCGACGACCCGCTCGCCGAGATGGCGGTCACCGACAAGGGGTTTGCCGAGCTCGCCCGCCGCTCGGCACAGCTCGGGCCACGCGTCGCCGCCGTCCTCGAGGGCGGCTACAACCTCGAGACGCTGCCGCGGCTCGTCGAGGCCGCGCTCGCCGGGTTGGAGGCCGGCTAGACCGAGACGCTGACGGGGGACGTCGCGATCCAGGCCAGCGTCGCGACGAAGACGACCGCGCCCATCGCGAGCATCGCAAGGCGCAGACCCTGCGCCGGGAGCTTCGTGCTGATGCCGGCGAAGAACAGCGCGGCCGCGAACATGACGACCCCGAGCACGTAGTTGGTCGAGCGCTGGATGTTCGTCCGCGCCGTCGCGGCCCAGGCGTCCGCGTCCGCCGGAGCTTGTCCGCCTCGTCCCGCGCCGCGGACGTGTACTGGGGCATCGCGAAAGGGCTGAGCGGCGCGTTCGGGTTCTTCAGCGGCCTCGTCGCGATCCAGGCGACGACGGCGGGCTTGAACTCGGGGCGGAAGCGCTCGAAGTAGAAGTCCCGGAGCAGGGTCTCGTCTCTCGCGTACGCGTCGACCCACTGGGTGAAGACGGCGAGGTCGACCTGCGCGAGCGAGTTGGCGAGGTCGGACTGGCGTGTGGACTCCACGCGCGCGGCGTTGCCGCGCGCCGTCGCCTTTGTGGCCTCGCCGTTCCAGCGGCTCGCCTGGTAGCCGCTCCATGCCGTCGCAACGGTGGCGACCGCGAGCAGGATCGTGGCGATCAGTGCGACGCGGTCGGTAGAGGAATCCCCGCTCAGAGCGGATGCCCGCTTGCGTCGCACGGCGCGACCGTACCCGGGGCGATCGACGGCAGCGCCTCGTCGAGGATCTCGAGCGATCGCTCCATCGCGACGGGCTTCAGACCGCCGACGCCTGAATGGAACGGGTTGTCGAGGAACGCCAGGAGCAGCAGCATCGTCACGATCACCGACGTGACCGAGCCCATCAGAACCCCCTGCGTGACGGCGCCCTCGCCGCTGTCGGCGAAGAAGAGCATGTAGATGAAGATCACACCGGAGATGAAGAAGAGCACGATCCAGAGCGGAGAGGGGATCACGCCGGCAGCCCCGTGGACCCGATCGCGGCGTGCCTCCTCGCGCGTCGAGGTCTGATCGAGCCACTTGTCGTAGGCGGACTGCTGACTCGCGGTCCGCGGCTGGACGCCGCGCACCGTGTCGAACAGCTTCAATGCCCACGGGTTCAGTGCGTTGCCCTCCGTGCCGCTCTCCATCCGCTTCCACTCGACGTCGACGACCGCGCGGGCGTAGCAGAGCAGCTGGCCGGTCAGCACCTTCGCGTCGGCCGGCGGGAAGAGCTGCGCGTTCTCCGCCTGCTGGACGAGGACCAGCGCCTCGGCTTCTGCGCCGCTCCGCGACTGGTCGTAGCTCGTGAACGCGAGGAAGATGATGAACCCGAGCAGGACCGAGAAGCCGGTCGCCAGGACCCCGAACACACCCGAGGCGCGGTCGCCGTCCTTGAAGTAGCTCCCCTCGGGCGCGGTTCGCCGCACGACGAGCATCACCGTGACCGTGACGGCCGTGACCGCTACGACGACGAGCGCCCCCCAGACGAGATTCACAGCCGCGACGCTACAGCGCCGCGCGTGTCGTGGCGAAGTCTGCTGTCTCGGATCACTGCGGTGGTCGAGTCAGGACGCCTGCCGGGCTACAGCCCGAGGGTCTCGGCCGCACGGGGGAACTGGTCCTCGCGGACATACACCACGTAGCCGAACGAGCCGCGCGAGTCCGTCACCCCCGAGGACGCGTAGACGTCCACGCCTCCCTTGAAGAGCCGCTCGTGCACGGCCGCCAGCGCCCCGAGCTCGTCGTCGCCCTGCACGAGCAGCGCGTGATGCGGGCCGTCGAGCGCGATCTGGGCCGCGCGCGCCTCCGCGACGAGCCTGTTCGGATCCTCCGGGAAGAGCGCGAACTGCGCCAGCGAGGGGCCCGAGGGGACGGCGGTGAAGGCGAGCAGCGAGACGCCCCGCGCGGCCAATGCCGAGAGGACACGGTAGGCGGCACCGAGCTCGTCGCGGACGTTCACGTAGTAGTACTCGACCGGTCTGATCGTGTACGCCATGACCTCCTCCTCTCCGTGGACTCCACGATATCGCCGGGCCTGCGCGGTGAGGTGCTCGCTACACGGCATGCGCGCCCTCCATCTGCGCGGCGGGGGCCCGCCGGCGCCGGGCCCCGCGCCTCAGCTCGTCCGCCCCCCAGACCACGAACGGGAACGTGCCGAGGATCGCGATCTCCGTGAGCCCGAGCGCCGCGGTCCCGAACGCGTCCTGCAGGAAGGGCACGTAGACGATCGCGGCCAGGAAGACGATCTCCGAGGCGATTCCCCAGAGCAGCATCGGGTTGCTGAACACGCCGACCGAGCGAAGCGATGCGTGCTCGGTGCGCGCGGCGAATGCGGTGCCGATCTGGCAGGCGACGATCCCCGCGAACGTCATCGTCGTCGCCTCGAGGTACGCCCCGTGGAGCGGCGAGCCCGACGACACGTCGGCCCCGCTCGTCCACCCGGCCTGCCAGAGCACGTAGAAGAACCCGGCGAGGACGAGCGCCGCCTCGATCAGCCCGAGGAAGATCCACGCCCGGTAGAGCATCGGCCGCTGGATCACGCCCTCGCTCCGCGGGCGCGGGGGGCGCTGCATCAGGCCGGGCTCGGCGGGCTCGCGTCCCAGCGCGAGGGCGGGCAGGATCTCCGTCCCGAGGTCGATCGCGAGGATCTGCATGACCGTGAGAGGGAGCGGGATCGCTCCACCGGAGAGCGCGAACACGAGGAACGGGACGACCTCCGGAGTAGCGTGGGCGAAGATGTAGACGATGAACTTGCGGACGTTGTCGAAGACGCGACGCCCGGCCTCGACCGCCGTGACGATGGTCGCAAAGTTGTCGTCGGTGAGGACCATCGTCGCCGCTTCGCGCGCCACCTCCGTCCCGGTGACGCCCATGGCGATGCCGATGTCGGCCCGGCGCAGGGCGGGCGCATCGTTGACGCCGTCGCCCGTCATGGCGACGACGTGACCCTCGGCTCGGAGCGCGTCGGCGATCCGCAACTTCACCTCCGGTGAGCTCCTGGCGAAGATGAGCTCCTTCCCGTCGCGGAGGAGCCGATCGAGGTCGTGCTCGCTCATCCGCTCGAGCTCCTCGCCCGTCAAGACGGTCGCGCCGTCGGCGGCGATCCCCACCCGGCGTGCGATCTCGGCGGCCGTGGGGCCGAAGTCGCCGGTCACGACGATGATCCGGATGCCGGCCGCATGGCACAGGCGCACGGCCTCGGCGACCTCGGGGCGTGGCGGGTCGAAGAGCGCGACGAGCCCCAGCAGGCACAGCTCTCGCTCGGCATCCTCGCGTCGCTCCGGGGGCTCCTCGGAGGGCGGGAGCCGGCGTCGTGCGACCGCGAGCACGCGCAGCCCCTGGGACGCGTAGCGCTCGAGAACGGCCAGGACCTCGGCTCGGTGCGCGTCCGTCAGCGGGACGTGATCGTCCGGGCCGGCGATCAGCGTCGAGCGCGCCAGCACCTCCTCGGGGGCGCCCTTCGCGTGGACGGTGAGGCTCCCGTCCGACCGCTCGTCGACGGTCGACATGAGTCGCAACGTCGAGTCGAAGCGGTAGAGCTTCCGCCGCTGGTGCTCGCGCCGCTCGACGTGGACGTCGACGCCCAGCGTGCGCGCGGCCTCGAGGAGGCCGATCTCGGTGGCCTCGCCGCGGGACTTCCCCGTCCGCTCGGGCGCGAGCTCCGCGGTGCTGGACGCAGCGAGCGCGCGTCCGAGGAGTCCGAGCACCGGGTCGGCGGCCACGGCGGCCGCGACGTCGACGTCGCCCTCGATGTCCAGCTCCCCGAGCGGGGTCCAGGCCTTGACCGGGCGCATCCGGTTCTCGGTGAGCGTTCCGGTCTTGTCGGTGCAGATCACGTCCGTCGAGCCGAGCGTCTCCACCGCGCTCAGCCGCTTGACGAGCGCTCCGCGGCGTGCGAGCCCGGCCACGCCGACGGCCAGGGCGAGCGTGATCGTCGGCAGCAGTCCCTCGGGGACGTTGGCGACGATGAGGCCGATCGCGAAGGCAATCGCGTCGTCGGCGGGAAGGCCTGCCGCGACCCCGATCGGAAGGAACGCCAGGCCGACGACGACCGCGACGAGCGCGATCAGCCACGCGACCCTCCGCACCTGATGCTCGAGCGGGCTCTCCTCGACCTCGACGCGCTGGGTGAGCGCCGCGATCCGGCCGAGCTCGGTCTGCATCCCCGTTGCGAAGACCAGCCCGCGCGCCTCGCCCGCGACGCACGCCGTGCCGCTGAAGAGGAGATCGCCCGCCTCGAGCAGGGATCCCCAGGGCACGTGGCGGTCGGCCGCACGGAGCACGGGCTGCGACTCCCCGGTCATGGTCGACAGGTCGACGTCGACGGCACCCTCGAGGATGCGCGCATCTGCCGAGACCCGGTCCCCCTCGACCACGAAGAGGACGTCACCGGGCACGAGCTCGCGCGCGTCGACCGTCGTCCGTCGTCTGTCGCGGAGGACCGCCGCCTGGACCGGCAGGTAGCGCTGCAGCGCCTCGACCGCACGCTCTGCCTGCCGGGCCTGCATGAACGCGAACAGGGCATTCAGGAGGACGACGAGCACGATCGCGGCGCCGAGGATCGCCGAGACGCCGACGAAGGCGAGCGCCGCCGCAGCCCACAAGAGCAGCGCCAGCGGGTGGATGAGCTGCTTCAGGACCTCCCGCGGCCAGCGCCGGCCGCCGCGCCGCTCGAGCTCGTTCGTCCCGTAGGCGGCGAGACGCCGCGCGGCCTCCCGGCTCGACAGGCCCTCGGGGCCTGCGCGGAGGTCGCGATAGAGCATCTCGAGCGGTTCGCGCGGCTCGGTCCTCGGCTCGGTCGTGGTCACGACTCGATCGTGCGCGTCCACGGGCCTCGGCGCATCCGCGCAGGCCCCGACCGCGCCGTGGGGGACTACGTGCGCGGCGTGAGGCGATGCGCGCGCCGCTCGCTCCTCGGGCGACGGCGACGCGGGCTGCCGACTCTCGGCCCGAGAGGATGGAGGCTTGGAAACGCCTAGGCGACGCTGCGGATGCCGGCCATCATCAGGCCGAGCGCCTCGCGCGTGCTTTCCTGCGGCTTCGCCTCAGCGATGATCTCGCCCTCGAACATCACGAGTACGCGATCGGAGAGTGAAAGGACCTCGTCGAGGTCCTCCGAGACGATGAGGATTGCGGTCCCGGCGTCGCGCTGCTCGATCAGGCGCTCGTGGATGTAGTGCGCAGCGCCGACGTCGACACCACGCGTCGGCTGCGCCGCCAGGAGTACGCGTGGGCGCGCCGACAGCTCGCGCGCGAGGATCAGCTTCTGGATGTTGCCTCCGGACAGGTTCCGCGCCGGCGTGTCGAGGCTCGGAGTCTTGACATCGAACTCGGCGACGAGCTCCTCGGAGTGGCGCCTGATCGCGCGAGCGCGGAGGAACCCCCACCGTGCGAACTGCGGTGCGGCGTTGTCAATCAGGATCAGGTTCTCGGCGACGGAGAAGGCGGGGACGACGCCGTCGCGCATGCGCTCCTCCGGGACGAAGCCGAGCCCCGCCTTGCGCACCTGCGCCGGCTGGAGCCCGACGAGCTCCGTACCCTCGATGTCGATCGAGCCGCCGCCGGCCGGCCGGAGCCCCGCGATCGCCTCTGTGAGCTCGCGCTGGCCGTTCCCGGAGACCCCCGCAATCCCGACGATTTCGCCGCCGCTTACCTCGAGGCCCAGGCCGCGGACGGCGTCGATGCCGCGGTCGCCCTTCACTCTGAGGCCGCGCACGACCAGCCGCGCGTCACCACGGCCGCTCCCGGTGTGCGGCTCCTGCGAGGGCAACTCATGGCCGACCATCATCTCGGCGAGGCCGTGGCGGGTGACCTCGGACGGCAGCACCGTCCCGACCTTGCGCCCGTTCCGGAGGACGGTGATCCGGTCCGAGAGCTCGAGCACCTCGCGGATCTTGTGGGAGATGAAGACGAGACCCCGGCCGTCGGCAACCATCTGCCGGAGCACGGCGAAGAGGTCGTCGACCTCCTGCGGCGTCAGCACGGCAGTTGGCTCGTCGAGGATCAGCAGCGAGACGTCGCGGTAGAGCGCCTTGATGATCTCGACGCGCTGCCGCTCACCGACCGAGAGCTGCCAGATCAACGCCTGCGGGTCGACGCGTAGGCCATACCTCTCCGACAGCTCAGCGATCCGCCGCGACACTGCGTGCAGATCGGTCAGTGGCCGCCGGGTGGACCGCGTGCCGAGTGCAACGTTCTCTGCGACGGTGAGCGTGTTCACGAGCATGAAGTGCTGGTGGATCATCCCTATCCCGCGCTCGATCGCGGCGGCCGGGGAGGTGATCGCAACCGGCTCGCCGCGTACGCGTATCTCGCCTTCGTCCGGCTTGTAGAAGCCGTAGAGAACGCGCATGAGCGTGCTCTTGCCGGCGCCGTTCTCGCCGAAGAGCGTGTGCACCTCGCCGGCCTGCACGTCGAAGTCGACACGGTCGTTGGCGACCACCCCGGGGAACCGCTTCGTGATGCCGCGCATCTCGAGCAACGGCAGTGCGTCGCCCGCGGCACAGGCGGTGTTCCCCGGAGTGGGCGCCTCGACCGTCATTGGCCGTTCGAGACGACGATCTTGCCGCTGACGATCCCGGCGACGACCTTCTTCGCCGTCTCCTGGATCTTGGTCGGCGTCTTCGCGGCCTTGTTGAACTGGATCCTTTCGCCTCCGTTCTTTAGCGAGATTCGGTATGAGACACCGCCGAGCTTCCCGGCCTGGACGCGCGTGATGATCTTGTTGAGGACCGGCATCCAGTCGTACATCTGGGTTGCGACGACGGTCGTCGGGGCGAGCGAGGCCTGCGTCCATTGCGTCCCGAACCACTTGAGGTTGTTCTCGCGGGCGACCGTGATCGCGCCGACGACCGACTGCGAGCTTCCGGTGAGCACGTCGGCCTTCTGTGCGACGAACTGGGAAGCCTGCTTCGACATCAGGCTCGGGTCGCTGAACGAGCCCGTATAGGCGACGTTGACGACCGTCTTCTTCGACTGTGCCTTCGCGCCGGCAACGAAGCCGTCGACGTAGAGCTTGGCATCACCGACCGCGATCGGGCCGATGACCCCGAGGACCTTCGTCTTGCTCATCAGCGACGCGATGTAGCCGTTGACGTATCCACCCTCTTGCGAGTTCGCCTCGTACGCGTACACATTCGGCTGGCCGTAGGTCGTTCCGGCCGTGCCCCACGCGAACGACGTCTTCGGGAACTGCGGTGCGAGCTGCTCGATCGACCCTCCGTACTGCGATCCGTGTGCGATGACCAGGTCGTAGCCCTGGCTCGCGTACTGGCGGATGATGTTCGCCGCGTTTGCGACGACGAACTGGTTCTCCGAGACGGAGAGCTCGAAGCCGTACTTCTTCTGCATGTTGAGAAGCGCGTGGTGCATCGACTGCGTGAATGCGAAGTCGTTGTGCGCGCTCGGCGCGATCAGCGCCACCTTCAGCGTCGTCGCGTCCGTTTTCGACGGTGCGCCGGCAACCGGAATGGCGAGCACGAGCGCCGCCACCGCAACCAGCATGATGATGAGCTTGCGCATTGCTAGCTCCTTCTTCGTGACCCGATGTGGGCCTGTCGTCCTGTCGGTCTCATCTGGCTCCGGCTGACTCAACCTCCTCTTGTGTAGGGCAGCGCCAGGGCGGCCGGCTGCCGGAAGCGCCGCGCCACCGTGAGCAGAGCGAGGACGGTGATCACCGCGGGCGCAGCCGCGGCGAGATCGGAGAGGCTGACCGGGATGATCCCGAGTCCCTTCCACGAGAGGACGAGCGCCTGCGTCATTCCGTAGAGGAGAGCCCCGAGCATCACGCCGAGCGGCCGCCAGCCGCCGAAGTAGACGAGGGCGACAGCGATGAAACCCACCGCGTTCGTGATGTTCTGCTGGAAGATGCCGACGTCGATCATCAGCGTCGCGCCGGCGAGGCCTGCGAGCGAACTGCCGATCGTGACGGTTGCGTATCGGGTGCGCGCAACGCTGACGCCGAGGCTGTCGGCGGCCGCGGGGTTCTCACCGACCGCTCTGACGTTCATCCCGAACGTCGTCCGGTTGAGCACGAACGCCATGACCGGGACGAGCGCGAACGCGGTGTAGACGAGCACGTCCTGCCGGAAGAGGGTCTTGCCGAGGAACGGCAACTCGCTGAGGTACGGAATCTCGACCTTCCCTGGCTGGTCGATCGGAACCGGCGTCCCGACGAGCTTCAGGAAGAGCAGCGAGGTGAGCCCGAGCGCGAACAGGTAGACGCCGATGCCGCTGATCCCCTGCTCCGCGCGCAGTGTCACGCTCATGAACGCGGTTGCGAGCCCGGCCGCGACGCCGACTGCGACCCCGGCGAGCACGGCGAGGCGCAGGTCTTCGGTCTCGAGCGCGACGTAGTAGCTCGTGAACGCGCCGAGCAGCATGATCCCGTCGACGCCGAGGTTGAGCACGCCGCTGCGCTGCCCGAGCGTCTCGCCGAGCGAGGCGAGCAGGAACGGCGCCGCGAGCTGGATCCCCGACGCGACCGTCGCGGTCAGGATCGCCATCGTGAAGAACTCGTTCATACCGACCCCCCGGTCGCGAGGGGCTGCTCGACGCGCGCCGGCGACGGTTCGGGCGGCTCGCCGGGCGTCGTCGCCTCGGGCACCCGTGCCCGGCGGCGCAGGAACTCGACCGAGACGACGAACACGACGACGAGGCCGTTCAGCGCGACGATGAGGTCGGACGGCACGTTCGTCACCACCTGCATCGCGTCGCCGCCGACCAGCAGCCCCGCGAAGATGAACGACGAGAGGATGGTCCAGAGCGGGTTCAACCCGCCGAACAGCGCGACGACGATTCCGTTGTAGCCCGCGGACCCGGTGAAGCCGGTCAGGCTCCCGTCCGTCACCATTCTGTGCGAGATGCTCCCGAAGACGAGCATCGAGCCGGCCATGCCGCACAGTGCGCCGCTCAGCGTGAGCGCCAGCGTCGTCGTGCGCGCGACCGGCATGCCCGCGTACGTCGCGGCGTCGCGCGATAGCCCGACGGCACGGATCCGGAAACCGAAGCTCGTCCGCCACAGCAACACGTAGGCGGCGACCGCGGCGAGCACCGCGACCAGCACGCCGAGGTGAAGCTGGGTGCCGCCCCACAGGATCGGGAGCCACGAGCTCTCCGGGAGGAGCCGGGTCTGTGGGATCAGCCCTCCGACCGATTCAGCCGTCTTGTCGTGCAACGGCCCGGCCAGCATGTAGTTCATCACCTGGACGGCGACGAGGTTCATCATGATCGTGCTCAGGATCTCGTTGACGCCGAAGTAGCCCTTGAAGGCGCCAGGGATCGCTCCCCAGGCGCCGCCACCGACCGCGCCGGCGAGGATCGTGAGCGGGATCAGGATGCCCGTGGGGAGCCCCGGCAGCGCGAGCGCGGTTGCCGTCGCGAAGAGCGCGCCCATGGCGATCTGGCCCTCGCCGCCGATGTTGAAGACGTTCGCGCGGAACGCGATGCAGATCCCCACGCCGACGAGCAAGAGCGGGACGGCCTTCACGGCCGTCGCGCTCAGCGCGTAGCTGTCGCCGAACGCTCCGTCGAGGAGCGCGCGGTAGCCGGTGACAGGACTTGCGCCGAGCGCGAGGAGCATGAAGGCGCCGACGAGGAGCGCGGCAAGCGCCGACCCCGGGTACGCGAGCCAGGTCAGCCGGAAGCGACGCCAGTCGAGCCATGGCAGAGACCTCGCACCCTGGGCCAGGTCTGGCGGGGGACTCGCCTCTCGTCTCGTCATCGGACCTCGCCGAGTGAGTGCGTGGACGCGAAATGCGCCGTGGGTCCAGGTAGCCGCAAGCGCGGCACGCGAACATCGGTAATCGCCCGCATGGCCGATGCGGAACTGCCACAGCGGTTTGCGCGCGTCATTCGACCTTGACCCGCGTGCCGGGGTCTCGAGGGCCACGGTCAACCCGGCCACGTCGGCCCAACTCTGCGGGAATTCACCGACTGCAGCTGCGATGAAGCCCCGACGGCGGCGCGCAGCTACGTGCCTAGGCTCGGAGCAATCTCGTCAGGAGACGGCATGCTCACCGAGCTACCGGGCAGAGACGACCAGCTGGTCGACGCTCGAGCCCTCCAGCGAACGATCGATCGGCTTCGCGACGCCCGCGTCGTGCTTCCGACGTTCGGCCAGCTTGCGAACCCGGGGCTGATCCCGCACAAGGTCCGTCGGGCGTTGTCGGCAATCGGGCCGGACGAGGCTCATCCACTGAACCTCTTTCGCGTGCACTGGTACAACGACGGGAGCCGGGCAGAGCTGGTCGACGTCCCTGACCACGTCGTGCTTCCCCGCGAGCTGACGGGCGTCGACGCCACGATCGTCGTGGCACTCGGGGACCGCTTTCCACTCATTCGGGCGCACAAGGTCCTTGCCGCCTATGGCTGCCTGGTCCCGCGACTCGTCAGCGGGCAGTTCGATCCCACCCGGCAGCGCGCCGTGTGGCCCTCCACGGGCAACTACTGTCGCGGCGGCGTCGCGATTTCTCGGCTCCTGGGGTGTCGTGGCGTCGCCGTGCTCCCGGAGGGCATGAGCCGCGAGCGCTTCGACTGGCTCGCCCGGTGGGTCGTCGACCCCGGCGACATCGTGCGAACGCCGGGCACCGAGAGCAACGTCAAGGAGATCTACGACACGTGCAAGGAGCTCTCGGCAGATCCTGACAACGTCATCCTCAATCAGTTCGCCGAGTTCGGGAACTACCTCGTCCACTACCTTGCGACCGGGCTCGTCCCTCGAGCGGGTGTACGAGTCGCTCCGCGAGCGGGAGCCCGGCCTCGAGCTCCGCGCATTCGTCTCGGCGACGGGCTCGGCCGGGACGATCGCGGCCGGCGACTACCTGAAGGAGCGCTTCGGCTCGCTCGTCGTCGCCTGTGAGGCGCTCGAGTGCCCAACGTTGCTCTACAACGGCTTCGGCGAGCACAACATCCAGGGCATCGGCGACAAGCACATCCCGCTGATCCACAACGTCATGAACACGGATGTCGCCCTGGCGGTCTCCGATCGGGCGACCGATCGTCTCGGCATCCTGCTCGGGACCGACGGCGGGCGTCGCTATCTGAGTCGACGCGGCGTGACGGACGGCGTTCTCGACCTGCTGCCTGCGCTCGGCCTCTCGAGCATCTGCAACGTGCTCGGCGCGATCAAGACGGCGAAGTACTACGACCTCGGGCCGGACGACGTGATCCTCACGGTCGCCACGGACGGCGCCGCGATGTACGACAGCGAGCGAGAGATCGCTCTCGCCCGGTACTTCCCCCAGGGATTCGACGATGTCGCGGCGGCGGAGGTCTTCGGCGAGCACCTGCTCGGCACGGCCACCGACCACCTCCTCGAGTTGGGACGGTTGGACCGGGAGCGGATCTTCAACCTCGGCTACTACACCTGGGTCGAGCAGCAGGGCATCTCCCTCGAGGACTTCGAGGCACGCCGCGATCTCGGCTTCTGGGCTGCGCTGCGCGAGGTGGTCCCGTGTGGGACGACCTGATCGACGATGTCAACGCCCGAACCAAGGTGTTGGAGGCGTTGTGAGACGGCTCTCCTCACGACTCGTCTGCGCCGGCTGCGGCGCGGTGGCGGACCGGGCCGAGCCGTAC
>CAVUAH010000012.1:0-158736 GCA_963739405.1 uncultured Actinomycetes bacterium | reverse complement strand
CAGCGCACCGATCTCGAGACGGTGCTCGCCGGCACGGAGGCCGGTGGGATCACGTTCTCGTTCGACCGCGTACGCTTCACCGAGCGCTCGAGCAGCCGGACTTCGAGGGGCACGGCATCCGCGAGATGGTGCTCCTCACCGTCGCTGCCGCGTCCGCCTCGGCGGCGCTGGGGGCGTCGACCGCATCCGGCCATGTCCTGGACGGAGGCGACGGGGGGACTTCGGTAACTGCCGTTCAGCCGGGCGATCCGGGGACGATCCCGTACCTGAGCCAGGGGATCGGCGTCGACCAAAGCCAGTTCCAGGGCGACACGTCGACCGCCGCAACGCAGGCCGAGCCCGCAACGATCCCGTACCTGAGCCAGGGGATCGGCGTCGACCAGAGCCAGTTCCAGGGCGACACATCGACCGCCGCAACGCAGGCCGAGCCCGCAACGATCCCGTACCTGAGCCAGGGGATCGGTGTCGACCAGAGCCAGTTCCAGGGCGACACGTCGACCGCCGCAACGCAGGCCGAGCCCGCAACGATCCCGTACCTGAGCCAAGGGATCGGCGTCGACCAGAGCCAGTTCCAGGGCGACACATCGACCGCCGCAACGCAGGCCGAGCCCGCAACGATCCCGTACCTGAGCCAAGGGATCGGCGTCGACCAAAGCCAGTTCCAGGGCGAAGCGTCGACCGAGTCCGAGCCGGTCGTTGCCGACTCCGGCTCGAGCCTCGAGCTGCCGTCCGTCGACCCGGGCACGGCCGCCGCGATCGGCGGCCTTGCAGGCGCGAGCCTGCTCATCGTCGGCGCCGCCTTCGTGGCCCGCCGGCGCACGACGCCCGTCTAGCTCCATCGTCCGCGGAGGGCCGCTGTGCGGCGGCGACCCTCCGCGTACGCGACGCTCCATCGGGCTGCACCGCCGGATGGCGCGGCGCACGGTGGTGACGGGTGGCGGAACCCGCACGACGTCTCGGCAAGCGGGCGTCGTTTCCCCACGAAGTCCGCGACGGGCGACCTCCTGCTTGCGTCCCAGGAAGTGATGAGAAGGGGCGCGTGGGCGCGTCTACGTACTCCTCTTCAGCGCGCGTACTCGTCCAGGAACCGGCGCAGGTGGCCTGCGAACTCCTCGCGGTGGGCTCGCATGTCGTGGATCCGATGGCCGCTTCCTGTGATGTGGACCACCTCGACGGTCGGCTGGCTCCGCGCGAGGCGTTCCTCATCGCCCGTCGAGAACGCGGCGCCGGACGCATCATCCGCAGCGACGATGACCACAGGCGGCGTGACGGGTGATCGCGTGTCCGTGGCGGCGAGGGTCGAGCCGTCGATGGCGCCGTCGATCACTCCGATGTCCAGCCGTCGGTACCCGAAGGCCATGGTGGCGAGCCCGTCGTCTGTTAGGCGCTCGCGGAGCGTCGGCGTTCCCGGAGGACCCCAGCGGATCGTGCCGACGTGCTGCGCCGTCTCCTCCTCGGTGAGCCCTCGCTCGCGGCTCTCGAGGATCACGGCCCTCACCGCGTGGAACACGTCCCTGAACCTCCCGGCCTCGGCTTCTGGGGTCTCGCCTGCGAACAGAGGCGGTTCCTCGAGCAGCGCCGCGGTGACGAGGCCAGGGTGGCTCTGCGCAAGCCACCAGGCGACGACGCCGCCGAGCGAGTTCCCGACGACGACGGCCGGGCGCGACTCGACGGCGCCCAGCACGGCCACGATGTCACCGCCGAGCGTGGGAGGACGAGGTGCCGGGCGCGTGACCGGACCGCCCGTGGCCGCGGAGGTCCACCCGGACTCTCCTCCGGCCCCGCGTGAGCTCGTCCGGAACCCATTCCCACGTCTGGCTGCTCGAGCCGACCCCGTGCAGGAACAGACCCGCGCTCCGTCCTCTGGCCCCTCGAGCTCCACGTGGAGATCGACGCCGTCGCTCTCGATCCGCCGGGTGTCGGCCATGTGCCAGACCGTATCGCGGCCGCGGTGGCGACGTTCAGGGCGAGCGCGTGCGCGCTGCCGTGGGACGCGGGTGCCGACCGCGGCGCAGGCTCATGGCAGCTGCCGCCATGTCTCGTTCGGCCACTTTTGGTGCGCTCTGTGCAATGGCATCATAACGTCATGACGTCAAAGCTGTACGATGCGGCCGTGGCCAAGGAGCGCCTCACCGTGTACCTCGACCCGAACGTGGCGCGCGCGCTGCGACTCGCGGCTCGGCGCGGGATGAAGGACTCCGAGGTCGTCGAGCAGTGCTGCGCGACAAGCTGTTGTTCACCGCGCTCGAGCAGATCCCGCCGTGGCGACGATGGACGAGGACCAGGCGCTGGCGCTCGCGGTCGAGGTGCAGCACGAGGCGCGGAGGGTCCGTCGGAACCGCGCCTCGTAGGTGCTCCGCGTCGTCGTCGATGTCAACGTGTTCGTCTCGGCGGTTCTGATGGCGGGTGGGACGCCGCATCGTCTGTTCGAGCGTTGGCGTGACGGAGCGTTCGACCTCATCGTCTCGCCGAAGCTCGCCGAGGAGCTCCACCGCGTCTCGCGCGCGCGGAGGTCCCAGCGCGCTCGGATCCCGAAGCGATCGACCGGCTCCTCGCGGGGCTCCGCGACGGCGCGGTGACCGTGGATGATCCAGAGACCGTCGAACGCGTGGTCGCGCGCGATCCGGCTGACGACTACCTCGTCGCCCTGGCTCGGGCGGCGGGCGCCCACGCAATCGTGACCGGCGATCGGCATCTGCTCGAGCTCGAGGAGCTTCGCCCGCCTGCGATGACGCCGGTCGCCTTTCTGGCGTGGGTCGAGAGGCTCCCGTAGCGCGAACGGTGTCCGACTGAAGTCGGACACCACCCCGCCTCAGGCGGACGGCTCGCCGAGGAACAGCGCGTCGACCTCGTCGGGTGGCTCAGGCTCGCCGGCCGACGCCGACAGACTCGCCATCATGTCCGCGTCGAAGAGGCGCTCGGCGCGGTACATGGGGGTCGGCGCCGGGCTTCAGCGCGAGCGGCGGCGCGGTCAGCACCGCCCGGGAACGGCCGAGCACCTGCTGTGATCGTGTCCCACACGGATCCCGCGACGCGCGAGGGGTCGAGAACGCCGCCCTCGAGCTGCTGGTAGTAGCGGCGAACCTTCGGGCGCGCATCCTGGCGGATGTCGCACGCGGCGACGATCGCGTCGACCATGTCGTCGACCCGCAGTGCCTTCGCGACGCGGGCGCGGAGCATCGGCGGCTCGTCGAGCGAGCGGACGAAGCGGAGGGCGTCTCGCGGACGGCGTCGCGGCGAGGGGCGCGAGCGAGGAACGCCTCGATCAGCGGTGCGAGCTCGTCGGCGCGGTCGCCCGCGCTACGGAGCGTGCCTTCGACGTCGAGCGGCTCTCCGCGGGCATGGCGGCGGGCAAGCTCGTCGAGCAGGGTCTCGAGCTCGACGATCATTCCTCGAGCCACTCCCTGAGCCGACCCTTGTTTCGGCTGATCGCCTGGTACACGGCGTTGGGCTTCTTGTCGAGCCGCTCGGCGATCTCGCCGGGCTCGAGCGCGTCCAGGTAGTAGAGGGCGCCGATCTCCCCGTCGCCGGGCGGCAGCGTGGCGACGAATTGCTCGAGCGTGAGCTCGACGATGACGGCCTCCGTCTCATCGGTGCGGCGGCGTCGAGGTCGAACAGCTCGCTCTCCTGCCAACCCGGCTCGTACCAGCCCTTGCAGACCCACCTGATCACCGAGTAGACAATGACCCGGAACGGGTAGCGGCCGTCGCGGTGCCTGCCGGCCTTGAGCTCGCGCCACAGCCGCTCGCACACGGCCTGGCGACGTCCTCGCCGACGGGACCGCGCATCTTCGCAATGCAGGTGTCGCGGATCGTCTCGACCCAGCCGGCGAGCAGGAGCTGGATCTCCCCGTTCTCCAGCAGTCGTTTGTCCTCTGCATCCCGTGCATCGCGCATCGAGAGCTGAGTCGCGTCCGACATGGGCAGATCTTACGAGCGGCACGTCACCCGGCGACGTAAGGAGAGCCGTGCCGACGCCTGACTCCCTCGTGAACCCGAAAGGAGAACCCCATGCCACTCGACACCTTCCAGCTCGGCGAGCCCGTGGAGCACCGCGGGATCGTCGTGACACCGCTCTTCCCGCAGCCACGACCCGGTCGCCGCCTACGTCACGCTCGACGAGGCGCTGCCGCGCGGCTTCCACATCGACGAGACGTCCGACGCGGGCTCCGTGCCGGAGCTCGTCGTCGAGAACCCGACCGACGCGCGCGTGCTGCTGTACGACGGCGAGGAGCTCGTCGGCGCGAAGCAGAACCGCATCCTCAACGTGAGCGTCCTCGTCGAGGCCGGCGCGAAGCTGCCGATCCCCGTCTCGTGCGTCGAGCAGGGCCGCTGGCGCCGGAGCAGCGCCGCGTTCGGGTCGGCCGACCACATCTCGCACTCGCACCTGCGGCGGCGCAAGGCGCAGATGCTCGCGGCGCAGCCGCTCGCCCGCGGCGCCGCGCAGGGCGAGGTGTGGGACGAGGTGCACGAGAAGCAGTCGCGCATGCGCGTCGCCTCGCCGACACGTCGGCCAGCCGGGACACCTTCGAGGCCCACCGCGGCGCGCTCCGCGCGCTCGAGGGCGCGTTCCCGCTCGCACCCGGGCAGTGCGGCGCCGTGCTCGGGCTCGGCGACGACCTGTGCCTCGACGCGGTGTCGCGGCCGGACGCGTTCGCGCTCCTCTGGCCGAAGCTCCGCGCCGGCTACCTGCTCGACGCGCTCGAGCGGCTCGACGGCCGCGCGACCTCGGTCGAGCGCATCTCGTCGTTCGTCGACGAGGTGGCCGCGGCGCGCGCGACACGAGGGCCGTCGGCCGGGCTCGGCGAGGACGTGCGGCTGCGCGGGACCGGCGTGATCGGCTCGGGGCTCGAGCTCGACGGCGAGACGATCCAGCTCTCGGCGTTCACGAGCGACGACGCGGGCGAGCGGGCGTTCGGGCGGATCGCGCGGCCGAGCCGGCGGCGCTAGCCCGAGGATCGGCCGCGCCGCCAGGCCGACCGGGCCCGGGCGTGATCCCGGTCGGCATCCTGCGGCGGCGCGGCCGATATGCGGCCGCGCTCACGCGAGCGAGGCGCGGATCGAGAGCTCGGGCCCCTCGAACCGGACCTCGAGCCGGTCGAGGACACGGCGGAGGAGCGACACCGCCGCCGTGTTGTCGCTGGCGACGAGCGCTGTCACCTCGCGGACGCCCGCGGCGCGCGCGTCTGCCAGGAGCTCTGCGGTGAGGGCCGAGCCGATCCCGTGGCGCTGGTGCTCGTCGGCTACCTCGAAGGCGATCTCCGCGCTGTCGCCGTCGCGGACGAGCCGCGCGATCGCGACCGGGCCCGGATCGCCTTCGAGGTAGCCGACGAGGACGTGCCGCGTCTCGTCGACGGCGGCGAGGTGGGCGAGCTCTGCGGAACCGAGGGCAGGCTTCGGGCCGTTGAAGCGCGCGCGGCGCGAGCGCTCGCCGAGTCGCTCGAACACGGCCGCGACGGTGTCGACATCGCCGTTCCGCAGCGGCCTGGACGATGAGGCCCTTGCCGTTCGGAAGCGTGAGGTAGCGGGACGGCATGCGGGTGCCGGCCGCGGCGCCCGCCGGGAGTGCCATCGCCTCACGGCGGCGCGCGACGCTCGCCACCAGGTACGGCAGCGTCGACGCGACGAAGAGAGAGCCGAGTGCGACGCCGAGGCCGGCGAAGCCGGCGAGCGCGAGAGCCGCGCCGCCGACGAGCGAGCCGGTCAGGTAGCCCACCTGCGTCGAGACGGCGCGCACGACGCCGACCTCGCGCCCGAGGTCTCCGGCCACGGTGAATCCGTAGACGGTCCCGGCGACGGTTCGCGTCGCCACCGTCACCGCCGCGAGGGAGAACAGCGCGAGCGTCACGGCGACGCCGGGCGTGACCCCCCACACGAGGCCGACGGTGACGGCGGCGGCGACGCTGCAGGCGAGCATCGTCCGTCGGGCGGCGCCCTGCGCGAGCCGTCCCGCGCGCTGGGTGCCGACGAGATACGCAACCGCAACGATGCCGAGCGCAAGTCCCGTGCTCGCGGTCGAGAGGCCGTACTCCCTGGTGAAGAGCGCGCCGCTGTAGACGAGCGTGCCCGCCCATGCCGCATTCGCCATCAGCTCACCGACGGCCCAGCGACGCCCCTGTGGCAGCCGGAGAAACCCGCGCAGCGACGCCCCTTCGCCGCCGAGCGGGGTGTCCGGGGAGCGCGTGGCGACGGCCAGCAGCGCGACGAGCGCGGCGGGCAGCGGCAACGCGAGGAACGCGAGGCGCCAGTGCACCTCCGCGACGAGGCCGATGAGTGGCATCCCGGCGATCCAGGCAGCGGGCGGACCGGCCAGAGCCCGGGCCACGACGCGGGTGCGCTGCTCGGGAGCGCTCCACGCGGCCATCCCGGCGATCCCTGCCGCGAGCAGCGTCGCGATCCCGGCCCACATCGGTATCTGGGCGACCGCGAGCAGCGCGAACGACGGCGCGGCCGCGCTTGCGACGGAGCCGAGGGCAAGGAGCGCGCTTCCCACGCCGAGGAGCGCGCGGGGCGAGTAGCGGACGAGGGCGCGTCCGGCGAGGAGCGCGACGACAGCTGCGAGCGGCGCGGCGACGATCCGAAGCTGCCCGGCCGCGGCGATCGAGACCCCGAAATCGTCGGCCACGTCGCTCAGGATCGGCGACAGCACGAGCACGCCCGACTGGCTCGCGAAGAGCGCGAGGAAGAGGACGAGCGACGGCGACGTGCGCACGCCGAACCGGCTCGCTCGCGCGGGCGCAGACGACACGAGGACCGGGACCGCTTCGGCCATGCCCGAAGCATTCGCGACGCGGGCAGGCAGCGCGATGCGGCGGGCACGAGTCGCGCGTGCGGGAAACCGAACCGGGCTGACTACACTCGGCGCCCGTGACCTACTGCCTCGCGATGCGCCTCGAGGACGGCCTCGTGTTCCTCTCGGACACGCGGACGAACGCCGGCGTCGACAACGTCGGGACGTACCGCAAGCTGCACGTGTTCCGGCCGGCGCCCGACCGGCTCTTCGTGCTCCAGTCGGCCGGGAACCTCGCGACGACGCAGGAGGTGCTCGACCGGATCGCGGTCGACCTCGCGGCGCCGGGCGAGCACGAGAGCCTCGCGACCGTCCCGCACCTGTTCGAGGCGGCGCTCTACGTGGGCAGGCTCGGCCGCGAGGTGAGCGAGCGGCACGCCGAGGCGCTCGGCGCCAATGCAAGCGCGACGTTCATCCTCGGCGGCCAGGTCGGCGACGCGCCACCGGACATCCTGCTCGTCTACCCCGAGGGCAACTACATCCGCGCCTCCGACGAGCGGCCGTTCCTGCAGATCGGCGAGTCGAAGTACGGGAAGTTCCTGCTCGACGTCGCGATCCTCGCCCACACCGATCTCGTGACGTCGCTCAAGATCGCCCTTGGCTCGATGATGAGCACGGCGCGCGCGAACCTCTCCGTCGGTCCGCCCTACGACGCCGCCGTCTACCGAAACGGCGCCTTCGACCTCGACGAGAATCGGTTCACGGCCGACTCGCCGGTCCTCGGCGAGCTGCGCGAGGTCTGGGAGCGGAACATCCTGAGCGCGGTGGCGAGCTGCCCGACGTCGAGGTGTCCGCGCTGCGAGCCGTCGGCGAATCGGGCACGGGCTAGTCCATGTCCGCCCTCCGCATCTGCTCGAGGGCACCCCGCAGGATCCGCGAGACGTGCATCTGCGAGATGCCCATGCGCTTCGCGATCTCGTCCTGCGTGAGATCGGCGAAGAACCGGAGGTAGACGACCTCGGTAGGGCGGCCATGTCCCTTTATGACATCTGGCACGTCGCCTGAGGACATCGTGGACTGTTCTGATGCCGACTCAGGCAACGCCGCTGTACGAGGTCTTCTCGGGGCGAGAGCTTCAAGGGAACGCGTTCCGAGTCACACGCGGCTGTCCACCAATCGTCTCGGACTTCTTGTCGTACGAGGCGCTCGGCGTCCGCTACGACCGCAGAGACTTCTTCAAGGGAACGGGTGTCTCCATGTACACGAGCGCCCGACGCGCCGTTGCCGCAGGTCGACGCTTCAAGCACGGCAGAGCGATTGCAGCCGTCGATCTCGATCGCGACGGGATCGTCTGGTCGCCGACAGGGTCGGCGTGGGCACATCACGGTCTGGGCAGCAGCCACGACGCTCCTCGACGGAGTGGTTCAATGTGAGACGTATGACTCGTGAGGCTCGATTCATCCTGCTCGACCAGGCATCGATGAACGAGCTCGGTGCGTTCCCGACGTTCGAGGAGGCGGAGCGGACATTGCTGCGCTTCGTCTCGGCCCGACGGGCGCGCCGCAGATTCGCTCGAGATCTGGGACGACCAGCTCGACACGCGAGTCGCTGTCGACGAGGAAAAGATCAGACGCGCTGCCGCGGCCGCCTAACGCCCGAAGCGTGCGCGGAGCGTGGGTGTCCGACTCGAGGTCGGACACCCAGGCGGGAGGCTACGAGAGGGCTGCCGAGCCGCCGAGCACGGCCCTGGCCTCGGCGATGAAGTCCGGGTCGGGGCGGACGCGGTACTCGGGGCCGAGGGCGTAGGTCTTGGGCCCCTCGGAGGTCGAGAGCGAGAGGTAGACCGGGGACTCGCCGGGGAACTCGCGCACGAGGCGGGCGAGCTCGCGGATCACGCCCGCGGGGGCCTCGCGCGCGTCGAGGGAGAACCGCACCTCCTTGCGCTCGGCCACGGCCTCGAAGGCGGTCATCTCGGAGGCGAGGAGCTTCGTCTCGCCGGCCTGCTTGTGGTCGATCCGGCCCTTGACGATCAGGATCCGGTCGGTCACGCAGAGCTCGCGCGAGGCCTGGTAGGCGGAGTTGAAGACGACGACCTCGGCGGTGCCGGTCGGGTCGTCGAGCGTGAGGAAGACCATCGGGTCGCCGCGCTTCGTCGTCAGGTGCTTGACGTCGGAGACGATGCCGCCGACCGTGACGACCTCGCCGTCGCGGCGGCGCTCGAGCTCGGAGAGCGTCGCGTCGGTCTTGCGGCGCAGCTGCTCGCGGACGGCCGAGAGGGGGTGCTCGGAGACGTAGAGGCCGAGCGTCTCCTTCTCGAGCCGCAGCAGCTCGGCCTTCTCGAACTCGCCGGTCGGGATCTGCGGGTGATGCCGCGCGGCGACCTCGTCGGCGGCGTCGAGCATGCCGTCGAAGAGCGAGGACTGGCCCATCAGCCGGTCCTGGGCGAGCTTCTGCCCGTAGCCGAGCGCCTGCTCGAGGACGGCGAGCATCCCCATCCGCGACGCGCCGGTCGAGTCGAGGGCGCCGCACTTGACGAGCGACTCGAGCGAGCGCTTGTTGACGACCTGCGGGTCGACGCGCTCGGTGAAGTCCCAGATCGAGGTGAACGGGCCGCCCTCCTCGCGTGCGGCGACGATCCGCTGCGCGGCCGTCTCCCCCACGTTCTTGACCGCGTTCAGCCCGAAGCGGATCTTCCCCTCGACGACGGCGAAGTCGACCGCCGAGGAGTTGACGTCCGGCGGCAGCACCTCGATCCCCATCTCGTCGCACGCGTTGACGTAGAACGGGACGCGGTCCTTCGTGTTCATCACGCTCGAGATCAGCGCGGCCATGTACTCGCACGGATGGTTCGCCTTGAGCCACGCCGTGCGGTAGGCGATCAGCGCATAGCAGGCCGCGTGCGCCTTGTTGAAGGAGTAGTCCTTCGAGGCCTCCATGTCCTTCCAGAGCTGCTCGCCGACCGCCGGGGTGACGCCGTTCGCGGCGCAGCCGTCGAGGAACTTCCCCTTGAGCGAGGCCATCAGCTCGTGGATCTTCTTGCCGATCGCGCGGCGCAGCGTCTCGGCCTCGGCGCCGGTGAAGCCCGCGAGCTGCTTCGCGATCTCCATCGACTGCTCCTGGTAGATCGAGATCGCGTACGTGGTGCCCGTGATCGCCTCGAGCCGCGGGTCGATGAAGCGCACCTGCTCGCGGCCGTTCTTCCGCGCGGCGTAGGTGGGGATGTAGGCCATCGGGCCGGGGCGGTAGAGGGCGACGAGCGCGATCAGGTCCTCGAAGACGGTCGGCTTCACCTGGCGGAGCGCGTCCTTCATCCCCGACGACTCGAACTGGAAGACGCCGGTCGCGTCGGCGCGGGCGAGCATCTCGTACGTCCTGCGGTCGTCGAGCGGGATCGCGCCGATGTCGAGGCCGCCTCCGATCAGCGCGACGGCCTTGTCGATCACGTCGAGGTTGCGGAGGCCGAGGAAGTCCACCTTGAGGAGGCCGAGCGCCTCGACGTTCTTCATCGAGAACTGCGTCACGAGCTCCGAGTCGGCGCCCTTCTGCTGGAGCGGGACGACGTCGATCAGCGGCTCCGAGCCGATCACGACGCCGGCGGCGTGGATCGAGTCGGCGCGGGTCAGGCCCTCGAGCGGGCGGGCGAGGTCGACGATCTCCTTCGCCACCGGGTCGCTCTCGACCGCCTTCGCGAGCTCCTGCCCCGGCTTGAGCGCGTCCTCGAGCGTCTGGCCCGGCCCTTCCGGGACGAGCTTCGCAACGCGGTCGACGACGCCGTAGGGGATCTCGAGCACCCGCCCGGCGTCGCGCAGCGCGGCGCGGGCGGCCATCTTCGAGAACGTGATGATCTGCGCCACGCGGTCGCGGCCGTACTTCTCGGTGACGTAGTTGATCACGCGCTCCCGGCCCTCGACGGCGAAGTCGATGTCCATGTCGGGCATGTCCTTGCGGGCAGGGTTGAGGAACCGCTCGAACAGGAGCCCGTAGCGCATCGGGTCGATGTCGGTGATCTCCAGGCAGTACGCGGCGAGCGAGCCGGCGGCCGAGCCGCGGCCGGGGCCGACCGAGACGCCGTTTCGCTTCGCGAAGCCGATGAAGTCCGCGACGATCAGGAAGTAGTCCGCAAAGCCCATCTCGCGGACGGTCTTGAGCTCGAAGCGCAGCCGCTCGTCGAGCTCGGGGGTCGAGGAGCCGTAGCGCTTGACGAGGCCCTTCTCGCACAGCTCGACGAGGTACTCGAACGCGTCGCGGCCCTCGGGCACGGGGAAGCTCGGCAGCCGGATCCGACCGAGCTCGAGCTCGACGTTGCAGCGCTCGGCGACCTCGAGGCTCCGGCGCAGCGCGTCCTCGTGCCCGGGGAAGTCGAGCGCCATCTCGGCCGGCGTCTTGAAGTAGAACTCGTCGGCGCCGAAGCGCCAGCGGTTCGGGTTCTTGAGCGAGTCGCCGGACTGGATGCAGAGGAGCGCGTCGTGGCTGTGCGCGTCCGTCGCGTCGAGGTAGTGGACGTCGCCGGTCGCGACGAGCTGGAGTCCGCGCCGCTCGGCGAGCTTCGGGAGGCCGCGGAAGGCCGCCTGCTGCACGTCGAGCCCGACGTTCTGGAGCTCGACGTACGTCGAGTCCGGCCCGAAGATCTGCGCGAGCCGGTCGAGCTCCGCCTCCGCGTCCCCGTCGCGGCTCTCGCGGAGTGCGCGCGAGACGCGGCCGGAGAGGCAGCCGGAGAGGGCGATCATCCCGGGCGCGTGGCGCTCGAGGAGCTCCCAGTCGACGCGCGGCTTGTAGTAGTAGCCCTCGAGGTAGCCGAGCGAGCAGAGCTTGATCAGGTTCGCGTAGCCGGTGTTGTCGGCGGCGAGGAGCGTCAGGTGGGCGTGGCCCTTCGTCAGCGCCTTGCGGTCGTCGACGACGTACACCTCGCAGCCGAAGATCGGCTTGATCCCCTGCCCGGAGGCGGCCTTGTAGAGGTCGACCGCGCCCGCCATCGAGCCGTGGTCGGTGAGCGAGACGGCGGGCATCTCGAGCTCCGCCGCCTTCCGCGCGAGCGCCGGGATCCGGCACGCCCCGTCGAGGATCGAGTACTCGGAGTGGACGTGGAGGTGGACGAACGGGGCGGACACGGGAGAGCCATCGTAGTGGGGCGGTCCGCTGGACAAGCTCGGCCGTTTTCGCCGATGTCCGGTAGATGCGCACTTTCCGATCGCCTTCGCGCGGGCGCCGACCGGGACGTCGAGCTGGACCTTCCGCGGGGCCGATCCCGGACTCGACAAGCGGGCCGTGAAGCCGATAACGAGGATATGCGGCAGATCCCGGTCTCACTCAAGCTCGTGGCGGCGCTGAGCCTGCTCGCGGAGGCGACGGCGGCGGCGCTCGTCTTCTGGCACACCGGCCCGCGGGCGCGCTAGACGGCTCGGTGTCCGACTTCGAGTCGGACACCAGTCGCGCTGCTCTTCGGCTACGACACCGCAACGATGAAGGTCGCCGTCACCGGGCGCTTCCGGGTTCATCGGCACCGCGCTCGTGCCCGCGCTGCGTGAGGCCGGCCACGACGCCGTGCGCTCCTCGTCCGCGCCCGCGCCGGCCGCCGAGCACGAGAGCCCGGCAGCGACCCGGCCGCGGGCGACATGATCGACGCGGAGACGCCTCGCGCGGCGCCGTCGAGGACGTCGAGCGCGTCGTCCACCTCGTGGCGATCCGGCAGGGCCAGCGGTCGCGTCGGCCGGCGCGAGCCGCGGCATCGCGGGCCCCGCTCGACGGCGCGGGCCTGATCGCGCGGACGATCCGGCGCTTCGTCCACTGAGCGCCCTCGGCTCGACGGTGCGTGCGGGTCTCGTCCCCTACTACGGGCTCGCGAAGTGGGACACGGAGCAGGCGGGGCGCGGGGTTCGCGGCCGCCGCCGTCGAGGCGTCCGGCCGAGCCGCGCCCGCACGAGCGGCGGGCATCCGCGTCGTCGCCCTGCGCCAGGCGCCGATCCTCGACCGGCCGCGAAGGCCCGGTCGGGCGGATGCGCCTGCCGTTCCGGCCGGTCTCGGCGGCCGTGTCGGGAACGGGGCCAGTGGTGCGTGCTGGGCCCTCCCGGACGTGGTGCGCGTGTATCTCCATGCGCTGGAGCCTCGAGCGGCCCGGAACGTCGTCGGCGGCTCGGTCACGAACCGCGATTCACAAAGGCGCTCGGGTCGCGCGCCGCACCGTCCGACGTGCCGTTTTCCCTCTGCGCGCGACGCGCTCGGCCGTACGCCTCCCCGCGCTCCCGCTCACCCGATGGCCTGCTGAGGATGCTGCTGCTCGGGGGACAGCGTCCACGGCGGCCGAGCGGCTCGAGCGTGCTGGGCTTCTCGCTTCTGCCGCTCGACGAGCAGCTCCGACGCGAGCGCGAGGGCCGCCGCACTCGCGTCGTAGCAGCGGGGTCGGGCATACTTTCCTGGTCCCCGACGAAGGAGGTTGCCGCGATGACAGAGACCGCTTCCTCCCGGCCGCGCCACGCGCGGCTCGTCGGCTGAACCACGAGACGGGCCTCTCGCGACGGGCGCGCCGGCCAGCGCCCTCCATTCCGTAGTCCGAGAGGAGACCTTTCACCGTGCCAGATCTCACGACCCTCGGCTGGGACGAAACCCTCGCCGAGCAGTTCGAATCGCACGCCGACGCCGGCCTGATCCCCGGTCGCGTCGCCGTGCAACACCGCGGCGCGTACGACGTGCTCACCGAGCTCGGCGAGCTTCGGTGCGACGTCGCGGGACGCCTCTACGAGGAGTCACACTCGCCCGCCGACCTGCCGGCCGTCGGCGACTGGGTCGCGGTCGCGGCTCGCGCCGACGAGGACGCCGGGACGGTCCAGGCGGTCCTGCCGCGCCGTACGAAGTTCTCGCGGAAGATGGCATGGCAGGCGACCGAGGAGCAGGTGCTCGCGGCGAACATCGACGTCGTCTTCGTCGTGACATCGCTCAACGAGGATCTCAACCTGCGTCGCCTCGAGCGCTACCTGATCCTCGCCCGCGAGAGCGGGGCCAAGCCGGTCGTGCTCCTCACGAAGAGCGATCTCGCAGCCGACTCCGCGGCCGCCCTCACCGCGATCGAGTCGATCGCGGCGGACATTCCCGTTCACGCGCTCTCGAACGTCACGGGCGAGGGGCTCGACGCGGTGCGCGGCTACCTCCAACCCGGCATCACCGCCGCCCTGCTCGGCTCGTCCGGCGTCGGGAAGTCGACGCTCGTCAACACGCTTCTCGGGGAGGAGCTGCTCGCGACGCAGGAGCTCCGCGGGGACGGACAGGGCAGGCACACGACGACGCGTCGCGAGCTCGTCGAGCTACCCGGCGGCGCGCTCGTGATCGACACGCCGGGCATGCGCGAGCTCCAGCTGTGGGTCGCCGACGAGTCGCTCGAGGAGACGTTCGACGACGTCACCTCGCTGTTCGCGCACTGCCGCTTCGCGGACTGCCAGCACGACAGCGAGCCGGGCTGCGCCGTGAAGGCGGCGATCGCCGACGGGACGCTCGGGCCCGAGCGCTGGGAGAGCTACCTCAAGCTCGAGGCGGAGCTGGCGCACCTCGAGCGGCGCCTCGACAAGCGGGCGCAGTCGGAGGAACGCAAGCGGTACAAGGCGCTGTCGCGGTTCCAGCGCGACGTGTCGCGGGCCAAGGGGCGGCGCTGAACGCCCTGCTTTCCATCGAGCCGGCGGAGGTCTACGATCGCCTCATGCCCACCGTCGGCGAGATGATGACGCCGGAGGTCCTCGGGCTCGATCCCGCGACGAGCCTCGTCGACGCGGCCCGGCGCATGCACGAGCGGCGGGTCGGCGCGGTCGTCGTGACCGAGGGCGATCGCCTCGTCGGGATCGTCACCGAGCGCGACGTCCTCCGCGCGGTCGCGACCGGCGCGATCGACGGCTCCGTCGCCGACGCGATGACGCACACGCCGGACACGATCGGCCCGGACGAGAGCTCGGGCCAGGCCGCCGCACTGATGATCCACGGCGGCTTCCGCCACCTCCCCGTGGTCGACGGCGATGACGTCGTCGGGATGCTCTCGATCCGCGACCTCGTCCGAGACTCGGTCGACGACGAGGCCCCGCGCGGCGTCTGACGGCTTCCCGACCGGTCAGCGCACCTCGTGGACGTGCCACTCGCCGGGCACGCCCTTGAGCGCGTGCGCACCGCGGTCGACGAAGGCGATCTCCGAGCCGACCACGAGGTCCTTGACGGTGCTCGAGACAAGAATCTCGCCGGGACCGGCGAGCGCTGCGATCCGCGCGCCGATGTGCACCGCAATGCCCTCGATCCCGGAAGCCGCGAGCTCTACCTCCCCGGTGTGCAGCCCTGCACGCAACTCGATTCCCAGCCGGCGCAAGCCCTCGCGAATCGCCGTCGCGCACCGGATCCCCCGCGCGGGCCCGTCGAACGTTACGAGGAAGCTGTCGCCGACGACCCTCACCTCCTGGCCACGATGGCGTTCGAGTTCCTCCCGCACGACACGATGATGGTCGGCCAGCAGCTCTTTCCAGCGCTGATCACCGAGCTCCGCAGCCCGCTCCGTCGAGCCCACGATGTCTGTGAAGAGCACCGTCGCGAGTACGCGGTCGGGCTCCCGCCGGCTCCGTGAGCCGGTGAGGAACTCCTCGACCTCCTCGACGAAGGGGGCGTAGTCGCCCGAGAACGGGTAGTGGTCGCTGCCGGGGAGCTCGACGAGCTTCGCGTCCGGAATATGCTCGGCCAGGTAGCGCCCCGCCTCGACGGGGACGACCCGGTCCCCCGTCCGGTGGAGCACGAGCGTCGGCACGCGGATCGCGGGCAGCACGTCGCGGATGTCGATCTCCATGGTGATGCGAAACCATGCGACCGCGGAGGCGGGCGTTCCCGCGAATCGACAGGCCTGCGCGTGCCACAGGCGGAATCGCTCGTCGTCTGCGAGACTCGGCGCCAGCGAGCGGACGCCGAACGACGGCGTGCCCCAGCGGGTCTCGTAGGCGGAGAGGATCTCCTCCGCCCGCTTCTCGTCGAAGCCCCAGGGGAACCCCGGCGCAGCCGTCCGGCGCGGATACGACGCACCGAGGATCAGCGCCGAGATCCGGTCCGGGAACGTCGCCGCGTAGAGCGCGCACATCGGCCCACCCTCGGCGCCGCCGAACAGCGCAGCGCGCTCCGAGCCGGCCGCGTCGAGCACCGCGGTGATGTCGTCGAGCAAGTCCTCGAACGACCCGAGGGAGAGAATCCGGTCGGAGAGGCCCGTCCCGCGCCGGTCGAACGTGATCAGGCGGGAGAACGACGCCAGTCCTTCGATCAGGTCGGCGTAGGACGGCCACCACTGGTTCTGCTCGAGGTGCGAGAGATACCCGGGCGCCCAGACGAGGTCGATCGGGCCGTCGCCGATCACCTGGTAGGCGATTCGGAGCTCCCCGCTGCGGGCATAGCGCGTCTCGCCGGGCATCGTCGGCAGTGTCTCATCCGGCCTAGACTCAGCGCATGCGGCGGGGCGCGCAGAACGCGAAGGTCGAGGCACTGCGACGCGCGCCGCTGTTCGAGGGGCTCTCGAAGCGCGAGCTGACCCAGCTCGCGCGCGTCACGGACGAGCTCGCCGTCCCGGAGGGCACGGTGCTCTGCAAGGAGGGCGGCCTCGGCGGCGAGTTCTTCGTCATCCTCGACGGCACGGCGGAGGTGACGCGGAGCGGCAAGCGACTCGCCACGCGCTCGGCCGGGGAGTTCGTCGGCGAGATCGCCCTGCTCACGACGACGAGGCGCACGGCGACGGTCACCGCAACCTCGCCGCTCCGATGCTTCGTCCTCACGGGGCGGGACTTCCGGCGAGTGCTCGACGAGAACCGCTCCGTCGAGCGCAAGGTGATGCAGGCGCTTGCCGAGCGCGTGCTGACCTACGCGGGCGATCCGTCGCTCTGAGCCCCGAACGCGGCCTGCTTGTCGTCCTCGGAGAGCCGGGCAGTCGCATAGGTCGAGGTGCCGTCGCCCTGCAGCTCGCGTGCTCCGGCGGCGAGCGCGCCGTAGGCGGCGCCGGCGAGGAGGCTCCCCGTCGAGACCCGGCGGACGCCGAGCCGCGCGAGCTCGGGGATCGGCGGCGTTGCGGGCACCGCGAGCACGTTGACGGGCATGGCGACGGCGTCGACGACCGCGGAGATCTGCTCCGCCGTCGCGAGCCACGGTGCATACAGGCAGTCGGCGCCGGCATCCCGGTAGGCGACGAGCCGCGCGATCGTGTCGTCGAGGTCGTCGACGCCGTGGAGGTGGTTCTCGGCGCGACCGGTCAGCACGAGCGGCGGGTCGAACGTGCGGGCTGCCTCCGCCGCCTCGGCGACCCGCTCGACGGCGAGCGCGACGTCCTCGATCCGCCCCGTGTCGGGATTCCAGTCCTCGATCGAGCAGCCTGCCGCGCCCGCCTCGCCGAGCAGCCTGACGGTCTCCGCGACGCCGCCCGGATCGTCGGGGAAGCAGCGCTCGCTGTCCACGTTGAGCGGCAGGTCGGTGGCCGGAGCGAGCTGCGCGACGTGGTCGACCAGCTCGTCGCGCGTCACCTGGGTATCGAGCTTGCCGAGCGCCCAGGCGAAGCCCGCGCTCGTGGTGGCGAGCGCCTCGAAGCCGAGCGAGGCGAGGATGCGCGCCGAGCCGATGTCCCAGGGGTTCGGCATCACGAAGAGCTGCTCTCGGGCGTGGAGCTCGCGGAAGCGGGCGCGACGCTCGGCAGCCTGGACGGTCACGTCGTCACCGCTTCCACGGTGGCACGGGATCGGTCTCGATCTCGTAGCGCTCGATCGCCGCTGCGACCACGGACGGCTCGATCGTCCCCTCGTCGGCGAGGGCCTTCAGGGCGGCGACCGCGACGTGGTAGCGGTCGACCTCGAAGAAGCGCCGCAGCGCGACGCGGTAGTCGCTTCGCCCGAAGCCGTCCGTCCCGAGGACGACGTAGCGCCCGGGCACCCACGGCCGGATCTGGTCTGCGAACGTGCGCATGTAGTCGGTCGCGGCGACGGCCGGCCCCGTGCGCCCGGCGAGGCATTCCTCGACCCATGAGCGGCGCTGCGGCTCGGTCGGGTTGAGCATGTTCCAGCGCTCGACCTCCAACCCGTCCCGCCGGAGCTCGTTGAAGCTGGGCGCGCTCCAGACGTCGGCGGCGACGTCGAAGTCGGCGGCGAGCAGCTCTGCCGCCGCCTCCACCTCGCGCAGGATCGAGCCCGAGCCGAGCAGCTGGACGCGCGGCCCCGACCCGTCGCTCCCGCCGGCACCCTCGCGCAGGAGGTACAGCCCGCGGAGGATCCCCTCCTCGGCGCCCTCGGGCAGCGGCGGGTGCCGGTAGTTCTCGTTCATCACGGTGAGGTAGTAGAAGACGTCCTCCTGCTCGGTGAGCATCCGGCGGAGGCCGTCGCGGACGATCACGGCGACCTCGTAGCCGTACGTCGGGTCGTACGCGACGCAGTTCGGGATCACCGACGCGAGCAGGTGCGAGTGCCCGTCCTCGTGCTGGAGCCCCTCGCCGTTCAGCGTCGTGCGCCCCGCCGTCCCGCCGATCAGGAACCCGCGGGCGCGGCTGTCGCCGGCGGCCCAGGCGAGGTCGCCCACGCGCTGGAAGCCGAACATCGAATAGAAGACGTAGAACGGGATCATCGCCGTGCCGTGGTTCGCGTACGCGGTCGCGGCGGCGATCCACGACGAGAAGGCGCCGGCCTCGTTGATCCCCTCCTGGAGGATCTGGCCGTGCTGGTCCTCGCGGTAGAACATGAAGTCGCCCGCGTCCTCCGGCTCGTAGAGCTGCCCCACCTGGGAGAAGATCCCGAGCTGGCGGAACATCCCCTCCATCCCGAACGTCCGTGACTCGTCCGGCACGATCGGCACCACGCGCGGGCCGAGCACCTCGTCGCGGACGAGCGAGTTGAGGACGCGGACGAGCGCCATCGTCGTCGAGTTCTCCCGTTCCCCGCTGCCCTCGAGGACGTTCGCGAACGGCGGCGGCGTCGGGAGCGCCTCGGCCTCGGTGTGGCGTGCGGGGAGGCTGCCGCCGAGCGCCTCGCGACGCTCGATCAGGTGCCGGAGCTCCGGGCTCGACTCGGGCGGCCGGTAGAAGAACGCCCCCGTGGCCTGCTCGTCGGTGAGCGGGATCCCGAGCCGGTCGCGGATCGCGAGCCGCGCCTCCTCGTTCATCGACTTCTGCTGGTGGGTGATGTTGCGCCCCTCGCCGGCCTGCCCCATCCCGTAGCCCTTGATCGTCTTCGCGAGGATCACCGTCGGCTGCCCCGTGTGCCGCACGGCCGCGTGGTAGGCGGCGTAGACCTTCGTCGGGTCGTGCCCGCCGCGGCGGAGCGCCCAGATCTCGTCGTCCGTCCAGTCGGCGACCATCGCCTTGGTCTCCGGGTAGCGGCCGAAGAAGTGCTCGCGCACGTACGCGCCGTCGTTCGCCTTGAAGGTCTGGTACTCGCCGTCGACGCACTCGTCCATCAGCTTGCGGAGGACGCCCTCGTCGTCGGCCTCGAGCAGGGGATCCCAGTTCGAGCCCCAGATCACCTTGAGCACGTTCCAGCCCGCCCCGCGGAAGTTCGTCTCGAGCTCCTGGATGATCTTCCCGTTCCCGCGCACGGGGCCGTCGAGACGCTGCAGGTTGCAGTTGACGACGAAGACGAGGTTGTCGAGGCGCTCGCGCCCGGCGAGCGAGATCGCCCCCATCGACTCCGGCTCGTCCATCTCGCCGTCCCCCATGAACGCCCAGACCTTGCGGTCGGCGTGGTCGACGATCCCACGGGCGGCGAGGTACTTCATGAAGCGCGCCTGGTAGATCGCCATCAGCGGCCCGAGCCCCATCGACACCGTGGGGAACTGCCAGAAGCCCGGCATCAGCCACGGGTGCGGGTACGACGAGAGCCCGCCCCCGCCGACCTCCTGCCGGAAGCGCCGCAACTCGTCCTCCGACAGCCGCCCCTCGAGGAAGGCGCGTGCGTAGAAGCCCGGCGCCGAGTGGCCCTGGAGGTAGACGAGGTCGCCGAGATGGTCCTTGGAGCGCGCCCGCCAGAAGTGGTCGAACCCGACCTCGTAGAGCGTCTCCGCGGACTGGTAGCTCGCGATGTGGCCCCCGAGCTCGGTCGACTCCGCGTTCGCCTGGAGCACGATCGCGATCGCGTTCCAGCGCACGAGGGCGGTCGCGGCCGCCTCCAGCTCCGGGTCGCCGGGCATCTCCGGCTCGTCCTCGGTCGGGATCGAGTTGACGTAGGGCGTCGAGACGCCGGCGCTGACGGGAACGTGGAGGTCCTGGGCGCGGTCGACGGCGCGGTCGAGGAGGAAGGCCATGCGCAGTCGTCCGTCCGAGTCGACGACGGCGTCGACCGAGTCGAGCCACTCCTGGGTCTCGACCGGATCGGTGTCGGAGGCGTGTGTGCTCATGCCCGAAGTGTGTCAGCAGCGCGCGGCCACGGCCCGCGCAACGGCACCGCCCCGGGCAGGGCGCCTACACAGGCCCCGAGAACGCGTCGCGGAGGTAGTCGAGCCGCGCGTCGCGGTCGCGCGGCGACCGGAGGAAGCGGCTCCAGGACTCGCGCTCGTGCGCGACGACACCGAGCTCCCAGACGCAGAACGTCGGGTGGTGCGCTCCTCCCTCGAGCGGCCAGGGGTGGAAGTCGGCGTCCTTGTCGCCGTCCTTCGCCCAGACCGTCTGCCACAGCTCGTTCTCGTTCTGCCACGTCGACACGATGAGGAAGTAGAAGGCCCCGCCGCACTGGTGGAGGATCACGAAGCCGAGGGTGTCCCCCAGCCGGAGCTCCCCGAGCCTGGCCGCGTCGGCGAGGCCGAGCCTCGCCAGGTCGCCGACCTCGGGCGGAACCGGCGAGTCGGGCCTCCCGATCTCGTACCACTTGAGCAGCGCGTCCCCGAGCGCCACGCTCTGCCCCGGGATCGCCCGCTTGTCGACGTGCCGGTAGCCGGGCTGGACGGCCGCATCAGCACGCTCGGCCACGGTCATGTCTCGGCTCCTTCCGCCCGCGTGAAGTCCATCACCCAGTTCGTCTCCCACGTCCGTCCGCCGTCGTCCGAGAACGCCTGCTCCCAGCGGGGCGACGAGGTCGTGACCCCCGACCAGGTGAAGCGGACGAGGATCGGGCGCCCACGGTGGACGTCCTCGCCCTGGAAGACGCCGACGTCGCCGTCGAAGCGGCCGACGACCGGCGGGTCGAGCTCGCCCGGCCGCCGCGAGTCCGCCCAGTAGATCGTCCAACGCTGCTGCCCAGGGTCGAAGAACCGAAACGACATCCCGACGAACCCGCCGTCGTGGTCGGTGGTGAAGGTGTCCTCGTTGCCGAGGCCGTCGAGGATCGGCCGCGCGGCCACGGTTGCCGCGAACTCCTCCCAGTCGTCCGATCCGGTCAGCCGCCGCTTGAGCCGGCGGTTCGCGACCGTCCAGCTGCCCATCCAGAAGTCGAAGTCCCTCGCCGTCGCCTCGATCTGCAGCGTCCCGCTCATCGTCCGCCTCCCGTCTCCCATTCCGTCCCTCGACGCTATCCCCGAAATAGGGCAGATCTCGCCCGCTATCCGTGCTTGACTCACGGCATGCAGACCCCGACCGCGCGGCTCCTCGAGCTGCTCGAGCTCCTCCAGGCACGGCCGCTCACGACGGGGCGGGAGATCGCGGAGCAGCTCGAGATCGACGGCAGGACCGTGCGGCGCTACATCGCCGCCCTGCAGGAGCTGGACATCCCGGTCGAGGGTCAACGCGGCGTCGGCGGCGGCTACCGCGTGCGCCCCGGCTACCGGCTGCCACCGCTCATGCTCTCCGACGACGAGGCCGTCGTCGTCGTGCTGGGGCTGATCGCGGCGCGGCGGCAGGGGCTCGACAGCGGGGAAGGAGCGGCCGAGGGCGCGCTCACGAAGATCCACCGGGTGCTGCCCGACCTGCTCAGGCGTCGCGTGGTCGCGCTCGAGACGACCCTCGGCTTCACGGCGTCGCCGCGCGCCGGCGCGCCGGTGCCGGGCGACACGGTTCTCCTCCTGGCCGACGCGGTCAGGCGCAGCCGCCGCGTCCGCACCTCGTACCGCGCGTATTCGGGCGAGCGCACGCGCCGCGTGCTGAGCCCGTACGGGCTCGTCGTCCACGCCGCCCGGTGGTACCTCGCGGCGCACGACCACCTCCGCGACGACCTGCGGACGTTCCGGATCGACCGCATGAGCCGGACGACGCTGCTCGAGACCGCGGCGCAGGCCCCGCCCGACGGGTTCGACGCCGTCGAGCATGTCAGCCGCTCGCTCGCTCGCGTGCCGTGGGGCCATGACGTCCGTGTCCTGCTCGACCTCCCCGTCGATCACGCGGCCCGGCGCCTCCCGCCGGCGCTCGCGGAGCTGGTCGAGACCGGCGATGGGACCCTGCTGCGGATGCGCGTCGACTCGCTCGACTGGATGGCCGGCACACTCGCGAGCCTCCGCTGCGGCTTCACGATCCTCGCCCCGGAGGAGCTCCGCTCGAGCGTCCGCGAGCTCGCATCGCGCCTCGCAGCCGCGGGCTAGCAGCTGGTGTCCGACATCGTGTCGGACACCCACGCCGAACGCAACGCGTAGGGCACGCGAGGTGTCGGACACCAGGTCCGACACCGAAGGCCTAACCGGAGCGTCCACTCCGCTTTTGCTACGCTGTGCCGGTGACGACTGCCGAACAGCCATCGGGGACGCTCCGGCGCGACGCGCGCGCCAACCGCGACAGGATTCTCGAGGCCGCCCGTGCGTGCTTCGCGGCCGATGGCGTCGAGGTTCCCGTCGAGGAGATCGCCCAGCGCGCAGGCGTCGGCATGGGGACGCTCTACCGCCGGTTCCCGACGAAGCACGACCTCGTGCAGGCGGTGATCGAGGAGTCGCTCGACGCGTTCGTCGCGGCGGCCGAGGAGGGGCTCGCGGCACACGATCCCTGGACGGGGTTCACGGGCTTCGTCGAGCGCGTGCTCGAGCTCCAGGCCGAGAACCGCGCTCTCCGCGAGGTGCTCGCGGGCACGGAGCACGGCAGCGCGCGCGACCAGGTGCGCCGGCGGGTTCGCCCGCTCGTGCGCGAGCTGGTGCGCCGCGCCCAGGCGGACGGTTCGATGCGCGCCGACTTCGCCCCGGAGGACATGCCGCTCGTCTTCATGACCGCGGGCCGTGTGCTCGAGGCCGCCCGCCCCGTCGCGCCCGATCTGTGGCGGCGCTACCTGGGGCTCCTGCTCGACGGTCTCCGGGCGGAGGGCGCGACGCCACTGGCGCGCGGGCCGCTCACACCGGCGCAGATGAACCGGCTGCTCGATCGGGAGCGGCGATGAGCGACCCGAACGGCTCGGGCACCGTCGGCCCCGCGCCGGTGGAGATCCCGGACGAGGGGCTTCAGGGCCGCGCGCTCGTGACGGTCTTCGTCGCCCTGATGCTCGGCATGTTCCTCGCGGCCCTCGACCAGACCATCGTGTCGACCGCGCTGCCGACGATCGTGGGCGAGCTCGGCGGCCTCAACCACCTTTCCTGGGTCGTCACCGCCTACCTGCTCGCCGCGACCGTCTCGACGCCGCTCTACGGGAAGCTCGGCGACATGCTGGGGCGCAAGCCCGTCTTCATCGCCGCGATCGTGATCTTCCTCGTCGGCTCGATGCTCTCGGGGCTCTCGCAGACGATGATCCAGCTGATCCTGTTCCGGGCGCTCCAGGGGCTCGGCGCGGGCGGGCTGATCGTCGGCGCCCAGGCGATCCTCGCGGACATCATCCCGCCGAGGCGGCGCGGCCGGTACATGGGCCTGATGGGCGCCGTCTTCGCCGTGTCGTCCGTCGCAGGCCCTCTGCTCGGAGGCTTCCTGGTCGACAACCTCTCGTGGCGCTGGGTCTTCTACGTGAACATGCCGATCGGGGCGCTCGCGCTGGTGATCGTGATCACCCGTCTCCATCTCCACGTCCCGCCCACGCGCCACCGCATCGACTACCTCGGAGCGGGGCTGCTCGCCGGCGGCGTCGGAGCCCTGATCCTCCTGACGACATGGGGCGGCAACCAGTACGCCTGGGGCTCGCCCGAGATCGTCGGGCTGGGGCTCGCCGGAGTCGTCTTGCTCGCCGGGTTCATCTGGCAGGAGAGCCGCGCGGCCGAGCCGATCATCCCCCTCACGCTCTTCCGCTCGGGGACGTTCCGGCTCGCGAGCGGGATGGGGTTCACGATCGGGATGGCGATGTTCGGGGCGATCATCTACCTGCCCCTCTTCCTCCAGCTCGTCTTCGGCGCGAGCGCGACGAGCTCGGGCCTGCGGATGATCCCCCTCATGGGCGGCCTTCTCGTGGCCGCGATCGGGTCGGGGCGCGCGATCACCCGCTTCGGCCGCTACAAGATCTACCCCGTCGTCGGCACCGCCGTGCTCGTCGTCGGCATGTTCCTGCTCTCCCGGTTGGACGTGGACTCCAACCCGTGGGAGGCGTCGCTCTACATGCTCGTGGTCGGGGTGGGCCTCGGCCTCGTGATGCAGGTGCTCGTGCTGATCGTCCAGAACGACGCGCGCCCGCAGGACATCGGCGTGGTCACCTCGACGGCCACGTTCTTCCGCTCCGTCGGCGGCTCGTTCGGCGTCGCGCTGTTCGGTGCGATCTTCGCCTCGCGGCTCGCGAGCGAGCTCACGCGGCTGCCGGCAGACGTCATCGCGAGGCTCGGCGACGTGGGCGCGATCGATCCGGTCCGCGCGAGGCAGCTGCCGCCGGAGGTGCGGGCAGACTTCCTCCAGATCTTCGCGAACGCGCTCCACGGCGTGTTCCTCTTCGGGATGGTGATCGCGATTGTCCCGGCCGTCCTCTCCTGGTTCCTCAAGGAGGTGCCGCTCCGCACGACGCTCGGGCGCAGCGCGCCGCCGATCGAGGAGTCGGTGTCCGAGGTCGCGGTCGAGCCCCCCGTCAGGGCGACGGCGACACGCTGACGGCGTCCGCGAACGCCGCCATGCTCGGATAGGTCGCGTCCGGCACCACCTCCGCCGGGGGCGTCGCACCGGAGCCCGGCCGATCGTGCCGCCGGTCGATCCACACCGTGTGCAGGCCGAGAGCCTTCGCGGTGACGTGGTCGTGGAAGAGGCTCTGCGCGACATGGAGGATCCGCTCGCGGGGCACGCCGATCGCCTCGAAGGCGAGCTCGAAGCCGGCGGCAGCGGGCTTGTAGCTCCGGGCCATCTCGGCCGTCACCACCCAGTCGAAGGTGACGCCGAGGCGCTCGTTCGACGCGGCGAAGAGGTCGGTATCGCAGTTCGTGATCACGCCGAGCCGGTAGCGCTCTTGGAGCCGGTGCAGCGCGTCGGCCGAGTCCGGGAACGCGGGCCAGTCGCGGACCGTGACCGAGAAGCGCGCGCCCGTCTCGGTTGCGACGGCGACTCCGTGGTCAGCGGCGACGCCGCGCAGCCCCGCTGCGAGCACCTCGCGGTAGCTCCGATATGGCGGCTGCTCGGCATCCGCCTCGTGTCGGGCGTACGCCCGGAGCAGTGCCTCGTCGTCGACTGCGCCGAGCTCCGGAAGCGCCGCGCGGAGACCGGCCAGCAGCCCGGTCTCCCAGTCGATCAGCGTCCCGTAGCAATCGAACGTGAGGACGTCGAAGCGGTCGAGGGCGACGGCCACGCCCGCAGTGAACCACCTACGAGCCGCGCTGCGACGCGGCAGCCGACGCCACGAAGTCGTCCATCGCCGAGCGCTGCCCGATCGGCAGCTCGAGCGGGGCGACCACGGCGGCACGGGGAGACGTGGCCGCCGTGTCGTCCCGACCTGGCAGGGCGCCCGTTGCGAGCACGAGCGCCGCGACGGCGACTGCTGCGCCGGCCAGATGCCGTCCGGTACCGGACGAGCCCGCGTGAGCGAGCTGCGTCGGCCGCACCTCGCAGCGAAACCGCTCCATGCGCGCGGACCTGAGCGCCCGGGTGGCCGACCGCATGTCGGCGGCCAGATCCGCGCACGCGGGGCATTCCCCGAGATGCCTCGCCAGCCAGTGCCGCCCGACCTCGTCGAGCTCGCCGTCGAGGGCGAGCGACGCGCGCAGGCGGGCCTCCGCGCAGGCCCGGAACGGCGGGTGAGCGCGCGGCGCCTCCATCAGAGCGACGCCCGCGGGTGGAGGACGATGCCGACCAGCACGAGCAACAACCCGACCCCGACGAGCAGCGCCGAGAGGTGGAACGCCTCGGCCCAGCTTCGCGGGCCCGTCGAGGGCGACCCACGGGCGATGCGCCGCTCGCGCGCACGCGCGGGGTCGCGGAGCCCGACCACCGCGCCGGCGGTGAAGAGCAGCGAGCCGACGAGCAGGAAGCCGCCGGAGAGCGCCCGCAGCGCGGGGAGCCCGGCGGCGAGCCCGATCAGCAGCGACCCGGCGGCGGTCGCGAGGGAGATCCCGGCGAGCCCGACGCCGAGGTCGCGGAAGCCGCGCGCGATCACGGCCTCGCCGCCCCGGCCTCGAGGCGGTCGCCCGCGAGCTCGGCGCCTTCCATCTCGGCCGCAGTCAGCGGCCACTTCTCGAGGGGGTGGAAGCAGGCCGCCTCGTGCTCGACCGCCAGCGGCTGGAGCACGGGCTCGCCCGCGGCGCACTCGTCCCGGGCGCGCGGACAGCGTGGGTGGAAGCGGCAGCCGCTCGGCGGATCGATCGGGTTCGGGACGTCGCCCGACAGCACGAACGCGCTCCGCGTCCTGCCCCGCCGCGGGTTCGCGATCGGCACGGCCGACAGCAGCGCGCCCGTGTAGGGATGCCGCGGCGCCGCGTACAGGTCTCTCGACCGGGCGAGCTCGACGAGCTTTCCGAGGTACATCACGGCGACGCGGTCGGAGATGTGCCTGACGACGCTGAGGTCGTGCGCGATGAACACGTAGGTCAGGCCGAACTCCGCCTGGAGATCCTTGAGCAGGTTGAGGATCTGCGCCTGCACGGACACGTCGAGCGCCGACACCGGCTCGTCGGCGACGATCAGCTTCGGGTTGAGCGCGAGCGCACGCGCGACTCCGATGCGCTGGCGCTGCCCGCCCGAGAACTCGTGCGGGAAGCGGTTGTAGTGCTCGGGGTTGAGCCCGACCACCTCGAGCAGGTCCTGCACGCGGCGCTTGCGCTCGGCCTCCGTGCCGATGCCGTGGACCTCGAGCGGCTCGGAGACGATGAAGCCGACCCGCTTGCGCGGGTTGAGCGAGGCGTAGGGGTCCTGGAAGATCATCTGAATCTCGCGGCGGACGGGCCGGAAGTCCTCCAGGGAGAGCCGCGTGATGTCCCGGCCGTCGAAGCGGACGCTGCCGCTCGTCGGCTCGAGCAGGCGCATGATCACCCGCGCGAGCGTCGACTTGCCGCAACCAGACTCGCCGACGATCCCGAGCGTCTCGCCGCGCCGCACCTGGAGCGAGACGCCGTCGAGCGCCTTCACGGAGGCGACCTCCTTGCGGAACACGATCCCCTCGGTGATCGAGAAGTGCTTCGTGAGGTTCTCGACATCGAGCAGCACGTCGGTCATGCCGGCTCCTGGTGTCCGACTTCGGTCGGACACCTCCCGGCATACGGTCGCTCGCAAGCAGACCCTGGTGTCGGACTCGAAGTCCGACACCAATCGAGCCGGTTCACGCCGCCTCCTCCGCCAGGCCCAGCTCCGCGACCACGCGCACCGCCTCGTCGAGCTTTCGCTCCTCGGCCAGGAAGCACGCGTCGAGGTGGTCGTGGTCGAAGGCGGCGGGTGTCGCCTCGGGCAGCTCGCTGCGGCAGCGGTCGAAGGCGAAGGAGCAGCGCGGCCGGAACCGGCAGCCGGCGGGCGGGCGCAGGAGCGACGGCGGCTGCCCCCGGATCTGCGTCAGTCGCTCGAGCTCCACGTCGAGCCGCGGGAGCGAGCCGAGCAGGCCCCACGTGTACGGGTGCAGGGGGTGCTCGAAGAGGGAGAAGACGGGCGCGTGCTCGGCGACGCGCGCCGCGTACATGACGACGATCTCGTCGGCGGTCTCGGCGACGACCCCGAGGTCGTGCGTGATCATGATCACGGCCGTGCCGTGCTCCGCCTGCAGCTCGCGGATCAGGTCGAGGATCTGCGCCTGCGTCGTGACGTCGAGCGCGGTGGTCGGCTCGTCCGCGATCAGGAGCGCCGGGTCGTTGATCAGCGCCATCGCGATCATCACGCGCTGGCGCATCCCGCCCGAGAACTGATGCGGGTAGTCGTCGACGCGACGCTCCGCCCGGGGGATCCCGACCTCCTGGAGGCCTGCGATCGCGAGGTCGCGCGCCTCGCGCCGGGTGACGTCGCGGTGGAGCATCACCGCCTCGACGAGCTGGTTCCCGATCGAGAGCACCGGGTTGAGCGACGTCATCGGGTCCTGGAAGATCATCGAGATCTCGCTGCCGCGGAGCCCACGCAGCCGCCTCTGCGACGCCTCGAGCAGGTTCTCGCCGCGGAAGAGGGCTTGCCCGGTGGAGACGGACGTGTGCTTCTTCGACCCGTGCAGGAACGCCTCCATCTGCGGCCCCGCGGGCGAGCCCGGGCGAAGCGGGACGCGTCCGGGCTTCGGGTTCAGGCTGAGGATCGACATCATCGTGACGCTCTTGCCCGAGCCGGACTCGCCGACGACGCCGAGGGTCTGCCCCGGCCGCACGGCGAAGCTGACGCCGTCGACGGCCTTGACGATCCCGTCGTCCGTCTTGAAGTACGTCCGCAGATCGCGCACGTCGAGGAGCGGCGCCTCGGCCGCACCCGATGCCTCGTACGGAGGCCCGCTCACGCGAGCCTGATCCTCGGGTCGATGTAGGCGTACACGAGGTCGACGACGAGGTTGAGGAGGATGATCGCGAGCGTCGCGAAGACGACGACGCCCTGCATCGTCGGCAGGTCGAGGTTGAGCACGCTGTTCAGCGCAAGCCGGCCGAGGCCCGGGAGGTTGAAGATCGCCTCGGTGAAGATCGCGCCGCCGAGCGCGACGCCGATGTCGAGCCCGAGCATCGTCACGACCGGGAGCAGGGCGTTCCGCAGCACGTGCCGGCGGATGACGACGTTCTCCGGGGCGCCCTTCGCCCGCGCGGTGCGGACGTAGTCCTCGCCGAGCGTGTCCATCACGTTCGCGCGGATCATGCGGGCGTAGCTCGCCGCGAACAGGATCGCGAACGTGAGCCAGGGGAGGATCATGTGGTAGGCCCAGTCCCCCGGCCCGCCGCAGGTCGAGCCGGCGGGCGGGTCGAACACGTCGCAGTACCCCGCGTTCGGCGTCAGCCCCCACTTGAAGCCGACGAAGTACTGGAGCAGGAGGCCGATCCAGACGACGGGCGCGGAGATCCCGATCAGGATGAAGATCATCGCTCCCCGGTCGATCAGCGACCGCGGCCGCAACGCCGAGAGGATCCCGATCGGGAGCGCGATCAGCATCCACAGGACGGCGCCGCCCAGGACGAGCGCGGCCGTCACCGGGATCGCCTGACCGACCATCTCGTTGACCGTTCGGCGGTTCGCGTAGGAGCGGCCGAGCGAGTGGTCGACGATGAGTCGCTTGAGGAAGAGGACGTACTGCTCGTGCACCGGCCGGTCGAGCCCGAGCTGGTGCGAGACCCGTGCCACGTCCTCGGCCGTTGCCGACTTGCCTGCGGCCAGCCGGGCCGGGTCTGCGGGGAGCAGGAAGAAGAGCACGTACGTGATCAGCGTCACCCCGACGAAGAGGACGCCGGCCCACAGAAGTCGCCTGATCACGTAGTTGAGCATCGTTCGGTCGATCTCTCGTCGTGGGCCGGGGAGGGGCGGCCACCAGTCCGCCCCTCCCCGGTTCGTCGATCTGCTACTTCACGCAGATCACGTTCAGGAGCGGCCCACTCCCCTGGGCCTCGTTGATCGTGAGGCAACCCACCTTGGACGAGAGGAACACCCGGTCGTTCGAGTTCACGAGCGGGGCCCAGGGCGGGTCGTTCCGCATGATCGAGCCGTCGAGCGCCGCGTACGCAGCACCGCGGTTTGGGCCGGTCAGGAGCGACGCGGCCGTCATCTCGCGGTTGTACTTCCCGACGTTGAAGTACGCGTAGTTGTTGTGCTGCGGCTGCGTGACCTGCGTGCCGTCGAGCAGGATGTTCACGAAGTCGTATGGGTCGGCGTAGTCCGCCCCCCACCGCTCGACCGTCAGGTCGAAGTCGGCCGTCTTCGGGTTCCCCGCATTGGTGAATTGCTGCGCCCGGGGGAGCAGCTTCACCTCGGCGTCGATCCCGATCTGCTTCAGGTTGTACTGGATCAGCTGCGCCTGGAGCGGCGCGAACCCGGCGTTCGACGACCAGAGCACGGCCTTGCCGCCGCGGAGGTTGCCCTCGGCGAGCTTCTTCGCCTGCTTGATCGTGTTCGCCGTGACCCGCAGCGGATAGATCCCCTGCGGCTTGTAGCCGAGCATCCCCGGCGGGAGGATCTGCCCGGTCCGCTTGCCGAACAGGTACCCGCCCTGCGCGGAGAACGCCTGCCGGTCGACGACCCAGTTGACCGCCTTCGCGAGCTGCGGGTTGTCCTTGAACAGCGGGCGCGCGTGGTTCAGCGCGACGTAGCGGACGTCGAGCAGCGGCCGTACCTGGACGCGGCCGTCCTTCTTGTTCAGGCCGTACTTCGTGGTCACGTTCTTCCACTCCGTCGCGGGGATCCCGCCGGAGGCGTAGTCGGTCGTCCCCTTCTCGACGTTCTGGAACGCGACGGCGACGTCGTTGCCGATGTTGACCTGGATCGTGTCGGCGTTCGCGGCGCGGGGACCCTTGTAATAGGGGTTCCGCTTGAGGGTGATCGACCGCCCGGGCGTTCGGGACGAGAAGTAGTACGGCCCGCACGACGCGTACTGGTTGATCCCGTTCGCGTCGATCTGGCCGGCCAGGGTCGGGTCGATCGCCTGGACGAAGGGCATCGTCGTCCGCGCGAGGAAGTCGGGCGAGGCCTTGGTCAGCTGGACGACCAGCTTGGTGCCGCTCGCCTTGACACCGGAGATCGAGCCGGCCTCCCCGTTGATCGCCGCCTGCGCGCCCTTGACGATGTCGAGGAACTGGACGCCCGTCGACTGCATCCGCGGGTTCGCGAAGCGGTTGAACGCGTCCGCGAAGCTCTTGGCGGTCACCGGACGCCCGTTCGAGAACCGGAAGCCCTTCCGGATCGTGAACGTGTAGGTCTTGCCGTCCTTCGAGACGAGCGGCAGCCCCGCGGCCACCTCGGGGGTGGCGACGGCGCCGGCCGTCCCCTCCTTGTCCGGCCAGTTGAAGAGCTTGCACGCCGTGGCACCCTCGAGCTTCCACGTCTCGCCGTAGTAGGAGAGCTGCGGGTCGATGTAGTCGACGTCGGTCGTCATGTCGACGACGACGGTGCCGCCTCGCTTCGCGCTCGGAGCGGCGGTCGCGGCCGCGACGAGCAGGAGGGACAGGCCCGAGATCGCGAGCACGATCCCGAGCAGGCGCTTGGCTTGCATGTGGCTCCTTTCCGAGGTGGGCGCTGCGGTGTCGGGGATCACCGGGACCCCCGTGGGTCGAATGCGTCGCGCAGGCCGTCGCCGAGCAGGTTGAAGGCCAGCGTCGTCAAGAGGAGGGCGACGCCGGGCCAGACCATCAGGAGGGGCCGCGAGGTGTAGTACTGCGGCGCGTCGGCGAGGAGGGTGCCCCAGCTCGCCGTCGGCAGCTGGATCCCGAGCCCGAGGAACGAGAGGCCGGCCTCGGCGAGGATGAACGCGGCGACGTTGAGCGTCGCGAGCACGATCAGCGGCCCGACGAGGTGCGGGAACACGTGCGAGCGGATGATCCGCTTGTTGCTCGCGCCGACCATCCGGGCGGCCTCGACGAACTCCTTCTCGCGCAGCGAGAGCGCGACGCTGCGCATCACGCGGGCCGAGTAGAACCAGCCGAGCAGGCCGAAGACGAGGACGAGCGTGACCACGCCCTCGCCGAGGAACCCGAACGTCACGTGGTTGAGCCGGGTGCCGACGGTGCCGGCCAGGGTGATGACGAAGAGCAGGTAGGGGAAGGCCATGGTCAGGTCGACGAGCCGCGAGATCGCGGTGTCCGCCCAGCCGCGGTAGAAGCCGGCGACCGCCCCGGCGATCGAGCCGAGCAGCAGCGAGAGCAGGGTCGCTCCGACCCCGACCTCGAGCGAGACCTGCGCGCCGTAGAGCAGGCGCAGGAACTCGTCGCGCGCGAGCGTCGAGTCGGAGCCGAGCACGAAGAGCTGCTGCTCGAGGCCTCCGTCCTCGGTCAGCTTCCCGACGTGCGTCCACGGGCCGGCGGGGAGCTGATCGGCGTCGAGGCCGCCGGAGACGAGGAACGGCTCGTTCGGGCCGTGCCCGAGCAGCCGCGACGCGACCGGCGCGCCGATGAACGCCGTCAGGAACAGGAGGACGATGAAGACCCCGCCCGCGAGCGCGAGCTTGTCGCGCCGCAGCCGCAGCCACACGCCTTCCCAGTACCCGCGCGCCTCGACCGCGGAGGTGTCGAGGCCGTCGTCGAACGCGAGGTCCGCCGGCGCGAGCGCGGTCTCGCCGCGCAGGATCGCCGTGTGCCCGTTGGCAGCGGCCTGGGCGCTGTCTGCGAGGTTGCTCACCGCGGTACCACCGCCGACGCCCTGGGCACCCAGTTGTCGACGACCCATCGTGAGGACGGCCCCGACCCCATCTTGCGCAGCTCGAGGAAGAAGACCTGTGCCCGCACCCCCGAGCCCTTGCGTGGGAGCAGCGCCACCTCGAGCAGCGCGCTCCGCGTGTACGACCCGTCGACCTTGTACGGCGCGACGTCGAGCTGGTCGATCGGGTACGGGACGACCGGGTTCTCGCCGTTCGTCCAGCGCTCCTTCGAGAGGCCGCCGCGGAGGTTCGGGCCGACGAGCGCCCACGCCTCGTCGAGGTTCTTGCGCGCGACGGCAGTCTGGATGAAGCGCACGGCGACGCGGCGCGCCTCTCCCGAGAGCGGCGCCTCGACGAGCTGCTCGGGCTGCTGCGCCGGAGCGCCGCTGAAGTGCTCGGGCGGCGGGTTCTTGTCCGGCCCGAAGACGAGCAGCCCGACGACGCCGGCAGCGAGCGCGAGCCCGCCGACGATCCACACGGCGCGGCGGCGCACGCTCGGCGCGAAGCGCGCCGACCGCCTCCCCTCGGCGGTCGCGCCCGGCGTCGAGTGGCTCGTGCTGGTGGTCGGCATGGTGTGGTCGTCGTCGATTCGGGATCCGGCCCGGCGCGTTCCACGGGCCGGATTGCCCGACGTCTGACGGCGACCCGGTGTCTACTGGACCGGCGACGGCGATTCCAGGAAACGTCGAAAAGTTCGACGTTTGAGGCAACAGCGAAGGGAACTGCGGTTGCGTCCCGACGCCGTGACCGCGCCGGGGGTGGCGCCGGCGCGCTCAGCCCTCGAGAGGTCGGGGCGACGGGACGACGCCGCCCCACCGCGGCGTCGTCCGTCGCCCTCGCGCGCGCTCGCGCTGGGCCAGCTCCCCGAGCTGGGCCTCAGCGTTGTCGAGCAGCCTGAGTACTGCCCGTCCGTGCGCGACCACGACCTTCCCGGCCGGGGTCACGACGACGGACCGCGATCCACTGCCCCGTACGAGCAGCGACTCTCCGATTGCCGCCTCGAGGTGCGCGATCTGGTGGCTGATCGTCGAGCGCGAGTAGCCGAGCCGTCGTGCCGCCCGGACGAAGCTCCCCTCCTCGGCGACCGCGACGATCGCCAGGAGTGCGCGCACCTGGAGGCCGAGCCAGCGCGACCGCTCGAGCATGCGCCGCTCGGCCGGCGGATCGTCGAAGGTCGGCGTGTGGACCCGCGCCCGCTCGGCACGCTCCCTCGCGGCCTCGATCGCCCATTCGCGGCGGAAGGTGTCATCCATCGAGGGAGGCGCCGCCCGCGCGCCGATGTCGGAGAGACGGCTCGACGCAGGCCCTCGAGCCCGCGCACGCCGCAACCATGCGATGCCCCTGGGACGTACCGAGGAGTTGCCCGAGGTGGTCGATGCCGCGTACGACGTCGAATCGCCGAGAAAGTTGGTACGGATTTTCGCCACCGCCACCCGCGACGAGGGCGCCGCGTCAGAGCAGTGTGAGGGTGCGGGCCCGGAAACCGATCGCGCCGAGGTGCCCGGTCTCGAATTGACCACTGGCGATTGCCCGGAGCGGGCCTGATTCCGAGAGTCTCGGCCTGACGTCCGCACAGCGAATGGGCGTGAGGCTCCCCGCTGCATCGCGCTCGGCGCAGCGCGTGCGTCGGTCGAGGCGGAGGGTGACCGGGAGCCCGCGCCGTACCCGGAGCCCCGCCGTCTGGCCGGTGACGGTCGCAGCGAATGCGCTCGGAGCAACCCAGCGGTTGATGCCGAGCTGCAGGACCCAGTTCGGCGCCGTCCCTGCGCGTGCGGGAGCGGCAATGCTCCCGAGCATCACGGCAACGCCCACGGCGAGCGCGAATCGACGCATCTACTCAGGGTAGGCGGAGCCCGAACGACGCGCCGTCGCGAGAAGCGGCGCGTCGCGCAGCGCACCCGCCGGCCGGCCGCGGACGAGGCGGAGGCCGTTGCCGACGACGATCAGGCTCGCCCCGACGTCGGCGACGACGGCGCCCCACAACGGCAGCGCGCCGGCGGCGAGGATGACGCCGGCGAGGAGCTTCGTGCCGAGCGAGAACGCGACGTTCTGGCGGACGACGCTCCTCGTCCAGCGCGCCAGGCCGATCAGCCCGGCGACCTTGCGCGGGTCGTCCCCCATGATCGCCACGTCGGCGACCTCGATCGCGGTGTCGCTCCCCGCGCTCCCCATCGCGATGCCGAGGCTGGCCGCGGCGAGCGCCGGTGCGTCGTTGACACCGTCTCCGACCATCGCGACCGGGCCGCGAAGCTCCCCGAGGGCGGCGGCCTTGTCCTGCGGCAAGAGGCTCGCCCGGACCTGAGTGATCCCCACGCTCGAGGCGATCGCAGCGGCCGTCGCGTCGTTGTCACCCGTGAGCAGGACGATCGGCTCGATCCCGAGCCGCGCGAGCTCCGCAACCGCGTCGCCGGCCTCGGGCCGCAGCGTGTCTGCGATGCCGATCAGCCCGGCGGGTCTGTCGTCGACGAGAACGACGACGGCCGTCTGGCCCGAGTGAGCGCAGCCGCGCGATCTCGTCGTCGACCCGATCCGGAAGCGCGCCCTCGCGGAGGCGCGGGTCGCCGATCGCGACCGCCGCTCCGTCGACGCGACCGCGCGCGCCGAGGCCCGGCAGGGCCTCGAAGTCGCTGACCGTGCCGAGCTCGAGCTCGCGTGTCGCCGCCTCCTCGAGGATCGCCCGGGCGAGCGGATGCTCCGAGCCGCTCTCGAGGGACGCGGCGAGGCGCAGCAGGCTGGTCTCGTCCCCGCCGAGCGGCACGACCGCGACGACCCGCGGGCGGCCGAGCGTCAGCGTCCCTGTCTTGTCGAATGCGACCGCCCTGATCGCGGCGGCCTGCTCGAGGTGGGCGCCGCCCTTGACGAGCACGCCTGCGGACGACGATCGCCCGAGGGCGGACACGATCGCGACGGGGGTCGAGATCACGAGGGCGCACGGGCAGGCAAGGATCAGGAGCGCGAGCGCGCTGTAGAACGACGTCGAGAAGGCAACGCCCGCCAGAGGCGGAACCGTCGCGACCAGCACCGCCGCCCCGACCACCGCCGGCGTGTACCACCGGGCGAAGGAGTCGACCCAGCGCTCCGACGGCGACTTCCGGGCCTGCGACTCGACGACCAGCTTGCCGATCCGGTCGAGCGTCGTGTCACCCGGAGCAGTCACGGTCTCCACGACGAGCAGGCCCTGGCCGTTGAGCGTCCCCGCGAACACGGAGTCGCCCACTGCCCTGTCCACCGGCGTCGACTCGCCCGTGATCGGCGCCTGGTCGACGGCGGATGCGCCCTCGCGCACGCGCCCGTCGACCGGGATCCGCTCACCTGGCCGCACGACCACGAGATCGCCGATCACGACCTCGGAGACCGGCAGCTCGAGCTCCTCGACGAGCGCGAATGCGCCCGAGCCGCTCCGGCGGCGGACGCGCGCAGCCTCGGGTGCGAGCGACACGAGCCCCGCCAGCTCGCGGCGGGCACGGTCGACGGCGCGCCCCTCGAGCAGCTCGCCGACGGAGAACAGCACGACGACGAGCGCGGCCTCGAGCCAGGCGCCGATCGCGGCCGCCCCAACCGCAGCGATCGCCATCAGGAGGTTGATGTCCGGGCGGCGCGTCGCGAGGAGCGCAGCCACGCCCGAGCGGGCGAGCGGGGCGCCGCCGACGAGGATCGCGCCCGCGTACAGCGGGACCGCAGTCAACGAGGTCGCGAGGTCGATCACGAGGGCCGCGACGAGCAGCGCGGCGGCGACGTATGTCGACCGTTCGCGCGAGAGCCATCGGCGCCGATGCCCGGGAGCGTCGGCGGCGCCCTCGACGCGGTAGCCGAGGCGGCCGACCGTGCCCCAGATCCGCTCGACCGCGATCGCGGCCGGCTGGAACTCGACGCGCATCGACTGCGCCGGAAAGCTGACCGCGACGTTCGTGACCCCGTCGAGCCTCGCCACTGCCCGCTCGATCGTCTGGGCGCAGTCCGCGCAGTCCATCCCCTCGACTCTCGAGACCCGGTGCGCGTAGGCCCCCTCGAGGTCGAGTCGGAGCTCCTTCGCGGTGCTCTCGAGACAGTCCAGCGAGCAGAGATCGGGGTCGTAGCTCACCCTGACCGCGTCGCCGCCCGCGACGGGCTCCACGTCGACGACCCCGCGGTGGTGGCCGATCCCCTCCCGCAGCCGCTCGGCGCACACCGCGCAGTCGTCCGGCCCGACGAGCGGCAGGTCGACGACGGCCGCCGGCATCACACCACCTCCGGCTCGTGCGCGCGCCCGCCGCTCACCCGTGTGTGACGTGCTGCAGCGCGACGTCGAGCAGCACGCGGATGTGGTCGTCGTCGAGGGTGTAGTAGATGTTGCGACCCTGCCGCCGGTAGCGCACGAGCCGCTGCCCGCGCAGGAGGCGCAGGTTGTGGGAGCACGCGGTCTGGGACAGGCCGGTCACCTCCGCCAGATCGCAGACGCAGAGCTCGTCGGCGGCGAGCAGGGCCGAGATCAGCCGTAGGCGACCCGGGTCCGTCAGGAGCCGGAACGTCTCCGCGAGCTCGAGCGCCGCCGCCTCCGGGAGCGCGCGCCGGACGCGCTCGAGACGGTCGGCCGCGATCCGCTCGGCGTCGCACGCGTCGAGCGCCGACCTCGGAAGTGTCGTCGATGTCTTCACAGGTATGAAGATATCACCCTCCCCGGTGATCACGCGATCGATGCTCGTGCCCGGGCGGTGCGCACGGCTTTCGAGAGCGTGTCGATGTCGTAGGCACCGTAGTGGCGGCGGTCGTTGACGAAGAACGTGGGCGTGCCGGAGACGCCGCTCAGATCCGCGCCGTCGACGTCCTCCGCGACCCGCGCGGCGCCCGCGTGGCGTTGCAGCTGCTCGGTGAAGGCGTCGACGTCGAGGCCGATCCGCTCCGCGTACGACACGAGGTCGGGGAGGCGGAGAGCATCCTGATGCGTGAGCAGGAGGTCGTGCATCTCCCAGAACGCGCCCTGCCTGGCCGCCGCCTCGGCGGCCTCGGCCGCCAGCTGCGCCTGCGGGTGCACGTCGTTGAGCGGGAGATGCCGCCAGACGTAGCGAACGTCGCCGAAGCCGGCCAGCAGCTCGCGGACGATCGGCTCCGCCTGCCCGCAGTACGGGCACTGGAAGTCGCCGTACTCGACGACGGTGACCGGTGCGTCGCGCGGTCCCCGGATGTGGTCGCGCTCCGGATCGACGGGCGCGGCGAGGTCGATCAGCGTCTGGCCGGTGCCGAGCAGCGCGCGCAGCCTGTGGCTCGGCGGAAGCAGCGACGTGCCCCGGAACACGAGCCAGGTCGCGGTGGACGCGCACACCGCCGCGCCGAGCACGCCGAGCTTCGCCTCTTCCAGCTGCTCTCCGCTGAACGCGAGGCTCGCCACGAGCAGCGACACGGTGAAGCCGATCCCGGCGATGAAGCCGCTGCCCGCCACGGCGGCCCAGCCGACGGGCGGCCTGACCCTGCCACGGCTCACGGCGGTCACGAGGCGCGTCACGCCGAAGACACCGACGGGCTTCCCGACCACGTACCCGACGAGGATCCCGAGCGTCACCGGCGACGTCGCCGCGCGGGAGAGGACCTCGGCGTCGATCGCAACGCCCGCGTTCGCGAGCGCGAACACCGGCACGATCAGGTAGCTCGTCCACGGGTGGTACAGGAGCTGGAGGCGCTCGTTGGGCGAGAGCGCCGACTCGAGCCCCATCCGTGCAGACCGCGCGAGCTCCGCCGTCGGCTGCTCGCGGAAGTGCCGGAAGAGGTCCGTCGCACGCTCGAGCTCGCCCCGGGCCACCGGCGACGCGTTCGTGAGCAGGCCCATCACGAGCCCGACCACGAGCGGATCGACGCCGGACTCGAAGAAGGCCGCCCACGCGACCGTTCCGAGCACGGCGTAGACGAGGCCGCGATGGACGCCGATCCGCACGGCCGCCACGACCGCGAGCAGGGTCGCGACGCCGACGACGAGGGCGTCGACGTGCAGCTCGGACGTGTACACGGTCGCGATCACGAGCAACGCGACGATGTCGTCGACGACCGCGAACGTGAGCATGAAGGCGCGCAGCCGGTCGGGGAGACGGCGACCGACGAGCGCCAGCATCCCGAGCGCGAACGCCGTGTCGGTCGACATCGCCGCGCCCCAGCCGTGCGCCGAGGGCTCGCCGGCATTGACGGCGAGGAAGATCGCGACCGGGACGAGGATCCCGCCGAGGCCGGCGGCCAGCGGCAGGGCGAGCCGCCGGCGCTCGCGCAACTCGCCGCGGTCGAACTCGCGTCGCGCCTCCAGCCCGACGACGAAGAAGAAGAACGTCATCAGACCGTTGTTCACCCAGCCGTGGACGTCCTGCGAGATGCCGTGCGTGCCGAGCTCGAACGAGAGCTCCGTTCCCCACACCGAGGCGTACGACGACGCGTCGACGTTCACCCAGATCAGGGCAGCGAGCGTGGCGGCGAGCAGGACCGCGGCGCTCCCCGTCTCGGTGCGCACGAAGGTCCGGAGCGGAGTCTCGAGATTCCGCGTCCACGCCGTCCGTCCCGCGAACAGCCCGCCTGTCGCCTCGCTCACATCGGGACGATCTCAGATCGACGTTCCGGAGCGCCGGCGCGTCGCCGCCGACGGGCTAGCGGCTGCCCGCGGCGTTCAGGGCGACCGCGGAGCGAACGAGAGCCGTGAGCGCCTGCTCGTCGATCTCCTCGCCCTCGCGGAAGTCGATCGCGCGCCTGACGTTGCCCTCCAGGCTCGAGTTGAAGAGGCCCGAAGGATCCTCGAGCGACGCGCCCTTGGCGAAGGTCATCTTCGACGACGCTCTTGTAGGTCTCGCCCGTGCAGATGATCCCGTCGTGTGACCACACCGGCGTCCCTCTCCACTTCCACTCCTCGACCACGTCGGGGTCGGCTTTCCTGACGACCGCGCGGAGCCGCGCGAGCAGCTCCCCACGCCAGTCGTCCAGATCCCTGATCCTCTCGTCGATCAGCTCCGACGGTGACCGGGCTTCCCCGGAAGCGCTCTCGTTCACGACGTCTCTCTTACCAAATCGGTCTTCGGGAACGCGCCGGCTCTCGGACGCACTGCTCGCGTCGCCGCGTCTTCACCGAGCGGTGCTCAGCACCCAGAAGCGCTCGCCGCGCTCCGCTTCGAGCTTCGCCAGCAGCTCCCGGTGGATCTCCCGGACGCGCGCCGGTGTGATGGCCTCCTCGGGGCTGACCTCTTCGATCGTCAGGCTCGTCTTGTCCTCGTAGAGATGCTCACCGGCGAGGCGCGCCCGCTCGTCGTAGGGCCAGATGAACGCCTGGCGGCTCGACGCGTGGTAGAGCACCTCCGGGTCATCGACGTCGTAGCCGATCGCTCTGAGGTCGGCTCCGGGGGCGAGCACGTGAAACGTGATCTCGTCGCAGATGCCCCAATCGGCGACGGAGAGACGGTCGTCGGAGTGCCAGAGGACGGACTCGCCGACGCTGTTGTAGAACGCGAGCACGCCCTCCTTGCCGGTGATGACGGCGGGATTCGCGCCCCAGGTCACCCGGTAGACAGGCTCGTCGACCATCATGTCGGGCGCCACGATCCTCTCGTAGTCCCCCGCGCCTTCGAGGTGCACGTGGCGCCAGAAGTTGAGCAGCATCGCGCGATGCAGCGGCTTCGTGGTCGCGTCCAGGAGCTCGGCGGTCGGGATCATGCAGTCGTACACAGCGCTTTCGAACCTGTTCATTGCGTCGCGCTCCTCGTTTTGCGCCGGTGCCGGTGCGGTGATGCCACGCTACACGGCGCTTGCAGTTGGCAGAATGCAGTCATGCCTCGCTCTGCGGCCAACGGCGTGAGTCTTCAGCCTGCGCTTGCCCGATGTGCGGGCTGCGGCCTCGAGGCCGACGCTCGTTTCACCGTTGCCGAGCATTGGGCGTGGTGGGTCAACGGCGACGGTGAGCTCGTGCCCCACTGTCCCGCGTGCTCCCAGCGGAGATTCGGGCATCGCACGACGCTGATGGACGACCTGCTCACATCGGCGCGATGCGCTCTTCCCCAGGAGAACGGAGACCCCGACAACGTTCAGGAGAGACGGCTTCGCCTCCTCGATGTACCGGGTGAGGTACCGGAGGGCGACTACTGACACATCGCATGGGTGGGCTCCTCTCGGAACTCAACGGCGATCAGAACCCGCAACGAGCCAATGGAGCAACGCACGCTCGGGGAGGTCGGAGCTCGGACGGGCCTGGAGCTGTCGCTCACGACCCGCGGGCGCTTCCGGGCCGCAACTCCTTCTCCCAGGTGGCGAAGCGTGGGTGTGCGGTCATGCCGACGCGCTCGTAGAGGCGCGTGGCGCCCGTCAGCGAGTCCGAGTCGACGTGGAGGTCGCAGCCTCGCTTGCCACGGTCGAGCAGCGTGCGAAAGACGTGCCTCAGCAGCGCCTCGGCGATCCCTTTGCCACGGTAGAGACGACGCGTGCCGAGTGTCGCGACGTAACCGCGCGACGGGTCCTCCTCCGCGTCGGGCCACGCGAACAGGTACCCGGCAACGACCGGCCCGTCCCGCGCGAGGAGCGATAGCTCTCTGTCGAACCGCGGCGTGTCGATGAGCCAGTGCCGGAACTCTTCGGGCGTCTCCTCCGTCTCGCCCCAATGGTCGGCAAAGGCCTCGTGGTGCGCGTCGAATGCGGCGGCCACGTCGAGCTCGGGGTCGAGCTGATCGATGCGGATGCCTGCCGGCACCTCCGGGGCCGGCAGGACGCCTGCGAAGTCGACCCGCATCAGCTGGAAACGGCGGATCTCGTGGTAGCCGGCTGCCACGAGCAGCGCCCCGACGGCGGGCTCGTCGGCAAGCGCGCCCGCGTGGAGCACGACACGCGCGCCGACAGGGGCGAGCTCGAGGAACCGGTGCGCTCGCCGCTCGGTCTCGGCGAGGACCCAGGCGCCCACACCGCGCCCGTGCCAGGCGCGCCCGACGACCCCGAGCGCGAAGACCTCGACGTGCGGCGGGCCGCAGACGAGCGAGAGCCAGGCGCAGATCTCCCCGCCGGGCGCCTCGACGACCGCGACATCGCGCTCGCGGTCGACGCCCGGGTTGCTCCAGTGCCGCAGCAGCTGGTCGGTCGACCAGATCGGTGTGCCGAGGTGGACACGCGCCTCCTCGTTGACGAGCTCGGTCGCACGCTCGGCATCCTCGTCGCGTGCCGAACGCAGGCTGAACCCTTCCGGGAGGCTCACGCCGCTCCCATTGCCGACCTCGACAAGACAGGACTCCCAGGAGCTTGCACCGTCCGAACGCCACGACTCTTGCATGTACCCGTCCCGATCGCCAGCGCACCGACCTCGGCCGCAGTGCGGCCACGACAGGGCTGAGGCGCGGGTTTCTGAAGGAGCTAGGCGGACTCGAACCGCCGACCTCCTGGTGCGATTGCGATTGTTGCAGTTTGCTACAGCGATCGTCGACGTGTCCAGGTTAGGTGCGACCGTGCCCGTTCGCTCAGATCAGCTCTGTTCGGTAGCACCGCTGGTAGCACGATCTCGCGGGTTCACGCCGTGAGCGTGACGCGCGGGTGCGAGATCGCCTCCTCGGGGTCGCGTTGCGCCGCACGACTGAGAGACGACGCAGTCCGGTGGTGGGCTGAGATTCGGTCAGGCTCTAGTCCCAAGCCGCAACGCCCTATAGCCTGGCTCTCGCGATGCGGTCAGTGCACGGGCTCACGCGTTTCGCAATCGTCGCGCTCGCTACGGCCTTCGTCGCGACGTGCGCTCAGTCGGCCGGGGCAGGGGCGAACGCGCTTGCGCCCGGGCAGCCGCGAGCCGGACACGTGCTGCTCGGCGTGGTCGGCCCGGAACCCGCCGCCTTCGACCGCCTCACCAGGCATGTCCACAAGCTGCACCTCGTCTTCGTCAACGGCGGCGGCAGCGCGTTAGCGGAGACCCTCGAGGCGGATCGTGCCGAGGGCCGGATCACGATCGTGACGCTGAACGGGCAGAGCTCGCCCGCAGCGTTCGCGCGAGGAGACCTCGACGGGCTCCTGATCGCGACGAGCGAGGCGGTGAACGCGGTCGGGACGCCCGTCTGGATTCGGCCCGTGCCGGAGATGAACGGACACTGGTCCGAATGGGCCGCATTCGACCGCTCGGGACGGCCCCGCGGCGCGATGTTCTCCACCGCCCAGTTCAGGCAGGCGTTCCGCCGGATCGCGCTGATCATGCGCGGCGGGCCGACGGGCAAGATCAACCGCCGTCTCCGCGCGCTCGACATGCCACCGCTTCGCGTCGTCGCCACGACCGGCCTTACGGCGAGCGGCAAGGTGGCGATGCTCTGGAACCCGCAGGGGCAGGGCTCGCCCGACATTCCGGGCAACCAGCCCCGGGACTTCTGGCCGGGGCCCGAGTACGTCGACTACGTCGGGAACGACCTCTACGAGATCCGCGGCAAGGCGTACTGGCCGGGGATGGACGCGCTCTACGACGCCTTCCGCAAGCCGTTCGTGGTTGGGGAGTGGGCACCCTGGGGCTACGACTCGCCGGAATTCGTGCGGCAGATGTTCGCCTGGGTCGCAGCGCATCCGCGTACTGTCGGCCTCGTCTACTTCAACAAGGGCTGGAGCGGAGGCGGCGGGACGTTCGAGCTTCGTGGCAAGCCACAATCCCTCGCGGCGTACCGACAGGCGGCCGACGCGCCTCGCTTTGCCGGCTAGCGGGCTCGAGCTTCGAGGGCGGCCGCTCGACGCCAGGGCTTCCTGTCCGCGTCGCGATGATGGAGCTAGGCGGACTCGAACCGCCGACCTCCTGGGTGCGATCCAGGCGCTCTCCCAACTGAGCTATAGCCCCGCGCGAGGGAAAGTGTAGCGTCGCTCAGGCGGCCGGGCCGAAGCGCCCGGCGCGGATCGACTCGGCCATGGCGGCCGATTCCTCGCGGTACCACGTGCCGTCCTCGAGCTCGATCGCGGGCAGCCCGCTCTGCCCCGTCGCCTCGATCACGCCGTCCGCTTCTTCCGCGACGGCCACGGCTCGGGGACGATCTCGTACTCGACGCCCATGTCGTCCAGCGCCTTCTGGACACGCCAGCACGGGTGACCGGACATCTTGATCCAGGTGTGCGGACAGCGGTGCAGCTTGATCGGCACGGCCTCTCCTCCCTCGTCGACGAGAGCCGACCCTACGATACGCGCGTGCGCGCCGTCGTCGTGGGGTCGGAAGGGGAGGCCGCGCTCGCCGACGTCGCCGAGCCGGACGGTCCCGGGGAGCTCGTCCGGGTCGTCGCCTGCGGGCTCTGCGGCTCCGACGTCGAGAAGCTCGAGCCTGCACATGCAGGCAGCGTCCTCGGGCACGAGGTGGTCGGTGAGCTGGCGGACGGCCGCCGAGTGGCGCTCGTCCACCATGCCTCCTGCGGCGAGTGCGAGCGCTGCCTCGCCGGGCACGAGTCGACCTGCGAGCGCTTCGGCGCGCCGACGATCAGGCCGGGAGGGCTCGCCGAACGTGTGCGCGCCCAGGCGTGGGTGGACGTTCCCGAGGACTGGCCGAGCTGGCGCGGAACGATGGTCGAGCCGCTCGCATGCGTCCTGCGCGGCGTCGCCCGCGTGCCGCCCGGGCGTGTCCTGATCGTCGGCAACGGGTTCATCGGACGAATGTTCGCGCTCGTGCTCGGGCGACGCGGCGACGAGGTGTTCGCGGTCGACCTCGATCCGCGCCGTGCCGGCCGGGCGCCGGACGGCCCCGTCGACGCGGTCGTCCTCTCGGGTCGCGGCGGTGTGGACACGGCACTCGCGGCCGTGGCGCCCGGCGGCACGGTGCTCGTGTTCGCCGACGCGGGGTCGGTGCCGGCCGCCGCCGTCTACCGGCAGGAGCTGACCGTCGTCGGGGTTCGCTCTGCGGCGCCTGCGTCCATGCCGGAGGCCGTCGCGCTGCTCCACGAGCTCGACGTGCCCGAGCCGGTCGTGCTGCCGCTCGAGCGCTTCGCGGAGGGGCTCGAGCTGTTCCGGCGGCGCGACGCGCTCAAGGTCGTCTTCGCGCCGTGAGGGCGCTCCGGCTCCACGGCCCCGGCGATCTTCGCCTGGAGGTCGTCGACGATCCCGGTTCCCGCCGAGGGCGACGTCCTGCTCCAGGTCGAGGTCGCGCTGACGGACGGGACCGACCTGAAGGCGTACCGGCGTGGGCACCCGGTCCTGCTCGACCCGCCGCCCAGCCCGTTCGGCCACGAGGTGTGCGGAATCGATGTCGCGACCGGCCGGCGCGTCGTCGTCGCGAACTCGGCGCCGTGCGGCTCGTGTGCCTCGTGCGCGCGCGGGCAGGAGACGCTCTGCGAGCATCTCTTCCCGCTCCTGAACGGCGCCTACGCCGAGCTCCTGCTCGTCCCGTCGCGCATCGCGCGGACGAACCTGCTCGCCGTCCCTGCGGGCCTCCGGTCGGAGGTCGCCGCGATGGCCGAGCCGCTCGCCTGCTGCCTGCACGGGATCGACGTCGCCGGGGTCGCGCGAGGAGACACGGTCGCGATCGTCGGGCTCGGCCCGATCGGGCTGATGCTGGCCGCCGCCGTCTGCGACGCCGGGGGACGACCGGTGGCGGTCGGCTCCCGGCCCGAACGGCGCGCGCTTGCGCCGGCGTTCGGGGCGGTCGCCGCCGAGGCCGAGGGTGCGGACGTCGTGATCGAGGCCGCGGGCTCCGTCGAGGCGTGGGAACGCGCGCTGGCGCTCGTCCGCCCCGGTGGCACCGTGCTCGCCTTCGGAGGCCTCCCACGCGACGCGCGGGTTGCCGTCGATCCGTACCGCATCCACTACGAGGAGGTGCGGCTCGTCGGCTCGTTCCATCACACGCCGCGCCACTTTCGCGCGGCCCTCGCGTTCCTCGCGAGCGGCGCGTACCCGTTCGAGCGCCTCGTCACCCACGAGGTCGGGCTCGACGGCGTCGCAGTGCTGTTCGACGATCCGCCGCGCGACTACCTCAAGGCCGCGGTCCGACCGTGATGATCTAGAGCGAGGTCGGGAGACCCTCGGAGTGAGCGGCGCGACGAAGATCGGCGTGCCAGGTGACCATCACAGGCTCGGCCTCTACGAGCAAGATCGCAGATGCCAGATGGATCGCGTCCATTCCGCGCAAGCCATGACGCACCGCGAGCGAGCCGGCGTGAGCCGCGATCGACTCGTCGACGTCGATGGCCTCGACGGCATCCCATTCGCTCCGGAGGCGTGTCAGCGACTCGTTCATCGTGCGACGTGAGATCCTGCGCGAGCGCTCGGCCGCGCCGATAGCCGCCGACGTCTCCGCATACGTGGTCCAGGAGGAGACCACGGTCGTTTCGAGCGCCCAGAGCTCGCGTGCCCGGTCCGATCCGTCCTCCGCGAGGAGGAGCTTCGTGACCGCCGACGAGTCGAAGTAGAGCGTCAGTAGTCCTTGGCGCGGCGCTGCTCGAGGAGAGCGTCGGTCACCGGGTTCCCTCGCACCGGAAGCGGCGGCGGGAGAGCGCCGGGCAGGCGCGTGGCTCGACGAACGCGGCCTTCTCGCTCGAGTCGATCGAGGATGTGCTCGCCCCGAGCCGGTGACAGCCGCACCTTCGGGTGTCCTCGGTCCGTCACGACAACGTCCTCGCCGGCCGCGGCACGATCGAGCCACTCGCTCAGGCGCTCGCGAAACTCACGCACTCCGACCTCCACTGTCACAGCATGAAGTGTACGCCTGGCTCGTATCAAGTGTCCACAATCGCCATGGCCGTTCAGGTCAGGCGTCGAACAGCGTCAGCTCGGGCTCGCGCTCGCCACGCAGCGTCTCCAGGTCGACCTCGACCCAGCCGAGCCCGCGAGCCTCGCAGAGCGTCCGCGCCTGCGGCTTGATCTGCGACGCAGCCAGGATCCCGCGACATCCGGCGAGTAGCGCGTCTCGCTGGATGACCTCGAGGTAGCGAGAGAGCTGCTCGACCGCCTCGATCGTCCCGATGCGCTTGATCTCGACGGCGACCCAGCCGTCGCTCGCGTCGCGGCACATCAGGTCGACCGGCCCCACGTCCGTCGGCCACTCCCGGCGGACGAGACGCAGCCCTGATTCGACCGCGTCCGGTACCGCCGCGAGCGCCTCCTGGAGATGGCGCTCGACCCCGTCCTTCTCGAGCCCTGCGTCCTCGCCCAGCTCGTGCTCGAACTCGGCGAGGAGCTCGGTGATCCGGATCTCGAGTCGATCCTCGGTCCGTCCCGCCCGCTTGCGGACGACGATCACGTCGTCGCCGTCCTCGACGACCGTGGGCGGTGTCATCCAGTTGAGCGGCTTGTAGCCACCGCTGTCTGCATGGACGAGCACCGAGCCGTCGGCCTTGAAGACGAGCAGCCGGATCGCCTCCGGAAGGTAGGCCGTCAGGCGTCCGGTGTAGGTGACCTCGCAGCGGGCGACGACGAGACGCACGGGCGCTGGACCGTAGCGGCATCGACGGACGCGTCTCGCCGGTCCCGCGTCGGCCGACCGGGCCGCGCTCTATGCTCGCCCGATGCGGGGGATGCCCTGGCAGGTCGCGGCGCGGCTCGTGCTCGGCGCCCTCGCGTTCTGCGGTGCGTGGTTGTGGCTCGGGGACGGCGAGCGCGTCCTCGGCCCCGTGGTGATCGTGGTCGCCGTGGCCGGGCTCTGGGCGCTCGGCCGCACCGAGCGTCCGCGGGAGTGAGAAGCGCCGTCATGCGGCTGCGCCGGCTGCGCGTCAGCCCAGCTCGACCCGGGAGGCGCCGACGATCCGCTCCTCGCCGCCGTCGAGCCGCACGAGCAGCTTCCCCTTGCCGTCGTAGTCCGGCGACTCGACGAGGACGATCCCCTCGACCCCGGCGACGCGGCAGGGCGTCCCCACCTCGTCCTCGAGGCCGCGCCAGAAGCGCACGAACGGGTTCCGCTCCCACTCCCGCCCGATCGTCGTCTCGACGGTGTGGCCGGGCAGCACGCGGATCGCGTGGTCGAGCGTCATCAGCCGGTCCATCACGGACTCGCGCACGAGCCCCGCGGGCCCGCCGCCGACCGCGTCGCGGAAGAGCGTGTCGCCTGAGAAGCAGAGCTCGCCGTTGACGACGAACGCGACCCCGTCGTCGGAGTGACCCGGCGTCTCGATCGCCTCGACGCGCAGGCCGCCGGTCTCGACCGCGCCCGTCGCGACCGGGATCCCGAACCGCCCTGCGAGCTCGTCCTCGTGCTCGACGTGATCGGGGTGACCGTGTGTCCGGAGGATGTAGGACGGCGTCAGCCGCTCCTGCTCGACGGTCTCGAGCAGCGGCTCGAGCGGTGCGCCGCTGTCGACGAACACCGCGACCCCGCCCGGCTCGTCCCCCACGACGAAGGCGTTCGAGAGCCAGTTGGCGTCCATCGAGCTGGCGACGATCACGCTGCAGAGCCTACGCGACGCGGACGCGTGGGCGAGACTCCTCCCGTGACGCGCGCGCTTGCCCTCGCCGCCCTCGCGCTCATCCTCGTCGCTCCGGCGGCGGCCGCCGCCGTGCGCCTCGTCGCGCCTTTCCCGCTCGACCGATACGCGGAGACCGGTGCGATCGGGCTCGCCGTTCCCGGCGCCGGCCCGACGGTCACCCACGAGAGCGCCCTCAACACGTTGCTCACGGGGAAGGTCGTGAGCTCACTCCTCGGAGGCGCCCCGGCAGGAACGCCGCTGATCGAGCTCGGCTCTGGCTCTCCGCCCGACACGCTGGTCGTCCTGCCACCGCCCGGCGAGAGCGAGAACACCCGGTATCCGATCGCCGTCGTCCCGGGGCCGCGCGGGGTGCTCACGTCGAGCTCGACGCGGATCGACGGGCTCGTCTCCCTTGCCGACGTCGCGCACGGCCGGCTCGAGGTGGTTGCGGTGAAGAACCCCGCGGCGACGCTGGCGCGGCTCGAGCACCGCATCGAGCGGAACGACCGCATCCGCCTCCCGCTCACCCTCCTGGTCGGCGCGCTCGCGTACATCGTGGCGGTCTTCGCGCCGGGCCTCGCGCCGCGGGTCGTCCTGCTCGGGCTCGCTGCGAACCTCTGGCTCGCGGGATGGTGGGTCGTCGCACTTCTCGCCCTGGCCGCGGTCGTCCTCCCCCTCGGGCTCGCCTGTGCCACGGTGCTCGCCGGCTACCTGCTCGTCCTCGGCCTCGACCCCGAGGCCGTCGCGCTCTCACCGTTCGGGCCCTCCCAGGCAGGCCGCTTCTACGGCGTCTCCAACCTCCTCGAGACGATGTTCCTCGTCCCGGCGATCCTCGGCCCGGCCCTCCTCGGCAGGATCGGGGTCGCCGTTGCCGGCGTCGCGCTCGTCGCCGTCGGGGGCAGTCGCTTCGGTGCGGACGGCGGCGGGCTGGTCGTGCTGCTGGCGGCCTACGCGACGCTGCTCGTCCGTCTGCGCGGCGCCCACCTGAGCGCTCGCCGGGTCGCCGCGATCGGGCTCACAGCCGTCGCCGCGGCCGTCGTCCTCGTCGGTCTCGACGCGGCGGTCGGCGGATCGAGCCACGTCACGCACGCCGTCGGCGAGGGGCCCGGAGCGGTGCTCGGCGACATCGCCGACCGGCTCGAGCTCTCGGGGCGTCGGACGTTCGAGGCGATCGGCCCGGCGTTCGCGGTGGCGGCCTCCCTCGCCGTCCTGGTCGTGGTTGCGACACGTCGGCCGAGGCGCCCGCTGACGGACGCCGTGCTGGTCGCGCTGCTCGTCTCGCTCGTCGTCAACGACACCCCGGGCGACGTGGTCGGGTTCGGCGCCGTCGCCGCATTCGTGATCCGTCGCTTCGAGGACGGCTCGGCTCGCGGGGTGCGAACGCAGCTGGTTAGACTGCCCGCGATGCGCCGCCCATTCGCAGCCCTCGCGCTCCTGCTCGCGGTGCTGGCGCTGGCCGCGGCGGGCTGCGGAGGCGAGGAGGTCACGGCGACACCCGAGACCGTCGTGGGCACCATCCCGGAGGAGACGGCGACGGGGCCGAGCGAGGACCTGCCCGCCCTCGAGCTGAAGGGTGATGCGACCGCCGGCAAGCAGGTCTTCGAGAGCGCGGGCTGCGTCGCCTGCCACACGCTCTCGGAGGCGAATGCAACGGGGACGGTCGGGCCGAACCTCGACGAGGCCAAGCCGTCCTACGAGCTCGTCGTCCAGCGCGTCACGCTCGGCCAGGGCGGGATGCCGTCCTTCAAGGACCAGCTGGAGCCGCAGCAGATCGCGGACGTCGCGCAGTTCGTCTCCACGGCGACGGGCGGCTGAGCCTCCTCCCGGACTTCGCTCCGGAGGTGCAGGCCTTCGCCTGCGACCTCGACGGGACGTTGATCGCCTCGGACGGCGTCGTCCACGACCGCACGCGCGCCGCGATCGCCCGTGCGCAGGCGCTCGGGGTTCCGGTGCTCGTCGCCACAGGGCGGATGTTCCGCTCGGTCGAGCGCTACCTCGACGACGTCGGGCTCCCCGAGCCGGTCGTCTGCTACCAGGGGGCGGCGGTGGTCGACCCCGGGTCGGGCACGTTCCTCCTGCACGAGCCGCTCGAGCTCGACGTCGCGCGGGAGGCGATCGCGACGCTCGGCCCGCTCGGCATCTCGCCGAACGTCTACGTCGACGACCAGCTCTACGTGGCGAAGGAGAACGACTACACGCGCCGCTACTCGGTCTTCCAGCGCCTGCCGGTGATCGAGGTCGGCAACCTCCTCGACTGGCTCATCCGTGCACCCACGAAGCTCGTGGCCGTGGCCGAGCCACCCGTGCTCGCCGAGATCCGACCACAGCTCGAACGCCGGCTCGACGGGCGCGCGTTCCTCACGACGTCGCTCCCCTACATGCTCGAGGTCGGCAACCCGCATGTCACCAAGGGGACGGGCCTTGGGTTCGTCGCGGAGAGGCTCGGGCTCGACCTCGACCGGGTGATCGCCTTCGGCGACGGTGAGAACGACGTCGAGCTCCTCGAGGCAGCGGGATTCGGCGTCGCCGTCGAGCATGCGCATCCGCGACTCCTGGAGATCGCCGACGCGACGTGCCCCGTCCCGGCCGAGCAGGGCGTCGCGACCGTGATGGAAGCCGTTCTAGACTCGATCCCGTGATCGACCTCAGGGCAGCGCGCGCAAACCCCGTCCCGGTGCGGGCGGCGATCGCACGCAAGGGCGCGGCCGAGGCGTTCGACCGCCTGCTCGCGGCGGACGAGCGGTGGCGGGCGCTCGTCCCTCGTGTGGACGAGCTGCGGGCCCGGACCAAGCTGAAGGGCAAGCCGACGCCCGAGCAGCTCGGAGCGCTCCAGGCCGTCAAGGCCGAGCTCAAGACGATGGAGGACGAGCTCGCCGCGGCAGAGGCCGAGCGCGACGCGCTCGCGCTCCGCGTGCCCAATGCTCCGGACGACGACGTCCCGGACGGTTCGACCGAGGACGACGTCCGCGAGCTGCGTCGCGTCGGCGAGCCTCCCGCGCTCACCGACCCGCGCGACCACCTCGAGCTCGGCCGCTTCGAGATGGAGCGCGCGGCGCGGATGTCTGGCGCGCGCTTCGGCTACTGGGTCGGAGACACCGCACGACTCGCGCTCGCGCTCTACCGCCTGGCGCTCGACCGGCTCGCGGCGGACGGGTTCGTGACGATCCTCCCGCCGGTCCTCGTCCGCGAGAGCGCACTCCTCGGCACGGGTGCCTTCCCGTCGGACGAGGCGAACGTGTACGAGCTCCCCGTGGACGAGCTCTACCTGGCGGGCACCGCGGAGATCCCGGTGGCGAGCCTCCACGCGGACGAGATCCTCGCTGCCGACGAGCTGCCGCTCCGGTACGTCGCGTTCTCGCCGTGCTTCCGCCGCGAGGCAGGCGCCGCCGGCCGCGACACCCGCGGGATGATCCGCGTCCACCAGTTCAACAAGGTCGAGCAGTTCGCTCTCACTCACCCGGAGCGCTCGTGGGACGAGCTGGAGCTGCTGCTCGCGAACACCGAGGGGCTCGTGCGCGAGCTCGGGCTCCCGTACCGGATCGTCGTCCTCCCGGCGGGCGACATGTCGAGCGCCTCCGCGAAGACCTACGACGTCGAGATCTGGTTTCCGAGCCAGGAGCGATATCGCGAGACGGCGTCGATCTCGAACACGACCGACTTCCAGGCGCGGCGACTGCAGATCCGCTTCCGCGGCGAGCACGGCCCCGAGCCGGTCCACATGCTGAACGGCACGGCCGTGGTCGACCGCATGGCCCTCGCGATCCTCGAGAACTTCCAGGGAGACGTCCCGGACGTCCTCCGCTCCCTCGGCGCACCTGACCGAGTGGACAGGTAGATCCCGTACCTGCCGGTAGGCACAGCTGCCCGTTCCTCGGCGATAACGCGTCACATGCGGCCTGCGGCAACGGTCCGCGTCCAGTGGACGCGTACTGAGCTTCTCGCGCTCCGAGAAGCCATCGAGGTGACCCCGAACTTCGAGGGTCGTCAGGAGATGCGCGACTTCTTCCGGTCCGCGGTGCGAGCGCATCGCATCGGAGCGCTCGAGCTCGAGCGCGAGGTCGCCGAGCGGCTCTCGAACCGCCTCGTCCCGGTCGACCTCGCAACGGCGACCGCCCGCGGCAAGCTGCTCCACGCCGTCCGCGGCCCGCGAAAGCGCGGGATCGCCCAGACGCACCGCCCCGCGGTCGCAGCGGCGTAGCGAGGACGGCGACGCCGCTCTACGCGGCGCGCACGGTGTGCTCGACGGGCGCGGGCGTCTCAGTGGGCGTCGCCAGATCCGCATCCCGGATCGCGCGGAAGAGCTTCGTCCTGACGAGCGCGGTCGGCATGTCGGTCGCGACGAGACGCCGGACGAACCGCTCGGCGACCTCGCGCTCGAGCGCCACGCGAGGGCTGCGTGCGCGCATCGCGCTCCGGATCGTGTCCCGGACCTCGAGCCGGCCGTCGAAGTTGGGCGTCAGCTCGACGGCCTCTCGAACCGCCGTCAACTCGGCCCGTGACAGCCCGATCGAGATCTCGCCCTCGTAGCGCATGAGCCGCAGTCTACCCCTACAGGGGGATGGGGCAACACTCGGACGAGTGATCGGATCACCCTCCCGTGCCTCGGGCCCGCGCAGATCCCGGGGCGCCGGCCCGGCCCCGTAGACTGACCCGCTCGCGGCGGGGTGCCGGAGCGGTCGAACGGGGCGGTCTTGAAAACCGTTTGAGCCGGCAACGCTCACGTGGGTTCGAATCCCACCCCCGCCGCTCAGCGGGATAGTCGGATCCGCATGAAGGATTGGGATCCGACCGACCAACGCGACCTCGACCGTTGGGTTCGTTGGCCTCCTCCATCCGGAAGACGCGTTATCTCGGTCACCGATCGATCCACCGCTGACCGGCTTCCGTGTAGCGCGCACCGTGCAGAGTGAGGTGTGACGCGGCGTCTTCGATCTCTTGGAGATCCTCCGGGGTTAGCTCGATGCCTGCGGCGGCGATGTTCTCTTCCACGCGATGCAGCTTGGTCGTGCCGGGGATCGTGACGATCCACGGCTTCTGTGCGAGCAGCCACGTCAGCGCGATCTGAGCCGGAGTCGCGCCCTTGCGTTCCGCGATCCGGCGGACGAGGTCGACCAACGACTGATTCGCCTTCCGGGCCTCTGGGTCGAAGCGCGGGACGGTGTTGCGGTAGTCGGAGTTGTCGAACTGGGTGTTCTCGTCGATCGTCCCGGTGAGGAATCCCGCACCAAGTGGCGTGAACGCGACGAAGCCGATCCCCAGCTCCTCGAGTGCCGGGAGGATCTCGTCCTCCGGCTCCCGCCACCACAGCGAGTACTCGCTCTGGACGGCCGCGATCGGGTGGACCGCGTGCGCGCGGCGGATCGTCTGAGCGCCCGCCTCGGAGAGACCGAACTCTCTGACCTTTCCCTCCTCGATCAGCTCCCCGACCGCGCTCGCAACCTCCTCGATCGGGACGTCGGGGTCGACGCGATGCTGGAACAGCAGGTCGATCGTGTCGGTCCGCAGGCGCCTCAGCGACCCGTCGACGACGCGCCGAATCGTCTCCGGGCGGCTGTCGACGTTCCCGGTGCGCTCACCATCGCGTATCTCCCATCCGAACTTGGTGGCGATCACGACCTGGTCGCGGACCGGGGCAAGCGCCTCACCGACCAGCTCCTCGTTCGTGTACGGGCCGTAGACCTCGGCCGTGTCGAAGAGCGTGACACCACGCTCGACCGCAGCCCGGATGAGCCCGACCATGTCCTGCGTGTCGGCGGGAGGGCCGTAGGCACTGCTCATCCCCATGCACCCGAGGCCGATCGCCGAAACCTCGAGACTTCCAAGCGTTCGCTTCTGCACGGGCGATCTCCTGACGTACGTCGACGGTACTAGACGGTTGTGTGCTCAGGAAAGCACCAGCGGAGGTGACATGACCGGCACTCTCGATCCAGGTACCGACAGACCCCTCCGGCGCGTGGGAGCTGGGGTCCGCCGGCGGCGCCCGGCGAGCTGCAAACGCTGCACAGCCGCAGGAAGTGACCGCTTGGACGCCGCGCGCATGAGGCTTGGCGGGGTCTGGCAGAGTCGGTGGTGGATCGGAGCACGCGATGCCCTCGCCTGACGCGTCGACAAGGTGCTTCCGGTGGACCTGCGAATCCCCGGCTGCCCACCGATCACCCGCGACGATCGCCATCGCCCTGCTCGGCCTGATCGACCGCTCAGACTGCGGATCGGCCAACGCGCCCGAGGTCGCTCCCCGCACGGCGCCGCGCTAACGTGCGGGCGTGCGGGAGATCCTGCCCGGCGTCTTCCACTGGACGACGCCCCACCCGAAGATCCGGATCGACGTGTCGTCGTACTGGCTCGACGAGCACGGCGTCGTGATCGACCCGCTCGTCCCCGCCGAGGGCGGGCTCGACTGGTTCGCCGGGCGTCCGACGCAGCCGACCGCGGTGCTGCTCTCGAACCGCCATCACTACCGCGACGCCGGCCGCTTCGCCGAGGCGTTCGGGTGCTCCGTGCACTGCAACAGCGCGGGCCTGCACGAGTTCGCGCACGGCGAGATCGTCGAGGGGTTCACCCCCGGCGACCGGCTGTCGGGCGGGATCGTGGCGTACGAGGTGGGTGGCATCTGCCCCGACGAGACCGCGCTCTTCTTGCCGGAGACGCGCGCGATCGTCGTCGCGGACGGCGTCGTCCGCATGGACGCGGGGACGATCGGCTTCGTCCCCGACGTGCTGATGGACGACCCACCCGGCACGAAGCGGGCACTGCTCGGAGCGTACGCCCGCTTGCTGGAGGAGCTCGAGTTCGACCACGTCCTGCTCGCGCACGGCGAGCCGCTCGTCGGCGACGGCCGCGCGCTGCTCGAGGAGCTCGTCTCGTCGGGCGGCCGGACGGCGTTCGAGATGTCGGGCTAGGTCGCGGGAGGAGGCTCGAGGGGAATGGCACAGGAGGACGCCCCCGTCCTGATCGCCGGCGGAAGCCTCGTCGGGTTGTCGCTGGCGGTGTTCCTCGGCCATCACGGCGTGCCGTCGCTCGTGGTCGAGCGTCACCGCGGCACGGCGATCCATCCGCGGGCGGCACTCGTCAGCCAGCGCACGATCGAGGCATATCGGGCGGTCGGGCTGGAGCAGGAGATCGAGGAGGCCGCGGCGCGCGAGTTCGTCCAGAACGGCGCGATCGTGTCCGTCGAGAGCCTGGGAGGCAAGGAGCTCGACTGGTACCACCGGTTCATCAACGAGGGCGTCGAGACGATCAGTCCCTCGTCGCGCGTCTTCCTCACCCAGATCGGGCTCGAGCCGGTCCTCCTGCGCGCCGCGGAACGGCTCGGCGCGCGGATCGAGTACGCCTCGGAGGTCGTCTCCGTCGACGAGGACGACGACGGCGTCACCGCGGCCGTCCGGCCGCGTGACGGCGGGCCGGACCGAGCGATCCGCGGCCGCTACCTCGTCGCGGCCGACGGCGCACACAGCCCCGTACGCGAGCGGCTCGGGATCGGGATGCTCGGGCACGGCAGCTTCTCCGACAGCATCACGATCTACTTCAAGGCCGACGTGCGCCGTCTGATGGGCGACCGCAACCTGAGCGTCGTCTACGTCTTCGGGCCACGGCTGCAGGGCTTCTTCCGGTTCTCCATCGACCTGCAGGCGGGGTTCCTCGTGGTCAACTCGACGACCGACGACGACGGGACGCGGTCGGTGCGGATCGGCGAGGACATGAGCGAGCCCACGTGTGTCGGCTACGTGCGCGAGGCGCTCGGGGATCCGGAGATCGCGGTGGAGATCGAGGACGTCCAGCGCTGGTCGGCGAGCGCCGAGTACGCAGAGCGGTACCGGGCGGGTCGTGTGTTCCTGGCGGGCGACGCGGTCCACGTGATGCCGCCGACGGGCGGCTTCGGGGGGAACTGCGGCGTGCAGGACGCATACGACCTGGCGTGGAAGCTGGCGCTCGTCCTACGCGGGGACGCCGGGGACGCGCTCCTCGACACGTACGAGGCAGAACGCCGCCCGGTGGGCGCGTTCACGGTCGAGCAGGCCTACACGCGGTACGTGCTCCGCCTCGACCCGTCGCTCGGGAAGGAGAACCTCGCGCCGATCGTCGACGAGGCGGCGGTCGAGATCGGCTACGGCTACCGGTCGAGCGCCGTCATCGGCGCAGCGGGAGACGATCTCCTCTGGGAGGACCCGCGCGCGCCGAGCGGCCGTCCCGGCTTCAGGGCTCCGCACGTCCCCATCGACGGCGGCTCCCGGTCGACCCTCGACCTGTTCGGCCGCACATTCGCCGTCGTCGCCGGGCCGGACGGCGCCCCGTGGCGCGCGGCCGCGCATGCGGCCACCGCGCGCGGTCCGGTGACCGTGGACGCGTTCCTCCTCGGCGCCGAGGTCGCGGACCCGGAGCGTGAGGTCGAGCGGGTGTACGGGATCGGCGCCGACGGAGCCGTGCTCGTTCGGCCGGACGGGTTCGTCGCCTGGCGCTCCCCATCGTCCTCGGGAGATCCCGAGCGCCGAGCTCGACGCCGCGCTCGCCGCGGCGCTCTGCCGGTAGCCCGGCTCTGCGCAGATCACGGGCGGGCCGCCCGCCGTAGTCTCTCCGCGTGCCCGTCTGTCCCGCGTGTAGCCGCGAGAGCCCCGACGGGTTCGAGCACTGCGGGTACTGCGGCGCGCCGCTCGCCGCTCCGGCCCCCGAGCGGCGCAAGCTCGCGACCCTCGTCTTCTGCGACCTCTCGGGCTCGACGGCGATGGGCGAGCGCGTCGACGCAGAGACCGTCCGGGGCCTCATGCTCTCGTACTTCCACGAGATGCGGGGGGCGCTCGAGCGTCACGGCGGCACGGTCGAGAAGTTCGTCGGCGACGCCGTCCTCGCGGTGTTCGGCGTCCCCGAGTCGCACGAGGACGACGCCGTCCGTGCGTGCCGCGCCGCGCTCGAGATGCAGGCGCGCCTCGGGTCGCTGAACGAGGAGCTCGAGCGACGCTTCGGCACGACGATCTCGCTCCGCATCGGGGTCAACACAGGTGAGGTCGTCGCGGGCGACGCCTCCGAGCGGGAGACGTTCGTCACCGGCGACCCGGTCAACGTCGCCGCCCGCCTCGAGCAGGCGGCAGGCCCCGGCCAGGTGCTGATCGGCGAGGCCACGTACAGGCTCGTACGCGACGTGGTGCGCGCCGAGCCCGTCGCCGCGATCGAGGCCAAGGGGAAGTCGACCCCCGTGAGCGCGTACCGCCTGCTCGAGGTCGCCGACCTCCGTCCGCCGGTGCGGCGGGGCGGGACGCCTTTCACCGGCCGCGCGGAGCAGCTCGAGCTGCTCGACCGGGAGCTCGCTTCGGTCGCGGCCGCCCCGGTCTGCCGCCTCGTGACGGTCGTGGGCGAGCCCGGCGTCGGGAAGTCGCGGCTCGTGGCGGAGTTCGTCTCGCGGGTGGGCACGCGGGCCCGCGTCGTCCGGGGCACGTGCCTCTCGTACGGAGAGGGAATCACCTACTGGGCCGTGACCCAGATCGTGCGGGAGCTCGTCCGGATCAAGGACGAGCACGTCCACGAAGAGGCGCGCCGGCTGATCGAGTCGTTCCTCGACGGCGCGGCCGATGGGCGGCTCGTCGGCACGAGGATCGCGCAGCTGCTCGGCCTCGCGGACGGGTCGACGACCACGGAGGAGACGGCTGCGGCGATCCGCGATCTCCTCGTCGCCGGTGCCGCCGACCGGCCTCTCGTCGTCGTCGTCGACGACATCCAGTGGGCGGAGTCGACCCTGCTCGACCTGATCGCCGGCCTGCCCGAGGCGATCGGGCCCGTGCCGATCATGCTCCTCTGTCTCGCCCGGCCGGAGCTGTCCGAGCAGCGCCCCGACTGGGACGTCACCGTGGCGCTCGAGCCGCTCGCGAGGGACGATGTCGACGGGCTCCTTGCCGGGCTGCTCGGGGTCGCCGACCCCGCCGTGCTCGCCCGCCTCGCGGCCGCGTCGGGAGGCAACCCGCTCTTCGTCGAGGAGCTCGTCGCGATGCTGGTGGACGAAGGCGTCCTGCTCATCGAGGACGGTGTCTGCTCGCTCGAGGGCGACCTCGAGGAGCTCACGTTGCCCACGAGCCTCCACGCGCTGCTCGGCGCACGCCTCGATCGACTCGATCCCGCGGACAGGGCGACACTCGAGTGCGGCGCCGTGGAGGGCGAGGTGTTCCACCGCGGCGCGGTGGAGGAGCTGACGTCGGCGTCGCGCGAGTCCGTGCGCGGAAGCCTCGACGCCCTCGTCGACAAGGACCTCGTCCGCCCGGCGGAGGCGACCTTTGCAGGCGAGGCGGCGTTCCGCTTCAAGCACATCCTCGTCCGGGACGCGGCGTACCAGGCGACGGCGAAGAGGCTGCGGGCGACCCTGCACGAGCAGTTCGCCGACTGGCTCGAGCGGCTCGCGGGGGCACGGACGGTCGAGTTCGAGGAGATCCTCGGCTACCACCTGGAGCAGAGCCACCGCTACCTGACGGAGCTCGGGCCGGTGAGCGAGGAGATCCGGTCGCTCGGAGCACGCGCGTCCGAGCGTCTCGCCGACGCGGGCAGGCGGGCCGCGCGACGCGGCGACATGGACGCCGCGGCCGGCCTGCTCGGGCGCTCCGCTGCGATGCTCCCCTCCCGACATCCCGCACGCGCGCGGATCGTCGTGGACCAGGGCGAGGCGCTCATGGAGGCGGGCCGCAACGCACGAGGCAGTTCGCGCGTTCGACGAGCTGGACGGAGAGGGCGAGGTCGACGAGGTCTCGCGCGCGCTGGCGGACACGTGCCGGGCGGAGATCGAGCTCCAGCTGACGCCGACGACCGCCGCCGTCGACCGTGTCTACCGGCAGGCGCGTGCGTCGGTGGAGCTGTTCGCACGGCACGACGACGATCAGGCGCTTCTCCGCGCCTGCTGGCTCTCGTACCTGACGAGCATGACCATCGGCCGCTCGTCGGCTGCCCGGGAGGCGATCGACCGGCTCGTCGCGCTCGCCGAGCGACGCTCGCACCCGCTGGCGGGCCGCCTGCCGGGCATGCTGGCCATGAACCTCGGATGGGGACCGACCCCCGTGCCGGAGGCGCTCTCCGTCACGGCGGGGCTCCTCGAGAGCGTGCGCGACGACCCGTGGGCAGAGCCGTTCGTGCTCGGCGGCCACGCCTACCTGCTCGCCCAGGCCGACGACATCGAGGGCGCACGCTCGGCGCTCGGGCGGATGCGCGCCATCGCCGAGCGGCAGGGTCAGCGCATCGTGCTCTGGGGGTCGTGGGGCCAGAACGTCGGCCGGACGGAGCTGCTCGCGGGAGATCCGGAGCGCGCCGAGGCGGCATTGCGACGCTCCTACGACGCGCTTCGCGAGGCGGGCAATCGCGCGTTCTCCACGACCGTCGCCGGTCAGCTGACGCACGCTCTCGTGGAGCTCGGACGCCCGCGGGACGCCGCGATCTTCGCGGGCACCGCACGGGACGAGGCCGGCGAGGCCGACGTCCTGTCGCAGGTGCTCTGGCGGAGCGGCCTCGGAAGGGCGCTCGCGGAGGAAGCTCCCTCCGAGGCGCTCGCCCTCGTCGACGAGGCGGTCAGGCTCGCGCGGACGACGGAATGGCCGAACGTCGTCGCCGACGCCCTCCTCGACCGGGCCAGGGTCGTGCGGCGCGTCGCCCCCGAGCGGGACGATGCCGACGCGGACATCGAGGACGCGAGAGTGGTATATCTCGCCAAGGCGAACACGGCCGGGTATGCGAGGGCCACTGCCCTCGCCTCGGGTCCGCCGCCACACGAGCAAGCCACGACAGAGCGAGGAGGCGCACGGTGAGCGGAGAGCCAACACCGGGTGTGTTGCTGAAGGGCGAGGACGGCACGCACTACTTCATCCCGCACGCCGATCTCTCGGGGTACGCCGTCTCGGACGTGCCCGAGTCGCTCCAGGCCGGTGCCGACGTGGCCGCGAACGTGCCGCGCCTGCCCGCCTTCTCGGTGCACCGCGCGGCGGACGCGGCCCGCATGCCGACGCCCGAGGGCGAATCGGACGCGGCCCGGATGCCCACGCCAGAGGGCGAATCGGACGCAGCCCGCATGCCGACGCCGGAGGGCGGACCGGAGACGGCGGTGTACATGCCGACCCCCGAAGGGGCATCCGACGCCGTCGCCATGCCGACGCCCGAGGGCGGGGCGCCGGCCACCGGACAGTCGTAGCTCGGCGTCGAAGCAGGCGGCGCGCGCCGTGACGCAGCTCGCGGCGGCCGAGAAGCTCCACCTCGACGGGACCCACCGCACGGTCCCGCCCGCGGAGACGCTCCGCCGGCTGCTGCCGATCCTTCCGCGCGTCGGGATCACGCGCGTCGGCGTGGTCACCGGCCTGGACGTCGTGGGCATCCCGGTCGTGATGGTCTGTCGTCCCAACGGCCGGTCGCTCTCCGTCTCCCAGGGCAAGGGGGCCGACCTGATCGCGGCCAAGGTGTCGGGGATCATGGAGGCGCTCGAGGGCTGGCATGCGGAGCACATCCTGCTCCCACTCCGGCTCGCGACCTATCGCGAGCTCCGCGAGGTCGCCGAGGTCGTCGACGTCGAGCAGCTCCCGCGGCCGTCGTGGTCGCGGTTTCATCCCGATCTCTCGATTCTCTGGATCGAAGGCACCGACGTCATCGGCGGCGGACGCATCTGGGTGCCGTACGAGTGCGTCCACCTCGACTTCCGCTCGCCCGGCCCGCAGGGCACCGGCTGCTTCCTGGCCAACGGCACGGGTCTCGCCGCCGGCAACCATGTCCTCGAAGCCGTGAGCCACGCGCTCTGCGAGGTGGTCGAGCGCGATGCGTTCGCCCTGTGGGACGAGCGCACGCCCGCCGACCGCGTCGCACGGCGAATCGACCTCGACACGATCACCGACCCGGGCTGCCGCGCGCTCCTCGACACGTGCGAGCGCGCGGGGGTCGGCGTGGCCGCGTCGGACCTGACCACCGACGTCGGGTTGCCCGTCTTCTCCGCGACGATCGTCGATCGCCGCAGCGACGGCCTGCGACGGCTTCCGGCCGCGATCGGCGGCGGCTCGCACCCCGACCGTGGCATCGCCCTCTCGCGCGCGCTCACGGAGGCGGCGCAGAGCCGGCTGACGCTGATCGCAGGCAGCCGCGACGACTGCCCTCCGAGCCTCTACCGCCGAGTCAAGGACACGCAGGCGATCGGCTCGCACGTCGCCTCGCTCGACCTCGACGCGGGACGCTCGTTCGAGGACGTGGCGCACGTTCCAGGGGAGAGCGTCGACGCCGACGTGACACACGAGCTCGACCTGCTGCGAGCGGCCGGCATCCGGCAGGTGATCCTCGTCGACCTCACACGGCCCGACGTCGGCGTGCCCGTGGTCCGGGTGGTGGTGCCCGGCCTCGAGGGCTGGACCGACAAGGTCGCGCCGCCGATACCCGGTGCGCGGCGACGCGCCGTGCGGACGCCATGACGGCGCCGGTCGTCGTCTTCCTCGGGCCGACCCTCTCCGCTGACGAGGCGTGCGCGGTGCTCGACGCCGACTACCGGCCGCCCGCCGCGCACGGCGACCTCCTGCGGGCGGCGCTGCGACGGCCGCGCGCCATCGGCCTGGTGGACGGCGTGTTCGAGCGGGTGCCCGCCGTGTGGCACAAGGAGATCCTCTTCGCGCTCTCCGAGGGCGTGCACGTCTACGGCGCCTCGAGCATGGGCGCGCTCAGGGCGGCCGAGCTCGACGCCTTCGGGATGCGCGGGGTCGGGGACGTCTACCGCGCGTATGCCGACGGCTCGCTCGAGGACGACGACGAGGTCGCGGTGGCGCACGCGGACGCCGCGCACGGGTTCCGGGCGCTCTCCGACGCGATGGTCGACGTGCGAGCCACGCTCGACGCCGCCGTCGCGGCCGGGGTCATCCGCCCGACGACGGCCGAATCGCTGGTGGCCCGGATCAAGGCGACCTTCTACGCCGAGCGCGTGCTCGTCGCCGCGCTCGCCCGCGACGACGAGGAGCACGAGCGGCTCCGTGCGTGGCTGCCGACCGGCAGGGTCGAGCGCAAGCGCGACGACGCGATCGCGCTCCTGCAGGCGATCCGGCGTGACCTCGAGAGCGGGCTCGATGCCTTCCGGCCGGCATGGACGCTGCAGCGGACGCGCTACTGGGAGGACGCGCGTCGTTCGATCGAGGCCGCGGGGAGCCAGGAGGGCAGGCCGGACAGCCGACGCGACGCTCGAGTCGGTGCTCGACGAGGCGCGCCTCGATCCCGACGGCTTCGGCCGGCTCCTGGATGCCGCACTGCTCGCCGCGCTGGCGCGGAACGCCGCCGCGGCGGCGGGTGTCGACGTCTCGCCCTGGGCGCACCAGGCAGCCCTGACGGAGGATCGCCGGGCACGCGGCCTGCTCGAGCCGGAGGACGTCGACGCGTGGCTCGCGGAGCGAGACCTCGACCGGGACGACCTCGCCGATGTCGCGCGTCGTCTGGCGATCCTGCGCTGGGCCCGTGACGCCCACCGCGACGCGCTCGCCGGCGAGGTGGCGCTGGCGGTGCGCTCCGACGAGGCGTTCCCGGCGCTCGCCGACCGGGCCGAGCGCAAGCGCCGGCTGGTCGCATCGTTGCCGTCCGACCGACCGACTCCCGCCGACGACGAGCTCGTCGCGTGGTACTTCCGCGAGCGCCTGGGACGCGACGTGCCCGTCGCGCTCGACGCCTGGGCCGCGGCCCACGACTGGCGCCGCGTCACGGACCTCCTGCGGGCGCTCCGGGACGAGTGGTGGTTCCGCGCTACCGGCGATCCGGGGGGCGGAGACGAGCTCAGCACTGGCGACCGTCCGCCCGCGGGGCCAGCGGCTGCGCGTGGCGGAGGAAGCGCAGCGGCGGGTCCACCGCCCACAACGTGAGCGACGCACCTTCCTGATACACGGTGCCGATGGCGGAGAGGTCGAACCGTGCGAGCCGCTTTCCGACCACCGGCTGGCGCGAGTCGAGCACGGCGTATTTCGGAGCGAACGGCTGCTCACCCCGGAAGACGACGCCCCCCGCCCCGACATGCAACTGTGGCGAGTCGAGGTTGTCGCGCTCGACCTGCTCGCCGAAGTGGAAGACACGGTCGATGCCCGTGTTGAAGAACTCCGTCCAGACGACGAGGCCCTGCTGCTCGACACCGGCCCCTTCCGCGCAAGGTTGGTCGGGCCGCGAGTAGCCGAGGTGGAGGAGCGCGGCTCGAGCGCCGCGCGGGAGAGAGCGGTCGACCCACGCGAGCTGACGGTCCTGCTCCGGGCTGATCGGATCGGAGTAGTCCAGCCAGCAGACGATCGTGGCGAACGCAACCGCAGCGGCGACGAGAGGTCCGGCGCGGCTACGCGACCTGAGGAGAACGAGGGCCCCGACCGCGGCCAGCCCCACGACGACCAGCCGAGTCGGAACGGAGCTCCACGGTGACACGGCGCGAAGATCATCGATCCAGGCCGCGGTCGGGCTGTCGACGTTGTTCGCCCGAGCCACCTGGTCGGCTGGCAGGCTCGCGGCGACGGCGACCGTGGTGAATGCGGCAATCCATGCCGCCCGGCGCGACGACGGGAGGCCCTGCTCGAGCCAATACGCCAAAGCGGCGAGCACGAGCGGCGTCACGGAGAACAGGTACCGCTCGTGGAGGATGTCGAGCCCGAACCCGCTCGTCGACACGGCGGCAAGAGAGAGGAGGATCGCGGCAGCGCTCGTCGCGAGCGCAACGCCGGTCGCCCGTTCACGCTCGACGGCGGAGCCGAGCATGCTCCAGAGCGTGAGCGGAAACAGCGCCAGCGCCACCACGCCCAGGGCCAGCTCGTAGACGGCCAGGTTCCAGACCGACCACTTGACGAGCGAGAGCGGATCGAGGAGAGACCGCGCGACGCCTCCGGCTCCGGCGCCTGGCATGTCCGCGCCCGCGGCGAGCGCGAGTACCGCCAGGGTCGCCACGACTCCGAGCGCGACGAGCGCGAGGCGGTAGGCACGAAGCGTCTCCCGCGCCGGCCGGAGCTGGATGCTGCGGAGGACGATCCCGCCGGCCACGGCGAGGAAGAGGACAGATGCCTGTGGCCGGATCCCCACCAGGACGACGAGGCCGAACAGCACGGCAAGCTGCCGCCCTCGGGAAGGGCGCTCCATCATCAGCGCGAACAGGAGGACGAAGGTCGTGAACGCCGGGAGGAAGAGCGACTCGGTCATCACGAGAGACGCATATGCCGTCCACGGCTCGAACGCGACGAGCCCTGCGACGGCGAGAGACAGCCCGCGGCCGGCGACGCGGCGCGCCAGCAGATACGCCGGAACGGCCGTGCTCGCGACGACAATCGCATCGACGGCCTTGACGACCTCGAACGCGCGAGCCCCGTCGGACGCGAGCGCATAGAGAGGGCTGAGGACGAGTGGGTAGACCAGGCTGTGCGAGAGGTCGAGCTCACCGCGGAAGTGCGGCAGGCCATCGAGCGCGAAGCCTTTCGCGAGCCCCGAGTAGACGAGCTCGTCGCCGAGGACGCGAGGCGCGGTCGCCGCGCGGACGAGCAACAACCTGAACGTCGCTGCCGCGACGACGAGAGCGCCGAGCACGAGCACCACGGGAACTCGGGCGGTCGCCGACCGCAGCCGCACCCCGCGTCCGCCGCTGCCGAGTGACCAGGCTGTCATGATGAGTCCGACGGTCGCTGCCGCGGCGAGAGCGCGCGGCGGGGTGAGGCGGAGCAGGGTCGATCGGAGGTCGTGTGCGAGCACGGGGCCGTCCGCGAGCGACCGCGGCGGCCGCAACGGCGGCCAGCACGCCCACCGCAGCAACCTGCGCGACGATATGACCCGCACCGTCTCGGGGACGACGACGGCTTGCCGCCGCCGACGCTCCAGCGCCGTTGCCGCCGCGGGAGACGCCATGACCTCCGGGTCGTGACATCGAAGACCGCCCGTGCTCGACCGACCTGCGCCCCAACGTACTCCTGTCGGCGGGCAGCACCTAGGCAAGTCCGAGAACGTGGGACGGCGAGAAGGGCTCGAAAGGCCGCTCCCGCCCCGTAGGCTTGGGCCATGAGGCTCTGCATGTTCCGCCCGATCGCGACCCCGATGGAGCGGGGCTGGGTCGGGCGCGTGGATGACCACGAGGTCGTGCATCTCGCCGCCCAGACCCTGCAGCACCTGTTCACCGGAGGCGGCTCGGCCCGCGAGCACGCGCGCTACCCGCTCGCCGAGGTGGAGCTCCTGTCGCCGCTCCCGTCGCCTCCGTCGATCCGGGTGTTCGACGGAGGCGGCTCGTTCGAGTTCGCGAATCCTGCTGCGATCGGAGGGCCCGGCACACGCGTCTCGCCGTCCCGGCGGCAATGCCGTCGCGCTCGACGCCGGCCTCGCCGGGCTCGTCGGCCCCGACGCGGTCGTCGCCGTCTCGCCCGTCGCTCGGCTGCGGGCGCCGGCGCTCGGGCCACCGAAGGACCGGGACTTCGCGATCGTCCTCGGGCCGTGGTTCACCACCCTGGACGAGGCGACGCGGGCGCCCGCGCTCCGCGTGACGGGCAAGGGCGTGGGCGGTCGAGGCGCGCGCGGACGGCGTCGACTGGGAAGCCGGGCGGCGCTTCGCCGGAGAGAACACGCGGCTCCGCGTCGGCGACCTCCTGCATCGCACCGGCGGCCGTCGTCGCGGACGTCCCTCCCGGCCCCGTAGCACTGGACGTCGACGGGCTCGGACGGCTCGAGCTCGAGGTGGAGGGATGACCCACACGTTCCGTCGGCTCGACGGGCTGCCGCCGTACGTGTTCGCCGTGATCCGCGAGCTCACCCTCGAGCTGCGGCGAGCCGGCGAGGACGTGATCGACCTCGGCTTCGGCAACCCCGATCTCCCCTCGCCCGAGGTCGCCGTGGCGAAGCTCCAGGAGGCGGCGTCCAAGCCGCACAACCACCGCTACTCGACGTCGCGCGGGATCCCGAAGCTGCGGGCGGCCTGCGCCGACCTCTATCGCCGCCGCTTCGGCGTCGAGCTGGATCCCGAGACCGAGGTCGTCGCGACGATGGGCGCCAAGGAGGGGCTCGTCCACCTGATGTGGGCGCTCGTCGAGCCCGGCGATGCGGCGCTCGTGCCCGCGCCGAGCTACCCGATCCACATCCACGCGCCGATCCTCGCCGGCGCGAGCGTCTTCCAGGTCGCGATGGCGCCCGACGAGGACCTCGTCGCGAACCTCGCCGACGCGTACGCGCGCGCCTCGCCGCGCCCGCGCGTGCTGCTCCTCTCGTTCCCGCACAACCCGACGACGGCCACGGTCGAGCTCGACTTCATGGAGCATGCGGTCGCGTTCGCACGCGAGCGGGAGATGCTCGTGGTCCACGACTTCGCCTATGCCGACCTCGCGTTCGACGGGCACGAGCCGCCGTCGATCCTGCAGGTGCCCGGCGCACGCGACGTCGCGGTCGAGCTCTACACACTGACGAAGTCCTTCTCGATGGCCGGGCTGGCGGGTCGGGTTCCTCGTCGGCAACGCCGAGGTCTGCGGCGCCCTTGCGCGCCTCAAGAGCTGGCTCGACTACGGCACCTTCCAGCCGATCCAGATCGCCGCGATCACCGCGATGAACGAGGCGCCGGACACCCCGGTCGAGGTGTGCGAGATCTACCGCTCGCGGCGCGACGCCCTCTGCGACGGCCTCGACCGCGCAGGCTGGTCGTTCCCGCGGCCGCGCGGGACGATGTTCGCGTGGGCGCCCGTGCCCGGGCCGTTCGCGCCGATGGGCTCGCTCGCGTTCGCCGAGCACCTCGCGCGCGAGGGCAAGGTGGCGGTCTCGCCCGGTGCCGGCTTCGGCCCGGGCGGCGAGGGCTACGTCCGCTTCGCGCTCGTCGAGAACGAGCAGCGGATCCGTCAGGCGGTGCGCGGGATCAGGCGCGTGCTCGAGGCCGGGCCTCTCTAGGCCACAGCGGCGATCGACCGGCTGCGGCGACGGAGCCGCTCCGCGAGCCCGACCACGTCGCCGATGACGACGAGCGCGGGCCCGGGCAGGCCGCGCGCGGCGTCGGCGATTCCACCGAGCGTCTCGGTGACGACCTCCTGATCGGGGAGCGTGCCGCGCGAGACGACGGCCGCGGGCGTGTCGGCCGCCATGCCCTCGCGCACGAGGCCTTCGGCCAGCTCGCCGAGACGCGCGAGCCCCATGAAGAGCACGAGCGTCCCGCCGGCGCGCGCCAGCGACGCGTAGTCGGGCGGAGAGCCGTCGGCGGCATGGCCGGTCGCGATCGTCACGGTGTCGGAGACGCCGCGGTGCGTCACCGGGATGCCCGCAGCGGCGGGCACCGCCGCGAGCGACGAGATGCCGGGCACGACCTCGAACGAGATGCCCGCCTCGGCGAGCGCGAGCGCCTCCTCCCCACCCCGACCGAAGACGAACGGATCGCCGCCCTTGAGGCGGACGACCTCGAGGCCCTGGTGTCCGAGCTGCACGAGCAGCTCGTCGACCTGGCCCTGCGAGAGCCCGTCCCGTGAGATCCGGAGTGCGTCGGCCGGTGCCTCGTCGACGAGCTCGGGGGCGACGAGCCGGTCGTAGACCACGGCGTCGCACGCGCGCAGCCGCTCGAGACCACGGACGGTGATCAGCCCCGGGTCGCCGGGACCGGCGCCGACGAGCGACACCGTCATCCGAGCCGCTCCTCGACGAGCTCGCGAAAGAAATCGCGGCGCGCCTCGTACGTCGGCAGATGCGCCTTCGCCCACGGACGCAGGTCGCGGAGCTCCCGCGCGAGGCCCGTGTGCTCTCGTGTGATCAGCCGGGCGATGTCGTCACGCAGCCGCTGTGCGAGCGCCGGCGAGGCGCCGCCGGTCGAGATCGCGACGGCGATCGGGTCTGCGCGGTGGACTGCCGGGAGGATGAAGCTGCAGAGCTCGGGCACGTCGACGACGTTGCAGAGCATCCCGCGCGCGTCGGCGTCGGCGAAGATGCGCTCGTTCACCGAGGTGGTCGATGTCGCAGCGACGACGAGGAAGCGGCCGTCGAGGTCCCGCGCGCGGTAGACGCCGCGGATCAATGCGACGCGTCGTCCACGCGCGAGCGTCTCGACGGGCTCGGAGACGTCGGGTGCGACGACGGTGACCCCGGCACCGACCTCGAGGAGCCCCTCGATCTTCTCGTAGGCGACCGACCCGGCTCCGACGACGAGGACGTCGCGGCCCTCGAGGTCGAGGCAGGCCATGTAGTACCGCTTCTCGCCGCTGGTGTCCGACTTCGAGTCGGACACCACCTCGTTGGGCCGGCGGCGGGCGTCAGGTGTCCGACTGAAGTCGGACACTGGTGGACGCGTGCTCATGCCTCGACGCTCGTGACTCGGGCACCCTGGCGGTCGAGCCGGATCGAGAGCTGCGGGCCGTCGGTCGCAACGGCGAGCGTGAACGCCCCGGGCCCGACCGCGGTCACGGAGAGCCCCGCGAGCGCCCGTCCCTCGAGCGCCGCGAGCGCCTCGTTCACCGCGGCCGCGGTCTGCGTGAGCTCGGCGCCGCTCGGGAGCTTGCGGAACGCGCGCAGCGCGGCCTGCTCGCCTCCCGGCCCGTAGAGCGCCCGCACGCGACCCGACTGGAGCGCGAGCGTGAGCAGCCGGTCGAGCTCGTCGGCGTGTCGCCCCTCGAGCGCCGCGCCGTCGGCGAGCACCTCGAGAAGCTCCTCGAGGACATCCGCGTAGTCGCTCTCGCCGACGGCGGCGCGAACGGCCTCGACCTCCGCGCGGGCGACCTCGACCTCCTCGCCCTTGAGCAGGACCGCGGTCACGCGTGGGCCTCCTCGCCGAGGATCGCATGCAGCTCGTGCTCGAAGCCGCCCGTCTCGATCGAGCAGTGCATGCCGCACTCCTTCGGCGCGTCGCTCTCCCACCACCACCGGCCCGCCCTCGTCGGCTCGCCGGGGGCGATCGCCCGCGTGCACGGTGTGCAGCCGATCGAGGTGTAGCCCCGCTCGTACAGCGCGTGCGTCGGGACGCCGTTCTCGCGGAGGTAGTCCCAGACCTCGTCGTGCGTCCACTCGGCCAGGGGGTTCAGCTTCACGATCGCGTCGTGGTCGTGGTCGATCTCGACCTTGCGAATGTCCGTGCGGGAGGCCCACTGGTCGCGCCGCAGCCCGGTCACCCAGCAATCGAGGCCCGGCGAGCGCACGGTTCAGCGGCTGGACCTTGCGCACGTTGCAGCAGAGGAGGCGCTGCTCGACCGATTGGCGGAACAGGTTCGGCCCATGACGATCGACGAGCCGCTGGAGCTGGAGGCCGTCGGGTGAGAGGAGCTCGAGCCGCAGGCCGGGGTAGCGCTCCCGGAGCTCCTCCACGAGGTCGTGCGTCTCCTGCGGGAGGCGGCCCGTGTCGATCGAGAACACCCGCACCGACGGATCGATCCGGTACGCCATGTCGATCAGCGCGACGTCGCCGTCCTGGAAGGCGGTCGAGAGCGCGAGCCGCTCCCCGAACCGCTCGATCGCCCACTCGAGCACGTCCCACGGCTCGAGCCCTTCGAACTCGACCGAGAGCTCACCCGCCTCGAGGTCGTCCAGCAGCTCGGTGGTGCTCACGCGACCGCCTCCTCCCTCCGGCTGCGCGCCGGTTCGCGCCCGACCAGCAGGCCGAGCTCGTCGTCTGTCGTCCTGTCGAGAAACGCCCGCATGGTCTCGCCGTCGCCGCGCCGCTCGAGCCAGCCGCCGACGAGGCCGTGGACGAGCTCGTCGAGCTCCTGGGTCGGCACGCGGCGGAACACGGGGCGCGCGATCGCCGCGCGCGGCCCGAGCGCGCCGCGGAGATAGACGTCGAAGGCCTGGCCGCGCTGCCCGGCCTCGTCGCGCGCGGTCGTCCCCTGGAAGCCGATGTCGCCCACCCAGTGCTGGGCGCAGGCGTGCGGGCACCCGTCCAGGTGCAGCCGAAGCGGCGCGGCCGTCTCGCCGAACCGCTGCTCGAGCCCGTCGATCAGCGTGTCGAGGCGGGTCTTCGTCTCGGTGACCGAGTAGTTGCAGTGCGGCTCGCCCGTGCAGGCGATGCCGTTGCCGCGCAGGCCGCCCGCGTCGAGCGGCAGCTCGAGGTCGCCGAGCGCCGCGACGACGGCGTCGACCTCGTCGGCGGGGACGTGCGCGAGCACGAGGTTCTGCTGGCGCGTGATGCGCGCCTCCGCGCCGAGCGGCTCGAGCAGGTTCCCGAGCGCGACGAGCCGCTCCCCGCCGAGCAGGCCCACGTGCACCGGGACGCCGATCGTCCGGAGCCCGTCGGACTGGGTGCGGACGCCGAGATGGTCGTCCGGCTCCGCTTCGAGCGGCGGCAACGAGAAGGACGGCAGCGCATGGCCGAGCCGCTGCTCGACCTCCGCGCGCACACCTTCCGGCCCGAGCGCGTCGACCATGAACTTCATCCGCGACTTCACGCGCGAGACCCGCCAGCGGAGATCGTCGCGCCACGTGTCGAGGATCGCCCGGAGCACGGGAATCGCCTCGTCCGGCGTGACGAACACGCCGAGGTCGCGGGCGATGCGCGGCACGGACGACAGGCCGCCGCCCACGAGCACGCAGAAGCCGGGCTCGCCGTCGCGCAGGACGCCGACGAGCGAGATGCAGTTGATCTCCGGCGCGTTGCACCGTGACGCGCAGGCGGAGATCGAGATCTTGTGCTTCCGGGGGAGATCGATGTAGTCCGGGTTGCCGGTGAAGAGCTCGTGCGCCTCGTCGAGCACCGCTGTCACGTCGAACAACTCGTCGTCCGCGACCCCGACCGCGGGGCAGCCCGTGATCGCGCGGACGGTGTCGCCGCAGCCGCCGAGGCTCGTCAGCCCCGCCGCATGGAGCCCGTCGAACACGGCCGGCAGCGCGTCCAGGCGAAGGTGGTGCAGCTGCACGTTCTGGCGCGTCGTGAGCTCCGCCTCGCCCTTGCCGAAGTCGAGCGAGAGCCGGCCGATCGCCCGGAGCTGCGGCGCCGTGAGCCGCCCGGCCGCGAGCTTGATCCGGAGCATGAACGTCCCGACCTTCGGCTTGTCGTGGTACAGGCCCCACCACTTGAGGCGGACGACGTCCTCCTCGGCGACATCGGCGTAGCCCGCCGCGATCAGCGCGGGCAGCTCGTCGAGCATCCCGAGCGGCCCCTTCTCCCGCTTGAGCCGCTCGACGGGGTTCCGCTTGAGGACCAGCTCGATCGTCGGCGCCTCGGCCGGTGCTCGTGTGCTGTGAACGCTCATCCGCCTCCTCGCTCGGTGCCCGGAACCCTCGGGTGCCACCACCGGGAAAGCGGTCGCGGTGTCATCTCATCTTCCCGCTCGCCGTCCGGGACGGCGGCTCGCGGCTGGAAGTCGCACCCGGCGGGAGCTGCCTTCAGGCGGCTCCCCGGCTGCGGCGGCGTCACAGGGCCAGGTCCCTCAACCGCTCCCGATGAGTCAACACTTCACAATCTATAGCAACGTTACTTCACTTGCGCAAGGATCGACGAGCGCACTCTCCCGACGCGAGAGGCACGTCGGTCGGTCGTGCCCGCTCGGTCAGAGCAGCGGATCGGGGCGCCGCGCGACGAGCGCGCGAGCGGAGCGCACGGCGCCGATCGGCCGCACGGTCCTGAAGAGCAGCATCAGGGCGATCATGCCGACGGTCGTGTTGACCGCCGTGACGCCGACCTGCATCCCGAGGGAGAACGAGACGGCGGTCGCCGCCGAGACCGCCCCCTGGAGCGCGTACGTCGCGAGCACCTGCTGCGTTCCTGCGCCACCCGGGACCGGGACGAGCGTCGAGGCGCCGTTGAGCACGACGACGAGCGCCGCGGTGGCGACGCTTGCTCGGATCCCGAACGCGGCGAGGACGAGGACGACGACGCCGATCCGACACGCCCAGGCGGCGAGCTGGAACGGCAGCACCGTGCACGCATACCGGCCCGGCTGGCGGACGACGCTCAGTCCCTGCGCGGCCCGTTGCACCAGCCCGAGCACCGCAGCGGGGCGAAGCCTGTAGGCCAAAGCGGCGCCGATCGACACGACGAGAGCGGCGAGACCCGCAAGCTCGAGCGCGATCAGCCCCGGCGGAGCCGGGAGGGCGGGCAGGACGCCGGTCGTCCAGAGGACGCCGATCAGGAGCCCGCCGATCAGCCCATCGGTTGCGAGCATCACGGTGAGCGACGCGGCGAGCGTGGGCACCGTCGAGCCGGGGATGCGGGTGCGCGCGATCAGGATCTTCGCCAGCTCGCCGCCGCGCATCGGCGTGAACGCGTTCAACGCGACACCCGCGGCGTACGCGCCGCCGACCGAGACCGCAGAGATCCGCTGCTCCGGATAGGCCGCGGCGAGCACCGAGCGCCACGCGAGCGAGCGGAACACGAGCGTCAGGAGCTGCACCGCGAGCGCAAGCAGCAGGAACCGGCTGTCGAGATTCGCGACCCGATCCGATGCCGAGTCGACGGCGTCGACGACGGTGGCGAGGACGCTCACGTCGCGGCCGTCGCGAGGGGAGCGATCGCGCCGACGTGGTCGCTGATCAGGCCGTCGACCCCCATGCGGAGGAGCTCGCGGGCCCGGGAAGGGGCATTGACCGGCCAGGTGAGGATCACGCCGGCGACGGCGCGGAGCTCGGCGACGGCGCGCGCGTCCAGCAGGCGCTCGTGGATCGAGACGCCGTCGAGCCGCGTGCCGGCGAAGCGCGCGACGAGCGCGCGCAGCTGCCGACTGCTTCCCACGGACGCGACGCGTCGCACCGGGAGGCCGTCGAAGGCCTCGAGCAGCTCCCACGAGCGCGCACAGACCGTGAAGCGGCGCGCGGCGAGATACGGGGTGAGCTCCTCGCGCACGATCTCGGCGAGGCGCCGGCTCGAGCCCTTGAGGTCGAGCATCAGCTCGGTATCGGGCCGTCGTCGCCTCGAGGAGCTCGGACGAGGACGAGCGAGCGCCGGAACGGCGATGCGACCGCCCAGCGGTCCCAGTAGAGCGGCAGCGAGCCGACCGTCTTCAGGTGCCGGATCTCGGCGCGGCCGCGGAAGAGGCGGACGTCGGCCTCGACCAGCGCGACACCGAGGCGCTCGGCCTCACGCAGCGCGTCGAGGCAGTTCCCTGCCCGGTGCGCGACCACGAACGGCGCGGCGACCCGACGCGGTTCCCCCTCGGTCACCTGCGACCCCATTCCGACCCAGTGTAGATGCGTCCTGGCGCTTCTGGATGACGAGTGCCACGGCGAGCCCGAAGAGCACGACGGCGGTGCCGCCCGCGACGTCGATCACGATAGTGGTTGGCGGTCGCCACCACGGCGAAGGCCATCGCGATCGGCAGCGCGACGGCCACCGCCCGCACGGCGACGCTCGCCACGGCGAGGAAGACGACGATGCCGATGAGGAGATTCCAGCCCGCATGCAGGCTCGGGAATGCCGCGTACTCGTTCGTGAGGCCGGGCGGCTGCAGCGCGCGGTACGCGTCGCGAGCGCTCGGTCACCGTATCGACGAGGCCCAGGCCCGAGAGCCGTGGCGGGGCGACCGGGAACAGCGCGAAGAGGAGGAAGCCGATCATCCCGGAGACGAACATCGCGTTGCGCAGCAGGTAGTAGTGCGGCCGCCGGTAGACGTAGAGCGCGACGCCGACCCCGATGATCACGGGCCAGTGCCCGAAGATGTACACCCAGTTGGCGAGCGTCACGAGCACGTGGCTCGACAGCGCCACCGACTGCACCGCGCTCTCCCAGTCGATCCCGAGCGCACGCTCGAGATCGACGATGCGATGCGCGTTCGCGAGCGCGGCGCCCGGATCCCCCTGGGTGCGGTTGCGCACGCCGAAGTAGAACAGGATCGCGCTGCCGACGACAGCGGCCTCGCGGGCGAGGCCGCTGAACGCGACCGCACGCGAGGCCCGAGACAGCACGGCCCGCTCCTCGATCACCCGCCCGACGTCCCTCGCCTCCATGGTGTTGTGCTCCTGGCCTCGAGTGTCGCCCGGCGGACGCCCCTCGGGCATCGGGGAACTCCCCGACGGCGGCTCCGTGCTCGGCCGCGAGTCGGTACCCCGCGGATCCCTCGCGCCAGGGCTCTATCCTTGCGCCGGTGCTGCCGATCCAGCCGTCGATGCGGCGCGTCCTTCTCCTCGTCACGCTCCTCGCCGCGCTCGCTCTGCCGGCGGGGTCCCAGGCCTCGCAGCTGATCGCGCGGGACGCCAAGGACGTCACGCTCCGCGTCAACGCGAACGGCCAGGCGCTCGTCGGCTACCGCTCGAAGGGGAAGCTGTGGAACGTGCTCGCCTGGGGTGCGCTCAATGCCCGCCAGCCGAGCCCCGACCAGCCGCAGGTCGCGTTCCGCATCGACTACTCGGGCGGCTGGGCCACGTACCGCAAGACGCTCGCGGTGGGGTTCGTCAACGTGTGCCGCCGGTACACGGGACCGCCGCTCGCCTGGCTCGTCACCGGCTGCACCATGCCGGACGGGAGCCACTGGGCGCTCCAGGCGTGGCAGCGCGGCCTGCCGAACCTCGGCGTCGACCCCTGGAAGCCGCTGCAGGCCTCGTGGGAGCTCCGGCTGAGCCACTGGACGGGCGACCTGCCGAAGCTCGAGATCTGGACGAACTGGGCCTACAGCAAGCGCTTCGACCACCTCTTCGGCCGCCTGACCTACCTCGGGCAGCCCGTGTACGGGTTCGCGGCGACGACGACGGGGGCACCACTGGACGGCTTCGGCCGGAACATCTACCTCGATACGTTCGACTCCGCGTACGGGCCCGGCTGGAGGCGTGAGAACAGCTTCCTCTCGCACCGCGGCACCGGGGTCTTCTGTTACGGACTGTATGCCCACGACCCGTACCCGGGCTATCCGCCGGTCGGTCGACGACCGGAAGGACGGGGCGAGCGCTATCGGGCGACGGTCGTCGGGCCCGGAGTGCTACCGGACGTGATGTGGGAAGGCGCTGCGCCCGGCCCGTACGACGAGGCGCTCGACCGCCAACTGGTCGAGCAGCAGCGCGCCGTGTACGGCAACGACCCGACCTGCAAGCCCGTCTGATCTCCGTACGATCAGTTGGTGACCGCGGTCGAGCAGATCGAGGCCGTCGTCTTCGACATGGACGGCGTTCTCGTCGACACCGAGCACCTCTGGGACGAGGTGCGCGAGGAGCTGACCGAGGAGTGGGGCGGGCGGTACACCCCGCAGGCGCAGCAGGCGATGATGGGGATGAGCTCGCACGAGTGGTCGCGCTACCTCCACGACGTCGTCGGGCTGCGCGAGCCCCCGGAGGTCATCAACGAGGAGGTCGTGCGGCGGATGCTCGGCCGCTACGCGACCGAGTTGCCGGTCGTGCCGGGCGCCGTCGAGGCGGTCCGGAGCCTCGCGTCGGCGGGCCTGCGGCTCGCGCTCGCCTCCTCGTCCAACCGGGAGCTGATCGACGCCGTGCTGCACGAGCTCGATCTGACCGCGCTCTTCGAGGTCACGGTCTCGTCCGAGGAGGTCGGGCGGGGGAAGCCGGCTCCGGACGTCTACCTCGAGGCGGCGCGACGCCTCGGCGTCGCTCCGGAGCGCTGCGCCGCGGTCGAGGACTCAGCGAGCGGCATCCGCGCCGCCCACGCCGCCGGGATGCGCGTGATCGCGTATCCGAACCGGCACTTTCCGCCGGCGAGCGACGTGCTCGGGCTCGCCGACACGCTCGTCCGCACCCTGGTCGACCTTGGGCCGGCTCTCCTGACCGGGCCGCGACCGTCGGACGTGTGGAGCGGCGGCCAGGCCTGATCCGGTCGTCAGGCCGAAAACGAGCGGCAATGGACATACGATCCGAGCATGGCGCTCGATCGATCCGTAGCCCCCGCGCCCGCCGCGGCGGGCGCGGCTATCCACCAACGAATGACGACGATGTTCCCGCTCTGCCGGAGCATCACCGGGGACGGCATCCGGGAGACGCTCCGCCTGGTGGCGCGGGATGTACCGCTCGAGCTCGTGGAGACACCGACGGGCACACCCGTGCTCGACTGGGTCGTCCCTGACGAATGGAACGTGCGGGCGGCGTGGATCGATGCTCCCGATGGCAGCCGGGTCGTCGACTTCGAGGACTCGAACCTCCACGTCCTCAACTACAGCGCGCCGGTCGACACGACGGTCTCGCTCGACGAGCTCCGCGAGCACGTCTTCACGCACGTCGACAACCCGGATCTCGTCCCGTACCGCACGTCGTACTACGTCGAGCGGTGGGGGTTCTGCATGACGCGTCGGCAGCTCGACACGCTTCGTCCCGGCGACTATCGGGTGATGGTCGATTCGACGATCGCGCCAGGGGCAGTGACGTACGGCGAAGCCGTCATACCGGGCGCCACGACCGACGAGGTCCTCCTCACCACCTATGCGTGCCACCCGTCCCTTGCGAACGACAACTCTGTCGGGCGTCGCGCTCCTTGCCGAGGTCGGCCGCGCACTGGCCGGCCAACCCCGCCTCCGTTACACATACAGGCTGCTCTGGGTGCCGGGCACGATCGGCTCGATCTGCTGGCTCGCGCGCAACCGTGACGGCGTCCAGCGTGTCCGCCATGGGCTCGTCGTCTCGTGCGTCGGTGACCCCGGGGCGATGACCTACAAGCGGAGCCGACGCGGGGACGCCGAGATCGACCACGTGGTCTCCTCGTCCTTCGGACGGATCCGCGGAACCGCGTCGACGACTGGTCGCCCTACGGCGGCGACGAGCGCCAGTTCTGCTCGCCCGGCTTCGACCTCCCGGTCGGCGCCTTCTCGCGGACGCCTGCGGATCGATTCCCCGAGTATCACTCGTCGGCGGACAGCCTCGACTTCGTTCGCCCCGAGCATCTCGGCAACAGCTTCGCGACGCTCCTCGACGTCATCGACGTGATCGAGTCGAACGGCACGTACCGGAACCTCAGCCCGTACGGAGAGCCCCAGCTCGGCAGGCGCGGTCTCTACCGCGGCCTGGGCGGAGGCTCGAGCGAGGAGATGGCCCTCCTGTGGGTCCTGAGCCTCTCGGACGGCACCAACAGCCTTCTCGACATCGCAGAACGCTCGGGGCTGGATTTCGGGGACGTCAGGCTCGCAGCGGAGCGCCTCGAAGCGCACGATCTGCTCGGATCCGCCGGATGACGGCGAGCGAGTCGACTCCGACCCCGCACCTGGACGGCCCGTTGGACGGGCAGACCGCGCTCGTGACGGGCGGCACCGGGTTCCTCGGCTCGAGACTGGTGCGGCGGCTTCTCGAAGGCGGGACGACGGTCGTCTGCACGACACGAGACACGACGAGCGGCCCCGTATGCCGGCGTGGACTGGCGCGAGTGCGACGTGACGCAACCCGACTCGGTCCGCGAGGTGTTCGAGGACGTGCGGCCGACGGTCGTCTTTCACCTGGCCAGCCACGTCAGCGGTGCCCGGGAGCCCGAGAACGTCTACCCGACGTTGTCCGGGAACCTCGTAGCCGCCGTCAACGTCCTCCTGGCGGCGCTCGCCACCGGCTCCGACAGGGTCGTGCTGGCCGGGTCCTACGAGGAGGCGACGGCGACCGACCCTCCGCGGTCCCCCTACGCAGCCGGCAAGACCGCAGCCACCTCCTATGCGCGCATGTTCTCCACGCTGTACGGCCTCTCGACGGTCGTCCTGCGGCCCGCCATGATCTACGGCCCGGGCCAACGGGACACCTCGAAGCTCATCCCGTACGTGACGCGCTGCTTCCTGGCCGGTGAGGCACCCGTGCTCTCGAGCGGTCGACGGCCGGTCGACTGGGTCTACGTCGACGACGTCGTCCACGCCTTCGTGATCGCCGGCGCCGCTCCCGGCTTGGCCGGCGAGGTCGTCGACATCGGCTCGGGCGAGCTCCACACGGTCGCAGAGATCGTGGAAATGCTCGCCGTCGTGACGCACGCCTCCGTCGATGCGAGGTTCGGCGAGCTCTCCGAACGCGCCGCGGAGCACGTCTCGGCCGCGGACACCGCCAGGGCGCGGGAGGTGCTCGGCTGGACTGCCACGACCGGGTTGGAGGACGGCCTGACTCGCACCGTCGAGGACATTCGAGCCACGCTGACGGACAACGCCGGATCCGGGCTCGCGGCAGGCTGAGCCGGGGTCAGCGATCCAGTCGAGCGTAGTCGGGCCACGCGAGGTCGCGGGCGCCGATCGTCCGCTTCGAGGCGTCGGGCCACTCGATCCCGAACGCCGGGTCGTCCCACCGTACGCCGGAGGACGCCTCGGGGACGTACGTGGACGAGATCAGGTAGAGGACATCCGAGTCGGCGACCAGTGTCTGAAATCCGTGGGCGCAGCCTTCGGGAATGTAGAGCGCCGTACCGTTCCCTTCGTCCAGACGCACGCCGTGCCAGCCGAGGTATGTCGGCGACTCGGGTCGGAGATCGAGAACGACGTCGAAGATCGCGCCGCGAACACACCGCACGAGCTTCGCCTCCTCGTGGGGGGCAACCTGGAAATGCATGCCCCGGAGCGTCCCCGCCCGGGTCGAGCGGGAGATGCTCGCCTGAGCGAGATCGGGCGTCAGGCCGACGCGGCTGCCAGCTCGTCCGGGTCCCAGACCCGCGCGAAGAATCCACGTTCGTCCTCGTGACGCTCGAGCTCGACCACGACAGCGCCGGCAATCGGAGTCTCGGAGAACCGCACGCTCTACGCGCCCAGATCGTCGCGCCACCGCAGCCCGTCGTCCAGCTCTCCGTCGTCGAGGAGGTGACGGAGCTGGCGCAGACGGACATAGCGACGCCCCTCGAAGAGCTCGGTCGTGAGGGGAAGCGCGCGATAGGCGTTCACGAGCTCCTCCGAGCCACGTCGCGCGTCCCACTCGAATACGAACGACGGGAACGCACGCGCGACCTTGGAGAAATCGACGCGGTACGACCTCGGGTCGGGTGAGGCGTCGCTCGCGAACTCGACGTCGCACCCCGTCACGTCGGCGAGCACCTCGGCGAGGTCGCGAACGAGGTAGTTCTGTCGGCCGAGCCGACGTTGAACGCCTCGCCGGCGACGAGCTCGTCCGGCGCCTCGAGCATCGCGAGCGCCATGCGGGACAGGTCGCGCACGTGGACGAGCGGCCGCCACGAGCGCCCGTCCGACAGGAGCCGGACCCGGCCGGTCGTGTGGCGCCCAGCCCGCGAGGTTGTTGAGGACGATGTCCAGGCGAAGCCGCGGCGAGACGCCGTAGACCGTCGCGTTTCGCATCGAGACGATCGCGAACCCGTCCCCTCCGAGCGCCGCAAGCCCCTCCTCAGCGCGCACCTTCGACTCGGCGTAGGCGGTCAGCGGCTGAAGCGGCGCCCCCTCGTCGAGCAGGTCGTCCGTTCCCGACGCGCCGTACATCGAGCACGACGAGGCGAAGACGAACCGCCCGACGCCCGCCGCCTTGGCCTCCCGGGCGACCCGCAGCGTCGCGTCGAGGTTGATGTCGTACGTCCACTGCTCGTTGAGGTCGCCGATCGGGTCGTTCGAGAGCGCCGCGAGGTGGACGACCGCGTCGAACCCCTCGAAGTCCGCGGGCGTGACGTCCCGCACGTCCCGATGCACCGTCGCAATCGTCGCGAGGTCGTCTCCGAAGTCGCACCCCCGGTAGAACGACGTGTCGAGCCCGACGACATCGTGGCCTGCGCCGGCGACGATCGGCGCAAGCACCGAACCGATGTAGCCGTGGCTGCCGGTGACGAGAATTCGCATCGGATCAGGGGCCGAGGTGACCTTGGGAGCGTAGAACGCCTCGGCGTAGCGTGACACAGACGCGCATTCGAGGCCCCGGAGCCGCATGAGCCCTCGGAATGTCTCGTCGTCGTACCAGTGCTTCCCCGCCTGCGTCGGGAAGTGCCGGAGGACGAGCTCGAGCTTGTCGGTGACGACATCCTCGTCGAGCGGGACGTACAGGTTGGGACGTCCGAGGTCGCCGTCCCACTTCGGCACCTCGTACTCGAGGATGAGGTGGTCGCGGAACGTGTTCCACGTCAGCTCGCACGCGAGGCGATGGTCCTGGTGGAGGTCATTGCGCGTGTGGGTGAGCACCAGATCCGGCTGAACCCGCTTGAGCTGCTCGAACGCCTCCTTGACCGCCTCGCCGTAGTACGGCATGTACGCGTCCTTGAACCCGTGAACGACGACCTCGGAGCGCGAGGCGCGCGTGAGGAAGTCCTCCGCGCTCGTTCGCGCCTCGGCCGCACGTTCCCCCTCGGCGCCGAGCACGACCCACGTCACCTCGACGTCGGGCCGGCTGCGCGTGAGGGCGAGCAGCGTCCCACCGCAGCCGATCTCGATGTCGTCGGCGTGGCAGCCGATCGCGAGCACGCGGCGCAGCGGCGCAGCGCCGCCGAAGAGCGAGAGCGCCAGCATCAGGCGGGCCTCGGCTCGCGTTCCTCGTGCAGGCCGACCTGTCGCCACGGCGCCGCCCGGACTCGAGCAGCGCCTCGAGCCGCTGCCGGTCCTTGATCGTGTCCATCGGCCCGAAGAACCCCTCGTACGGGAACGCGACGACCTCGCCCCGCGGGATGAGCTTGGCAAACGTCTCCTCGACGAGCTCGTCGCCGGGCTCGATCCAGTCGAGCAGCTCCCGGCGACACGCGAAGAACCCGCCGTTGATCCGAACGTCCGAGAGGCTCATGTCCTCCACCGACGTCACGGTCCCGCCGCTCGTCGGTGATCACCCGATGTGCGTTGAACTGGGGTCGCACCGAGAGGAACTGGATGAGCTTCCCCGAGGTGCGGAAGGCATCGACCATCTGGTCGAGAGGAGCATCCGTGAGCCCGTCGCCGTAGGTGGCCAGGAACTCGTCGTCGTCGTTGAGATACGCCTCGACGGCCTTCAGCCTCTCGCCGATCGTCGACTGCATCCCGGTGTCGACGAACGTGATCCTCCACCGCCCGACGTCGCGCTGGAGCAGCTCGACATGGGCCTCGGCGCCGTGTCCCTCGAGCACGAAGTCGTTGAAGAGCGCCTCGTTGTAGTTGAGGAAGTACTCGCGGATGACGTCGCCCTTGTAGCCGAGGCAGAGAACGAACTCCGTGTGCCCCCAGGCCGCGTAGTACCGCATGATGTGCCAGAGGATCGGGCGGTTGCCGATCCGGATCATCGGCTTCGGGATGCGCTGGGTCTCCTCGCCCATCCGCACGCCGAGCCCGCCGCAGAAGACGACGACCTTCACCCCGTGACCCCCGCCGGAAGCGCTCCGGGCGCGAAGCGAATCGCATGCGGCACGGGTACCACGAGCGTCGCGCCCCACTCGGCCGTATAGGCGAGCTGCTCGCTGATCTCGCGGGCGAGGTTCCAGGGGAGGATCACGATGACGTCCGGCCGCGTCTCCGCGATGCGCTCGGGCTGATGGATCGGGATGTGTGTCCCCGGCGTGTGCTTGCCCTGCTTGTACGGATTCCGGTCGACCGTGTAGTCGAGGAAGTCCGTGCGGATGCCGCAGTAGTTGAGCAGCGTGTTGCCTTTCCCGGGCGCCCCGTAGCCGACAACCTGCTTCCCCTGCCGCCGCAGGTCGATGAGCAGCTCCAGCAGTGCACGCTTCGACTCGCGGACGCCGTCGGCGAAGCGCCGGTACGTCTCGGGGTCGCGCAAGCCCTGCGCGTCCTCTCGGTCGAGCAGCTCGGCGACCGCCGGCGTCGGCGCAACTCGTGCGCGCGCATGCTGGAGGAAGACTCGCAAGGATCCGCCGTGGCTCGGGAGCTCCTCGACGTCGACGACGTCCAGTCCCTGCGCGCCGAAGATCGCCCGGATCGAGTGCACCGAGAAGTAGGAGAAGTGCTCGTGATAGATCGTGTCGTACTCGAGGTGCTCGATCAGCTTCGCCAGGTGCGGGAACTCGAACGTCGCCGTCCCGTCCGCCCCGAGGAGCGCCGCCACACCCGCGACGAAGTCGTTGATGTCCGGGACCTGGGCGAGAACGTTGTTCCCGAGCACGAGGTCGGCCGTCCCGCGCTGCTCGGCAAGCTGGCGCCCCAACTCGGCGCCGAAGAACTCCGTGATCGTCGGGACTCCGCGGGCGACCGCGGCCTCGGCGACGTTCAGAGCCGGCTCCACACCGAGCACGGGGATGCCCTTCGGCAGGAAGTGCTGGAGCAGATAGCCGTCGTTCGACGCGAGCTCGACGACCAGGCTGTCGCTCCCGAGCCCGAGTCGCTCGGTCATCGCTTCGACGTAGCGGCGCGCGTGCTCGACCCACGAGTCCGAGTACGCCGAGAAGTAGGCGTACTCGGTGAAGATGTCCTCGGGCGGCACGAACTGCGGGATCTGCACGAGCCAGCACCGCTCGCACGCGCGCACGTGGAGCGGATAGAACGCCTCGACCTGCTCGAGCTGCTCGGTCGTGAGCACGGTCTGGCAGAGGGGCGACTTGCCGAGATCCACGACGGTCAGCTCGAGCGGTGCACCGCAATGACGGCATGCCGTCGCTCCCGGAACGGCCGCGCCGTGCCCGAGGGATGCGGTCTCCGATCCCGTGCCCACCTCTTGCATTGTGTCTGCGATGCGCCTGCTGTCGAGTCCCAACGCGCGCCCGGGACGTCAGTCGACCCGGCCGAGCAGGACGCAGGCGTTGTGGCCGCCGAGGCCCATCGCGTTGGACAGCGCGACGTCGACCTCGACCCGGCGCGCCTCGTTCGGCACGTAGTCGAGGTCGCATTCCGGATCGGGGTTCCGGTAGTTGATCGTCGGCGGGAGGACGCCGTCGTGCAGCGCCAGCGCGCACATCATCGCCTCGACGGCGCCCGCCGACCCGAAGCAGTGCCCGGTCACGGACTTCGTCGACGAGACCGCGAGGCGGTAGGCGTGGTCGCCGAAGACCTGCTTCAGCGCGCGGGTCTCGGCGAGGTCGCCGAGCGGCGTGGACGTGCCGTGGGCGTTGACGTACCCGACACGCTCGGGCGCGACGCCCGCCGCGTCGAGCGCCGAGGCGATCATCGCGGCCACGCCCGTCGCCTCCGGCTCCGGCTGCGCGAGGTGGTGCGCGTCGTTCGAGGCGCCGTAGCCGAGCACCTCCGCGTAGATCGTCGCGCCGCGGGCGCGCGCGGCCTCGAGCTCCTCGAGCACGAGGATGCAGGCCCCCTCCCCCATCACGAACCCCGCACGCGTCGCGTCGAACGGCCGTGAGGCGAGCGTGGGATCCTCCTCCTCGGCGACGAGCCCGCGCATCGCGCAGAAGCCGGCGAGGATGAGCGGGATGATCGGCGCCTCGGTGCCGCCGGCCAGCACGACGTCGGCCTGGCCGCGGCGGATGGACGCCGCTGCCTCGCCGATCGCGGTCGAGCCCGTTGCGCACGCGGAGACCGGCGCGAAGTTCTGCCCCTTGAGACCGAGCTGGATCGCGATCTGCCCGCTCGCCGTGTCGACGAGCACGGAGGGGATGAAGAACGGGGAGACGCGATCCGGGCCGCGGTCGGCGAAGACCTGCTGCTGCTCGACGATCGTCGCGATCCCGCCGATCGCCGACCCCACCAGGATCCCGACCCGCGTCGGGTCGACCTCGTCGAGCCCCGCGTCGTCCCAGGCCTCCTGCGCTGCGGCAACTGCGAGGAGGACGTTGCGGTCCATCCGGCGCGCCTCCTTGGGCGGCACGAGCTCGCCGGGGTCGAAGCCGCGCACCTCGGCGGCGATGCGCACGGGGTACTCCGAGGCGTCGAACGCCTCGATCCAGCCGACGCCGCTCCTTCCGGAGACCGCCGCGTCCCACGTCGAAGGTGCGTCGAGACCGATCGGCGTGACGGCCCCGAGCCCGGTGATGACGACGCGTCGCATGCGGCTCGGAGACTACTCGGCGGTACGGTGTGCCCGATGGCACGCCCCCGCCGGAGCCGGTCGAGCGAGCCCGTCGAGCGACCCGCCGACCTCGATCCCTCGATCCCGTTCCCGCCGATGGAGGCGGAGCTCGTCCGCGAGCTCCCCGAGGGGGACCAGTGGCAGTACGAGCCGAAGTGGGACGGCTTCCGCGGACTGCTCGAGAACGGCGCCGGTGAGCTCCGGCTGTGGTCGCGGAACGCGAGGCCGCTGCTTCGCTACTTCCCCGAGCTCGCACCGCTCGGCGAGCTCCTCCCGCCGCGTTCCTGCCTCGACGGCGAGATCGTGATCGTGCGCGACGGCGTCCTCGACTTCGACGCGATGCAGACGAGGCTGCACCCCGCGGAGAGCCGGGTTCGCAAGCTGTCGGCGGAGATCCCGGCGAGCTTCGTCGCGTTCGACATGCTCGTCTGGGACGGCGAGGAGCGCTGGTCGGCGCCGCTCGCCTCGCGGCGATCGACGCTGGAAGAGCTGGGGCGCGGCTTCGTCCTGTCGCCCTGCACGCTCGATCGCGACGAGGCGCTCGAGTGGCTCTCGTCGTTCGAGGCGATCGGGCTCGACGGCGTGATCGCGAAGCGCCGCGACGAGCCCTACCGCGCAGGCGAGCGCAGCGCCGTCGTCAAGGTCAAGCCGGAGAAGACGGCCGACTGCGTCGTGGCGGGCATTCGCTGGAAGAGCGACGGCGAGCGCCGGATCGCAACGCTTCTCCTGGGCCTCTGGGACGACGACGGCGACCTCGACTACGTCGGCTCCGCCGCGGTGGCGCCTGCGCGCCACGACGAGATCGCCGCCGTCGTGCTGCCGTTGCTCGAGGACGCCCCCGAGCGGCGCTTCTCCGAGCCCAACCGCTGGGGCGGTGGCGAGCTGGAGGAGGCGCCCGTCCGGCCCGAGGTGGTCGTCGAGGTGCGCTACGACAAGGTGCAGGGCCGTCGCTTTCGCCACGGGACGAAGCTGCTGCGGCTTCGGCCCGACAAGGATCCCTCCCAATGCACCTGGCGCGAGCTCCGCCCGCCGCACGACGGGGGCGACTCCCTCACGAGCCTCCTCCAGCACGTCGCCGGGACGGACACGTAGGCCATGGCATCGCCCTTCGTCGAGCTGGAGGTCGGCACGCGGACGGTGAAGGTCACGAACCCGCAGAAGGTGCTGTTCCCGGAGGCGGGGTACACCAAGCGCGACCTCGTCGACTACTACCTCGCGGTCGGCGACGGCATCGTCCGCGCCCTCCGCGAGCGGCCGACGCAGCTGCGCCGCTTCCCGGACGGCATCGCGGGCGAGCAGATCTACCAGAAGCGCGTCCCGGAGAAGCGCCCCGAGTGGGTCGAGGTCGCGCGCGTCACGTTCCCCTCGGGCCGCCACGCCGACGAGCTCTGCGTCACCGAGCTCGCGCAGGTGATCTGGGGGGCGAACCTCGCGGTCGTGGACTTCCATCCCTGGCCGTCGCGACGGGCGGACGTCGACCGACCCGACGAGCTGCGGATCGACGTCGACCCGCAGCCGGGCACGACGTTCGCGGACGGGAAGAAGGTCGCCGCCGTCGTGCGCGAGACGCTCGCCGAGATCGGCTACACGGGCTGGCCGAAGACATCCGGGAACCGCGGCATCCACATCGCCGTGCGGATCGAGCCGCAGTGGGAGTTCCCCGTCGTCCGCCGCTGCGCGCTCGCGTTCGCGCGGGAGATCGAGCGCCGCGCCCCCGACCTCGTCACGACGGCGTGGTGGAAGGAGGAGCGCGGCGAGAAGGTGTTCATCGACTACAACCAGAACGCCCGCGACCGGACGATCGCGTCCGCGTACTCCGTGCGGCCGCGACCCGACGCGACCGTCTCCGCGCCCGTGACCTGGGACGAGCTGCCCGACGTCGAGACCGAGGACTTCACGCTCGTGACGATGCCGGAGCGGTTCGGGCGGCTCGGCGACGTCCAGGCGGGCATCGACGACGTCGTGTGCGACCTTCGCGTGCTGCTCGAGTGGGTCGAGCGGGAGGAAGCCGCAGGCGTGGGCGAGGCCCCGTACCCGCCGAACTTCCCGAAGATGCCGGGCGAGCCACCGCGGGTGCAGCCGTCACGCGCGAAGAAGCCCGGGGATTGAAGCGCGGCCGGGTACGCTTCCCGAACTGAAGTCTCGCGTGGGGCCGGCGGCCTCGCGCCGCGAGCCCATCACCTTCGGAGGAGACGATCCATGCGGAAACTGCTCATCTCGAGCCTCGGTCTCGCGGCGGCCGCGGTGCTCGCGCTCGCCGCGTCGGCGAGTGCGGCACATTCGTCCGCGGCGGCCCCGGCGGCGATCCCCGGCTGCGCCGTCGGCTCGCTGAACCTCGTCGAGGACGGCACCCTCACGATCGGCGCCGACAACCCGGCCTTCCCGCCGTGGTTCGGCGGCGCGGAGAAGACGAAGCCGTGGAAGGTCTCCGACCCGTACAGCGGCAAGGGCTACGAGTCCGCGGTCGCCTACGCAGTCGCGAAGGAGCTCGGCTTCACGAAGGCGCAGGTGAAGTGGACGGTCGTCCCCTTCAACAACTCGTTCCGCCCGGGCAAGAAGCCCTTCGACGTCTACATCACCCAGGTCTCCTACACGCCCGAGCGCGCGAAGGCGGTCGACTTCTCGAAGTGCTACTACTTCGTCAACCAGGCGGTCGTCGGCCGCAAGGGCAAGCCGATCGCGAAGGTCAAGTCGATCGCAGGCCTGAAGCCGTTCAAGCTCGGCGCCCAGGTCGGGACGACGAGCTACACGTACATCACGAACTACATCAAGCCCTCGTCCAAGCCGCTCGTCTTCGACACGAACGACGCCGCGGTGCAGGCGCTCAAGAACGGCCAGATCGACGGGATCGTCGTCGACCTGCCGACCGCCTTCTACGTCACCGCCGTCCAGGTCTCCGACGGCGTGATCGTCGGCAAGCTCCCGACGCGCGGCACGAAGGAGCACTTCGGCATGGTGCTTGCAGAAGGGCAACTCGCTCACCGGCTGCGTGAACAAGGCGCTCGACCGGCTGTGGCGGAACGGGACGATCAAGAAGCTCCAGACGACGTACCTGGCGCGCGCCGGAGCGCCGGACATCAAGTAATCGCGCCTGGACGGGAACCGGAGCTCCCGGATCCTCGGCGGCGGCACCGTCCGCGTCTCCAAGGAGGCGCGGACGGTCGCCATCGCCCTCCTCTCGACGGCCGTCTTCGTCGACGGTCGTCGTCGTGATCGTCACGCGCTCGCCCGGTTGGGGCGCGTTCAAGGCGTACTTCCTCGACGGCACGATCTACCGCGAGAGCTTCCCCGAGATCCTCGACGCGTTCTGGCTGAACGTGAAGCTGTTCTGCACCGCGGAGCTCCTCATCCTGCCGGCGGCATTGTTCGTCGCCGTGCTCCGCTCGCTGCCCGGCCCGGTCTTCTTCCCGCTGCGGGCGCTGGCGATCGTCTACACCGACCTGTTCCGAGGCATCCCGACGATCCTCGTGATCTCGATCCTCGGCTTCGGGATGCCGGCGCTCGGCCTCGAGTGGGTCCCGATCTCGCAGTTCTTCTGGGCGGTCGTCGCGCTCGTGCTCGTGTACACGGCCTACGTCTCCGAGGTCTACCGCTCGGGGATCGAGTCCGTGCACCCGAGCCAGGCGGCGGCGGCGCGGTCGCTCGGGCTCTCCCACGGGCAGGCGCTCCGGTTCGTCGTGCTCCCGCAGGCCGTGCGGCGCGTCGTCCCGCCCCTTCTCAACGACTTCATCGGGCTGCAGAAGGACACGGCGCTCGTCGGCACGCTCGGCGTCGTCGAGGCGTTCAAGCAGGCGCAGATCGACCAGTCGGCGACCTTCAACGGCACGCCGTACCTCGTCGCCGCGACCCTGTTCGTCGCGATCACGATCCCCCTGGCCCGCTTCACCGACTGGCTCGTCGCCCGCGACCGGCGCCGCCAGCAGGCGGGGAGGCTCGCATGACTGCCGACGTACGCCCGGTGTCCGACTTCGAGTCGGACACCAAACGAGGCCCGGGGCCGCTCCGGAGGCCCTCGTGACGGACGGCTCGGATCCGGTGTCCGACGCCGGTCGGACAGCGTCGGAGGCGCTCCGGATCGAGGGGCTCCACAAGTCGTTCGGCAAGCTCGAGGTGCTCCGCGGGATCGACCTCACGCTCGCCGAGCACGAGGTCGTCTGCCTGATCGGCGCCTCCGGATCGGGGAAGTCGACGCTGCTGCGCTGCGTCAACCTGCTCGAGCCGATCGCGGCGGGCCGCATCCTCGTCGACGGGGAGGAGATCACGGCACGCGGGGTCGACGTCGATCGTGGTGCGACGAGGCATCGGGATCGTCTTCCAGTCGTACAACCTCTTTCCGCACATGACCGTCTCGAGAAACGTCACGCTCGGCGCCGAGCAAGGCACGAGGGCTGTCCCGCGCCGAGGCGGACGCGGAGGCGACCCGGCTGCTCGAGCGCTTCGGGCTCGCGGACAAGCGGGAGGAGTACCCCGACCGGCTCTCGGGAGGCCAGCAGCAGCGCGTCGCGATCGCGCGGGCCCTTGCGATGCAGCCCCAGCTGCTCCTGCTGGACGAGGTCACGAGCGCCCTCGACCCCGAGCTCGTGGCCGAGGTGCTCGACGTCATCCGCGAGCTGGCCGACGGCGGGATGACGATGCTGATCGCGACTCACGAGATGGGCTTCGCACGCGACGTCGCCCACCGCGTGTGCTTCCTGGATGCCGGCCGGATCCTCGAGGAAGGACCGCCCGACCAGCTCTTCGGCGCGCCGCGAGAGGAGCGGACGCCGCCAGTTCCTCCAGCGGATCGTCGCGGCCGGGCGGATGTAGCGCCACGCACCGGTGTCCGACTTCGAGTCGGACACCCACGCGCGAGGCTGACGCCGGTGTCCGACTTCGAGTCGGACACCCTGCGCGGCTGACGCCGCCGCAACGCCTCGGTGTCGGACTTGAAGTCCGACACCGGGGCGCGTGGATATCGTTTCGGGCCATGGTCCAGGACCCGCACCGCGTGGACGTCTCGCTCGAGCCGCTCGACGAGTTCCTCGTCATCCAGCCGACGTCGGACGAGACCGAGACCCGCGCGGGGCTGATCCTGCCCGCCTCTGCAGCGCAGGCCGCTGCCTGCCGCACGGGGATCGTGACCGCGATCGGCAGCGACGTGACGGGCGTCGAGCCCGGCGACAAGGTGCTCTACCCACGCGAGGCCGGCTTCGAGGTGCGCCTCGGCGGGATCGAGGTCAAGGTCGTCAAGCGGAGCGAGCTGATCGCCCGCATCCACGACTGACCCACGTCCCCCTCATACGCGCTCGTACACGGCCGATATCCTCTCTCGACCCGGAGAAGTGGCCGAGTGGCTGAAGGCGGCGCGCTCGGCGTGGGGGAACCCATGGTTCCCCCACGAGCCCCCTCCTTCGAACACCCCACACGGCCGATATCCTCTCTCGACCCGGAGAAGTGGCCGAGTGGCTGAAGGCGGCGCCCTGCTAAGGCGTTAGGTGGGGTAATCCCTGCCTCGAGGGTTCGAATCCCTCCTTCTCCGCTCCTCCTCTCCTGCGGCTTTCCCGTAGCGCGATCCGGAGATCGGCCGATTCCCCGGCACGGGGCGGCCGCGAAGCTCCGGCCATGAGACGACCCCTCGCAGCCGGCATGGTGGCGCTGGTCGTCGCAGGCGTCTACGCGCGGTTCCTGCGCGAGCCGATCATGACCTGGGGAGCGACGCCGGACGAGGCCACGGGCCGTCTCCCGGGCGACGAGCTGCTCGACGACGCGGACGGGGTCGCCACGCGCGCGATCGACGTCGACGCCCCGACGAGCGCGGTCTGGCCCTGGATCGCCCAGATGGGGCCCGAGCCGCGCGGCGGCGCGTACACGTACGACTGGATCGAGAATCTCCTCGGGCTCGGGATGCGAAGCGCCGATCGTGTCCTGCCCGAGTTCCAGGATCCCCGGCCGGGCGACACGATCGCGTACGGCCGGAATCGAATGCGGCTCGAGCGCGTCGAGCCGGAGCGCGTCCTCGCGTGGCGGTCCGAGGACGGTAACTGGGTGTGGACGTTCGTGCTCGAGCCGCATGACGGCTCGACTCGTCTGATCAGCCGGAACCGCTTCCGGCTCCCGACGCTCGCGGCCCGGATCGGGATGGTGCCGATGGAGCCCGCCTCGCTCGTGATGGAGCGGAAGATGCTCTGCGGGATCAAGCAGCGCGCCGAGCAGCTCGCAGCGCACGGCCCGCGCTGAGGCTCGCGACGTCCACGATCGTCCGCCGTCGCTACGCTTCGTCGCGCTCGGAGGGGTGCCGGAGCGGTCGAACGGGGCGGTCTCGAAAACCGTTAAGGGTGCAAGCTCTTCGAGGGTTCAAATCCCTCCCCCTCCGTCAGTAACCAAGCCGGATCCCGCACGACGAGCGGGATTCCGGCCTTCCGGCGCACCCCCGCCTCTCCGGTTTGCGCACCGCCTGAGACGGCTCACGACCGCTCAGGCGACGCCTCCGGCGCGTGCCCACAGTTCCGTGTCCAGGAACGACCGCGACGTGCCGCCTGAGGTCATCGGGTGAACGTGAAGTGGGTGACGCCGCCGGGCGTCGAGACCACCTCCACGTCGTACTGCTGCTCCAACGCCTCCAGGCCGTCCCACAGCCGAACGCCGCGGCCGAGCAGGATCGGCACCAGCACGACGTGCAGGTGGTCGACGAGACCGGCGGCGATGAACGCGCGCATCATGGTCGGCCCCCCGCCGATGCGGACGTCCTGACCGGCGGCTGCGTCCCGCGCCACCTCGAGTGCATCCGCTGGCGACGCGTCGAGGAAGTGGAACGTCGTACCACCCTCCATCTCCAGCGACGGGCGCAGACGGTGGGTCAGGACGTACGTCGGCGTGTGGAACGGCGGGTTGTTGCCCCACCACCCGCGCCACTCCGGGTCGTCCTGCCAGCCCGGAGGGCCGAACTTGCCGGCGCCCATGATCTCCGCACCGATCCCGGGTCCGTGCCGGCCGGCGATCGCGTCATCGACACCCTCGGTGCCGCCCGACTCGCCGAGGACTTCGCGGCGGGCGAACCGAGTGGCCAACAGCCATTCGTGGAGCCGATGCCCGGCGTGTCCGAACGGCGTGTCGAGGGCCTGCCCCTCGCCGGTGGCGAACCCGTCGAGCGAGATCGAGAAGTTGTGGATGCGGACGCGCGACATGGCGGCTCCTTCGGGTGGTGGTCGGTCAGACTGGTCGACCTGTCCCGCGGCGAGATCTCGTCGGCCGTGGGATTCAGGCGACCCCGAGATGGTGAGCGAGCTTCTGCATCGTCTGCAGACCGAGCTCGACAGCGCCGAAGCCGATGGTTGCATCTCGCTGCTCGGCGGTTGGGTGGAGCTGCCGCAGCGTCAGCACCGTCTTTCCATCGGCTTGTTCGTCGAGGACGATTGTCACTCGGAAGCGTGCCGGGTCATCATCGACGTCGGACCCGTGGTCCAGGACCAGCCTCTCGACCGGAACGACTTCGAGGTAGTCGAAGCGATTCGTGAACACGGTGCCGTCCCCGGAAGCCATGTCGAAGCACGCTCGACCACCCGGGCGCACGTCCATCTCCCGGACAGTGCAGGTGAACCCATCGGGACCGAACCATTGGCAGAAGGCATCCGCATCGGTCCACGCGGCGAACACCGCCTCGCGCGTGGCGTCGAGAACTCGAACGAGGACGATCTCACGATCGAGAGCCCACGCCGTCGAATCGGTGATGGTCGGGGTAGGGCTCATGGCTTCTCCAAGATGGGTGGGGATGCGGTTCGGTCAGATGTGCGTCGGAGGTGCGCATCGAGCCGGTCGAGACGGTGCTCCCACGAGGCTCGCGTGTGCTCGGCCCATGCGGCGATCTCGACCAGAGGCTCCGGCCGCAGCCGGCATGGCCGCCGTTGTCCATCTCGGCCGCGACTGATCAGACCCGCCCGCTCGAGGACCTTCAGATGACGGGAGATGGCCGGGAGACTGATCGGGAACGGCTCGGCCAGCTCGAGCACGGTTGCCTCACCGTCGGCCAACCGACGCACGATCGAGCGCCGCGTGGGGTCCGACAAGGCGGCGAAGACGACGTCGAACCGATCGGGGGCCGTCACGGTCATCGGCGCCGTCGCTCCTGCAGATATTTCACAGAGTGGTTATTTAACAGAGTTACTATATATAGTCAAGGACGCTCGGAGTGTCGGCGCGGCACACCGCTGACCCCGCGACCAAGCCCCCATCGTGATCGGCGGTGATGAGGGATGGGTGAGCCTACGGCTGCGCGGACGCGGTGCCGGGGCTCCGGCATCTCGATCACGCTCGACCCCTTCGGGCATCTGATGCGCGGTAGACAAGAGGGAGGAAAGCCACCGTTTGACGTGCGGGCGGGCTCCGCCCGGAGGCCCGATTACTTCCAGCGGCGACTCGACCCGACGAGATACTGCCCGTAGCCGCGTAGGGCGGCTGCGGACGTCAGCACCTGGTAGGCGAACAGGTAGCCGACGAAGCCGCGCTTGTCGGGCTGCGTGTGGATCTCGAGCGTGCGGAAGACGTGGCGCGCCTGCCACCGCTGCATGAACCCGAAGACGGCAAGCGTGATCGGGATGAGAAGCATCGACCACCAGCCGAAGATCAACGGGTAGCCGAAGACGAAGAGGATGACTCCCGGTACCCAGAAGAAGATGACACCGATGTCGAGGCAAGGGACGAGGTAGTCGATCCCGGCGATGAGCTTCGCAAGGACACGGGGCTGTCTGGGTGGCGGATGGGTCTGAAGGCCCTCGAGCATCCCGCGGGCCCACCGGGAGCGCTGGCTCAGCAGCCGATCGAGACGCTCCGGGACGACCGTGAAGCCGAGCGCGACCGGCTCGTACTGCACCAGGCCCCGGGACGCCAGCATCGTCCAGGTGAGCACGATGTCCTCGCCGATCGCATCCGGCCAGCCGCCGACGGCACGCAGATCGCTCGCCCAGTAGCCCGAGAACGCCCCCTGCGCGACCAGCGCGGTGTTGTACGCGGCCTGCATCCGCTTGACGCCGTTGATCCCGAGCCGATAGTCCCACTGCTGCATCCGGGTGACGAAGGTCGCCAGCGGATTCTCCGCGACCAGTGCCGCGGCACAGGCGCAGACGTGCTGGCCCTGCGGCGCGGTCGTCAGGCGCACCACGAGTCGCGTGAGCGACTCCGGGTGCACGTGAGTGTCGGCGTCGACCGTGACGACGAGGGGCGTGGTCACGGTCGCGAGAGCCGCGTTCAGCGCGTGGTGCTTGCCTTGCCTCGCCTCGAAGACACGTCGGTAACGAAGGCCGAGACGGGCGCCCGCCGCGTCCGCGAGCGACGCGGTGTCGTCGGTCGAGTTGTTGTCGGCGACGGCGACCTCCAGCCGTCCTGGGTACGCGAGCTCGGAAACGCGCTCGAGCGTGCGGACGATCGCGCTGCTCTCGTTCCACGCGGCCACGACGATCGTCACCGGCGGCCACTCGCCCTCTGGCCAGTCGCCCCTGGGCGGCTCGAGCGGAAGCGCCTCGTACCGGGTGATCAGGAGCGTGAAGATCATGAAGCCGATGACGAGACCGGGGATGTAGGCGAGGAAGATCGGGATCACCCAGGCCATGACGGGGCCGATCGCGGCCTCGAGCTCAGCTCTCCACGGCCCCGAGACCCAGACGCTGAACGCAACCCACGCAAGCGTCAGCGCCGACGCGAGAGCGAAGCGAACGGTCGGACGAAGCCCCGAGAGCGGGGCCTCTCGCCGCCTGAGGCCACCAAGCTGCCCGCGCGGCGGACGAAGAGATCCAAGATCTCCTTCGGCAACAGCGATCTCGTCCTCGATCGGCGGCAGGGGCGGCGACACGGCTCTCCTCGGGGCTTCGTCCAAGCCTAGGTGACGTGCCTCAACAGGTTGTGGACGGCTGAGTAGGTCATCCGGGCCTCCTTCGAGGCTGTGGGTCTGCGAAGGCTCACGGTCGAAGGAGGGACCCGGATGGCGCTTCACCGTAACGCTCGTCTCGGACTCGCTGGTCGTCGGGCGCTGGTCGCCGATGTCGAATCAGGCTGTTCGTGTCGTGAGGCGGCGAGACGCCGTGGTGTCTCGCCGACGACCGCCTGCAAGTGGTGGTCGCGCTGGCGGGAGGCATCGGTCCAGCAGCGCCGCTTGCTTATCTGCCTGGAGGATCGCTCCTCGCGGCCGCATCGCAGCCCGCGCCGGCTGCCGGCGAGCGAGCAGGCGCGGATCTGCGCGGCGCGGCGTCGCAGCGGCTGGGGGCCGAGACTGATCGCGGGCGAGACCGGCTACCCGCACGCGACCGTCTGGCGGGCGTTGCGGCGGGCCGGGATCTCGCGGCCACCGCGGCAGCCGCGCGAGCTTGCCCGGCGCTACGAGTGGCCTTGTCCCGGCGATCTGCTCCACATCGACAGCAAACGCTTCGTCCGCTTCACGCGTCCTGGCCACGCCGTCACCGGCGATCGCCGGCGAACCGGCGCCGAGCGGCGGATGCGGGTCGGCTACGAGTGTGTCCACTCACTCGTCGACGACCACTCGCGCTATGCCTACAGCGAGCTCCACCGCGACGAACGAGCAGCGACCGTCAGCGGCTTCCTCGAGCGCGCCCTCGCCGCCTTCGCCAAACAGGGGATCGAGGCGAAGCGGCTGATGAGCGACAACGCCTGGACCTACACCCACAACCGGGCACTCGCCGAACTACTCGCCAGCCGCGGCATCCGCCATCTCCTGATCCCACCCCGCCGGCCACAGGTCAACGGCAAGGTCGAGCGCTACCAGCAGACCCTCAAGCGGGAGTGGGCGCTCGGCCAGATATACCGCTCCAGCGACCACCGCGCCCAGGCGCTGTCACACTGGCTCATCTACTACAACGAGCGCAGACCGCACAGCTCGCTCGGCGGCCAATCACCCATCAGCCGCGTCCACAACGTCCCGAGGCAGGACATCTAGGCGCGGGCTCACGCCCGCGCCATCCCCCCGAGCTGCAGGCGATCGCGAGGTCGCGCCGAGGCGCGTTTGCTAGGGTCGCCGCCTGCGGGCTGACCCCCGAACGCTCTGTGGGGGGAACGACCTTCGCCGGACGGCGAAGTGGCAAGTGCCCAGATAACTCAGGAGGACACCATGGAACGGTTTCCTTGGCATCCACGGTTCAGGCACGCCGGCAACGCGCGACGACTCGTGATCGCCGCCGTCGCCGCGCTGACGCTGGTGGTCGTGGCCGCGGTTGGCATGGCTGCGACGTCGGCACCCGGACCGAACGGCTGTCCGACCAACAAGAGCCTGAAGACGGCCCCGATCGCCGATCTCGCACCGCCCGCCCGGACCCAGATCGAGGCGTTCGACGTGCTGTCCGGGCCGATCAACGAGCAGACGCAGACGTTCACGCTCAAGGTCCGCGTGGGGAGCACCTGCAGCGGCATCGACATCAAGGGTGCGAGCGTCTACGTGACCGCAGTGCCGTACAACCAGTTCACCATCCCCGACGAGGAGCTCACCGGTGACGACGGGACCGCGACCCTGGTCTTCCGCCGCGATGCGAACTTCCCCGCGAGCAGCAAGCAGCAGCAGCTGACGCTGTTCATCCGCGCGACGAAGCCGGGCGAGGACCCCCTCGCCGGTGTCTCGACGAGACGGCTCGTCGCGGTCAACTTCGAGGGCTGAGCTCTTCCCTTGCGAACGGCCGCGCCCGAGAGACCTCGGGCGCGGCCGTCGCCACTGCACTGCCAACGCCGAAGCCGCGCGACGGAGTACGATCGGCCCGGCGACCGTTCGCGCCGAACCTCGAGCGGTCCTCCCCAGCGGGACCGAGCGACGGAGGCAAAGGGAGGCCGACCTCTCGGACGGGGCCGTGATCGTCGATCGCGTCCGGCCACGCCGGTCGCTGGGGGACTCGGAGGTCGGGACGCGGGAGACGAACATGACGAGGCAAGCCGACTTCGAGCGACGCGTGCGAAGACGCATGGCCAAGACGGGAGAGTCCTACGCCACCGCGCGCGCCAGGATCGTCGCGGAGCGAACGGGCGGTGAGGAGACGCCCTGGGCAACGGCGCTGCACGTGACCAACGGCGATTCCACCGAATCGGGCCTGCGAGGAACCGGGCTGGTGCATCACATCCTGTGCTGGCGTGATGCATTGCACGAGGGCCCGGTGCCCGACGTGCCTGACGACGAGCTCCGGCGGATCCGCGCCCGGGTCCTGGCGGCGGACGATGCGGCGGAGCTCGGGACCGCCAGCGTGCTCGCAGAGCGCGACCACGCGCTCGAGTTGCATCGAGAGGGCCGACTACGTCCTGTGGTTCGAGGCCGACCTCTACGACCAGCTGCAGCTGATCCAGATCGTTGCGAAGCTCCACGAGCTCGGGGTGCCGCCGGACCGGATCACGCTCATCTGCATCGGCGAGTATCCCGGCATCGCGCACTTCGGGGGTCTCGGAGAGCTCGATGCCGATCAGCTCGGCCGCCTGCCGGCGATGGCCGCGACGACGCTGACGTCGGCAGCGCTCGAGCACGCCACGCGCGCCTGGAAGCTGTTCCGTGCTCCAGAGCCCTCGGGGCTCGGCGAGATCGCGGCCCACCCGGTCCGTGAGCTCCGCTTCGTGGCGGAGGCCTTCGATCGGATCAGCCGCGAGTACCCGTCCACGCGCGACGGGCTGTCGCTGACGGAGCGGCGCATCCTGGCCGCGGTGGCGGAGGGGGCACCGACGGCCGGGGCTGCGTTCCTCCGGGTCGGCGCGAGGGAGACGCGGCCCTTCCTCGGCGATACGTGGTGCTTCGAGGCGATACGACGCCTCGCGGACGTCACGAGCCCGCTGCTCCACCTCGAGCCGGGCCCTCCCGTCGAGGCGCGCAGCCGGCTACGCCTTTCCGACGTCGGGCGACGCGTCCTGGACGGCGACGCGGACCACGTCGCCCTCAACGGGATCGACCGCTGGATCGGCGGGGTGCGCCTGCAAGGTCAGGACGTTCCATGGCGCTGGAGCGAAGGGACGGAGACGATCACCCACGCCGTCGCTCGCTGAGGAGGGTGGATGCAGGCACGTCTCGAGCTCACACGGGAACAGATCCTCGCGTTCCGGCGACGAGCGGGTGGCCTCGACGAGCGGGCGCCGAAGGCTGCGGCCTCGCTGCGACGAGCCGCGTGGGCCGGCTTGCAGGACAGCATGCCGAGAGCGGCGCTGCTCTCACTCCATGCGCGGGTCGAGGGTGTCGATCCGTCGACCTGGGAGCATCGCTCGCTCGCCCAGCTCTGGGGGCCGCGCTACAGCACCTACGTCGTCGCCAAGCGCGACTTCGCGTTGTTCTCGCTCGGACGGCTCCCGGACGACCCGAAGGGCCGCCTGCGCGCCGAGCGCACGGCCGAGCGCCTCCATGTCCAGCTCGATGGAGCGCGCATGACCGACCGCGAGGCCGCACGCGCGCTCGGCATCGGCAACTCGATCCGGTATGCCGCGACGACCGGCACGGTCGCGATCCGCTGGGACGGCGCGCGGGCGCCGGTCATCTGGAGCGTCCCGGCCACGGCGATCGACCCGGCCGACGCGCGCCGCGAGCTGCTCGACGCCACCTCCATGTGTTCGGGCCGACGACCGCCGACCGGTTCGCCCGCTGGGCCGGGATCTCGTCCCGCGCGGCGACGGCCACGTTCGCCTCGCTGCACGGCGAGCTGCTGCCGGTCCGAACGCCGCTCGGCGACGAGCTCCTGCTCTCGGACGATGAGCGCGCCATGCGAGCCGCCGCCGGTGAGCCCGCAGCCGCGCCCGTCCGCCTCCTGCCGAGCGGCGATACGTACTTCCTCCTCCAGGGCGCCGAGCGGGAGCTGCTCCTTCCGCGACCCGACGAGCGACGGCGCCTCTGGACGCCCCGTGTCTGGCCTGGCGCGCTCCTCGTCGACGGCGAGATCCGCGGCACCTGGCGACGCGCGCACGACACGGTTCGGATCGACTCCTGGGCTCGCCTGTCGCGCGGGAGGCGCGACGCGATCGAGGCCGAGGCGAGTGCGCTCCCGCTGCCCCGCGTCCACGGGGATCTCGCGGTCGTCTGGGAGCCGTGAGCCGAGATCCGCCCTGGGGCCCTTGGCGGGCCGGACGCGAAGGTGCACGATGGGGGCGTGGCCACGGCGTCGGCGGAATCGGCCCTCGGGCGCGGTTCGAAGCGCTCGCGAGGAGCAGCATGCCGCACGCGACGCGTTTCAGGAGGCAGTGATGCCACCGGTCCACCGAGCCCTCGACGCCTCGCCGGGCGCTGTGGTGGCTGCGCGACGAGCGTGGCGCAGTCGTTCTCGGGAGCGGGCCTACGCGGGCTTCCGGACAGAGGGGCAGCTGTCACGCGCCGCCGCGTGGCGCTCTGGCTCGCCCGCGAGTACGGACTGGCGTTCGACAACGACGCCGCCACCACGGGGCTGGCTCGCACAGGGCGGAGCGGCTTCTCCGCGACGTCGCACCGGGTGTCGAGCAGGGGTGGCTCGAGCTTCGCCCGCGCCGAGGGCGTTCGAGACCCGGCGCTCGCGGCCGAGCGTGCCGGGAGGGCGCTCGACCTCGCGCTCGCCCATGCCGACACCGATCTCGAGCTACGGCGCTCGCGCAGCTGGGGCTCTCCGAGGTCTCGCTCGGCGACGTCGACGAGCGGTCTCGCTGCGGCTCGACGAGGCGATGGCCGCGGCGACGAGCGGCGAGCCCGACGAGCCTCGAGACGTTCGCCGGACGTCTGCTGCACGCTTGCTGCTCGCCTGCGAGCGGGCCGGCGACACCGAGCGTCCGGCGCAGTGGAGCGCCGTCCTCGAGTCGTTCGTCCGGTCGTATGACCACGTCACGCTTGCTCGCCTTCTGCCGACCTGCTGCGCCGACGTCTTCGTTGCCAGCGGCACGATCGACGCCGCCCAGGCCGAGTTGGAGGCAGCGCTTCGTGAGCTGACCGCCGCCGGCCAGCGGTCGCGATGTGTCCCACCCTCGACCGGCTCGCAGAGATGCGGTCCTCGCAGGGTCGCCTCGACGAGGCTGAGCAGCTCCTCGCCCGGCTCGAGGGCGAGCCGGTGTCGCTGCAGGCGCGCGTCGACGTTGCGGCATCGCTCGCGGTGAGACGCGCAGCAGCCTCGGCGCTTGCTCGATCAACGGCTTGACGTCCTCGGAGGACGAACCTCCTCGCTGCGCCGCTGCTTGCTCAGCTCGTGGAGACGCGTCTCGCCGTAGGTCGGCTCGACCGATGCGCGGCGCCGGCCTCCGCGCTCGACGTCATCGCCGGACGGCCGATCGCGATCGCGTCGTTGCGCGTCGCAGCTCGCCGCGCACGGACGGATCGCGCTGTCCGAGCGTGCGCGACGACGCGCCGCTGCTCCTCCAGCAGGCGCTGAATCTCTTCGCGCGCTCTCGGCCTCCGGCTCGACGCGGCTCGGCCCGCCTCGACCTCACTCGTCGTTCGTCGCGCAACTCGCGAGCGGCTGGCGATCGACACCGTGCGTCACGCGCGCACCGAGCTCGAGTCGCTCGGAGCTCTCCGCGAGGCCAATGCCGCGGCGTCGTTCATGCGCATGCTCGGTGCAAAAGCTCGCGTCTGGCCCGCGATCAGTAGGGCTTCTCTCGCGGCGCGAGATCGAAGTCCTGCGGCTCCTTGGCGAGGGCACACAAACGTCAGATCGGAAGCTTCTGTTCATCAGCCCGAAAACCGTCGAGCATCATGTCAGCCGCCTCTACTCGCAAGATCGACGTTCACCACGCGTCCCCAGGCCGCCACTTATGCCACACGTCATCTCGGGGGAGCGAATAGGGCGTTGCCCCCTACCGCGGCGAACCGCGCTCGCGATCGTGTCGTCGCATCTACGAATGGAGGCGTCAATGTCCGAGCACAACAAGGAGATCCTCCGCTCGTACTACGAGCATGTCTTCAACGGGCGCAATCTCGACGCGATCGCCGAGTTACTTCGCCGACGAGCAGATGTGTCGAGACGGTCAAGGGCGGCTGCCTCTCATACTTCGAGTCCTTCCCCGATCTCCACATCGCTCTCGACGACGTGATCGCCGAGGACGACCGTGTCTTCGTCCGCTCGACGATGACTGGCACCCACGATGGCGAGTACAAGGGATCGCCCCCACCGGTCGGCACGTCGCCGCCGAGTCCGCCGAGGTGTTCCGCCTCGCGGACGGCAAGGTTCATCGGCTACTGGTGCCTCACGAACGTCGCCGGTCTGATGCGTCAGCTCACCGAGGAAGCCGCACCGTCGCCTGGATCCCGCAAACCGAGAGGAGACAGCCATGCCGAAAGCATCCAAGTCCAGCGCGTCGCAGACTGTCGAGGTCGAGGGGTACGAGGGGCACTTCGAGGACTTCGGGGAGTACACGGTCGGGTTCGAGACCTACACGGCCGACGCCGATCTCGCCCCGCTCTTCACGGGGCTCCCCGACGACCGCTGCCAGTGCGCGCACATGGGGTACGTGCTCGAGGGCAAGGTGACCTTCACGTACGCCGACGGTCACGAGGAGACCTACGAGGCGGGCGACGCCTACTACGCCCCGCCCGGCCACACGCCGAGGCTGTACGCCGGCTCCCAGGTCGTCGAGTTCAGCCCCACGGCCGAGCTCGCGCACACGTTCGAGGTCGTGGAGAGGAACCTGGCCGGCCTCGAGGGCTGACATCCCGGCCCTGTTGCGGCGACGGCCCCGCCCGAGGGAGGCATCCGCTCAAGCCGGAGGGGACGGCTGCCGATGACGGACTCGATGGGCTCTGCGGCGAGCGCCACCGACCGTTTCGACGATCCCGTTCGGATCACACCCGAGCTCGTGCTCGTCGATCCCGAGTTGTCGAGACGCGTGCGACCGCGCCTGCCGCTCCTGTTCCGCCGCCGGAAGCCGCCGCTCCCGTCGCTGCGCCTGCACACGCCGGCGGGCCCGGTCGACCGGCCGCCGCCCGGCGAGCCGACGCCGCCGGCCGCCGGGTAACGCTCGGCCGCCCGGCCGAAGGCTCGCCCTCGGGAAGGCCCCCTTGCTGTCGAGGGCATCGTCACGCTACGCGGCGTACAGTTGCCCTCGATGAGCCGGCTGAAGCCGACATCCGTGTCGTGACGCAGGCGCGCAGCGGGGGTCACGACAGGCGGTCCTTCTTCCGGGAGCTGCTGCGCGGCGCATCACACGCAGCGAGCGAGGTCGACGCGCTGCGACGCGCTGCCGACGACGCGGTACGCGGTTCGATCGGTCCCGACGACGACCTCGAGCTCGGGCTTCGCCCGCAACCCGCGGGGCCCAGTCGGCACCTCGTGACGGGCGACGAGCTGCGCCGACTGTGCGTCGACGGCGGCCGCGAGGCATGGGCGAACGCGGCGGCGGCGCTCGCCCGCACGAGCGTCCGGCTCTCGCCGAGCGGGGACGGCACCTCGTGGCTCGGCGGGAGCCCGCAGACGACGCTCGAGTGGCCCTCGTGGGAGGGCGGCGAGCTCGCGTTCGTCGCGCGGATCGCGCTCGACGTCCTCCCGCCCACGGCGCTCCCGGCGCACGGTGCGCTTCTCGTGTTCTTCGCCCTCGACCGCGTGCCGTCCGGCCTGCGCCCCGCCGAGGCCGGCGCCTGCCGGGTGATCCACGTCGACGACGCCCCGGCGCCGGACGACGACCCGGGAGGCGACCTGCCGCTCGTGCCGGTCATGCCGTCGGCCGAGCTGACGCTCCCGCCCGCCCCCGCCCCGACATCGCTCGCCCTCGACGCCTGGGAGCTCGAGGAGTGGGCCGAGCTCCGCGAGCGGCTCGCGGCCGCCCAGGGCGTCGAGCTCGAGGAGCGTGCGACCGCGTATCACGCCCTCCACCGTCTCCTGGGTCACGCCGACACGAACGCAGCCGGGATGGAGCTCGACGCCGAGCTCGTCTCCAACGGCGTCGATCTCGAGCAGGACCCGTACGCGAGCGGGCGCCGGGAGGAGCTCGCACCCGGCAGGGCCCGCTGGCGGCTCCTCTTCCAGCTCTCGAGCGACGACGAGCTGGGGGTCGAGCTCGGTGAGGCGAATCGGCTCTTCGTCTGGATCCGCGACGACGACCTGGCGACGGGCCGATTCGATCGCGTGCGCGCGTTCGTCCGCTGAGACGGGCGGCCGCGTCGGCCGCCGTAGACTGGCCTCGTGAGCACCGCTCCTCGGGAGAGCTCGCTCGCAGCCGGGCGCGCGGCGCTCCAGCGAGCCGCGTGGGCAGAGGCCCGAGCGCATTTCGAAGCGGCGCTCGAGCGCGGCGAGTCCATCGAGGCGCTCGAGGGGCTCGGGGTCGCGGCGCGGTGGCAGATGGACGGTGCCGCAGCGCTCCCCGCCCACGAGCGCGCGTACCGGCTCGCACGCGAGTCGGCAGACGACGGCGCGGCCGCACGCCTCGCGATCGAGCTCACCTTCGATGCCGGGCAGTTCCGCGGAGGCGCCGAGGCCAACGGCTGGCTCGGGCTTGCCGGCGATCTCCTCGAGCGCCTTCCTCCGAGCCCCGAGCACGCGCTGTTCGCGTATCTCAAGGCCAATCGCGCGCTGAACGCCGACCACGACCCGGCGACGGCCCGCGACCTCGCCGTCACCGGCACGGAGGCGGCCCGCCGGGTCTCCTCGCTCGACTACGAGATGGTCTGCATCGCCCTGGAAGGCCTCGCCCTCGTGGCGCTCGGAGAGATCACGGCCGGGATGACGAGGCTCGACACGGCAACGACCGCCGCGGTCGCGGGCGAGGTCGAAAGCGTTCGGGTCGTCGAGGTCATCTGCTGTCACCTGATCGACGCCTGTCAGCGGGTGCGCGATCTCGAGCGCGCGGGTGAGTGGTGTCGCCGTGTCGAGGAGATCTCGGAGCGCTACTCGGACACCGAGATGTTCGCGACGTGCCGCACGCACTACGCCGACCTCCTTGTCTGGCGTGGCGACTGGCGCGATGCAGAGGAGATGCTCACCGCCGCCTGCCGGGATCTCGGCGGCGTTCCCCGGAAGGTCGCGGACGGCCTCGTGCGGCTCGCCGAGCTCCGCCGCCGCCAGGGCCGGCCGGACCACACCGAGGCGCTGCTCGCCGAGGCAGGAGAGCACCGCCTGGCACCGGTCGTTCGGGCCGCGCTCCTGCTCGACCGTGGAGACGCACTCGGCTCCGCGACCGAGGCCGAGCGATTCCTCCGTCGCGTCGGCGACGACGACCCGTTCGAGCGCGTCACCGCGCTCGAGCTGCTCGTGCCCGCCCGGCTCCGCCTGGGAGAAGTGGACGCGGCCGCACGCGCGGTCGTCGAGCTCGAGCGCATCGCGGCCGCCGCCGGACCCCGCCGCTCAGAGCCGCCGCGCTCCTGGCCCGAGGTCGGCTGGAGTCCGCCGTGGCTCCGCTCGAGGACGCGGCCGACCTGTACGTCGAGTGCGGTGCCCGGTACGAGGCGGCAACCGCCTGGCTCGAGCTCGCGGATGTGCAGCGCTCGCTCGGACGTCGTGCCGAGGCCGAGTCGACCGAGAAGCGCGCACGCGCTGCCCTCGCCGCGCTCGGTGCGCCGGTGCCTCGGCCCGCCGCGCCCGGCCGCGAGCTCCTGACCGCGCGCGAGCGCGAGGTCCTCCGGCTCCTCGCCGGCGGGCTCGGGAACGCGGCGATCGCCTCCGAGCTCGTCCTCAGCGTGCGCACGGTGGAGCGCCACGTCGAGAACCTCTACGCCAAGATCGGCGTCTCCGGCCGGACGGCGCGTGCCGCGGCCACCGCGTGGGCAATCGGCAACGGGCTGCTCTGACACCGCGGCATGCGTACCGCCCGCCCGCGGGTTGGGTACCGGCACGGATGTGCCCGGGCTCTTCCCGGCGCATGCTCGTCTCGGCCTGCAACCGAGCGGAAGGACGGGGCCCGTGCTCCAGGCAGACACGCCGGTCGACATCCTGCGAATGAGCGCCGTCGAGCAGGCGGCGGCGGTGAGGGACGGCGAGCTCTCCGCCCGCGAGCTCGTCGTGGCGTCGCTCGCGGCGATCGAGCGGCTCAACCCCGAGCTCAACGCGTTCGTCGCGCTCTGCGCGGAACGAGCTCTCGCCGAGGCCGACGCCGTCGGCCCGGGTGACCCGCGACCGCTCGCCGGCGTCCCCGTCGGCCTCAAGGACCTCCTCTCGGCGACCGAAGGGCTGCCGACGACCGAGGGGAGTCACGCCTTCGGGGACTGGGTCGCGCGGCACGACTCGGCACACGTCCGCCGGCTCCGCGCGGCGGGTGCGATCGTGATCGGCAAGACGAACACCCCCGAGCTCGGCCTCCGCCCGACCACCGAGAACGCCCGCTTCGGCCCGACCCGGAACCCGTGGCGCACCGACCTCTCGAGCGGAGGCTCGTCGGGCGGCAGCGCCGCTGCGGTCGCCTCCGGCATGGTCGCCCTCGCAGACGGGAGCGATCTCGGCGGCTCGATCCGGATCCCGGCCTCGTGCTGCGGCCTGGTCGGGCTCAAGCCGAGCGCCGGACGGGTCTCGATCGGCCCGGATCTCGGCGACGTCGGCGCCGGGCTCGCCTGCGACGGCGTCCTCACGCGGACGGTGCTCGACACGGCGGTCGCCCTCGACGCGATCGCGGGCTACGAGCCGGGCGAGCGCCGCTATCCCGGATCACCGCAGCAGACGTTCTCGGCGGCGTGTCGCAACGATCCCGGCCGCGTCTCGGTCCGTCTTGCGCTGACGGCGCCGCTCGGCATTCCCGTCGACGACGAGCCGCGGGCGGCCGCGACGCGTGCGGCCGCCGCGCTCGACGCACTGGGCCACGATGTCATGGAGGCGACGCCGAGCTGGGATGACGAGACGTTCCCCGTGAGCTGGGCGACGTTCTCGACGGGAACGATGCAGCACCTCGTGCGGGTGCTCGAGCGCCTGCACGGACAGCCGCTCGATCCCGAGGGGCTCGAGCCCGCGACCCGCGCGTGGCTCGTCGAGAGCGCCCGCGTCCCGCTGATCGACTACCTCGAGGCGGGGGAGCGGCTCTGGGAGCTCTCGCGGCGGCTTCTCGCCGACTGGGGCGACACGGTCCTCGTCACGCCGACACTGACCCGCCTGCCGGCGCCGGTCGGGGGCATTCGCGCCGAGGCAGGGGTGACCGACGACGCCGTTCGCTTCAGCGCTCTCGTTCGGCTCTGGAACGTCACGGGCCAGCCGGCCGTCTCGATTCCGCTCCACGAGACGAGCGACGGTGTTCCCGTCGGCGTGCAGCTCGTGGGGCCGCCGGGACGTGACGATCTCGTGCTCGCGCTCGCGGCGCAGCTCGAGGGCTCGGTCGGCTGGAGGCCTCGGTGATGCACGCCTCGATCTGGAGGTTCCGTGGAGACCCTGCCGACCTGCTGCGCCGCTACGACGCGATGGTCGCCGAGATCCCCGCATCGGTGATGCGCGCCCACCTGTGCCTGCGCGCGCCCGACGGCATGGTGATCGTGGACACCTGCCCGACCCGCGAGGACTTCGAGTCGTTCTCGCGCGGGGTGTTCGTCGACCTCCGGCGCCGCCACGGCCTCCCCGACCCCGAGGAGGTCGAGGACCTTCCCGTCCACGTCGCGTTCGTGGACGGCGAGCGGCGCTAGCCGCGGAAGCGAGCGACATGGGTCCCGGCCAGCTCGGCCCAGCGTGCCGCGCGCGGGAGCGGCACGAGCCTCCCACCGCGGCTCCGGAGCGCGATCCCGTGCACCGCGCCGGCGATCATGGTGTACGACCCCGCGACCCCGAGCGCCGTCGCCCGCTCGAAGCCGCGCCGGGAAATCGACGGGTTGACGCCGGGGACCCCGGGGAGCCAGCGGTCGAGGGCGCCGTGGAGCACGTCGAGACGGCGGCCCGCGAGGGGCGCGACGTCGAGCTGGTCGGGGAGCCACGGCGCGAGGCCGATGACGCCCACGACCGACGGGTGGGCCGCCGCCCGCACCGACACGGCGCCGCCCATCGAGAAGCCGACGAGCAGCACCCGTGCCGCACCGCGTCGCATCGACGGCGGCAAGGGCGTCCTCGACGCACCAGTCGAGCCGCTTCCACGACTTGACCCGGTAGCGCAGCTCGACGAAGCGAAGGTCGGGGAACCGCGGCGCGAGGCGGCCGACGAGCCACTCGATCGACGCGCTCCAGGTGCCCGCCAGCTCCGCCGCCTGCCCGCCGTTCACGCAGACGACGGCGAGCGCGCCCTCCGGCCCCGTGAAGCGAGCCTCGGCACCCGTGGACAAGGGCTGCGCGACGGGCTCGGTCGGCACCCGCTCTACGCTACCGCCGCCCGCCGCCCGCGCCGGAGAGTGCCCGCCGAGCGGGCGCTAGGCTTGACGCTCTCGGAGAGGTGTCCGAGCGGTCTAAGGAGCGCGACTGGAAATCGCGTACGTGGTGAAAGCTGCGTCGCGGGTTCAAATCCCGCCCTCTCCGTGATCGTCGAGAAGGGCCTCTCTCGAGGCCCTTCTCGCTAGCCGCTGCGTGCGCTGCTCGCGACCGTCGGCGGATCACACGGCACGATGGAGACACGACGCGAGACGATCCGCGCTCTTTCCGTGCCCTTTCCCCTTGCCGTGGCCGTTCGTCTTCCCCTTGTGATCGTCCTCCCCATGCTTTGTCTTCGCCGAGGCCGTTCGCTCGGTGCACCGGTCGGCGGCGTCCCCGATGCGCGCGACGGCGGCCGCCCTCGCTGCGTCGTTCCTCATGTGCGCCATCTTCGAGACGCACTTGCCGAACGCATTGGCGCCGCTTCGGTTCTTCCCGTATGCGGCGCGGAAGCGATCCAGGCCCATCTCGTCCCGGAGCTTCTTGCAAGCCTGGCCGGGGCTCAGTCCCCTTGTCCCCGGAGGCGTCGCGCCGCCGGGTGCGTAGAACGTCGAGGCGTTCACCTTGACGTTGCGCACGCGCACCGTTTGCTCCTTGTCGGCGAACGCCCATCCCGAGTCGACGACGATCGAGATCCCGGTGACCTGGCTCGACCCGACGACGCGTGAGTGCCTGCGCGTAGGTCGATGCCTGCGTCCCCGGCTGGACCTGGCTCGTGTCGAACCGGGCATCGGCGGATCCGATCAGGTTGCCCGAGACGATCCACACGTTCTGCGAGCACCCCGAGAACGACGGCGCGGGCCCGAGGTACACGAAGACGTTCTTCTCGCCCGAGGGTGTCTGGACGCGGATCTGGAACCGCGGCGAGCCACCGGCGCAATCGTCGTCCGTGACGTCGAACTCCGCCGACAGGGTCGTGATGCCGGCGAACGTCGTGACGCCCGTCCCGGAGAACGAGGCCCCGGAGGCGTCGTCGGTCGCACTCGAGTCTCCGACGTCGGAGACGAGGTTCAGGGTGCCGCCCGAGGTCGTTGCGCCGCCGAACGGCGTCGCGGTGGCCGCCAGCGCCGCCGGAGCGACGACCAGGGCCGACACGATCGCTGCACCTGTCGCGATACGACGTCTCATGATGCTCCCCTCTCACCCACGCCACACGGGCGCGGGCCAGATCGACAACGTGACGAGCCTTCCCCATCCCGTCGCCGGCGAGGCGATCCCGAACGAAATCCTTACGACGTGCCGGCGACGGACGAGACGTACGCCGCGACGTCCTGGATCTGCTGCTCCGAGAGCTTGTCCTCGAACGAGGGCATCGCGCCGGCGCCGTTCGTCACGCGTTCGACCACGAGGGTCGCGGGCGGCTTCGCCTCGTCGAGGTTCGGCCCCACGGTCCCCGTCGACCCCGCGTCCGCGAGGGTATGGCACGCGACGCACCCGGCGGTCTCGAACACCTGCTTTCCCGCAGCAGCGTCGCCCGCGGGCGTCGGCGCTTCGCCCGTGGTGCCGCCCTCGGTGGTCGTCCCGCCGCCCGTCTCCGCGGCGTGCGCCTCCTCCTCGACCTCCTGCGTCCCGGTCACCCAGACGACCGCGCTCATCTGCGCGAGGAAGAGCAGAGCGGACACGACGATGTATGCGTCGAGCCGCTTCGGGAAGCCGGGGCTCCGCTTCGGGACGGAGATCGAGGTGATCAGCGCCCACGCGATGAAGGTGATCGCGACGATCAGCAGCACCGTCTTTCCGAGGCCCGTGATCGCTGCGATCGGCATCGCGCGGACGCTACCACGCTGCCTCGAAGGGCGATCCTGCGATCGACAGCCTCGTCAATTGTGAATAGGGTTTCCCTCTGTGACGCCTGACGAGCGGCTCGACAGGTACGCACGCCTTGCGGTCGAGGTCGCCCTGAACCTCCGGCCCGGGCAGTTCCTGCGGATCTCCGCCGACCCGGAGCATCTGCCGCTCGTCCGCGCGCTCGGTCGCGTCGCCTACGAGCGCGGCGCCCGCTATGTCGAGGTGCTCTACCGTGACCCGCACCTGAGACGCGCACGTGTGCAGCACGCTCCCGACGACTCCCTCGACTGGAGCCCGCCGTGGACGATCGCGCTCATCGACCACATGGTCGAGACACGCGGCGCGACGATCACCATCACGGGGGACGCGGAGCCCGAGCTGCTCGCCGACCTGGACCAGAGACGCGCCCAGCGAGCGCGGCCGAGGCTCGCGGTCGAGAAGCTCCTCGATGCCGAGAACCGGCGCCTGATCCAGTGGACGATCGTCGGCTATCCGAACGAGGGATGGGCACGCACGGTGTTCGGCGAGCCCGATGTCGAGCGTCTGTGGGATGCGGTGGTCACGGCCTCACGGCTCGACGAGCCCGACCCCGTCGCCGCGTGGCGGGAGCACATCGCGAGCCTGCGCCGGCGCGCCGCGTCGCTCGACGAGCGCGCGTTCGACGCGCTCCGGTTCGTCGGCCCGGGGACCGATCTCCGGGTCGGGCTCTGCGAGGGCCACCGGTGGCTCACGGGTGCCGAGGAGACGGCCGACGGCATCCCGCACATCGTCAACGTCCCGACCGAGGAGGTCTTCACGACGCCCCACCGGCTCCGCGTCGACGGCTCGGTTCGCTCGACGTTCCCGCTGTCGCTCAGCGGAACGATCGTGCGCGGGCTCGACCTGCGCCTCGAGGGTGGAAGGGTGGTCGAGGTCCACGCCGAGACCGGCGCCGACGCCGTCCGCGAGGAGATGGCGACCGACGACGGCGCGAGCTTCCTCGGCGAGGTCGCGCTCGTCGACGGCGACTCACGCGTCCGTAAGACCGGGATCGTCTTCTTCGACACGCTGTTCGACGAGAACGCCGCCTGCCACATCGCGTGGGGCCAGGGCATCAAGGGGGCGCTCGACGGGGGCGAGGAGATGACCGACGAGGAGCTCGCCGAGCGCGGCTACAACGACTCGGTCGTTCACACCGACTTCATGATCGGCGGCCCCGACGTCACGGTGCTCGGCGTCGAGCCCGGCGGCGCCGAGGTGCCGATCATCGAGGACGACGCCTGGGTGCTCCCCTGACGACGCGCCCGTGGCCGTACTGGCCGCGACTCGACGTCGGGTAGCCTTGACGCTCTCCCGGGCGCATAGCTCAGCGGGAGAGCGCTCGCTTCACACGCGAGAGGTCCCTGGTTCGATCCCATGCGCCCTCCCGGGCGCATAGCTCAGCGGGAGAGCGCTCGCTTCACACGCGAGAGGTCCTGGTTCGATCCCAGGTGCGCCCATTCCGTCCGCATGGTCAGAGCGATTTGGCTCAACTATTCGGTTCATGTGTGCCAGGAGCCGGAATGCGCACCCCGCGGCGCACCGGTGGCATTTCCGAAATTCGCCGAACGGGGCAACGTGCTCCGCATCGGCTGTCCGTACCGTCCGCTCGATGACCGGCGCGTCCGGTGGCTCGGATCCCGGCGGCCAGACGAGGTACACCTAGTCCGATGTCGACGAGCCTGGATCCCGGTTCCGCGTCTCACGCGCGGTCGCGAAGAACCGCCACGGCCGCTTGTGACGGCGCCGCCGGCGCTGTTGGGGGCCATGTTCGAGCTCTGCCCGCGCGAGGATCGGGTGCCCGAACGGCCCGTGTTCCGGGGCATGACCGCCGACGGCGGCGAGCGTCGATCAGCCGCGCGTGCGTCGCGAGCAGCGTGCCCGTGTTCTCGCCTCACGACCTGCGCCACCGAAGGATCTCGCTCCTGCACTTGGGTGGTGTGCCGTGGGCGCGGATCGGTGAGCACGTCCGGGCAGCGCGACCTCGCGATCACGGCGAACGTGTACAGCCACGTCTTGGCCGACGAGCGCGGGCGTCGACTACGCGGAGGTGCTGCAATGACATTCGAAACCGCTGAATGCGGCAAACCGGCCTCTTGCAGGGAGTTTGTGAGCTGTCCGCACCAGCGGACTCGTGCATCGACTCAGAACTCGAATCACAATGAGTTCTGGAGTCTCCTGAAGCAGACGAGGCAGCAGCCGATGGCGAGGAAGGCTTCGTGGATCTCGTGGCGGCGGTCGTAGCGGACGAGCAGCCGCTTGAAGTGGTGCAGCCAGGCGAAGGTGCGCTCGACGACCCAGCGGGCGCGGCCGAGGCCGGAGCCGTGCTCGGTCTGGCGGCGGGCGATCTCCGGTTTCGATCCCGCGCCGGCGGAGCTCGCGCCGGTACTTGTCGTGGTCGTAGCCGCGGTCGGCGGTCACCCGGTCGGGCCGTCGGCGCGGCCGGCCGACCTTGCCGCGCACGGGCGGCACGCGCTCGACCAGCGGGATCAGCTGGGTGACGTCGTTGCGGTTGCCGCCCGTGACCGTCCAGGCGAGCGGGATCCCGGTCGCGTCGACAAGAGGTGATGCTTGGAGCCGTTTCTGGCTCTATCAACCGGGCTCGGGCCCGTCGCGGAGCCCCCTTTTTCGCCTGCACGTGACTGGAGTCGGCCACCGCGCGCGACCACTCGATCTCACCCGCCGCACGCAGCTCGGCCAGCAGCAGCGCGTGCAGCCGCTCCCACACGCCCGCCTGCTGCCACTCGACCATCCGCCGGTAGCAGGTCGAGCCGGCGCCGAAGCCGAGCTCGAGCGGCAGATGCCGCCACGCGATCCCGGTGTGCAGCACGAACAAGATCCCCTGCAGCGCCTGCCGATCAGCCAGCCGCTTGCGACCCGGATAGCGAAAGCGGCGCTCCACCTTCGGCAGCAGCGGCTCGACCCGCTCCCACAACTCGTCCGACACGATCCACGGCGCGACAGCCATCGGCACCCCTCCCAGCTTGACGACGGATGCCGACGGCGTTCGTCGTCAGGGAGCGGGTCCCTTCATTTCGATTCGAGTTCTTGGTGTCGACCCAAAAGGCAGACGGCAAGTCGGTCAACAGGAACGCAGCGGAAGTCAAGGCCCGAGCCACGTAATATGGAGGTATTGATTCCTCGGGGGAGGGGTTGGCGACATGAGCGCCTCACGCACAAGTGACCGCCGCTATCTGCGCGCTGCCTGGATCGGCGGAGCGTTGCTGGTGGTGGCGTTCGCGGCCATCACGGCACGGGTGTTCGTCTGGCCCGACCTGAAACCGCTGCCAGCTCGCGCCGACGCGATCATCGAACTGGGCGGAGCGAGGACCTCGACCGGGACCGGGTGGCTCTCGAACTTGCCCGCGAGCACAAGGCGCCGGTTGTCATCCGTCGAGGCGCGGTGACGTCCACTGTCTGCCGCCGGTCGCCGGCGTGAGAATCGAGTGCTTCTACGCAGCCCCGAACACGACCCGGGGCGAGGCCCGCCACATCGGGGCCATCGCCTCCCAGCGGCACTGGAAATCGGTGATCCTGGTCACAACGCCCGACCAGGCCTGGCGAGCCGATCTGCGGGTGTCGCGGTGCTTCGCAGGCACGGTCTACAACGCGACCGCCAACCTGCGTTGGCACGACTGGTTCCGACAGATCCCGTATCAGTGGCTCGCCTCGATCAAGGCGCTCACGTACCAGCGGACTTGCTAGGCCTAGGCCCACCTTGGTCTTCAGCGTGACACGATGAGCTCGGCGCCTGACCTGGCGACCTGGCCTTTGTGCTCTCCGTCGTCAACGCGTCGTCACCAAGGCAGAGCAGATCCGTGACCGGACGGGGCTGCCGTTAGAGGACACGAAGACAACCCTGCGCGAGCTTCGACGCGGGACCGCGCCAATGCCCAACTGTCGAGATCGGCCGCCTCAACCCCATCCCCCGCCTTTCGGACGCCACTCCCAGTGTAGGGCGATGCATCGCAGCTGCAAATGCCATCCCGCTCGGTATTTCCGCAACGGGCAACCCACCATGCGAACCCGCCTCGGGAGATCCGGCCCGAGCCTCGACCGTCGCGCCCCCGTCACATCACCGATCGGGGTGTTGACATCGTGCGAAATGTCGAGACGTTGTGTGTGAGAGAGCGATAGTGTTTCACCCTCCCGGAATGCAGTCGGGATGGGCACGGGGCAGGCGTGCAGTGACGAGAGTGGCCATCATCGGGGCAGGACCCTACGGTCTGTCGATCGCGGCACACCTGCGGTCGCTCGGCGTCGACTATCGCATCTTCGGACGGCCGCTCGACACGTGGCGACGGCAGATGCCTGCCGGGATGATGTTGAAGTCGGACGGATTCGCGTCCAACCTGAGCGCGCCCGCGGGTGAAGGCACGCTCGCCGTCGTACTGTGCGGGCCGGGGCATCCCGTATCACGACACTCGCGTCGCGGTGAGCCTCGATCTCTTCGTTGCGTACGCGCTGGACTTCCAGGAGCGCTTCGTCCCGGACGTGGAGGATCGCCTGGTCACGCTGGTAGACCGGACGGACGACGGCTTCTCGCTCACGCTGGACGACGGCGAGGTCCTGTCGGCCGCCTTCGTCGTGGGCGCGACGGGAATCACGTACTTCGCTCGCATCCCCCCCGAGCTGGCGGACCTGCCGCCGGACCTCGTGACGCACAGCTCGGCGCATCATGATCTCGCCGGCTTCGCGGGCCGCGACGTGACCGTGGTCGGCGGCGGATCGTCCGCGATCGACATCGCGACACTCCTGCACGAGGCGGGCGCGCGGACGAGCCTCGTGGCCCGCACGAGCCAACTGCGCTTCTCGTCGCCGCCCGGGACGGGGCCGCGGAGCCGCTGGCAACGCGTGAGGCACCCCTCCTCGGGCATGGGCCCCGGTCTCCGCTCGTGGCTCTTCCAGAACGTTCCGAGCCTGTACCGGTTCCTCCCGGGAGACGTCGCGACTCACGATCGCGCGCCGTCATCTCGGCCCGCAGGCCGCATGGCTGATGAGGGAGCGATTCGAGACCGGAGTGCCCGTGACGCTCGGGGCGGAGATCGAGCGCGCGACCATCCAGGACGGTCGGGTACTGCTCGCTCTCCGCCTGGGTGACGGGACGCACACCGAGGTGATGACCGACCACGTCGTAGCCGCGACGGGCTACTGGCCGGACGTCGACCGCCTGGAGTTCCTCAGCGAGCCCCTGCGAAGATCCTTGCGCACCCACGCCGACATGCCCGTGGTGTCACGGAGTTTCGAGAGCTCGGTTTCCGGCCTGTACCTGGTCGGACCGCCGGCGTTGAACAGCTTCGGACCACTCATGCGGTTCATGGTGGGAGCGGAGTACGTCGCGCCGCTGGTCGCCCAACGGCTCGCGCGGAGGGTGCGGCGGACGGAATCCGTCCGCGCGGCAGCCCTCGCATGAGCGTCCCGCTTTCGTACCCTCCGGAGCCTTTCGAACTGCCCGGACGCCGTCCGCGTCCACGCGACGAGCGACGCGCGCCTGGAACGGCTGCGGCTGGGCACCGGCGACGAGACCCTGTTTCTCTGCCCCGGTGCAGCCTGCGACCCCAGCGAGCTCCTCCCGGTTGTCTCGGCCCTCGCCGGCTGCCAGCACGTCTACGGCGTGGCGCTGACGCTTCCCGATGACCAGCCACAACCCATCGCGGGGCTCGAGAGCATGGCGGAACAGGCCCTGGCCGCGATCCGGGAGCATCAGCCGACGGGACCGTATGTCCTCGGCGGGTATTCGTTCGGCGGCCTCCTGGCACTCGAAGTCGCTCAGCTGCTCACGGCCGCCGGCGAGACGCGTCGAGCAGCTCTTCCTGATCGACGCGGTGTACGGCGAACGGCACTGGCCTCGAAGAGTGTGGCTCGGGGCACTGGCGCGCCGGTCGGGGTGGCATCTGTCCCGGATTGCACGGATGCCGCCGCGGGACGCGATCGGGGAGCTCCACCTGCGGAGCGACCGTCTCGTCCATCGCCTGCTGGCGCGTCGGTCGACCGCATCGCCCGTCCCGCCCAGGACGACACCGGACGACACCCCCCTGGCCAAGCGGTCGTTCGCGGCGATCGACGAATACCGCCCCCGGCGTTACGCCGGAACGATGACGCTCATCGCGCCGTCGGAGGATCGCCATTTCGGCTGCGACACCACGCGCATCTGGGAGGGGTACGCCGACCGGATCCTGACCGACCGGATCGAGGGCGACCACCTGACACTGATGAGGGACGCGAGCCGGGCGGCAGCGGTTGCGGCGGCGATCGACCATCGACTGGCGTCGAGGCCGGAGCACCGAGGCGGCCTCCGTCCGGCCCCCGGCTTCGAACGGCCTCTCGTCCTCACGACCATGCGGTGGTTCTCTGCGGCTCGACTGGCTCATTCGCTGATCGAGGCCGGATTTACGGTCTCCGCCTGTCGGCCGCACGGGCACGCGTTGGATGCGGTGGACGCGCTCGAGGCGGAGTACCACCTGAACCGGTTCTGGCGACGGCGCTCCGCGCTGTCTGCGATCCGCAAGGCCCGGCCCGACATCATCCTCGCCGACGACGAGCGCGCGCTGTCACTGCTTCGCCGGCTGTGCTCCGACCTCCAGGACGACGACCCACAGGTCGCGGCGTTGATCGCCCACTCCCTCGGCGCCGCGACGGACTGGTCGACGATCACCTCTCGAACCGCGTTCGCCGCCGACGCTCGACGGCTGGGGATACGAGCGCCGGAAACCACAAGGGTTGCAAGCTCCGACGAGCTCGACGCGTGGGCGAAGAGGAAACGGCCTCCGATCGTTCTGAAGACGGATGGAAGCTGGGGAGGCCGGGGCGTCGCGATCGTTCGTGACCTGTCGCAGCTCCCCCGAGCGTGGCGGAAGATCTCGAGCCCACCGACCTTTCCGCGAGCGCTCAAACGCACGCTGTTCAACCTCGAGGCGAGCCAGCTGTTCGCGTGGGTCCGCCGGACTCGCCCCGTCGTGAACGCTCAGGAGTTCGTCGACGGACGTGAGGCGACCGTCACGGTCGCATGCCTCGATGGGAAGGTTCAGGCACTGACCTGCTTCGAGGTCATCCAGATGATGGAGCCAAACGGCCCCGCCACGGTCGTGCGGGCATTCGACCACCCCGAGATGGCCGACGCAGCCCGCAGGCTGGTCGCCCGGTACGGACTGAGCGGGTTCTGCGGCTTCGACTTCCTCCTTGAAGCCACCGGCGACGCGACCCTCCTGGAAGTGAACCCGCGTGTGACTCCGACCGCGTACCTTCTCGTCGAGGCGGGCCACGACGACGACCGCGTCATCACCCTCTTTCCTCCGGCGCCGGTGTCCACCGACAGTTCGGGTGACCCGCTCCTGGGCACGATCGACGTCCCGGCCCGCGCACCCTGGCTCGCCCGCCGCGGCGAGGCGATCGCCGCGCGGGAGCGCCGCCCCCTCAGGCGTTGGTGGAGAGGGCTGATCGCTTCCGCTCGTCGCTGACTACCGGCGCAACTTGCCGTGGTTCGCTGCATCGACGGCGCCGTCGCCTACGGAACCGTCAACTTCGCCTGGACGACCGCCTGCGTCGCGCGGCCGCTCTGGGTCACCGGCCAGACGTACCAGCGATACGTTCCCGGCACGAGCTGCACCGTCTTGCCCTCGTAGCGCCAGGTGGGGCCGAGCTCGAGCACCGGCTCCTTCGTCTCCTGTGCGAGGACACGCTCCGAGCCGCGGAAGAGCTCGACGTGGTACCCGGTTGCGCCTTCGACCGGTGCCCAGGCGAAGCGGCGCGTCTCGCTCGCCGGGGTGGGCGCCGGGGTCGTCGGCGGAGGCGTGGACGCCGCCCCGCTCCCCGCACCGGCCGCGGGGCCCGGGGTCGGCTTCGAGACGGCTTTCGGCTTGGGCTTCGGCTTGGGCTTCGGCGTCGTGACGGCCGAAGCCTTGGTGGGAGCGGGCTTGGGCTTCGGCGCCGACGTCGGCTTCGACTGCTTCGCGGCGGCGGCCTTCGGCTTGGACGTCGCTTTCGGCTTCGTCTCCTTCGGCTTGGACGCGGCCTTCGCCCGTCCTGCCGCCTTGACGCTCGGCGGGGTGCCGAGCGCGGCCGAGCCACCGCCCTTGCCGGCGGGACCCGGCGAGCCGCCCACGAGCTGGAGAGCGCCGAACACGGCGACCGACGCCACCGCGACCGCGATGACGAATGCCAGCCAGCGTCGTCCCCTGCGGCGCGCTCCCGGCGCGCGACGCGCCCGAGGAACGGTCACGGGCCGGGCGACGGGGTGAGGCATCACGGGTGCGACGGAAGCCGGCGGGGCCGGAGCGGGCCGGTAGACGGCTGCCTGGGGCTCGAGACGCGGGGAGCGGACTGGCTCGGCGAGCGGCGCCGGAACGTCGTGCCGCGGCGGTTCGAGCGCGCGGGCCGGCTCCGCGTCGACGACACGGACGTCCTGCTCCTCCTCTTGCGAAGGCTCGCCCGTCGGTGGCTCGAAGGCGGGCTCCGGTTCGACATCGATCGCGCGCCTCGGCATGACCGGCTCCTCGGCCACGGGTTGCTCAGCCACCTCGGACGGCTCGAGGGCCGTCGGGGCGGGCTCGATGGTGGGGGCCGGCAGAGCGGCCGGCGCCGTCGGCGCCTGGACCGCGTCGAGCTCGATGTCGGGCGCGGGGTCGGGAGAGCCGTCGGATCCACCGTCCGACGGCGCGGCGGGCCGTGGAGCGACCGCCGCTCGGTCGCCCTCCGCGCCGCGGGCAGAAACGAGACGCAGGGTCGGCCCACGCTTTCGCAACGACGGCTCGATCTCGGCCGTCGGCTCGCGCTCGCGAACGAGACGCGCCAGGTCGGGATCGACGAGGACGAGCTCGGGGCTGATCCCGTCGAGTTCGTCGTCCGCGTCGTCGCCGGGTGGGATGTCCGCGACGGACCTCATCCAATCGTTTCATCGGCCTCGGAGGGCCTCCGCTTGACGAGCGGCCCCCATCCTACCGGCCTCGTCAGCGACGAAGCGGACGGCCGGGCAGCGACGCTTGCCGGGAGCAGTGCCCGGTCGCGCGCTCCGTCGTCGTGCAGGTGACCCTGGGTGGTGCCGCCGCCGCCTGCTCGGGTCGGGCGGTACCGCGGCACCTGGGAGGGAGTCCTTAGCGCTGCTTCCTTCCGGACCTGACGCGGTTCGAACGCTCCCAGTGCGCGGGACCCGACCGTCAACGCCACGTATCGGTGACCCGTGCCCATGACCACCGCCCTCGGACGGCGTTCGGTCCCGCTGGAGCGGATTTCGGGTTCAGGGAACCGCTGACTCCCCACCTAGCGCGACCGGGCGACCCGACGGTAGCAGCCGTGACCGCGGCGACGAGGCCGAGAAGCCGACCGCTCCCGTCTCCCGGCCAGCGAGTATCGTCACGGATGCACGCACCACTTTGGGGGGAGCGCTATCCGCGGAGATTGTCGAATGACCCATGACGACGTGTCAGCTACGCGGCGGACCACGAGGCGCGGCTCGCTCCTGCGAGACGCGCCGATCGAGCGAGGCTGCCCGTGACCGCGCTCTACAGGACCTACCGCTCGCTCGACTTCTCGCAGGTCGTCGGCCAGGAGGCCGTCGTGCGGACGCTCCGGAACGCGATCGAGCACGACCAGGTGCGTCAGGCGTACCTCTTCGCCGGCCCGCGCGGGACGGGCAAGACGTCGATGGCGCGGATCCTCGCCAAGGCGTTGAACGCCGAAGGCGGGCCGAACGCCGACTTCGACCCGACGACCCCGGTCGCCCGGGCGATCGCCGCGGGGACCGCGCTCGACGTCGTCGAGATGGACGCCGCCTCGCAGCGCGGGATCGACGAGATCCGCGAGATCCGCGAGCGCGCGATGCTGCAGCCGGCGGAGGGCCGGTACAAGGTCTACATCGTCGACGAGGCGCACCAGCTGACGTCGGCCGCGTGGAACGCGCTGCTCAAGCTGATCGAGGAGCCGCCGCCGCATCTCGTCTTCGTCTTCTGCACGACCGAGCTCTCGAAGGTGATCCAGACGGTGCGGTCGCGGTGCCAGACGTTCGTCTTCCAGCGGCCCGCGCCTGCAGGAGATCGTCACCGTCCTCCGCACGGTCTGCGAGGGAGAGGGGATCGACGCCCCCGACTCGGCGCTCTCGCTCGTCGCGCGGGGCGCCGGCGGCTCGTTCCGCGACGCGATCTCGACGCTCGACCAGCTGTCCGCCGCGACGGGGAAGAAGATCACCGTCCAGGACGTCCTCCAGCTCGGCACGGCGGTCGAGGAGGACACGCTGTTCCGGCTCTGCGACACGATCGTCGATCGCGACGTCGCGGGCGCGCTCGTCCTCGTCGAGGAGATCTCCGAGCGGGGTCAGGACCTCGGCCAGCTGACGCGGGAGCTCCTCGAGCATCTCCGCCATCTGCTGCTCGTGCAGCACATGGGCCACGTGCCCGACTCGCTGCCGCTCACCGAGGAGTCGCGCGACCGGCTGCGCGAGCAGGCGAACCAGCTTCCCGAGCCCACCGTCGTACGGCTGATCGACCTTCTCGCGGTCGTCATCGAGGACGAGCGCCAGGGCGGCGATCCGCGGCTGCCGCTCGAGCTCGCGCTCGTCAAGGTGACCCGACCGCAGGCCGATCTCGCACGCGAGTCGCTTGTCCATCGGGTCGAAGTGCTGGAATCCCGGGTGCATGCCGGTGTTCCCGCCGCGGAGTCGTGGGGCCCCTCCCCCGTTCCCGCGCCCGCGGCGGGCCCGGCACCTGCCGAGGAGCCGCCTCGAGCCCGGCGACCCGCCCGCGCACGGACGTCACCTTCGAGCAGATGCACGAGGCGTGGACGCGGAGCGTGCTCCCGGCCGTCAAGGAGCGCTCGATCCCCGTCGCGACCCTGCTCACGGAGGCGTCGCCGTCGCGCGCTCGAGGGCGACACGCTCACGCTCTCGTTCCGGCCCGGCGCCGAGTTCCATCGCGAGCCAGGTCGAGGAGCCGAAGAACCTGACGGTCGTGCGCGACGCCCTCTACGAGGTGACGGGGCGACGGCTCGCGGTCGTCACGACGGTCGCCGACGACGCCGAGGCCGACGACGCAGGACGGACGAGGAGCCGGCCGGGGAGCAGAGCCTGATCTCGCTGCTCGTGAGCGACCTCGACGCAACCGAAGTGGAGGAGACGATCGTGAAGCTCGACATGAACGCGCTGATGAAGCAGGCGCAGCAGATGCAGGAGCAGATGGTGCGCGCGCAGGAGGAGGCGAAGAACGAGATCGCGCGAGGCCTCGGCCGGCGGCGGCATGGTCACGGTGAAGGCGAACGGCGCCGGCGAGCTCGTCGAGATCGCGATCGACCCGCGCGCGGTCGACCCCGACGACCCGGAGATGCTCGCCGACATGGTGCTCGCCGCCGCCAACGAGGCGCTCCGCGCCGCCGCGCAGGCGGTCGAGGCGAAGCTCCGCGGGCAGATGCCCGACCTCGGCGCGCTCGGCCTGCCCGGGATGTAGTGCTCGTTCGCCGAGCTCGCGCGGACGTCCGTCGACGTCGCCGAGACCCGCGCTCGCTCGGCGAAGGTCGACCGTGCTCGCGACGTGCCTGCGGCGGGCTTCGGCCCGACGAGGTGCCGGCGGCGGTGACGTTCCTCTCCGGCACGCCTGCCGCGGATCGGCGTCGGCTGGGCGGCGCTCCGCGACCTGCCCGACTCCGCGCCGCCGTCGCCGACGCTCGAGGTCCTCGACGTCGATGCGGCCCTCGAGCGGATCGGCTCGCGTCCGGGCGCGGCTCGCAGGCGGAGCGCAGGCGGCGAGCTCGACGCCGTCTTCGCCGCCGCCACGGAGCCCGAGCAGCGGTTCCTCCGCGGGATCCTCCACGGCGAGCTCCGGCAGGGCGCGCTCGAGGGGATCATGGTCGACGCGGTCGCACGGGCGGCCGACGTCCCTGCGGCCGACGTCCGCCGCGCGCTCATGCTCGCCGGCGAGCTGCCGCCCGTGGCGGAAGCGGCGTCTCGCCGACGGGCGCCGAGGGCTCGCGCGCTTCCGGCTCGAGGTGCTCCGCCCCGTCAAGCCGATGCTCGCCCAGACGGCGGAGACGTCGCCGACGGCGATCGAGCGCACCGGCCCGGCGGCGGTCGAGTGGAAGCTCGACGGCGCGCGGCTCCAGGTGCACCGCGCTCGGGCGACGAGGTGCGCGCGTTCACGCGGAGCCTCGCCGACGTCACCGACCGCGTGCCGGAGGTCGTCGCCGCGGTCGTCGACGCTTCCGGTCGACGCGATCGTCCTCGACGGCGAGGTGATCGCGCTTGCGGCCCGACGGCAGGCCGCATCCCTTCCAGGTCTCGATGAGCCGCTTCGGCAGCGGCGCGGGCGCGCGAGGTCCTCGGCGAGCGCGTGCCGCTCTCGTCGTTCTTCTTCGACTGCCTGCACCTCGACGGCGACGATCTCCTCGACCGCCCGTACGACGGAGCGCGTCGCGGCGCTCGAAGCGTGTCGTCCCGACGAGGCACTTCGGGTCCCGCGAGCTCGTGACCGCGGACGCCGACGAGGCGGAGCGGTTCCTCGACGACGCGCTCGCCCGCGGGCACGAGGGCGTCGTCGTGAAGGCGCTCGACTCGCCGTACGAGGCGGGCCGGCGAGGCGCCGCGTGGGTGAAGGTCAAGCGCGCGACGACGCTCGACCTCGTCGTCCTCGCCGCGGAGTGGGGCCACGGCCGCCGGCAGGGCAAGCTGAGCAACCTCCACCTCGGCGCGCGCGACCCCGAGAGCGGCGGCTTCGTCATGCTCGGCAAGACGTTCAAGGGGATGACCGACGAGATGCTCGCCTGGCAGACCGGAGCACCTGCTCGAGCTCGCGACCGACCGCGACGGGCCACGTCGTCCACGTGCGGCCCGAGCTCGTCGTCGAGATCGCCTTCGACGGCGTGCAGTCGAGCTCGCCGCTATCCGGGAGGCCTCGCGCTCCGGTTCGCCCGCGTCAAGGGCTACCGGCCGGACAAGCGCGCGGCCGAGGCGGACACGATCGACCGCGTCCGCGCGCTCCACGACGGTCAGCGCTGACGGCGCGCGACGCCGCGGGTCGGCGCAGCTCCCGGCCTCCGTCGGACGGGCTAACGTGACGGCGTGCTGAGCCCCGCGGTCGACAACCTCGTCGCGCAGCTCACGCGGCTGCCGGGGATCGGCACCCGCACGGCGCAGCGGCTCGCGTTCCACCTCCTCGCGGCGCCTGCCGACGAGGCGAACGCGCTCGGCCTCGCGATCGCCGACGTCAAGGCTCGCGTCCGCGCCTGCCCGGCCTGCGGGAACCTGACCGAGGAGGAGCTCTGCGGCGTCTGCTCCGACCCGCGCCGCGACCGCACGGTGATCTGCGTCGTCGAGCAGCCGGTCGACGTCCTCTCCCTCGAGCGGACGCACGAGTACCGCGGCCTCTACCACGTGCTCGGCGGGGCGCTCTCGCCGCTCGACGGCGTCGAGCCCGGCGACCTCCGGATCCAGCTCCTGCTCGAACGGGTCGACGCGCGACGGCGTCGAGGAGGTCGTGCTCGCGACGAACCCGACGATGACCGGCGAGGCGACCGCCGCCTACCTCGCCGACCGCCTGCGCGACCGCGTGACGCGTGACGCGCCTCGCGAGCGGCCTCCCCGTCGGCGGCGACCTCGAGTACGCCGACGAGGTGACGCTCGGGCGGGCGCTCGCCGGCCGCCGGCCCGCCTGATCCGGGCGCATGGCCCGGCAGGGAGTTGGCGCCGCGTCGGCTAGAAAGAAGGCGTGATGGACGCGCAACCGCGCATCGGCGTCGTCGGCGCGACCGGCGCGGTCGGGACGGTGACGCTCCGGCTCCTCGCCGAGCGCGGCTACGAGCACGTGCGCGCGTTCGCCTCCGCGCGCTCCGCGGGACGACGCTTCCGTTCGGGGACGGCTCGCTCGTCGTCGAGGAGGCGACGCCCGAGGCGCTCGGCGCCGGTGACGTCGACCTGTTCCTCTTCTCCGTCGGGACGTCGGCGAGCCGCGAGCTCGTGCCGGTCGCGTCCGCGGCCGGGCGCGGTCTGCATCGACAAGTCGTCCGCCTACCGCCTCGTCGACGGATATCCGCTCGTCGTGCCCGAGGTGAACGGCGCGCCGCGCGCTCGAGGCGCTCGAGCGCGACCGGATCGTCGCCAACCCGAACTGCTGCACGATCCCGCTCACCTGCGTCCTGAAGCCCCTCCACGACGAGGCGGGGCTCGCGCGCGTGCGCGTCTCGACGTACCAGTCCGTCTCCGGCGCGGGCGCGCAGCGGATGGATGCGCTCGCGCACGAGGCGTCCGACGCGCACGACCTCGTGATGGACTGGACCTGGGAGGGCGACGAGTCGGACGAGGAGGCGAAGCTCCGCGCCGAGACGCGCAAGATCCTCGAGCTCCCCGACCTTCCGATCTCCGCGACCTGCGTCCGCGTGCCGGTGATGGTCGGGCACTCCGAGGCGGTCTGGGTCGAGCTCGAGCGGCCGCTCGCGCCGGACGAGGCCGCGGAGATCCTCCGCGACGCGCCCGAGCGTGCGCGTCCTCGACCTGCCCGCGTTCCCGACCCCGGCCGCCGCCGCCGGCGAGGACGAGGTGCTCGTCGGCCGGATCCGCCGCGACACCGCCGCCGAGAACGGCCTCGCGCTCTACCTCTCGAGCGACAACCTCCGCAAGGGCGCGGCGCTGAACGCGATCCAGATCGCCGAGCTGCTGCTCGACGCCGTCGCGGCTCGCGCCGCCTGACGACGCGCTCAGGGGCGCGGCACCGGGCTGGCGCCGGGTCGGCGTGAAGGCCTCCTGCACGACCCGGAGAACCTTCGCCCGCCGGCCCTCCTCGACCGGCGACGAGGCCGCCGAGCTCGAGCCGGCAGAGCTCGACGCGCCCCTGGGCGCGCACCGTCAGTGAACCCGAACTCGTCGAGGAAGTCGCGCGGGAACACGGTGCGGTGGACGAGGAAGCGCTCCTCGACCGACTCGCCCTCCGGATAGCGGTAGGCGAACGCCTCGATCGCCTTCGCGCCGCGGTCGCGCGACTCGCCGATCGCGGCGAGGAGGAGCGACTTCTCGATCCACTCGGCGCCGTCGCGGATGAGGTAGGCGCAGGTCACGAGGACGGCGTCGTCCGACGCCGGGCCCGCGGGCAGGTCGGCGGCGCGAGGAAAGAGGTGCGACGGCCCGTACTGCATCGAGCCGAGCAGGCGACCGTCGTCGTCGAGGTAGATCGTCCCCCACTCGCCGAAGTCCTCCTCGGCGCGCTCGGTCCAGCGCGTCCTTCGACGCCGTCCTGTTCCCGCGCGACTGCCACCACACGCAGTCGCGGCACACGCCGGGAGCGGAGCCGATCGTCGCACGCGTGAGGCCGGAGACCCCGCCGCGCATCAGGCGTCCGTCGCGGCGACGCCCTGCGACCACGACGTCCACCGTCACCGACGGCAGGCGCGCAGTGCGGGCGAGATACTCCGCCACGCGCTCCTGCACCTCGGCGCCGACGTCGGCGGCGTCGACACCCCAGTCCAGCGAGTCACGTGCAGCTCGACGGTCGTCGCGCCGTCCTCCTCGACCACGTGCACGCCGCTGATGCCGCCGCAGGCCGCGCGACGAGCTCGTGGACGCCCTCGACCTCGCGTGCCGCATCACCGGCGTACGCCGCGAGCACCTCGTGCGAGATGACGGCGTGGCCCTCCACGGCGGCCAGTCTAGTGCCGCCGGCCGAGCCCCGGGCCGCCGCGGCGGGCTAGAACGCGCGCCGGGTTCGCAGCAGCGCGGGCACCGTCAGGAGGATGAGCCGGATGTCCTCGCGCAGCGACCAGTTCGTGACGTAGACGTAGTCGAGCTTCGTCATCTCGTCGAACGGGATGTCGCTGCGCCCGAGCACCTGCCAGAGACCGGTGATGCCGGGCTTGATGTCGAGCCGCTTGCGCGCCCACTCCTGGACGAACGCGTCCTCCTCCAGGATCAAGGGGCGTGGGCCGACGAGCGACATCTCGCCCTTGATCACGTTGAGGAGCTGTGGCAGCTCGTCGATCGAGGAGCGCCGCAGGAACCGTCCCACGCGCGTGACGCGCGGGATCGTTCGGGATCTTCGTCATCCGCGGGATCCCGATCGCGGTGCATGTTGAGGTGGACGACCTCGGCCTTCTTCTCCTCCGCCTCGGCCACCATCGTGCGGAACTTGTAGATCCGGAAGGTCGTGCCGTTCGCGCCGCGGCGCACCTGGCGGAAGAACACCGGCCCGCGCGACTCCGAGCTTGATGCAGAGAGCGACGGCGGCGAACAGCGGCGCGAGCACGAGCAGGCCGAGCGTCGCGGCAGTGAGGTCGAACGCCCGCTTGAGGATGCGCGACGAGCGCGAGAGCCTCATCGGCCTGAGCCCGACGAGCGGGATGCCCTCGAGCGTGTGGACCTCGGCGCCGCCGCCGAACACCTCGAAGTACCGCGGGACGATGTCGATCTGCACGTCGAGGTCGCGGATCGCGCGGATGTTCGCGAGCACGGCCTCGTGCGAGTCGTTCGAGAAGGCGAAGATCACGCGCTCGACCCCGTGCTCCATGACGCATTCACGCAGCCGATCCGGGCCGCCGAGCAGCAGCGGGAGCCGTTGCGCGAGCTCGTCGTCGAGCTCGGTGGGGCGATCGTCGACGAAGCCCACGAGGTTGATCCCGTACTCACGATGGTTCGTCAGCTTGAGCGCGAGCTGCTGGCCGACATTCCCCGCGCCGACGATGACGGCGTTCTGCTCGTAGCCGGGCAGATGGCGGCAGAGCGATCCGCGCGACGGCGCGCAGGGTCGGGATCAGGACGACCGCGACGAGCCAGAAGACTCCGAGCCGGGCGAGGACCGGCTGGACGAGGTCGGTGGCGACGCCGAAGAGCGCGAAGATCCAGACGCCGATCGGTGACGCTCCGGAAGACACCGACGATGTCGTCGACGGTCGAGTGGTCGGTGCGCTCCTCGTCCCGATCGTAGAGCCCCTCGAGACGCAGGAGCAGGAGCCAGCCCGGGATCGCGAGCAGGAACGCCAGGTACTCGAAGCCCGGGGTGACCCTGTCGCCCGTCGCGCCGGACGAGACGAGCGCGTTGGCGAGAACGAACGCGAGGACGAGGCCCATGACATCCGCGACGAGCAGCACTCGCCGAACGAGAGCGCCGCGCCGATAGCGCCGCCGGCGAACCGGCAGCTCGACGGGCTGCTCCTCGAACGGTGCGTCCACGACATCCGGCACGTCCGCACGGACGCGCCAGCCCTCGACAGTGAGGCTTTCGCTCATCCCCTCCCCCTTACGACGTTCCCCGCGAGGCCGTCGGCCCCCGCCGTTCCCATCACTCCCCGTCTCCCCCGTGCCGCATGCGACTCAGCGTCGCGCGCTCACCAAAGATACTCGTTCGGCAGGAAACCGCAAGTGAGCGACGCCCGCGCCGCGTGGCCAGCCGAGCGTCTCCAGCTCGGACCCGCGCGCCGCAGGAGCTGGTGGGTTACGGCCCACGTGATTACGCTGGTCGGGTGATGTCGAGCGACGAGCGAGCCACTCCGACGTCAGCCTGCCGCCCGGTCGACGCGCACCGGTCGCGGAGCGCGACACGTGGGTGAGCGCCAGGACGCCGGCGGGGCGGTAGGCAGCGCATAGCGTCGGCGCCGATCGTGGCATTCGTGACGGTGAGCTACGGGCCCGACCGAGACCGCTGCGGGCTCTTGCCTGCCGAGAGCATCGACAGCCCTCGCGCACGCGACCGTCGGAGCACTTGATCATCGTCGACCGTGCCGATCTCCCGTTGTTCCGTGAGCTGGAGTCGGGGCGTCGGCGCATCGTCGCCACCGAGGACGTGCTCCCGAAGCGCGTCTGGCGGCTCGAGGCGCGCCGCGTCGGGCTCCGTTCGAACGTCTTCCTGCACCTGGGCAAGCCGATTCGAGGTGGCTCCTCCAGCAACTCGTCGAAGCTCGCCGCTTGCCGTGAGGTTGCGGCCGACGTGATCGTCCACGCCGACTCCGACGTCGCGCTCGTGCGACCGTTTCGACGACCGAGTCGCTCGTCGATTCCGAAGGTCGCGTTCGCCTGTACCGCGCGCCGGGCCAGATCGACGAGGACCTGCCCGAGCACGTGCGCTGGCATCGCACCGCCGAACAGCCTTCTCGGGCTCGACCCCTAGCGCCGATCCCGCTGCCCGAGTACATCACGAGTCTCGTCCCGTGGCGGCGCGACAACGCCGTCGCGCTGCTCGACTTCCTCGGACGGGCGCTTCCGCCGCTCGTGGATGCGCGCTATCTCGAGCGCGTGGGACTTCTCCGAGTACGTCCTCTACGGTCGATTCGTGTCGGACGTCCTCGGCGACGCCGGCGGCCAGTTCGCCACCGCCTCGTCCCTCTGCCGCGACTACTGGGGGCGCGAGCCGTTGAGCGAGGCACAGATCGAGGATCTCCTCGACGGCATGTCCGCAGGACCAGGTCGGGCTCAGCATCACCGCGAAGGCCGGCATGAAGCCCGATCGTACGCGTCGCTGCTCGAGCGCCGCTGGAGCGCATGGCTGAGACCGCTACGCCAGGACGCCTGCGCTGCAGACTCGCCGGAGCTCGCGGCGCGACACGCTGCCCGGCACGGTCTCGGACTCGCTCACCGCAGCCGCTTCAGGCGGCTCTTCGCGACCAGCCATGCCCTTCGTGAGCGCGGCGGATCGGTCAACGCGTACCGCTCGACGCTCTCGACCGTGTCGTCGGCCACGACGCTGAATCTCGGCTGGAGCCACGCCCCGTCTCTTCCCGCCATCCGCTCGCTCGTGTGGACGGCCGTGTAGCCGAGCCGCTTGAGATCCGCGAGCAACCGACGGTCGTAGAGGCCCATCGGCACCGCAGCCTCGTCGACCGGGCGACCGACCGCCTCGGCGATGCGCTCTCGCGCCTCGATCAGCTCGCGCTCGCGATCGGCCGGCGAAGCCCTCGCCAGGGACGATGATCCATCCCGTGCGTGCCGATCGTCATTCCGTGCCGACTGAGCTCGCGCAGGCCGTCCGCGTCGAGGCTGCCGCGAGATCCGATCCGACCGGCGACCACGAAGAACGACCCGACGAGGCCGCGTTCGAGCAACGCCCCCAGACCGATGTCGAGGTCCGATGCGTTCCCGTCGTCGAAGCTGATCCGCACGTCGGGCCTCCCCGCGATGGCGTCCAGGATCCCGTGGAACGCGTCGACCGTGATCCAGTAGCGGTGCCTCGCCCGGCTCGAGCGCGCGCTGGGGCGTGCCAATCCCGTGGAAGCAGATGCCGCGGACGACCGAGTCGCTTCATTCGAGCGCTTCGCATCGTCGCGCATCGCAGGTGCGGCAGTTCGACCTCGGCGCGAGCGTGCGCATCGACGATCCTCGGCATCGACGCGTGCACTCGGTCGAGCGTCGAGTCAGACTGCCGGCTCCGGACGCAGGACGCTTCGGTCTCCGGATGAACTGCGATCAGCGTCGCACCGAGCGCCAGGAGCACCCAGAAAATGAATGTCTCCTGGACGAACGCGAGCGAGTCGTACGTGAACATCGCGACGGCGAAGCCCGTGATGGATGCGACGAACGCGGCCGCGAGCAAGCCCTCGGGGCTTCCCCTCGTTCGGGCGACACGGCCGAGCCGACGAACGATCCGGACGATCAGCCAGACCCATCCGACAAGGCCGAGCAGCCCGACGTCGAGGAACAGTGCCGAGCCATTGGTTGTCGAGGATCGGGGCGTTGCGGAGAGGGTTGTCGGCTCCGGTCTGTCTCGTGCCCAGCCCTGCCCGAGGAGCGGCCTGCGCATGCCTTCGATGAGCCTCGGCTTGAAGTTGGCGCGCCCGCTGATGAGAGTCGGATCACCTGCAAGCGTGCGCTGTCGACGCGATCAAGCCTGGCCCGCGACGGGGAAGAAGAGACTTCTTCAAGGTCGCGATCGATCCCGGAGCGACGATCTTGATGACGATCAGCATGGGAATCGCCAGCGGCAAGAGAGGGAGGATGTCACGCGGGCGAAGCCACAGCAGAGCGACGGCCGCTGTCACGATCGCCATGATCGGCGTCCGAGACGCAGTCGCGAGCACGCCGATCAGGATCACGACGTCGGAACCCACCAGGCGCGCGATCGCGACTTCGCGAGTGCTACTCCGAGCGGGACGACCATCGCGAACAGAACACCGAGCGCGATCGGGTGATCAGCAGACCCGACCGCGCGAATCAGCCCGTATCGCGATCGACGTTATCGACCCGTCGAATTGCAGGAACGGGAAGACGCTCCGAACATGATCGAAGACGTTGAACCCCGTCCTCTGCTCGACGATCGAGAAGAACGCGACGACAGCGACGCCTGACACGATGAACTTCGTGACCACTGACAACGCCGGCAGCGGTCGTGACGACACTCGAGATGAAATAGAAGAGGATGATGAAGGAGAGGAAGAGCGTGACGCCCTTGAGAACCGCCGCCGCGAGAGGCGCCACGCGTCCGTAGTTGACGGCGACGGAGCCGAGAGACGCGGCGACGATGAGCGCGACCGGCGCATCCAGCGGCGTACGCCGAAGGCGAACCCTCGGATCGACGAGCAGTGAGGCCACCCACACGAGCAAGACGAGCGCGACCGCGATCCGGTAGAGCTCCAAGCCGAACGGCAGGTTGATCGCCATCGAGTAGCGCCCGACCGGGACGAACAGCACGACTGCGATGAGGAAACAGAGCAAGACGTGCCACGTGAGGATCCACCGATGCCAGGCAACAAGGACCGACAGGACGATGAGCATCGCCGCGGCGGGCGCGACGCCACGGCCGACGACCACCGCCGCCGCGAGCACCAACGAGCACGCCACGATGAGACCGGATCCGAGGTCGGGCGTCCAGCCGGGACTGCTCGACCGTCCGGCTGCTCGAGTCTTCATCACCCTCAGCTCCTACGAGCTTGCGGATCTACTCGACGCGCGCATCGACGCGGCTAGCTCTGGGGGCGTCCTGATGTCCGCGCCTGCCGCAGTTGCGGCGCTGCGTCGTCGGCTCGCCGTGCGACGCCGAGTCCGCGCGGGGAACGGACCCGAGCGTCGAGCGGCCGCGGCGACACCGATCGACGAGCCGGCTTCCTCGACGCGCGGTCGCCGCGTCCGGGCGGGGACCGGCCCGAGCGTCGAGCGCGCGTGGGTGACAGCCACGCGACGAGTCGGGTTCGGCGACTCCTCGCGAGACGCCGCTGCCGTCGAGCGCCGGAGCCTGCGTGGCGTCGAGCGACGTTGTCCCGCGTGAACGCCACCGCCGCCGTCGCGATCAACCCGCCGAGAAGGACGAGCATCGGCAACGCCTTGCTTCTCGGCTTGACGAGCTTCGGCTCGTCGGCGCTCTTGACGACGCGAAGCTGGATCCTGTCCTTCACCGGGATCTTGGCCGCGAGCTGTCGTGCCGTGACCACGTCGAGGAACGCCTTCGTGGCCGCCCGCGTCAGCTTGGTCGCCTTGGGGCCGGTCAGGGCGCGTCGCGGTGATCGTCATCATCGGCGTCGGCGCCCCGCCGACCGTGGACACGACCGCGGCCGCGGTGATCGGGCTGCACCGTTCTCCAGGTCCTCCGCGTCGATCAGGCCGCGGCGCTCGAGCACACGGATGACCGGGTCACTCGTCGCAAGAGTCGTGTAGACGTCGATCAGACCCTGCGAACCGACCCGTGTCGGCGAGGGACGTGCTGCCGCCCGCGGCCGAGGTCGGAAGCACCGAGCGCAGCTCGGGTGCTCCCTCCTGCGTCAGCACGAGCGTCGCCTGGTTCGACCAGATCTCGGGCGAGCGGTAGGAGATCCCCGATGGGGAAACCCGAACGAAGGACAACACGACCAAGGCCGACCGTCAGCACGACACCGACGAGCACGATCGTGCGGTGGCGCCGAAGAACATCCGCGTACAGAGCGATGTCGATCTCGTTCCCTCCAACCTTGAAAGACGGCAACCGCGACTACCGCACTGCGGGAGCCGACCCCTGGCTTATCGTAGCCGTCTGCTCGACGCGCGCAAGGGCGCCTGAACGGACGCACGCCACAACTCATGCAACGATCCGGCGTCCCGACCGGCGATCGGGGTCGAGCTCCGCGCAGTGCTCGGCCGGATGCGCGGAGTCTCAGGTACTTTCCCCTGCCGAAGCGTGTCGGTGCGGCCATTGCGACTGGGGAGGACACTTCGCGGATGAACGTCGTCGTCGTCGGTCTGGGATATGTGGGTGCAGTCACGGCGGCGTGCCTCTCGAAGCTGGGACACACCGTCGTCGGCGTCGACATCGATCCGCACAAGCTCGAGCCGCTCGAGCGAGGCGTCAGCCCGATCGTCGAGCCCGGGCTCGACGAGCTGGTCGCGTCGGGCAGGGAGTCGAACCGGCTCCGCGTGTCATCCGATCTGGCGGCTTCCGCGCGCGACGCCGACGTCGTCCTCGTGTCCGTCGGGACGCCCGCCCGGAGCGACGGCACGGTCGACCTCGGCTTCGTCGAGCGCGTGACCGAGGAGCTCGGCGCCGTCATCGCCGATCGCTCGTCGTTTCTCGCGATCGTCTACCGCAGCACCGTCCCCCCCGGGACGGTCGACGGCCGCCTGCGTCCGATCCTCGAACGGGTGTCGGGCCGGCGAGCCGGACGACGACGTTCGGAGTCGGGCATGGTCCCCGAGTTCCTCCGCGAAGGAAGCGGTGTCGACGACTTCTTCGCTCCGCCGTTCACCGTCGCCGGCGTCCAGTGACGACCGCACGCTCGAGCTCGTGACGCAGACGTTCGCCGCGATCGAGCAGCCGATCCACGCGCTCTCGATCGAGGCGGCCGAATCGCTCAAGTACGCGTGCAACGCGTATCACGCCGTGAAGATCACCTTCGCGAACGAGATCGGACGCCTCCTCTCGGCGGTCGACGTCGACGCGCGCGACGTGATGCGCGTGTTCTGCGAGGACCATCACCTCAACGTCTCGGCCGCGTACCTTCGACCCGGGTTCTCGTTCGGCGGATCGTGTCTCCCGAAGGACCTGCGCGCCCTGATGCACATCGCCCGGATCGCAGACGTCGACCTGCCGATGCTCAACGGCGTCATGCGCAGCAACGAGTCGCACCTTCGGCTGGCGACGCGACGCATTCTCGACACGGGCGAGCGAGTCGTCGCGCTGCTCGGGCTGAGCTTCAAGCCGCAGACCGACGACCTGCGCGAGAGCCCGTACGTCGAGCTCGCCGAGTTCCTGGGCGGGAAGGGGCTCGAGGTCAGGATCTTCGACCCGATCATCCAGCCCGCGCGCCTGTTCGGGTCGAACCGTCAGTACGTCGAGAAGCACCTTCCGCATCTGCAGCGCATGCTGTGCTCCACCCCGGAGGATGCCCTTCGCGGCGCCGGCGATCGCGGTCGTCGCGACCTCCGATCGCGACGTCCTCCGCGCCCTTCTCGATGCGCCGCCCCGCGTCGGTGCTGGATCTCCACGGCTCGGTGAGCCCGGAGCTGGAGGCGCTGCCGGGCTACTCCGGAATCGCGTGGTGACGGCAGGCGACGACGTGCACGGGAGGCGCGTCCTCATCATCGTGCAGAACCTGTCGGTCCCCTTCGACCGGCGGGTCTGGCTCGAGGCGTGCTCGCTCCGCGACGCGGGATTCCAGGTCTCGGTCGTGTGCCCGATGGGCGCGGGCGACAGCGCACGAGGAGGTCCTCGACGGGATCCTGATCCGGCGCTATCCGCCGCCGCCGGACGACGCGAGGCCTCGCGACCTACCTCTACGAGTTCGCCTATTGCTGGCTGCGTACGGCGCGCCTCGTCCTGCGCGCGCACCGCGCCGAGGGGTTCGACGTCATCCAGGCGTGCAACCCGCCGGACACGTTCTGGGCGCTCGCGCTGCCGTTCAAGCTCGCCGGCAAGAAGTTCGTCTTCGACCAGCACGACCTCTGCCCGGAGGTGTACGAGTCGCGATTCCCGAACGGCTCGCGCGCTCTGCTCCGCGGCCTCCGCCTCCTCGAGCGGGCGACGTACGCCGTTGCCGATCACGTGATCTCGACGAACGACTCGTATCGAGCGACCGCCATCCGACGAGGGAAGCGTCGCGAGCGCGGACGTCACTGTCGTTCGGACAGGCCCGGATCCCGATCGCCTTCGGCGCGGCGCACCGAACCCCGACTGGCGGCGCGGACGCAGTACCTGTGCGCCTACCTCGGCGTCATGGGCCCGCAGGACGGCGTCGATCTCGCGCTCCGCGCCGCCGCCGAGCTCGCGCGTGCCGGACGGGACGACGTCCAGTTCGTCTTCATGGGCAAAGGGAGACAGCACCGACGAGCTCGTCGAGCTCGCAGAGCAGCCTCGGCATCGCGGACATCGTCACCTTCACCGGGCAGGGTCCCGGACGAGGTCGTGTCCGAGGTGCTCTCGACCGCCGATCTCGGGCTTTCCCCGGACCCGCTCAACCCTCTGAACGACGTCTCCACCATGAACAAGACGATGGAGTACATGGCGTTCGAGCTGCCGGTCGTGGCATTCGATCTGAAGGAGACCCGCGTCTCCGCAGACAACGCCGCCGTCTATGTCGAGCCGAACGACGTCGCCGCGTACGCTCGCGCGATCGCCGAGCTCCTCGACGATCCCGAACGCCGGCGGAGCATGGGCGCGCAGGGAAGGCAACGCGTCGTGGACGTCCTGGCGTGGCGCCACCAGGCGCCGCGCTACGTCGGAGCCTACGAGCGGCTCTCCGACGAGCTTCGCCGGCAGCGCCGCGCGGTCGTGCGCGTGACCGAGACGACCTCGGAGCCTGTCGCCGAACACGGTCGCTTGCCGCGCGTGCGGTTCACGAGTCGGCGTCGACGCGCGACCCGATGGAGCCGACGGGCGAGCGGACGACGACCTCGCGACGTCGGCGAGCGCCGACCTGAGCGCGTCGCGTGGCGAGCGCGGCGCGGCTCTCGGTGACGAAGCCCTGGCAGACCATCGTGTCGCCCGTCTTCGCACGGCGCTTGTACTCGTCGTCGCCGCGACCCAGGTCGATTCTCGTCACGCCGAGCGACGGCGCAGCGACGGTGAGCTCCCGCAGGAGGATCCAGCCGGGCGCGAAGGCGGCGAACTGCGGGTCGTACACCGGGAACCACCAATGCAGCACGCCGCCCGATCGGATCCCGAAATGCGCGGCGAGCAGCCGCGGCCCGACGTGGACGGTGGAGAGAATCGCCGGCGAACCCGTCGACCCGGGTCTCGAGCAGCCGGTGGACGAGCGCGACCCTCTCCGGAGCGGCGAAGTAGTCGCGCGCGCCCGTCGCGGCGTACTGCGCCCGCTTGAGCGCGATGAGCGCGTCGAGCACGTCCGCGTCGGTGCTCTCGGCGACGAACGTGATCGGCCCGTGCGCCTCCTCCGCCTTCCTCGCCTTCCGCCGGGCCTGACCCATGTTGTCCTTGCCGCTCCTCGAGGCGCGGGCCGAGGTAGCCGTCCAGTCCGCCGGCGACCTCGACGTACGGCGAGTCCCGTCGGGACTCGATCCACGGCTCGAAGCCCGCGCACCTCGAGGAGGTGGTCGAACTCGAAGCCCCGGAGGCCGGTGGCGCGTAGCAGCCGGAGGGGATCGACGGCGGCGCCGGCGCGTGTGATCGGCGCCTGGAAGTCGGCCCCCGGCCAGCCGACCGGCCGGAATACCGATCCGTGCCGGTGCCCTGGCCAGCAGGGCGCGCACACCGCCGTCATCACGCTCGACCACGACGTGCACCGGCGTCCCCGACTCGTGGACCGCGCGCGCGAACTCGGGGTGGAAGTACGGGCTGTCGAGCTGCGCGTTCGCGTTCCTGAGCGCGTGCCACGCCTCGAGGTCGCTTCGGGAGAGCTGCTCGAGCGCGACGACCTCCACGGTTCCCGTGGCTGCACCCATGGACATGCGTACTCAGCTCAGCTTCCCGTAGCGGTACGGCCCGACGACCTGCACTTCCCGGCTGCGCTTGCCACCTTCGATCAGGCGGCCGCCATCGGCTCTACGGCGAGCGATGCCGGCACCGAGGGGCAACGTGTCGGAAACGGAGCATCGATGGAGGGTAGCTCCTGGGCCCCGAGGGACTCCGACGTCGACGATGCACTCGAGCTCCTCGACTGAGGTCGTAGTGGCTCGGGCGCCTCGAGCCGCGTCGACCTGGCGGAGCTCGAGCCTAGCCGTGCGCGCGCGCGAGGCTGCGCGTCGGGACAGGAGGAACTCGTTACGACACTACGAGGAGCCCTACCTCCTCAGCACGGAGCGGTTCTCAGTCGCCGGGGACGACAGGAACGCTCGTCTCTACCGGTCGATCGACCGGGCCGCGACGACGAGACAAGGCGATTCGACCAGCGCACCGAGCAGCGATCACGCGAGAATCGCCCCCTCACCACGGGGAGCCGAGTCGAAATGAGCTCGGCCCGTTCCCACAGGAGACAGGAGAGCTGGAAGGGAGGCTCCCTGCGTGTCGGCGATATGGTCGAGGTGCGTTCAGCTGCCGAGATCCGAGCGACGCTCGACGATCGCGGCGAGCTCGAGAGCCTGCCGTTCATGCCCGAGATGGTCGCTTTCTGCGGCAAGCGGCTCAGCGTGCACAAAGTGGCGCACAAGATCTGCGACACCATCAGTCGCTCGGGTATGCGCCGGATGACCGGGGCCGTCTACCTGACGGGTGCACGCTGTGACGGGGCGGCACACGGGGGGATGTGAAACGGCCTGCCAGTTCCTGTGGAAGGAGCAGTGGCTGAAACCGGTGTCGAATACGGCTGAGCTCGTGGCTCAGTCAGCCGTCCGAACCCGCGGGCTCGCGAGCTGCTGGCGCCTCGTTGACGATCAATGCTCGCAAGGACCCCGGCAGGACGGAGCGGAGCGCTTTTCCTGCCAGGCCACCGAGCTCCTCCGAGCCGCTCCGTCCCGCCTTCCATTTCTCGATCTCCACCAGTACGTCGGCAGATGTCCGAACGGGCAACGTCAGCACGCCATCGATGATCCGCGCGTTCCTGGTCGGTCTCTTCAACAGACTTCAACAGCAGACGGCCAGGTTCCTGCCCAAGCGGCTTCGGTTCCGCGGCGGGCTTCGTTGGCGCTTCCTCGAGGGCCGCGTGTCCGGCCGCACGCCTACGCAGGAGCTGGACCTCCAGCCGGGCGAACTCGTGCGAATCAAGTCCAAGGAGGCAGATTCTCGCGACACTCGACTCCGACCTGCTCAATCGCGGTATGGGCTTCGACGAGGAGATGTCCCGTTACTGCGGTCGGGTCGCGCGCGTCCAATCTCGGGTGCACAGGTGCATCGACGAGCGCACCGGTGAGATGCTGACCATGCAGTATCCGTGCATCGTCCTCGAGAACATCATCTGCGCCGGTGCATACAACGTCAGCTGCCCGCGAGAGTTCATCCCCTTCTGGCGTGAGATCTGGCTCGAGCGAATGACCCCGCCTGCCACCGCCGGAGCCGCCTCGGCCTGAACACTGAAGACGCCGACGGTTCGACGGCTCCGCCACAGCCCCGTCGACCTGGGCGCACCGGACGTATCGGACTCGCACGCCTCGATCGGCATCCCGCGTAGGCGCGCAGCGGCGAGGGACGCTCGTGGTTGCCTATCTCGACAACGTAGATTCCAGACGGGTAGCTACACGGATCCTGTTTTCGGCTGATCCGCTGATGGCGTGTGAAATCTCTAGCTAGGGGGCAAGAGCCGGCGTTCCGAGTAGGCTGTGTCGGCCGCGCATCGACCCGTCGGACGAAGGAATCGAGACCTGACCGCATCGGTCGCATTTGTTACGCCCAGCTACAGACTGGATCTCGACCGCTGCGCGCTGCTCAATCGAAGCCTGGAGGCGTGCGCGCCGTCGTTCGAGCACTGGATCGTGGTCGATCGCGGCGACCTCGCCTTGTTCCGCCCGCTCCAGAACGGCAGGACACAGGTCGTGGCGAAGGAGGACGTGCTCCCGCTCTGGCTGCGTCGCGTCGACACGCTGAAGCTCGGGCTCCGTTCGAACGTCTGGGTTCAAGCCCGCGGCCGCCCGATCCGAGGATGGCTGCTCCAACAGTTGGTAAAGCTCGCAATCGCAGAGTGGCTGAGCGCCGACGTCCTCGTGCACGCCGATTCGGATGTCGTACTGCTGCGACGCTTCTCGGCGGAGTCGCTCGTCGACGAATGCAGCCGGGTCCGACTGTACGAGCGGCCGGCGTACGTCGACGAGACCCTCCCCAAGCATGTGCGCTGGCATCGCTCGGCCGAGAGACTGCTGGATATCGGTCCTGGCGGACGTTCCGATGCCGGACTTCATCTCGAGCCTCGTTCCCTGGAAGCGTCAGAACGCACTGGCGCTCCTCGAGCACATCGAGAGCACGACGGGGAGACACTGGCTTCGCGCGCTCGCCGACGCATGGGATGTGTCCGAGTACACGCTCTACGGTCGGTTCGTGCGGGACGTGCTCGGCACGAGCGGAGGTCAGTTCGTCTCGTCCTCCCCGCTGTGCATGGATTACTACAAGCGCGTACCGCTGACGGCGCCCGAGCTGACGACGTTCCTCGACCGCGTGGGTCACGAGGCAATCGCAGTCAGCCTTACGTCGAAAGCGGGCATGGAACCCGAGGGACTACGTCGAGGTGCTGGAGCGGCAATGGGCGGCGCAGGAGCTCGACCACGCCGCGCGTCGCCGCGCGACGAGGTCGTGCCCACGGGCGATCCCGCGCGCGTCGCCGGACGGGGATCCGCGCATTCGACGCGGGGTCGCGCCCCGCGAGGCGGGCGACGGTCAGCCGGGTCGGTTCGCCGACACGACGCGGCGGCTCATCACGCGGCCCGCCCGCCCCGGAGTGGCGGTCGCACTGGGCGCCTTGGCCGGGCTGATGATGGTCCTGCTCGGGTTGGGCATCGACTGACGTCGGACTGAACGCGGCTCGGAACGGCGGCCCGGGGAACGATTCACATCAGCGCCGGTCGGGTCGACGTGACGATTGATCGCGTTCCCACACGTAGTCGTCGATCGACGTGAGCTGCGAGCGGGCTCGACGGCGTGTCTGGACGAGGACGACCGCGTACAACGCCGCGGCCGGCCAGAGCCAGGGTCGAATCACGATCGTCCACATTGCGCCGCGATAGGACTTGGTCGTCCGCTCGCGCGCGACGAGGTCGGGGTAGCGCTGCCGCTAGCTGGTACCGGCCGAGGCGGCTCCGGGTCTTGATGCGCGTGAGGTCGGAGACTCCGGCGGGTGCGTAGACGCGCACTGGGGCGTCTTCGACGTGAATGCGCTCGCTCGAGCTGAACAGCATGCGGACGTACCCGTCGTCGGCGATGATTTCGGGGAACTCTTCGAAGCGGCCGCGCCCCTCCTCCGAGAGCGCGTAGACACCGACGCCGATCATGCCGGCGCGGACATACGGCAGCTGCTCCCAGATCCGGTAGTAGGCGCGGACGCACAGGCTCGAACCACGCAGATCGACGTCCATGACGGGTGAGGCTGCCAGAGCATCTTGCTCGACGAGGCGACGCGGCGATGCGCCGAATCGATGCGAGCGGGAGCACGACGTCCGCGTCGACATAGAACCGCGGAAAGCCCGAGACGCGGGCGTCGCCGAGGTTGAGGGCGGCCGTCTTGGAGGCTATGGGGGTCTCGATCACGCGCGACCCGGTCGCCGTATCTCGCGCGACGTCCGCGGTCCGATCGGTGCAGCCGTTGCACACGACCACGATCTCGAGTTCCCTCGATCGAGCGTTCTGGAGCAGCGCGTCGAGGCACCGGCCGAGAACGTCTTCCTCGTTGTGCGCAGCGATCACCACCGAGATCGACATGGACGTACTCATAGCGTGCGCGATGCGCCGCGGGGCTGCGCCCGACGCCCGACGCCATTCGGCCGCAGCGACGGAATCGCCCAGGTGCCCCCCATTGGGGGGACATAGGTCTCGTGGCGTGGCAGGCGACAAGAACAGCATGCTTATTCGCCGCCGCCCATCAGTCGCCACGCTTGTGGCGTTCGTTGCCACGCTTGTGTTGGGGAGTCAGACCGGTCTTGCCGCGGGGTCGAGCCAGAAGGGCGCGTGCTCCGAGGCCGTCGGCTCGGTCGAGGTGACGGCGACGGACGGCTCGAGCGTCACGATCGCGTGGCCGCCGTCTCGTGACAGCGACTCGGTCGTCGGCTATGGGGTCTATCTGAACGGCGCGCAGGTGGGCACGCAGACGCCGGATCAGACGAAGCGCTGGCGTGATCGGCAGTCGTTCTCGTACACGGTCAAGGGGCTTGCCTGTGGCACGGGCTACACGGTTGGGGTGGATGCGGTCGATCGTGACGACGACCACTCGCCGATCACCACGACCACGGTGTCGACGTCGGCCTGCCCCGATACGACGCCGCCCTCGGCGCCGAGCGGGATGCGCCAGGTGGCCGCGACCGAGAACTCGGTGGTGCTCGCCTGGACTCCCTCGTCGGACAACGTCGGCGTGGTCGAGTACGGGCTCTACGCCTCGGGTGTGCGCGTCTCCAGCGTCAGCGACGCGAACGCGACGCTGACCGACCTCGCGTGCGGCACGAGCTACCTGGTCGCGATCGACGCGGCCGACGCGGCCGGCAACCGCTCCGCCCAGGCCAGCTCGTTCTTCCGCACCTCCGCCTGCCCGTCGACCAACAAGCCACCGTCGACTCCCACCGCGGTCAAGGTCGCGAAGACCACCGAGACCAGTGTGACGCTCGTCGTGGACGGCCTCGACCGACGATGTCGGCGTGACGGGCTACGGGCTCTATCTGTCGGGGTCGCGCACCAGCGAGACAACCGGAACGACCAGCGGGGACTTCACGGGGCTCAAGTGCGGCACCACCTACACGCTCGGAGTGGACGCAAAAGACGCCGGCGGCTTGCGCTCCGCGGTCGCGACCCTCTCCACCGCAACATCGCCCTGCTCGCCGCCGCCGCCGAGCTCGACGGGCACGGTGACGCAGACGATCGCGAACGGGTCGACGTCCCGAACCTCGACAACTGGCGTGCCGTCTACGACGAGAACGGCGACGGCATCGAGGACGACCCCGGCTCGATCCAGTTCCTCATCGACGGCAACCAGGTGCTCTCCGAGATCAACGCGCCGTTCGGCGACACCTTCGCCATCGGCACGATCACCGCCAGCAACGGCCAGCACACCTTCCAGGTGCGCGCACTCAACGACAGCGGCACCCTGCTCGCCACCAACACCATCACCGCCACCGTCAACAACCAGACACCACCGCCGCCGCCGCCGAGCTCGACGGGCACGGTGACGCAGACGATCGCGAACGGGTCGACGATCCCGGACTCGTCAACTGGCGTGCCGTCTACGACAAGAACGGCGACGGCATCGAGGACGACCCCGGCTCGATCCAGTTCCTCGTCGACGGCAACCAGGTGCTCTCCGAGATCAACGCGCCGTTCGGCGACACCTTCGCCAACGGCACGATCACCGCCAGCAACGGCCAGCACACCTTCCAGGTGCGCGCACTCAACGACAGCCGGCACCCTGCTCGCCACCAACACCATCACCGCCACCGTCAACAACCAGACACCACCACCCGCGGACACCACTGCCCCGACGCAGCCAGCCAATCTGAGGGTCACCTCGGCCACCGCGACGAGCGTCACGATCGCCTGGAACGCCGCCACCGACAACGTCGGCGTCGCCGGCTACGACATCTACCGCGCCGGCACCAAAGTCGGCACCGCCACCACGACCAGCTACCCGATCAACGGGCTCAGCTGCGGAACCGCCTACTCCGTCGGGGTCAGAGCGCTCGACGCCGCCGGAAACACGTCGCCCCAAGCCACCATATCGGTCACGACCTCCGCGTGCGCCGATACGCAGCCGCCGACCGCGCCGACCAACGTCACCGCCTCGACCCGCACCACCACCAGCATCGCCCTCACCTGGGCGCCCGCCACCGACAACGTCGGCGTCGCCGGCTACGGCGTCTACAACGGCGCCGACCTCGTCGACACCACCGCCGGCACCACCGGCATCGTCAGCGGCCTCACCTGCGGCACCAACTACACCCTCGCCGTCGACGCCTTCGACGCAACAGGCAACAGCTCCCCCAAGACCGCCATCATGGTCTCCACCCTCCCCTGCACCGACACCACCCCACCCACACAGCCCACCAACCTGCGCACCACCTCGACAACCACCACCAGCCTCACACTCGCCTGGAACGCCGCCACCGACAACGTCGCCGTCGCCAGCTACGACATCTTCCGCGCCGGCACCAAAGTCGGCACCGCCACCACCACCAGCTACACGCATCAACGGACTCACCTGCGGAACCAGCTACACGTCGGCGTCAGAGCCTTCGACACCGCCGGCAACACCTCCACCGCAACCAACGCACCTCCGACCACCACCTCACCCTGCGCCAGGCCAGCCACAGGCCTGCCCGCTGCCCGCATACCCGGACGCTTCGTGCACGGGCGTGCCGGCCGGGACGACGCTCACGCCGAGCGGCGGTCTGACGATCAGCACCGCCGGCACCGTCATCGACGGGCGCGACATCACCGGCCAGGTGGTCGTGAACGCCCCGAACGTCACGATCCGCAACACGCGGATCCGCAGCAACTGCGATGTGCGCTATCGACAACAACAGCACCGGGCTGGTCGTGGAGGACAGCGAGATCATCAACCGGCCGTGTGTCAGGCCAGAACAACTGTCATGTCGGGATCGGCAGCAGCAACTTCACGGTCCGTCGCACGCGAGATCACCGGCTGCGAGAACGCTGCCGAACATCGGCGGTCGACAACGTCACGTTCACCGACAACTACGTCCACGACCTCGACACCACAGGGCCGAGCTACGTGTGGGGCAACGCAGCCCGCACACCGACGGAATCCAGATCGGCGCCGGGCACGACAACATCGTTATCCGCCACAACACGATCGACCCGGTCGGAGCTGTCACCGGAGGCGGCGGAACGTCGGCGATCATCATGGGACGTCAACGGCCCCGAACCCGAACGTCTGGATCGAGGACAACTATCATCGACGGCCGCAACTCGTCGTATGCGATCTACGCTGCCGCGCCAGCAGACACACGACGTCTACATCAACCGCAACAGGATGCAGCGCGGCGTCTACGGCTACACGGCCTGCGTGCGGCTCGGGATCACGGTCACCGAGTTCAACGAGAACACGGGACTCGGCTACGGGCGCGCTCATCAGCCCCGACAACGGCGTTGGCGGAGGATGCACGAACTGATGCCAGCCGCCTGCCTCTGCTCCAGGCTTGAGCCATCCTTCCGAGCAGCCTCGGTTCCAATCAACTACAGGTCGCCGCTCGGCGCCTGAAGCAATCGAGCAGCTCAGCCGCTGCGAGCAGTCGGAATTCGTCAGCGGCGCTCAGGTCGCAGTGACGACGGGTCGCGCTCCTACACGCTGTCGCCCACTGATGTGAGCCCCTCGCGGACACGGCGTCCCGGAGGCTATGGGGGTCTCGATCACGGCGACCGCATCGCCGTATCGTCGCGCGACGTCGCGGTTCGGTCGGTGCAGCCGTTGCAGACGATCACGATCTCGAGTTCCCTCGATCGAGCGTTCTGTAGCAGCGCGTCGAGGCACCGATCGAGAATGTCCGCATCGACCGAAACGCCGTGCGAGAGCACTCACGTGTGCCCTCGTCGACACGTCACCGTACACGTGCTCGCTGCCAATACCCCTAATTGGGGGGAATAGGTTCGTGGTGTGTCAGGCGACAAGAACAGCATGCTTATTCGCCGCCGCCCTTCAGTCGCCACGCTTGTGGCTGTTTTGTCACGCTTGTGTTGGGGAGTCAGACCGGTCTTGCCGCGCAGTCGAGCCAGATGGCCGGGTGCGCCGCAGGCCGTGGGCTCGGTCGAGGTGACCGCGACGGACGGCTCGAGCGTCACGATCGCGTGGCCGCCGTCTGCGTACAGCGACTCGGTCGTCAGCTACGGGGTCTATCTGAACGGCGCGCAGGTTGGCACGCAGACGGCGGATCAGACGAAGCGCTGGCGTGATCGGCAGGCGTTCTCGTACACGATCAAGGGGCTTGCCTGCGGCACGGGCTACACGGTTGGCGTGGACGCGGTCGATCGTGACGACGACCACTCGCCGATCACCACGACCACGGTCTCGACGTCGGCCTGCCCCGATACGACGCCGCCCTCGGCGCCGAGCGGGATGCGCCAGGTCGCCGCGACCGAGAACTCGGTGGTGCTCGCCTGGACTCCCTCGTCGGACAACGTCGGCGTGGTCGAGTACGGGCTCTACGCCTCCGGCGTGCGCGTCTCCACCGTCAGCGACGCAAACGCGACGCTGACGAGCCTCAAGTGCGGCACGAGCTACCTGATCGCGATCGACGCGGCCGACGCGGCCGGCAACCGCTCCGCCCAGGCCAGCTCGTTCTTCCGCACCTCCGCCTGCCCGTCGACCAACAAGCCACCGTCGACTCCCACCCTGGTCAGGGTCGCGAAGACCACCCAGACCAGCGTGGCGCTGTCGTGGACGGCCTCGACCGACGACGTCGGCGTGACGGGCTACGGGCTCTATCTGTCGGGGTCGCGCACGAGCGAGACAACCGGCACCAGCGGGGACTTCACGGGACTCAAGTGCGGCACCACCTACACGCTCGGCGTGGACGCAAAAGACGCCGGCGGCTTGCGCTCCGCGGTCGCGACCCTCTCGACCGCAACATCGCCCTGCTCGCCGCCGCCGCCGAGCTCGACCGGCACGGTGACGCAGACGATCGCGAACGGGTCGACCCTCACGAATCTCGTCAACTGGCGCGCCGTCTACGACGCAAACGGCGACGGCATCGAGGACGACCCCGGCTCGATCCAGTTCCTGCGTCGACGGCAACCAGGTGCTCTCCGAGATCAACCCGCCGTTCGGCGACACCTTCGCCAACGGCACCACCACCGTCAGCAACGGCCAGCACACCTTCCAGGTGCGCGCCCTCAACGACAGCGGCACCCTGCTCGCCACCAACACCGTCACCGCCACCGTCAACAACCAGACGCCACCGCCGCCGCCGCCGAGCTCGACGGGCACGGTGACGCAGACGATCGCGAACGGGTCGACGCTCCCGAATCTCGTCAACTGGCGCGCCGTCTACGACAACAACGGCGACGGCGATCGAGGACGACCCCGGCTCGATCCAGTTCCTCGTCGACGGCAACCAGGTGCTCTCCGAGATCAACGCGCCGTTCGGCGACACCTTCGGCTTCTGGGCATCCATCACCGTCAGCAACGGCCAGCACACCTTCCAGGTGCGCGCCCTCAACGACAGCGGCACCCTGCTCGCCACCAACACCGTCACCGCCACCGTCAACAACCAGACGTCACCACCGCCGCCGACCGGTGACACGATCGCTCCGTCGCAGCCCGGCAACCTCAAGGTCGCGTCGGCGTCGCCGACGGGCGTCGCGATCGCCTGGAACGCCGCCACCGACAACGTCGGCGTCGCCGGCTACGACCTCTACCGCAGCTCGAGTCAGCGTGGGTACGACACCGCAGACAACCGCGACCTTCAACGGCCTGACGTGCGGTACCGGGTATCCGGTGGGCGTCGACGCCTTCGACGCGGCCGGCAACGCGTCGCCGCCCGCAAACATGACGGTCACGACTTCGCGCGTGCGCCGACACGCAGCCGCCCACGGCGCCGACCAACGTCACCGCCTCGACGCGCACCACCACCAGCATCGCGCTCACCTGGGCGCCCGCCACCGACAACGTCGGCGTCGCCGGCTACGGCGTCTACAACGGCGCCGACCTCGTCGACACCACCGCCGGCACCACCGGCATCGTCAGCGGCCTCACCTGCGGCACCAGCTACACCCTCTCCGTCGACGCCTTCGACGCAACAGGCAACAGCTCACCCAAGACCACCATCATGGTCTCCACCCTCCCCTGCACCGACACCACCCCACCCACCCAGCCCACCAACCTGCGCACCACCTCGGCAACCACCACCAGCCTCACCCTCGCCTGGAACGCCGCCACCGACAACGTCGCCGTCGCCAGCTACGACATCTACCGCGCCGGCACCAAGGTCGGCACCGCCACCACCACCAGCTACCCCATCAACGGGCTCACCTGCGGAACCAGCTACACGCGTCGGCGTCAGAGCCGTCGACACCGCCGGCAACACCTCCCCCCAGACCACCACCTCACCACCACCTCACCCTGCGCCGACACCCAGGCGCCCACCGGCGCCGACCAACGTCACCGTCTCGACGCGCACCAGCACGAGCGTCAGCTCTGAGCTGGACGGCCGCGACCGACAACGTCGGCGTCGCCAGCTACGGCGTCTACAACGGGGCCCAGCTCGTCAACAACGCTTCGGGCACGACGAGCACCGTCAGCGGCCTCGCGTGCGGCACGAGCTACGCGCTCGCGGTCGACGCGGTCGACGCAGCAGGGAATCGTTCGGGCAAGTCAGCTGTGACGGCTTCCACCTCCTCGTGTTCCGCGAGTCCGACGTCGACGAGCTGCCCCCTGCCCGCCTACCCGAACGCCTCGTGCACAGGCGTGCCGGCTGGGACGACGCTGACGGCATACACCGGTCCTCGACGATCTCGACGCCGAACACGGTGATCGACGGCAAGACGATGGGGTGCATTCGGGTAATGGCGCCGGGCGTCGTGATCCGCAACTCGAAGATCTCGTGCGGCACCGGATCGCTGTGACGAGCGGTGATGGAGACTACAGCGGCACGCCGTTGCTCCTGGAGGACACGGAGATCGACTGCAAGAACACGAACGGGACGGCGATCGGCGAGGCCAATGTCACCGCTCGCAGGCTGAACATCCACGGTTGCGAGAACGGCTTCGACATCAACCAGAACATCACCGTCCAGGACAGCTACATCCACGACCTCTACAACAGCGCAGCCGCCCACACCGACGGCATCCAGCTCTCGTCGGTCACTGGAACGGAAGCGGGTTCGTGTGCTGCGCCCTCAATGTGACGATCAGCCACAACACGATCTATGGGATGGGCGGCGACGGATCGTTCGGCACGTCGGCGATCATCTCCAACAGCGGCGGCGACGCAAACATCCTGATCAGTACAACCTGCTCGCCGGTGGCGCGTACACTCTCTACTGCGACAGGGCGCCAAGGGCTCCAACTATCGCGTCGTCAACAACCACTTCTGCCGCCAGTTCGGCACCAAAGTCGGCTACTACGGCCCGGCCACAGACTGCTCCGACGAAACCCAGTCCGGCAACGTCTACCACGAAACAGGGCAGCCGTTGAGCTTGGGCTAGGCGGCGCCCGGTCACGCAGCTGAGCTGACCACCCACGGTCAGCTCCAAGGTATCTCCCGCTACCGGAGAGTCCTCGAATGCGGGCGTTCAGGCGCCGAAGGCCGGCAGTCCGCGCTCCGCATCAGGCGTCGGAGTTCACGCCAACTCTCTGACCGGGGCAAGGACGACGGCTGGATGTCTTCCAGACTCAACGCTCCTTCCTGTCTCGCGAGTCGAGTCGTATGCGAAACTGCGTCATTGCAGAGGTCGATGGCCGGATCCCCCGGGCGTCTCGTTGGGTGGGACGCCGGTGAGCGGGTCGAAGTGACGCTCGCGGGCGGGGGGACGAGATTCGAAATGCGCCGATGGTTGACATGGCTGACGCTGGCAACGGTGGTGTGCGCCTGCGGGACCGCGACGGCGTCGGGCGGTGGCGCGCCTGGTCATCGCGACCCCGCGTCGCGCCGCGGCCGGAGCGAGACACCGACCACGACGGCCTGAGTGACGACGCGGAGTTGCGTCGCTACCACACCGATCCGCGGAAGCGAGACACCGACCGCGACGGGCTGACCGACGGCGCCGAGGTCCTGCGCTACAAGACGAACCCGCGTAAATCGGACAGCGACCGCGACGGCCTGACCGACGGGGCCGAGGTCCGCGCTACAAGACGAACCCGCGCAGCCGTGACAGCGACCGCGACGGCCTGAGCGACGGCGACGAGGTCGTCCGCTACCACACGGATCCGCTCGAGCGGGACACCGACGGCGACGGGTACGGCGACCGGATCGAGGTCACCAAAGGCACAGATCCTCGCGATCCGCGCAATCGTCCCGGTTTCCCCCGCGAGGACAACACCGGTGTCCCGCCGGCGACGGAGCTCGCCGCGTATACAGGCCCTTCGAATATCTCGACGCCGAACACGGTGATCGACGGGAAGATCGATGGGGTGCATCCAGGTGTCCGCACCCGGAGTGGTGATCCGCAACTCGAAGATCTCGTGCAACGGCTTCTACGCGGTCGCGAGTTTCGATGGGTCGTACAGCGGCACGCCATTGCTGCTGGAGGACTCCGAGATCGACTGCCAGAACCTGGGCGGGACGGCGATCAGCGAGGCCAACGTCACCGCGCGGCGGCTCAACATCCACGGCTGCGAGAACGGCCTCAACATCAGCCAGAACGTCACCGTGGAAGACAGCTACATCCACGACATGTACAACAGCGCGGAGGCGCACACCGACGGCATCCAGTTCGCACCGGCCACCTCGTCGACGGGCAGGAGCGTGCCTGGCGTCGCTGAACGTGACGATCCGCCACAACACCATCTACGGGATGGGCTGCCGACGGGTCGTTCGGCACCTCCGCGATCATCACCACCGCCGTGGCGACACGAATGTCCTGATCGAGAACAACCTCCTCGCAGGCGGGGCGTACACGCTCTACTGTCGATCAGGCTGCACCGGCATCAACTACCGGATCGCTCAACAACCGCTTCAGCCGCAAGTTCAGCCCGAAGGTCGGTTACTACGGCCCTGCGTCAGACTGCGCTGACGAAACCCAGTCCGGCAACGTGTACCACGAAACAGGTCGCCCGCTGACCTTGCCGTGATGTCGTGCTACCGGCCATCGTCCCGCCCAGGCCGTGCGCAACGCCCGGCGAGTCGATGGCCACCGATCAGGAGTGAACTCCGCCAATCGATCCGAGCAGACGTCGCACTGATGCTCGGGTGGGCGGGGGCGACGACGGCGATGTGCCAATCGTGGCGGCATGGCTGGCGCTCCGACGGTCGTCTCGGCCTGCGGGACACGCATCGCAAGTGGACCTGCAGTTGCCAACCACCCGAGCGTCGGATCCTGCCGCCGTTCGCAGGGCGCGACACCGACCACGACGGTCTGAACGACGGCGCGGAAATCCGCCGCTACCACACCGATCCGCGCAAGCGTGACACCGACCGCGACGGCCTGCCGACGGAGACGAGGTCCAGCGCTACCACACGAACCCGCGCAAGCGGGACACCGACGGCGACGGGTATGGCGACCGAGTCGAGCTCGAGAAGGAACGAATCCAGGCGATCCTCGTAGCCGCCCGGGCTTTCCAGGCGAGGACAACACCGGCGCACCGCCTCGGAAGGTGCGGACGGCGTATACCGGGCCCTTCGACGATCTCGACGGCGAACACTGTGATCGACGGCAAGACGATGGGATGCATCCGGGTCATGGCGCCCGGGGTTGTGATCCGAACTCGAAGATCTCGTGCAGCGGCGCGTACGCGGTCTAGAGCGGCGACGGTGACTACAGCGGCACGCCGCTGCTGCTGGAGGACTCGGAGATCGACTGCAAGAACACGGGTGGCACGGCGATCGGCGAGGCCAATGTCATCGCTCGGCGGGTGAACATCCATGGCTGCGAGAACGGCCTCGACATCAACCAGAACATCACCGTCGAGGACAGCTACATCCACGACCTGTACAACAGCGGGGTCGTCGCACACCGACGGCATCCAGTTCGCGGCTCAGCCATCGTCAACGGCCAGCATCGTTCGCCGGCCGCTGAACGTGACGATCCGCCACAACACGATCTACGGGATGGGTGCCGACGGGTCGTTCGGCACCTCGGCGATCATCTCCAACCACGGGGGCGACACGAACATCCTGATCGACAGCAACCTGCTTGCCGGCGGGGCGTTCACGCTCTACTGCGAGCAAGGCGCAACCGGGCCGAACTACCGCGTCTCGACAACCACTTCAGCCGCCAGTTCAGTTCGAAGGTCGGCTACTACGGCCCCTCAACCGACTGCGCCGACGAAACCCAGTCAGGCAACGTCTACCACGAAACGGCCGGCCGCTGAGACTGGAGTGAGCGCTCGTCGAGGCATCCACGATCGCAGTCCCCTCGCATACGATCTCGGGCGCGAACCCCAAACGAACGGACGTGGCTCGTGGTCGACCCCATCTCCGCACATCGTCAGCTGGGACGAGCGTTCATGTCCGGAATAGTGCCAACGACACCGAACCCCGCGAGATGTCCGTCCCTTCGGCGCTTGACGCCGCAGGACCGGGGATGGCGCGACGTCGTTCGCCGGATGACGCGCACGCCCGGGAGGTTCGATGACACCCGACAACCGCCTGTCGGTCATCATCGTCTCGCACAACAGCGCCGCCTGGCTGGCAGCGTGCCTGTCGAGCGTCTATGCGAGGTCGGGGAACCTCGAGCATCGACGTCGTCGTCGTCGACAGCGGCTCGACCGACGACACAGTGGACCTCGTCAGGCGCGAGTTTCCCGACGTTCGAGTGCTCACCACCGAGAACCGCGGATTCGCGGCCGCGAACAATCGCGGGCTCGAGGTCGTCGACGCGGAGTGGGTCCTGTTCCTCAACCCGGACACTCGGATTCTCTCGGGCACGCTCGAGGAGCTCGTATCTCTGCTTCGAGCACGCCCGACAGTCGGGCTCGCGGGGGTCAAGCAGATCGACGAGAACGGCGTGATGGACCCGACGATGCGGCGGTTCCCGAGATGCCGTCCGGTCGCTCTTCGTGAGCCTCGGCGGGGAACGACTTCCAGTTTCGCGCCTCATGGCTTGGAGAGCGTGTGCTGGACGGAGCACTGTATGACCGCGAAACCGCTTGCGACTGGACAGTCGGCTCGTTCATGCTCGCACGCAAGACAGCGATCGATGACGTCGGCGGCATGGACGAGCGCTTCTTTCTCTATTGCGAGGAGACCGACTTCTGCCTTCGGATACGACAGGCGGGCTGGGAGCGTTGTCCATCTCCCCCAGATGACGATCTTCCACCAAAGCAGCCGGACGGCTTCGGACGACACTGAGTCGCAGATGGCGTTCGCCCGCCGGCAGTACATGGCGAAGCATTTCGCGCCCGCCCACCGAGCTCGCGGGCACTCTTGCGCTCGGCCTCGGGTACGCGATCCGCTCCGTCTCGCCCGGTCGCGGCCCGAACGACCACCGCCGACGAGCTTCGCGCGCTCCGCGCTCGCGACAGCTCGTCGGGCTCGCGCCGCCCCCGTTCCGTTAGCGGTGGTCCGCTCCCGCGGCAGCACACCGGCGACAGGGGGTACAGCGCGCCGCCGCACGCCGCCTTTCCCTAGCGTCGCCTGCCAGCACTCGGCGAGGGCACGCGCCGTTGTGGCCCACCGTCCACTAGACGAGATCGCAGGAGACGTGCCACCACAACCCGAGTACTCTGTGGAGTAGGCGTCGGGGAGGGCGAACGGGAATGCACGGTCGGCGCGACGGGGGCGTGACAATCGGTGGACGGCGATTACGACGGGCGCGGCTCGCGGGCGGCCGCGTGAACGCGCGCCCCGCCGCCCGGCTTCACGGGCTCGACGGCATCCGCGGCGTCGCGGCGCTGTTCGTCGTCCTCCACCACTGCTGGCTGCTCTCCTTCCCGGGTTACCCGAGCAACACGGGCCCCTGGTGGCTCGGGTGGCTCGTCTACGGGCATTTCGCCGTCGTCGTCTTCATCGTGCTGTCCGGGTTCTCGCTGGCGATCGCGCCCGCCCGGTCCGGCGTGGCAGCTTCGGAGCGTCCGTGAGTTCGCACGCAGACGCGCGTGGCGGATCCTGCCGCCGTACTGGGCCGCCCTCGCGTTCAGCCTCGCCGTCGCCTGGTGGGTCGTCGCCCAACCGAACACGGACGAGCCGACGGCGAAGTCCGTGGCCGTCTACGGGTTCCTGGTCCAGGACATCTTCGGCTCGCCGAGCCCGAACGGCGCGTTCTGGTCGATCGCGATCGAGGCACAGCTGTACCTCCTGTTCCCGCTCCTCCTGTTGGTCCGGCGACGGTGGGGCGCCGCCGTCATGCTCGCCTCGATGACGGCGATCGTGGTCGATGACCGCCGGCCGTCGCGCCGCACGACGCACATGTCGACATGCTCATGCGGCTGACGCCGCAGTTCGCCGCGCTGTTCACGGCCGGCATCGTCGCCGCCGGGATCCTCGTCGCCTCCGACCGCGTGCGCCGGCTTCCGTGGCACTGGCTGGCGCTCATCGCGGTCGTCCCGGTCGTGCTGGTCGATCGGAGCGCGGGGGTCGGTGTGGACCGTCGGGCAACTTCATCTGGGTCGATCTCGCGCTGGGGCCTGCCACGGCGCTGCTGCTCGCGGCGGTCGCGGTCGGCAGGCCGAGCCCTCTCGTGCGCCTGCTCGAGACGCAGGCCGCTCCAGCGTCTCGGCGCATGCTCGTACAGCCTCTACCTCACGCACTCGCCGATCGTGGTGACGGTCCATCACGTCGTGCGACGCCTCGGCGTCGGGTCCGGGATGCCGATGTTCCTCGTCACGCTCGCGATCGCCGTGCCGCTGGCCGTCGTCTTCGCGATGTCGTTCGCGTCGCTCTTCGAGATCCCGTTCCAGAGGCACCGCAGCTGGGCTGCGTGGCGGGACGTGGTCTCCGCCCGGTGGGGCGCGAGGGCGTGGGGGACGGAGACCGAGTAGCCGTCGTCACGACGCCGATCGCCGGCTCGAAGCAGGAGGCTCACGGGGTCGCGCAGGAGCTTCGCGTGGACGCCGCGTGCTCGGGCGGGCCTCGCCGGTGCGCGACGTTGGCGCCCATCGACATCGTCCATACCCTGTGATCGATGGAATCCGCAGAGCCGACTGATCTGAAGCGGGCCGCGGCGCGCGGTGTCGCATGGAAGATCGCGCGCCGAGGCCGTCACCCAGGTCACGAGGCTCGCGCGTCCTGCTCATCCTCGCGCACCTGCTCGTCCCGGCCGAGTTCGGGATCGCGAGCATCGTCATGGCGTTCGCGATCTTCGTGCCGCTCTTCGCCGATCTCGGGCTCGGCGCCGCGCTCATCCAGGCGCCCGACGCTGACGGAGGTCGACCGGTCGACGGTGTTCTGGACATCGCTCCCGCTTGGGCCTGGGCTTCATGACTCTCGGCATCGGCGCTCTCGTGGCCGCTTGCGTCGATCTACGGCGAGCCGTCGCTCCAGCCGCTGTTCGCCGCCTTCTCGGTCTGCTTCCTCCTCGCCTCGCTCACGTCGGTGCCGAGCGCTCTGCTGATCCGGGCCATGCACTTCAGGGCGCTGGAGATCCGGGTCATCGTCGGCACGCTCTTCGGCGCGTCGTCGCGGTCGCGCTTGCCTTCGGGGGCTACGGACCGTGGGCGATCGTCGGCGGTGAGATCGCGAACCGCGCCATCTCGCTCGTGACGATCTGGCTCCAGTCGCGCTGGCGGCCGAAGCTGGTGTTCTCGCGTCGAAAGCTGCGAGAGCAGTTCGCGTACGGTGGGACGCTCTTCGGGGCGTATCTCCTGCTCCAGTTCGCTCAGACGGTGCAAAGCCTCATGGTCGGACGGTTCCTCGGCCCGACGGCGCTCGGCCGGCTCACCGTCTCGCAGACGCTCGTCTATCTGCCGTTCAACCGCGTGGCAGGCCCGATCCAGGAGGTCATGTTCCCGGCGTTCTCCCGGATGCAGGACGAGCCGGCACGGATCCTGGGCGCTCTCAATCGGGTCAACCAGGTCATCGCGGCGATCGCCTTCCCGACGCTGACCGGTCTCGCCATCCTCGCTCCCGAGTTCACGACGCGTCGTGCTCGGATCGAAATGGGCCGGCACGGACGAGGTGATCCGTGTCCTCGCGCTTGCGGGCATGGCGCTGGCGTTGCAGCCGGTGAACTTCAGCGTTCTCTCCGCGCGCGGCTACACGCGGCTGATCATGTGGGTGGGCGTCGGTGCGCTCGTGTCGACAGCGGCGGCGATCCTGGTGGCGTATCCCTTCGGGCTGATCGCGACCGTCGCAGCGCTTGCCGCCCAGACGCTCGTCCTCCAGGCAGTGATCATGTCCGTCACCGCCGGCGCGCTCGACGCTCGATTCCGCGACCTCGCTCGCCCGCTCGCACGAATCGCCGCCGCGACAGGCGTCATGGCGGCGAGCGTCGTCCTCGTGGTGGAGGCGCTCCGCGAGGTCGGGGTCGGCAACGTCGGGATTCTCTCGCCGGGATCGCGACGGGCGCGGTCGTGTTCCTCCCGCTCCTGCTTCGCCTGGAGCCCGAGCTGATCGGCGAGCTCAGGGGCTTCGTGCGCCACGGCCGCCGGGCGACCGATGCCCGCGAGACAGGTCGCTCCCGGCAAGGGCGGCGGGCTCGTGCCGGAGAGGAACCGCATCTCGATGACCCGTCCTACGTCGAACGCCGCCCCTGTCGTCTCCTTCGGGCTCCCCGTCCGGAACGGCGCGCCGACGATCGCGCAGGCGATCGAGTCGGTCCTGGCGCAGACGTTCGAGGACTGGGAGCTCGTCATCTCCGACAACCTGTCGACCGACGGGACGTCGGAGATCTGCGCCTCGTTCGCAGCTCGCGACGAGCGTATTCGCCACGTCCCGACCGGGCCGCGACCTCTCGATTCACGAGAACTTCCGCGCGGCGTTCCATCACTCGCGCGGCACGTACTTCCGGTGGCACGGAGACGACGACTGGCTCGAGCCCCAGTATGCAGAGCGCGCCGTCGCCGCTCTCGCAGGTCGCCGGGATGCCGTCCTCTGCACGACGGTTCAGCAGTACCACCGCGACGGACACCCGCTGCCGGTGCACGACCCCATCCCCGTCCTCGGCGGTGTGGACTCGCCGGACGCCGGCGCCCGAGTTCGCGCGCTGCTCCACCTGCTCCAGAACGGCGGCCACCTCGGAATCGACCCGGTCTACTCGCTGGTGCGGCGGGACGTCGCGGCACGGACGGGCCTTCAAGGCTCCATCCGCGACGGGGACTTCGTGTACTCGTGCGAGATGGCGCTCCTCGGGCCGTTCGTCCACGTGCCCGGAGGTCCTGGCGCATCGCCGATTGTTGCGCCGTGAGCCGGCTCGGGATCTCGAGGAACTTCTTGCAACGCGAGCAGTCGATCTTCTGCGTCGCCAGAGCGTCGAAGAGCTTGACGACGCGATCGCGCGCTCGCGTGTGTGCCGCACTCGCTCGCGTTCGCGGCGAGAGAGCACGCGCACGGCGTTCGACGCCGCGCCCGCGCGGTGCGACGGACCACGCTCTCGACTGCGCGCTCGACACGTCGCGTGACGAACTCGGCGCGTCAGCGCTGCGCCCGCGAGCGTCAGCCCGTCGGCGCAGGACGAGCTCGGTCACCTCGGGACGCGCGAAGAACGGAACGGGACGAATGTCGTTCCCGTTCCCGGCGAGACGTGCATCGTGCCTGCCGTCGTCTCGTACAGCCCCGACACGAGCTCGGCTCGCGGGATGCGCGAGTGTCACCCGGCGGCCCGGGAGCGGGAGGCAGATCTGACCGGCGTGGAGATGGCCGGCGAGGATCGAGGTCGAAGGCCCGGTCGGGGAGTCGCTCGACGATCCCGGGAAAGTGGCAGAGAAGGAGCGCGAGCGCCGCACCGCGGGTCGCGATCGCTCGTGCGGCCGCGCCTGTCTCGCCCGATAGGAGTCCGGGTCGACACCGACGATCGAGACGCGCACGCCGCGAAGCGTAATCACGTCGCGCCTCGTCCCGAGGAGCGTCGCCCGGTCGAGGTCGCTGCAGCTCCGCGGCCCGGGAGAACGGATCGCGCGTGACGGCGACGTCGTGGTTGCCGAGCACGACGAACGGGCGTCGAGGCGAGCGAGGAGCGCGCGCAGGCGGGCTCGCCACGCGGGTGGGAGACGAGGTCTCCCGTGATGCAGACGAGGTCGGGACGGCGCTCGCGACCCAGCGCGCGGCGCGCTCGCTCGCGCGGTTGCCGCGCGAGAGCGAGCGCCCCGAGGTGGAAGTCGGACAGATGCCCGATCCGAACGCCGTCGAGCTCCTCGGGAAGCCCCTGGATCGGGACTTCGACGAACGCGCCTGCCGGAGCCAGCCCGCCTCGATCCAGCCGTAGGTGACGACGAGGATCGCCGCGAGGACCACGATGATGACGACCGCCACCCCGGCACCCTAGAGACACGTGGCCTTCGAGCTGATCACGCGGGAGTGCTGGAACAACCGAACCTCGCCGTCGCCGAGAGCGTTCTCGTCGCGTCTTCTTCGTGAGTGGAACTTGCCGAGCGCGGCGCGGCCCGGTTCGGCAGGCTACAGCGCCAGCTTCTCGAGCACCGGCTGCATCGAGACGACGTGGCGCTTGAAGCGGAGCTCCGAGTCCTCGAGGCCGGCGGCGACGCCGATCAGCTGCGAGAGATGGAGGATCGGCATCTGGAAGTCCTTGCCCGTCTGCTTCTTGAGCTTCGACTGCCAGGCGTCGAGTGAGAGGTGGCAGAGCGGGCACGGGGTGACGATCGCGTCGGCGCCGGCTTCCTTGGCCTGCTCGATCGGCTGGATCAGCTCGGCGAGCGCCGTGTCCTCGCGCGCCTGGATGATCGGGAAGCCGCAGCACTTGACCTTCGCCGGGTAGTCGATCGGCTCGCCGCCGCACGCGGCGATGATCCGCTCGAGCGAGTCGGGCTTGTCGGGATCCTCGAAGCCCATCAGCTTCGACGGCCGGAGGATCTGGCACCCGTAGAACGGCGCGATCTTGAGCCCGCGGAGGCCCTTGTGGGCGACCTCCTGGAGCCTCCCGAAGCTCTCGCCGGCGACGAGCCAGAGGAAGTGGACGCAGTCGACGTCGGTCTCGTAGCGCGGCGCGCCGACGCGCTCGAGGTTGTCGTTGACGCGCTCGCGGAGCGCGGCGTCGCCCTGGAGCTGGTAGTTCGCCTGGCGTAGGTTGAGCGTGCAGACGTTGCAGACCGTCATCAGCGTGTCGGCGCCGGTCGCCGCGGCGTAGGCGAGGATCCTCGCGTTCAGGTGGAGGTAGTAGTCGGGCTCCGCCTCGTGGATGTCCCCTGCGCCGCAGCAGGTGACGGACTCGAGCTCGATCAGCTCGTAGCCGACCTTCGGCGCGAGCGCGCGGGTGGACGAATCGAGCTCCTTGGCGGAAAGGCTGGCGAGACAGCCCTTGTAGTAGGCGACCTGCTTCACGTGACCGGCTCCTCGTCGGGGAGATAGGGCTTGGCGAACGACCTGGGGTCGTCGTACGGGTGGCTCGGGCCGTCGACGGTCTCGCCGTGGTGCGCGAGGTGCTGGAGCGCCTTCTCTCCCTGGACGATGCCGGCGGCGCCGTCGCGGCCCTGGTCCTTGACGAGGTCGAAGAGCGCGCGCGACTCGCCCACGTCTGCGGCGACGTGCGGGGGGAAGGGCGGCGGCACCTTGCCCTTGGGCAGGAGGGACATCGCGAACTTGATCTCCTTGATCGCCTTCACGACCCCCTGCGTCTTCGGGACGAGCTCCGTCTCGCGCAGCCAACCGGTCGTCTTCGCGGAGGTGACGAACCACTTGGCGTGCTTCGCGCCCATGTCGCGGTCGATCCCGACCTTCATCGCCTCGGCGCCGAGCTTCGCGATCGCGTCGCGGGGATCGACGCCCTTGGGGCAGCGCTCGTTGCAGAAGTAGCAGCGGGTGCAGTCCCAGATCCCGTGCTCCTCGCTGTAGCGCTCGAGACGCTCGATCGTCGCGCCGTCGCGGGCGTCGCCGACGAACCTGAATCCCTTCGCCAGCGCCGCCGGGCCGAGGAAGTCCGGGTCGGACTCCATCGAGTTGCACTCGGAGACGCAGCAGCCGCAGTTGATGCAGAGGGACTCCTTGTGGATCACGTCCATCCGCTCCTGCGGAACGACGTTCTCCTTCTCGGTCGGGCGGTCGAGCCGCGGCTCGAGGTACGGCTGGACAGCGCGCATCTTCTGCCAGAACGGATCCATGTCGACGACGAGGTCCTTGACGATCGGGAGGTTCCCCATCGCCGAGATCACCGGGACGTGACCGTCGGCGACGATGTCGGCGATCCGTGCCTTGCACGCGAGCACGGCGCCGCCGTCGACGCGCATGCCGCAGGAGCCGCAGATCATCATCCGGCAGCTCTTGCGGTAGGCCAGCGTCCCGTCGTGGCGATCCTTGCACGACGTCGAGCGTGTCGAGGAGCGTTGCCTCGTCGGACACGTCGACCTCGTACGGCTTCAGCGCGCGGTCGCCGGTCGCGGCGTCGTAGCGCCAGATCTTCAGCTCGACCTTCACGGCCCTCCGTCCAGGAGGTCGTTGCGCGCCGCTCCGTCGGGGCACCCCATCCCACCACCCACTGCGAATTCTATCGGCGCCGTTGCCGAAAAGTGCAACGGAACCGGCCCAACTCTGTGCCGAATGTGTGCCATCAGTACGACCTCACCATCGGCTCCCACTTCGTCGTGCGCACCTCGCGGTACGAGAGCTCGGGCGCGCCGTCGACCCAGGTGGTGATCGAGTGCTTCATGAAGTTCTCGTCGTCGCGATCCGGGAAGTCGGACGGGCGCGAGTGGGCTCCGCGCGACTCCTGCCGGGCGATTCCGGCCTGGAGCATGCACGCGCCGAGATCGAGCAGATAGCCGAGCTCGATCGCCTGGGTCAGATCGCTGTTGAAGACGGTCCCCTTGTCCTCGATCACGATTCCACGCTCGTAGCGCCGGCGAAGCCCGTCGATGATCCCGACCTGCGCCTCCATCCTGTCCGGGTAGCGGAAGACCCCGAAGTTCTCGAGCATCGACTGACCGAGCTCGTCCCGGATCTGCCACGGGCGCTCGCCGCGCCCCACCGCCAGCAGGCCGCTCACCCAGGTCTCGGCGTCGGAGCGGGCGGCCTCGACGTTGGCGTTCGAGGCCTCGGCGCGGCCGAGCGCGTACTCCGCCGCGTGCCGGCCGGCGCGCCGCCCGAACGTGATCGTCTCCATGAGCGAGTTGCCGCCGAGGCGGTTGGCGCCGTGAACCGAGACGCAGGCGACCTCGCCGGCTGCGTAGAGCCCCTCGAGCGCCGTAAGACCCCATTCGTCGGTCTCGACGCCGCCCATGTGGTAGTGGGCGCCGGGGCGAACCGGGATGGGCGCGAAGATCGGGTCGACGCCCGCGTACGTCATCGCGAGCTCGCGCGAGCCCGGAAGCTTGTTGAGGATCTTCTCGGGCCCGAGATGCCGGAGGTCGAGCATCACGGAGCCGTTGAGGCCGCGCCCTGCCTCGATCTCGGTCGTCTCCGAGCGCGAGACGACGTCGCGCGAGGCGAGCTCGAGCGCGTTCGGCGCGTAGCGCTTCATGAAGCGCTCGCCGTCCTTGTTGATCAGGTAGCCACCCTCGCCGCGACAGCCCTCGGTGATGAGGATCCCGGAGGGGTACATCGTCGTCGGGTGGAACTGCATGAACTCCATGTCCTTGAGCGGGAGGCCCGCCCGGAGCGCCATCGCCATCCCGTCGCCGGTGCAGGCATAGGCGTTCGTGGTCGCGCGGTAGAGGCGCCCCACACCGCCCGTGGCGAGGATCGTCGCCGTGCCGGTGACCGCCTTCACGCCACCGTGCAGAAGATCCCAGCAGACCACGCCGGTGCAGCGGCCGTCGTCCTCCACGAGCCGGAAGGCGAAGTACTCCTCGAACACGACGAGGCCCTCGTCCATCCGCTTCTGCAGCTGCTCGTAGAGCACCTGGATGAGGACGTGACCCGTGATGTCCGCCGAGTAGACAGTGCGCGGCGAGCCGGCGGCGCCGAACGGGCCGCTGGTCGAGCTTGCCCTCGGCGTTCCGCGAGAAGACGCAGCCCCATCCCTCGAGCTGGTAGATGTCGCCCGGCGCCTCGCGCGTGAAGATCTCGATCGCGTCCTGGTCGCCGAGGTAGTCGGAGCCCTTGACGGTGTCGAAGGCGTGCGTCTCGGGGTCGTCGTCGGCCTTGTTGCCGAGCGCGGCGTTGATGCCTCCCTCGGCCGCGCCCGAGTGGCTGCGGGTCGGGTGCAGCTTCGAGACGACCGCAACCCGGGCGCCGGCATCGTGCGCCTCGATGGCAGCGCGCATGCCCGCGCAGCCCGCGCCGACCACGAGCACGTCGAAGGGTCCGTCCATCGCTTGGAACCTATCGGATGCGCCCTTCCCGGGCCTGCCCAAGGCGCCAGGGTGTCGCCGGAGGTGCTCCGACCCCGGCTCACCGCAGCTCCGACCGTCACCGTCGCCGACGAGATGTACGGCGCGAGCCGGCCGACGTGCGCCGGCGACGGCTACCCGGCGCCAGCGGCCCGGCCGCGGCAACCGCGGGGTCGACGTCCGACGGCGAACCTCGACTCGAAGTTCTGCCGGAACATCGCCGCGAGCTCCTGCGCCTTGGCGTCGTAGGCCGACGGGTCGGACCACGTGGCGCGCGGATCGAGCAGCGCCGGATCGACGCCGGGAACCGAGACGGGCACCTCGAACCCGAAGACGGGATCCACCCGATACTCGACACCGTCGAGCACGCCGGCGAGCGCCGCGTGCAGAAGACCACGGGTCGCCGCGATCGGCATCCGGTGCCCGACGCCGAACGGGCCTCCGGTCCAGCCGGTGTTGACGAGCCAGACGCTCGCCCCGTGGCGATCGAGCTTCTCCCCGAGCATCCGCGCGTAGACGGTGGGCGGCTGCGGCAGGAAGGGTGCGCCGAAGCAGGGCGAGAACGTCGGCTGCGGCTCGGTCACGCCGAGCTCCGTGCCTGCGAGCTTCGCCGTGAACCCCGTCAGGAACCAGTACATGGCCTGCTCACGTGAGAGACGGGCGATCGGCGGCAGAACGGCGAACGCGTCCGCAGCGAGGAAGACGACCGAGCTCGGATGACCCGCGCGTTTCGTCGGCAGGGCGTTCGCGATGCGCTCGAGCTTGTACGCGGCGCGCGTGTTCTCGGTCTTCGAGTCGTCGTCGAGGTCGACCACGCCTGCGTCGTCGACGGCGACGTTCTCGAGGATCGTCCCGAACGTGCGGGTCGTCCGCCAGATCTCGCGGCTCGGCCTCGGCCGAGAGCCGGATCACCTTCGCGTAGCAACCTCCCTCGATGTTGAACACGCCGCTCGAGCTCCACCCGTGCTCGTCGTCCCCGATCAGCGCCCGGTCCGGGTCGGCCGACAGCGTCGTCTTGCCCGTGCCCGAGAGGCCGAAGAAGACGGCCACGCGACCGTCCTCGCCGACGTTCGCCGAGCAGTGCATCGGCAGCGCGCCTTCGAGCGGCAGCCGGTCGTTCATCAGGCTGAAGATCCCCTTCTTGATCTCGCCCGCGTAGAACGTCCCGCCGATCAGCACCTCGCTGCGGGACGGGTGCAGCACGACGAACGTGCCCGTGCGCGTCCCGTCCTCGTCCGGCATCCGCCTCGACCTCGGGCGCATGGAGCACGAGCGCGTCGACCGAGAAGCTGCTCGAGCTCGCGGAGGGTCGGGACGATGAACATCGTCTTCGCGAAGAGCGCGTGGTACGGGCTCGCGGTCACCACGCGGACGCCGACGCGGTGGTCCGGGTTCGCGCCGGCAAGTGGTCGACGACGTAGAGGGCCTCCTGCCCGGCGAGGTGCGCGGCGACCTTCGCGCGCAGCCCGTCGAAATGCGGCTCGTCGAGGGGGTGGTTGATCTCGCCCCACCAGATCCGGTCCCGGGATCCGGGCTCGTCGACCACGAACTTGTCCTGTGGGGACCGCCCCGTGAAGCGCCCGGTGTCGACGACGAGGGCGCCGCCGTGCGCCAGGCGCCCGTCGCCGCTCGCGAGCGCGTCGTGTAGAGCTGCGCCGTCGTGGGGTTGTGGATGACCCGTCCGCGCGGCGAGATGCCGTGCGCCTCGAGCCCTGCTTCGGTCGTCGTGGAGGTC
>CAVUAH010000011.1:0-147747 GCA_963739405.1 uncultured Actinomycetes bacterium | reverse complement strand
TCGATCCTCACGGTCGGCATGCTCATGCCACTCGGCCGCATCTCCGAAAGCTAGTCGCTGTCGCAGCAACGAGCTCAGAGGAACTTGCGCATCCGTGGGTCGTGGCGATACTGAGTGTGGGGAGGTTGCATGTTCCGAACGAAGGAGCTACATCCGGGGGACACCGTTCGTGTGCGTACCGCACGCGAGATCCTCGCGACCCTGGACGATGACGGCACGTTCGAGGGCATCCCGTTCATGCCCGAGATGATCCCGCACGTCGACAGGCACTACCGCGTGTCGAACCGGATCGAGAAGATCTGCTGGTACACCGCCGAGAGCTCGTCGCGGCGGCTGCCCAACACGCTCCTGCTCGAGGATCTGCGCTGCGACGGGTCTGCCCACGGCGGCTGCCAGGCCGAATGCCGCATCTACTGGAAGGAAGCGTGGGTCGAGCGGGTCGAGGCAGGGCGCGCCCGAGCGACGCAGCGACGACGCGTCGCTCGAGGAGCTACGCGCGTTCGTCGACCGCGCGGACGCGGACCGTGAAGTCGTTCGACTCGGGCGAGGAGGAGGTCTTCCGCTGTCAGATCACCGAGTCGCTCGGTGCGTCGGAGCCGCTCCATCCCCGCGAGTGGGGCCAGTACATCGCGGAGGTCAGGGACGGGAACGTCGGGATCGTCGCGGTTCCTCCGCGTCTTCGTACGGATGAACGTGTGGCGGGTCGCTCACCGCCTCGGGCGGTACCCCGACCAGCCGCGGCGCGCGGGACCGAACCGCGTCGACGGCGACAAGTTGGATCTCCAGGCGGGAGAGATCGTGGAGGTTCGGCCGTTGGAGGAGATCGGCCTGACGCTCGACGACGACCTCAAGCACCGCGGGCTCCGGTACTCGGAGGAGATGACGCCGGCATGCGGGAAGCGATTCCGCGTCAAGAATCGCGTGGATCGCCTCGATCGACGAGAACACGGGACGAATGATCGAGCTCAAGAACGACTGCATCGTGCTCGAGGGCTTCGTGTGCAGCGGCGACCGGTCGCCGAGCTCGCTGTTCTGTCCCCGCGAGGCGTACCCCATCTGGCGGGAGGCGTGGCTCCGCAGGGTCGACGAGAGACCGGTCGCTCCCCGTGTCGGGCTCGAGCTGACGAGCCCGATCCGGACGGCAACGGCGATTCGCAGATCGGCAGGCCGGGCTCAGCTCGGCGTCGGGACGACCTCGCCCACGTCGGCGTCCCGCGCGACGAGCGACGCGTAACGGCCGCCGAGCGCGAGCAGCTCGTCGTGCGTGCCGCGCTCGACGACGCGGCCGTGGTCGAGGACCACGATCTGGTCGGCGTCGCGGACGGTCGACAGGCGATGCGCGATCGCGATCACCGTCCTCCCCTCCGACAGCCGCTCGAGCGCGGCCTGCACGGCCCGCTCGGTCTGCGTGTCGAGCGCGGACGTCGCCTCGTCGAGGACGAGGATCGGGGGGTTGCGGAGGATCGTCCGCGCGATCGCGATCCGCTGCTTCTCCCCACCCGAGAAGCGGTAGCCGCGCTCGCCGACAACGGTCTCGTAGCCCTCCGGCAACGACGCGATCAGATCGTGGATCTGTCCGGCCCGGGCCGCGTCCTCGACCTCGTCGTCCGTCGCCTCCGGCCGGGCGAAGCGCAGGTTCTCGCGCACCGACGCGTGGAAGAGATAGGTCTCCTGCGACACGACGCCGACCGACTCGGTGAGCGAGTCGAACGTCAGCTCGCGCACGTCGATCCCGTCGATCGCCACCGTGCCCCGGGTCGGGTCGTAGAGGCGCGCGACGAGGTACGCGCACGTCGTCTTGCCCGAGCCCGTCTCGCCGACGAGCGCCGTCTTCGTCCCCGCCTGCACCGAGAAGGAGACGTCCTCCAGCGTCGAGGTGTCCCGGTCGTACCCGAACCAGACGTCGTCGAAGACGACGTCGCCGCGCGGGCGCTCGATCGTCCTCGTCCCCTCGACGATGTCGACCGGCTGGTCGAGGTACTCGAAGATCCGGTCGAACAGCGCGAGTGAGCTCTGCACATCGAGCTGGACGCCGAGCAGGCTCCCGATCGGGAAGAAGAGGCGCGTCTGGAGGGTCGTGAACGCCACCAGCGTGCCGATCGTGATCGCCGTCGAGCCGCGCTCGATCGTCCAGCCGGCGAACAGGTAGACGAGCGCCGGCATCACGGCGAAGGTCGTCTGGATAGCGGCCATCATCCAGCGGCCCGTCATCCTGCTTCGCACCTCGAGCCCCGCGAGGCGCTCCGACTCGTTCGAGAACCGCTCGGCGAGGTCGGCCGAGCGTCCCATCGTCTTGCCGAGCAAGATGCCGGATACCGACAGCGACTCCTGGACGATCGAGGAGACGTCCGCGAGCGATACCTGCCGCTCGGCCGTCACCTTCTTGCGCTCGTCGCCGACCCGCTTCGTGAGCCAGACGAAGAGCGGGAGGAGCGCCAGAGCGAACGCGGCGAGGCGCCAGTCGAGGAGCACCATCGCGACGACGGTCGCGACGACCGTGGTCACGTTCGAGAGGACGGACGTCGCGGTCGACGTCACGACGTTCTCGATCCCGCCGATGTCGTTCGCGATCCGGCTCTGCACCTCGCCGGTGCGAGTACGCGTGAAGAACGCGAGCGAGAGCCGCTGCAGGTGACGGTAGACCGACGTGCGCAGGTCGTGCATCACGGCCTGGCCGACGAGGTTCGTGAGCAACGTCGTATAGACCATGCAGACCTGAGTGACGATCGGAATCAGGATCATCCCGGCGACGAGCCAGACCAGGAGCTGCATGTCGACCGTGGCCTGGCCGTTCGCGTCGACCTGGATCGCGTTGTCGAGCACGTCCCGCAACAGGAACGGCGGGATGACGCCCAGCGCCGCGGAGAGGAAGATCAGGCCGCAGGCCTGCGCGAGCCGCACCTTGTACGGCGTGAGCAGCCCGACGATACGGTGCAGATTGGCCTTCCGCACCGCAGGGTCCTCCGGACGCTCGACCGGCTCCCACGACCGACGCCCACCCTCTCGGAAGCGCATGTTCGACACGCCCTAAGCGTACGGATGGCCGCCACCAGCAGCGGTCGCGCGCACCGCCCGACCCGCTGCGAGACCGGAAGCGTGACCGGCGGACCCCCTCAGCGCGGCTCCGCGGCCTCGGCTGACAGCCGCTCGACCGCCTCGCGCAGGCGCGCGGTCAGATCCCTCGTCTCCGGGATGGTCGGGGCGGTGGCGGCAACCTCGATCGGAGCACCGACGACGACCCGCACCCGGGCACGTCGCGGGAGTCGCGTGCCGGGCCGCAGCACGTCGGCTGCCCCGACGATCGCGACGGGCACCAGCGGAGCCCCCGTCGTGAGCGCCAGCCGGGCGGCCCCTCGCTGCCAGGGGCGGTCGGAGGAGCCGAGGACGGTCCCCTGGGGGAAGATCACGACGGCGGCTCCCTGTCCGAGCGCGTGCGCCGTGGCCGCGACCGCAGCGATGTCTCCCCGCCGACGGTCGACGGGGATCCCGCCGAGCCGATCGAGCAGGAGCCCGACGGGCCGGTAGCGCCAGAGCTCGCGCTTCGCGAGGAAGCGCAGCGGCCGGTCGACGGCGGCACCCAGGAAGAACGGGTCGGAGAGCGAGTCGTGGTTCGCGACGACGATCACGGGGCCGCGCGGCAGGCTGTCCCCGACGACCTCGAGTCGCCAGACGGCGCGGATCGCCGGGGCGAAGATCGCGCGGACGACGCCGTAGAGGCTCATGTCGCGCACGTGCGGACGACCCGTGCCGTCTCCTCCGCCCGGCGGGAATACCCCTCGGGTGTGCCGTGGACTGCATCACCGGCGAGGAGCGACGGGTCCTGGGCGACCATGCTCGACCAGTCGACGATCCGGACGTTCGGGTAGCGGGAGCGGGCGTCCCGCAACACGCCGTCGAAGCCGGTCCGGGCGACGCCGTCACGGACGATCGTCGCCCAGACGAGGCAGCGGTCCGGCCCGACGATCTCGACGGCGTCTTCGACGAGCCTGCGGAACTCGCGCTCCGTCCCGTCTGCATCGTTCGTCCCGAGGCTCACGACGACGACGGCAGCGAGCGTCCCATCGAGCCGTCGGAGCTCCGTCGACACCCTCGCGTGACGCTCGTCCCACCCGGTCGTGGGCGTCGATCCGCCACCCGGGGAGCTCGTCGGCGAGGTACGGCTCGACACCGACGTTGAGCGAGTCACCGACGAGCGTGAGCGCGCCGGTGTCCCGTGCCGCGTCGTCGCCGTCCGCGAGTGACGGCGAAGGCGCGACGGCGACGGCAAGGGCGAGCAGGAGAGCGATGGAGAGTCGCATGGGCAGGCGTCCTGTCGGACGGGCGAGAAACGGTAGACGTGGACACGGCGGTTGCGGTCGACCGGTTCCTCGCGAGCCCGGCGCTCTCCGAGGCGACCCGTCGCGCCTACGCGGCCGACCTGCGCGACTTCACGGGCTGGCTGCGCGACGAGGGCCTCTCGCTCGACGACCTGGACGTCCGGGTGCTCGCCGCGTACACGGCCGAGCTCGGTCGCGCGCGGCGCGGGCTCGCGCCGACCACGATCGGGCGTCGGCTCTCGGCGGTCCGCTCGCTCGCGCGCCATGCGCTCGGTCCCGCCCGCGTGCCCAAAGCGGCGCTCGCCCCGCGCCGCCCGCGCCGCCTGCCCGAGGCACCGTCGACGACCGAGGTCGAGGCGGCCGTCGACCGCGTCGGCACCGAGGACGAGCCGCTCGCGCTGCGCAACGCCGCCCTCCTCGAGCTCGTGTACTCGTGCGGCCTGCGCTCCGCCGAGGCCGTCGGCCTCGACCTCGGCGACGTCGATCTCGACCGGGAGCACGTGCACGTGCGTGGGAAGGGCGGCAAGGAACGGCTGGTGCCGATCGGCGAGGAGGCCGCGTGGCGGGTCGGTCGCTGGCTACGCGACGGCAGGCCGTTGCTCGCCCGCGGCGCGTGCGACGCGCTGTTCCTGTCGGTCCGCGGGCGACGACTCGACACGAGCGTCCTCCGGCGCCTCGTTCCTCACCCGCACCGCCTCCGGCACGCGTACGCAACCCACCTGCTCGAGGGAGGCGCGGACCTGCGGACGATCCAGGAGCTGCTCGGGCATGCCTCCCTCTCGACGACGCAGATCTACAGCCACGTCGACGCCCGTCGCCTGCGGCGGGTCTACGACCACGCGCACCCGCGCTCGTAGCCTGGGAGGACAACCGGTGTCAGACACCGATTCCTGTCAAGGGGAAGCGGCGCCGAGAGTGCGCCGATCGATCCACAGGCTCCCCCGGTCGTACTGAATGCGATCGATGCGCGGTAGTAACGCCGGTCACCACGACGCGTCTCGCGCTGCGAACACGCCGCCACGCGGATCGAGCGTCGACGGGTGTCTGACACCGTGGACTCCCCGCCGTGCGCAGGAGGACGAACGGTGCCGCCGAATCGGGTCCAGCCGCGATGAGCGACCGTCACGACCCCGACGTCGAGAGCTTCCTGCTCCTCCTCGCGGCCCGCCGCTCGCCGCGAACCGTGGATGCGTACCGCCGCGACCTCGCAGCGTTCGCCGCGACGATCGACCACGCTGTGGGCGACGCGACCTCCGACGAGATCGAGGCCTGGCTCGCCACGATGCGCGCGGACGGGCGCGCGCCGGCGACCATCGCCCGTCGCCTCGCCGCGGTCCGCTCCTACCTCGGTCATCTGACCCTGATCGGGACGAGGGCCGACAACCCGGCGGCCGCGATCGTGGGCCCGCGCCGCCCGAGGGCCGTGCCGCGCACGCTCTCCCCCGCCGAGGCCGAGCGTCTCGTCGAGGCCGCGACCGGAGGCTCGCCGCGCTCGATGCGCGACCGGGCGCTCGTCGAGCTGCTCTACGGGGCGGGGCTTCGGGTCTCGGAGGCCGTCGGTCTCGTCAAGGCGTCGGTCGACCTCGAGGGCCGGGTCGTCCGCGTCCTCGGGAAGGGCGGGAAGGAGCGGCTCGTCCCGCTCGGGCGACCCGCTGCCGAGGCTCTCCGCCGGTACATGGCGCTCGGACGTCCGCACCTCGACCGTCGACACCGCTCCGACCTGTTCCTGAACGCGCGCGGCGGGGCGCTGACGCGCGCCGGCGCGTTCCTGATCCTGCGTCGGCTCGCCGACCGCGCGGGCCTCGAGCCGGGTCGCGTCCACCCGCACCTCCTCCGGCACTCGTTCGCGACCCACCTCCTCGAAGGCGGGGCCGATCTCCGCAGCGTCCAGGAGATGCTCGGCCACGCCGACGTGGGGACGACCGAGCGCTACACGCATGTCTCCGACCGCCACCGGCGCGACGCGTACTTCCGGGCGCACCCGCATGCCCGCCGCCGCGAGCCGACACCCGACGCAGGCTGAGTCTCAGGCGGCGACCGACGTCGCGTCGGCGAGCGCCGTCAGTCGCTCGACCGTCTCCTCGTCCGGGTCGAGCAGCGTGACGTGGCCGACCTTGCGACCCTCGCGCGGCGTCTTCCCGTAGAGGTGCACGCGCGCCCCGGGGAGGGCGAGCAGCTCGTCGGGCGCCGGCACGGCGCCGATCAGGTTGACCATGACGCAGAGCGCGCGAGCGCCGGTCGCCCCGAGCGGCAGGCCGAGGATCGCGCGCAGATGGTTCTCGAACTGACTCGTTGCGGCGCCGTCGATCGTCCAGTGCCCCGTGTTGTGGACACGCGGCGCGAACTCGTTCGCGAGCAGCCGGCCGCCGACCTCGAAGAGCTCCACGGCAAGGACCCCGACGTACTCGAGGGCGTCCATCAGGGCGACGCAGATTCCCTCCGCCTCGCTCTGAGGCGCATCTGCGGCCGGCGCCCGTGTCACCCGCAGGATCCCGTCGCGGTGGACGTTCTCGCCCACGGGCCAGAAGCGCGTCTCGCCGTCGCAGACCCCGCACGCCGACGATCGAGAGCTCCCGCTCGAACGGCACGAGCTCCTCTGCGAGCTCATCCTCCCGCACGTCCCCCGCGACGTCGACACGCCGCTGCCCCTTGCCGTCGTAGCCGAGTCGCCTCGACTTGACGAGCGCCGGTAGCCCCGTGTCCGCGAGCGTGCCGAACCGCGCGGTCGGGATCCCGAGCGAGCGGAACAGCTCCTTCTCGTGCAGCCGGTCCTGCCCCTGCTCGAGCGCGCGCGGGCCGGGGACGGCGCCGACCCGGCGCGCCGCCTCCACCGGGACGTTCTCGAACTCGTACGTGACGACATCCGCGCCGTCCACGAGTCGATCGAGCGCCGCCGGGTCGCCGTAGTCTCCCACGACGAGCGCGCCCACCTCCCCCGCGCACGCCTGCGGCGAGGGGTCGAGGAAGCGAAAGGAGAGGCCGAGCGGCAGACCTGCCAACCCGAGCATGCGGCCGAGCTGCCCGCCGCCGATGCACGCGACGGTTGTCATCGCTTGCAACAGTCTGTTGCAAGCACGTCTGTCTCAGGCCTCGGGATGGGCCGGATCGGGGCTGTCGAGCACCGCCTCGGTCTGCGCCTCGCGGAAGCGGCGGAGGCGATCCGCGAGCGCAGCGTCCGAGCCCGCGAGGATCGCGGCCGCGAGCAACGCGGCGTTGACCGCGCCCGCACGGCCGATCGCGAGCGTCCCGACCGGGATCCCGGCGGGCATCTGCACGATCGAGAGGAGCGAGTCCATCCCGGAGAGCGCCTTCGACTCGACGGGGACGCCGAGCACGGGCAGCGCCGTCTTCGAGGCGGCCATCCCCGGCAGGTGCGCGGCACCGCCCGCCCCCGCGATCAGCACGCGCAGGCCGCGCCCCTCCGCCGAGCCGGCGTACTCGAAGAGCAGGTCCGGCGTGCGGTGGGCGGACACGACGCGCTGCTCGAAGGGGACACCGAGCTCGTCGAGCGTCTCGGCGGCATGCCGCATCGTCTCCCAGTCCGAGCGCGAGCCCATGATCAGGCCGACGAGCGGGACGGCCACTACTTCGCCCTGCCCTTCTTGACGAGCGCGGCGGCGACGGCGCGCGCCGCCTCCCGTACGTCCCGGTCGGTCTCGTCGTCCTGCGCGATCCCCTCGAGCAGCTGGATCGTGCCGCGGTCGGCGGTGCCGTTGCGCAGGCAGTGGATCGCGAGGCGGCGAACGGCGAGGTTCGGATCGCGCGCCGCGAGCTCGTTGAGCGCGGGGCGATAGCCGTTCACGTCCCCCGGATGGTCGGAGGACAGGGTCGTGAGGGCGATCAGCGCGGACCCGCGGGACGCTGCGCTCTCGTCCTCGAGCCCGCGGCGCAGGAGCTCGAGCTTCTGGCGGAAGCGGAACTGCCCGATCGCTCGGAACGCCTGCCCGCGGACGCGGTAGTCGGCGCTCCGCGCGGCAGCCTCCAGCTCGTCGTCCCATTGCGAGCGGAGCGTCGCCAGCTCGCGCTCGTTCCCGGGCTCCCGTGCGAGGGCGTCCGCCCTCGCCGCTGCCTCGGCGAGCTCCATCAGACCGCCGAGAACGAGCGCGCCGCCGGGCCGACGTAGCGGGCCGACGGCCGGACGAGCCGATCGAGGCGCTTCTGCTCGAGGATGTGAGCCGACCACCCGGCGGTGCGCGAGCAGGCGAACATCGCCGGCGCGAGCTGCGGCGGGACGCTCGCGACGTCGAGCACGACCGCCGACCAGAACTCGACGTTCGTCGCGAGCACGCGGTCGGGCTTGCGGGCGTGAAGCTCGGCGAGCGCGACGTTCTCGAGCTCCTCCGCCACCTCGAACCGCGGCGAGCCGAGCTCCTGCGCCGTACGGCGGAGCAGCCGCGCTCGCGGGTCCTCGGCGCGGTAGACACGGTGCCCGAACCCCATCAGACGGTCGCCGCGGTCGAGCAGATCCTTGACGAAGCCCTCGACGGACGGCGCCTCGGCGGCCGCGTCGAGCATCGGCAGGACGCGCGCGGGCGCGCCGCCGTGCAGCGGCCCGGAGAGCGCACCGACGGCCGACGACAGGGCGGCGGCGCAGTCGGCGCCGGTCGAGGCGACGATCCGGGCCGTGAACGTCGAGGCATTGAGCCCGTGCTCGGCGGTGCAGATCCAGTAGGTGTCGATCGCCGTGACATCCTTCGGGTCGGCCTCGCCGCGCCACTCGAGCAGGAACCGCTCCGCGGTCGTCTCGCCTTCTGCGACGAGCGAGGGGTCGACGCGGTCGGCATGGCCGTCGGCGAGGCGCGCCGACTGCGCGCAGACCGAGATCATCGTGGCCGAGAGCCGGCGGAGGTCCTCCTTCGCCGTGTCGTCCGAGATGTCGATCAGCTTGTCGAGGCGCCACTGGCCGCCGAGCCGGGCGGTGACGGTCTGGAGGTCGGACGGCGTGGCGCCGGTGAGGTCGGCGGCCACGTACTCCTCGGACGGCGGCAGGCCGGGCTCGGGCGCCTCGTCGACGAGCAGCCCCCAGACGCGCTCGAACGGCACCGCACCGACGAGCTCCTCGATGTCGACGCCGCGGTAGCGCAGGGAGCCGCCGTCACGGTCGGGCTCTGCGATCTCGGTCTCGAAGGCGACGACGCCCTCCAGGCCCGGCTTGAACTCGGTCATCGCGCTCCTCTTCGTCCGTGTCCGCGATCGGTCGGACGGTACCTGCGGGCCGACCCGGAGAGTGTCACTATCCTCACGCCCGTGCCGTACAGGGTGACACTCGTTCCGGGCGACGGGACCGGCCCCGAGCTGACCGAGGCGACGCGCCGGGTGCTCGAGGCGACCGGTGTCGAGTTCTCGTGGGACGTCCAGCACGCCGGGGTCGACGTGATGGACACGGCGGGCACGCCGCTGCCGCCCGAGACCCTCGACTCGATCAAGCGGAACGGCGTCGCGCTGAAGGGGCCGATCACGACACCGATCGGCACGGGCTTCCGCTCGGTCAACGTCGCGCTCCGCCACGAGCTCGGCCTGTACGCGTGCGTCCGCCCGTGCAAGACCTATGCAGGCGTGCGGTCTCGCTACGAGGGCGTGGACATCGTCGTGATCCGCGAGAACACCGAGGACCTCTACGCGGGGATCGAGTTCGAGTCGGGGACGGACGACGCACACGCGGTGATCGAGTTCCTGAACGCACGCCAGCCGAAGCAGATCGTGGCGAGCTCGGGGATCTCGATCAAGCCGCTCAGCCCCGAGGGCTCGGAGCGGATCATCCGCTACGCCTTCGAGTACGCCCGCGCCAACGGGCGCCGCCGGGTCTCGTGCATCACGAAGGCGAACATCATGAAGCACACGGACGGCCTCTTCCTCGCCGTGTTCCGCGAGGTGGCGAAGGACTTCCCGGAGGTCGAGGCGTGGGAGACGCTCGTCGACGCCCTCTGCATGGGCCTCGTCCAGCGCCCCGAGGAGTTCGACGTGCTCGTGCTTCCCAATCTCTACGGCGACATCATCAGCGATCTGACGGCGGGCCTGGTCGGAGGGCTCGGAGTCGCACCCGGGGCCAACATCGGCACGGAGGCGGCGGTCTTCGAGGCGACACACGGCTCCGCCCCGAAGTACACGGGCCAGAACAAGGTCAACCCGACGGCGATGATCCTCTCCGGGAAGCTCATGCTCGAGCATCTCGGCGAGCGCGACGCAGCGGCCAGGCTCGAGGAGGCCGTCGCCGCCGTGATCGCCGAGGGGACGAGCGTGACCTACGACCTCAAGCCGACGCGCGACGACCCGACTGCTGTCGGAACGTCGGAGTACGCAGACGCGATCATCGCGCGGCTTCGCTGACACGCGGCCCGCGCGCGGACGAAGGAGGCCAGACGTGAACGGTCGGAAGAAAGTGACGGTTGTCGGCGCAGGGAACGTGGGTGCGACGTGCGCGCTCGAGGTGGCGCGGCGCGACTACGCGGACGTCGTGCTCGTCGACATCGTCCCGAACTTCGCCGCCGGCAAGGCGCTCGACATGAACCAGATGGCCTCGGTCACCGGCTACGAGCCGGCGATCGTCGGCAGCGAGCGCTACGACGCGACGAAGGGCTCCGACGTGGTCGTCGTCACAGCCGGCCGGCCGCGCTCGCCAGGCATGAGCCGCGACGACCTCGTCACCACGAACGAGGCGATCGTCGCCTCGGTGACGAAGGAGGTCGTCCGCCGCTCGCCGCGGAGCGTGATCGTCGTCGTCTCGAACCCGCTCGATGCGATGTGCCACGTCGCGCATGCCGTCTCGGGATTCCCGAAGGAGCGCGTCGTCGGCATGGCCGGCATCCTCGACACCGCGCGCTTCTCGGCGTTCATCGCCTGGGAGACCGGCTCGTCGGTGAAGGACGTGCAGGCGATGGTGCTCGGCGGCCACGGCGACCAGATGGTCCCCGTGGTCTCGGCCACGACCGTGGGCGGCGTCCCGCTCGAGCAGCTGACGACGAAGAGGACGATCGGGAAGATGGTCGAGCGCACGCGCAAGGGCGGCGGCGAGCTCGTCGGGCTGCTCGGCACGTCGGCCTGGTACGCGCCGGGCGCCGCGGCCGCACAGATGGTCGACGCGATCTGCCTCGACCAGAAGCGCGTGCTCCCGTGCACGGCGCTCCTCGAGGGCGAGTACGGCGTCGACGGCCTCTACATGGGCGTTCCCGTCCGCCTCGGCGCCGCCGGTGTCGAGGAGATCGTCAAGCTCCGGCTGAGCACGGCGGAGAAGAAGATGCTGCGCGAGTCGGCCGCAGCGGTGCGCGAGGTCGTGGGGGTGCTCACCACGACGCAGTGACGACCGTGCCGCCGTGTGCCCACTCGCTTCACGGCCGCTGAACACCCACCCGGGTAGCCTTCGCCGCCATGGATCTCGGGCTCACGGGACGGACGGCGATCGTCTGCGGCGCGTCGTCCGGCATGGGCCTCGCGACCGCCGAGGCGCTCGCCGGCGAGGGCGCCAACGTCGCCATGTTCGGGAGACGGCGTGAGCTGCTCGAGCGCGAGGCCGATCGGATCGGCGGTCTGGCCGTCCAGGGCGACCTGACGATCCCGCAGCACCTGGAACGGCTCGTCCAGGCGACGGTCGGGGCGTTCGGCGGTGTCGACGTCCTCGTCCTGAACGGCGGAGGTCCTCCGGCCGGCACGGCCACGGGCATGACGGCCGAGGCCGTCGAGGAGTCGGTCGCGCTCCTGCTCACGTGCCACGTCACCCTCGTCGGGCGCTGCCTCCCCCACCTTCGCGAGAGCGGTCGCGGCCGCATCGTGGCGATCGAGTCCTCCTCCGTCCGCGAGCCGCTTCCCAACCTCGCGCTCTCGAACGCGATCCGCCCCGGCGTCGTCGGCTGGCTGAAGACCCTCGCGCGCGAGCTCGGGCCCGACGGGATCACGGTCAACACGATCGCGCCCGGCAGCATCGACACCGACCGGCTGCGCTCGCTCCGGGGGCCCGACGGGTTCTCCGCCTCGGAGCTCGAGCGCATCCCCGCGCGTCGGCTCGGCGACGGCCGCCGAGATCGCAGCGGTGGCGGCGTTTCTCGCGTCCGACCGGGCCTCGTACGTGACGGGCGCCGTGATCCCGGTCGACGGCGGCCTGACCCGCGGGCTGCTGTGAAGGGCTCGATCTCCCGCTGGCTCGTCCTCTCGGGGGCCGCGCTCCTGGTCGCCGTCGTGCTGCTCCTGGCGACGACCCCGACGAAGGACTACCTGTTCGTCCCGAACGGCGCGCACGCGATCGCGGGCAAGGTCGAGGTGCAGGGGAAGGACGGGCCGGACGGGCCTGGTGGCATCTACTACGTCGACGTCACGGTGCGGAAGGTGCGGTGGCTCGAGCGGCTCCTCCCCTTCCTGCGCCCCGACGGCTCCTCGCTCGTGCCGCCGCAGGCGGTGACCGCACCGGGCGAGTCGTTCAAGCAGCGCATCGTGGAAGGGCGGGAGGAGATGAAGCGATCGGAGCAGGTCGCGGCCGCGGTCGCGCTCCGGGCCGGCGGGCTCGACGTCCGAACGGAGGCGCGTGGCGTCCTCGTCGAGGCGGTCGCCGTCGACGTGCCCGCCGCGAAGGTGCTCGACGGCGGCGATGTGATCGTCGGCGTCGATGGACGCAAGGTGGCGACCGTCGATCAGCTGCTCAACCGGATGAAGGCGCTCCAGCCGGGCGATCGCGTCGAGCTGCAGCTGCGACGGCACGGCAAGATCGTCGAGCGCACGGTGCGGACGGTGGCCGCCCCGGGCGACCCGAAGCGGGCGATCATCGGCATCAACGTCTCGCAGGACGCGAAGGTCAAGCTGCCGCTACGGGTGAACATCGACCTCGGGAACGTCGGCGGCCCCTCCGCCGGCCTGCCGTTCGCGCTCCAGATCTACCAGGAGCTCGGTCACGACGTCGACCGCGGGCAGCGAGTCGCCGCCACGGGCGAGATCGAGCTCGACGGAAGCGTCGAGCCGGTCGGCGGGATCAAGCAGAAGACCTACGGCGTCCGCTCCGCGGGGGCGGACGTGTTCCTCGTCCCGGCTGGGGATAACGCGGCGACCGCACGGCGATATGCAGGGGGCTTGCGCGTGATCCCTGTGAAGAGTTTTGAACAGGCGTTGCGCGTTCTGCGAACGCTTCCCCAGAAATAGGTTCTTTGCAGGTCTTTTGCCTGGAAGGGCGACAGCCGCAAAATGCGGGGAAATCGTTCGTCGGGGGGTTGCGGGGACTCGCCTGCCGCGGCCAGAATCCCCGCTGTCCATCAGGGGAATTCGGGGTCAGGCGGCGAGAGGGGACATGAGCAAGCGAGCCATCGCGACGTGCGAGGACTGCTATTTCCGCCGCGAGGGGCTGTGCGCCCTCGCCGGGAACACGCCGTGCCCAACCTTCCGCGCCGCGACCGGCAGGCTGGCTCCGCCCGTGCAGCCGCGTCTCGTCGTCCGGGCGCCGCTTCCGCAGGTCGCGCACGCAGCCGGCGCATAAGATCCCGGCGTGAGCGAGGTGCCGCGCCCACCCCGCGGTGACGGGCCGGGGGGCGAGTCGAGGGGAATCCCCTGGAAGCTCGTGTTGTGGGCCGCGATCGCCCTCTACGCGCTCGCGTTCCTCCTGCTCAACGACGACAAGCAGACGGTCGACTTCGTCTTCTTCACCGTCGACACACGCCTCCCCTGGCTGATCCTGCTCAGCATGGCCCTCGGCGCTGCGCTCGCGATCATCGGCCCGCGCTGGTGGCGCGGCCGCAAGGATCGGCGCCTCTAGAGCAGGCCGGCGAGGATGCGGACGCCGTCGGCGATCCGGTCGGGCGACTCGTACGAGAACGCGAGCCGGGCCGAGCTCTCTCCGCCCTCGCCGGCGAAGAAATCGGTGCCGCGGACGAACGTGACGCCCGCCTCCGTCGCCCGCCCGAGCAGCTCGGCGGCATCGACGCCGTCGGCGAAGTCGACCCAGAGGAAGTAGCCGCCCTCCGGCCGGCTCCATGTCGCCCGCCCGACGAGCTCGGCGTCGAGCGCCTCGAGCATCGCATCGCGCTGCGCGCGCAGGATCCCCCGGACGCGCTCCAGGTTTGGCTCGAACGCGCCCCGCGCGAAGAGCTCGTGGACGATCGCCTCGGGGAGGAGCGGCGGCGAGATGTACGTCGAGACCGCCCTGTCGTCGAACGCGACTCGCAGCGCTTCCGGGACGACGAACCAGCCGACGCGGAGGCCGGGCGCGACGGTCTTCGAGAACGACGACGTGAACGTGACTCGGCCCCCGCCCTCGAGCGCGTGCAGCGACGGCGGCGGCGTGCCCTCGTACCGCACGAGGCCGTAGGGGTCGTCCTCGAGCACGTCGAGCTCGTAGGTCCCGACGAGCTCCGCGATCCGCCGTCGGCGCTCCTCGCCGATCGTGCGGCCGCTCGGGTTCTGGAACGTCGGGATCGTGTAGAGGAACGACACGTCGCCGCCACGGCGAAGCTCGGCCTCGAGCGCGTCGGGGTCGAGGCCCTCCTCGTCCATCGCGATCGGGACGGTCTCGACGCCCTGCCAGCGGAGCAGCTTCAGAGGCCGGTCGTAGGTCGGCGCCTCCACGAGCACGCGACCGGGGCGGCGTGCGAGCTGGACGGCCGAGTAGAACACGAAGCCCTGGAGCCCACCCGTCGTCACGAAGACACGCGCCGGGTCGACCCCGTGCCGCTCGCCGAGCAGCTGTCGCAACGGCCCGTAGCCTCCACCGGCGCCGTACGAGAGGATCGTCGTCCCGTCGCGCTCGAGCGCTGCGCGGGCGCACTCCGAGAGGAGGTCGGGATCGAGGCACGCCGGCGCGGGAGCACCCCTCGCGAAGGAGATCGGCGTCATGCGACGAGCCTAGATGATCGATGCCATGAGACCGTGGCATCGATCATCTGGCGCGACGATGCCGGCCGAGGCGGCTGCTACCGTACGCCGTACGGCACGCCGATCGGCTGCCCGTGAGATCCGCTTCGTTCGACTCCTCCAGGGCTCGAAGGTCGTAGGTCTCGAGCCCTTCCACCCATCAACAGGAGTCGTATGTCTCAGAACACGTTCGCCGCGCTCGGCGTGAGCGCGGAGGTCATCGCCGCGCTCGAGGCGCGCGGAATCACGAGCCCCTTCCAGATCCAGACGCGGGCGGTCCCGCCCGCGCTCGCCGGCACCGACCTGCTCGCGAAGTCGCCGACGGGCTCCGGCAAGACCCTCGCGTTCGCGATCCCGCTCGTCGACCGCACGCCGCGCGACGACGCCCGGCCCGCAGCGCTCGTCCTCGTGCCGACCCGTGAGCTCGCGCTCCAGGTCTCGGAGGAGATCGAGTTCCTCGCGGACGCACGCGACCTCTCGGTCGCGACCGTCTACGGTGGCGTCGCCCTCCGGCCCCAGGCGAACCGTGCGCGCGATGCGCACGTGATCGTCGCGACGCCGGGCCGGTTGCAGGACCTGCTCGACCGGCGGCTCGTCGCGCTGGACGCCGTCGCGATCCTCGTCCTCGACGAGGCCGACCGGATGCTCGACATGGGCTTCAAGCCCCAGGTCGACCGGATCGTCAAGCGGCTCCCGCGCGACCGCCAGACGATGTTCTTCTCCGCGACGCTCGACGGCGAGGTCGGCGAGCTGGCGCGGGCGTACACCCAGTCCCCGGCGCACATCGAGGCCGAGCTTCCGAGCGAGCACGGGCCCCGAGAGATCGAGCACCAGTTCGTCCCGGTCACGGCCGACACCAAGGTCTCGACCCTCGTCGAGCTCCTCGAGGCAGAGCGCGGGCTCGCGCTCGTCTTCGTCCGCACGAAGCGCGGCGCCGACCGGCTCGCCCGCAAGCTCTCGCAGCAGGGCGTCAGAGCCCTCGCCATGCACGGCGACCTCTCGCAGGGCCAGCGCCAGCGGGCGCTCGAGCGGTTCGAGTCCGGCAGCGTGACGACCCTGATCGCGACCGATGTCGCCGCCCGCGGCCTCGACCTCGACGACGTCACCCACGTGATCAACTTCGACCCGCCCGAGGACGGGAAGGCGTACACGCACCGTGTCGGCCGCACGGGCCGGGCGGGCCGTTCGGGCACGGGCGTCACCCTCGTCCTCCCCGAGCAGCAGGCGGACATGAGCCGCGTCGCCCGTCTCAACGGACAGCACGAGACGTTCGCTTCGACCGGGATGACGAGCGCGGCGCCTCGCCTCGTCTACTCGTCGCGTCGCCGCGGCGGCTGGGGCTCGGCGCGGACGCGCCGTCGCTAGAGGGTCACTCGAAATACGTGTCGTCGTGCGAGTACGGCGGAGCGCACATGCACAGCAGGCGCGCCCCGCCGGCTCCCGCGACGAGCTCGTGCCAGGCTCCGGGGGGGATCAGCACGGCGTCCCCCGCGACGACGTCACGCGACTCGCCGTCCACCTCGAGCACACCCCCGCCCGCGGTGAGCAGGTAGATCTCCTCGGTCAGCGCGTGGTAGTGGCGCTCGGTCGCCTGCCCGGGCGCGAGCGACGCCTCCGCAAGCGACTGCGCGCGTGTGTGGTGAAGCTCACGGATCGTCGAGCCGTCCTTCGTCGTGAACGGCTCGGCGTCGGTCAGGGAGCGGAGCTCCACGACTCCGATGCTACGCGTTCGCCTCGCCGGCGTCGGTCACACGGGCGAGCGCTTTCTCGATCCGCTCGAGACGGGCGACGAGCTCCGCCTGCTGGTCGACGTCCTGCGCGCGCTGCTCTGCCTGCATCCGAGTGATGAACACCGACACGACGAGCGAGGTCGTGATCGGGATCGCGCTGACGCCGGCCAGCATGAGCACGGCCGCGATGATCCTGCCCGGCGTCGTCTCCGGGACGACGTCGCCGTAGCCGACCGTTGTCACGGTCACGATCGCCCACCAGAGTGCGTTGTTGAAGCCGTTGATGCCGGAGTCGACCAGCGTCTCGAGCACGGCGGCGACGAACGCGAGGGTGATTGCGACCATTGCGACCAGGCGAACGGCCCGGACGATGGTCAGCCGCGCGATCCCGCGCTGCATGCGCTCTTCGATCAGCGGCCGCACACCGGTCACATTCGCCCGCCGACGGCCGCTCCCTCCGCTCGGCCGACGATCCGCGCGAGCCCGAAGGGCCTCATACGACCGGCGCCGCGAGCCCGCACGGCCGGCCCGCCCTCGCGCCTTGCGGACGTCAGATCGTGAGCTCGGCCGCGAGCTGCGCCGTCTCGGTCGGCGTCGTCCCGACCCGGATCCCGCGCTCCTCGAGTGCCTTCTTCTTCGCGGCCGCCGTCCCGGACGAGCCGGAGATGATCGCGCCCGCATGGCCCATCGTCTTGCCGGGCGGCGCCGTGAAGCCCGCGATGTAGGCGACCACCGGCTTCGCCATCTCGGTCTCGATGAAGTCGGCGGCCTTCTCCTCCTCGTCGCCCCCGATCTCGCCGACCATCACGACGTACTTCGTCTCGGGGTCGGCCTCGAACTGCTCGAGGATGTCGATGAACGACGAGCCGACGATCGGGTCGCCGCCGATCCCGACGATCGTCGAGTTGCCGAGGCCCATCTGGGTGAGCTCGTGGCCGATCTGGTACGTGAGCGTGCCGGAGCGCGAGACGAGGCCGATCTCGCCCTGCGAGAAGATCTCCGCCGGGATGATCCCGACGTTCGCCTTCCCCGGCGAGAGCGCCCCGGGACAGTTCGGGCCGAGCAGCCGCACGCCCTTCGACCGGATGTACGCGTGGATGCGGAGCATCTCGTGCGCCGGGACTCCCTCGGTGATCGTGATCACCGTGTGGACGCCCGCCTCGACCGCCTCGTAGATCGCGTCAGCCGCGAACGGGGCCGGGACGAAGACCATCGAGGTGTTCGCGCCATGGTCCCTCACCGCCTCGGCGACGGTGTCGAGAACGGGGACGCCGTCGACGTCCTGACCACCCTTCCCCGGCGTGACGCCGGCGACGAGCTTCGTTCCGTAGGAACGGTTGCGCAGGCCGTGGAAGCGTCCCTCCGAGCCCGTCAGCCCCTGGACGACGAGCCGCGTCTCGTCGTCGACGAGGATCGCCATCAGCGCTTCACCGCGTGGATCGCGAGCTTGTCGAGCGTGAGCCGGCCGTCCGAGACGCGCGGGCCGAGCAGCTCCTCGACACGTGTCGCCTCCTCGCCCTCGCATCCCGTCCGTACGAGCCATGCGGCGAAGTCGAACGTGTGGTCGAAGCGGCGCACGTCGACGACGTCGAGGGCGGCCTCCACGAAGAACAGACGCCATTCGGCCTCGGTGTAGTTCCGGACGTGCGACGGATCGCGCAACGCCTCGGCCTGCTCGATCTCGGCGCCCATGAAGACGGTGTCGACGAGGAGGATGCGGTCGCCGCTCACGCGCGCCATCTCGCGCACCGCAGCGCCGGGGTCTGCGAAGTGGTGAGCGGCGGTGCGGCAGGCGACGACGTCGAAGGCGTCGTCCGCGAAGGGGAGCGACTCGGCTCGGCAGATCACGTCCGGTCGCATGCCCGGCGCCGGATCGCACGTGACGACCTCGAGCCCGGCCTCGCGCAGCCGCCGCGCGACGTGGCCGCCGCCCGTGGCGACGTCCAGCGCGGTGCGCGCCCCCGCCGCCCAGGACACGAGCAGATCGAGGTCGGCGCCCTCGCGGTGCGCGTCCGAGTCGACATAGCCCTGCGCCCGCTCGCTCCAGTCGACCGACGTCATGCCGCCAGCTCCACCGCGAGCTTGGCCGCGTCGAGCATCGTCGGCGAGACACGAAGGTTTGCCGGCGCCGCCTCGGCAAGGATGGTGCGGCCTTCCTCGGCGTTCGTCCCGTCCAGCCGTACGACGATCGGCAGCTCGAGGGACATCTCTCCGAGCGCCTGGAGGATGCCCCGCGCAACCTCGTCGCACCGGGTGATCCCGCCGAAGATGTTGAAGAAGATCGCGCGCACCTGCGGGTCCTTCGTGATCACCGAGAGCGCGTCGACGACGCCCTGCGCGTCGCCGCCGCCGCCGAGATCGCAGAAGTTCGCCGGTCGCCCGCCGGCGAACGTGACGACGTCGACGGTCGACATCGTCAGGCCGGCGCCGTTGCCCAGGACGCCGACCTCGCCGTCGAGCTTCACGTACGTGACGTGCTTCTCCCGAGCCATGGCCTCGAGCGGGTCGGCCGCGTCGCGGTCGCGCATCTCGGCGACCTCGGGATGACGGAAGAGCGCGTTGTCGTCGACCGTGAACTTCGAGTCGAGCGCCTTCACCTCGCCCTCGGGCGTCACGATCAGCGGGTTGATCTCGCAGAGCATCGCGTCGAAGGTGACGAACGCCTCGTGCAGCTTCCCGACGATCGCGGCGATCTGCTTCTGCTCCGAGGGATCGGTCACGCCGCCGCCGTACACGAGGCGCCGGGCCTGCCACGGGTGGAAGCCCTCGAGCGGATCGACGCGGAGCTGCACGAGCGCGTCGGGGCTCTCCTCCGCGACCTGCTCGATGTCGACGCCTCCCCGCGTCGTGAACATGTAGAGGGCGCGCTTCGCGCTCCGGTCGAACGTGAGCGAGAGGTAGTACTCCTTCGCGATGTCCGAGGCCCGCTCGATCCAGAGCTTGCGGACGACGTGCCCCCGGATGTCGAGGCCGAGGATCTCCTTCGCGCGCTCCTCCGCCTCGTGAGCGTTCGCGGCGAGCTTGATCCCGCCCGCCTTGCCGCGGCCGCCGGTGAGCACCTGCGCCTTGACGACGACCGGGCCACCGAGCACTTCGGCCGCCTGTCTCGCCTCGCCCGGGGTCGTCGCGAGCCGTCCGTCGGACACGGGGATCCCGACCCGCCGGAAGAGCTCCTTGCCCTGGTACTCGTAGAGATCCACCCCGCGCCTGAGGCTATCGAAAGACCCTCGCGCCGAGAGCCGGCAGCCCGCACTCGCTGCGCCGGGGTGTGTGCGAGCATGGCCGGGTGCTGCGCTCCGCCGCCGTCCTGCTCGCGCTCGGAGCGCGTCGCCCTTGCCGCGGGCTGCAGCTCCGACGAGGGATCTCCGGTCATCCCGAGTGCGGCACCGTCGCAGACCGCCGAGCTCGACTGGAACGAGCGCTCCCCGGAGACGGGACCCGCGCTCGTCTTCCGCGTCCGCCGCTTCGCGGTGACGAACGACGGCTGGAGGGCCGACGTCGAGATCGAGAACCTGAGCGGTATCCCCTGGATCCTCGGGGAGAACCCGGTGGCCGTCGAGCAGTCGTTCGGGATCATGTTGTTCGCCACGGGCGGCATGGGCGAGCTCGAGCAGCGGAACCAGGACGGCGAGCTTCCCGGGCTTCGGGCCGCCCGGCGCTTCGTGCCGTCCCTGCCGTCGCGACTCCCGCCGGACGCGAGCTGGGGCGGGACGATCTCTGCGCCCGGGAGCCTCGCGGCCGGCCGCTGGGTGCGCGTCGCATTCGGGCCGTTCGTGGCCGTCGGGACTCCGCCGGACGGCATGCCGGGCCAGTTCACCTGGATCACCGATCACACCTACCGCCTGCGCGCCCGGCCCTGAGACCTCCGGCGAAGGGCTGGAGCGCGCGTCCTACCCCGATCGGGCGGGCAATGGGACGCTGCCCGTCAGCAGCCGCTCGAGCGTCGGCTCGATCCCGAGCGCGTCGGCGAACGCCCGGTACTCGGCCGCGAGGCGCTGCCGGTCGTGCGCGGGACGCGACGTGCGGGTCGCGCGCAGCAGGACGTTCTTCGGCGTGTGCTCGAGCGGCACGAACTCGACGACCTGCACGTCGTAGCCGGCGAGCTCGAGCAGACGTGCGCGGGCGGCATCGGTGACCTCGGCGGCGAACCTCTCCCGGAGCGTGCCGTGGCGGAGCAGCGGGCGCAGAAGATCGCTCGACAGCTGCCCGAGCAGCTCGTGCTGGCAGCAGGGGACGGCGAGGATCACGCGGGCGTCGGCGTGGATCGCACGCTCGAGCGCGATGTCGGTCGCGGTGTCGCAGGCATGGAGGCTGACGACGAGGTCGACGCCCGCGAGATCCGCGTTCGCGATGTCCCCGAGCTCGAAGCGCAGCCCCTCGAGGCCCAGCTTCCGGGCGAGCGCGGCGCACTCCTCGACGACGTTCGGCTTCAGGTCGAGCCCGAGCACCTCGACGTCCCGCCCGTGGGCCCGCGTGAGCAGGTCGTGGAGCGCAAAGGTGAGGTAGGCACGCCCGGAGCCGAAGTCGACGACCCGGAGGCGACCCTCGGGCAGGCTGGGCACGATGTCCTCGACGAGCTCGACGAAGCGGTTCACCTGCCGGAACTTCGCGCTGCGGGACGCGCGCACCCGGCCCTCCGGCGTTTGCACGCCGAGTGCGACGAGATACGGCACCGGCCGGCCCTCGGGAAGCAGGTGGCGCTTGGCACGATCATGGGTCGCGGGCGCGGCGACGCGCGTCGGCGGCTTCTTCAGGATGCGGGGCTCGCCGCGTCCCGCGAGCACCTGCCAGTCGGCGTCCGACTCGTGGAGCAGCGCCTGACGGTACTCACCGCCGATCGCGGTCGACAGGAGCCGCACGACGGCGTCGCCTTCGAGGTTCTCGTCGGTCGTGCGCGTCGCGAAGTGCCGCCGGACGCGCCACCGCATGCCCGCCCGGACATGCACCGGATCGACCGTCAGGCGCCGGGGGGCGTCGGGGCCGCGGCGAACGCGGGCCACTCAGCGTCCCGCCCGTCAGGACCCCATCGCCCACGAGCCGGCCGACGAGCTCGGCGAGCGTCATTCCGGATCCGGTTCGGTGACGACGCAGAGAAGCTGGCCGCTGGCCACGCCGGCTCCCGGGGAGACGCCGAGCTCACGGACGACACCGTCACGAGGAGCGACGATCTCGTTCTCCATCTTCATCGCCTCGACGACGAGGAGCAGCTCGCCGGCCCCGACGCGGTCGCCGTCGGCGACGGCCACCTTGAGCACGGTTCCCTGCATCGGGCTGAGGACGACGCCGTTCCCGGCTCCGCCGCCCGCGTGGTCGCGGCGCTCGCGCCGGCGCCGCGCGAGGCTCGCCCAGGGCGGCTCCGTGACGTGGAGGCGGACGTCGTACGCTCGCCCGTCGACCTCGACGCCGACGAGCCGCGGCACGGTCGACGCGGCTCCGTCCGCGCCGTGCGCAACACTTGTTGTCCGATGAGAGAACTGTTGCTCCAGCTCCTGCGCGCGCTCCGCGAGAGCCTCGGACTCGACGACCCCGGAGCACGTCGTGGCGGCGCGGAAGCACGGATGCTCGAGCAACGCACGGTGGAAGCCGAGCAGCGTCGGCGTCCCCTCGATCCTGAACTCGGTGAGCGCCCGCAGCATGCGGGCGATCGCTCGGTCGCGGTCGACGTCGTGGACGATCACCTTGGCGATCATCGGGTCGTAGAGCCCGCTCACCTCGTCCCCTGCCTCGACGCCGGAGTCGACCCGCACGCCCGGCCCTGCCGGCTCCCGGTAGGCCGTGATCCGCCCGGGAGCCGGCAGAAAGCCCTTCGCCACGTCCTCGGCGTTCACGCGGCACTCGATCGCATGGCCGTGGAGCCGAACGTCGTCCTGCGTCACGGAGAGCGGCTCTCCCGCGGCGATCATGACCTGCTCGCGGACGAGGTCGAGGCCGGTGACGGCCTCGGTCACCGTGTGCTCGACCTGGATCCGGGTGTTCATCTCCATGAAGAAGTACTCGCCCTCGGGCGTGAGAAGCCCCTCGATCGTCCCGGCCGAGCGGTAGCCGGCCGCGCGCGCCGCGTTCACGGCGATCCGCCCGATCCGCCCCCTGAGCTCGTCGTCGACGGCGGGCGACGGCGTCTCCTCGACGAGCTTCTGGTGCCGGCGCTGGATCGTGCAGTCCCGCTCGCCGAGGTGGACCACGCTCCCGTGTGCATCGGCGAGGACCTGCACCTCGACGTGCCGCGGGCCCTCGACGTATCGCTCGACGTAGACGGCGGGGTCTGCGAAGTACTTCTCGCCCTGTCGTGTCGCGGCCTCGAACGCCCGCTCGGCCTCCTCGGGCCCGCCCACGATCTCCATCCCCTTCCCACCGCCTCCGGCCGCAGCCTTGATGATCACCGGGTAGCCGATCTCCGCGCCGAGCTCGACGACCTCGCTCGCCGACCGCACGGGATCGACCGAGCCCGGGATGATCGGCACCCCGGCCTGCCGCATCGCTCGGCGCGCGGCAGTCTTCGTCCCCATCAGCTCGATCGCCTCGGGCGGCGGCCCGATCCACGTCAGCCCTGCGTCCTCCACCATGCGCGCGAACCCGGCGTTCTCTGCCAGGAAGCCGTAGCCGGGATGGACGGCCTCGGCCCCGGACCTGAGCGCCGTCTCGACGAGCACGTCGCCGCGCAGGTAGCTCTCTGCGGCCGGCCCTGGCCCGACGAGGTACGCCTCGTCCGACGCACGCACGTGCGCCCGCCCCCGGTCGGCCTCCGAGTAGACGGCCACGCACCCGATCCCGAGCTCGCGGAGCGTCCGGAACACGCGGATCGCGATCTCGCCCCGGTTGGCGACCAAGACCTTCGAGAACGGCGGCATGCCACGCGTATTCTCCTCGAACCGTGACCCTGCCCGATCAGTTGACGCTCGCCCGGGCGCTCGCGGTTCCCGTCGTGATCGTCCTCTTTGCATGGGACTTCCCGAATCATCTGTACTGGGCGACCGCGGTGTTCGTCGTCGCGATGGCGACCGACCAGGTCGACGGGTGGCTGGCGCGCCGCCGGAATCAGACGTCCGCGTTCGGCTCGCTGCTCGACCCGATCGCCGACAAGGTGCTCGTGCTCGCGGCGCTCGTGATGCTCGTCGCGGAGGGCGTCGCGCCCGCGTGGATGATCGCGGCGATCGTCGCACGCGAGATCGCTGTCTCCGGGCTCCGGCTCGCCGCGATCGAGCGTGGCGTCGTGATCGGCGCGCGCGATCTCGGAAAGCTGAAGACATGGGCACAGACCGTGGCGGCGACCCTGGCCGGGCTCCAGGCGGCGGGCGCGTGGGAGACCGACGTCGCCTGGTGGGTGCTCCTCGTCGCGACCGTGCTGACCTGGGTCTCGGGGCTCGACTACGCGCGCGTGGCGCCGCGCGTGCTGCGCGGCGGCGCCCCGTCGTAGCGGCCCTCGCTCGACGGGGTGCCCGACGCGCGCTCGAGCCCGTCGAGAAGTCCCGCACGCCACCAGGCGCTCTCGGATGCCCGCCGCGCGGCGGGGGCGAGCTTCGCGTCGAGCGCGGCGCGTTCGACGGCGAGCGGCGCGACCGGGTCGTCCGGCGCCGGGACCAGCTCGATCTCCACGTCGCGACGCTACGCGAGCGGCACGAGGCGCGCGGCGGTCGCCTTGAACGACGCCACGACGACCTCTCCCTCCCGCAGGTCGAGTCGCTCGAGTGACGCGGTGCTCACCTCCGCCACGAGCTCGCCGACCCGCACCCGCGCGCGGTTCCCGAGGGGCGTCACCGAGACGATGGCGCCGTGGACGTGGTTGAGCGCGGAGTCGTCGGGCGCTTCTCGCGCGACCGCCACCTCCCACGCATGCACCGCGACCCCGACACGGCCCTGCGCCTCGTCGGTGCTCCACGCAGAGCCGCCGACGTCGAGCACGACCTCCGTCAACCCGTCCCGTCCGGGTCGCGCGACGCCGCGCAGGAGACTCGCGCCCGTGAGGCTCGCGACGAATGCGTTCCGCGGCTCTGCGACGAGCTCGCCGGCCGATCCCTCCTGGACGACGTGCCCGTCGACGATCACCCCGACCCGGTCGGCGAGCGCGGCCGCGTCCTCGAAGTCGTGGGTCACGAGAAGCGTCGGGAGGCCCAACTCGTGGAGAAGCGTGTGAAGCTCCGTGCGGACCTCGGTCTTCGTGTGGGCGTCGAGCGCCGACAGCGGCTCGTCGAGCAGCAGCGTCGCCGGCCGCCGGGCGAGCGCGCGAGCGAGCGCGACGCGCTGACGCTCTCCGCCGGACAGCTCCCGTACGCGTGCGCCGGCGAGCGATGCGATGCGGAACCGTTCGAGCAGCTCGTCGATCGGCGCGCCGCGCGGCGCGCCGAAGCGGACGTTGGCCGTGACGTCGAGGTGCGGGAACAGCGCGTACTCCTGGAAGAGGTATCCGACCCGCCGTCGCTCCGGCGGGCGGTTCACACCGCCGACGGTGTCGAGCCAGGTCTCGCCGTCCACGGCGACCAGACCCCGCTCGGGACGAAGCAGGCCGGCGACAACACGGAGCGTCGTCGTCTTCCCGGCGCCCGACGGCCCGAGGAGGGCGAGTGTCTCGCCCTCCTCGACGGTCAGCCGGACGTTCGCGTCGAAGGCGCGAAGGGAATGGGTGAAGTCGATCCGGAGCGCCATCGCGTGAGGAGCTTGACGGACAGGAGCACGGTCCCGCTCACCACCACCAGAAGCGCACTGATCGCGAGCGCGACGTCGAAGTCGAGATCGAACTGCTCGTAGATCGCGAGCGACAGCGTCTGGGTCCTGCCCTCGAGCGACCCGGCGAACATGATCGTCGCCCCGAACTCGCCCAGTCCCCGGGCGAAGGCCAGCGCTGCGCCCGCGCCGAGCCCGCCGGCCGCGAGGGGCAGCGCGACGCGGGAGAACACACGGCCCGGCCCGGCTCCGAGCGTCCGCGCGGCCGCCGGCAGCGACGGGTCGACCGACTCGAACGCCGCCACGGCCGTTCGCAGGTAGAACGGGCTCGCGACGAAGGTCACCGCCAGCACGACCGCCGTCTGGGTGAAGGCGATGTCGATGCCCAGCGCGTCGACCGTGCCACCCAGCAGCCCGAGGCGGCCGAACGCCGCGAGCAGCCCGATGCCCGCCACCGCCGGCGGCAGGACGAGCGGGAGCTCGACCATGGTCACGACCACGTCACGTAGGCGTGTATCCCTCGTCGCGATCCAGTAGGCGGCCGGAGTGCCGAAGAGGAGGATCAGCGCCATCGAGACGACGTTCGTCTTCGCGGTCACGATCGAGCGCGTCCTTGGCGGCGTCGCTCCCGAGCGCCGAGACGAGCTCCCCGGGCGGGACGCGCAGGAAGATCGCGACGACCGGGAGGACGAGGAAGGCGAGCGTCACGCCCGTTGCGAGAACGAGCGCGGCACGGAAGAGACGTCCTAGGTCGATGGCTTCGGCACCGGGAGGAAGCCTGCGTTCCTGAGCGCCGCCTGGCCCTTGGCCGACAGCACCATCTTGACCCACGCCTGCGCCGCCGTCTTGTTCGGCGACTTCGAGACGACGGCGATCTCGTAGCGCACCCGCGGCTGCGCCCACGCGGGGATCCGAATGACGCTGACCTGATCGCTCACCGGGCGAGCGTCGGTGAGGTAGACGAAGCCGGCGTCGGCCTGGCCGAGCGCGACCTTCCCCGTCACCGCCTTCACGTCCGACTCACGGCTCACGACCTTGCTCAGCACGCCGGAGAGCCCCATCTTCCGGAGCACCGTGAGCGTGTAGCCGCCCACGGGCACTGCAGGCGCGGCGACCACCAGCTTCACCGGCTTGCTGCGCAGGTCGTAGATCGACGTGATCCCGGCCGGGTTCGACTTCGGCACGATCAACGTCAGGCGGTTCGCCGTGAACGTCACTGGCTTGTCGACGAGGCCCGCCTTGAAGAGCCGCTGCGTGTTGAGCGGCGCGGCGGACGCGAACACGTCCGCCGGTGCCCCGTTGCGGATCTGGGTCTCGAGCGCGTTCGAGCCGGCGAAGCTGTAGTTCTGCGCCGGGTCGAGGGTCTTGAACACCTCGGTGAGCGACGCTGCGGCGTAGATCGTCAGCGTCGGCGTTGCGGTCGAGCGGGCGCCGGCGCCACTCGCGAGGAGCGCCGCGACGAGAAGGGCGATGACGAAGGCTGCGCGGCGATGTCTCGTGTGTCTCCTCATCCGTGTCTCCTAACCGAGGTACGCCTCGAGGGCATCGCTGGCCGTCTCGAGGTCGAGGGCGGGTGGGAACGGCTCGACGCGCTCGCCGACCGAGCCGACGAGCGCACCGATCTGCTGCCCGACGCTCGCGACGAGGCTCGCGTAGAGGACGCGGTACGACGGCTCGGAGACCGTGGCGGCGGCGCTCTGGTACGCGCCGAGCGTCGGCCGGAGGACATCGAAGCCCGTCTTCCGGATGGCTGGAGCGGTGGCGAATGCCTTCGCGGGCCACTCGAACGCGAAGTCGTCGCTCGCCGCGGGCGTGTCCCCGGCACCCGTGACCAGGTCGGAGATCGCGCGTGCGTGCGACAGGGAGGCCGAGCGTCCGCTGCGGAGCGTTGGGCGGGCGTCGGTCCCGAGCGTGTCCGCCTCGAGCGCGCGCGTGTAGTAGTCGGCGGAGAGATACGCGGCCGCGAGCGCGAAGTTCGCGTACGCGAGCTCGTCGTCGGTCGCGGCGCGCGCCGGCCGCGCGGGAGCGATCGCCATTGCCATGCCGCCGGCCGTGGCCACGAGGAGCCGTCGTCGGCTCAGCCGCGCGATCATCGCTCCACCATCACGCTCGTCGACTTGACGATCCCCGCAGCGCTCATCCCGGGCACGAGCCCGAGCTCCTCGACGGACTCCCGGGTGACGATCGCGACGACCCGCGCCGGCTCGGTGACGTCGATCTCCACGCGTGCGAGCAGGCCGTCCGTCTCCACCGAGCGCACGATCCCGCGAAAGCGGTTCCGCGCGGTGAGGCCCTCCGTGCCGTCCTCGACCCTCAGGCGCTCCACCTCGGACACCGGGACGACGCGTCGGTTTGCGCGGTCGCGCTCGACGCGGATCTTCCCTTCCCGGTCCCAGCGACGAAGGGTGTCGAGGCTGATCCCGAGCGCACGCGATGCCTGCGCTGCCGTCAGGGTCTTCACGCCTTTCATAGGCATTGCCTATTCATTATCAGAAATCTGACCGGACGCGCCCGACGCTTTGTGTTGAATCAACACAAGGCGGTCGACACCGACCAAAGCCCCCTACTGGCCTGTCAGGCGGGGGTCACGACCCAGGTGGTGGCGCGATCGCCGAGTGCGGCGGCTGCACCCTCGGCGCCGTCCCGGTCGGGGAAGACGCCGTACGCGACGGGCCCGGCGCCGCTCGCGTCCGCGCGGATCGCGCCGAGGCCGAGGAGCTCGCCCGAGAGGGGTGAGGATGCGAGGTCGTTGGGCGGCAGGTGCGCGAGGTCAGCGGTCCGGACGACGCTTTCGAGGGCACGAAGCAGGGCTGTGCGCCGGTCGTCGAACCCGACGTCTCCCCGCCGCGCGTCGAAGGCCGCATAGACGTCGGCAGTCGATGACTTGACCGCACCCTGGGGCGCGGCGAGCACAACCGCATAGTCGCGGGGAAGCCCGATCGGCCGAAGCGTCGTCCCGTCGTCGGTCCCGAGCTGCGCACCGTCGCGCAGGAAGAACGGCACGTCCGCGCCGAGCGACGCGGCGAGGCGCTCCAGGACATCGGTCTCGAGCGGCCGGTCGAGCAGCCCGTTCGCCAGGGTGAGCGCCGCGGCGGCGTCACTCGAGCCTCCACCGAGGCCGGCCGCGACGGGCACGCGCTTCTCGATGCGCGCCTCGAAGAACGCCGCTCCCGCGGCGGCGCGCGTCACGGCATCGAGCGCGGCTCGGACGAGGGTGTCGCCGTCGAAGCCTTCCACGCGTGTTGCGGGCGCTCGTCGAACCGCGATCGTGTCCGCGAGCGACAGCCGCTCGAGCACTGTCGCCACCTCGTGCTTCCCATCGGGGCGCAACGCACCGACGACGAGCGCGAGGTTGATCTTCGCGTGCGCCTGCGCCTCGACCCAGCCGCTCACGCGTCGAGTGCCTCGGTGAGGCGGACGAACTCGTCGGGCTCGAGCGCCTCGGCTCGCGCGTCAGGCCGGCGGCCGATCGCCGCGAGCGCCGCCACCGCGTCCTCGCGCGACGCGACCCCCGCAAGGGAGAGGGCGTTGGCGAGCGTCTTGCGGCGATGCCCGAACCCGCCGACGACGACGCGGCGCACGCGCTCGGCGCCCGGCGGCGGCGCCACTCGTTCGAAGGCGACGAGCGCGGAGTCGACGTTGGGTGACCGGGCGGAAGACGGTTCGCGAGACCGCGTGGAAGCCCGTCCGTCGCGCGTGGAGGCGGACGATGACCGAGACGGCGCCGTAGGCCTTCGTCCCCGGCTCGGCGAAGAACCGGTCGGCCACCTCGCGCTGCACCATCACGCACCAGCTCGAGAGCGTCGGCAGACCGGCGAGCGTCTCCGCGACGAGTGGCGTCGCGATGTTGTACGGCAGGTTGGCGACGAGCTTCGTGGGCGACGGCTCGAGCTCGCCGAGGTCGAGCGCGAGGGCGTCGCCGAAGACGAGCGTCACGTTCGACCGGCCCGCGAGCGCGTCGTCGAGCGAGGGCTCGAGCTCGCGATCGAGCTCGATCGCGTGCACGCGGCGCACACGATCGGCGAGGAAGGTGGTCAGGACCCCGAGTCCCGGCCCGACCTCGAGCACGACGTCGTCGGGCCCGAGCACGGCGAGGCGATCGATGACGCCGAGCACGTTTCGGTCGACCAGGAAGTGCTGGCCGAGCGCCTTCTTCGGGCTCACCTGGCTCATCGCCGGTCGAGCCCGAAGGCGCGGTCGGCGTTCTGGTCGATCCGGGCCTCGAGCTCCGGCGCGCTCTCGCCGCGGAGCGTGGCCAGCAGTCCGAGCGTGTGCATCACGTTCGCAGGCTCGTTGCGGCGCCCGCGCACGGGCTGAGGAGCGAGGTAGGGGCTGTCCGTCTCCGCGAGGATCCGGTCGGCCGGGACCCGGCGCGGCCGCCTCGCGAAGCAGGTCCGCCTTCGGGTACGTGACGTTCCCCGCGAACGAGACGTAGTAGCCGCGCTCGAGCGCGGGCGCGAGCAGGTCGGGCTCCGAGAAGCAATGGAGGATGACCGTCCCTCCGAACGACGCGAGCGCGGCCGCGGTCTCGCGGCTCGCCGACCTGCTGTGCACGACCACCGGCAGGCCCAGCTCCTCCGCGAGCTCGAGGTGCGCCTCGAACAGGATGCGCTGCTCGGGCAGCGTCTCGGCGCCGTGGTGGCCGTCGAGCCCCGTCTCACCGACGGCGACGGCCGTCGCCGCGAAAGAGCTCCTCGAGCTCCTGGACGCGGTCCGCCTCGGACGTCCCGGCCCGATGTGGGTCGATCCCGAGCGCCGCGACGACTCCGGCGTTCGCATCTGCGATCGCGAGCGCCCTCCGGCACGACTCGATGCCCGTCCCGATCGTCACCACGCGGGTGACCCCCACCGACCCGGCACGGTCGAGCAGCTCCTGCGGGTCGGCGTCGCACGCGTCGAGGTGCGCGTGCGTGTCGATCACGCCGCGGTCGCCGGCTCGTCGATGCGAGGGAAGAGCGGTGCAGCGGGGTCGAGCCCGTCCACCGCCACGGTCCGCCCGTAGACGACCTCGCCCCAGTCCAGCGACGGGGGCTGGCCGAGCGCCTCGAGGATGCGGGCCGACGTCTCCGGGACGTACGCCGCGAGCGCGACGGCGACGACGCGAAGCCCGTCCACGAGGTCGTACAACACCCGATCGAGCTCATCCGCACGTGCCTCGTCCTTGGCGATGTTCCACGGCGCGGTCGCCTCGACGTGGCGGTTGAGGCGCGCGGACGACCTCCCAGATCCGCTCCAGCGCGCCGGTCAGGTCGAACACGTCGAGACGGGCGCCGACGTCGGCGGCCAGCGGCTCGAGCATTGCCGCGACCTCCGAGCCCGCCGATGGCGCTGCGCGGAGCTCACCCTCCCGGTACCGGGCGATCATCGCGGTCGTCCGGGACAGCAGGTTGCCGAGGTCGTTCCCGAGCTCGCGCTCGTAGCGCTCGCGGACGCCGTCGACGGATGCCGTCCCGTCCTGCCCGAACGACACCGATCGGGCGCACCAGAAGCGAACGGGGTCGGCGCCGTAGACGTCGACGAGCTCGAGCGGATCGAGGACGTTCCCGAGCGACTTCGAGATCTTGCGGTCGTCGAGCAGTAGGTAGCCGTGGACGAAGAGCTGTCGCGGGACGGAGTATCCCGCCGCGAGCAGCATCGCCGGCCAGTAGACGCAGTGAAAGCGCAGGATGTCCTTCGCCAGGAGATGTCGGACGACCGGCCAGAACCGCGGTACGAGATCCTCGCCCGGCCGCGCGTACGTCAACGCGCTCAGGTAGTTGACGAGCGCGTCGGCCCAGACGTAGGCGACCTGGTCGGGATCCCACGGGATGGGGATGCCCCACGTCAGGCCTTCGCGGCTGATCGAGAAGTCCTGGAGGCCGCCCGCGACGAACGATCGCGCCTCGTTCGCCCGGAACGACGGCAGCACGAAGTCGGGACGCTCCTCGTACAGCGCGAGCAGCTGCTCCTGGTACGCGGAGAGGCGAAAGAACCAGTTCCGCTCCTCGATCCACTCGGGTCGATGTCGTGCTCGGGGCACTTCCCGTCCACCAGCTCGTCCTCGGTCTTGAAGCCCTCGCAGCCGACGCAGTAGAGCCCCGCGTAGACGTCCTGGTAGATGTCGTCGCGCCCGTTGTCCCGGATTCGCTGGAGGAACTCCTGGACGAACCTCTTGTGCCCGTCGTCGCTCGTGCGGATGAAGAAGTCGGGGGTGACGCCGAGGCGGGCGGGGAGCGCCCGCCACGCCTCGACGATCCGGTCCGCGTACTCCTGCGGAGCGAGGCCCTGCTCGGCTGCCACGCGCGCGACCTTCGACGCATGCTCGTCGACGCCGGTGAGAAGGAACGTCTCACGGCCGCGCTGCTGCTGATGACGTGCGACGATGTCGGCCGCGATCGTCGTGTACGCATGCCCGATGTGCGGGGTGGAGTTGACGTAGTAGATCGGCGTGGTGACGTAGTACGGCTCCATCGCCGACGATTCTACGGGCGGCCTGCCCCCGCGACCGCCCCGCAGCCCGAGCGCGGCGAGCAGCGCGAGCGCGGCGACCACGCCGCTCCCGGCGCCCCTCGCTTCCGTCGGGATGCTCGCCCCGACCGCTCGCGTCGTCCGACGGGATCCGCCGCCGCCGGTGCCCCACCGCGCTCGTGTCGCCCGCTCCGCCGCGCGTGCTCGGCGACGACGGTCGCGTCGGAGGCGCCGCCAGCCCGCGCCGACGTGGCGACCGAGGGTGCCGACCCTCGGCCGCCGCGACAGACGCAGCGAGAGGCGGTGCGGACGGTTCTCCGTGTCGACGCGTCGGTTCGGCGACCCGGCATCGCCGCCGGCCGCTCACCGTGCCGCGGCACGCTTCGTCGCCGCGCCGCCGAATCCACTCGCGCGCGGACGTCGCACCGTCCGCTTCGATCGAGCGCGCGGGACGACGGATCGCTGGCGACACGCGTCGCCGGCGAAGCGACGGCCGCGGCGGTCGCCGACGATGATGCGGCGACGGCGCGTCCACCGACGCGGGCGCCGCCGACGACCGGAACCGCGCCGCGGACCACGAGCTCCGCGGTCAGGACCTCCGCGACGTTCGGCCCGCGCCGAGCCGGCCGCGGCGGCCGGCCGGCCGCGGCGGGCTGCGGGGCCGTCGCACTGCCGGCGGCTCCGCGCCGTGCGCAGTCGTCGGTGCCCCCGAGGCGCCGGGCCGCGGCGACGGCTGCGCCGACGCAGCCACCGGGAGAGGAGCCGGAGGGCCGCAGGAGCGGGCGACGCGGCTCGCCGCCGCGCGCGGGGCCGGCGTCGGCGGCGCTGCGGGGGGCGAGGACGCAGGCCGCGGCGCGGCCGCGGCGGGAGGAGGTCGAGCGGGTCGACGTACCCCTCCGCCTGCGACGCCGACCCGCACCCCGAGGTGGACTGACGCGACGGATGCTCCGCGTCGCCGCTCCAGCCCATCGTGCCGATCGGCGCGCCCTCGACGACCGTGTCGCCCTTCGCGACGCCGACGGCACCGAGATGGACGAGCGTGACGGCATAGCCGTCGGAGTGATGATCGTGATCCCTTGCCGTACGCCGGAAGGGATCCGGCAAAGCTCACGGTGCCGGCGGCGGGCGCCCGTACCGGCGAGCCCTCGGGGCCCGCGATGTCGACCCCGCGGTGCTGTCCCGCGGCGTAGGCGTCCCCGCCGAGCGCGAACGGTCGGAGGACGTCGCCGTCGGCGGGCCACGACCAGGCCGCGGCCGTGCCGCTCACGACGAGTGCCGCGAGGCCGACCACGGCGAAGAGAAGAAGACGATGCACCTGGCACCTCCTTCATTTTCTGCGCGGGCAACGCGGCGAGTCGAAGAGTAGCGTGGCCGTCGGACGGCGTCAATCGGTGGCGCGAGCGAGCGCCGGTAGAGCTCGTTCCTCGACGCGTCGACCAGCCGCGCGACCGTGTCCGCGGCAGCCCGGCGGGCGGCACCGGCTGCGACGAGCTCCTGCACCGCCCTGACCGCGTCGTCGACCCCCGCAGCCGGGGCCGCGCCCGGCGCGACGACGAGCGTCACCTCGCCCTTGACCGGCTCCGCGCAACCGGCCGGCGAGCTCGGCGGCCGTCCCGCGCAGCGTCTCCTCGAAGCGCTTCGTGAGCTCGCGGCAGACTGCCACACGACGGTCGGGGTCGACCGCGCCAGTGCAGCGAGTGACGCGCCGAGCCGCTTGGGCGACTCGAACGCGACCGCCGTGTCGGCCCAGCCGAGCGACTCCTTCCACAGCGCTTCGAGCTCGACGGCCCGACGCGGGAGAAACCCGAGGAACCGGTACGGCCCGACGCCGAGCCCGCTCACGACGAGCGCGGTCTCGACGGCGCTCGGCCCGGGAAGCACCGTCACCTGCGACGCCTGCGCCGAGGGCAGCCTCCACGAGCCGGCTCCCGGGATCGTTGACCCCCGGGAGGCCGGCGTCCGAGACGAGCGCGTGCATCTCGCCGGCCTGGAGGCGTGGCAGGAGCTCGCGCGCCTGGCGGGCCTCGTTGTGGCGGTGCACGCTGACGAGGCCGCGTGCCCGGATCCCGTAGCGGTCGAGGAGGACCGTCGTCCGGCGCGTGTCCTCGCAGAGCACGATGTCGGCGTCGCGAAGGGCGTCGAGCACCCGGTGCGTGACATCGGCGAGGTTTCCGATCGGGGTCGCGCAGACGAGGAGCGGCACTACCGCAGCCCGTCGAGCGTCTCGAAGCCGACGAGCCCGGCACCGACCAGCCCGGCGTCGTCCCCGAGCGCGGCCTGCGACGATCCGCAGCCCTTCGTCAGCCGGACGCAGCGCCTCGCCGCGCGCGGCCTCCTCGCGCCGGCTCGCACAGGAGCTCCCACGCCGCCGTCCCGAACCCCCCTCCGACGACGACGACCTCGGGCGCGAACACGTTCGCGAAAGAGCCGATCGCGAGCCCGAGGAAGTGCCCGATGCAGGCGACCGCCGCGCGAGCCGCCTCGTCGCCGCCGAGCGCCTCCTCCACCAGCCGGTGGGCGTCGGCGCCCTCACCCCAGAGCTCCACGGCGGCTCGCTCCGCCGCCTCACCCGAGGCCACCGCCTCAAGGTGACCGTGCCCGTGGCAGTTCCCCTGACACGGGGGCCCGTCCGCGACGACGACGACGTGGCCCAGCTCCGCCCAGCCACGGTAGAGCCGCCCGTCGATCACGACGCCTCCGCCCACCCCCGTCCCGAGCGCGAGCGCGACGAGGTCGGTCGCACCCCGCCCGGCTCCGACCCTCCACTCGGCGAGGGCGATCGCGTTGCCGTCGTTCTCGACCCCGGCGGGGAGTGCGAAGCGAGCGCGCAGATGGGCGGCGAGGTCGAGCGACCGGAGAGGGAGGTTGACAGCGCCGAGGCCGACGCCCGTGCGCCGATCGAGGTTCATCGGGACGCCGACGCCGATCGCCGCCGGCCCGTCCGCGAGCAATCCGTCGACGAGCTGATCGAGCTCGGCGAGGAACTCCTCCTGGCTTGCCGTCGGCGTCGGGACCTCGACCGTCCGCCCGATGGCGCCGTCGCGCGCGACCAGGCCGGCGAGAATCTTCGTCCCGCCGACGTCCACCCCGATGACCAGGTCGGGCGGCACGACGCGGCTACCATACCCGGCCTCATGCCCGCTCAGGACAAGCCGTACCGGGTCTATCGGGGCGGCCGGGCCAAGGGGCGGGTACCGCTGACGCGGCACACCACGTCGTCGCGCTCACCGGGCGGGCCGACCACGCCGGAATCGCCCGCGCAGGCGCCGAGCAAGCGCAGGCACCCGGGACGCTGGATCGCGTTCGCGCTCGTCGTCTGCCTCGTGCTCTTCCTCGCCTGGGCGGTCGGGAGCTACCTCTCGGTGTCGAGCGGCGTGAAGGCTGCGAACGACCGCGTGCCCGCCGGGGTCGAGCGCCAGCTGGCGAAGCGCGACGGGCTTCTCGTCTCGACGCCGACCACGATCCTCGTGCTGGGGACGGACGGCGGCGCCCGCCCGGGGCGAGAGGGCGCGAACCGCTCGGACTCGATCATGCTGCTGCGCACCGATCCCGGGAAGCGCCGGCTGGCCTACCTCTCGATCCCGCGCGACCTCCAGGTCGAGATCCCCGAGGTCGGGCTCGCGAAGATCAACGCCGCGAACCAGTTCGGCGGCCCGGCGCTCGCACTGCGCACGGTCAAGGACCTCACGGGCCTCGACGTCAACCACGTCGTCTTCGTCGACTTCGACCGCTTCGAGGAGGTGATCGATGCGGTCGGCGGGATCGACGTCGACGTGCCGCGCCCCATCCGCTCGAACCGCTTCGACTGCCCGTACAAGACCGCGGCCCGCTGCGCGGCGTGGAAGGGGTGGCGCTTCGAGACGCGGCGTCCAGCACATGGACGGCCGTCGCGCGCTCGTCTACTCCCGGATCCGGCACAACCTGCTGAACCCCGCCGAGACCGACTTCGATCGGGCGCGGCGCCAGCAACAGGTGGTCGCCGCGACGCTCGACAAGGTGACGAGCGCGGGGACGGCGATGCGGCTGCCGTTCGTGGGCGGCGACCTCGTGCGGCCGCTCGCGACCGATCTCAGCGCCTGGGAGCTGATGCAGCTCGGGTGGGTCTACTTCCGCGCCGACACCGGCCGCGCGCTCCACTGCAGGCTCGGCGGGGACCCGGCGACGGTCGGAGGCGAGTCGGTGATCCTGGGGACAGAGGACAACGTCTCGACGGTCGCGATGTTCACGGATCGATCCGCTCCGCTCCCGCCGCCCCGCGGCCAGCCGTACGCTCCCGGGTGCCTTGTCGGCGACTGAGTCCTACGCGTCGGACTTCGAGGAGTCCGATTTCTTCGCCTCCGCCGTCGGCGGGCTTCTTGTCCCCGCCCGCGGCGCCGTCGCCCGAGGTCGAGCCGGAGTCGCCGTCCTTCCCGGCCGGTTTACGGGAGCCGCGGCCGTAGTCGGTGGCGTAGAAGCCCGAGCCCTTGAAATGCACTGCGACGGGAAACAGCACCTTCTCGACCGGCGCGGCACCGCACGTCTCGCAGGCGCTCACCGGCGGATCGCTCATCCGCTGGAACACCTCGAACGTGTGCCCGTTCGGGCAACGGTACTCGTAGATCGGCATCGGACGGCCAATCTACCAGCGGGTGCGGCGGAAACCCGATGACGCAAGGGATCGAGGCGCACGTCGAGACCCCGGCGGCGGCGCCCTCGCGGTCGTCCGTCGGCGCGTGGATCGTCGCGCGCTGGCTCTGGATCGGAGTTGCCGGAGTCACGTTCACGGCCGCCGCCTTCCTCCTCCACCAGCTGATGGCCTGGCCGCCGCACGAGGACGAGACGCTCGCGCTCTTCGTCGGTCGGGACTCGGTCACCGGCGTGGTCGAGCACGTGACCCGGGATCGCGGAGGAGCTCCGCTCCACTTCCTCGTCGCATGGGCTGTCGCCCACCTCGGCTTCGGCCTCGGCGGCCTGCGTCTCGCCTCGGCGGCGTTCGCGCTCGCGAGCCTGCCGCTCGTCGCCGTGCTCGGCCGCCGGCTCGCCGGGCCGGCCGTCGCCCTGGTCGCGACCGTGCTGTTCGCCTCGAGCTGGATGTTCCTCTTCCACGGCGTCTACGGGCGGATGTACAGCCTCTTCCTGCTCTGCTCGCTCGCGTGCACGCTCGCGCTGCTCGCGGCCCTCGACCGCGGAGGCAAGACCCGGTGGGCGCTCTGGGTGCTCGCCGCCCTGCTCACCATCGCAACCCATCCGTATGGCGTGCTCCTGCTCGGCGGGCAGGCGGCGCTACGTGCTTGCGGTACGGCGCGACCGGATCCGCGAGGCAGCGCTGGCCGGAACAGCGGTGCTGGTGCTCGGCATCCCCTTCTGGCTCACCGACCTCGTCCTCGCAGATCGATTCGACGTCGGCGTCGGCCCCGGGGGCGAAAGGCTCGGAGGACCGTTCGCCGTCGCGCGGTACCTGTGGCGATCCGCGGGCGACGCCAGTGCAGGCTGGTGGCCGGTCACGGCTGCGGTTGTGGCGGCCGCCGTCGCCGGAGTCGTGCTCCTGGGTCGCGAGGCGCGGGCGCTCGTCCTCTGCCTGCTCGGTGTGACAGTCGCAGCGTTCGTCCTCGCCCGGCTCGGCGGATCCGCGTCGCCCGAGTCCCGGCATCTGATCTTCCTCGCCCCGTTCCTCGCGATCACGGTCGCCGTGTCGCTCGTCCGGATCGGCCGGCATCGGCCCGCGGTCGCCGTCGTGCTCGTCGCAGCTCTCGTCGTCTCCGACGTGGCGTGGGCGTGGCACAGGACGTCGGCGCTCTTCGACTGGGAGCCGGACGCGCGTCAGGCCGCCCGCGCCGACGCGGAGGCCTGGCTGGCGACGACGACCCGGCCCGACGACGTCCTGTTCGGCTACGAACCGCTGTTCCTCGGCGCGTGGGAGCGGAACCGCTCCTTCCCGACGACGGTGGTGCCACGCGCCGATGCGCGGCTCGCCCTGCGGACTCTCGAGCGGGCTGGCCGGCTGGGACGGGGCATCTGGGTGCTCGACGCCAGCGAGCGCAACAACATCCGCCCCCGGCTCGAGATCCCCTATCGGCTACCGACGCCGAACGAGTTGTTCGAGGCGAGGGTCTTCGGCCCGTTCCTGGTGATCCGCACGGTCGAGCCCGTCGTGACACCGAAGGCATTCCTCTACGACGCGGCGCGCGCGATGCTCGTCGGCCAACAGCTCGGCATCGGCGACGCCGACGTCAACGTCCGAACGGTCGTGCTCGCCGAGCGCGAGCGGCGCGGCTACGGCCCGTCTCTCCGCTCCAGCTCGAGCAACTCGCGGTAGCACGGGGCGCTCTCGAACGCCGCCAGACCTGCCTGTACCGGTCGTCCACGCCGACGCCGTGCGCGTCGAAGCGCCGCAGCGACCGCGGATGCCCCGACGAGACCGCCGAGGACGAATGAGCGCGTGCGTGCACGACGGCTGCCGCGTGTATCCCGCGACTCGCCCTCGTCGGCCATGACACGATCGTAGGCGATGCAGGTCGTATCGCTCGGCGATCTCGCGCTCGACGTCGTGGTCCGCGTGGAGTCGGACGTCGCGCGAGGCGCCGATACCCCTGCACAGGTGTCCCTCTCCGCCGGCGGACAGGGTGCGAACGTCGCGGCCTGGGCGGCCGCACTCGGTGCCTCCTCCCGCTGGTTGGGAAAGCGCGCCGACGACGCGAGCGGCCGACTCGCCGCTCAGGAGCTCGAGCGCATCGGCGTCGCGCTCGTAGGCCCCGTCGAAGCAGAGCGAAACGGCGTCGTCGTCTCGCTCGTCGGCCCGGACGGCGAGCGGTCGATGTTCCCCGACCGGGGTGTCGCCACCATGCTGGAGCCGGCCGAGCTGCGTCCCTCCTGGCTCGTGTGCGACCACCTGCACGTCTCCGGGTACGCGCTGCTGGCGGAGCCCGTCGTGCGCGCCGCCGTGCGCGCGATCGATCTCGCACGCACGAACGGCGCCCGCGTCAGCATCGACCTGTCCTCGTGGAGCGCGATCCGTGACGCGGGCCCCGAGCGATTCAGAGGGCTCGTGGAGTCGATCGAGCCCGACGTCGTCTTCGCAAACGAGGACGAGGACGACGTCTTCGGCGGGCCGCTCGCCGGCGCTGCCTGGATCCTGAAGCGCGGCCTCCACGGGTGCTCGTTCGACGGCGATGAGCGCGAGGCTCTCGCGGTGCCCGAAGTCGTCGACACGACGGGCGCAGGCGATGCGCTCGCCGCGGGCTGGATCGTGGGCGGCCCGGACCTGGCGCTCGAGGCGGCTGCGCGCTGCGTGCAGCGGGCGGGCTCGATGCCCGGCACCGAGGACGGGCCTGACGGGAAACCCGAGCGGTAGTGGCCGAGGATTGGGTGACGCGTACCTCGCGGCGCCGGTCGGGTCTCGCGCTACACGCCGACGACCGGACGAACGAACGCGTGTCGCACTTGTCCTCGATGCGGCACGAAACCGGCACGAAGCGGGCACAGCGTCGTGACGGGATCGCCGATAGGCTGGAATCAGGGCACGGGGGGTGCCCCTGGGGGTGGTTTCCCTGAGGCGTGACGAGGGAGATAGCGACAGGCCTCCCGAATGGAGGCGCCGGCAGCCCCGGCACCCCCGCATCCGACGGCGGCGGCGTTCATCCCCGACATGGCTCAGCGGTCGACGCGAACCTGACGCCCGGCCAGCTGATCGTCGACGAGCCGGACGTCCGCCTCGACCATGAGCCGCGCGAGGTCGTCCCAGTGCGTGGTCGCCTTCCACCCCAGCACGGAGTCGGCCTTGGCCGGGTCGCCGAGCAGGTAGTTCACCTCGGCAGGGCGGTAGTAGGACGGGTCGACCGCGACGTGGTCTCGATGCTCGAGCCCGGCGACGCGGAACGACGCCTCGGCGAACTGCTCGACGGTCGCGCCGACTCCGGTCGCAAGGACGAAGTCCTCCGGCGCATCGACCTGGAGCATCCGCCACATGCCCTCGACGTACTCGGGCGCGTACCCCCAGTCTCGGATGCTCTCCATGTTCCCGAGATAGAGCTTGTCCTGGATGCCCGCCTTGATCCGTGCGACCGCGCGCGTGATCTTGCGCGTGACGAACGTCTCGCCCCGGCGCGGGGATTCGTGGTTGAAGAGGATCCCGTTGACGGCGAACATGTCGTACGCCTCGCGGTAGTTGACCGTCGCCCAGAACGCGTAGAGCTTGGCGACGCCGTACGGCGATCGGGGATGGAACGTCGTCTGCTCGCTCTGCGGCGGCGGCGTCGAGCCGAAGAGCTCCGACGTCGACGCCTGGTAGACGCGCGTGTCGATGCGTGACGCACGCACCGCTTCGAGAAGCCGGATCGCGCCCAGGCCCGACACGTCACCCGTGTACTCCGGCGTCTCGAAGCTGACCTTGACGTGGCTCTGCGCGCCGAGGTTGTAGACCTCGTCCGGCTGGACGTCCCGCAGCAGGTTGACGAGCGCCGACGCGTCCGTGAGGTCGCCGTAGTGCAGAAACAGGCGCCGGCTCTCGACGTGGGGGTCCTCGTAGATCCCGTCGAGCCGCTCCGTGTTGAAGCTGGACGAGCGGCGGATGATCCCGTGGACCTCGTAGCCCTTGCCGAGCAGCAGCTCGGCGAGATAGGAGCCGTCCTGTCCCGTGATCCCGGTGATGAGCGCGCTCTTGGCCACGCCCGCAAGCCTACGGCAGCGCCGCACGGAGGGCACAGAACGGCGGCGCGGAGATGACACGGAGTCGGCACGGACTAGATGATTGATGCCACGAGATCGTCGGCTCCGGGGCGTGAGCTGGCCGCTCTGGGGCGCGGGACGAAGGTCTCGGCGATGCCGGCGGCATCGGTGAGACCTTCGGCACGCGAAGCGCACAGGGGTGCTGAGCCCGCCCTGCGGGCTCACCACCCCTGGAAGCGACCCAGACCCGCCAGCTCGCGCATCCGGACGCACGAGATCGTGGCATCACTCATCTAGGCTCCGCGCGTGGAGCACCTGATCCGCGTGTCGGAGGAGGTCCAGGCGGCGCTCGCGGAGGAGCGAGCGGTCGTCGCACTGGAGACGACGCTGGTCGCGCACGGCTTCCCGGCCCCGGCGGGCATCGAGGTCGGGCTGTCGAGCGAGGCCGCCGTCAGGGCCTCCGGAGCCGTCCCTGCGACGATCGGGATCCTCGACGGGCGCATCGTCGTCGGCCTGACGGCCGACGAGCTCGAGCGCTTCACACCAGACGCCCGCAAGCTCGGCCCCCGCGATCTCGCCGTCTGCGCCGCGCAGGGCGCAGTCGGGGCGACGACCGTCGGAGGGACCCTCGTGGCGGCGGCGGCCGTTGGGATCCGCTTCCTGGGAACCGGCGGGCTCGGCGGGGTGCACCGCGGGTTCCCGACGCCACCGGACGTGTCGGCCGACCTCGGTGCCTGCGCGCGCATCCCCGCGGCGATCGTCTCCTCCGGGGTCAAGTCACTGCTCGACGTGCCGGCGACGACGGAGCTGCTCGAGACGCTCGGTGTCCCTGTCCTCGGCTATCGCGTCGACACGCTGCCGCTCTTCTACTCGGCCGACGGTGGACCGCCGGTGTCCGCGCGCGTCGAGGACGCGCAGGAGATCGCCCGCATCGCCGACGCGCACTGGAGGCTCGGTGGGCGCGCGGTTCTGGTCGGGCGGGCGCCGGACGAGAGCCTCGACGTGGCCGACCTGATCGAGGAGGTCGTCGCCGACGCCGCCGCCCGGGGTATCGTCGGCCAGGCGGTGACGCCCTATGTCCTCTCAGAGCTGCACGAGCGCTCCGACGGGGCAACCCGTCGCGTGAACCGCGACCTGATCGTGGCGAACGCCGCACTCGCCGGCGAGATCGCGGCCTGCCACGCGTCTCTCTGACCGTGGCGCTCTACGACCTCGTCCGCGACCTGCCGCTCGTCGTCGAAGCGTACGACCTCGACGGGCACGAGTACTCGGTGCGGGAGGACTTCACCCGCAAGACGACGGTGGTCCGGCTCGCCGGCGCGGGCGAGGAAGGCGTCGGCGAGGACGTGACGTACGACTCGGGCCTCCAGGACGCGCAACAGGCGCGGGGGTCGATCCTTCCCCTCGCCGGCGCGTGGACGATCGAGACGTTCTCGCGGCACCTGGAGACCGTCGAGCTCTTCCCGGAGCCTCCGGAGCGGCACGACTACCTCGACTACCGACGCTGGGCCTTCGAGAGCGCAGCCCTCGATCTCGCCCTCCGCCAGACGGGGCGCTCGCTCGGTGACGTGGTGGGACGGACGCCGCGGCCGGTGACCTTCGTCGCCTCGGGCGGGCTCGGCGATCCGCCCACGACGGCGCGCCTCCGCGCCTTCCTCGCCCTCTACCCCACGCTGCGCTTCAAGCTCGACGCACGCCCGGACTGGACGGACGGGATCTTCGCGGAGCTGCGGCAGCTCGGCTGCGTCGACTCGATCGACCTGAAGGGCCAGTATTCGGGCACCGTCGTCGACAACCCGCCCGACCCCGACCTCTACCGGCGAGTCCTCGAGGCGTTCCCCGACGCGTGGATCGAGGATCCGGCGCTCACCGACGAGACGGTCCCCGTGCTCGAGCCGCACGCCGGCCGGGTCACCTGGGACGCGCCGATCCACGCCGTCGCGGACATCGAGGCGCTCCGCTGGCCGCCGCGGACGGTGAACGTCAAGCCGTCGCGGTTCGGCTCGATCGAGCGGCTCTTCGCCGCGTACGACCACTGCGAGGCGCAGGGGATCGGCGCGTACGGCGGCGGCCAGTGGGAGCTCTCCGTCGGCCGCGGGCACATCCAGCTGCTCGCGGCGCTCTTCCACCCCGACACGCCGAACGACGTCGCTCCCGGCGGCTACAACGCACCGGAGCCGTCGCCCGGGCTGCCGGCGAGCCCGATGACGGTTCCCGCCCGCGAGACCGGGTTCCTCGCCTCCGACTGACCCTGGAGAAGGCGGCGATCACGCCGGCACTCGTCGCCCGGCTCGTCTCGGAGCCGTGCGCGCAGCGGAGCACCTCGACGGGCGCCTGAGCTCGTCGTCGACTCGGGCGCGACGCGGGGTTGAAACCGGTCCCGCGATCCTTCATGGTCGGAAGCGAGCGACACGAAAGGAAGCTGTGCGAACGCCACTCGCGCAAGCGCTGCAGGATGCCGTGGCCGCCGTCGCCGCCGAGGAACGGCGCACGACGCGGCGTACGCTGCTCCGTCGAGCAGGCGCCGGGGCGGTGGGGCTCACGGCGCTCGGACGGCTCACGCCCGCGGCGCGGGCCGCGGCTGCGCCCCGGATCGTCGTCGTGGGCGCCGGCCTTGCCGGCCTCACGTGCGCGTATCGGCTGCAGCAGGCCGGCTACGCCTGTCAGGTGTTCGACGCCTCCGGCCGCGTCGGCGGCAGATGCTGGACGATTCGCGGCGCGTTCGCGGACGGTCAGATCGCCGAGCACGGCGGCGAGTTGATCGATCAGGGCCACAACGCGCTCCGGAACCTCTCGCAGGAGCTCCGCCTCGAGCTCGACAACCTCCTCCGCGCGGAGGTGAACGGGACCGAGATGCGCGCGAGCTTCGACGGCAGCGTCTACACGCAGGCCGAGATCACGGACGACCTCAAGCGGGTCTGGCAGACGATTCACGGGGACGTGTCGGCGGCCGGGTACCCGACGCTCTTCGACAGCTCCACGCAACGCGGACGCGAGCTCGACCGACTCTCGATCGTCGACTGGATCGAGGAGTCGGTCCCGGACGGGATGCGCTCGCGCCTCGGCCGACTGCTCGACGTCGCCTACACGATCGAGTACGGGGCCGACTCGTCGGAGCAGAGCGCGTTGAACCTCCTCTACCTGCTCGGCTTCACGGGCCAGGGTCAGCTCCGCGTCTTCGGCAAGTCCAACGAGAAGTACCGCGTTCGCGGCGGGAACGACCAGATCCCCGCCCGGCTCGCGGAGGCACTCGCCGGCCAGATCACGACCGGGGCCGAGCTCGTGGCCGTTCGGCGCACACCGGCAGGCGCGTACGCGCTCGGCTTCGACACGGGCAGCGGCACCGCGACCGTCGCGGCGGACGTGCTCGTGCTCGCCCTCCCGTTCTCCATCCTCCGCAGGTCCGTCGATCTGACGCGCGCCGGCTTCTCGGCGCGGAAGCTGCTCGCCATTCGCGAGCTCGGGATGGGAACGAACTCGAAGCTCCATCTCCAGTTCGGGACCCGCCAGTGGACCACGCTCGGATCGAACGGCGAGACGTATGCCGACACCGGCTACCAGAACACGTGGGAGGTAACGCGAGCACAGTCGGGGCGCTCCGGCATCCTCGTCGACTACACCGGCGGCCGGGTGGGGGCGAGCTTCGGCAGCGGCACCCTCGACGAGCGCGCCTCGCTGTTCCTCGAGCAGCTCGAGCCGGTCCTTCCCGGGATCTCGGGGCACTGGAACCGCCGAGCGACGCTCGACTACTGGCCCGGGTACGAGTGGACGCGCGGCTCGTACTCCTACTGGAAGGTCGGTCAGTACACCGCGTTCGCGGGGATCGAGGGGCGGCAGGAGGGCGCCGCGCACTTCTGCGGCGAGCACACGTCGGTCGACTTCCAGGGATATCTGAACGGCGCGGTGGAGACGGGCGAGCGCGCGGCGGCGCGAAGTGATCGCCGACCTCGGCTAGGGACGCCTACGTCTCGAGAGCCTGCAGGAGGTCGTCCACGGGCAGCAGCGTGAGCGTCTGGAACTTCACGCTGCCGCGCGCGCCGAGCTTGAGGGAGAGATTCGCCATCGTGAGCTCGTCGCGGGCCTCGACGACGTTGACGAAGTCGTACTCGCCGAGCGCCGCCCACTGATGGAGCACCTTGGCGCCCAGCTCCTCGACGTCTCGGTTCACCTCGCGCAGCCGGGCCGGGTTCGCGTTCAGCGTCTGCCTGCCCTTCTCGGTCAGCGTCGTCAGCATCAGGTACATGGGCACGCCGGTCGCCTCCTCGATCTCGGGGCCTAGAGCCTACTCGGGCCGTCCCGGCGGGGTGTGCCGGAGCTTCCGGCGGTCGTCGCGGCTCACGCCGACGCGCGCAGCAAGGTCGACGTACACGATCGCGGCGCCGAGGAACAGCATCGGTGAGATGACGAGGTCGGCGAGGAAGATCGCGACGCGCACTGCCGTGTCGGCCTGGCTCTGCAGCAGCAGCCCGAGCGCGAGCCGGGTCAGCCCGAAGAGCAGCGCGAGCGCCGCGAACGAGCCCGCCGCGTGGACGTAGTCGGCGCGCCCGAGCTCGACCGTCCGCCGGAGCGCGGCGAGGAAGCCGATGCGCTCCGCCATCACGGCCGGCACGCCGTGGCCGGCGAGCCCGAGCCAGAGAATCGCCGCGATCACGAACCAGCCGAAGAAGAAGGCGGCCGGGAGAAAGGTCACGACGCCGACGAGGACGGCGACGACCCAGGTGCGGAGCGGGGGACGCTCGCCCTGTCGGATGACCGAGGCGGCGGCGTAGGCGAGGCTGAACAGAGGCGACACGGCCGCGAGCAGCGCGACTCGGTCGACGACGGACTCGGTCGCGATCACCTGGTCGACGAGCGCCACGGGCAGGCCGAGCCCGAGCGCCGCGACGAAGTGCGCCTGGTAGAGCTTGATCGCCTCGGCCACGACCTGACCGACCGTGCGGGAGACCGGCGGGAGCGGCGGTGGCAGCGGCTCGTTCTTCCTGGGATATCTCGGCCTGGCCACGGCCGGAAACGTAGACGGGGCGGTAGGGTGTCGCTCCTGACACCGGCAGGCGCACGAAAGACACCAGGGAAGGACGCGGCCGACGCTGCGCCTTCGTCGACCGGCGCAGGGCTGATCGCCGGCTACGACGTCGGCCCCTTCTTCGACGAGATGCTCGACGCCGACGGCCGCCCGCGCCCCCACTACCGCGCGCTCTACGAGCGGCTCGGAGCCCTGAGCGACGACGGCCTCGAGGAGCGGATCCGCACCGCGAACGCCTTCTTCGCGACGCAGGGGATCGGCTTCACGGTCTACGGCGACGAGGCCGGGACCGACAGGATCTTCCCCTTCGACCTGATCCCACGCATCGTCCCTGCGGACGAGTGGGCGCACGTCGAGCGCGGGCTCGCGCAACGGATCCAGGCGCTCAACCTGTTCCTCGGCGACCTCTACGGCGAGCAGCGGATCCTCAACGAGGGCGTCGTGCCGCAGGAGCTCGTCTTCGCGTCGCGCAGCCTGCGGCGGGAGATGATCGGCGTGACGCCGCCCGGCGGGGTCTACGCGCACATCGCGGGGATCGACCTGATCCGCGACCGCGACGGTCGGTATCTCGTCCTCGAGGACAACCTGCGCACCCCCTCCGGGGTCAGCTACATGCTCGAGAGCCGGCAGGCGCTGAAGCGGATCTTCGCCTCGCTCTTCGAGCGCTCGGGCGTGCGAGGGATCGACCACTACCCGCGCGAGCTCCACGAGACGCTGCGGTCGGTCGCACCGCCGGGGGCGGGCGGCGACCCGTCGATCGTCCTGCTGACCCCGGGCGCCTACAACTCTGCGTATTACGAGCACTCGTTCCTCGCGCGCCAGATGGGGATCGAGCTCGTCGAGAGCCACGATCTCGTCGTCCACCGAAATCGCGTCTTCAGGCGCACGACGAAGGGCCTCCAGCGGGTCGACGTCGTCTACCGGAGGATCGACGACGACTACCTCGACCCGCTCGCCTTCCGCCCGGACAGCCTCCTCGGGGTCACGGGCCTCCTGAACGCCTACCGCGCCGGCAACGTGACGCTCGCGAACGCCGTCGGCACGGGGGTCGCGGACGACAAGGCCGTCTATCCGTTCGTTCCCGAGATGATCCGCTTCTACCTCGGCGAGGACCCGATCCTGCCGAACGTGCCCACTCTCGTCGGAAGCGATCCCCGGCAGCGCACCGAGATCCTCGACCGCATCGACGAGCTCGTCGTGAAGGCCGTCGACCAGTCGGGCGGCTACGGGATGCTGATCGGGCCCGCGGCGACCCCAGCCGAGCGGGACGAGTTCCGCCGTCGCGTCGCGGCCGAGCCGCGGAAGTACATCGCGCAGCCGACGATCGCCCTCTCGCGCCACCCGACGTTCGTGCGCGGCGGCCTCCACGGGTGTCACGTCGACCTGCGGCCGTTCGTGCTCTCCGGCGCCGACGGCGTCCGGATCGTCCCGGGCGGGCTCACGAGAACGGCTCTCCGCGAGGGCTCGCTCGTCGTCAACTCCTCGCAGGGCGGCGGCAGCAAGGACACCTGGGTGCTCGATGGCTGAGCGTCCGTCCCCGCTGTCGCACGTTCCGCGGGTGCCGCTCTCCGGCCGCGGACGTGCGGATGCTTAGCCGGGTCGCGGAATCGCTGTACTGGACGGCGCGCTACGTCGAGCGGGCCGAGGACGTCACCCGGCTGCTCGACGTCGAGTACCACGCGCTTCTCGACGCCCACGTCGCCGACCACGGCGAGGCGTGGCAGCGGCTCGTCTCGCTGCTCGGCGACACCGAGGTGTTCGACGAGCACTTCGATGCGTTCACGGCCCAGAACGTCGCCGACTGGCTGCTCTGGCACGACGGGAACCCGAATGCGGTTGCCAGCTGCATCACGGCGGCGCGGGAGAACGCACGCTCGGTGCGCGAGCAGATCTCGGGCGAGATGTGGGAGGCGATCAACTCGCTGTTCCTCCTCGTCGGTCGCGCCAACCGGCGCGCGATCGTGCGCGGCCCACACGCGTTCTTCGAGCAGTTGCGCAACGGCGCGCACCGGTTCCAGGGGTGCGCGGACGCGACGATGACCCACGGCGAGCCGTACGAGTTCATCCAGCTCGGGCTTCACCTCGAGCGCGCGTCGACGACGGTGCGCGTGGTTCGCAGCCGGTACCCCATCGCGGTCGCGCTCGCCCCCGACGATCCGGCCCAGGCGCACGAGCTGGTCGCGCTCCTCAAGTCGTGCAGCGCCTTCGAGGCGTACGTCAAGCGCCACGGCGCGACGTTCGAGCCGCTCGACATCGCCGGCGCGCTCGTCCGCTCGGAGCAGTTCCCGCGCTCGGTCCTCTACTGCCTGCGCACGTGCGCGGCGTCCGTCGATCGGATCGCCTTCGAGCAGGGCGCGCCGCACCGCGTGCTCGGGCGGCTCTGCGCGGAGGTCGAGTACGGCGAGCTCGAGGACGTCTCCGCCGGCGGCGTCGCCGAGACGCTCGGCGGGCTCCTCGTCGGGATCCACCGGGCGGGGGACGCGCTGACGAAGGCGTTCTTCTCGAGCCGCGCCCTCCCGGCATCGTCGATCGCGATCCAGGAGGCCCAGCAGCAGCAATGTGGCTGACGGTCGAGCACATCACGCGCTTCTCCTACGACGCCCCGATCACCGAGGCGTACACCGAGCTCCGGCTCAAACCGACGCACCGCTACGGCCAGCGGTGCTCCTCGTTCTCGCTCGTCCCCGAGCCGCGCCGCGAGACCGTCGCCGAGTACGTCGACCGGTTCGGGAACACCGTGCACCACTTCGACGTGCTGGAGCAGCACGATCGCATCGCGGTGACCGCGCGGAGCGAGGTGTGGACGGCGCCGCGCTTCGTCGACCCGACGACGCCGTTGCCGCTCGACCGCTTCGACTTCCTCGCGCCGTCCCGCTACGTGCCGCTCGGCGACGGCCTCGCCGAGCTTGCCGCGTCGGCCCCGGGCTCGGGTGCGCCGGACGAGACGGCCGCTGCGCTGATGCACGCCGTCCGCACGGCAATGACGTACGAGCGCGGGACGACGACCGTCCACACGACCGCGAGCGAGGCTCTCGCCGAGGGGCGGGGCGTCTGTCAGGACTTCTCCCACGTCATGATCGGCGTCTGCCGTTCTCGCGGGATTCCGGCCCGGTACGTGAGCGGCTACCTCTACGACCCCGAGCACGGCGACCTCGGGGAGTCGCACGCCTGGGTCGACGTCCACCTCGGCGAGACCGGTTGGCTGTCCCTCGACCCGACGCACGACATCGAGCAGAGCGAGCACTACGTCCGCGTGGGCGTCGGGCGGGACTACGCGGACGTGCCGCCGTCGCGGGGCGTCTACAAGGGCACGGCCGACGAGACGCTCGAGGTCGCCGTCGCGATCCGCGAGCCCTAGGAGCGCCACGGGCCGCCGAGGGCGTCGAGGAGGAGCGGAACCGCGCCCTCGAGCGCGGTGAGCGCTGCGTCGATCGCCCATCGCGAGCGGTCCTCCTCGCCGATCTCGTTGGAGACCGCCCGCACCTCGACCGCCGGCACACCAGCACGTGCAGCGGCACGCAGCACCCCGAACCCCTCCATCGCCTCGACGAGCTGCCCGTCCGGAACGGCGGCCGCGGCACCCCCGATCGCAGCGGAGGTGTGGATCGGCGACGCGACCGAGCCGGGGAGCGTCTCGAGCGCGGCGTCGACGAGGCGCGGGTCGGGCTCGAGACGGTCGACGACCGGCCATCGTGCGGCGAGGTCGCAGTAGACGGCCTCGCTGCCGACGACGAGCGTCCCGGGCGGGAGCCCGCGGGCTCCCGCGATGCCGACGTGCAGCACCGCGTCGGCCGACCGGAGCGCGAGGGCGCGAGCGGTGGCCGCGGCGGCCTCGACCGGCCCCACCCCGCAGACGAGGCCGCCGTGACCGGAGAGCTCGCGTTCGGTGGCTGCGACGAGCAGGAGCACGGCGACACCGTACGCGACCGTTCGCGCTCGGCCGCAACGACGGGCCTCGGCGGCTCGGGCGAATCCGACAGACTACGGCCGTCGAGCGAGCCACACGACCCGAGGGAGTCCGATGCGGAAGATCCAGAGCCAGGGCGTCCACCACATCACGCTCGTCGGGGCCGGCCGGCAGGCGGCGATCGACTTCTGGGAAGGCGTGCTCGGCATGCCGTTCGTCTTCGAGCAGCCGAACCTCGACAACGAGTCGGAGAGCCATCTCTACTTCGACCCCGGCGACGGGCGCCTCATCACGGTGTTCACGAACGAGGAGCGCTCGGCCGACCCGAGCCGTCTGTCGCGCGACCCGGGGACGGTCCACCACCTCGCCTTCTCGCTCTCCCAGGCGACCTTCCACCAGGTCGTCGAGCGGCTGGACGAGCGCGGGATCCGGCACTCGGGCGTGAAGGACCGCGGCTTCATGGACTCGATCTACTTCGACGACCCGCTGGGGCTGCTGATCGAGCTGGCGTCCTACCGCTTCGAGCCCCCGTTCGGGCACACGCACGCCGACGTCCTGCTCGAGGCGCATCTCCTGCGGGTCGAGCGAGGCGACCACAACATCGCGCAGGAGCACCTGGCCGACGCGATCGAGCGGCTCGTCGAGCGCTCGCGGGCCTCGCTCTCGGACGACCGCGCGCCGCAGGATCCGTACCGGTGATCCGGGTCTGCATCGCCGGCATCACGGGCTGGACGGGAAGCGCCGTTGCCGAGGCGGTCGACGAGGTCGACGACCTCCAGCTCGTCGCGGGCGTCGCCCGGTCGGATCCAGAGCGCTTCTCGTCGGTCGCAGAGGCCCTCGAGGCGGTCGAGGCGGACGTCCTCGTCGACTACACGCACGCGGCGGCCGTCCGGGCGAACGCCTGGGCAGCCGTCGAACGGGGCGTCGGCGTCGTCGTCGGCTCGAGCGGCCTCACCGCCGGACGACTACTCCGCGCTCGACGCCCTCGCGCGCGAACGCCGGGTCGGGGTCGTCGCGGCCGGGAACTTCTCGCTCGGCGCCGCGCTGCTCCTCCGGTTCGCGACGACGGCCGCGCACCACTTCGAGGCCTGGGAGGTGATCGACTTCGCGAGCGCCGCCAAGGAGGACGCGCCGAGCGGGACGGCGCGCGAGCTCGCCGAGCGGCTCGACGGCGTGCGGCGGCCGACGCTCGGTGTCGAGCTCGACGACGTCCTCGGCGCACGGGAGGCGCGAGGCGCGACGGTCTCCGGCACCCAGGTGCACTCGCTGCGCCTGCCCGGCTTCGTCGTGTCGACCGAGATCGTGTTCGCGGCGGACGGCGAGCGGCTGACGCTCCGCCACGACGCGGGCCCGACCCCCGCGCCGTACGTCGCCGGCACGCTCCTCGCGATCCGGGCGGTGCCCGGGCTGGTCGGTCTGACCCGCGGCCTCGACACCCTGCTCCCGGAGCCGGGGGCGGGGCCGGTCAGCCCGCCCGCGTGATCCAGACGGGCGCGGCGATCCCGAGCCCCAGCCCGTCGAGCGCACTTGCCGGGTTCCCCCGGACGATGGTCAGCCAGCCGCGCGGGTCGACGAGCACGCCGTACTCGCCCGCGGCGAAGTCGGCGTAGGTGCTCCCCCGTTTCGCGACGGTTGCCCCCGAGACGGCCTCGATCGAGAGCTCGGAGTCGCCGTCCAGGCCCGCCGCCGCGAGGTCGCCCGGGCGGACGTTCAGATGGACGTTGCCGAACCGGTTGAAGTCGATCACCTCGCAGGTGATCTTCCCGGGCTCGACCTCGGGCTCGGCCATGACGACCTTCGCCAGCGACGCGGGGTCGAGGTGGCTCCCGAGCTCTCCGATCGGCACGCCCGCAGCCAGCGAGGCCGCCGCCGGGCACAGCGTGTCCGGCGCGCGGAACGACTCGGCGTGCGGGCGGCGGACGATGTCGGGCGACGAGATCTCGACCGCGGAGCGAGCCCCGCCCGCCGCCTCCCACGCGAGCGAGAGCAGGCCGTTGTCGGGACCGACGAGAGCGCGGCCGCTCTCGGTCTCGATCGCGATCTCGCGGTCGCGACCGACGTTCGGGTCGACGACCGCGAGGACGACCGCGCTCTCGGGGATGTACGGCATCGCATCGGCGAGCAGGATCGCGCCCGACGAGACCTCGAGCGGACGGATGAGGTGCGAGAGGTCGACGATCGGGCAGTGCGGCGCGATGCCGCTCATCACCGAGTGACAGAGCCCGACCCACTCGTTGCCGAGGCCGAAGTCGCTCAGGAAGACGATCGGCCGCGCGGTCTGCATCGGCGCAAGCATGCTCCGGCCGGCCGGCCGACGCAAGGCCTACGGTGTTGCCACCCCGCGCGGCCGGGGATAGGGTGGCGCCGGGAGGTGAGCCCTCACGGCGTTCACGATCCGTCCGGTCGAGTACTACTACGCCACCGTCCGGGACGAGCTCGGAGCCGCGTACCGCGTGCTCGCCCAGCTGGCGGAGCGCGGTGTCAGCCTTCTCGCGTTCACCGCCGTCCCGAGCGGTCCGGCGCTCGCACAGTTCGCGCTGTTCCCCGATCATCCGAACAGGCTCGCCGCCGAGGCGACCGCCGCGGGTCTCGCGCTCGACGGGCCGTACCACGCGCTGCTCGTCCAGGGTGACGACGAGCTCGGCGCGCTCGCGAGCGTCCATGCGCGCCTCGTGGACGCCCGCGTCGACATCTACGCCTCGACCGGGGTCACCGACGGGCGCGGCGCGTTCGGCTACCTCGTCTACGTCCGCGAGGACCAGTTCGGCAAGGCCGTCTCGGCGCTCGGTCTCTAACCGGCCGCGGCCCCGCGCGCCCGGGGCGCGCCGCCGCGGATCAGCTGCGCGCACGCCGTGTCCGCGAACCACGCCTCGTACGCGTCGGGCGTCCAGCCGCGCTCGCCGACGAGCAACCGCCAGACGTCGGGGTGGTTGAGCGTCCAGAGGATGTCCGCCGCGCGGTCGACATCGAGCTCCGGCCGGAGTGCCTGCTTCTGCTCCAGGGTGCGCGCGATCGCACGCTGGTTGTCGTAGAACTCCGTCTGGATCCGGCTCCAGAGGGCCTCGATCTCCGGGTCGGCGGACGCCGCGTCGCGGATCACCGCGAAGAGCCCGCCCACACGCTCCTTGACGGCGCGCCCGTTGCGCGCGTTGAGGCGGAGCTGGCGCCGCGGATCGTCCTCGTCGATCACCTCGCGGAACCAGGAGCGGTCCTGCACGGCCGTGTCCTCGTCGTCTCCGCGGAGGCGGCGGTGCCAGAGCGCGCGGAGCACCCCGCTCTTCGTCTCGAACGCGACGTAGACGGTCTTCAGCGCGACGCCCGCGTCCGCGGCGACGGCGGCCATCGTCGTCGCGCTGTAGCCCTGCTCGACGAACAGCCGCCCCGCCGCCTCGAGGATCTGCGTCCGCGTCGCCGCGGCCTGGGCACGACGTCGCGGCGACTCGTACTTCCGTGGTCTCTCGACCGGGTCGGACATTTTGATACTCTATCCAAGAATTCATTACTCATATCGAGTATTGAATAGAGAGGAGATGCCATGAACACCCAGACCCCTGTGAAGAGCACGGGTGTCCACGCCCGACGCCGACGATGCTGCCGCGCTTGCGCGCGCAGCTCCACGCGATGTGGTCGAGCGTCGCCGGCGCATGGGCGCAGAACGTCGCCTACATCGACGCTCGCGGCGGCCCCGTCAGCGCGCGCATGCTCGAGCTGACCGTCCCGCGCCGGGGTGAGCGCGTGCTCGAGCTGGCCTGTGGGACGGGCGGGCCGGGGCTCGACGCCGCCCCGCTGGTCGCGCCGGACGGGGAGGTGGTGCTGTCGGACGTCGCCGTGGAGATGACGGTGGTCGCGGCCCGGCGGGCGGCCGACCGCGGGCTCGCCGGGACGGCAACCAGGGTGCTCGACCTGGAGCGGATCGACGAGCCCGACGGCTCGTTCGATGTCGTGCTCTGCCGCGAGGGCCTGATGCTCGTCCCGGATCCCGCCCTGGCGTCCCGCGAGATCGCCCGGGTCCTGCGGCCCGGCGGTCGGGTCGCGGTCGCCGTCTGGGGGCCGCGCGAGCGGAACCCGTGGCTCGGCGTCGTCTTCGATACGGTCGCGGCCGGGCTCGGGGAGCCCGTGCCGCCGGCCGGGATCCCGCATCCGTTCTCCCTGGACGACGCCGGCCTGCTCCGGACGGTCCTCGAGGACGCGGGGCTCGAGGCAGTCGAGGTTGACGAGATCGTGGTGCCCTACCGCGCGTCGTCCGTCGACGAGTGGTGGGAGCGGACCGCTGCCCTCGCGGGACCGCTCGCGCGGAGGCTCGCGGCGCTGCCCGACGATGCGGCCCGGAGCGCTCCGGGAGCAGGCGGGCGACGCGATCGAGCGGTACAGGACGACGAGTGGGGTCGAGATCCCGGGCGTGACGCTCGTCGCCGGCGCGAGACGCCGGTAGCGGAGCTCAGGCGTCGGCGATCGGGCGACCGACGACGAGGGCGTCCCGGAGCTCGGGCTCGAGCTCGCTGAAGCTCGCGTCCGGCTGCACGCACAGTGCGTCGAGCGTCTTCGAGAAGAAGCACCGCGCGGCCGCCGCGAGGACGACGTCCATGATCTCGGTCTCCGAGAGGCCGAGCTCGCGGAGCGGTTGGAGGTCGGCGTCGTCGATCGACGCGGCGTCGACCACCACCCGGTCCGCCAGGTCCATCACGGCGACGTCCACCTCGTCGAGACCCGCCGCGCGACGATCGACCACGATCTCGCGCACGGGCTCGCCGAACTGCCGTGCGAGGACCGATCCGTGGGCGAGCGAGCAGTAGCTCGAGCGGAGCCGCTGTGCCGCCGCCAGCGTCACGAGCTCGTACCGGCGCAGGTCCATCCCCGCCTTGATCGAGCTGTTGAGCTGAACCCATGCCGCGTACACCTCGGGCCGCTCTGCGAACGCACGCTCGTAGTTCGTGGGCATGACGCGATTGTGGACGACCGCGGGTCCGTCACGCCGCAGAGGCGACGGCTCGGTCAACCGAGCTCCTCGAGCCGCCGCGTGAGGAACCGCCGCTCGGGCTCGGAGTGGACGAGCTCGAGCGCGCGCGCGTAGGCCTCGCGAGCCTCGGCCGTCCGGTCGAGCCGCACGAGGAGGTCGGCACGGGCCGCATGCAGGTAGTGGTACCGGTCGAGCTCGAGCCCGTCGAGGACCTCGAGCGCGGCGGGGACGTCTCCGGCCTCCGCGATCGCGACGGCGCGGTTGAGCTCGACCACCGGCGATCCCGTCAGCGCGGTCAGCTCCCCGTAGAGGGCGGCGAGCCGTGACCAGTCGGGAGGGCGGTCGAGGTGCAGCGCCGCGATCTCCGCCTGCAGGACGTAGGCCCCCTGCCCGCCGAGCGCTCGCGCTCGGCCGAGGGCCCGGCGGCCGGCGTCGATCTGTCCGACATCCCAGAGCGAGCGGTCCTGCTCGTGGAGCAGCACGATGCCGTCGTCCGCGAACCGCGCATCGCGCCGCGCGTCGTTCACGAGCATCAGCGCGAGCAGACCGTGCACCTCGGGCTCGTCGGGCAGCAGCTCGGCGAGCGCGCTCCCGAGCCGGATCGCCTCCGCCGCGAGCTCCCCGCGCCCGCCGTAGCCCTCGTTGAAGACCAGGTAGACCACCGCGAGCACGGCGTCGAGACGCTCCGGGAGCAGATGCGCAGGCGGGACGCGGAACGGGATCCCGGCAGTCTTGATCTTTCGCTTCGCGCGGACGAGCCGCTTCGCCATCGTCTCCTCCGGGACGAGGAACGCCCGCGCGATCTCGTCCGTGCGCAGCCCGCCGAGCGTCCGGAGCGTGAGCGCGACCTGCGCGTCGAGCTCGAGCGCGGGATGACAGCACGTGAACAGGAGCTCGAGCCGCTCGTCGGGGATCGTCGTCTCGTCCATCACGTCCTCCGGTGCGGCCGCCTCGGTGGAGTCGAGGAGTCGCGTCTTCTCGGCGAGCACCCGCTCGCGGCGGATCCGGTCGATCGCCCGGTTGCGCGCGGTCGTCACGAGCCACGCTCTCGGGCTTGCCGGCGGCCCATCCCGCGGCCAGCGGGCGGCGGCGATCGCGAAGGCGTCCTGAGCGGCTTCCTCGGCGAGGTCGAAGTCGCCGAGGAAGCCGATCAGGGCGGCGAGGACGCGTCCCCACTCGTCGCGGAAGACGCGTTCGAGATCTACCACTCGGCCACCGGGCGCACCTCCACGGCGCCGCCCATTCGCGCGGCGGGCACCCGCGCGGCGAGCTCGATCGCGGCGTCGAGGTCGTCCGCCTCGTAGAGGAAGTAGCCGCCGAGAGCCTCCTTCACCGACACGAACGGCCCATCGGTGGTCAGCGTCTTGCCGTCTCGCACCCGCACGGTCGTGGCCATCTCGGGGGGCTGCATCCCGATGCCGGGCGTGACACCGGGGGTCCCGTTGATCGACTGGTAGGCGGCATAGACCTCGTTCTGCTCGTCTTCGGAGAGGCGGCCCCAGGCCTCCTGGTCGAACGGCGTCGGGGTGTCGCCCTGATGGATCAAGAGCAGGTACTTCATCGCGTGTCCTCCTCTGCTTCGGTGTGGTCGCGTCGTAGACGAACGGCATGAGCACGAGAGGACAGCCGGTCACCCGTCCCGCCACGCCTCCGGGACGAGCACGACGCGAAACCCGTCCGGATCGACGAGCGTCACGCCGTGCTCCCTCCAGTACGGGTTCGCCGGCTCGACAGGCGCCGCGCCCACGCGCGCGCGGGCCGCGGCGACCGCCTCGTCGCTGCCGAGGTAGAGAACGACGAGAGACTCGGGATGCGGCTCCGGCGGCCCGTGGGCGCCGCCCGTCGTGAGCTCGAGGTGGGCGTTCGTGCCGGGGACAGCGAGGAACACGCCGTCGTAGCCGTCGTGACCCGCGAACCGCCCGATCTCCGGCAGCCCGAGACCGTCGCGATAGAAGCGGACGACCTCGTCGAGACGATTCGTGTGGCGCGCGACGCGGAGCTGCATCGTCACCGAATCCTGCACCCGCCGTGGGCGGCGCTCAGTAGCTGAACACCGTTGCGCCGTCGTCGATCCACTCCCAGAGCGGCGTCGCGCCGGCGATCCTCGCGTTCGCGACGAGGTCGGCCTCGTCGAGCCTGCGTGCCGAGAAGCAGATCGGGCACGCTAGGAGCTCGCCGCCGCCCTCGGCGTACTGCTCGTACAGGCGCCCGAGCGGCGGGCAGCCCTCGCACGCGACGGCGTCGGAGTACCCGGGCACGCTGAGCCTCACGGCCTCCTTCGTCAGGAACATCGCCACGCGCTTCCCCTTGGCGAGAGCCGCCGTGGCGACGAGGAACGCGACCGTCACGCGCTCTGCATCCTCGAGCCCCGTGGCGAGATTGACCACGACCTTGTCCTCTGCGCTCATCGTTCGACCGTCCCTTCGCGGTGGTGGGGGCTACGTCCCGGCCACCCTATGCCGGAGCCCCCCTCCCAGGAGTGGATCGAACGGACGAGGCGGCGGAGGAGCTCGGTCGGGCGTCGCGGGATCGGCGGTGACGAGGCCGCCGTACTCGGGATGACGGCCGATGTACGAACGGACGAGCGGGCAGACCGGCACGAGGCCGAGGCCCCGCGCGCGCATGTCGTCGAGCGCGCCGCGAACGAGCCGGGAGCCGACGCCGGATGATCGAGACGCGGCGTTCAGCGCTCCGTCGCGGCCAGCCAGATGTTGATGTCGCTCTCCGTGGCGTGGGCATCGATCTGGCCGAGCTCGTCGTCGGACAGGGCCGGCCCGCCGAGCGCGGCGACGTTCGTCTCGAGCTGGGCGACGCTGGACGCTCCGACGAGCGCCGAGGTGACACGTTCGTCGCGGAGCACCCAGGAGATCGCGAGCTGCGCGAGCGACTGCCCGCGGGCGGCCGCGAGGTCGTTCAGCGCGCGCACCTTTGCGAGTGTCGCCTCGTCGAGCTGGTCGGGCGAGAGCGACGAGGGCCGGCTCGCCCGCGAGCCGGCAGGGACCCCGGAGAGGTACTTGTCGGTGAGGACGCCCTGTGCCAGCGGCGAGAACGCGATGCAGCCGATCCCCTCGTCGCCGAGCACGTCCAGCAGCCCGCCCTCGATCCAGCGGTTGAGCATCGAGTAGGAGGGCTGGTGGATCAGCACGGGCGTGCCGAGCCCACGCATGAGCGCGACCGCCTCCGTTGTCTGCTCGGCCGTGTACGAGGAGATGCCCGCGTAGAGCGCCTTCCCCTGGCGCACCGCCGTGTCGAGCGCGCCCATGGTCTCCTCGAGCGGCGTGGTCGGGTCGAAGCGGTGCGAGTAGAAGATGTCCACGTAGTCGAGCCCCATCCTGCGGAGGCTCTGGTCGAGGCTCGCAAGGAGGTACTTGCGCGAGCCCCACTCGCCGTACGGCCCGGGCCACATGTCGTAGCCGGCCTTCGTCGAGATCACGAGCTCGTCGCGATAGGGAGCGAGGTCGTCGCGCAGCAGCTTCCCGAAGGTCTCCTCGGCCGAGCCGTACGGCGGGCCATAGTTGTTGGCGAGGTCGAAGTGGGTGATCCCGAGGTCGAACGCCCGCCTGACGATCGCGCGGCTGCGCTCGAGCGGATCGACCCCGCCGAAGTTCTGCCAGAGCCCGAGCGAGAGCACCGGGAGGTCGAGCCCGCTGCGCCCGCTGCGCCGGTAGCGCATCGTCGAGTAGCGATCCTCGGCGGGCACGTACGTCATGGCTGCTCCCTCCTGGTCGTGGCCCCGGTTGCAATGCGGGCGATACCGTCATCCAACCACCGCGCGACGAGCTTCGCGGCGGGCGGCACGCCGTCGGCCGCCGATCCGGTCAGCCGCGCACGAGCGTCGGCTCGCGGGCCGACCGCCGCTCCGAGCGCAGCAGGGCGGTCCCTGCGACGAGCACCGGGATCGCCAGGATGGGCGCCGCGACACGCACCCCCGCGACGCTCGAGATCGCCCCGTCGACGAGGCTCGCGATCGGCCGGGCGCCGAGAAACGCGACCGACCACAGGGCCATGATCCGACCGCGCTGGCTCTCCGTCACGCCGAGCTGCAGACGGGTCGTCGCCCCGGTGTTCGAGCTCAGGTAGCCGAAGCCCGCGCACAGGACGAACGCGAGCGCGAGCGGGAACCACGGGCTCGCCGCCATCAGGACGATCCCCCCGCCGAAGACCAGCAGGTTGGAACCCATCCGCCGATGCGACTGGGCCGCGCGCACCGACCGCCCGAAGGCGGCGATCACGGCGCCGAGCCCGAAGCAGCCGACCACGGCACCCGCCCACACGGGCGGGTACCCGAAGGCGTGCGCGATCGCGGGAGCCTCGGTGTTCACGGGGTCCGAGGACATGCCGATCGCCATCACGATCAGCAGGTAGCCGGCGAGTCGAGGGTCGGCCCGGACGACCGCGAAGCTGTCGCGGAGCGACGTCGTGTGTGCGCGTGCGACCGGTGTCGGCGAGACCAGCACGAGCGCGACGACGAAGACGAGGAACGACAGCGCGTTGACGAGGAACGCCGCGCCGATCCCGACTCCGGCGATGACGAGGGCCGCGGCCGCCGGGCCGACCGCCCGGGCGATGTTGAACGTCATCGAGTTGAGCGCGATCGCGGGCACGAGATCGTCCCGTCGGACGAGCGATCCGACGAGCGCCATCTGCGCCGGGACGGCGATCGCGGTGACCACCCCGAGCGCGGTCGAGAATCCGATCACCGTCCACGTGCTCGCCGCGCCCAGCCACACGAGCAGAGCCAGCGTCCCGCTGATCACGACCGCGACCGCCTGGGTGACGAGCAGCAGCCGGCGCCGGTCGACGGCATCGGCGAGGCGCCCCGTCCACGGCGAGAGAAGGAGCACCGGTCCGAACTGGCACGTGTTGAGGACGCCGAGCATGAACGCCGAGTGCGTGAGCCGATAGACGAGGATCGACGCGGCGAGATTCTGGAACCACGTGCCGCTCGCCGACGCCGCGTTGCCGACGAAGTACGGGAGGAAGTTCCTCTGACGGAGGACGCTCCACGTGGTCTGCGAGGTCCTCGACGAGGTCACCTGCACATCCTGTCGACCGAGCGCCGCCCACCGCGGCGGCGGGCGTCGTGCACGGCCCGCGGGACCGTCAGTCGCCCAGAACCACGTCGACGACGTGCTCGGCGATCGCGAGGCTCGAGGTCGCACCCGGCGACGGGGCGTTGCGGACGGTCGTGACCGGCCCGACACGGCCGATCCGGAAGTCGTCGACGAGCGAGCCGTCGGGATCGAGCGCCTGCGCCCGGACACCGGCACCGGCCCTGACCAGGTCGTCCGGCCGCAGCACGGGAAGGTAGCGGTGTGCCTCCCGGTAGAACGCCCGGCCGGACAGGGACCCCCGCATCTCGTGCATCCCCATCCGCCAGTGACGACGCGCGAGCCGCCGGAAGCCGCGTGAGCGCAGCGTCTCCCCGACGTCGCGAGGTCGGATGTCCCGCCAGCGGTACCCCTCCCGCGCGAGCGCCAGCACTGCGTTGGGCCCGACGTCGACGCCGCCGTGCACGCGGCGCGTGAAGTGGACGCCGAGGAACGGGTAGGCGGGGTCGGGCACGGGATAGACGAGGCCCCGAACGAGATCCTCCCGTCCCGGGACGAGCCGGTGGTACTCGCCGCGGAACGGCACGATCGTCGGCTCGTGCCCGTCCCCGGCCCGCCGCGCCAGCCGGTCGGACTGCAGGCCCGCGCAGACGACCAGCCGGTCGAGACCGACCTCCTCCCCGCCCGCCGTCACCCGAAGCGCGCTGCCGCTCGTCTGGATCCCGGTGACCTCGGCGTCGAGGACGACCGAGCCTCCGGCCGCCGTCACGTCGTCCCGGAGCGCCGCGGCGACCGCCGTGTAGTCCGTGATCGCCGTCGTCGGAGAGTGAAGCCCCGCGATCCCGGCCGCGTTCGGCTCGACCGCGCGCAGCTCGTCTCCCTCGAGCCAGCGCACGCCCGGCACCTCGTTCGCATGCGCCCGCCGCTCGAGCTCGCGCAGCCGCTCGAGCTCGGTCTCGTCGAGTGCGACCACGAGCTTCCCGCACTCGACGTACGGCAGCGCGTGCTCCGCGCAGAACGCCTGGAGCAGCCCGACGCCGCGCCGGCAGAGGACCGCCTTGAGCGATCCCGGCGCGTAGTAGATCCCCGCATGCACGACGCCGCTGTTCCGCCCGGTCTGGTGCAGGGCGATCTCCGGCTCCTTCTCGAGCACCGTCACGACGGCGCCGGGGCGGAGCTGTGTCAGCCGACGCGCGACGGCGAGCCCGATGATCCCGGCGCCGACCACACCGATGCGCTCGACGGCCACGTGAGGCGGCGTAGCCTAGACGAACGCCTCGCACCCGCTCCCGACACGAGGCGCGCCGAATCCCCGCGACACGCACGGAGGTGCCTCGCAATGGCCGAGAGGAAACCTGCAAGGAAGGGCACGCAGTCCGCGGGCTTCACGGACGAGGAACGGGCTGCGATGAAGGAGCGCGCCCAGGAGCTCGAGGCGGCGCGCCGGGGCGGAGGCAAGGCCGACGGGGAGAGCGCCGTGCTCGCGAAGCTCGCAGAGATGCCGCAACCGGATCGCGCCATGGGCGAGCGGGTGCATGCGATCGTCACGGCCAGCGCACCGTCCCTCTCGCCGAGACTCTGGTACGGCATGCCCGCGTACGCGAAGGAGGGGAAGGTGGTCTGCTTCTTCCAGGGCGCGCAGAAGTTCAAGACGCGGTACTCGACGCTCGGCTTCAGCGACGCGGCGAAGCTCGACGACGGCGCCATGTGGCCGACCTCGTTCGCGCTGACGGACTTGACCGCCGCCGCCGAGGCACGGATCGCCGAGCTCGTGAAGCAGGCGGTGAGCTGAGGTGAGCCCGCGGCTCCCCCTCGGCGCGTGACGCCGCGGAGGAGCCGCGAGGTTCGATCGGGCCCGTCCGCCCCGACCCTTGCCTACGGGAGGTAGTAGTTCGGGTTGGGCATCTTGAACACCTTGTCTGCGTGGCCGCCCTCGAGATCGCTGAACTGGTCGCCGAAGTCGCCGACGATGTCGTAGCCCTGCGACTCGATGTAGGCACGCGTCCCCGACTTGTACTGGATGGTCGGGCAGGACGCCGCCGGAGTGGCGTGGATGAAGGGCCCGCAGAACTCGGGCGTGTCGAGGTACGTCGGGTACGAGCCGACGGGCGGCTTCGTGAACAGGCCGTCGGTGAAGCCGCCATGGCCCGTGTCGATCGGCGTGGGCAGCACGTAGCCGGCGTCGATCTCCGGGAGATCGGTCTTCCCGGAGTAGCTCACCGTGTCGATTGTCGGTAGCCCGGCCGCCGAGTCGTTCACGAGGTTGGCGATCGTCGCGGCGTGCTGCGCGTCACCCCGGCCGGTGATCCAGAAGATCGCGTACCCCATGGCTTTCGCCCGACTGACCAGGTCGACCATCCCCGGGGTGGCGGGGAAGAGGTTGCCCGTGAACGTAGTGCCCGTCAGACCGACGAAGACGGCGTTCGTGGTCGGGTTGTAGTCCCAGTTGCTGAAGAGCTCGTAGTTCCACGTGGTCAGTGTCGTGTCGTCGACGTCGAGCACGATCGCACGGTGGGCCACCTTCGAGCGTGCGGCCAGCCAGTTCTCGCCTTCCTTGGCGACAGACCGCGCCTCGTTCGCGTAGTTGCTCTCGAGGTTGAGCGGCGTGGGCCACGTTCCGGTGGAACCGGAGCCGGTGACGGCGGTTGGAGCGCCGTAGTAGTTCTTGGCCCATGCCCGAGCGACGTCGATGTTCGTCATCTGTGCCTCGGACTTGGGCGTGTACCCGAGGTCAGCGGGCTGCAGCCCCGCGACGGCCACCGCGGCGGCCGTCGCGACCGCTGCCACGAGCCCGAGTCCCAGCCACAGCGAGCGCCGCGGCCGCGCAAGAAATCTCATGAGTCCTCCTTGGTCGAACTCCCCTACCCCTGAGCGAGACCCTATAGCTGCCGACATCCCGCGAGACGCGGGAACAGGCGCACGAGGGCCGACGCGAGGGACGTCACGATGCCGTCGCTCGCCGCTGAGAGGATGACCAGATGATCAACCAGCGCTTGCGGGCTCGAGACGACGAGAGGCCGTGACACGCGGGCAGCGAACGACGCTCGTTGCGGCGATCCTCGGCTCGGGGATCGCGACCATCGACGGGACGGTCGTCAACATCGCCTTGCCGGCGATCGAGCGCGACCTGGGCGGCGGCTTGCAGGCGCAGCAGTGGATCGCGAACGCCTACCTCCTGACGCTCGGCTCGCTGATCCTGATCGGAGGGTCGCTGGGCGACATCTACGGCGAGCGGCGCGTGTTCCAGCTCGGCGCGGGCTTCTTCGGGCTCTTCTCGGTCGGCTGCGCCCTCGCACCGACGACCCAGACGTTGATCGTGATGCGCGGCCTGCAGGGCGCGGCCGGAGCCATGCTCGTGCCGAGCTCGCTGGCGATCATCGTCGCGGCCTTCCCGGCGAGGGAGCGTGGGGCCGCGATCGGCGCCTGGACGGCGTGGGGCGCGATCGCGTCGCTGGTCGGCCCGCTCGCCGGAGGTCTGATCGTCGATCAGCTGTCGTGGCGCTGGATCTTCGCTCTCAACCTTCCGCTGGTCGCGCTCACCCTGCTGCTCGTCCGGGCAGCGGTGGCGCCGGCGAGGCACGGCGCCACCCGCCGCGTCGACTACGTCGGCGCGATTCTCTGCGCCACGGGCCTCGGCGGGGTCGTGTTCGCGTTGATCGAGCAGCCGCGCTTCGGCTGGGCCAGCCCCGTGATCCTCGTCCCGCTGCTCGGCGGCGTCGTGACCTTCGCCGTGTTCATCGCCTACGAGCGTCGCGCCACCGAGCCGATGCTGAAGCTGGAGCTGTTCGCGCACCGCAACTTCGCCGTCGGAAATCTGGAGACGCTCGCGATGTACGCGGGTCTCGCCGTGCTCTTCTTCTTCCTCAGCATCTTCCTGCAGCAGGTCGCCGGCTACAGCGCCCTGGAGAGCGGTCTGGCGGTGCTGCCGGTGACGCTGGTCGTGTTCGCGCTCTCCCGCCGCTTCGGGGCGCTCGTGGACCGCTTCGGGCCTCGCCTGTTCATGGGAGCCGGGCCGCTCGTGGCAGCGGCCGGTCTCCTGCTCCTGCTGCGAACCGGGATCGACACCGCCTACGTCGCCGATCTGCTGCCGGCCATGCTCCTCTTCGCCCTCGGCCTCTCGATGACCGTAGCGCCCCTCACGGCCGCCGTGCTCGCGGACGCGGACGAGACCGACGCGGGACTTGCGTCTGCGATCAACAACGCCATCGCCCGCGTCGCCGGCCTGGTCGGTGTCTCCTTCGTGGGGGTCGTGGTGGCGAGCACGCTCGTCGGCGACAGCTTCTCCGCGAACGAGGAGTCCGTGCGTGCCTTCCACCAGGTCGTCGTGATCTGCGTGGTGCTGGTGGCTGCGGCCGGCGTGGCCGGCCTCGTCGGGATCACAAATCCGAGACGAGCGGTCGAGGCCGAGAGATGCCCGGGAGGGCAGCTCTACGGCGTCCCCGAGCCGGCCGCCGAGCCCGGCAGGGCTCTCTAGAACGCGATCTGGAACTTGAGGACGTCGCGGTCGTTCATCGCGCGGTAGCCGTCCGGCACCTCGTCGAGCGTGCCGACCCGGTCGAAGACGCGGCCGGGCTCGATCCGGCCTTCCAGCACGTCCGGGAGCAGCTCGTCGATGTAGGCGCGTACCGGGGCAGGCCCACCGGCCACGCTGGCGTTCTTCCAGAAGGCGATGCCGGTCGGCGTGGTGTCGTGCTCGGGCACGCCGACGCGCCCGACCGCGCCGCCGGGGCGTGCGATCTCGAGCGCGGTGACGACTGCCTGCTCGAGGCCGACGCACTCGAGCACCGAGTGCGCGCCGAGGCCGCCGGTCAGCTCACGGACTCGCTCGACCGCCTCCTCGCCGCGCTCGCGGACGACGTCGGTCGCGCCGAGCTCCTGCCCCAGTCCGATTCGAGCCGGGTTGTTGCCGAGCAGGATGATCTGCTCGGCGCCGAGCCTCGTCGCGGCGATCACGCCGCAGAGGCCGACGGCGCCGTCGCCGACGACGGCGACCGACTTGCCGGGCCCGACCCTGGCCGCGACGGCGGCGTGGTGGCCGGTTCCCATCACGTCGGACAGCGTCAGCAGCGAGGGCATGAGCGCGTCGTCCTCGCCGACCGGCAGCACGACGAGCGTGCCGTCTGCCTGCGGGACGCGCACGGCCTCGCCCTGGCCGCCGTCGACGTCCGCGAAGCCGTACCTGCCGCCGTGCAGGCAGTCGCTCTGCAGGCCTTCGCGGCAGAGGACGCAGGTGCCGTCCGACCAGAGGAACGGCGAGACGACCACGTCGCCGGCCGCGATCGTCCGCACGTCGGCGCCGACGGCCTCGACGATCCCGATGAACTCGTGACCCATCCGGCGGCCGGCGTCGGTCGGCTCCATCGACTTGTAGGGCCAGAGGTCGCTGCCGCAGATCGCGGCGCGGGTGACGCGAACGAGCGCGTCGGTCGCCTCGAGGAGGCGGGCGTCGGGGACGTTCTCGACGCGGACGTCGCCGGCGCCGTACATGACGGTTGCACGCATGGTGGTACTGAAGCACCCCGCGCTCGCCGGTGACCGACCCTGCTGATCCAGCTACTGGCAGTACCCCTCACCCGACCCGACATGGATCGACGGGTGCGGAGCAGCCGGACGTTCCCGGCTCGGGGCACCGCTCGGGATTCACGCGTCGGGCCGCGCTCACGTGCCGCCGGGCGGCGCGAGGCGGTGCGCGATTGCCGCGGCTTCGCTCCGGTTCGGTGCGTCGAGCTTGCGAAGGATGTGCGAGACGTGGACGCTCGCGGTCTTGACGCTGATCACGAGAGTGTCGGCGATCTCCCTGTTCGTGTAGCCGCGCGCGACGAGCGCCAGCACCTCGGCCTCGCGCGCCGTCAGGCCGAGGCCGGTCGTGAGGTCGTGCCGCGTCTCGTCGACGACGTCCTCCGGTGGTGTAGCGAGATCGAGTCGAGCTCGCTCGGCGAGTAGCCCGACCTCCCGGAGCATGGGCTGCGCCCCGATCCGGGCGGCGACGGCATGTGCCTCCCGAAGCGGCCGGCCGGCGTCGGTGCGGGACGCGCCGAGGGCGACGAGCGCCTCGGCCTCACGCCAGCGGCAGTAGGCGGCGAGCGGCGGCTGCTGGAGCCGATTCCACGTGTCCGCAGCTTCGGACCAGAGCCGAGGCTGCGCGACACCGCGGGCTCGCTGGTACTCGGCCTCGGCCAGGCGAAGCCAGCCGTCGGTGTTGGGTGTGACACCGGAGGCCTCGTCGGCCGCACCTCGGGCGACGGCGATCAGCTCGTCGCTCCGAACGAGCCAGCCGCGGGCCGCGTCGGCGTCTCGACGGGCGCGCGCAAGCGCTGCAAGCTCGGCCCCTGCTCGCAGCCCTTTCGCCGCGAACCAGACACGAAGCTGCGATGCCTGGCGGGAGCTCGCCTGCGCCAGTGCTTTTCGGACGGCCTCGTCGGCCTCCGTCCACCGGCGATCCGAGATGGCGAGCTCCGCGAGGAACACGTCGTAGATGCCCTGGCCGCGGTCCTCGCGGAGCGTCGTGAGCGCGGCATCGAGATGCGCTCGCGCCTCCTCGAAGCGGCCACGTCCGATCTCGAGGTGTGCGCGGAGCATGAGCGGCATGTAGGGGTAGTTCGCCGTCATGGCACGGAGCGCGGCCGAGCTCGCGCTCTCGGCTTCGTCCCAGTCACCGATCGCCAGGAGCGCCTCGACGTAGTTGGCGACGAGGACCGTGCTGTCGATCCCGTACCGGTGGAGAGACGCGAGCCCTTCCTTTCCCCGTCGGGCTGCCTCGCGCGGTCGTCCCAGCATCGTCAGCATGTCGGTGAGGCAGACGTAGGCCTGCAGGACGGCGAGGGCGTCGCCGCTCTCCTCGGCGAGCTCGAGAGCGCGCCGAACGCGCGCGAGCCCCTCGTCGGCCCGGCCCAGGTAGGCAAGGTCCCTGCCGAGATCCAGGATCGCCCGAAGCTCGGCCGAGCGGGCGCCGACGGCACGGGCGAGCGCCAGGGCTTGCCGCGAGATCTCGAGCGACTCGTCGAAGCGCCAGTTCATCATCAACCCGGTGGCGAGGGCGGCCAATGCGTGCGCGCGCTCCGGCGAGGGGGGCTGCGCCGGCACGAGCTCGACCATCCGCTCGAATGCGGAGAGGGCGGCTTCCGTGCGCCCGCTCTCGTGCAGGTAGCGGCCGAGGCTCTCGTGGAGCCGCGCCGCGCGCAGAGGATCGTCACCGCTCTCCTCGACGAGCTCGATCGCTCGCCGCGCGAGCTCGACGGCACGAGGCGCCGCCCCGGTCTGACTCGCGAGCTCGGCCGTCTGGGAGCAGAGCTCGGCGAGGTCGACGTGCAGGAGCTCGGCCGCATCCGGGACGCGGCTCCACAGCGCCAGCGCCCGTTCCATGTGCGCGTGCGCCTCGGCGAGCCCGAAGACGGCTCCCGCCTCGCGCGCGGCCTCGAACGAGGCTGCGAGAGCCTCTCTCGTGCGCCCCGCCGCGGCCCAATGGGGGGCGAGCTCGGCAGGTCTCGCCGGATCGCGGCAGGCGAGCTCCTCCGCCAGTCGCGCGTGCAGGTCCTCGCGCTCGCCGGGAAGAAGCGTCGTGTAGACAGCTTCCGCGAGAAGGGCGTGGCGGAACCGGAAGCTCCGAGTCGCCTGCTCGGAGACGAGGACGCCCTGCTCCACCGCGCGCCGCAGCGACTCCCGCAGCTCGGGCTCCGGCAGCTCGGAAGCCGCGCGGAGAAGCGGGTACTCGACCTCGCGTCCGGCGGCCGCGGCCAGCCTCACGACCGCCAGCGTCGAGCGGTCGAGGTTGACGACGCGCTGCAGGAGCAGGTCGCGCAAGCGACGTGGTAGCTCGTCACCGGTGCCGCCGGATGCGGCCAGCAGCTCCTCGGCGAAGAAGGGGTTGCCTTCCGAACGCTCCAGGATCGCCTCCCTCGGCACGGCCGCCAGTGCGCCGTCCGAGCGAGCCGCGAGGAGGTCGGCGAGCTCGCCCCGCTCGAGCGGGCCGAGCTCGACGACCGTCGCCGCCTCCGCGCGCAGGACCACGTCTGCGAGACGCCGCATGCGATCGGACGACGCAGGCTCGTCACGGCGGAAGGTCGCAAGCAGCAGGATCGGCCGGTCATCGACGCTGTGCGCGAGGAAGGCGAGGAGGTCGAGCGTCGACGCGTCGGCCCAGTGCAGGTCCTCGAGCACGAGCAGGACGGGTGCAGCCGCCGCACGCACGGTCAGCAGCTCGAGCGTCTCCTCGAACATGCGCAGCTGCGACCCGGCTCGGCGTCCGTCGGCCTGGACCGCGTCCAACGGCCCGAGTGCGTCGACGAACGGCAGGTACGGCAGCTCCGAGCCCACCAGGTCGATCGAGCGGCCGAGCAGCACCTCGAAGCCGGCGGCGCCCGCCCTCGTCGCGAGCTCGGACACGAGCCGGGTCTTGCCGATGCCCGCATCTCCGGCGATCAGGACAGCGGCGCCGTTCCCCGCCTGCGCGGCCGCGAGCGCGCGCTCGAGCTCCCACAACTCGCGTGCACGCCCGACGAGCGCCTCCCGCGGGCGACCTTCCATCCAGCCAGTATCGCGCGAGCCGGGCGGTGCAGATAGGTACGTCGACGGCCGAAGATGAGGCTCCCTGCCCGATGCGGACAGGCCCGTGCACGCGCACCCTCTCGGTCATCCACGAAGGCGAGGAGGCGAGAGATGACGGGGATCGCAGACCGGTCGGCGTTCGAGTTCGAGGCGATGGGCTCCATGAGGACGCACTCGATCGCCGGCGGCGGCGGCTTGCAGCTCCACGTGCGCGAGTGGGGCAAGGCGAACGGCGCCGCCGATCGTGCTCATCCACGCCTTGTCGCAGAACCATCTCTGCTGGGCCAAGCAGTACGACAGCGCCCTGGCCGGGGACTTCAGGCTCGTCGCCTTCGACCTCCGCGGCCACGGCATGTCCGAGGCGCCGCTGGAGCCCGAGCACTACACGGACGGCGAGCTCTGGGCCGACGACCTCGCGGCGATCTTCGACGACCTGCGGCTCGAGCGGCCGGTGGTCGTCGGCTGGTCGTACGGCGCGTTCGTCATCGCCGACTACGTGCGGAAGTACGGCCAGGACCGGATCGGCGCCGTCGTGCTGGCCGGTGGCGCCGCACGGCTCGGCGAGGCGGCTTTCGGCACGCTCATCGGCCCGGGGTTCCTCGACCACTTCGCGGACATCACCGCCGACGACCTACCCACGAACATCCGCGGGATGCGCGCCTTCGTCAGGGCCCTGTTCGTCACGCCCCTCCCCGCCGAGGAGCTCGAGACCGCGCTGGCGTGGAGCATCGTGGTGCCGGCGCGGATACGTGCCAATCTCGCGGCGCGCGAGCTCGACATCGACGACGTGCTGCGCGCGCTCGAGGTGCCGGTGCTGATCAGTCACGGCCGTGAGGACACCGCGACACTGCCGGCGATGGCCGATCACATGCTCGCAACCTGCCCGAGTGCCGAGGCCTCCTGGTACGACGGGGTCGGGCACGCTCCCCACTTCGAGGAGCCCGAGCGCTTCAACCGCGAGCTCGCGGCGCTCACGCATCGCATCCGCTCCTGACGTCTCTGGAGAGCGCCGAACGACCGACGTGACCCCATCCTCCAGCGGCTTCTCGACGAGCGCCGTAGCCGACCGAGCGACGCGCGGACGGCGATCGCGAGCGCGGTCGCGACGGCCGCACCCGCTGGAGCGAGCTGGAGAATCGCTTCCTCGATCGGGACGCCCATGATGTGCGCGACGGTCACCGGAAGATCTCCGTCGTGCAGTCGCCGTTCTGGAGCCGCACCTCGTGCGCCCGTGCCGGGCCGCCGGGGCGGTCGTGGAAGTCGACGAAGAAGTCCGGGTCGATCTCCATCCCGCCGTTCGGGTCGCAGTTGATCCGGAGCAGCCACGAGCGCATGTCCGGATAGAACTGGTTGTCCCAGGACGAGTACAGCGAGTTCGACACGTACAAGCGCCGTCCGTCGAACGAGAGCTGGACCATGTTCGGTCCCTGCGCCGCCGTCGAGGTCGCGCGGCCCGTCGCTCGGCTTGCCGATCACGCCGCCGAGCCAGACCTGCCCGGTCAGCTTCGGCTCAGCGGGTTCGAGACGTCGTACTGGCGCACGTCGCCGTGGAGCCAGTTGGCGAAGTAGAGGAAGCGGTCGTCCATCGAGAGGACGAGGTCACTCATGACCCCCGGCACCGGGAACGGCCAGCCCTCGAGCGGGACGCTCTCCACCTCGATCACCGGGTCGGCGCTCCAGCTGCCGTTCACGGCGGTGGAAGCGCCACAAGACGCTCGACAACGCCGCCCCGACGAAGCCCTCCTCGGAGTCGGGGTCGTGGAGCCAGCGCACCTCGAACGGGAGGAGGCCCTTCTCGCCGAGGTCCACCGTCTGCTCGAGCGTTCGCCGCTCGAGATCCCAGAAGTGGATCCGCTGGCCGTAACGACCGCTCTCGACATCGGCGAGGTCGAACCCCTTCTCGTACGCGTTCGGCTCGCCGAACTCGGAGGAGACGAGGACGTTCTTGCGCGGCTGGTACCAGAAGTCGTAGTTGAAGCGCGGCGTCTCGCCGCCGTTCTCCCAGCGGCCTTTCGACCTCGAAGGTCTTGGCGTCGAGGACGGCGAAGCCGCCGGCGCCGTTTCCCTCGGCGTCGCCGAGCATCGAGATGACGATGTTGTCGCCGGGCATGCAGTGGACGGTGTGTGGCCGCGTGTATCCGGTGTCGCGACGACTTCCTCGGGCTCGATCACCTTCTCGATGCGCGGCCTGCGCGGGTCGTGGCCGACGTCGAGCGACGTGGATGCGCGACGAGCGGAAGCCGGGGACGATCAGGTGCGACCGGTCAGGGCCGTGACAGGCCGAGCGAGCAGCGGTTCCAGCCGAAGTGGTGCAGCTCGTCGCCGACGTTCGGCATCGGCGTCTCGTGGATCACGCGGCCGTGCTCGGCGTCGACGACCGCGAGGAAATCCGGCTTCTCGACGCCGGTCCCCTCGTGCAGGCAGGCCAGGTAGAGGAGCTCCTCCGCCGGTGCCTGCATCGCCTCCTGCGGCGAGCTGTGGAAGGACGCGGGCTTGTCCTGCGTGTGCATTCCTGCTCCTCTCGATCGGCGTTCGACCGATTGACGTGTCCGAGCGGTCCACGAAACAGCGCCGCGAGGCCGCCCGGGGAGGCGCCGAGCTGCGTCTCACGAGAGCTCGCCGACCTCGCTCCTCCTTCCCACCTGGCGCGATGGTCGCGGCCCCGGCTTTCCCGAACCTTTCGTCGACCTTTCTAAGCTGCTGCGATGGCGCCGAAAGGCGAGACGCGGATCCAGCTCTGTGGCCGGCTCGTGGTCAGGCTGGAGGGGCGGCGGGTCGACGGCGCTCTGCCCGGCGCTCTGGGCCAACTGCTCTTCGCCTACCTCGTGCTCAACCGGCTTCGCCGGATCGATCGTGACGAGCTCCTCATCGCCGTCTACGGCGAGGAGGCGACGCCCGGCCACCAGGCTCGGCTCAGCGTGCTGCTCTCCAAGTTGCGCCGCATCACCGGGCCGGAGCTGCTGGTCGGACGCGCCCAGCTCGAGCTCGCGCTTCCGCAGGACGCTTTCGTCGACCTCGAGGTGGCGCTCGACGCCGCCCACCGGGCCGAGTCCCACGTGGCGAAGAGGGAGTGGGCGGGCGCCTGGGGACCGGCCAGCCTCGCCTACGACGTCGCAAGCCGGCCCCTGCTCGGAGGTCACGACCGGCCCTGGCTCGACGATTGGCGGCGACGCCTCGACGACATCCGGCTGAGCGGGCTCGAGTGCCTGGCGGCGGCCAGCCTCGGGCTCGGCGGGCCGGAGCTGCCGCAGGCGGTGAACTGCGCGCGCCGCCTCATCGAGCTCGCCCCCTTCCGCGAGAGCGGCTACCGGATCCTGATGGAGGCCTTCGAGCGGAGCGGGAACGTCGCCGAGGCGCTGCGCGTCTACGACCGGCTGCGCGTCACGCTCCGAGACGAGCTCGGAATTCCCCCCAGCTCAGCTGTGCAGGACGTCTACCGACGCATGCTCGGCGAGAGCACGACGACCGCCTAGATCTCCTCGGCCCGCGCGAGGACGTCCTCACGGGAGACCTTCCCGACCAGGTCGGGATGGTCGGCTGCGACGTGCGCCTGGGCCTTCGCCCACAGCTCGTCGTCGTCCTTGCCCTCGATGACCTTGCCGCACACGCAGGTGATTCGCCTGATCCCCGTCATTCTCTGCACGGCGTCCTCCTCATGCCCGGGACGGCTCCGGCATCAGCTCCAGCTGCATGAGCAGGGAGACCTGGTCGTAGTAGATCTCGCCGCCGACGACGCGACCGTCGCATCGAAGTGCCACATCTCGCAGATAGGCAGCGTCCACTCCTTGCCGGTGGCCGGGAAGGGCCCGAGCGGGCCGTCGTGCGTGCCCCGGCAGGTAAACCGCGCGACCACCGTGTCGCCGGCGTCCGTGTACCGGGCGTCGGTGACCTGGCAATCCGATGAGGCCTGGATCCATCCCTCCAGGAAGCTGTTCTTGAACTCCTGGGGTGTCCTGAACGTGATGCCCCGAGCCTGGTCGATCCAGCTGATGCTCTCCGCGTACTCCTTCACCATCGCGTCGAAGTCCCGGCGGTTGAAGGCCTCGTGCCCTGCGCGGTAGGTCTTGACGTTCCTCGACTCCATCGCTCCCTCCTTGTCGTCGTGGAGCGATGGTCGCAGTCGGTCGTTTCCCGAACCTTTCGCCGACCTTTCGGGCGCGCGCCGGCGGCTGTGCGCGAGAGCACCGGGACGGCCTGGCTCAGATCCCGCCGAGCTCGAACGATCATTCGTTCGTCGCGTGGACACGTTGCGCGAGCCCGTCGACGAAGAGGTCGATCAGCAGCTCGAAGCTCTGGTCGTTGTCGGCGAGGCCGAAATACCCGGAGACGGCGACGAGGTTGGGGAACCGGTCGACGGGGAGCTGGGCGATGTAGTCGCGCGCGGCGTTTGCCGCCTGCTCGTCGAGCGGGCTCTCGAGCTCGACACCGAGGTCTGTCGTCTCGTCGAGGGTGAAGCCGTTGATGATCGCGAAGAGAAGGTGGTGAGCCGTGACCGCGAGTCGGTCCGGGACGCCTCCGGCCCGGAGGATCGCGAAGATCCCCTCGGACGCACGGAGCGCGTTCGGTCCCATCGGGATCCGGCCGATGGAGATGCGGACGATGTCGCGGTGGCGGAGGATCATCGCCCGCCCGGCGCGTGCCACTTCCTTCAGCTGCTCTTCCCAACGGTGGGGCTCGGGGTCGGGCATCTCGATCTCGCCGATGACGCGGTCGAAGATGAGCTCGAGCAGGCCGTCCTTGCTGCCGACGTGCCAGTAGAGCGAGGCGGGCCCGGTGTCGAGCTCGTCGGCGAGCCGGCGCATGCTCAGCTCGTCGAGGCCGTCCCTGTCGAGCAGCCGTAGAGCGGCCTCGACGATCGCCTCACGTGTGATCGGCTCGCGCCCGCGCCTTCTCGTTCGCGTCGGCGGGTGGCGCTGCCAGGGCGGCGTCGGCAGATCGCTGCGTTCCTGACCCGTCATCTTCTCGAACACTGTATCACCTCTCGAACATCGTTTGACTAGACCGAAGTTCTATGCTAGAACAATGTTCTATTCGAACACCGTTCCACTAGTTCCGGAAAGGAGAGCAGCCCATGACACCGACGATCCACGCTCAGGGCCTCGCGAAGCGCTTCGGCAAGACGCAAGCGCTGGACGGGCTTCACCTGGTCGCCGACCCAGGGCGCGTCACCGCCGTCCTCGGCCCGAACGGGGCCGGCAAGTCGACCCTGGTGCGTGCCATCGCGACGCTCCTGCGCCCCGATGCGGGAACCCTCCGCGTGCTCGGACATGACGTTGTCCGCGAGTCCGAGCAGGTGCGGCGCCTGATCGGGCTGGCCGGGCAGTTCGCAGCCGTCGAGCCCGCGATGACCGGTCGCGAGAACCTGGAGATGGTCGCCCGCCTCTACGGCAGGAGCAGAGGGGAGGCACGGTCGGGCGCGACGCGTGTGCTCGAGCAGCTCGACCTCGTCGAGCCTGCCGACCGGCTCGCGCGCACCTACTCGGGCGGCATGCGCCGCCGCCTCGACCTCGGTGCGAGTCTCGTCGGAGAGCCGCGGCTGCTGCTCCTCGACGAGCCGACGACCGGGTTGGATCCGCGCAGCAGGATCGAGCTCTGGGACGCGATCCGGACGCTCGTCGAGGCGGGCACCGACGTGCTGCTGACGACCCAGTACCTGGACGAAGCGGACCAGCTCGCCGGCCAGATCGTGATCGTCGACCACGGGCGCACGATCGCCGAGGGGACGCCGGCAGAGCTCAAGCGTCAGGTCGGCGGGAACGTGATCGAGGTCCACGCCCAGCGCCGCGACCAGCTGCCCGCGATCGCCGAGGCGCTCGCCCGACTCGACCACGGGCGGGCACAGATCGACGAGGCCACCCGCAGCGTCACCGTCGGCAGCGACGGTGACGGTCTCGGGGCGGCGGTCGGCGCACTCGACGCGGCGGGAGTCGAGGTCGACGACATCGCCCTGCGCCGGCCCACCCTCGACGAGGTCTTCCTCGCACTGACCGGGGACACCGCCCGCGAAGCCGATTCGCCGTGCGCCGAGGCGGCCGCGGCCTGAACCGAGAAAGGACGACCCATCTCATGACAGCCATCGCTCACAGCCTCGACCGCCGCAACGACCGCATCACGACGGGACTCGTGGCGAGCACGCTGACCATCGGCCGCCGAGCCGCCCTTCGCTACCTGAGGACACCGCAGCTGATCGTGATGGCCACGCTGCAGATGTCCCTGTTCTTCCTCATCTACCGCTACATGTTCGGCGGCGCGATCCACGCCGGCTCGATCCCCTACGTCGACTACCTCGTCCCGGGCTTCATCGCCACCGGGGTGCTCTTCTCCGGGATCGGGGCAGCCGTCGCCACCGCCGAGGACATCGAGCAGGGTTTCGTCGACCGGCTGCGCTCGTTGCCGATCCCGCGCAGCTCCGTGCTCGCAGCCCGCGTCCTCGCCGACACCGCCATCCTGGCGCTCGCCTCCGCGGTCACGATCGCGATCGCCTTCGCGGTCGGCTTCCGCCTCCACGGCAGCGTCCTCGACGGACTGGCGGCGTTCGGGCTCGTGATCGTCTTCGGCTTCGCCTTCGAGTGGCTGTTCGTGACCATGGGCCTGCTCGCCGGCACCGGTCAGGCCGCGCAGGGAATGGGAATGATCGTCTTCCCGTTGGCCTTCGTCTCGAGCGCGTACGTGCCAGTCGCCTCGATGCCCGGCTGGCTCCAGGTGTTCGCCGCGCATCAGCCGCTCACCTACATGGTCGACGCCGTCCGCGGGCTGACGCTGGGATCTCAGGCCCAGATCGAGCTCGGCCGCCCGTCCTCGTACTACATCGCGCGTTCGCTCGTCTGGGCTGCCGCGATCTTCGCCGTCTCTGCCCCACTCGCCGTCGCGCGTTACCGCCGCGGCTGAGAACCCGAAAGGAGCACCACTGTGACCCACACAGACACTCACACCGCCACCGTTCGGATCCGAGCCAACCGGCGTGTCGTCAAGGAGCTCGGCACCCGCGAGACCGGTCGGCGATTCGACATCCGTGCATCGCACGGCCTCGTCGTGCTCGACCTGCTGCTCGCGGAGATCGAGCCCGGCGACATCGAGATCGCGCTCGACATCGACCACGCCACCGTCAAGCTGCTCGTCCCCGACGGTGCCGCGATCGACGACGATGATCTCCGCCGCGTCGGAAGTGGCCGGGTCAAGGACTGGACCGGCACGGCTGCACCCGGCGGCCGGCGGATCACGCTCGTCGGCGAGATGCGCAACGCCGAGGTGCGGGTTCACCGCGGAGGCGTCGCCCTCCTGTCGCTGCTGGCCTCGCGAGAGACTCGGCGACAGGTGCGCGAAGCCCATCACGCGGGACGACTCTGACCCCGGGTGTGGCGATGACCGAGCATGCTGTGGTGATCGCAGGAGGAGGCCCGACAGGGCTGATGTTGGCCGGTGAGCTGGCCCTGGCCGGCGTCGACGTCGCCGTTGTCGAGCGTCGCGCCAGCCAGGAGCTCGCCGGCTCGCGCGCGGGCGGGCTGCATTCACGCACCATCGAGATTCTCGATCAGCGGGGTATCGCCGATCGGTTCCTTGCGGAGGGGCAGGCGATGCAGGTCCAGAGCTTCGCCGGGATCCCCCTGGACATCAGCGACTTCCCCACCCGGCACAACTACGGCCTCGCGCTCTGGCAGAGCCACTTCGAGCGCATCCTGGCCGCGTGGGTCGGCGAGCTGGGAGTTCCGATCGCGCGCGAGCGGGACGTGACGGGCTTCGCGCAGGACGACACCGGCGTCGACGTCCGAGCTATCCGACGGCCGCTCGCTGCGGGCGCGGTTTCTCGTCGGGTGCGACGGCGGTCGCAGCCTGATCCGCCGGGCCGCCGGCATCGAGTTCCCCGGCTGGGATCCGTCGGTCAGCTCCCTGATCGCCGAGGTCGAGATGAGCGAGGAGCCCGAGTGGGGCATCCGCCGTGACGACAAGGGCACTCAGGCCATCGGCAAGCTGGAAGACGGGAAGCGGGCACGGGTGGTGGTGAGCGAGCCGGTATGCAGGGCAAACCGGTGAGCCGACTCTGCGCGAGCTCAGCCAGGCGCTCGTCGCTGTCTGGGGAACCGACTACGGGGCCCACAACCCCACCTGGATCTCCCGGTTCACGGACGTGACCCGGCAGGCGGCGTCCTACCGGGAGGGACGTGTGCTGCTCGCCGGCGACGCCGCGCACGTGCACTACCCGGTGGGCGGGCAAGGCCTCAACATCGGTCTCCAGGATGCGGTGAACCTCGGCTGGAAGCTCGCCCAGGTGGTTCACGGGACATCGCCGGAACGCCTGCTGGATACCTACCAAGCGGAGCGGCACCCGGTCGCTGCCCGTGTGCTGCAGAACACCATGGCGCAGACTGCGCTCACCCGCTCCGATGCGCGTGTCGACGCCTTGCGCGGCACGATGTCCGAGCTGCTGAGCATGGACGAGCCGCGCAAGCGGTTCGCCGCGATGGTGTCCGGCCTGGACATTCGCTACGACCTCGGTGAGGGACATCCGCTGCTCGGACGCCGCATGCCCGATCTCGACCTCGTCGCGGCCGACGGCCCGCGGCGGGTCTTCACCCTGCTGCACGATGCCCGGCCGGTGCTCCTCGACCTCGGCGAGCCCGGCAGCCTGGACATCACCCCGTGGGCGGAACGGGTTCGGTTGATCGACGCCGAGCAGGTCGGCAGGTGGGAGCTTCCGGTCGTCGGCTCGGTCCCGGCTCCCACAGCCGTGCTCATCCGCCCCGACGGACATGTCGCCTGGGTGGGTGACCACACCGACGCGGGACTCGCCGACGCCCTCACGACCTGGTTCGGACCACCCGCCGCGGGGTAGCACATTGGCGCCCGAGCTCATCGACGAAGAACGGCATTGAAGGGGACAGGGCTGTCCCCTAGTGCCACGCCCGTTCGTCGTACGGGCGAGAACACGCTGCGAAGGAGGACAACATGAAGTACTTGCTCCAGATCTATCCAGGCGCCGCGAGGGAAGAGTTCGAGCGGCTGCCGCGGACGAGCAGCAGGCCATCGTGGAGGAGTACCTCGCGATCGGGCGGTCGCCGGAGGTCATTGGCGGCGAGCAGCTGCAGCCGGTCGAGACCGCGACGACGGTGAGGGTCGAGAACGGAGAGACGCTTCTCACCGACGGCCCGTTCGTCGACGCGAAGGAGCACCTGGGCGGCTTCTGCCTGGTCGAGGCGGACGATCTCGATGCGGCGCTCGAGATCGCTGCGCGGATCCCGGCCGCGCGGATGGGCGGCGCGGTCGAGGTGCGGCCGTTGGTGGAGAGGTAGGACGCTGCTCGAGCAGGTCTTCCGCGACGAGTGGGGCCGCGTCCTCGCCAGCCTGGTCGGCTTCCTCGGCGATTTCGACCTCGCCGAGGACGCCGCTCAGGAGGCGTTCGCGGCCGCCGCCGAGCGCTGGCCCCGCGACGGCACGCCGCCCAACCCGGGCGCCTGGCTGACGATCACGGCCCGCAACCGCGCGATCGACCGCCTGCGCCGCGACCGGACGCTCGCCGAGAAGACGCGCCTGCTCGAGGTGCCCGAGGCCGTGGAGGACGAGATGGTGGACGAACGAGCTTTCCCGACGAGCGGCTGGAGCTGATCTTCACCTGCTGCCATCCGTCGCTCGGGCTCGAGGCCCAGGTCGCGCTGACGCTGCGCGCGCTCGGCGGTCTGACGACGGAGGAGATCGCCCGCGCCTTCCTGGTTCCCGAGGAGACGATGAAGCGGCGGCTCTCGCGGGCGAAACGCAAGATCAGGGATGCGGGCATCCCCTTCCGCGTTCCGGACGACCACCTGCTCCCGGAGCGGCTTGGCGGCGGTGCTGGCGGTCGTCTACCTGATCTTCAACGAGGGCTACGCCGGCCGCGGCGACCTGGCGGCCGAGGCGCTCCGGCTCGGGAGCGCGCTTGCCACGCTGATGCCGGACGAACCGGAGGTGCACGGCCTCCAGGCGCTGATGCTGCTCAACGACGCGCGCCGCGCGGCCCGGTTCGACGGCGGCGAGCTCGTGCTGCTCGCAGACCAGGACCGCTCGCGCTGGGACGCCGCGAAGATCGCGCGCGGGCGCGAGGCGCTCGACCGCGCCCTCGCGCTCCAGGGGGGCGGGCCGTACGTCGTCCAGGCGGCGATCGCGTCGCTGCACATGGACGAGCCGCACGACTGGCCACAGATCGCCGCACTCTACGGCGAGCTCGCCCGGCTGACCGGCTCACCGATCGTGGAGCTGAACCGCGCGATCGCCGTGGCCGAGGCGGAAGGAGCCGAAGCGGGGCTCGCCCTCGTCGACCGCCTCGGTCTCGACAGCTACCAGTACTTCCACTCGACACGTGCCGACCTGCTCCGCCGCCTTGGCCGAGCAGACGAGGCGCGCACCGAGTACGAGCGCGCCCTCGAGCTCGCGCACACAGAGCACGAGCGCCGCTTCCTGCGGCGACGCATCGCAGAAGTCAGCGCGTAGCTGTCCCCTCCCGCCTCTCCCGTTCGTCGCCATGACGACACCACTCAAACAGGGGAGTTCTCATTGGGGAGCGACCCAGACGAAAGGAGAGGATCATGCGTGTGTTCGTTGCCGGAGCGAGCGGCGCGATCGGCACGCCGTCTTGTTCCCCAGCTGATCGATGCCGGGCACGATGTGATCGGCACCCATAACTCGCCGTCGAGCGCCGAGCTGCTGCGGACGCTGGGCGCGACGCCGGTCATGCTCGATCTGCTCGACGCGGGCGCGGTGCGCAAGGCCGTGCTCGAGAACGAGCCGGAGGCGATCGTCCACGAGGCGACCGCGCTGGCGAACGTGAAGTTCAGCCCGCAACATGGACAAGGTGACCGCCAAGACCAGCGAGCTGCGGACGAAGGGGACGGACGCGCTGCTGGCGGCCGCGCGCGAGGTCGGCGTGCGCCGATTCGTCGCGCAGAGCGTTGCCGCCTTCTCCCGCTACGCCCGCGAGGGCGGACCGGTCAAGACCGAGGACGATCCGCTCGACCCCACGCCGCCGAAGAACTTCCGGCAGAGCGCCGCCGCGATGGCCTATCTCGAGCAGGCGGTCACCGACTTCGGCGGGATCGCCTTGCGCTACGGCGCCTTCTACGGCGCCGCCAACGACGGCACGATCGAGCCCGTGCGCAAGCGGCAGTTTCCGATCGTCGGCGACGGCGGCGGCATCTGGTCCTGGATCCACCTCGACGACGCCGCCGCGGCAACCGTTCTCGCGCTGGAACACGACGGCCCGGCGATCTACAACATCGTCGACGACGATCCCGCGCCGGTGCGCGAATGGCTGCCCGTGCTCGCCCAGGCCCTCGGCGCGAAGCCACCGCGGCGCCTCCCCACCTGGCTCGCGCGGCTGCTCGCAGGCGAGGTCGTGGTCGTGCTGTCCACCGAGGCGCGGGGCGCCTCGAACGCGAAGGCCAAGCGCGAGCTCGGCTGGACGCCGCGCTATCCCGACCTGGCGCACGGGATTCACGGCGGTCTACTCGGCGATCGCCGAGGGGGAGCAGGCGGGAGCCGGCGCTCGACCTCGCTGCCTAGAGACGGTGGGGAGAGCCGCACGCGGCTCTCCCCACCAATCGCCTTCGCCCAACTCACGAGCTCCACGGCAGAGAGACGCGAATGCCCACGAGCGGCAGCTCACGCCATGCGCTGGGCGCGGTCGGCTCATCGGGCTCGTTCAGACGGGCCCAGGAGCCCGGCATTCACGCGCGCCCGCCCGGCGCAGTGACCGGCGCCGGAGCTCGTGCGCCACCCGACCGGCGGTTCGCTGGAGCGGCGGACGTCGACGATCGCGGAGTGCTCGCTGTCCCGTCAGACGCGGCTCGTTCGTCGCCTCGACGAACTCGAACGTCCAAGGAGGAATCGATGAGCACTCACATCCATAGCCGCGAGCGTCCCCAGGTGGATGTCGCCCCCGATTCGGAGCGGAGGCGCTGGCTTGTCCTGGCGGTGACCGTTGCCGCGCAGTTCATGGTCATCCTCGACGTCTCGGTCGTGAACGTCGCCCTGCCGTCGATCAAGGACGACCTGCACTTCTCGCAGGAGGGCCTGCAGTGGGTGATCACCGCCTACTCGATCCTGTTCGGCGGCATGCTGCTGCTCGGCGGTCGGCTGGCCGACCTGCTCGGACGCAGGCGGATGTTCATGGCAGGCGTCGCGGTGTTCACGGTCGGCTCGCTGCTTTCCGGGCTCGCCTGGTCGGAAGGAGCGCTGATCGTCACGCGGGCGCTGCAAGGGCTGGGCGGCGCGCTGCTCGCGCCCGGCAGCCCTCTCGATCGTCGTCACCACGTTTCGTGAGGGGCGCGACCGGAACGTCGCGCTCGCCGTGTGGGGTGCGGTCTCCGGTGTCGGCGGCGCCGTCGGCGTGCTGCTCGGCGGCGTCCTCACCTCGTACCTGAGCTGGTCGTGGATCTTCTTCGTCAACCTGCCGGTCGGCGTGGCCATCCTCGCCGTCAGCCCGTTGCTCCTGGGCGAGAACCGGGCCGCGGTGGCCCATCGGCACTTCGACGTGCTCGGCGCGACGTCGATCACGGCCGGCCTGATGGTGCTGGTCTACGCGATCACGCGGGCAAGCCAGCACGGCTGGAGCAACGGCGTCACGGTCGCCCTGTTCACGACCGCGGCCGCACTGATCGCGGCGTTCGTCGCGATCGAGGCCCGCTCGCCGGCGCCGCTGCTGCCGCTGCGGATCTTCCGCCTGCGGACGCTCGCGGCGGCGAACGCGACCATGCTGACGGTCGGCGCGGCCGCCTTCGGGCAGTTCTTCCTGATGACGCTGTACCTGCAGGAAGTCCTGCGCTACTCGGCGCTCCAGACCGGCCTGGCCTTCGTCGCGATCACCGTCACGCTGATCGCCGTCACGAACCTCGCGCAGAAGCTGACCACCCGGCTCGGCGCGCGACCGGTGCTGAGCGCCGGACTGGTGCTCACCGCGGCCGGCGGCGCGCTCTACGCGCAGATGCCTGCCGACGGCCACTACTTCTGGAACGTCCTCCCGGGGCTGCTCGTCAGCGGGGTCGGGCTCGCACTCACGTTCGTGCCGGTGATGATCGCCAGCCTGACGGGTGTCCAGCCCACCGATGCGGGCGTCGCCTCCGGTCTGATCAACACCAGCCGGCAGATCGGTGGCTCGATCGGTCTGGCCGCCATGACCACGATCGCAGCCACCGCGAGCAGCCACTACGCCTCGAGCCACGCGGTGCCGGCCTTCAGCGCCACGGCGCTCACCCACGGCTTCCAGGTCGCCTTCTACGCGCTGATCGGCGTCGCGCTCGTCGGGGCGGCCATCGCCGCCGTCTTCATCGAGGCCAAGCCGAAGGCAGCTCCGACCGTGAAGCCGGTCGAGGCCGAGCTCGCCCTCGAAGAGGCGGCCTGACCACGGCATCACGCACGCCGTCACGTGTCGCGTCGAGTAGAGGGGCCTGCATCGAGGCGGGCGGCCCCTCTCCCGCGTGTGAGGGCAGACGCCACCCTCGGATCGTCGCCTCCCGGTGTCCCCGTCCGCCGTGGCTGTTCGTCGTACGAGCGATGAGCTCCACGCGCGTCCGGTCGAAAGGAGGAATGCGATGACGACGACTATCGCGACGGACCGAGCTCGCGCACCGCACGAGCGACGGACTCCACGTCTACCTCTTCTGGAACGAGCATACGAGCCGCGTCACCGTCGGCGTCGACGACGTACGAGGCGACGAGAGCTTCGAGTTCACGGTGGACGAACGGCACGCGCTCGACGCCTTCAACCATCCCTACGCCTACGCCGCGCGGGCGGACACGCCAGACCCCGGCGCGCTCCTCGACGGTCTGGCCGCCGCGCACGACTCGGGCAGCGACTCGCAGGAACCGACCATCAACCCATGGAGGACCGACCATGCACGCACGGATCGATAACCCGGCACTCACCGTTCCCGGCGCCCTGAAGGCTCTCCAGGAGATCGCAGGCGCGGCCAGGAAGGCCGACATCCCCGAGACGACGCTGTACCTCGTCGAGCTGCGCGCGAGCCAGATCAACGGTTGCGGCGTCTGCGTCGACATCCACTCCCGCGAGCTCGCGCATGCAGGCGAGCCCGACGAGCGGATCAACACGGTCGCCGCCTGGCGAGACGTCTCGTACTTCAGCGAGGCCGAGCGGGCCGCTCTGGCGCTCACGGAGGCGGCCACCCGTCTCGCCGATCGCCCTGACCCCGTTCCGGACGACGTGTGGGACGAGGCCGCGCGCCACTACGACGCAGGGCAGCTCGCCGCGCTCGTGCTCGCGATCGCCGCGATCAACACCTGGAATCGCCTCAACGTCACGACCAGGCAGATCGGCGGAGAGTGGGTGGGCCAGTGGGTTGACTCGAGCCGGAGAGCCGGAGAGGCAGCCTGACCCGGGCGATTCGACAGCTCCAGCGGTCGAGTGGGGCGGGCGGCGCGCGGTCTCTGCGGTGGGCGTCGCCGGGCGTCGTCCGCTCCGTTCCGCAACTGCGTGAGAGATGTTGTCTTTTTTGACAACGCTCTGGGGGACGGTGATGTCGCGGGCGTGAGGCCAGAGGCGGAGCCTTCACGTCCTTCGCCGTCGACGACGTGCACGAGGAGGATCCCGTCGCTGACGAGCGCCGCCTTGAACGGCTTGGCGGCCGGATGCGCGTCGGGCTCCAGTACCAGCTCAGTCCCGTCTGGGTCGACCGGCGAGACGACGGTGAGCCATCGGTGCTCGCCGAGCGGGACCTCGGTCATTTCTTCTGGAAGCCGAGGACGTGCGTGTAGAAGTGAAGCGCCTTGTCCTGGTCGTCGACGAGGACACTGGTCAGGTTGATGCGCATTCGCCCTCCTCTTCGTCGTTTCGGAGCCACCGATCGACGAGGTGCTCGAGTGGCCCGGTGTCGATCTCGTGGAACTTGCTGCGACCACGGTGGTCGCTCCTGATCAGACCCGCCTGCTCGAGCACGTCCACCTGGACGGTCACCCGTCGAGCGTTGCCGCCCGCGGGTGACCGCCGTCTACGGACAAGACGAAGGTCTGACCGCTCCTGCAGGCCGGTCAGCTACACGTCGACGGTCTCCCCTCTGAGGGCCGCCTCGATCGCGGCGACGTCGATCTTCTGCATGGTCATCATCGCCTCGAAGGCGCGTTTGGCCGCTGCGATGTCGGGGCTCGCGGTGGCGTCGAGCAGGACGCGTGGTGTGATCTGCCAGGAGAAGCCCCACCGGTCCTTGCACCAGCCGCAGGCACTCTCCTCGCCGCCGTTGCCGACGATCGCGTTCCAGTAGCGGTCGGTCTCGGCCTGATCCTGCGTCACCACCATGAAGCTGACCGATTCGTTCGGCGTGAAGTTGGGGCCGCCGTTGAGGCCGACGAACTTTTGGCCGAGCACGCTGAACTCGACGGTCAGCTCGCTGCCTTCCTCGCCGCCGGGAAACTCCGACGGCGCCCTGTGGGCAGCGCCGACCTGGCTGTCGGGAAAGACGGAGGCGTAGAACTCTGCCGCCTTGCGCGCTTCGCCATGGTCGAACCACAGGCAGGTGATCATCGTGCCATCAGCCATTCGCCCTCTCCTTGTTCCGTGTCGACTCCTTCAACCGTGTCGGTGATGTGATACCCGCTCGGCGCCGGCTCGATGCATCGTCAGTGCCCGCGCCTGCGGGTACGCCGCGCTGCACCGCTACGCGGACCGGCTCCACGAAGCGAATGTCGATTCCATGCTTCCAAGCAGCGAGTGCGGGGTCGGCTTGCAGGCTCCGCGAAGACCTTTGACTCCTCGCTCAGGAGGGGCTCGCTTTGTTCCCCGGCGTTCCCTCAACGCTTCTTTGGCGCGCCGAGGCAGGGGACACAAACGCAAGGCTTTCTCAAAGCTCTCTGACGGACTCGAACCGTCGACCCTCTCCTTACCATGCAGAGGTCACGCGGAAACCCGGCTGCGACCGGAGAAGGGCGGGTGCTCCTCGGGGCGCAAACCCGAAGCCCGCATTCAGTCCAGCCCGTTAGCGGCCATCTCCCCGCCGCGAGGGAGGGGCAGGATCTTGCAGTACCGTGGAAGGAGTGAGCATCGTCCTGGTGCACGGGAGGTGCCTTACTGGGGCTGTATGGGATCTCGTGGCGGACGGGCTTCGTGGTCGCGGCCGGCGGGTCGAGGTCGTGGAGCTGCACCGTGGATCGCTCCTGGCGGACACGGCGGTGGTGCAAGAAGCTGTCGATCGCCTCGGGGAGACCGTCGTGGTCTGCGGCTGGTCGTATGGGGGCATCGTGATCACTGGGCTCGCGCTCGGTGCGTCAAGTCACCTCGTATACCTCTGCGCGCTGATGCCCGCGGAGGGGGAATCCGCGATCGAACTCGGAAGCCGTCACCCCGGCGGGCTCGCCGCGCTCGTCGATACCGACGAGGCAGGTGACCTCGTCCTGCGCGGCGACCAACTCGACGAGATTCTCTGGCCAGACGCGCCCGCCGAGACCGCGGCGATGGCCCGAACGATGCTGCGCTCCCAGGCGATGCAGTCCTTCCGCGAAGCGCCCCCACGGGTCGCGTGGCGGCAGACACCATCCACGTACGTCGTCGGCCGACACGACCGGGCCTTCCACCGCCAGCTCATCGACGAGATGGCATCGAGGGCGGCAAGCGTCGTGGAATGGGACACAAGCCACTCCCAGGCGCACCCGATGCACCCACGCGAGTCGGCTGAGGGACTAGCCAGCGTCGATGCGGATGAGCAGGTCAACGACAAGGTCGGGACGGGACAAAAACAGAGGCCGCAAACCCGCATGGTTGCGTCCGAGTTCGAATCCCGTATGAGCCTTAGCCCACCTCAAGCTGGAGCACCTGCAAACCCCGTATTTATGTGGGGTTTGTGCTTGTAAGCAGGGATTTTGCAGGCCCGAAGCCCGTGTACAAAGCATGACCGGCCGACCCCGCGCAAACACGGATGGTGCACACCCCCGTGCACACCCAGCCGGAACCTAGGCTGGACAGCGGTGCGCCTTAGTGAACGGCGACGCTGAACGTCCTGCGGGCTGGCGACGGATCCCGGTTACCGACCGAGTCGCTCGCCTGTACGGCGAACGCATGGCGCCCCACTGGGAGGCGCCCATGCAGCTTCGGCGATCTGCATCTCACCCAGGGCCTCCCGTCCAGCCGACACCGGAAGGTCGAGCCGGCCTCGCTCGACCGAAACGCGAACCGGGGCGTCCTGATCGTGGTCTTGCCAGTGGGACCGGCGGTGATGGTCGTCTGCGGCGCGGTCGAGTCCACCCTGAAGGACCGAAGTGCCGGGGTCGGGTCGGTGTTCTTCGCCTGGTCCGTTGCCTTGACCTCGAACGTATGCGGCCCGTCGGTGAGGGGAGCCGTCGCGAAGGGAGAGCTGCAGGAGGCGAACGCTGCGCTGTCAGTGCGACATTCGAATGTCCCGCCGGGCTCGGTCGACGAGAACGCGAAGGAGGACACCTTCGTTCTGATCGCGCTCGAGGGACCACCGGTGATCGTCGTGTCGGGAGGCGTCGTGTCGGGAGGCGACGCCGCCGTCCTCGCAGTCCAGCTGAACGTGCCGGCGCAATCCTGATAGTTGGGTACCACGGTGAAAGTCCCGGAGGCGGTCTGGACGCCCGTGAAGGACCCGGTCATTGAGGCCGTGTTGACGGAGGACCCTGAGAAGGAATGGCCGCTGATCGGCATGGGTGGGAATTGCAACTTAGGGAATCTGCAGGTCCCGGGCGGGTAGACGATCGTGAAACCGGTGACGGTCCCGCCGTCCGCAGAAACGACGAACTCCACCGTCCCGCCGCCGGAGTGTGTACCGGTATAGGCGGCGCCGGGGATGTGGTCCGCCCTAGCGGAGGAGGCGCCCAGGAGCAGGACCACTGCGAGGGAGGAGACGACGAGACGTTTGACACCCGCGTGAATGACTTGAGCACTTGCCTTCGAACCGACAGCCCTCATCCGCCCACCGCCCCCCGATCGAAGTGGAGAGGGAGTCTCTAGAACTCGTGACCAGGAATCAAGGCCGCCTCCCAACGGCCTCCGGCCATTACCTCGAAGTGTGGACGGCAGCGACCTTCTGGTTACGTGCTCCCGCGGGTAGTCGCCTAGTTGTGGTTCCTAGACAGGTTGTTCCAGTCGTGTGGCGGGCGGCTGGTGGCTGAGGCTGCCGTGGGGTCTGCGGTAGTTGTAGTGGTTGATCCAGGTTGGGAGTGTTGTGGCGCGTTCGTCGCTGCAGCTGTAGAGGCGTGCGTAGGCCCATTCGCGGAGGATGGTCTGGATGAAGCGTTCGGCTTTGCCGTTGGTTTGGGGTCGGCGTGGCCGGGTGCGGCTGTGTTTGATCTGTAGCTGTGTGCAGCGTTCGGCGAAGGTGTGTGAGAGGTAGCCGCTGCCGTTGTCGGTGAGCACGCGTTTGATCGTGATCCCGTGTGCAGCGAACGAGTTGGTTGCGCGGTGGAGGAAGGCCGCGACGGTTGCGCCGCGTTCGTTGGGGAGCAGTTCGGTGTAGGCGAGACGGCTGTAGTCGTCGACGCAGACGTGGAGGTACTCGTAGCCGGCGCCTGTTTCGTGGCGTCCTCGGCCGCGGCCGAGGAGACGGTGGCCGGGCCGATCGAACCGGGCTAGCTTCTTGATGTCGAGGTGCACGAGCTCGCCTGGCCGCTGGTGCTCGTAGCGGTTGATCGGCTCGAGCGGCTCAAGCCGCGAACGGCGGCCAAGGCCGACGCGCTTCAGGATCAGCGACACCGTTGAGAGTGCCATCCCGAGTAGCTCGGCGATCTCGGCCGCCGTCATCCGGAGCCGCCGCAAGTGCACGATCGCCTCGACACGATCAGGCGGCGTCCGCCGCGGTTGTCGGCGCGGCCGCGAGGAACGATCGAGCAGCCCCTCGGCTCCCTCCAGCCGCCAACGCGCTCGCCACTTCGACGCCGTCCTCACGCTTACACCCGCAGCGGCAGCAGCGTCCGAGACACGCCAACCAGCCTCGAGCCGCTCGACCAACAACCGCCGACTGCGAGGACAGGACCTCGCGTTACCGTGAAGCTTCATACCGGGCCTCCTGGAGCTTGGGTGCTTGGCAGCCCCAGCCTCCAGCGAGGCCCGGATGAACAACCTCCTTAGGAACTACACCTAGTCGGTACCTCCGAACTCGGCACACATCGCTTCGCTCCTCTTCTCCTGGGCATTTCGCTCCGCCACCTCCAGGGTGATCCGTGGGCGAAGATCGGCGAGGACGTGGGCCAGCGCAACCTCTCGGTGACCGCGAACACGTACACGCACGTGCTCTCCGACGAGGCCGAGCTGGACTACTCGACGCTCGTCGGTGCCCGAACGACGCACCCCCGTGCACACCCGGTAGCGGAAATACCGCCGATTAGCAGGGACGTTCAAGTCCCGTATGGGCCTCTCTTCTTTCTTTCTTTGTGTGGTTGCGGCGAACGCACAATCGCCGGAATCACTCGGATTCCCGCATGTTCACAGGGATTGCGGCGGCTCGGGCATGAACCCGTCGTGTCCGGAAAACCACGCCCGCGGGCAAATTACGTGACGCGGGTGTGACGCAAGTCTCGACCGGTCCGCGACACCGGCCGCCGGTGTCGCATCATCCGTACGCCACGAACGACCCCGACCGTGACCCCCGATCCGGGCCCGGCGAATCGCCGCCGGCTCGTCGCGCTGCGCTACCGGCACGGCGTCACATCGTCGACCTCGCCGACCGCTGCGGTGTCGACCGGCACACGAATCGCGCTGCTTGAGCAAGCGGTCCCTACCCCCACGGCTCGAGCCGGTCCCCACTCGACTTCGAGCGTCCCGATCAGCCGAAACTGACCTCGCGCAGGAACGGCCGCAGAGCCTCCGCGAACTCGTATGGGTACTCGTGATATGCGTCGTGTCGACCCGGCGTGGTGGCGACGTCGACGCCGAGGCGCTCGCCCAGGCGGCCGGCGATCTCGGCGTAGAACGGAAGGCTGTCCTCGCTGACGAGCAGGCGCACCGGCGCGGCAAGGGAGGTCAACGTCTCCTCGTCGGGCAGGCTCAGCTCGTAGGCCCCGAGCTCGACCCCGAACAACGTGCCGGCGGTGGCGCACATGCGCTCACGAAGCGCGGGCGCCAGCCGATTCCAGGCGTCCTCGTCCCCGGCCACGTAGCACCAGAGGCGCTCCACCGCGGCGGCCGGCCCGCCGCTCTCCATCGCCTCCTGCACCAGCGCCCTCACCGGTGCTCGGACCGCGTCGAAATCGTCAACCAGGGCGTACAACCCCGGTTCGTGCAGGATCGCACCGCGAACCGCCTCGGGATGACGGACCAGCAACCACAGCGCGAAGCTGCCGCCACTGCTCGTGCCGAACACTGCGGCGGGACCGACACCGAGCGCATCCAACAGCGCCGCCGCGTCGTCGGCCTGCTCCCCCGCTGAGGTCGTCTGCCAGCCGGCCGGGACGGGACTGCGCCCGTTCCCACGCCGGTCATAGGTGATAACCGTGAACTCGTCGGCCAACACGTCGGCCAGCTTGTCGAAGTGTCCGCCGTCGCCGGTCGCTCCCATGATCAACAGGACCGGCGGCCCGGTGCCCCGAGCCTCGTGGTAGAGCTCAATCCCGTTGACGGTGACTCTCGGCATCACAAGCTGCCTTGGTCGGTCTCCAGAAGAGGATCGTCGCCCTTTTCCTGCACCGGCGCAAGCGTCCCGAGCTCGCCGCCCGTGTCAACGCCGCCGACCGGTCGGTACCGGTGCCGCCCGTCAACTCCTGCCCCTCAAGCCGATCTGCTTTCCCTCCCCGCGCGAGTAGCCAGAACCCGCCGCTTTGCGGGGTGGGCGCAGGCCCCCTCACCCCTCCCCCAGAACCCCGGAGGGGGCTCGGGCAGGGATTGCGCGTCGACCTCCTTAAGGCGAACAAGCGCGTGCCGATCGCCCGGCTCGCTCAGTCGGCGAGCCAGTCTCAGTCGATCGAGATCGTCACGCTCTCGTCCCCGAGGCGACCTTGACCGAAACGGGAACGTCGAATCCATCCTCCGTGCGATACGCCTCGAGAAGCTCGGCGAAGCGCGTGTGAATCTCACGCTGCAGCTTCTCCGGCTGACCGAGGATCATCGGGCGAATTCGCACGGCCCCCTCGAGAAGTCCGTCCCAGAGCTCGTCGCCGTCGGCCAGGTCGAGACCGAACTCGACGGTATCGACCGTCACGTCGGTGAGCCCGGCGCCCTCCAACAGTGACGCGAACTCCGCGTCGTCGGCGAACCTGAAGAAGTTCGGTCCGGCAGGAACATCGGCGGGGGGATGCGCCCCTGCCGCCACGAACGCATCGAAGAAAACTCCGATCCAGCGACCTCGCGACGGCTCATCCCACACGCTGAACGAAGCGCGGCCGCCGGATCGCAGCACCCGAGCGGCCTCTTCGACTGCTCGCTCAGGAGTTCCAAGGTGCAGGAGCACGAATGCCGCGACGACCGCGTCGAACGACTCGTCCTCGAACGGCAGTGCGGTCGCGTCTCCATGCACGAACTCGACGCCCGCTACGTGGGCGCGTGCATAGGCGAGCATCGTGTCCGAGAAGTCGACGCCAATCGGCTCCGCACCGCGCTCGGCCGCTCCTGCAGCGACGTAGCCGGGGCCTGTCGCGACATCGAGGAGCCGTGTCCCCCGGCGGGCGCCCACCGCATCGAGGAGCGGCTCTGCGACCTGCGGTGTCACGCGGCCCAAGAGCCCGTGGTACGAGGAGGCCTCCTTCGTCGTCCAGCCGGCTTCCTCGAACGCATCGAATGCGGCGGGGTCGTACTCGGTCACAACCTGAAGTATGGAAAATCGTCGCGTGCGAGGCGTAGGACCAGCGTCTCGCCCGTCGCGATAGGTCAACGATCGCGCTACCCTCGGCCGTAGCGAGAGGCCGGGCGTCCCTCGTGGCACCGACCAGGCGTCGGCCGATTGATCCGTCGAGCGGGCCTCGACACGCGATCGGACAACCGAACCCCTCGAGCTCGAAGGTCCTCGAACTCTCCACCCAGGACGTTGTCCCGTCCGGCCATGTCGCCGGCGGCGGCGTGCCCGGGATCGGGGCTAGGAGGTCCGAACGATGGCAACCGATTGGAGCAACCTCATTCCCGAGAGCGTCGCGCGCGACGTGATCGCCGCGGCCGAGGACGAGTCGGCCGTGCTCGGGCTCGGCAACGTGGTCGTGATGCCGAGCGGCGTGACGAACGTTCCGGCCGTGAGCCTGGCGCCGACCGCCGATCGGGAAGACCTGGACGCCGCCGTGACGGGCGGCATCGCGGCGCTCCCGGCGCGGCGCAGAGCGGCACCGACGCGCTCGAGGCGATCGACAAGGCGGCGGGCGCGATCGAGGCGACCGGCTCGTGCCCGACGGCATCATCGCCGGCGCGGCGATCGGCTCGGCGTCGCGGGCGGCGTACCGCGAGGTCGGCGCCCTACCCTCGACCGTTCCCGTGTTCGTCGCGACCGGAGCTCGCAAGCCGGCGACGCTTTCGCGACCTCGGTGCGCACCGACTCCCAAACCGGGAAACCGGCGTCGTCGATCGCGACGAACTCGTCGCGTTGGTCGTCATGATCCGGCCCGTACGGCTCGAGCAGCTCGCCCACGGCCTCAACCAATGCTCGTCGTGGGTGGGCAGCCGCGGGCTCTACATCGTCTCGCACGGGATGGTCGTCGACGAGGGCGGGACCATGGACCGCGAGCTCGAGCAGCGCGAGCTCGAGACGCTCGCCGTATGGGCTTGAGGCTGCACATCCTGCAAGGGATTTAGCAGCCCCGAGCGCATGTGCGGGCGTGACCGGGCGACCCCGCACAAACACGGATGATCCACCCCCCGCGCACACCTCGGCCGCCTCAGTCGTCGTGGAGGAGCTGGTCCGGCGTGACGCCGTTACGCTCCACCGTTACATGTCGTTCCCGGCTGACACGAGGGGTTCGAGCGAGACGGGCAGCGCAAGAGGGCGCCGCGCGCTTCAGCCGTGGCTATCGGTCCCGCTCATGTACCTGGGGCTCATGTTCGTCGCAATGTTCCCCATCGCTTTGACGGTCGAGGACGCCGGCTGGGCGCTTGCGCTCTACGGCTTCGTGCTTTTCTGGGCGTTGGTCATTGGGCTACTGGCGCACCGCTGGTATCGGGTGACGGTCATCGAAAGCGGGGCCGACTACCGGGTAATCCGTTTCCAGGCGCTGCGTGGCGCGAAGAAGGCGAGCCGCTGAGGACCCATCGCTCCAGCGTGGACATGTCCCGACCGGCCATCTAGCCGACGCAGTTCGCGGGTGACATCGCCGACCCGATGAAGAACGCAGCCAAGTAGGCCGCTGACTGGCCCAGCACGAATGCTCCCATGAAGGCCACGCCCGTCGACCGACCGCGTCCTGTCCCCAGTGCCGCGAGCGCGGCCAGGAGAGTGACCGGGCTTGCGGCAGCCAAGAGCCCGTAGAGAAAGCGGTTCGATCTATTTCCTGCACGGCAGCCCTCACACCTATCGCCAGCTCGTGGAGCGCGAATCCGACCGAGCGCAGCGAGACGCAGTCCCTCCGGGGGCACGATCGCCTGGTGATCGGCGCACAGACTCCCGTCTCGCCGACAGAATCGGCACATGGCTGATTCGCACCGCGTCCGGATCGAGTACTGCGTCCCCTGAAGCGCACGACCGAACGCCGCCGGTCTGGCGGCGCGACTGCTCAAGGAATACGAGCATGAACTCGCGGCAATCGAGATCATCCCCGGTGGCAACGGAATCTTCGACGTTCACGTCGACGACACGCTCGTGTTCACGAAGTCGATGATCGGCCGCTACCCCGAGCCGGACGACGTTCTTCCTCTCATCCAGGCACAGCTCGGCTCTTAGAAACGGTCGCGGGCCGGCGAGGGAGCTCCAACTGCCCCAACCGGCTCGCTGCGCATCTCTCCACCGGTTACAACCCGCAGCGACGGGCCCCTATTCCCCGGCGCGGCTAGGTGTAGCGCCGAGTTCGTCCAACTCCGCCCGCCGCATCTCAACAGCGAGACGCCGGCCGGGCGCCTTCGTCAACCCCACGCCGTGAGAGAATCGGCCCAACAGCGAAGGGAGGCCCGATGTTCGCCGTTGTGGGGGTCGTCCGCATCAAGCCCGGTCACGAGGAGGAAACCGCCGTGATGGCCCGCGAGCATGGGCCAGGGCTCGTCGGAGGCATGTCGGGCAGGGCCGCGTTCTGGGCGCGTGCGACGGCCGCGGACGACGGCGTCATCCAGCACTCGTTCTGGCTGTTCGAGACGGAAGCGGATGCAGATGCCGGTGCCGCCGTGTTCGGCTCGCTGCGCGACATGCCGGACGCGCCCGCCGAATTCGTGAGCGTCGAGGTCTGCGAAGTCATCGCGGAGATGTAGTCCCGCGAAGCCGGACGCTCCGCCTCGGTTGCCTGCGCTCCTCGAGCCAGCCCTCCACCGCGGCGAGCTCGAACCGCGCGTACCGGCCAAGCCGCACGCACGGCATCGCGCCCGATCGCGTCGACTCACGCACCCGGCTGACGGGCACCGCCAGGAGCTCGGCCTCCTCGTCCGCGGTGAGTAGCCGCTCGCTCACGCGACGACACCGTGGTTGACAGATGACACAACCGGGTAGGCTCGATTCTCATGAGCATCCTTGAGCCAGGACGGAAGCGCCGCCATCCGATGCCTGCACCCGCCCGCCGGCTCTGGGCCGCAACCGCCGGATTCGCACTCGTAGTTATCGTCGCGCTCCTGCTCCACTGACAGGGGCCGCAGCCGCCCGTGAAGTCCATGCTGCCGCGCGGTCACCGGCTGGCCCTCGAATGTGCGATGCTGTCAGGTGGCAGCGAGAGATAACGCGCTGGACGAGCCTGCCCAACCTCGTGTGACCCCGACTGGACGGGCTCGTCGAGCGCGCCCCGTCGACGCCGGGGAGCCATCCCCCGTGGCCCGGTGTCAACCGGGGCGCGCTCTGCGTGGCGCACACAATGCGCCCTTGTAACGCCGAACACAAGGTCCGTGCCAAAACCCGATTGCACACGAACACTTGTTCTGGAAGGATCGGGCGGGTGCCGACCATGTTCGTCGCGGGCTACCCGATCCCCGGCCCCGACGTCCTCGAGCTCGCCCGCCTCGGCAACGACTCCGACCTCGCCGAACGACTCGAATCCGCGTACGGCTGTGATGTCCGTGTGTTCGCGCTCGACATACCCGAACCCGAAGCAATGATCTGGGCGCTCGACGACCCGCCGCCCTCCAAGGCGCTCGCCGAGCTCCGCGCGGCCTCCTCGAGGGCACGTCGGCCGACTGCGCAACGGCTCGTCTGACTTCATGGCTCGATCTGCAGGGCCGTGCTCGCTCGTTACACCGGGGGTTGTAACCGTGTGACCAGGCCGTTGGTTCGTACGTCGATCTCGGCCCAGGTCTGGAACGGCACGCTGTCCATGGCTGAGCAGCGGTCGCTGATTCCGCGGATGACTGCTTCACCGGTCAGCCGCTCGACGTGTGCCGGGGCTACGCGTCTGGTGACGATCTGGTCGACCTCGATGCGGAGAACGTTCGATGCGAGGCTTGTTGTGACAACAATCGAGCTGTGCCTGTCAGCGAGTGACCGCACGATCACGAGGGTGACAATTCTGACGTGATGATCCGCATGTCGTCGAGCAACGAGGCCTCGATCAGACCCTCGAACCTGTTCAGATCGCGACGCGCGAACCCAGCGCTCTCCATCGTCATCGGGTAGGTGCGCGGATCACCCAACGTTGTCAGCCGCCCCCGCCCCGTCTTGCACCCACAAGTGCTTCCTGGAGTGAACCAGTCGTAGGGAGCGATTCGGTGAGGCCGGTGATCTCCAGGACGCGTCGCACGACGTCCTCAGTCGCGACGTGGACGACCAGCCGCCGGCCGTGAGGTTGCAACTCCTCGTCGCCCTCGCAGAGCGCACGAACGACGGCGGCATCAACGAACTTGGTCTCCACGAGCGAGACGACGACACCCTCGTCTGCCTCAATCTGAGTTGCGATAACGCGCCGCACCGACTCCACGGTGCTCATGTCGTGCTCGCCAAGCAGCCGCAAGACGGCAACGTCGCCATGCCTCTCGACTACCACGTGCCCCAATTCCACCGCTGGAGCCATTACGCCCCTCATTTCCGCCCCGCCTTAGCGCTATGGCCAGGGGGTCAGGGCGGGGAGGCGAGAAATCGTGTACCGCCAAGCTAGCACCGGAAAGCCCCAGCCGACTTGTGACTGGCCTCGCAGAGACCGTGTTGACATCCGGCGTTGCACATCGGCCTGGCGCGCTTTCTGCGCTTCCCAAGGCAACAACAAGAAAACCCCGCGTGAGCGGGGCTTTCTTCCAAAGCCCTCTGACGGACTCGAACCGTCGACCCCCTCCTTACCATGGAGGTGCTCTACCAACTGAGCTAAGAGGGCGTGGAGCGGGAAGCCTAGCGCGTTCGCGGCGCGGCTCTTCCCGGCGTCGAGGCGGATCGTCCACGGCTCGATCGTCCCGGGGCTCGGGGTCCACGGGTCGGCGGCAGCGAGCGTGCCACACGTCGTCGGCGGAATCGACCTCGACGGCCAGGACGACGCGGTGCTCGTCGTCGAGCGGCCCTCCGAGGACGGCGTAGCTGACGCGACGAGGTCATCCATGAACGCGGCGTGCGCCACCCACCCGGCCGAGCACGCCAATCCGGACCATCCGCCGCGCCGTAGTCCCGAAGGTAACCGCACCTCGGAGAATGGAGACCAAGTATGCGGAGGAGACTCAGGTGGTGGGTCGCTCCCGCCGCGCTACTCGCAGTCGCGGGGGTGCTCGCGGCCACCGCCATGGCGGCGTCGAGCCGACCCACCGTGAAAGTCGTCCAGACGGCGGGTCTCGGCAAGCTGCTCGCGACGTCGAGCGGGCTGACGCTCTACCACTACACCGACGAGAAGGGCGGCAAGATCGACTGCAAGGGCGCCTGCGCCCAGTTGTGGCCGCCGCTCCTCGTCTCGGCCGGCGCGAAGCCGACGGTCGGCCCCGGCCTGGCAGCCGCGAAGCTCGGCACGGTGAAGCGACCGGACGGCCGGGTCCAGGTGACCTACAACGGGATCGCGCTCTATCGCTACGCCCCGGACAAGAAGTCGGGCCAGGTCAAGGGCCAGGGCCTCTTCAAGGCGTGGTATGCGATCGCGCCGACCGGAAAGCTCATCACGCGCAAGGCAACGGCGGAGGCCCCGGCCGCCGCACCACCTCCCACGTCGACCACACCGACGGACACGACCGACGACGGGTCGAAGGGCGGAGGATACGACTACGGCTAGACGCTGACCGGCGCAGGCCCACGGGTCTGCGCCGGATCTGCGCTCGCAGACACAGCTGGTCCCGTCAGGGGAGGGGTCCCGTGGGGGAACCATCGGTTCCCCCACGCGCATGCAGGGGAGAGGATTCGAACCTCTGAAGGCTGAGCCAGCGGGTTTACAGCCCGCCCCCTTTGGCCACTCGGGAACCCCTGCAGGGGACGCGATTGTAGCCGGGTGCGGAGCGCACGGCCCACGTACGCCGTCCGGCGTTGGCAGACTCGCCGGGTGCAGATCGACTCCCTCGGGTTCCGGACCGACCTCATGGTGCTGGCCCTCGGCGGGAGCGCGATCGAGTACCACGATCGTCACGTCGTCGTCCGCACGCCCTCGAACCCGACGTTCTGGTGGGGCAACTTCGTCCTGTTCGCCGAGCCCGTCGGGGTCGGCGAGGTGGACGAGCGGCTCGAGCTCTTCGCCTCCGCGTTTCCCGACGCCGGGCACGTCGCGTGGGGAATCGACTCGGTGGACGGGACGATCGGCGCCGAGGACGAGCTCTCCGGCGCGGGCTTCGAGCTGAGCCGTGACACGGTGCTCACCGCAACCGCGCTCCGGCCGCCGAGGCGCGCGGTGGAGGCGGAGCTGCGGCCGCTCGCAGGCGACGACGACTGGCGGCAGGCGCTCGAGCTCCGAATCGCCTGCTTCCCGAAGGACGACGACCACTTCACGGAGCCGTTCCTGCGCGCCCACGTCGCGGCGTCGCGCGCGCTGTGCGAGCGTGGCGTCGCGACGTGGTTCGGGGCGTTCGAGCGCGGGAGCCTCCGCGCCGCGCTGGGGGTCGTCTCGGACGGCGACGGCATCGCGCGGTTCCAGATGGTGGAGACGCATCCCGACGCACGCCGGCGCGGCCTGTCGAGCGCCCTCGTCCACCGAGCGGGCACCACCGCGCTCGAGGGAGGAGCGGAGACGCTCGTGATCCTCGCCGACCCCGGGTATCACGCGATCGGCCTGTACCGGTCGCTCGGCTTCGCCGACCGCGAGACGAAGGTCGAGCTGACGCGGCGGACAGGGGCCGGCCCGCCACACGACGCCTAGACTCGGATCGTGCAGGCCTACGACGCGCTCGTGGTGGGAGCCGGGCCGGCCGGGTCGTCGACGGCGATCCACCTCGCCCGCGCGGGGGCGCGCGTGCTGCTCGTCGACAAGGCGCGGTTCCCGCGCGACAAGCCGTGCGGCGGCGGCCTCACCGGCCGTGCGCTCCAGCGGATCCCGGTCGATCCGTCGCCCGTCGTCGAGCGCGACGTCGACCGCTTCGAGCTTCGCCTCCGGTACGGGTCGCGCTTCGCGCGAACGCACAACGCGCCCCTGATCCGGATGACACAGCGCCGCCGGCTGGACACGTTCCTGGCCGAGCAGGCAGCCGCCGCCGGGGCGGATTTCCGCGACGGCGTGCGGGTCGATGCGCTCGAGACCGACGGGGCCGGGGTCACGGCCCGCATCGACGGCGACACGGTGCGCGCCGGGGTGCTCGTCGGGGCGGACGGGGCGAACGGCGTCGTCGCGCGGACGATCGGCGTGGACGACGGGATCGTCCGCGGCGTGGCGCTCGAGGGCAACGTCCCGCTCGGAGCGCTACGGGTCGGCGAGCTCGAGCGGACCGCGGTGATCGAGCTGGCCGTCGTCCCGGGCGGGTACGGCTGGGTCTTCCCGAAAGGTGACCACGCGAACCTCGGCGTCGGGGGCTGGGGCGCCGAAGGGCCGCGGCTCCGGGAGCATCTCGCGCGGCTCGCACGCGCGCATGGCGTCGCTCCGGCGGCGATGACCGACCTGCGCGGCCACCGGCTGCCCATGCGCAGGCTCGGCACGGCGGCCGGCGAAGGCAGGACGCTCCTCGTCGGAGACGCCGCGGGGCTGGTCGATCCGCTCTCGGGCGACGGGATGTACGAGGCGTTCGTCTCGTCGCGGCTCGCCGCGAATGCGATCGTCTCCGGCGACCTCGACGGCTACACGGCGGCTCTCGCGACGGCGCTCGATCGACACGCGGCGGCGTCGTGGGCGGCGAAGCGGGCCTTCGATCGCCACCCGCGCGCCGTCTTCGCGGCCGCTCGGGCACCGGGCGTGTTCGCCGTCGTCGCCGCCCTCCTCTGCGGCGACGTGGCCCACCCGGCGGACGCCCGGGGCGTCGCTCGCGGCCCGCTCAAGCTGATCGCGCGACTCGCCGGCTGACGATCACGCGAACGGGTCGCGCACCTCGATGCCGTCGAACCGGCGAAAGTCGCGGTCGCTCGTCCAGATCGTGCGGACGCCGTTCTCGCGCATCAGGGCGGCGAGATGGGCGTCGGGCACGAGGTTCCCGGTCGGCGGAGTGTCTCCCGCGACGTCGTGCCACACGCTCCAGAACCGCTCGCCTTCGCCGACGGTCTGGACATTGGGAAGCGCCATGAGGCCCTCGACATTCGCCGTCGCTTCCGAGGCGGCAAGTGGAGCGGCGAAGATCGCCGGGTGGGTGGCGATCCGCAGGTAGGCCATCACGGTCGGCCAGAAGACGTAGACGAGCTCAGAGCCGCGTGCGAGCGCCTCGAGGAAGTTGATCGCCCGAGCGTGGAACGGACTCGACTCGTCCGAGGCGTACAGGAGCAGATTCGCATCGAGCGTCGCGCTCACGCGTCCTCGAGTGCTCGGCGGACCGCCTCCTTGTCACGGAGGTCGACACGTGCGCGCATCGGCCCGGCGTGCCACCGAAGCGCGGGTGTCTCGGCGCGGGACGGCTGGTCGAGCGCCTGGGCCAGGAGCAGGGATGCCAGCCGCCCGACCGTCGTGCCCTGGGCACGCGATCGTCGCTTGAGCTCGCGGAGCACCGTACCGTCGAGATCGAGTGTCGTCCGTGGCATGCATCTGATGCTAGCAGTCACTGCATCAGATGATGCGAAGGACTCACTCGTCCCCGGTGTCCTCTGCCAGCGCCTCCGCGAGGAGCGACGTCGCATACGCCCTCCAGGCGAGATCGGAGTCCGAGCGGAGGAGCGCGAGGGACTCGCGGGCGCCGCGCAGGCCCGCGACCTCCCCGACGAGCGCGTCGAGCCCGGCGCCCAGCTGCGCGCGCCGCTGCGATGAGTCGAGGTCGTCCGCGAGCGCCGTCGCGGCGCGACCGAACGGATCGAGCCGACGACGGGGGTCGCCGCCCGCCGCCAGGAGGAGCTCGGCCCGCCGGACCGCGGCGTTGAGCTCGTCCTCGTCCAGCTCGACGCCGCGACCGGCGAAGAAGCAGAGCATCGTCCACTGGTCGGCGGGCTCGGCCCGCTCGAGCGACCGGACCCAGTCGCGGATCGTCTCCCGCGCCATCACGGGTTTCTACCGCAGCGGCGCGCCGCGCACGCGTTCCGGCGAATTGTTCGGATTCCGTTCACGTGGGAGGACGCCCGGTCAAGGGTGCGGAACGACCGTCCGATACCCGTAGCGATGGGTGGTGGACGTCTGCTCTGCGCGCTCGCGAGCTCGCTCGCCGCGCTGGCCCTGCCGGCCGCGGGGAGCGCGGCGAGCCCCTCGTCCGGTCTCGCGGCGCCGGCGACGGTCGCGAAGGCGCCGAGCTGGGCCGCGCCACAGATCGCGTCCGTCGTCCTCGCGGGCGTGATGGGGCCCGATGTCGTCTCGTTCAGGCCGGACGACCCGCTGACCCGCGAGGAGCTTCACGAGGCGCTCGTCGCCCTCGGCAAGCCGCACGAGCCGCCGGGTGACCCGGCGCGCATCGTCACGATGCGCGAGCTGGACGCGCAGCTCGTCGCGGCCGCCGGGCTGCTTCCCGCCGCCAGGACGATCCGTCTCGCGGCGCGCGACGCCGGGCTCGACCCGACGGACATGCTCGGCACCGAGACGATCGCTCGGCTGCTGGGGCTCCGCGTCAACCATCCGGAGGGCAGCGAGGACCTCGAGCGATCGCCGAAGCAGCCCGCGACGCGCGCCGAGGCCGCCTACTCGCTGGCGAAGCTGCGGCTCCTCGACCCGGGCCGTATCGAGGCGATCCAGGGGCTCGCCTCCACGTTCTCGCTCCCGGCGCTGACCGAGCTACAGCGCGACGTGCTCGCCCGCGCCCTGCGCTTCGTCGGCTACCCCTACGTCTTCGCCGGCACGTCGGAGAAGTCCCAGCAGCTCTGGAGCGCGACCGCGCCCGGGAACACCGTGACCGTGCCGGGGGGCTTCGACTGCTCGGGGTTCGTCTGGCGTGTGTACAAGCTGGAGCCGTTCGAGGACGCCCCTGCGCTCGTCTCGGTGCTCCGCGGGCGGACGACGTATGCGATGAGCGGCGAGGTGCCGAAGACCGAGCGCATCGACCGCGCCGCGATCGAGCCCGGCGACGTGATCTTCTTCGGCGCGCACGGGCCGGCCTCGAAGCCGTCCGAGATCGGGCACATGGGGATCTCCCTCGGGAACGGCTGGTTCGTGCACTCCTCGAGCGGCGGCGTCACCCTGCAGCCCCTGCAGGGCTGGTACGCGACGACGCTCGCCTGGGCACGGCGACCGCTCGCCGAGGCCGGCGTCGTCACGTAGGGGTCCGTTTCGCACCCGCGCCCGCGGGTTACGCTGGCATCCGTGCGCTGGAAGCGGGTCCAGGGGCAGGGCGACATCGAGGATCGCCGAGGGCAGGGCGGCGGAATGGGCGGTGGGCTTCCCATCCCGGTGGGAACGGCGGGCGGCGGCCTGGGGGTCGTCATCCTGGTCGTCGTCGCCCTCCTGTTCGGCGGCGACATCCTCGGCGGGGGCAGCGGCGGCGGGCCGCTCTCGCCCGGCCAGATCGACGAGACCGTCCCTCCGGCATCGTCCGGCTCTGGCCCGGACCGAAGCGCGGCCGGCAAGGACGACGCCTTCGAGTTCGCGAAGTTCGTCTCGAGCGATACCCAGGACATGTGGACGCAGGTGTTCCAGCAGTCGGGCAGGCACTACACGCGTGCGCCGGTCGTGATCTTCACGTCGGGGACGACGAGCGGCTGCGGGCCTGCGTCGTCGTCGACCGGGCCGTTCTACTGCCCTGCCGACCACAAGGTGTACCTCGACCTCTCGTTCTTCCAGGAGCTGTCGCGCCGCTTCGGCGCGCCCGGCGACTTCGCGGCGGCATACGTGATCGCGCACGAGATCGGCCACCACATCCAGAGCGAGCTCGGGATCGAGGACGCCATTCGCCGCAAGCAGCAGGACGATCCGGGCCGTGCGAACGCCTACTCCGTGCAGCTGGAGCTCCAGGCGGACTGCTTCGCAGGCGTCTGGGCGCGATCGACCTACGAACGCGGCCTGCTCGACCCGGGCGACATCGAGGAGGGCCTGCAGGCTGCCGCGGCAGTGGGCGACGATCGGCTCGGGGCACGGAGCCGCGAGCAGTGGACCCACGGGTCGTCCGAGCTTCGCGTGAAGTGGTTCCGGACGGGGTTCGACTCCGGCAAGCCGAGCGACTGCGACACGAGCAGCGTCGAGGTCTAGGCCCAAGCCCCGACCCTCTGCGCGGGGCTCGCCCGACGACGGCGGCACGCCACGTTAAGATCGGTGTCAGACACCGCTTCGCCGGCAAGAAGTCGTGGCGGCGAGTCACCGGGCGGGGAGCTGAGCCGGCCTCGCGAACGAGGCCGAGGCGACATGCGAGCTCGACGGCTGTGGAGCCTCCGGCACGAATTCGGCACGGCTTCCCCTTGACAGAGATCGGTGTCTGACACCGATCGTCCGCCTGCCACCTCCAGGCCGGCGCCGCCGCCACCCGCGTCGCATCCGCCGCGATACCCTCCGGGGACACGCTTTCGAGAGGAGCCAGCGATGACGGAGCTTGCCGAGGCGCCCGCCGCGGAGCGCGACGACGCGATCACGAGGATCCCGCACTGGATCGGTGGACGGCGGGTCGACGGGACGTCCGGCCGCAGCGGGCCCGTCTTCAACCCGGCGCTCGGCGTCCAGACGGGGGCCGTCGACCTCGCAACGGCCGATGAGGTCGACGCAGCCGTCCGGAACGCCGCCGAGGCATGGCAGTCATGGCGCACGGTGTCGCTCGCGCGGCGCGCCGAGCTCTTCTTCCGCATCCGCGAGCTGTTCCACACGCATCGCGAGGACCTCGCGAGGACCCTCACCGCCGAGCACGGCAAGGTCCTCTCGGACGCGATGGGCGAGGTCGCGCGCGGGCTCGAGGTGATCGAGTACGCCTGCGGGATCCCGACGCTGCTCAAGGGCGAGTTCTCCGAGCAGGCCTCGACCGGGATCGACGTCTACTCGATCCGGCAGCCGCTCGGCGTCGTCGCCGGCATCACGCCGTTCAACTTCCCGGCGATGGTGCCCATGTGGATGTGGGCGCCGGCGATCGCCTGCGGGAACTGCTTCGTCCTGAAGCCGTCGGAGAAGGACCCGTCCGCGGCGCTCCTCACCGCCGAGCTGCTGACGGAGGCCGGCCTGCCCGACGGGGTCTTCAACGTGATCCACGGCGACAAGGTCGCCGTCGACGCACTGCTCGAGCACCGCGGGGTCGCCGCGGTCTCGTTCGTCGGCTCGACACCGATCGCGCGCTACATCTACGAGACCGGTACCAGGCACGGCAAGCGCGTGCAGGCGCTCGGCGGCGCGAAGAACCACATGATCGTGCTGCCCGACGCCGACGTCGACATGGCCGCCGACGCCGCCGTCTCGGCGGGCTACGGCTCGGCGGGCGAGCGCTGCATGGCGGTCTCGGTGCTCGTCGCGGTGGGCGACGTCGCCGATCCGCTCGTCGCAGGCGATCAAGGAGCGGCTCCCCAACGTGAAGGTCGGCAACGGCCTCGAGCCCGACTCCGAGATGGGGCCGCTCGTCACGCGCGAGCACCGCGACAAGGTCGCCTCGTACATCGCCACCGGCTCGGAGCAGGGCGCGACGGTCGTCGCCGACGGCCGCGAGACCGCGCCGGGGGGCGACGGGTTCTTCCTGGGCGTCTCGCTGCTCGACAACGTCACGACCGAGATGGACGCCTACCGCGACGAGATCTTCGGGCCCGTCCTCTCGGTCGTGCGCGCGGCGAGCTACGACGAGGCCGTGTCGCTCGTCAACGACAACCCGTACGGCAACGGCGTCGCGCTCTTCACGCGTGACGGCGGGGTCGCACGCCAGTTCCAGTTCGACGTGACCGCCGGGATGGTCGGCATCAACGTGCCGATCCCGGTCCCCGTCGCCTACTACTCGTTCGGGGGCTGGAAGGCATCGCTCTTCGGGGACTCGCATGCCTACGGGCCCGAATCGGTCCACTTCTACACGAGGGGCAAGGTGGTGACGTCGCGCTGGCCCGATCCTGCGACGAGCAAGGTCGACCTGGGGTTCCCGCAGACCCGTTGAGGTCGACCCGCACATTGCGGGGCGGACGTTGACCATCCGCCCCGCCCACGTGCACAATCCGCCTCGACCGGCCGGGGTGGACCTGCGGCGCTGCCCCGGCCGTGTCTTCCATGAAACGCGTGCTCGTCGAGGGGTTCGACAGCGACGCAGTCGTGCTCGCCCGGACCTTCGCGCGGGAGAGGCACCGGGTCACGCTCGCGGGGCCGGGCGACGCGTCGCAGCAGGCGCTCGAGCTCCGAGCGGCTGGGGTGATCGTACGGGCTCGCGCGAGCCTCGACGCCGACCCCGGCCACCACGACGAGGCGTTCCTCGACGTCTGGACGCCCGAGGTCGCGCCGCGCGTCCGGATCCTCCGCGAGCGGGGCACGGTCGTCCGCTGCCTCGCCGACCTCGTCCTCGAGCGCGCGACGGTGCCGACGGTCGGCGTCACGGGGACCGCCGGGAAGACCACGACGACCGCGTTCCTCGCGTTCCTCCTCAGGACGGCCGGAGCGACCGTGCACACGAGCACGACGGCCCGCGCGGCGAACCTCTGGCCGACGGCCGAGCTCCTCCCCCCGCCCGGCGACGGAGCGCTGCTGATGGAGCTGACGAGCTCGCACCTCTGCCTCACGACCCGCAGCCCGACGGTCGCGGTGATCACGTGCTTCTGGCCCGACCATCTCGAGCTCCACGGCTCGCTCGATGCCTACCGCGCGGCCAAGGAGGCGATCGTCCTCCGGCAGGGGCCGGACGACATCGTGGTCGCGAACCGGGACGACGCGGACGCAGCCGCGATCGCCGATCTCTCGGCCGGGCACAGCTTCGGCTTCTCCACGAGCGGCGAGGTCGACGCGGGTGCGTTCGTGAGCGGGCGCACGGTCGTCCTTCGCGACGCGACGGGCGAGCGCTCCTTCCGCCTGCCGCCGAGGCTCGACGCGCCGCGCCTCCAGGACCTTCTCGCCGCGACGGCGACCGCGCTCGCGCTCGGCGCGCTGCCGGCGAAGCTTCGACTGCCGGACGCGCCTCCGCCGCATCGCGCAACCCGCGTCGGGCGGCTCGGAGCCACCGAGTTGATCGACGACGGCATGGCCGCGACCCCGGCGAAGTCCGCGTCCGCCCTGCACGAGTACGTAGACGACTCGGTCGTCCTGGTCGCGGGCGGCGAGCTCGAGATCGACGGCCTGCCCGTCCACGCCTCGCGCGAGGAGGAGGCGCTCCTGGAGGACGCCTGCGCCGAGGCCCGACGTGTCGCGCGGCTGATCGTCCTCTTCGGGCCGGCCGCCACGCGGCTCGCGAGGTTCTTCGACCGCCGACGAACGCTCCGCGCCTCGAGCCTCGACGAGGCGATCGACCTCGCGTCGGCCCGGGCGGAGGGTGCGAGCGTGCTCGTGGTCTCCCCCATGTTCCCACTCCCGCCCGGGGATCGGGAGCGGATCGCGCCGGCGCTCGAGGCGCTCGCGGCAGCCGGGAATACGCACTGACCTCCTCCCGTTAGTTGCTGTATCAATTATCGTTCGCACAAGGAAAGTGCGAACACGCGGGAGGAGAGACATGAGCAGCACGATCGACACGACGAAGGTCCCCACGGGGAGCTGGGCGATCGATCCGACGCACTCGACCGTTGGGTTCACGGTCGTCTACATGGGTGTCGCCCCGTTCAAGGGCGCATTCCGGAGCTTCGACGCGACCTTCGACGAGAACGGCCTGAGGGGCGTCGCACAGGCGTCGAGCATCGATGTCGACTCGGACCAGCTGGCCGAGCATCTGGCCTCGCCGGACTTCTTCGATACGGCGACCTACCCCGAGCTCTCGTTCGAGACCGGCGCGATCGAGCGCGACGGTGACCGGGTGACGCTCGAGGGCGTCCTCGAGATCAAGGGCAACCGGGCGCCGATCACCCTGACCGGGACGATCGCCGACCCCGTCTCGGACCCCTGGGGCAACAGCAAGCTCGGCCTGTCGCTCGCCGGCACGGTCGACAGGAACGCTGTCGGCCTGACGTGGAACGCCCCGCTCCCCGAGGGGGGCTCGATGCTGGCAGACGAGGTCGCGCTCGACGCGACGCTCGTGTTCGTCCAGCCGGCGAGAAGCGAGTCGTAGGTGACGATCCTCGGCATCGCCGGCAGCCTCCGCGCCGGCTCGCACAACGCGCAGCTCCTCCGCCTCGCCGCGGAGGAGCTTCCCGAGGACGTCGCGTTCGACGTCTTCGAGGGCCTCGCCGAGCTCCCCGCCTACGACCATGACCTCGACGACCTGGCGCCGGACGCCGTCGACGAGCTCAAGGCGGCGATCCGCGCGGCTGACGCCGTGCTGATCGCGACGCCCGAGTACAACGGGTCGATCCCGGGGGCGCTCAAGAACGCGCTCGACTGGGTCTCGCGCCCGATCGCCGAGACGCCGATCCGGAGCAAGCCCGTCGCCGTGATCGGTGCCTCGACCGGGGCGTTCGGCGGGGTCTGGGCGCAACGGGAGCTGAAGAAGGTGCTCGGGCTGATGGGGGCCCGGGTGCTCGACCTCGAGCTTCCCGTCGCGAAGGCAGATCGGGCGCTCGCCGACCGCCACGTGGAGCTCCGGGCGCAGCTCGCCGAGGTGATGGCCGAGCTGGTCGAAGCGGCCGACGTCGTGCGCATCGCTGCGTAGCTCGGGCCGGGCGCGGGCGCCGGTCCCGCTGTGCGAGACTCGCGACGTGCGCGTCACGATGCTTCTCGCCGACTTCGCTCAGGTGTCCGACGGCAAGCTGACGGTCGTCGGAGGCGGGTGGTCGCTGACGGGGCCGGACCCGGTTCCGTTCGGGATCGCGATCCTGATCCGCGTCCCGTGGGACCAGGCGAACCAGCGGCACGTGATGCGACTCGAGCTGCTCGACGCCGACGGCAACCTGGTCGAGATGGACACGGAGGAGGGCGACGAGCCGGTCGTCTTCTTCGACGACGTCCCCTTCGAGGTCGGCCGCCCGGCCGGGCTGAAGCCGGGGACGCCGCTCGACTTCCCGGTCGCGGTCAACTCGAGCCCGCTGCCGCTCGAGCCGGGCCGCTACGAGTGGCGCCTCACGATCGACGGAGAGGCGGACGACGACTGGCGCCTCCCGTTCTCCGTGCGGCTCGAGGAAGAAGACGCCTTGTAGGCGCTCGGTGCCGCGGTGTCGGACTTCGGTCCGACACCTTCGGAGCGCGCCGAGCGTTCTGTGTCCGCGCAGGTGTCCGACTCGGAGGTCGGACACCGGAGGAAGAAGACGCCTTGTAGGCGCTCGGTGCCGCGGTGTCGGACTTCGGTCCGACACCTTCGGAGCGCGCCGAGCGTTCTGTGTCCGCGCAGGTGTCCGACTCGAAGTCGGACACCGACGGAAGTCGTCGCTGCGAGGATAGCGTCATGACGCAAAGGGTCGCCCTTGCCGCGATGGTCGTCGCAGCCGGCTTCGGTGCCGGCGCTGCGGGTGCGCCCGGGGCGGCGCCTCCCCCGCTCGCGAAGCTCGTCGGCGCCCGCCTCGTCGTCGGGATCGACGGCACGACGGCGAGCTCGTCGCTCCTCGAGCGCATCCGTCGCGGCCAGGTCGGCGGCGTGATCCTGATGGGCTCGAACGTCCGCAACGCGCCGCAGCTGCGCGCGCTCACGACCTCGCTCCGAGCCGCGGCAACGGCCGGCGGCAATCCGCTCCTCGTGATGACCGACCAGGAGGGCGGCTCGGTGAGGCGGTTCCGCTGGGCCCCCCCGGCCGCCTCGGCCGAGGAGATGGGGCGGCTCGGGGAGGCTGCGATCCGCCGCCGTGGCCGGGACACGGCGCGCGCGCTCGAGCGCCTCGGCCTCGACGTCGACCTGGCGCCCGTCGCGGACGTCCCCGCCGTGCCCGGGTCGTTCATCGCGGCCCAGCGCCGGGGTTTCTCCACGATCCCGACGAGAGCGGCGAAGTCCGTGACCGCGTTCTCGGCAGGACTGCTCGACGGCGGCGTCGCTCCGACACTGAAGCACTTTCCCGGGCTCGGTCTCGCCACGAGGTCGACCGACGACACGGCCGTCACGATCGACGCGCCCGCGAGCGCGCTCGCGCCCGGGCTTCTGCCCTACCGCCGCGCGATCGGCGCCGGGGTGGCACCGCTCGTGATGGTCTCGAACGCCTCCTACACGGCCTACGGCGACCTCCCCGCGGCCTGGTCGCCACGGGTGCAGTCACTCCTGCGCGGACTCGGGTTCACGGGCGTGACGATCACCGATGCGCTCGAGCCGCTCGCGAGGACCCACGGAGTCACCCTCGAGCAGGCTGCGCTCCGCGCTGCCAGGGCCGGGGTCGATCTGCTCCTGTTCGTCGGCTCGGAGCGGTCGACGCAGGGCGTGTACGACGCCCTGCTCGCGGAGGCCCGCGCAGGCAGGCTGCCGCGTGCTGCGCTCGAGCGGAGCGCGGCCCGGATCGACGCGCTCGCGACGACGTACGCGGGCTAACGTCCCGTGGTGGGACGGCCCCGGGAGATCGCCCGCTCGACCGCGCTCTACGGTCGCAGCGCCGTCCGCGTGGCGCGGCGGCGGAGGCGCCTCGGGTCGGAGGAGCGTCTCGTGTTCGTCGTCGGGTCGCCGCGGTCGGGGACGACCTTCACGGGACGGGCGCTCGGATCGATGCCGAGCTTCGTCGACCTCGACGAGGTGCAGCCGTGGAAGGCCGCGATCCCCGGCCTGCTCGGCCGGCCCGACGCCGAGGTCGCACCACGGCTGCGGCAGATCCTCCAGCGCGTCCGCACGCTCGGGCTTGCCCGCGGGCTCCGCGGTGTCGAGCAGACGCCCGAGACGAGCTTCGTGCTCGCAGCCGCCCTCCGCGCCTACCCCGAGGCCGTCGCCGTCCACGTCGTCCGCGACGGCCGGGACGTCGCGACGTCACTGCTCGAGCGCGGGTGGCTGAGCGCCGAGCGGACCGGCGCCGACGACGCACGGCTCCCCTTCGGGCCGCACGCCCGCTTCTGGGTCGAGCACGGCAGGGAGCTCGAGTTCTCGGAGGTGTCCGACGCGACCCGCGCGGCGTGGGCCTGGCGGCGCTACGTGACCGCCGCCGGGGCCGTCCCGGAGCGCACGGTCGAGGTCAGGTACGAGCGGCTCGTCTCCGACCCCGCCGCGGCCGCCGCGCCCGTCGCCGAGCGGCTCGGCGTCGACGCGGAGCTCGTGACCGCCGCCTTCGCGACGGCCCATGACACGTCGGCAGGCCGCTGGCGCCGCGATCTGACGCCCGCACAGCTCGCCGACGTCGAGCGCGAGGCCGGCGAGGCGCTGGCAGCGCTCGGCTACGCCTGATCGACCCAGAGGCGGAAGCCGCCGAGGAACGCGTCCTCGTTCCGCCCGATGCGGCAGTTCTCCGGGAGCTTCTTCAGATGCGCGACGTTGCCTCCCCCGACGACGACGTACTCGGGCAGCAGGACCTCCGACAGCTGCTCGATGGTGTCCAGGACCGCCTTCCGCCAGCGGCTGTTGCCGACTCGCTCGCGCGCACGCTCGCCGACGTAGTCCTCGTAGGTGGCCTTGCGGAAGGGGAGGTGTCCGAGCTCCATCGGCGCGACCGTGCCGTCGAGGATCATGGTCGAGCCGAGCCCCGTGCCGAGGCCGAGGAAGAGCATCCGCCCGCCCTCGTAGCTCCCGAGCGCCTGCATCGCGGCGTCGTTGACCACCTTCGTCGGCTTTCCGAACGCCGACTCGAAGTCGAGCCCGGCCCAGCCCTTGCCGAGATTGACGGGGTTTCGCAGCACGCGGTCGTGGACGACCGGCGCGGGGACGCCGACCGACACGCCGACGTACTCCCAGTCCCCGGTCAGCTCGAGCACACGGGTCACCATCTGCTCGCCGGTCAGCCTCCTCCCGGAGACGAACCTGCGGCGCTCGTCACGTCCGTTCAGGAGCACCTTGACGTGCGACCCGCCGACGTCGACCGCGAGGACGGCCGGCGCCCGGGGCTCGACGGGGTACTCGCGCTCGCTCACGCGCCCGCTCCCCCGCTCGCCGCGGCGTCCGCGACGACGAGTGCGTGCTCGCGATTGACACGTCCTCCGGGAATCGAGCGGTCGCCGTCCCGCAGTCGGCGAAGCGCGTCGACCTTGTCCTCCCCCGTCACGAGCCAGAGGATACGCCGGGCCCGGTCGAGCGCGGGGTACGTGAGGGTCATCCGCCTGCGCCCCTGGTAGACGCCCGTCGGCGCGACCGTCCGGTCGTCCACCTCGACGACAGGGTCGCCCGGGACGAGCGAGGCCGTGTGCCCGTCCGGCCCGAGCCCCAGGTGGACGAGGTCGAACGACTCGGGCAGCGCCGCCGCATACTCCGCAGCCGCCTCGTCCAGGTCGTCGGCTCCCACAGGCATCGCGCGAACGTCGGCGTCCGCACCGGGCGGGAGGCTCTCGAGCAGATGCGTGAGGTTCCGGTCGGGGTCGCCGTCCGGGGCGACCCGCTCGTCGACCTGGAAGATCGTGACCCTGTCCCACGGGAGCCTGTCGCCGAGCTCGGCGAACATCGCCCAGGGCGTGTGCCCGCCGGAGACGGCGAACGTGAACCGGCCGCGCTCGTCGATCGCCGCGGCGGCGCATTCCGACGACGACCTCGGCGCCACGCCGCGCGACCGCGGCGGCGTCGGGCAGCACCTCCAGCTCGAGCGACACGACGCTACGCCTGCTTCTCGTCGTGCCCGCCGAACTGCTTGCGCATGGCGGAGAGGAGCCGGTTCGCGAAGTCGTCGGCGCCGCGCGAGGCGAAGCGGGAGTAGAGCGCGGTCGTGAGGACGGGGGTCGGCACGCCTTCCTCGATCGCCGCGATCGACGTCCACCGCCCCTCGCCGGAGTCCGAGACGCGCCCGGCGAACTCCTCGAGCGTCGGCGACTCCTGGAGCGCCTGCGCCGTCAGGTCGAGAAGCCAGGAGCCGACGACGCTGCCGCGACGCCACACCTCGGCGACCTCCGTCGTGTCGATGTCGTACTGGTAGCGCTCCGGGCTCTCGAGCGGCGCGGTCTCGGCGTCCGCGTCGCGTGTGCGCATGCCCATGTCGGCATTCGCGATCACGTTGAGGCCCTCCGCGTACGCCGCCATCAGCCCGTACTCGATCCCGTTGTGGACCATCTTCACGAAGTGCCCCGCACCGTTCGGGCCGCAGCGGTAGTAGCCGTGCTCGGCCTGGCTCGGGTCGCCGCTGCGCCCCGGCGTCCGCGGCGCGGAGTCGACGCCCGGCGCGATCGTGGCGAAGATCGGAGCGAGGCGCTCGACGACCTCGTCCTCGCCGCCGATCATCAGGCAGAAGCCGCGCTCGAAGCCCCACACGCCGCCGCTCGTGCCGCAGTCGACGTGGTGGATCCCCTTCTCGCGAAGCTCCGCCGCATGCCGGATGTCGTCGACGTAGTGCGTGTTGCCGCCGTCGATCACCACGTCCCCGGGCTCGAGCACGTCTCCGAGCGACGCGATCGTCCTGTCCGTGATGTCACCGGCGGGGACCATCACCCAGACCGACCGAGGGGCCTCGAGTTTCGCGACGAAGTCCTCCAGCGAGGTCGAGCCGGTTGCGCCGTCGGCCTCGATCGCCTTCACCGCGTCGGCGGAGACGTCGTAGCCGACGCAGCGGTGCCCGTCCTTCATGAGCCGGCGCACGATCCCGGCGCCCATCCGCCCCAGCCCCACCATGCCGAGCTGCATCGGGGTCTCCGTGGCCACTAGCGACTCCTTTCGCTCAGGATGAACGTCTCGACGGCATGCGCGAAGCCGTCGTCGTCGTTGGACCTCGTCACGCGCCGCGCGGCGCGCTGGACCTCGCGGTCGGCGTTCCCCATCGCGATCGAGAGCCCGGAGTGCGCGAACATGAGGACGTCGTTCGGCATGTCGCCGATCGTCGCGATCTCGTCGGGAGGGACCTCGTACCGGGCCGACAGGTACTGCACCACGGCGCCCTTGTTCGCGTTCGGGTGGGTGACGTCCAGGTAGTACGGCTGCGAGCGCGAGGCGGACACGTGGTCGCCGAAGGCAGCCCGGGCCGCGTCCGCGGCCGCCGCGACGTGGTCGTGGTCGTCGCTCACGCCCACGATCTTGGCGACATCGGCCCGGTTGCCGCCGAAGCTCTCGACGACGGTGGGCGAGAACTCGACGGTCGCGGCCTCCTGCGCGACGTGCGGACCGTCGGGATCGCGGACGAGCCAGTCGGCCCCGCGGTAGACCCAGACCGAGAGCCCGAAGGACTCGAGGAGCTCGACGATCGGCATGACGAGCGCATCCGGGATCGTCCGCTCCTCGAGGGCGCTCATGTCGGGTGCCACGACGAGGCCGCCGTTGAAGGCGGCGATGGGGGTGCGGAGCGACAGCGGGTCGACGAGCATCGCCATGCCGCGAGGCGGACGTCCGCTCGTGACCGCGAACCAGATCCCTGACTCGTGCAACGCCCGGACGGCTTCGATCGAGCGCTCCGAGAGCGTCTTGTCCATCCGGACGAGCGTCCCGTCCACGTCGGAGAGGACGAGCCTGATCACCTCGTCGCCCGGTACCGCCGGATCAGCGCGTTCGTCGAGGAGTCGTGGGCGAGCTCCGGCTCGGTCGTGCTCTGGAGCTCGGGGACGATCCGCTGCGCAAGCGCCTTCCCGAGCTCGACACCCCACTGGTCGAACGAGTTGATCCCCCAGACCGTGCCCTGCGTGAAGACGCTGTGCTCGTAGAGGGCGACGAGCGTCCCGAGCGCGAACGGCGTCAGCTCCTCGACGAGGAGGACGTTGCTCGGCCGGTTCCCGTCGAACACGCGGTGCGGCACGACCGCCTCGCTCGTCCCCTCCGCCCGGACGTCGGCCGCGGTCTTCCCGAACGCGAGCGCCTCCGCCTGCGCGAAGACGTTCGACATGAGGATGTCGTGGTGGTCGCCGAGCGGATTCAGCGTGCGCGAGAAGCCGATCAGGTCGACGGGGATCAGCTTCGTGCCCTGGTGGATCAGCTGGTAGAAGCTGTGCTGGCCGTTCGTGCCGGGCTCGCCCCAGAAGACGGCGCCCGTCTCGTAGTCGACGGAACGGCCGTCGAGCGTGACGTGCTTGCCGTTCGACTCCATCGTCAGCTGCTGGAGGTAGGCGGGGAATCGCTTCAGGTACTGCTCGTACGGCATCACGCCGACCGTCTGCGCGCCGAAGAAGTCGCCGTACCAGACGCAGAGGAGGCCCATCAGCACCGGGAGGTTCCGCTCGTGCGGCGTCGTCCGGAAGTGCTCGTCCATCGCATGGAAGCCGGCGAGCAGCTCTCCGAAGCGCTCCGGCCCGATCGCGAGCATGGTCGAGAGGCCGATCGCCGAGTCCATCGAGTAGCGCCCGCCGACCCAGTCCCAGAAGCCGAACATGTTCGCCGTGTCGATGCCGAACCGCGCCACCTCGTCGGCGTTCGTGGACACCGCGACGAAATGCCTCGCGATCGCCGTCTCGTCCCCGAGCGCAGCGATCGCCCAGGCCCGGGCGGTGTGGGCGTTCGTCATCGTCTCGAGTGTCGTGAACGTCTTCGACGAGACCACGAACAGGGTCTCGTCCGCGGCCAGGTCGCGTGTCGCCTCGACGAAGTCGGTGGAGTCGACGTTCGAGACGAACCGGAAGGTCAGGTCGCGTCGCGCGTAGCTGCGCAAGGCCTCGTAGGCCATCACGGGCCCCAGGTCGGAGCCGCCGATCCCGATGTTGACCACGTTCCGGATCGGCTTCCCGGTGTGTCCCGTCCACTCGCCCGAGCGAACGCGCTCCGCGAAGGCGGCCATCCGGTCGAGCACGTCGTGGACGTCGGCGACGACGTCGCGGCCGTCGACGACGAGGGACGTCCCCTGGGCATCCGCAGGGCGACGTGGAGGACGGAGCGATCCTCGGTCGTGTTGATCCGCTCGCCGCGGAACATGGCCTCGGTGCGCTCGGCCAGGCCCGACTCGCGGGCGAGCTCGAGCAGCAGGCGGAGGGTCTCGTCCGTGATCCGGTTCTTCGAGTAGTCGAGGTAGACGCCCGCGCCCTCGGCCGCGAGCCGCTCGCCGCGGGTCGGGTCGGAGGCGAAGAGGTCGCGCAGGTGCAGGTCACGGACCGCGGCGAAGTGGCGCTCGAGCGCCGTCCAGGACGGCCGTTCGCGGAGCGGCGTGGTCATTCGGGCACGGCGTCGGGACCGGGCGGCGGCAGGTGGAGGTCGCGCTCGTCGAGCATGCGGTCTCCGTTTCGCACCCAGCGCTCCTGGATCTCCTCGAGCGAGCGACCCTTCGTCTCTGGCACGAGGTACCACACGAACACGAACGAGACGACGCACAGCGCGGCGAAGAGGAAGAACGTCGTCGACTCCCCGATCGCGTCGACCAGCGAGAGGAAGAACTGCGCCACGAGGAACGCGGCCAGCCAGTTCGCGGCCGTCGCGACGGAGATCGCCCTGCCGCGCACGCGGTTGGGATAGATCTCGGAGATCAGCGTCCACACGATCGGGCCCATCGAGAACGCGAACGAGGCGATGAAGACGACGAGTGCGAGCACCGTGACGATACCGCCGGCGGTCGTGCTCGTCGCGGTCTCGGGGCGGGCGTCGAGCGCCGCGAAGGACAGCCCGACCGCGCCGAGGCTCACCGTCATCCCGACGAGCCCGGTCAGGAGGAGCGGCCGGCGGCCGAACCGGTCGACCCAGGCGACGGCGATGAGCGTCGCGAGCACGTTGACGACGCCGACCGCCCAGAGGGTGGCCTTTGCCTGCTGCTCGGCGGTCGTGAAGCCGGCCTCGGCGAAGATCTCGTTCGCGTAGTAGATGATCGCGTTGATCCCGGTCACCTGCTGAAGGACGGCGAGGCCGATCCCCACCCAGAGCGCGCGCCGGAGCGACGGGCTCAGCACCTCGCCCCAGCTCGCCTGCCCCTCGCGCTGCTCGGCGACGAGGTCGGCCTCGATCTGCGCGAGCTCGACATCGGCGACCTCCGGCCCGTCCACCTTGACGAGGGATGCACGCGCCTCGTCGCGCCTGCCCATCTTGAGCAGCCACCGCGCCGACTCGGGCATCACGAGGAAGCCGACCACGAGGGCCGCGCCCGGGATCACGGCCAGGCCGAACATCAGTCGCCAGCGGTCGGATCCCGTCAGGGCGTCGTCGGCGAGGTAGGCGAAGAGGATGCCGACCGTGATCGCCAGCTGGTAGGTCGAGACGAAGCGCCCACGGAGCCGCTTCGGCGCCATCTCCGCGGCGTAAAGGGGCGCCACGACCGAGGCGAACCCGACGCCCAGGCCGGTCACCAAGCGGCCGACCGTGAGCATCCCCGCACCCGGCGCGACCGCCTCGATCAGCGCTCCCACCGCGAACAGCACACCTGCGGTCACGGCGGTCCAGCGACGCCCGATGCGGTCGGCCGTGCCGCCCGCGACGAGCGCACCGAAGAGCGCCCCGAGCGTCACCCAGCTCGTGACGATCTCGCTCTCGAACGTCGAGAGGTCGAGGTCCTTCTGGAGCAGCGGCAGCGCTCCCGAGATGACGCCCTGGTCGTAGCCGAACAGGAGCCCGGCGAGGAAGGTGACGCCGCCGACGCCGATCATCCACGGCGTGAGCCTGCGCCGCGTCACGGCAGCCACGGGTCTCTCCAGCCGCCGTGCCCGTGGGTCAGCCTGTCGGCATCCGGCGGCCCCCAGGTCCCGGGCTCGTAGAGCTCGACGGGAGGAGGCGCGTCGATCAGCGGCTGGACCACACGCCACATCTCCTCGACGACGTCCTGGCGGGCGAAGTGGAACGACTCGCCCTCGAGCGCGGCCGCGAGGAGCACCTCGTACGCGGTCGGGCCCTCGCCGCCCATCGCCTGGAACTCCATGTCGAGGTGGACGGAGCGGACGAGCGCCCCGTCGTCGACGGACTTGGCCTGGAGATGGAGCAACGCACCGGGGTCGGGCCCGATCCGGAGCACCAGCTCGTTGGCAGGCGGACGCGGCGCGTGGCGGGGCGCGAGGCCCAGCCACGGAGTCACCTTGAACACGATCCGCACCTCGGTGACGGTCACCGGGAGCGACTTCCCGGCGCGGATGAAGAACGGGACCCCCGACCAGCGCAGGTTGTCGATCGCGAGGCGCATGGCGCAGTACGTCTCGGTCTGCGAGTCGGAGGCGACGCCCTCGACATCCAGGTACCCGCGGTACTGGCCACGCACGTAGTGGGCCGGCTCGGCGTCGGCCATCGCGAGGAAGACGTCGCGCTTGCGGTCCCGGATGACGTCGCCCGTCCTCCCGGCCGGCGGCTCCATCGCCACGAGGCTCAGGACCTGGAGAAGGTGGTTCTGGACGACGTCGCGCATCGCGCCGACCGGGTCGTAGAAACGGCCGCGGTCGGCGATGCCGAAGCTCTCGCCCATCGTGATCATCACCGAGTCGATGTAGTGCCGGCTCCACATCGGCTCGAGCACCGTGTTGGCGAAGCGGAGATAGAGGATGTCCTCGACCGACAGCTTTCCGAGGAAGTGGTCGATGCGGTAGATCTGCGACTCGTCGACGAACGCGTGCAGCTCTGCGTTGAGCGCGCGGGCGGAGGCGAGGTCGTGACCGAACGGCTTCTCGACGACGACGCGGCCCGTCTTCGTGAGCCCCTCCTGCGCGAGCCCCGCGACGACTGTCCCGAACAGCGAGGGCGGGATCTCGAGGTAGAAGACCGGGCACGCCCGGCCCTCGATCGCCTTCGCGACCTCGGCGTACGTCGCAGCGTCCTCGAAGTCGCCGTGGTGATAGGAGAGCCGCTTCGCGAGGCGCGCGAACACGTCCTCGTCGAGCTCCTCGCCTGTCGCCGCGATCGAGTCACGGGCATGGGCGATCAGCCGGTCGAGCGTCCAGTCGTCGAAGGCGACGCCGACGATCGGGCAGGCGAGGAGGTTGCGCGCCTCGAGCCGGTAGAGCGAGCGGAACGTCATCACGCGCGCGAGGTCGCCCGTGATCCCGAAGATCACGAGCACATCTGCCCGCGCCGGCGCGGTGCTGAGCGTCGCCTCCCCGCTCACCGCGTGAGCATCTCAGGTTCGGCCGATCGTTACCAGTGTCATCATGCAGCGGCCGATGCCAGCCCTCCCCGCCCTCGAGCCGCGCCTTCTCCGGCGCGCACGGGCGGCGCGAACGCTGCTCGTCACCGACGCGATCCTCGGGGTGATCGTCGCGCTGCTCGTGCTCGCGCAGGCCGTTCTGCTCGCACGCGTCGCCGCGCGCGCCTTCGGCGGAGCGTCGCTTCGCGACGTGGCGGTGCCGCTCGCGCTCCTCGTCGCGGTCGTCCTCGCGCGGTCGGCGGCGGCGTGGGGGTTCGAGGTGGCCGGGCGGCGGGCGGCTGCCGGCGTCGTCTCGCAGCTGCGGCTCGAGCTGGTCGAGGCGCGCCTGCGCGGACGTCCCGCCGCGAGCGACGGAGCCGAGAGCGCAGAGATCGCGACGGCGGCCGTGTCCGGGGTCGACGCGGTCGAGACGACGTTCGCCCGCTACGTGCCGCAGCTCGTCCTCGCCGCCGTCGTGCCCGTCGCGGTGCTGGTCCTCGTCGTCTCGATCGACCCGCTCGCCGCGGGAGTGATGGTGCTCACGCTGCCGCTCGTCCCGCTGTTCATGTGGCTCGTCGGCCGGTACACCGAGCACCGCGCGCGCGAGCGTTGGCGCGCGATGAGCCTGCTCGCGAACCACTTCCTGGACGTGGTGCGCGGGCTGCCGACGCTCCGCGCGTTCAACCGCGGCCGCGCCCAGTCCGCACGCATCGTCGAGGTGAGCGACGCGTATCGCCGGGCGACGATGGGCACGCTGCGCGCCGCATTCCTGTCGAGTGCGGTGCTCGAGCTGGCGGCGACGCTCGGAATCGCGCTCGTCGCGGTGGTCGTCGGCATCGGCCTCGCCGAGGGCGACGTGGCGTTCGCGCCCGCGTTGACGGTGCTCGTCCTCGCGCCCGAGCTCTATCTGCCGCTCCGCAACCTCGCGGCGCAGTTCCACGCGAGCAGCGACGGCGCCGCGGTCGCCGCGCGGATGCTCGACCTCTCCGCGGCGCCGGGCGTCCCGCGTCGGTGGCCTCGCGCCCCGCGACCCGGCCTCCGCGCCGATCACCTTCGAGTGCGTGACGTTCCGCTACCCCGGCGTCGAGCGCGACGCGCTCGACGCGGTCGACATCGAGCTGCATCCCGGTGAGACGGTGGCGCTCGTCGGGGAGAGCGGCAGCGGCAAGAGCACGCTGGCTGCGCTCCTCCTCCGCTTCGCCGAGCCGTCATCCGGTCGGATCCTCGTCGGGGGCGACGACCTCGCGGCGGTCGACGCCGAGGCGTGGCGGCGGACGCTGTCGTACGTCCCGCAGCGCCCGACGCTGTTCCGCGGCACCGTCGCCGACAACATCCGCCTCGGCGACCCGGCGGCCGACGACGAGCGCGTGCGCCGAGCTGCGAGCCTCGCCGGCGCGCACGACTTCGTCTCCGCGCTTCCCGACGGGTACCGGACGGTGGTGGGCGACGGCGGCCGCGCGGTGTCGGCCGGCGAGCGACGGCGGATCGCCCTCGCGCGGGCCTTTCTCCGCGACGCGCCGCTCGTCGTCCTCGACGAGCCGACCGCCGACCTCGATCCGGTCGGCGCGGCGCTCGTCCACCGCGCGATCGAGACGCTCTGCCGGGGGCGGACGGTCCTGCTCGTCGCGCATCGACCCGAGCTGGCTTCCACGGCCGACCGCGTCGTGCGCCTGGACGAGGGTCGGGTCGTCGTGCCCGCGGCGGAGGCGGCATGAGCTCGACCGCCCGCCGGCTGCATGCCCTCGCGGACATCCCCGGACCGCGCGCCGCGCTGACGCTCGGGCTCGGCGTGCTCGCACTCGGCTTCGGCGTGGCGCTGCCGACGACCGCCGGGTACCTGATCTCCCGGGCCGCCGAGCACCCGCCGATCCTGGCGCTGACGACGACCATCGTCGTCGTCCGCTTCCTCGCGCTCGCGCGCCCGCTGACGCGATACCTCGAACGGCTCTCGTCGCACGACGTCGCGCTCCGCGCGCTCGGACCGCTCCGCGCACGCGTCTTCGAGCGCATCGAGCCGCTCGCGCCGGCCGAGCTCGACGCATACCGGCGCGGCGACCTGCTCCGCCGGCTCGTCGGCGACGTCGACGCCCTGCAGGGGCTCTACCTCCGCGGTCTCGGCCCGGCGGTCGCGGGCCTCGCGGTCGCCGTCGGCCTGCGTCGTCGCGACGGCGTTCCTCCTGCCCGCGGCGGCGGTCGTGCTGGCGCTCGGGCTCGCGGTCGGCGGCATCGCGGTCCCGTTCCTCGCAGCGCGCATCACCCGGCGCGCCGGCCGGCGTCAGGCGGCTGCCCGCGGCGAGCTCACCGCGGAGCTCGTCGAGCTCCTGGCCGGCGCGCCGGAGCTCGTCGCCTACGGCCGCGAGGATGACACGATCGAGCGCGTCCGGGCCGCCGATTCCGAGCTCGTCCGGCTCGGCCGGCGCGACGCGCTCGTCGCGGGCCTCGCCGACGCCGCCTCGATCGCCATCGCCGGCCTGACGACGGCCGGGGTGCTCGCGCTCGCTGTCGCAGCGCACGACGACGGGGCGCTCGACCGCGTTCTCGTCGCGACACTCGCGCTCCTCGCACTCTCGTCGTTCGAGACGGTGGCGCCGCTCCCCGCAGCCGCGCGCGAGCTCGTCGGGCACGCTCGCCGCGGGACGCCGGGTGCTGGAGCTGACGGAGCGCGAGCCGGCCGTCACCGACCCGTCCGGCTCCGTCGCCCGCACCTCGCGCTCCGGTCACCGTCGCCGCTCGAAGGCGTGACGGCCCGCTATCCCGGCGAGCCGTCGCCCGCGCTCGAGCGCCTCGACCTCAGGCTCGAGCCCGGGCGAGCGCGTCGCGCTCGTCGGCCCGAGCGGCGCCGGGAAGACGACGGTCACCAACCTCCTCCTGCGCTTCCTCGACCCGGAGGACGGCCGGTGTCACCCTCGACGGCCGCGACCTCCGCACGCTCCGGCAGGAGGACGTTCGTCGCACGTTCGCCCTCGCGGGGCAGGAGGCGCACGTGTTCGCCTCGACGATCCGCGAGAACCTCCGGCTCGCGAGGCCGGAGGCGACCGACGACGAGCTGCTCGAGGCCCTCGGTCGGGCGCGCCTCGCGGACTGGGTCGCGACGCTCCCGGACGGGCTCGACACGCTCGTCGGCGAGGACGGGGTCGGCTCTCGGGCGGCCAGCGCCAGCGTCTCGTCGTCGCGCGCGCGCTGCTCGCGGACGCGCCGGTCCTCCTCCTCGACGAGCCGACGGCGCACCTCGACCCTCCGACCGCCGAGGCCCTCGTGCGCGACGTCCTCGACGCGGCGGACGGTTGCTCGGTCCTCCTGATCACGCACCGCCCCGAAGGGCTCGACCTCGTCGACCGCGTGGTCACGCTCGCGCCCGGGCGAGCCGCTCGACGGAGAGGGCTCGCCCGGGTGATGCGTCGAGATCAGCCGGCGAACGGCGTCACGTCCTGGTTGCAGACCTTCCCGGCCGGCGGCGGGACCGAGGTGAGGAGGTAGGTGTTGACCGCGTCGTCGGCGCACGCCGAGAGGAACAGCGACGTGTGCCCCCAGCCGTTGACCGTCAGGAGCCGCGAGCCCGGCAGGAGGCTCGCCACCTTGACCGCCCCCGCGTACGGCGTCGCCGGGTCGAAGCGGTTCCCGACGACGAGCACCGGGTTCGCGGTCACGCGGATCGAACGGCCCGAGATAGCGATCGTCGTCGCGCAGCGGTCCAGATCGCGCAGATGCTCGCAGTCCATCCCCAGATCCGCCCGAAGTACCCCGTTGCGCTGTCCGCTGCCGCGGAGAACGCTGCGTACGAGCTCGGGTTGACGCTGTCGGCGCACACGACGCCGGGGAACGACTCGACGAAGTTCTCGTAGTTCGCGGGCAAGCCGCGCTTGGTGATGTACAACGGGCGCTGCAGCATCGCCTTCACCGTGGCCAGCCGTACGGGAGCAGAGCGCGGTGTGCGACGCGGCCGCCGACTCCACGTCGGCGAGGACCTGCGCGAACTCCTCCCAACTCGACGAGTCGTAGAGCGCCTGCAGTGTGATCGCGACGAGCGTCGAGTAGTCGAACGGCACGGGATCGGCGCTGAGCTTCGCCGCGAGCGCGGCGAAGCGTGCCGCCGAGCCGGGGCCGAAGGCGCAGGTGCCCGCTCGCAGAGGCGGAAGAACTCCTCGAGCGTCGCCTGCGAGCCGAGGTGGCTCCCGAGCCGGATCGTCATCGGGACCGTTGTCCCGTCGCCGCTCCCCGTCGTCCACGCGACCGGATCGAGGACGCCGTCCACGACGAGCGCCCGTACGTTGCCCGGGAAGAGGTTGGCGTACTGCACACCGATCGCGGTGCCGTACGAGTAGCCCGCGTAGGTGAGCTTGTCGTCGCCGACAGCGCGACGCAGGGAGTCGAGATCGCGGGCGACGTTGGCGGTCGAGAGGTGCGACGCGATCCTGCCGCCCCGCTGGTCGCACTGACCCTGGAGGAACCGGTCGGCATCCTCCCAGATCGCCTGCTCCGCGCCCGTGCCCGGGAACGCGAACGGCGCGAAGAACGGCGCCCACTGCTTGTCGTTGCCGAAGCAGCGGAGCGGCGAGCTGCGGATGACGCCGCGCGGGTCGAACCCGACGATGTCGAACCGTGCGCGCACCTCGTCGTTGAACAACGACCGGCGCCGCGAACAGGGCCATCTCGAAGCCGGAGCCGCCTGGCCCGCCCGGATTCACGAACAGGGAGCCGATGCGCCGGCCGGGGTCGCTCGCGGGGAGCCGGACGACGGCGATCGAGACCGTCCCTCCGTCCGGCCCGTTGTAGTCGAGCGGCACCTGGACGGTGCCGCACTCGAACGGCCCGAGATCGCGGTGGCACGGGCCCCAGGACACCTTCGGGGTGCCCGGTGCCGCCGTGCCGCCCGGGCCGCCGAGCCCGAGCACGAGAAGCAACGCGCCGAGGAGCACGCCGCCGAGCCTGCGTCTTGTCATACGCCCCCTTTGTGAGCGTCAGCGCGGGGATCCGCGCGCGGAGTCGTCGAGTATGCGCGCCTGGCGCCCGGGATTTCAACGACGGCTGCACGTGAGCCGCTCAGGGTGCCGTACGGCGCGGCGACCGACACGATGCCGAGCCGCTCGAGCCCCGCGAGCACCACGGCGACCGACTCCGCGGGCGAGAGCGCGACCGTGTCCGCGACGATCTCCGCGTCGTCGGGCTCCTCGTACGGGTCGTCGACGCCGGTGAAGTGGGTGATCTCGCCCGCGAAGGCCTTCGCGTAGAGGCCCTTCACGTCGCGACGGGCGCACTCCTCGACCGGCGCGCTGACCCACACCTCGACGAACGGCCCCTGCTCCTCGATCAGCGCGCGCACACGCTTGCGCGTCGCGTCGTAGGGCGAGATCGCTGCGACGACCACGGCCGCGCCGTGGCGCGTGAGGCGGGAGGCCACCCATCCGATCCGCTCGATGTTCGTGTCGCGATCCTCGTGCGAGAACCCCAGGCCCTTCGAGAGATGCGTCCGCACGACGTCGCCGTCGAGGACCTCCACGTGGAGGCCGCGCCGCTCGAGCTCCGCCGCGACGGCGTGCCCGATCGTCGTCTTGCCCGCGCCGGAGAGGCCGGTGAGCCAGACGGTGAACCCGGTCTGCGCGCTGGACGCCACGGCGGAGTGGTACCAGAGGCGGTGCGGCCCGGCGGCGGGTGCGAACGGGCGCGCGCCTAGCGCGCGTCGCCCCCGCGGCGCTCGGATGGAGGAACGGCACCGCCTCCGGGCTCCATCCGGAGCGGAGCACGCCGACGAGCGACGGCGGCGTGATCAGCGACGCCCGGCCTGCGGGCAACGGCTCGCGCCGACCGTAGCCGCGGAGCGACCACGGAGTCAGGGCACGGCCGAGCACGAGCTGGGGGATGCCGTCGTGGAGGACGAAGGCGCCGTCCGGGAGGTCGTCGAACGCCGCATCGTGCAGCCGCCGGCGGCGCGTCGCCGGGTCGATTCGCTCTCCGTGGAGACGGAGGTCGATCGTGTCGGCGCCGCTCTCGCCGTGGAGCGCGCGCCATGCGGTCGTGAACCGGTCGTAGTCGTCGCGACGGCACTCGGCACACGGCCGATGCCCGGCCGCAAGGGCGGTCGCCTCGTCGAGGAAGAAGAGCTCGGTGTAACGACCCGGCTGGAGCAGCGGCGCACGGCGTCTTCCTCGGAACTCGAGCCTGCAGGCGATCCAGCGCCTCACCTGGAACGGCCGGACGATCTCCCCGTTCGTGTCGTGCAGGCAGCCGCGGTTCCCGTAGACGAGCCCGCGGGCCGGGTCGGCGACGATTTCGCCGAGGGGCGTGACACGGTTTCGGACGCGGCATCGGCGAGGCGAGGGCAGGCGGGGCTCCGCGGCGCGGCGCCCCGCCTGGCAGAGCTCAGGCGGTGGCTCCCGCCCCGGCGCTCACGCCGAGCGTCGTGCTCAGGAGGATCTCGCCGATCCGGGCCTCCCGGAGGCCGATGCTCCCGGCGAGGTTCTTCGCGACCCAGTCCGCGGCCGCTGCGTTGCCTGCCTCGGCGCTCTCCGCAGAGTCCCAGGCGCTGAACGAGATGACCTCGCCGTCGGAGACCATCAGCGAGTACGCCTTGAACCCGGGCTGCGCCTGGAAGATCGGGAGCATCCCTTCCTCTGCCTGACGCGCGATCTCGTGGACGTCCCCAGTCACGTCGTAGCGCGCATAGCGACCGTGCATGCCGCACCTCCGTCCGGCCTCCGCTCGGATCGTGGCCCATCCACGAAGCCGCGGCGGCCCGCGCTCCACACTGTCACATCTGCGCGGCGGCGCACGATCTCGCTGTCCCGTCGGGCGGGCATAACCAGACCTCAACACCGCCCGACGTAGCGTAGGCGGATCGACTGGACGCTCTTCCATGCATTGAACTCGACCGTCGCCGTGCACGACTGGCTCGAGGACCCCGTGACGGCGCTCGCGAGCCTCGCGGTCCCGCTCTACGGCCTCGCAACCGTCGGTCTGTGGTTCGTCGCGCGGCCGTACGGCGAGACCCGCTGGAAGCGCGCGTCCGCCTCCGCGCTCGTCGCGGCCGGGATCGCGCTCCTGACGAACCAGGTGATCTCACACCTCTGGGAGCGGCCGCGGCCGTTCGTCGCGCACGCCTCGTTGACGCATGTGCTCTCGGCCCGGACGACCGACCCGTCCTTCCCGAGCGACCACGCTGCAGCCGCGTTCGCGATCGCCTTCGCGGTCCTCGCGTTCTCGGGCCGGGCGGGCGCGCTCTACCTCTCCGCCGCGACCCTGATCGCGCTCTCGCGCATCGCGCTCGGCCTCCACTACCCGAGCGACGTCCTCGCGGGCCTGCTCGTCGGCCTCGGCGCGGCCACGCTCGTGACCCGGCTCGGCGCGCCGTGGGTCTCCCGGCTCGTGTCGGCGCTCAGCCGGGTCTCCGACCCGTTGCTGCGACCCGTCTGGGACCGCGTGCGGCGCACGGCCGTCCCGCGCTGACCCCTCCGGAGGCGTATGCCGCGGCGTTCGGACTGCGCGGTTTCCCGCATCGGAAAGCGCGTCCCACCGGATGCGCCGGGAGCGAGGGAGGGCCGCTCCGGCGGCCCTCCTCTCGACGTCGCAGCTCCTCAGCCGTCCGTCAGAGCGAGCGCGACCTCGTCGACGTAGCACCAGCTCCAGCTCTCGCCGGGCTCGGCGGAGCGCGCGATCGGGTGACCGGCCTCCCGCGCGTGACCGCTGGCATGCCGGTTGGGGGACGAGTCGCAGCAACCGATCTTCCCGCAGATCGTGCACATCCGTAGGTGGACCCACCGGCTCCCGATCGCGAGGCAGTCCTCGCAGCCGGCGATCGACGCCGGGAGCTCGGTGACCCGAACCTGATCGAGATGTGTGCACACCGTCGCGTTCATCGGTCGGCCCTCCGTTCGCGTTTCGTCGTCCCGTTCAGCTCTCGGTGCTCGTCGCGACCGGCTCGCGGACCGTCGCGAGGTGCTCGTGGAGGTAGCGGACGACCATCGCGCCCTCACCTACCGCGGCCGCGCAACGCTTGATCGAGCCTGACCGAACGTCCCCGACCGCGAAGATCCCCGGCACGCTCGTCTCGAGCAGGCCCGAGCCGCCGGCCGCGGCGCCCGTGAGGACGAACCCGTCGTCGTCGAGCGCGACCACCCCGTCGAGCCAGCCGGTGCAGGGGGCGGCACCGAGGAAGAGAAACAGGTATGCGAACGGCAGCTCTGTGCCGTCGGCGAGCGTGACCGTCTCGAGCTCACCGTCCGTGCCGTGCAGCTCGACGATCTCGCTGCGAGGACGGACGGTGACGCCGTAGCGGTCGAGGTCGTGGATCAGGTAGTCGGACATCGTCTCGTGCAGGTCGGCCCGGCGATGGAGGAGCGTCACGAGGGCGCCGCCGCGGGCGAGCCAGATTGCCGCCTGCCCGGCGGAGTTCCCGCCGCCGACGACACCGACCCGCCGGGCCGCACACCGCTGTCCCTCGACCGGACCGGCCGCGTAGAAGAGGCTCAGGCCCTCGTACTCCTCGACCCCGGCGACCGGGAGCCGGCGGTAGTCCGCGCCCGTCGCGAGGACGACGGCGCGCGCGTGCACCTCGTTGCCGCCTTCGAGGCGGGCGATGTGACGCGCGGCGCCGGGCTCGAGCGCGACCGCCCGGTACGGGGTCGCCGTCCGGGCACCGAACTTGCGCGCCTGCGAGACCGCGCGCAACGTCAGCTCCGAGCCTCCGATCCCGGCCGGGAAGCCGAGGTAGTTCTCGATCCTCCGGGACGCCCCTGCCTGGCCCCCGAGCACGGTGCCCTCGACCACGAGCGTGCCGAGCCCTTCCGAGGCGCCGTACACCGCCGCCCCGAGCCCGGCGGGCCCGGCCCCGACCACGAGCAGGTCGACCTCCTCGACGCCGGACAGCTCGAGGCCGACTCCGAGCGCCCTCGACACCTCGCCGGGCGACGGGTTGCGCAGCTCCGGCCCGCCCGGGAGCCGGACGAGCGGCAGCTCGTCCGCGGACCAGGCCGTCGACGAGCTCGGTTCGCTCCTGCTCGGTGTCGACCCAGGTGAACGGCAGCATGCTCCGGCGGGCGAACTCGACCATCGCGCGCGTCTCGTGTGACGATCGCGGCCCGACCACCTCGACGCCGATCCCCTCGCGCTGCTGCAGCGCCTCGCGGCGGGCGATGAACGTCCCGAGCACGAGATCGCTGAGCGCGCCGTCGTCGAGCAGCAGGCGCCGCAGCTCCTCGCGCTCGACGGCGATGTAGCGCATCGGCGCCGCGGCGACCGCCGTCAGGTAGACGGTCTGGCCGGACAGCAGGTTCACCTCGCCCAGGAACCCCGAGGCACCCTGGCGGACGACCTCGTGGCCGTTCCCGTCCAGGACCACCGCCTCGCCCTCGAGGATCGCGACGAACGGATAGCGGCGGTCGCCGACCTGGAAGAGGACGTCACCCGGCTCGGCGGTCCGCTCCTCGCCGTGCTCGGCGAGCAGCTCGAGCTGGGCCTGCGACAGCACCGGGCGCACCGAACCGGTCACGCCGAGGACGGTACCTGCCGGCCGCGCCGCAGCCGGCTAGTGAGCTGTGCGGCCGCGCCGTGTTGTAGTGGTTGAGCCAGTGTGGCAACGCGGCGGCGCGCTCGCGGTGTGAGGCGTAGACGAGCCCGTACGCCCATTCGCGCGCCATCGTTTGGTGGAAGCGCTCAACCTTGCCGTTGGTACGCGGTCTGTAGGGCTTGGTCGTCAGGTGCCGGAGCTGGCGGCTCGCCAGGAGACAGCGGACGTCGCGGCTCTTGACGTAGACCCAGGCATTGTCGGTCATCAACCGCTTCGCCCTGATCCCGTGCCGCTCGTAGAAGGCGAGCGCCCGCTCGAGGAAGCCGGCGACGGTCACGGCACGCTGATCGGGATGGATCTCGGCGTAGGCGAGGCGCGAGTGATCGTCGACGATCGCGTGCACGTAGTCGACGCCGTCGCGGCGTCTGCGGTCCTGGCTTGAGCGGTCGCCGGTGACGCGGTGACCGGGGCGCTCGAAGCGGGCGTACTCGCTGACGTCCATGTGCAAGAGATCGCCGGGGCAGGGCCACTCGTACCTGTTTGCCGGCTCACGCGCTGGTCTCGCCGGGCTCTCAACTCCCGTCGCACCGCGGCAGCGGCTCGAGGGAGCGCTTCGCCACGAGCGCTCGAAGCGTGGCGACCGGGACGGCGACGGCGAGCCCGGTGCGCGGATCGCTGGTGAACGCCAGGGCCACCACGCGGCCCTTGGCATCCACGACGGGGCCTCCGGCCTCGTCGTGGCCGAGCTCGGAGGTCAGCCGCAGCACCGGGCCGCGAACGCCGAACGGCGTTCCGGAGACGGTGTCCACCACGACTCCCGGAAGCAGGCGCGGCTTCGGCGTGAGCGGATAGCGGATCACGGCCACCGACGCCCCGGACGCGGTCTTCGGCGCCAACGGGAGCAGCCGCGGCAGCCGCCCGTCGACCCGGGCGATGCCGAACTCGCCCAGCCGGTAGACCTGGACGGCGTCGAGCGCCTTCGCATGTGCGTGCCGGGCCGCGACATTGACCCTGGCGCCGCCCGGGAGGACGTCTCGATGCGCGACCAGGATCGTCGGGTCGAGCGCGAGGCCCGCTCCGCTCCGGACGCCGTCGCACGCCGCATTCCGAATCCGCAGCAGGCCTCCCCGGAGCTCGCGCTTCGCGCGGGCGGGCGCCACGGCGGCGATCGTCGCGCGCCGTGCTTCGACCGCCTGATCGACCTCGACGAGCGCGGGCGCGGCGAGACGGACGTCGCTCCCGGGCGCCCTGTCCACGACCACCAGGCCGGAGCCGCCGATCAGCAGAAACGCGGCGATCCCCCCCGCGAGCAGGCCGAGGAACGCCCACCCGGGGCCGAGGATCACCGAGCCTGCTCCAGGTACGCGTCGAAGTTGGCGCTGACCTGCTTGCAGGTCGCTGCGCGCGACTGCGCGGCCTTCGCCGTTGCCGCGGTGGTCCGCTGGCCCTTGCTCCCGGCCGACCCGGCGGCGGCCAGGTCCTTCGCGCAGACGCTCAACGTCGACCCCATCCGCTCGAGCGCCGCGACGCGCACCTGGAGCTTGCGGCGCTCGCTCGCGACACGCGCGTTCTCCTTCGCGAGCGCGCGCTGCCGCTTGGCGAGGGTCCCGATGCTGATCTTCGATCGCCGCAATGCCGTCCCGTTCACGTCGACGAGGCTCGCGAGCTGGTTGGCCTGGACGGTGCGGCGATTGAGCTCACGGCTCCGGTCGACGATCACCACGCGCAGCCCGGTGACGGCCTCCTCGGCCACGAGCGCGCGGCGCCGCCAGTCCTCGGCACGATCCTTGTTCGCCATGGAGGAGCGGACGAACGGCGCCGCGATCACCACGACGAGGAGCGCGGCGAGCGCCAGCTTGACCTTCCAGCCTTGTAGCTCCAGTTCCATCGGTTCTCCCGCAGTCGTCGCTGCATGCTCCCGCTGATCGAGGGATGCCTTCCCTGTATCGGGTGAAGGGCGGCGTTCGATTCACTCGAACGAGGGAAGGGGACCGGCGCAGGGATCGCCATCCCTTCGGGCGGCGCCGACCGTCAGTCCGCCGGGCCGAGGCGATCCGCGGCCCCGACGAGGGCGGAGGCGGACGGGACGAAGTAGTAGGCGCCCGTGAGCGGCCGCGTGAACCGTGTCAGCGCGTCCCGCCTTCCCCTCGGCAGGCCGGCCATGCTCTCGAGCATCGCCACGAGCCGCAGCTGCTCGCTGCTGAAGCCGACGAACACCGTGCCGTGGTCGGTCACGGTGCCGTACGGCATGTTGCGGCGGAAGATCTTCCCGAACCGGTCCTGGTCGGTGCTCGCGACGTGCGAGTCCTCCGGCTTGTCGTCCAGCTCGACGCTGTCGAGCTTCCGCCGGCCGATCACGAGCTCCTGCTCCTCCACCGGGAGCGACTCCCACGCGTCCGCGTCGTGCTCCCACTTCTGGAGCAGCAGCACCGTCCCGGCTGCCCCGGGCCGGCCCTCGGGGATCAGGACGACGTCGAGCGCCTCGATCAGCGTCGGGTTCTCGGTCCCGTCCACGAAGCCGGTCAGGTCGAGATCGTGGCGATAGGGCCAGCTCGACGTCTCCTCGGCGACCGACGCGACGCCGCGAAGCACCGCGATCGTCGCCCGCGCTGTGTCGAAGACAACGTCGTAGGCGCTCCCCGACAGCCAGAGAACCGCGTCGTGCTGTGTCGCAGGCATCACGAAGCCGTCGCCTCCGACGAGGTCGTCGTCGAACCCGACGAGTCGAGCGGGCACGCCGTCCGGGTCCACCTCGCGCCAGAGCTCGGGCCGGAAGCCGACGACGAGGTTGACCCCGCCCATCGTCGTCCTCGGCTCGCGGAGCGACGCAAGCATGCCCACGAGCTGGCGGCCGTCGGCGCCGGCGTCGAGATCGAGCTCGAGGTACGCGTGCGAGCTGGTTCCCAGGGCGAAGATCCCGGCCTGAGGCGCCGTCATGTGTCGATCCTAGGCGACGACGCGATGGGCCTCCTCGGCTTCAGGGACACTCTTCGCGCGCGCGCTCCGTCAGCCGCTCGGCGACGGCGCTGGACAGCGCAGCCGCCGTCTCGGGGCCGACCACGCCGTCCGCGGCGAGACCGTTCGCCGTCTGGAACGCGACCACCGCGGCCTCGGTCTGCGGCCCGAACGTACCGTCGGCGGCGCCGGGCTCGAAGCCGGCGCTCTTCAGGGCCGTCTGGAGCTCCGCGACGAGGGTCGGGTCGCCCTCGCCGAGCCGGAGCTTCGTGCCCTCCGGAAGGGTGAACGTGGAGGCGTCGGATGCCGGTGGCGTTTCCGTGCTCGAGGGAGTCGTCGTCGAGGGCGCCGTCGACGACGCGCTCGACTCGGTCGGCGTCGTTGTCGTCGTGGTCGTCGTGTTCGTGGTCGTCGGCTCCGCGACGGGTGCAACGGGCGTTGTGGCGGATGTCGTCGTCTCGTCCCCGCCCCGCAGGAGGAGCACCGCGATCACGACCGCAAGCCCGACTGCCGCCGCGAGCAGGAGCCCGGCGACGAGGCGCCGTCGTCGGACCACGCCGAGCTCATCATCGGAGGCGACCGCCGGCGACGGCCGAGCGGCTCCGCGGGGGTCGGGCTCGGTCGCGAGAGGCTCCTGGTATGCGGTCCGGGCGCGTCCGCGCTCGGTGCGCGGCGGCGGGTTCTCGCTCCAGTCGTCGTCGGAGATGTCGCCGAGCCAGTCGTCGATCGGTTGCTCGCGCGGCGATGCTGCGACCGGGCCTGCCACGGAGTCCTGGTTACCCCGGGAAGCTGTTTCGTGCACGGAAGCCATGCTAGGCGGTTCCCCGGCGGGCACGCTGTCGATGTCCGGCGAGTTTCTTCCGGCCTAGAACGCGATCGAGGCGGCGACGGCGATCAGCCAGGTGATGGCGGCGGCGTACAGCGCTCGCTCGATCAGCCCGAATGCCGCGCGTCGGATGGGCGTGACCAGGATCGCTGCTCCGGTTGCGATCGCCGTGGCCGACACGACCCATCCGAGGGGGCCGAGGAACGCGGGCTTGCCGGTCCAGTCGATGTGCGACGCAGCGACGGCGATCGAGAGGAACGCCGTGCCCGCGAGGAGGAGGTGGATCCGGCCGGTCGTCGTGAGCGACCGCCGGCTCTCCGGCTCGCGATCGGTCATGAACCCCGAGATGAGGAGACGGGAGACCCCGTAGACGTAGAGCCAGCCGAGGGACGTCGCGTCGGTCTCGCTCCCCAGCCCGACCGCGACGAGGATCGCCCCCGCACCCTGCAGCACGACCATCGCGCGGTAGCCCGTGTGGTACGCCGTCCAGCCGTAGTCGCTGACGGCGTAGCGAATCGGGCTGAGCCCGGTCGGGAGAAAGTGCAGCGCGACCAGGATGGCGCCGGACGCCGCGACGCAGATCAGCCCCAGGAGCGCCGCGATCATGCGGCATCCTAGGCCGCCGCCGCGCCTGCCGTCGGCGAGGCTCGCCCGTGAGTGGGGCGTCGAGCAAGGGGAGGGAGAACGGGGGCGGCGCCGTCGCCGCCACGAACCGGCGGCCGCCCATGATTCCGTCTCTGCATGGGTAGATGCGCGGAACGCGTGAAACTTGCGCGTTCGCGACAGGATCCCTCGATCGAGGCATAGGTCGACCCTGGACCATCGGGCAGGTCATCGGCGGCGCTCAGGACGGATACTCGCTCAGCGCTTCGGTGGGGAGGCGCTACCGGGGGGAATTGCCGAGAGTCACCCGCGCGGCGGCGCGGTTCTCGGCATTGCCGCGGTCGGGACGCTGGCCTCTACGATCCCGCCATGACGACGTCAACGGCGGCGGCCGCTTCCCGGGAGCAGCCCGCCGCGGCCTACGCCGCGTGCCGGCGACTGCTTCGCCGTCATGACCCCACCTTTTACCTTGCGGTCTTGCGGCTCCCGGCCGACGTTCGACCCGCCGTCCACGCGCTGTACGGGTTCGTGCGCGGCGCGGACGAGATCGTCGACGGAGCGGGCCGCTCCGTGGAACCCGCCGCGCGGCTCGCCGCCCTCGACGCTTGGGAGAGCGCGCTCGAACGCGGGCTGGTCACAGGGACGTCAGATCACCCGGTGATCGCTGCGCTCGTCGACGCCGGCCGGCGGCTCGAGCTGCCCCTCGACGGGCTTGGCCGCTACATACGGTCGATGCGCGTCGACTGTGGCCGTGTTCGGATCGCGACCCGAGCCGAGCTCGATAGCTACATGGACGGGAGCGCGGCATCCGTCGGCCGCGTGATGGCCGCCATCCTCGGTGCGCGACGAGAGGCCGAGACGTTCGCGAGGCTCGGTGTCGCGTTCCAGCTGACGAACTTCGTCCGGGACGTCCGGGTCGACTACGAGCTCGACCGAATCTACCTCCCGGCGGCGGAGCTCGAGCGCTTCGGCGTGGACGCGTCCGCACTCGGCCTCGTGTCGGCGACGCCTCAGCTTCGCGCCCTGCTCTCGGTCGAGGTCGGCCGGGCGCGTGCGCTCTTCGGCGAGACGGCGGCGGCCGTCGCCGCTGCGTTGCCGGCGGCGCGGCGCGGCATGCGCTTCGCGCGTGCCGCCTACATCTCCGTCCTCGACCGCGTCGAGGCGGCCGACTACGACGTCCTCGCGCACTCGATCCGCCCCGGCGCGTGGGGGCTCGCGCGCGCGCTGCTCGCATGACCAAGATCGAAAGGCGGCGGGCAAGGACTGGTCGATCCACATCGTGGGGCTCCTAGCCGGTTGGAGTAGCGCGCGGCCGAAGAAGTCGACAACCCGCCGCTCGTACTCGGCGAGGCGAGCCTGCATGCCCCCGGTGTGCTTCGAGCCGGGCTGGAGGAGGTTGTCGTCGACGATGTGGAGGCCGACGATGCCTCCCGCGATCGGGAACTGCGCGGTCTCCCGGCTGGCGGCGCTCGCGCGTCGGGCGAGCCCGCCTGCCTGCGCGTCGACCCGAGAAGCAAGGGTGGTGCTCATGACTGGCTCGCGACGGCGCCGGTCGTTGCCGTCGGCGCGCCTCCGTGAGTGCGGGCCGCCACTCGGAACGTCGCGTACGCCCAGATCGTTCTGACGATCCCCCAACAAAGCGCAACCACTCCGCTGAGCAGAAGGAGGTAGGCGAGATCGGGCAAGCCTTGAGCGACGACGACAAGTGACAGACCGAGTTGCTTCGGCACGATGACCAGGACCAGGGCGGCCCAACCGAGGCTGAACGCACCCGAGAGCCCGATGCGCATGCGCGGCCCCAAGCGACCACGTGGGAGACGACCGCGACGCAGAGCTCCAACCCAGCGCACGATGCCTCGCATCTGGAGCAGGAGCGTCCCGAAGAGCACCATGTAGACGACGAACGTGGAGATGGTCGACGGCGGCCGAGCGGGATCGCGTCCCTCGAGGAGACTGGTCACGCCCTCGGAGATCGTGCCCATGCGACCGCTGAGGAATAGATCGATGGAGTTCTCCGCGTTGACGAGCACGATCACTCCGGTCCGGCTGCGGGGCACCAGCACGGCGTTCGCGTGGAAGTTGAACGTCTCGCCCTGGTGGTGGATGGCCGGGATCCCGTTGATCGGGCCGACGAACCAACCCATCCCGTACGAGGTGCCGGTCTCCGGTGTCTGGACGGCCGGCCTGTGGAGCTCGTCCACTCCGTCGGGTGACAACACGGACGCCGAGCGGTACCGACCATGGTTCAACTGGGCGACGAGGTAGTGGCTCATGTCCTCGGCGTCGGAGATGAGGTACCCGGCCGGGACGAGCCCGCGGTTGTAGGGGAGGTCGGCTGCTCTCGGCCGCCCGAACCAGTAGTGATAGCCGGTGGCGAGGCCGTGGTGCTCGGCCGCCGCCGCTGACGTGAACGAGCCGCGCATCTGCAGTGGTTCGAGGATCTCCGTCCGGACGTAGCTCTCGTAGGAGCGCCCCGCGACCGTCTGCACGATCAACCCCAGGACTGCGTAGTTGACGGTGCTGTACTGATAGGTCTGGCCGACGGGTGCGGTGAGCTCGACGCTGCTCAGCTTCCGAACCGTCCTCTCGAGTGCGGCGTCGCTGACGTCGCCGTTGCCCTGGAACGTCCGCCCGGTCCTGGTCGACAGGCCGCTCGTGTGGTTCAGGAGGTGGCGGACGGTGATCGACCCGGAAGCCGCCTCGTCCGCGACTCGGAACCACGGCAGGTAGCGCTGGACAGGGGCGTCGAGCTCGATCTTCCCGGCCTCGACGAGCTGCATGGTCGCCAGCGCGGTGAACGACTTGGCGATCGAGCCGATGATGAAGGGCGTCCTCGGGGTCACCGGTCGCCCCGAGTCGTCCGCCTTGCCGAAGCCCCGGAGGTAGGCGATCCGGTCGTTCTCGACGATGCCGAGCGCGAGCCCCGGGATCCGCTGTGCGGCCATCTCGTCCCGAACGAATCGCTCGACGGCCGCGAACTTCGGAGCGGATCCGTGCCCGTTGGCCGCAGGAGCGTCGGAGCCCGGCTTGCTGGCGAGGTATGCGGCCCCGAGTACCAACGCCGCGAGGATCATCCACACCCCGGCCTTCCGACGGACCGACGGCTCGTGCGTGTCGATGGTCAGCTCACGCTCGGCGACCTTCGCTCCTCCGTCCTCGCGGGCCGGCAGGAAGCGGATCACGATGACGGCCATGGCGGCGGTAAGGGCCGCGGCCACGAGAAGCCCGGCACCCATCGCCTGGGTAAAGGCATCGCCGGTCGTCGCGAGCAGCTCGGAGGACGCGTGGGGTGGAAGCTGGGCCGCGATCGCGCTGGCGGCGCCGACCGACGACTCGGCCGCCGCCTGCGCCCTGGGAGGCAGTGCGTCGAGTGAGCCCTCGACATCTGTGGAATACAGGGAACTGACGAGCGAGCCGACCACGGCGACCCCGAGCGCTCCCGAGACCATCCGGGCGACGGTGTTCGTGGCCGACGCGACGCCGGCCTTGGCGGTCGGGACGGCGCCGATGACGGCTTCGGTCGCCGGAGCCATCACCCAACCCATCGCAAGCGCGAGCCCGAAGAACCAGGCCGCGAGCAGCAGCGCGTTCGTGCTCGGGTCCCAGAACGTGGTCACCGCCAGGAGAAGCGCGAGACCGCTCAAGCCTGCTGTGACGACGCGTGAGGTGCCGAGCCGTCGTACGGCCTTGCTCGACGAGCCCGCGCCCATCATCAACCCGAGCGCTATAGGGCTCATGATCGAGCCGGCCTCGATCGCGCTGTAGCCGTGTGCGAACTGCAAGTACTGGGTCAGGGCGAAGATCGCGCCGAGAAGAGCGAAGAAGGCGACGCTGACTGCCCCCGTTCCGACGCTGAAGCGCGCGCTACGGAAGAAGCCGAGGTCGAGCATTGGCTCCTTGGTGTGCCCTTCCCACCAGACGAATGCGCCCAGTAGCGCGACGCTCGCAGCGAGCGATCCGACAACGAGGCCGGACGTCCATCCCCGCTCGGGCGCCTCGATGATCGCGTAGACGAGGATGCTGAAGCCGACAGCGGAGAGCGCCGCTCCGAGCAGGTCGAACGAGCCAGGCCGGGGATCGCGGCTCTCGGGCACGTAGCGGATGCCGAGCAACAGCGCCACGAGTGCGAAAGGCACGTTGAGGAGGAAGACCGACGGCCAGTCGAACCACTCGAGCAAGAGCCCACCCGCCAGCGGGCCGAGCCCGATCCCGACGGCTGCGAGGGCGGCCCAGACGGCGATCGCCTTGCCGCGCTCCTCCCCGGTGAAGACGTTGGCGATGATCGAGAGCGTGGCGGGCATGATCAGCGCCGCGCCGATCCCCATCGCCGCGCGCACGGCGATCACCTGGTCGGCGGAATCGGCGAGGAGGGCCCCGAGGCTCGCGAGGCCGAAGATCGAGACGCCCGCCTGGAGGGCGAGCTTGCGCCCGAAGCGGTCCCCGAGCGTCCCGAAGACGAGCAGGAGGCCTGCGAACACGAGCAGGTACGAGTCGACCATCCACTGCAGCTTGGAAGGGGAGGCGTCGAACTCGTCCTGCAGCGTCGGCAGGGCGACGTTGAGGATCGTGTTGTCGAGCCCGATGATCACGAGGCTCAGCGAGAGCACGCCGAGGGTCTTCCAGCGGCGGGCGTACTGGACGGGATCGATCGTCATCAGACCGGTTTCCTTTCGGGTGCGAGACGAGGGCCGCGGCGAGAGCCGATGTCGCCGAAGGAGGCGTCCGGCACCGTCACGTAGGCGAACGGGTGGTGGAAAGCGGCGAGCGCCTGGGCGCCCGGAACGTGGACCTCGAACCGTTCGTCGAGACGGGCGTCGACGACCGCGACCTTCACGCGGCCGGTGGCGCTGTTCCAGAGGAGCGAGACGGCAAGGCCGTCGGTCTCGCGGATCGCGAGCTCGCTCCAGGTGTGGTCCCGAAAGGATCCGCTCATGACGCCTCCGTCTCGATTGCGACTGCCTGCGCCGGTCACGGGATCCGCACCTCGCTGACCGGGACGGCGGTCGTGCGCTCGGCGACATAGAAAGGCAGCTGCGCGAGCGCGTTCTCCTCGCTTGCGGACTCCACCGTCCACCAGATCGAATGGCCTCCGGAAAGGCAGGAGGCCAGCGCGCCCTTGTGCCGAAGCGGGCTCTCGAAGCCGCGGAAGGCGGCGAACACGACGCCGCACTCACTCGACTCGTGGTGGTGCTGGAGCAGGTAGCGGGGCATGTGCCGACCCTGCCGCGGCGCGACCGTCCCGACATCAGGCGAGCACCCTGGTTGGGCCACCCTGATTTCTCGATCTGCGAGCCCTGATCTAGGGTGGAGCCAGAAGCGACAGATGGCACTTGCCACCCATCTCGTCGGCCGCGCTTCGGAGCTCGGCTCGGTCGACCGTCTCCTCGCCCAGGTCGGCGGCGGAAAGTTCGCGGCGCTCGAGCTGATCGGCGAACCTGGAATAGGCAAGACGCGCCTCCTCGCCGAGCTGGCCGACCGTGCAGACGCGCGCGCGTACCTCGTCCTCTCGGGCCGGGCCGGAGAGCTCGAGCTCGATCTGCCGTTCTGGGTCTTCGTCGATGCACTCGACGAGTACGTCCACGGCCTCGACCCGCAGCGCCTCGCCAGCCTCGAGGACGATGTTCGCGCGGAGCTCGCGACCGTCTTCCCCTCGCTGGTCGGCCTGACCACCGGGCGCAGGACGGCGATCCAGCACGAGCGATACCGCAGCCACCGCGCCGTCTGCACGCTGCTCGAGACACTCGCTCGGACACAGCCGGTCGTGCTCGTGCTCGACGACGTCCACTGGGCGGATCCGGCGTCGGTCGAGCTGCTCGGCGCGCTCCTCCATCGACCGCCGGCGGCTCAGGTGCTCGTCGCGCTGGCCGTCCGGCCGCGGCAGATGGGCGAGCGGCTCAGCGTCGCGCTCGAACGGGCGCACCGCGCCGGCACGATCGCGCGTCTCGATCTTGGCGCGCTCAGCCCCGAGGAGGCGCGCGAGCTGACCGGCGACGGAGCGGACGCGACCAGCCTCTACGAGGACAGCGGCGGCAATCCCTTCTACCTCGAGCAGCTCGCACGATCGGCCAACCGTCCCGAGATGCCGGCGCGACTCGACCAGCCTTCGCTCATCGGCGTCGACGTCCCGCCCGCGGTCGCCGCCGCGCTCACCGAGGAGCTTGCTCTGCTCTCCCCTCAGGCACGCCTCATCCTCGAAGGAGCCGCCGTCGCGGGAGACCCGTTCGACCCTGAGCTGGCCGCAGCGGCCGCCGGAGCCACCGACGCGGCAGCGATCGACGCGCTCGACGAGCTGCTACGCGTCGATCTCATCCGCCAGACCGACGTTCCCCGGCGCTTCCGGTTCCGGCATCCGCTCGTCCGCCGCGCGGTCTACGAGTCGATGCCAGGCGGCTGGCGGCTCGGCGCGCACGAGCGCTGCGCCGAGACCCTCGCCCACCGCGGATCGCTGGCCACGACGATCGCGCATCACGTCGAACGCTCGGCGCCTCAGGGCGACGAGGCTGCGATCGCATTGCTGCGGGAGGCTGGAGAGGCGGCGGCGCCTCGCGCACCGGCGAGCGCGGCGCGCTGGTTCGCCGCCGCCCTCCGTCTCCTCCCACCAACCGCGCCTGACGATCGCCGCGTCGAGCTGCTCCTGGCCCGTTCCGAAGCGCTCGCCGCCACCGGCCAACTCGGCGACAGCCACGCGGCGCTCCTCGAGAGCATGCACATCGTCCCCCAGGGAGCGGAGTTGTTGCGCGTCCGCCTCACCGCGGCGTGCGCGCGCGTCGAGCACCTCCTGGGTCGGTACAACGAGGCGCACGCCCACCTCGAGACCGCGCTCGCCGAGCTCCAGGATCCCGCCTCCGCGCAGGGCGTCGAGCTGATGATCGAGCTCGCCGGCGACAGCCTCTACCTCGGCGACTACGACGCGATGCGCGCCTGGGCGGCCCGCGCCGCCGATGCGGCAGCGCGGCTCGACAACCAGGGGCTGATCGCAGCGGCCCTCGCCGCACGGGCGCTCGCAAGCGCGGTGGGCGGTCGCGCGACAGAGGGTCAGGCATATGCCGTCGACGCCGCCACGCTCGTCGACGGTCTCGCGGACGAGCAGCTCAGCGGCCGTCTCGACGCGCTCGCGCATCTGGCCACGGCCGAGTTCTACCTCGAGAACTTCGCCGGGGCGGGGTCTCACGCCGAGCGCGCGCTTCGGATCGGCCGTGCGACGGGGAAGGGCGATCTCTTCCCGCTCATCGTCCCCATGCTGGGAGGCAGCCTCTGGGTTCGAGGGAGGATGGCGGAGGCAGGCGAGGTGCTCGACGGGGCGATCGCAGCCGCGCGGCTGGTGGACAACCCGCAGGGCCTCGCGTGGAACCTCTTCAACCGCTCCTACGCGGCGTTCGCCGCCGGAGACATCGACCTGGCGCTCGCGACCGCAGTAGAGGCGTTCGACCTTGCGCAGCAGCTCGACCCCGGTCCCGTGCCTGCACACGCGGCGGTCGCACTCGCCTACGCCCGCCTCGAGACCGGTCACGCGGAGCGGTGTGCCGAGCTGTTGGTCGAGTTCGCGGGCGGAACCGAGCTGCGACTGATCGGAGGAGGTTGGCGGGCCAGGTACCTCGAGCTTCTCACCCGTGCTTTCCTCGCGGCAGGCCGGCGCGAGGACGCCGAGCATGCCGCAGCGGCGGCCCGGGCCTGCGCCGAAGCCGTCGGTCTCCCGATGGCCCGCGGAATGGCAGCTCTCGCCGCTGCGGCGCTCGATCTCCACGACGGACGGCCGTCGGCCGCCGCCGAGCGCGCGCTGAGCGCCGCGGCGGCGCTCGAGGGGGTCGGGGACGTCTTCGACGCCGCAACGTCTCGGATGTTCGCCGGCCGAGCGCTCGCCGAGGCGGCCGAGCACGATCGGGCGGCAGCCGAGCTGGAGATCGCAGCGGCGGCGTTCGAGTCCTTCGGCTCCTACCGCTACCGACAGCAGGCCGAACGGGAGCTCCGGAAACTCGGACGCTCCGTCCACCGGCGAACGCGCCCGGGCAAGGCAGGCGGATCAGGCGTCGATTCGCTGACCGAGCGCGAGCTCCAGATCGCACGACTCGTCATCGACCGCAAGACCAATCCTCAGATCGCGGCCGAGCTCTTCCTCAGCTCCAAGACGGTCGAGACCCACCTGCGCAACACCTTTCGCAAGCTCGGTGTCACATCGCGCGTGGACGTCGCGCGGGTCGTCGAGCGCGCTGAACGCACGCCGTAGAGGCCCCCACGGCCCAACACACCGCCGCGCTTTCAGGCCTCTTCGGCGCGGAAAGCCGTCAACGATCTGAGTCGTAGACGACCACGGTGTCTGCCAGGAAGTCCGGCAGGCCGCGGCGCCGATCGGTGAACAGCACGGGCACGAAGCCTGCGAAGAGCGGCACGATCGCGAGCACGAGCCCGACGAGGCGCACGAGAGAGCGGCCGATCGACAGAGTCTCCCCGCCGGGCCTGCACACCCGTACGTGCAGCAACCTCATGCCGGGTGTCTGCCCTGCCGTGCCCCAGAAGAGAACGAAGTAGAGGCCCACGACGAGCATCCAACCCGAGCCGAGCAGGACGCCCACGAGCCACTCCGGGCGAAGACCGCCGACGAGTGACCCCACGAGTGCGGCGATGCCGACGACGGACATGAACAGGAGGATGGTGAGGAGCGCATCGGTCGCGAGTGCGATGGCGCGCGTGGCGATCCCGCCGTACGGCGACTGCTCGGGTCTCGCTGGTCGACGCACCACCTGCTCGGCGCGGTCGTCGAGCCGTGCAGCCGAGCCACGGAGACCGCCGACCATCTCGTCCGCGAGTCCCGTCGTCTGTCGCGCGATCGCGTCTCGGAGCTCGGGGCTCGAGGCGACGTGTCGGAGGGCGCTCTGCATCTCGTCGCTCGCCAGCACCTTGTCGGTGAGCTCGAGCGTCTGCGGGCTCCGCAACGCCCCTGCCACGAGGCGCTCCAGCTCGCCGCTCGAGGCGAGCTCGGCGGCGATGCGCTCGAAGACACGGTGGCGGACGAGCGAGCGAGCGAGCTCCTCCGGCAGCGACCCCGCGAGTGCCCGGTCGATGACGCGCGCGATCTCGGGTGCGGACAGGACTTCGTCAACGGCGTCTTCGATCGGACCGCGCCAGGCCCGCGCAGCCGCGCGCGCCGGGAAGAAGGCGGCGCGCCCGGCCGCATCTGTCAGGCCGGGCTTGCGCTCGTCGTCCTTCGATCCCTTCACGACCGGCGAGCGCTCGGTCGGCCGCGGCAGCTCGAGACGTCGGGTGAAGACGGGCCGGGTCCTGGACCGTGGATGCCCCCCCGCCCACCGTCGGCGACTACGCGGCCGCGGCCTTCAACCGCTTGGAGAAGAACTCGAGGGCCTTGCGCGTCTTCGTCTCCTGCTCGCCGCCGAGGTCGACGCCCTTGCCCGCCAGGAACGCCCTCGCCTCCGCGGCGACCTGGAACGCCTCGCCGGGCGCGCACTTGGTCGAGAGCTCGAGAATCCGGGAGCCGTCGGGGTAGAGCCACATCTCGGCGACGAGGCTGCGGTCGAACCCCTCCGGGGCGTACTTGAGCTTGAGCACGAAGATCGGGCCGAGTATCGAGAGGTCGTCGAGCTCGATGCCCTCAGGGGCGTGCTCGGTGAAGAACGCCTTCTGCTCCTTCGAGAAGAGCTTCGACTTCCGCCGCTGGCCCAGAAGCGTCTCCCGGACGTCTTGTCCCGGCACCCCCTTCATCGAGCCGGAGCACACGAACCCGCCCGGCATCGCGTCCACCTCGACGCCGAACCCCGTCAGTTTGCGGACGCGGCCGGGAAGCTGGGACGGGACGACGGGCCGCAGCTTGACGACGGAGTCGTCGCCCTTCCTCTGCACGCGGCGCACGCGAGCGACCACGCCATGCTCGTACAGCGTCAGATCCGGGGTGTCGAAGAAGAACACCTGACGGATCTGCGCATCGAGTGGGTCCATCTCGAGCGCCGCCGACGGTCCCGCTGTGCTCGCTCTCCGGCACGGTGAGCTTCAGCTCGACGCTGTCGGAGCCCTTGATCAGCCCCATGACCTTCGCGACGTCCTCGTCCGAGAGACGTGTCTCGTTCGTGCGGGTTGCTGCCATCTCGCTCCTCCTCGATCTGGGTGACACGCTCGATCTCTCTCCGCCGCCGAGCTTGTCGAAGTCAGCCGCGCTCGACGCCTCGTGGTCGCCTGGGCCCGATCCACCGAGCGGGCTGTGAGCAACAGTATGTGCCCGGCCTCTCGACCGCGTGATGCGGATCGTCTGAACGGGGGCCGTGATCCTGGTGGTTTCGTCCTACGGGATCGACGACGCGGCCGCACGAAGGCCCGTGGTCGACGCGAACGGGCAACGGGAGCCCCGGCCCTGGACGGCTCTCTGGCCCGCTTCGATCAGCGGGGTGATGCGGCCCGGGCGGCGGAGACGGCTTCGAGCCGGGTGTTGACGCCGAGGGCTCGAAAGAGACGGCGGACGTGGTTCCTGACCGTCTCGGGGCTCAGGTGGAGCTCGGCCGCGATCTGCTTGGTGGAGCGGCCCTGTTCCAGAAGACGGAGCACCTCGACCTGGCGGGGGGTGAGATGCGGGGGCGGCGCTGTCGGCGTTTCGGGGTGCCCCTCGAGCAGCCCGAAGACGCCGACCACGGTCTCACCGTTCCTGAGCGGCACCGCGCTGATATCCACGGCCACCCGTGTCCCGGCGGTCGAGACCAGGACGGCGGACGCGTCCGTGGCCGGCGAGGCGCCGAGCACCTTCCGGGAGAACAGCTCACGCGCGCGGCGGCTGTCCTCCGGCGCGACGACGGAGGTGAAATGGCGACCGCGGACGTCGCCGACCAGCTGCACGGCCGCCGTATTGAGCCACCGGACGACTCCCTTCGCGTCGAGGACGTAGCTCGGGACGCCAACGTCGCCCAGCGCCTGCTCGACGTCCCCGCCGACTCCCAGGCCAGCGATCATCACCGAAGTGTGGCTGCTCCGGGCGGACACCGCTCGAATTCTCCGGCAGCCGACGCAGGTACAGCAGTTCCCCGCTGCCGTCGCCCGCCTGCGCCGGATGACGCAGCCTCAGGTCGCGATACGCCTGAAGAGGTCTCAGAGCCGAGTGCGTCTCACACGTCGTCGCATAGGCTTCCTCGCGTGCTGCGCGGGGCTGTCGACGAGGTGCCGATGTGGATCCTGGTCGTCGCAGTGGTCGTCGCGATCGTCGGCCTCGTGCTGGCAGCCGTCTGGCTGACTCGAAGGCTTGTGCCCGGTGTCGGGGAGGGGTTCGACGCCGAGGTCGCCTCGCAGATGCTCGGCGTCGTCGCGGCTCTGTTCGGCTTGCTGCTCGCCTTCATCATCGTCATCGCCTACCAGAACTACGGCGACACACAGAGCCGCGTCAGCAGCGAGGCCGATGCCCTCGCGGCGATCATGCGGGACAGCGGAACGTTCCCGGCGGAAGATCGTGACGGTGTTCGCCGCGCTGTCGGCTCGTACGTCCGCATCGTCGTCGACGAAGAATGGCCGCGCATGCGAGAGGGCGACGAGAGCGCGCGCGCCTGGATTGCGATCGATCGCGTCTACACGGCCCTTCAGGCGGTCGAACCCCGCTCGGCACGGACGAGGGCCTTCTACGACGATGCCGTGCGACAGCTGAACACGGCGCTCGAGGCCCGCCGTAACCGGCTCGACGATGCGGAGGGCGGGCTGCCCTGGGTGATGGTCGTGCTCCTTCTCGTCGGCTCGGTCGTCATCCTCGGCTACGCGGTGCTCGTCGGGTCGCGGAGCTTCGGATTCCACGCGGTCGGCGCCGGTTCGATCGCACTGGTCGTGGGCCTGTCGCTCGTCGTCCTGATCGCCCTCGTCTATCCGTTCTCGGGCGATCTCGCGATCAGCCCGGCACCGTTCAGGACCGGGAGCCTCGCTCAGTTCTTCGGGCCGTGACGACGGGCGAGAGGGCGCGGGTGACGTTGAGTAGCGCCGCTCAGACCCCGATCTCGCCCGCGACGCGACCGGAGGCCACTGCGTCCTGCAGCGCCCGGAAGTCCCGCTCGTTCTGGTCGGCGTACGCCTCTGCGAACGAGGCCATGGCGCGGTCGAAGGAGCTCGCCTTGCCGAGGTAGGCCGCGATCGCGATCCGGTCACCGGAGCGGGCGTGGGCGCGCGCGAGGGTCCAGCCGCAGATTCGACCGTACGCGTCGAGTGCCGCCGGATCCATCAGCTCGACGTCGGCCGAGCCTTTCTCGTCCCAGAGCTGCCGGACGTAGAAGTCCTTCTTCTCCCCGTCGATCGTCACGATCCGTTCCCAGCCGAGCAGGATGTCGGGTGCCGCCTGCATCATCCGTTGCCCCTCGACGACGCGCTGTCCGTGCTGGGCGTATTGGCTGCGCCCGAGAAACGGCTCGAGCACCGACTTCTGCGCTTCCTTGAACTGGAGGAAGAGCGGGTCGTTGTCGTCGCGGCCGACCAGCAGCAGGATCCAGGTGCGGGCGCCGACGCTGCCGACGCCGACGACCTTCCGGGCCGCGTGCACGAATCGGTAGCTCTCGAGCAGGTTGCGTCGGTCACGCGGCAGCGTGCGTCGGTAGGTGCGGATCATCCGCCGCACCACGTCCTCGAGGTGCTGTCGCTCGGCACCCGGCAGGACGTCCTCGATCGGCGTGACGAGCGGAGGGTCGCCGACGATCCGTAGCTCGCCGTCGACGGTCCGGCAGAGCTTGGAGAGCGCGCGCAGGCTGTCCTTCGTACGGGCGTCGACGACGCTGGCCTTGAGGCGCTTCATCTGCTTCCCCGACGATGCTGCCCGGAAGCGCTCCCGGATGCCCGATAGGTCGAGCCGCGTGTACCAGACGTCGACGTTGCGCATCCTGGCGAAGCGAGCCATCGCCTCGCGGTACTCGCGCACGGCCGTCATCACGACCGAGCGGCGCTCCGTCTCGCTGAGGCCGCGGTCTCGGCCCGCCACCGCGAAGCTCGCCGCAAGCCGCTTGACGTCCCACTCGAAAGGCCCGGGAAGCGTCTCGTCGAAGTCGTTGATGCTGAAGACGCGCCTCCGGTCCGGTGCGGCGAAGATGCCGAAGTTCGACAGATGGGCGTCACCGCACAGCTGAGTCAGCAACCCGGTCCGGGGCCCGTCCGCCAGGTCGGCCGCCATCAGGTAGGCGCCACCGCGGAAGAACGTGAACGGGCTCGCGAGCATCCGTCCGTACCGGATCGGGCCGAGCTCGGGCAGCCGCGTCTGCGCCTGCTCCTCGAGGAGATCGACGGGGTCGCGGCGGGCCGTCCCCGGCTCCCACGTGCCGTGCACCGAGCGCGGCAACTCGGCGCGCGCCGCCTTGCCGCGGGCTTCTCGCTCGGCGGGCGTGAAGTGGTGCACCGCCTTCGGCCGCGGGGAGCTCTTGCCCTGCGGATCCGGCACGTAGAGGACGTGGGTCGCCGGCCTCGTCGGACGTCGGCGCGGCGCCGAGATCCGGCTGACCGGGATTCTCGTCGACCTCTGTCACGGTCTTGCTCCTTTCCCACGCTCCTGTCGGGGTTCGGGACGGCCTGCCGGAGAGCGTGTGAACCGCGTCGCGCACCGTGGCGAAGACCATGCCCTTGCCGATCGCGTCGATCGCGCCGGCACGTTCCCAGAGGGCGAAGACCGGTGGATGGACACGGGCGAGCGCAAGTGCCACTCCCTGCGCGCGCAACTCCTCCTCGACCTGCATCAGCATGTCGGCGCCATCGGTGTCCGTCAAGTGCACGGCCTCGGCATCGACGACGATGCACGTCGGCGCTTCCTCCTCCTGGACGAGCTCGTGCAGACGCTCACGGAACCGATCGGCGTCGGCGAAGAAGAGCGGACCGTCGACGCGCGCGATGACGATCCCTGGAATCGGCTCGAGTCCCTCGTGCCGCGAGACGTCGTGGTAGCCGCCTGACCCGGGGTCGCGATGAAGGCGCCTGATGTTGGTGCGTGAGGAGCGCGCGATGAGCATCACGAGCGAGAGGATCACCCCGATCAGGATTCCGGCCATGATCCCGAGGAAGAGGATTCCGAGACCCGCGCCGACGAAGAACACCCAGTCGACGCGGTTGACCCGGTAGTAGCGCCGGAACGCATCCAGCGTGATGAGGCCGACCATCGCATCGATCACGACCGCGCCGAGCGTCGCGGCCGGAAGGCTCTCGAAGAGCGTCGCCAGAAAGAGCATCGTGGCGAGGACGAACGCCGCGTCTATCAATGATGCGACCTCGGTCTTCTGGCCCGCATCGTCGGCCACCGAGGTCTTCGACAGGCTGCCGTCCACGACGAAGCCGCCGATGAGCCCCGCCGCGCCGTTCGCCATGCCCTGCGCGACAAGCTCCTGATTCGTGTCGAGCGCGTAGCGGTACTTGCGCGCGACGCTGCGTGCCGCAGCGAGCGTCTCCGAGTAGCCGACGAAGACCACCGCCAGCGCTCCGATCAGCAGCGAGCCGGCGTCATCCCAGTCGATCCCCGGCAGTCCGATCGAGAACAGGCCCGTCGGGATGTCGCCGGTGATCGCAACGCCGTGGTCGGCGAGGTCGAGCGTCTCGACCGCGATGATCGAGAGCGTCACCACGATCAGAGCCCGAGGCAGCTTCGGATAGACGTAGCGCATCACCAGGAGCGCCGCGAGCGACGCCGAACCCACCGCGAGCGTCGAGCCGCTCGTATCGGGAATCGCCTCGATCGTTCCCCAGAGCTGCTGCACGTACGAGCCGCCGACCCCGGGGACGCCGAGCAGCGAGTGAAGCTGGTTGATCACGATGCCGACGGCGAACCCGAGGATGAAGCCCGACATCACGGCCTTCGAGAGGAACGTCGAGATCCAGCCCATCCGCAGCAGGCCGAGCGCGAGGTAGACCAAGGCAGTGGCAAGCGCGAGCGCCGCCGCATAGGTCGCGGCCTCGTCCGTCCCGAGCGCAGCCGTCCCGATCAGAGGCGCGACCACGGCTGCCGAGACCGCTCCAACCGTCGCGCTCGGCCCGACAACGAGGTGCCTCGAGGTACCGAAGACCGGATACACGAGCAGCGCGGCGAACGCCGTGTAGAGGCCGTACTGCACCGGGACGCCGACGATGGTCGCGTACGCCAGGCTCTGCGGGACGAGCAGCGCCCAGACGGAAAGCCCTGCCACGGCATCGGGCAACAGCGATCGGCGCTCGTAGGAGGGCAGCCAACCGACGATCGGAAGGTACCTCTGCAAGAGGTGCCGTCGGCTCCGGTCCCCGACGCTCACCACGCCGGCGGCAGCAGCGTGGCGCCGGCCCCAGGGAGGGGGTCAGCCGCGCGCGGTCGAGTGATCGCGTCGGACACGGCGCGACCGTATCCGAGGACGCCGGGCTCGTCAGAGCGAGTGCCCGCGGACCCTCGCCAGACGACGCCGACCCCCGGCCCAGGATCGCCGTGCACGAAGCGCCGCGTGCCTTTACGAAAAGCTCACTTCTGTGGCGCACGGTGCGTGCGATCAGGCAGACGCGCAGCGGCAGCGCTCGACGGAAGGGGATGACTCGAGATGCGCAGGCTGACGTTCCTCGTAGTTGGGCTCGTCGTACTCGCCACTGCCGGGCTCGGCGTGGCGAAGGGGCTGGAGCCGACGAAGAGCATCAACTCGGTCACCGGCACGTTCACGGCCACGACGGTGCAGCTGATCGGCAAGGCCACGAGTTGCACGACCTCCGACGGCAAGACCCTGGGCACGGCCACGGCCCGTTACAGCGGGGTCGCGGCGGGAGACGGAAACCTGGCCGGGGCGATCACGCTCGACGCTCGGATCGTCGCCAACGCGACCGACAACATCGGTGTGGTCGACGGGAAGCTCCGCATCCGTGTCGCCTCGGGAGGAGAGACGGTCGCGCAGTTCACCGGAGTGTGGGCGAGCGGCAAGCTCGTCGGGTTCGCGACCGGCCACACGCAAGACCCGCACGCCAAGCTGTTCGCGAACCTCTCGTCCGGCTTCGCCCCGGCAACGGGCTTCACCGGAGGCAAGATCGGTGCTACCGACGGCGGCTCGGCCGTAGAGGTCGGACCGGGGAAGTGCGCCCCGAAGCATGCTGCCCCAGGGCCGAAGCCGAAGCCCGCCCCGGGCCCGAAGAAGGACCACGACATGAAGGGCAAGCACGACTCTGGCGCGCCGGGCCCGAAGCATCATGAGGACAACGGCAAGGGGAGAGGCTAGAACGAGTAGCCATCGTTCCGAGACACGTCGTTGACGCCGTGGAGCGTCGTCGAGCCCTCCTCGGGCGCGGCCCTGTCGAAGCGTCGCGTCCCGAGGAGGGCTCGCTTCCGTCAGCTCACGTGCCGATCATGGGTCTCGGATCGTGTGTATCGCCGATCCCGTCGCCCCGAGGAAGGCAAGTACCGCATGGACGCGCCGGTTCTCGCCGGCGTCCGCGGGGAGGTCGAGCTTGCGCAGGATGCTTCGGACGTGCGCCTCCACGGTCTTTCGCGTCACGAAGAGCTCGTTCGCGATCCCGCGGTTGGTCCTCCCCTCCTTCCGGTGTCATGCGAGGAAAGGCGGCATCGTCGAGCGAGCGGCTCTGGGTGACGAGCGACCTCTGCGGGCGCAAGGTGACGAAGGGGGCGGGTTTCACCCCCTTCGCGCCTAGTCGTCGTCGTCCGTGTCGCCCTTCGCGGCCTTCACACACTGGCCGAGGTTCTTGTAGTCCTTCGCGAACTTCGCGGCGTCGGCGGCCTGCTGCTTCTTGCAGTCGGCGGTCGCCTTCGACTCGGCCGCGTCGTCCTTCGTGGCGTCCTCGCGCTTCGCGGCCTTCGCCTTCGCCGTCTGCGAGACGCACTTCCCGAACGCGTTCTTCTTGTTCTTGTTCGTGCCGTAGGCCGTCTGGAAGGCCTCGACGCCCTTCGACTCACGAACGGCTTTGCAGTACTTCGCGGCGTTCGTGTAGTCAGCCGGGACCGGATCTGCCGAAAGCGCAGCGGGCGCCGCGATCGCAGCCACCAGCGCACACAGCACCAGGACTCTCGCCATCAGATACCCCCTCGTCGCGGGACCCGCCACGTCTGGCGGACGCCTAGAAGCATGAGCGATTCGGCGGACGACCGCAATCCCTCAGGGGACGCACGTATCTCGCGGCGGCCGGCGGAAACTGGGCACCTTGGTCTTACGACCACGCACATTCAGTCGCGTGCCCGACGCTTCCCACTGACCACGTGGGCGCCGGCGGTCGACGCCAAGATCACAGGCCGGGCCCGACTGGCGCGTTCGTTTCGCCCACCGCGACGGCGCGAGCCAGTTCACACTGCTCGGATGGCGGTCGAGCCTCTTGATTTCGACGCACTGATCGGGTCGTGGCGGCGGGCGTTCGAGGCCGCTCGACTGGCTCTGCACGCCGCACGCCACGACCTTCCTTCGGCGGAGATCGGCACGCGGTCCCGCCGGCTGGCGGACGAGCGCGTGGCGACCACACGGTCGCTGGAGTCCTTTGCGCAGGAGCGGCAGATGAAACGGTTTCTCGTCCGCCTCGTCGCCTCCTCGCGGGAGGCGAAGGGCATGCTCGGCCTCCCGGCGGACGCGATCGCGTGCGTGTTCAACGTGGACGGCATCCTCGTTCCGAGCGCCGCCATCCACGCCGAGGCGTGGAAGACGACGTTCGACGAGTTCAATGGCCGCAGGATCGAGCGCACCGGCATATCGCTCGCGGCGTTCAGCGTCGACGTCGACTACCCGAGGCTCATCCACGGGAGAAGCACCATCGCGAGCGTCCACGAGTACCTCGCCAGCCGCGGGATCATCCTGCCGGAGGCGTGCACGTGACGACCAGCCGGGAAGCGAGACGGTGAACGGGCTCGCCAACCGCAAGCGCCGCGCTCTCGTCGAGGTTATCGCTCGGCGCGGCGCACACCCGTTCCAGGGCGCCCGCCTCTATCTGGAGCTCATGCGCGACGCGGCCATGCAGTGCGCCGTCGTATCCGGTTCCACAAACATGCATCTACTGCTCGAACAGGCTCGCCTCACGCCTCTGATCGATGAGTACGTCGACGGGAACACCGCAATGTCGGAGCAGCTGAGACGGAAGCCGGCCCCGGACATGCTGCTCGCCGCATGCCGGCAACTCGGCGTCAGCCCGGCGCGCACGGTCGTCTTCGAGACAACGCTCGACGGCGTCGAAGCGGGCCGGGCCGGAAAGTTCGAAATGGTCGTCGCCGTCGCTCAGCACAGAGAGGCGCCCGGGCTCGAGGCGCGCGGCGCCGACCTCGTCGTCACGGACCTGGGCGAGCTGCTCGAACGGCAGCTGGGCGGCTGAGCAGGACCCAGGCGGCACCGCTCACCCTCGGTCGCACGCGAGTTCGATCTGCACGAGCTCGCGGTCGAGGACGCGGTCAAGAG
>CAVUAH010000010.1:0-11626 GCA_963739405.1 uncultured Actinomycetes bacterium | reverse complement strand
AGCGCTAAGAAATCGAATCAGAATGACGCCTCGAGCCTCCTGAAACAGACGAGGCAGCAGCCGAGAGCGAGGAAGGCCTCGTGGATCTCGGCTCGACGGTCGTAGCGGACGAGCAGCCGCTTGAGGTGGTGCAGCCAGGCGAAGGTCCGCTCGACGACCCAGCGCACGCGGCCGAGCCCGGAGCCATGGTCGGTCTTGCGGCGGGCGATCACGGGCTTGATTCCGCGCGCTCGGACGAGCCGGCGGTGCTTGTCGTGGTCGTAGCCGCGATCGGCGACGAGCGTGTCGGGTCGAAAGCGGGGCCTGCCGATCACACCGCGCACGGGCGGCACCTTGTCGATGAGCGGGATCAGCTGGGTGACGTCATTGCGGTTGCCACCCGTCAGCGTCCAGGCGAGCGGGATCCCGCTCGCGTCTACGAGTAGATGATGCTTGGAGCCTGATCTGGCTCTATCAACCGGGCTCGGGCCCGTCGCGGAGCCCTTTTTTCGCCTGCACATGACTGGAGTCGGCGACCGCCCGCGACCACTCGAGCTCACCCGCGGCCCGCAGTTCCGCGAGCAGCAGCGCGTGCAGCCTCTCCCACACACCCGCCCGCTGCCACTCATCCAGGCGCCGATAACAGGTCGAGCCCGAGCCAAAGCCAAGCTCCAGCGGCAGGTGCCGCCAGGCGATACCCGTGTGGAGCACGAACAGGATCCCTTGCAGCGCCTCGCGGTCAGGCAGCCGCCTACGGCCTGGAAAGCGCACCCGCCGCTCGACCGTCGGCAGCAGCGGCTCGATCCGCTCCCAGAGCGCGTCCGAAACGATCCACGGCGCAGTAGCCATCGGCACCCCTCCTCAGCTTGACGACGGATGCCGACGGCTTCGTCGTCACGAGGTGGGTCCCTTCATTTCGATTCGAGTTCTAAGGCCCCGACCTGATGCCTCGCGCGGGAACGCCTCGGGAGAACAGGAAGTGACGGCTACTCACCGAACACCGAGACGTCGGACTTCCGAACGCCAACGAATGAGGAGCGTGCGATGAGCGCGACGACGACGAGCGGCAACACGGGTCCCCTCGGGCAACCGCGCGGAATCGGCTTCGGGATCCTGATCTACCTCGTCACGTTGGGTTTCTACGGCTGGTACTGGGCCTACAAGACCCAGGAGGAGATGAAGCGGCGCACGGGCGACGGGTTGGGCGGTGTGCTCGGCCTCGTTATCTGGATTCTGCTCACCCCCGTGAGCGCGTTCGTGATCCCGTCCGAGGTTGGGAAGATGTACGCCGGGGACGGCCGGCCGGCACCGATGACAGGCTGGACGGGTCTGTGGCTGTTCCCGGGTGCCATCCTGATCATCCCGGCGATCGTCTGGTTCGTGAAGGTCCAGGGTGCGCTCAATCGCTACTGGGGCGACGCAGGGGCGGGGACGGAGAGCACCGCCGCTCTCGAGGGCTCCGGGGCGGCGGCGGCACCGAGTGACTCGTAGCCGTTGCACGCGGTAACCGTCCCGCCCTCGTCTCCATGGAGGGAGAATCGTATCTCGCTCTCCCGGCCGGTTAGCCCTGCCGGGCCCGTTGCTCCCCGGAGGGGCGGGCCGCCTCTCGTCGTGGCACTGATCGACCGGCGGAAGGCCTGCCGGAAAGCGGCCCGTTGGCGGCGTGGAGCGCGGCAGTCCCGAGGACGCATGCCGAGGTTCGTGCCGACGTCGATGCCGGAGTGCACTTCACCCGCTCCTGGCGGGCGTGCTCATGGCTTGGGACTTGGCACGGGCAAACCGCCCTGCCGGGCGGCGACGTCGGCCGCCCGATCCGGCGGGGTCGCGCGGGGGTAGCGCGCGGCGACGTCCTCGACGTAGCGGGCGAGCCGGTCGGCGGTCAGCGGGTCGTGGATCTCGACCACGTTCTCGGCGTTCCGCTCGCCCGAGCGCGAGTAGTTGAACGAGCCGACGAAGCTCACGTCGTCGCAGACCACGACCTTCGCGTGCATGACGTCCTGGACGCCGTCCGGCGACCACGGCGTCGACGGCTTGCCGGAGAACGCCGCGCGCTCGACGATCCTCAGCAGGAGCGGGATCTTCCACGCGCTGACGCGGTTCGCGCTCCACTGACGGAAGACGTCGTCGGACTGCGAGTCGTCGACGACCCCGACGACGGGGCAGCGTTCCTCGTTCACGACCTCGACGAGCGTGCCGAGGATCGGCCCCGCGGTCAGTACCGGCGAGGCGACGCGGATGCGGCGCCGCGCGCGCCCGATGTGCTTCGCAACGCGATGCGAGAGCGCCTCGCCGTTTCCGGGCGTGAACCACGGCCGAGCCGTGATGCCGCCGCCGAGCTCGACCGGCCGCGGCTCGACCGTCCCCGTCCCCTGGACGACTCCGCGCTCCCAGAGCTCCTCGAAGGCGAGCGTGAACGCGAAGGCGAGCCGATCGCTGTCGAGCACCCGGACGACGACGTTCTCCTGGCGCGTCCAGGAGTCCTCCGTCCAGTTCATCGACCCCGTCCATACGTCGCGCCCGTCGCGCACGCAGAACTTGTGGTGCATCAGATCGGGGATCCCGGCGATCCCCCGGGTCTCGACCGGGAGCGCCTCGATCGCCTCGGGCCGCGTCTCGGGCGGCGGCGGCACCGGGACAGGGCCGGGGTGGTCGACGTCGAACAGCAGCCGGACGCGGACGCCGCGCTGGTACGCCGCGAGCAGCGACGCGAGCACGAGCGCGCCGGCCTCGGTCTCGAGACGGACGTCGTAGAGCGCCAGGTCGAGGCTCCCGCGCGCGCTGTTGAGAAACGCGGCGATCTCCGCTGCGACCCGGGATGCCGGCTGGCCGCCGTCGGTGAGCGTCGTCAGCTCGACCGGCATGAGGTGGGAGCTGTCGCGCGGGCCGAGGCCATCGCCTGGGAGTGCTGGCTCGTCTGTCGGGTGAGCCGTCCGGGAGTGCAGCCGCCGGCCATGAAGGCCAGCGTACGTCAGCGGCGGTCCGGCGCTTCTACCGTCCGCTCGCTGCCGCCGCGAGCACCCGCGCGGGCCGGAGCTCGATCGTCTCCTCGAACTCGATGCCGGCCTCGATCGAGCGGCGAACCGGGCACGAGCGAGCGGCGCGCTCGAGGCGCTCGAGCTGGTCCTCGCTCAGGTCGCCGCCCAGCGCGATCGTGACGGCGAACCTGCGCGGTGTCGAGCGGTGGTCGTAGTCGACGGAGACCTCGACGTCGCCGAGCTCCCAGTCCTTCGTCCGCGCGTACATGACGAGTGTCGTGGAGATGCAGGCGGCGAGCGCCGCCGGAAACAGCTCGTGCGGCGCCGGTCCGCTGCCCTCGCCGCCCACCTGCGTCGGCTCGTCCGTGACCAGGCGGTGACGGCCGTCGATGACGACCTCCTGGCGAAGGGTTCCCGGAAGCGAGCGGGCTGTCGCGGTGAGGCTCATGGCTCGGTGCAAGCGTCGTCGCGCCGTGACCCGGCGCCATCGGGGGCGGCGCTGAACCCGGTGCGGGCAACTACGCAGCGCCGTGGCGCCCGTCCGCGCAGCTCGCGGGTCACGCCCGATCGAGGAGGTGCCCGACCAGCTCCGCGTACTGGAGGAGGTGGCGGTCGGCGAGGAACCGCTCGGTGACAAACGCATGGGCGTTCCGCCCGAGCCGCTCGGCCTGCGCCGGGTCGGCGAGGAGATCCTGCACGGCGGCACCGAAGCCCACCAGGTCGTGCGGGTCTCCCACGAGCACGCCCGTCTCGGCGTCGCGGATCTGGTCGACGATGCCGCCCACGGCGCTCGCGACCACGGGGCGCGACTTCCACATCGCCTCCGCGACCGTGAGCCCGAAGCCCTCCGCGAGGCTCTTCTGCGTCACGACGCGCGCGCGCCGTTGCAGCGCGTTGACGACGAGCGCATTCTCGATCGGGTCGTCCATCGGGATCGCCGCGAGATGCACGCGCGATCGCGGCCCGATCGGGACGCCGGCCCAGACGCCGGCGGTTTCGGCCCACACCTCGGCGGCCTCGGGATCGTCTGCGACACCCGCAGTGGCGGGGCCGGCGAGGACGAGGTGGGCGGGGCCGGGAACGTGCTCGACGAACGCCTGGAGGACGCCCGCCATGTCCTTGATCCGGTCCCAGCGCGAGACCTGGACGACGAGCGGCATGTCCGCCCGGGGCGCCGACCCCTCGCGGATCACCTGGACGGCGCGGGTGACGCGCCGGTGGCGACGCGCAGCGCTCGCCTCGACGAGACCGGCGGTTGCGAGCACCCCGAGCGCCTCCTCGGGCCCGAGCTCCAGGTTCTTCGTCGCGAACGGATCGATCGAGGGCGGGATCACGCGGATGTGGGAGGGGTCGATCCAGTCCGGCGCGAACGCCGCGCGGGAGTAGATGTGCGCGTGCGCCGCCGCGACGTAGGGGCGGAGGAACTCCCAGGCGCGGCCGGTCCATTCGTTCTCCCCGTCGAGCCCGACGTGGCACCGCCAGACCACGATCGCGCCGGCCTCGATCAGCGGCGCGATCAGCGGGGCAGGTTGGGGGTCGTGGACGACGACGATGTCCCCGGCACGGACGAGGGAGCCGATCGCCTCCGCGTTCCTTCCCGCCGTCTCCTCGTACGCCGCGTGCTCCCGTGCGCCGAGCTCGCCGCCGTCTCCTGCCGAGCCGTAGAGGCCGTTGTGGACGCGTTTCGTGATGTGGAAGAACTGCGGGTCCCCGTCGATCACGCACCATTCGCACTCGACGCCGACGCCGACGGCGTACCCGACGAGGGTCGCGAGCAGCTCGGCGACCCCACCGCCCGTTGCCGTCGAGTTCACGTTGATCAGCCGACGCCCGTCGAGGCGTCCGGTGAGGGCGTCGGCGGCGGCGAGGAGGGTGGCGATCCGCTCGCGTCCGATCAGCGGCTCGAGGCGGCGTGGATCGATCGGCATGACCTCGACGCGCCGCATCGGCGACAACCTACGCTGTCCGGGGCGAGGCGCGACGCTACCGTGCGGCTCACTCGCAACGCTCGACTGCGTGCGCCCGCCCAGCCCGGGGGCGAGGACGGGCCGGGATGGTCGGCGGAACGAGACTACGAGGACGCCGGTTGTGCGCGACGGGCCGCCTTGTGGGCGCGCTTCCGCACCAAGTGGGCCACCCGTGGGCCCGGCCGGGAAGACGATGTCCCACGGTGCCAGCGTCTCTTTCGTCGTGCGGGCACCGCAAGCGTCGGCTCGCCAGCGCTCACGACAGCACTCCTCCTGCGGATCTTCGTAGTCGCGCCTGGATCCCCGGCTCGCGGCTCGGAGCCGGCTACGCGCGCCGTCGCGACCACTCGGCTTCGGCTTCTCGCTCCATGCGCGCGAGCCGCTCGTAGTAGTCGGGGAACTCCTTCAGGTGCGCGAGCGCGATCTTCCCGGTGACGATCGGGTCGTCGCTGGTCACGTCCGTCTGCGGGTCGTGACTGCCGTGCTCGAGCTCGACGTCCATGCCGGCGCGAAACTGCTCGAGGTCGAAGCGGCTCCAGTCGACGCCGATCGCGTCGCCGACACGCCGGGCTTCCTCGATCGATGTTTGACGGCTCTCAGTCATTTCTCTTCTCCTCGTGGTCGAGTGGAGGCTCGACGAGCCGCTCCGGCGGAGCGGGCGCGCGACCAAGTCTGGCCGATCGAGCCCGGCGCCTCCTGCCCGGCCGCCCCTCGGTCCTCTATGCGGCGACTCGTTCTCGGGCGATGATCACGCGGCGGGGACGACCGTACGGCGCATCTGGTGGTGGTCGCGGAGTCGTTATCGCCAGTCGAAGTATTCGCGGTGGATCTGTCTCCGCGGGACGGCTGCCAGTCGCAGCTGTGTCTGGAAGGTGCTCAGCCTCCCCTGCGGCCCGCACATGAAGACGGACAGTCTGCGCGGGTCACCCACTGCGGCTTCGGTCCGCACGGAATCAGCCAGACACCCTGCCCGCGGGCCGATCTTCGGCTCGGCTCGACGCGGCTGCGGCCTTCCTCGAGAGCCGGTCTCGGTGTCCGAGGGCAGAGCTGGTGGCTGCTACGACAACAGGAGCTGGAAGCCGAGCATGAGCGCAAATGCGACACCGCCGGCAAGGGCGACCACCCTCGCCGGCGCCGCTTCGAGCGCCTCGGGGAGCAGCTCCCCGAGCACCATCCACACCATTGCACCCGCCGCGAATCCCAATGCCACGGGGAGGATCGACGTGAAGGTGTCGACGAACAGGAAGGCGGGAACGGCGAGAAGTGGCTGCGGCAGGCTCGAGAAGATGCTCCAGCCCGCTGCGGCGCCGACCGACGTGCCGCGAGGAACGAGGACGAGGCTGATGGCGAGCCCTTCGGGGATGTTGTGCACCGTGATCGCGATCGTGATCAGTAGACCAAGCGTCGATCCGTCGGCGAATGCAGCTCCGACGCCGATTCCTTCGGCCGCGGAATGGACCGTCATGACGCCGACGATCAGCAGCGCCTTCCGCGCGTCCTCGCCTCTCAACGATCCGATCGCGTGTCCATGGTCGTGCTGGAGGTAGCGCTCCGTCGCCAGCACGAAGCAGATTCCCAGCGCAACGCCGACCGCGGTGCGCCAGAGGCTTCGATCGACGCCCTGCAACGAAAGGCTGACGCTCGCCGCGAGCATCACACCGGCTGCGATTGCGTTCGCCGCCCCCAGCACGAACCGGCCGGCAGAGCGGACGAAGACAAGCGGCAGCGCGCCGAGCCCGGTCGCCAACGCCGTCACGAGCGCAGCAACGAACACCGTGACGACGTTTGGCTCCAGCAACGTTGGTCAGCCTACGCGACCAATCATCCGGCCCCGGAAAGCGCTCCCGCCCGAAGCCAGCACACTGGCGCGGGCGAGTCTCCCCCGATCTCTCTTCGCCGAGTGCGGCCGGCCTCGCGAGTGACGACTGCCGGCCATCTCGCTACCGGCGATCGACACACGAGGCGGGAGCCCCTCAACGCACCGCACCTCGGTGCCTCCGCCGGATTCGACGAGCGTGATCGTGACCTTCATCTCACAGAGCAGTGTCAGGCGCGATTTGCTTCGCGAGCACGACGCCGTCCCTGGTGCGAGGCATGGTTACGTCCGGGTTTACGTCGTGGTTGCGGACCGAAGCCGGACGAGCGCCTCGAGCCCTCCGTCGGCCCGTGGGCGGAGCTCGATCTCGCCCCCGTCGGCTCGCACGAGCCGATGGACGATGGTGAGCCCGAGACCGAAGCCCTCATCTCCTCCGCCCGAGCGCCAGAAGCGGTCGAACGCGCGGTCGATCTCGCTGGTCGTCATTCCCCGCCCGCGATCGTGGACCGCGATCTCGACCCATCTCCCCGACCGGGCGGCAGTGACGTCCACGCTCGAGCCTGCCGGTGAGACGTCGAGTGCGTTCGCGAGCAGGTTGTCGAGGACCTGCTCGATCCGCCCTGCAGTGACGGCGGCGAACGGCCGGCCTTCGACCTGCGCCGAGAGCTGCACCGTCTGCTCCGAGGCCAGCGCCGACCACGCCTCGACCCGCTCGGCGATGGCCGCGCCGACATCGAGGGCGACCGGCTCGCTCGTTGCACGATCCGCCCGGGCGAGCGTCAGGAGCCCGTCGACGAGGGAGCTCAACCGCTCCACCTCGACGATCGCCGGCTCGAGCTCGTCGCTCCTCGTGCTGTCCTCTCGAGCGAGGTTCTCGAGACGAAGGCGGAGCGCCGTGAGCGGCGTGCGGAGCTGGTGCGACGCATCGGCGACGAACTCGTCCTGGGAGCGGAGGAGCGCGTCGAGCTTGACGACCATGTCGTTGAACTCGCGGGCGAGCTGCTGCAGCTCGGGCGGGCCGTCGAGCGGCGCCCGCGCCAGAAGGTTCCCTCTGGCGACTTCTCCGGCAGCGGTCTCGATCCGTCGGAGCGGCCTCGTGATCCAGCCCACGAAGCCGAAGCCGAGCGCAACCGCGATCGCGAGGACGACGACGGCGATCGCCGCCAGGATCAGCCGGTAGCGGTGGATGCGCGCATTGACCTCGGCCATCGGATAGGTGATTCGCACAGCGCCGTGGACGACACCGCTCGAGGCGACGGGGACCGCGACGTAGAGCAGGTCGGTGCCGAGGGTGTTCGAGTGACGAACGCCGGTGGCGACGGTTCCTCCCAGAGCGGTCCCGATCTCGGGCCGCGTGGAGAAGTCGCCTCGGATGGCCCCGGCCGAGTCGACGACGCTGCGCCCCTTGGCATCGACGACGACGACCCGGCCGCCCGTGTCGTGCGCATACCGTGCGCCGAGCGCCTCGAGCGCCGGTGGGGCGGACACGCCGCGCTCGAGCACGTCTTCCGAGAGGGAGCCGATGGCTACGGCATCGCGCTCGACCTTGGTCGTCAGGTCGTGCCGCTCGTTACGCGCGAACGAGACGGCGAGCGGCACCTCGAGCAGGGCGAGGACGACGAGCGCGAGGACGACGTAGCTTGCGAGGAGGCGTCTGGTCACGGACGGGCGACGAGCCGCAGCCCGATGCCGCGCACGGTCTCGATCCAGCCCGGGTCGCCGAGCTTCTTCCGTAGCGAGGCGACGTGGACGTCGACGGTCTTGGTCGGCCCGAACCACTCGGTGTCCCACACCTCGCGCAGGATGCGTTGGCGCGAGACGACATCGCCCGGCTCGGACGCGAGCAGCGCGAGCAGGTCGAACTCCTTCGTCGTCAGGTTCAGCGGGTCGTCTTCGATGGTCGCCTTCCGCCCCCGAACGTCGATTTCCAGCGACCCGACGTGGATCTGTGCGCGGTCGGTGCCGGGACGCGCCCGCCGCATCACCGCGCGAATCCGCGCCAGCAGCTCACGAAACCCGAACGGCTTCACGATGTAGTCGTCGGCGCCGAGCTCGAGGCCGACCACACGGTCCACCTCCTCGCCCTTGGCGGTCACGACGATGATCGGCACGTCCGAGCGCGCGCGCAGCCGCCGACACACCTCGGTTCCGTCCATGCCGGGCAGGCGGAGGTCGAGGAGGACGAGATCGGGCAGGGCCGCCCCGAGAGCATCTTCCCCGTTCGAGACGCGGATCACGTCGAAGCCTTCGCGCTCGAGCCCGGCTGCGAGCGGCTTCGCGATCGCGTCGTCGTCCTCGACGATCAGGATCTGCACGAGCGGATCGTCGCATGCGTGGCCGCTCGCGGCGGGCAATCCGCCGAAGACTTACCCGGGCTTCACCATGCCTTGCCTCCGTCTGGCCCGGCGCTTGCGCGGCGCCTCCTACGGTCGAAGCACTCACCAGCACGACCAGGAGGTATCCGATGGCTCGCAAGCACCGCTTCTCGATCGTCGTCATGCTCGGCGCCGCGGTCGTCGCGGGATTCTTCGCCCTCAGTCGCAGCGTGCAGCTCGGTGCCGCGTCCAAGCCGGCCCCGACCGCGCAGGTCTCGGCCCGGGCGCGCTCGCTCGACCGCCTCGAAGCACAGCTGCGCCACCAGCTCGCGGCGCTGCCGAAGGCGGCCCCGAAGGCGCAGCCGGTCGTGACTCGATCCGCGTCGCCCAGTGTCCGGTATGTCCGTTCGGCCGCTTCGCCCGTCTCGGCCTCGCACGGCGACGACGGCGAGCACGGTGCCGAGGGGCACGGCGGAGCGCTCGGAGAGGCGGGCGGAGATGACTAACCACGTCGTCCGGCTCTACACCGCGTCAGCCGCGATCGTCGTGTTCTTCGTCGCGTGGGCGGGAATCGCGGCCCGGCCGTGGGTGACGCCGGCGCCGGATCCGCAGGTCGCGGCTCTCGCGCAGCGTCAGCAGCGCCTCCAGCGCGACGCCAAGCTGGTGAAGCTCATCGCGGCTCGGCGGGCGGCGGCCAACCGCACTGCTCGGGTTGCCGCCCGGGCCGCGGCTCAGGCTGCTCCCGCTCCCACGGTCCGCATCGTGCAGCTTCCACCGATCACCACCACGAGGAGCTCGTGATGTTGCGTCGCCGCTTCCACGCCATGGGGACCGACTGCGAGCTCTTCCTGAAGGCGCGGCCTCGTCCCGAGGCGCTTCGCGCCATGGCCGAGGCCCGGTGGGAAGTGCGCCGCCTGGAGAGCATCTTCTCGCGGTTCGATCCCGACTCGGCTCTCGGAGCTCAACCGGCGGGGCATGATGCGGGCCGGGCCGGAGCTGCTCGAGGTCGTCGATCTCGCTCTCGCCGCCAGGCATCGGACGGGAGGTCGCTTCGACCCGACGGTGCACGACGCGCTCGTCGCCGCCGGCTACGACCGCACGTTCGAGGAGGTGGCGTCCGCCGAAGGGCGCGGTGGCGATCCCCGGGCGTTCGCGGCTGTTCGCTGCGCCGGGTCGGTCCGTGTGGATCGCAGGACGCAGACGATCGAGCTCGATCCCGGGGTCCGCCTCGATCTCGGAGGGATCGCCAAGGGCTACGCGGTGGATCGCGCCGCGAAGATCCTCGGGGGCTCGGCCCGTGCCTGGTCGACGCCGGCGGCGACATCGCCGCCCGCGGCGGCGGATGGCCGATCGGGCTCGACACCGGCGACGGCACGCTCACGCTCGAACTCGGAGACGGCGCGGTCGCGACCTCCGGCCGCGACCGTCGCCACTGGACGCGGGGGAGCGAGGAGTGCACCACATCATCGACCCCGCCACGGGCCTGCCGGCCATGGCCGACCTCTTCGGGTGACCGCTGTCGCGGCGACTGCGACGGAAGCGGAGGTGCGAGCGAAAGCCCTCTTCCTCGCCGGAGCAGAGGAGGCCGAACGCGAGGCGAATGCCACCGCGACGCCTGCCATGCTCGTCACGCTCGACGGCCGGACGCTCTTCGCGGGGGGGCTCGCATGAAGAATGACCCGACGTTCTGGATCCTCGCCCGGTCGAGCGGCCTTCTCGCCTACGCACTGCTGACCTCGTCGGTGCTGGCCGGCCTCGTGCTGAAGGCGCGACCGTTCGGCGCGGCGCTGAAGGCGGCGACGGTGACCGACTTCCACCGCTTCCTCGCCATGCTCGGGCTCCGCGCCGTGCTCGCACACGCGTCGGCGCTCGTCCTCGACAGCACCGTGCACATCGGGATCGGCGCCTCTCGTGCCGGCCTGGCTCCGTACCGTCCGCTGTGGACGGGCCTCGGAGTGCTCGCCGCCGAGCTGATGGTGATCGTCTACGCCTCGTTCTCGCTCCGGAAGCGCATCGGGGCGCGCAACTGGCGGCGCCTGCACTGGGCCACGTATCTCATCTTCGGCCTCGCCACCGTGCACGGCCTGACGGCCGGAACCGACAGCAGCCGACCCTGGGCTCTCGGCCTCTACGGCGGAGCGGTCGGTGCAGTCGTTGCCGCAACCGCGTGGCGCGCCTCGTCCCACCGACGAAAGGAGACACTCGTGTATCGCATCGAGATCGACCGGTCGCTGTGTAGCGGCTTCGGAAGCTGCCAGAGCTTGCATCCCGGTCCTTCGTCCTCGGCGCCGACGGCATCGCCGTCGTGCACGAGGCCGAGACGGACGACGACGCCGTCGTCGAAGCCGCGGCATCGTGCCCGAGGGCGCGATCGCCGTCTACGACGAGCGCGGCAGGCAGGCCGCCTGATGTCCCGGCGCGTCGTCATCGTCGGCGCCGGCCTGGCGGGTAGCCGCTGGCGCAGACGCTCCGCGCAGAGGGCTTCGACGGATCGATCACTCTCGTCGGCGAAGAACCACATCCGCCCTACGAGCGGCCCGCCCTCTCGAAGGAGTTCCTCGCGGGCACCCGCGA
>CAVUAH010000009.1:0-35633 GCA_963739405.1 uncultured Actinomycetes bacterium | reverse complement strand
CTCGTCTCGTCGGGGGGAAGGCGGCATGCGACGCGCTTCGTGGGGCGGCGGCGCCTGGCTAGGGTGGTCTGATGGCGGAGTCTCCGCGGCGGAGCGCGGTCGTGTTCGGTGCGCGAAACCTCGGTCGCGCCGTCATCGAGCTCCTGACGGCTGAGGGGTGGGCGGTGGTCGGCGTCGCGCGTTCCGGGGCGACGCTCGCTCGTGTCGCGTCTAGCGGTGCCGTGGCTCTGGAGGGAGACATCACCGATGGGGCAAGCGTGCAACACGTGCTCGAGAAGGCGGCTGCTGCGCACGGTCGGATCGATCTGGTCGTCAATGCTGCCGCCCCCTATACCGGCAACCGAGACGGGCCGTTCGGCGGGGGCCCACTCAGCGAGGCGCCGCCTGACGCGTTCGAGCGGTGGACGGCCGTACCCGCCCGCGCTGCCTTCACCTTCCTCTCGACGACGAGCGCGTTCCTGCTCGAGCAGGGCGGTCCTGCCACCGTCGTCCAGGTCACGGGTGGCTCCGCACGGCGCGCCATGGCTGGCCGCGGGCTGTGGGCCGCAGGCTCGTTCGGGGTACGCGCCCTCACGAATGCGGCAGCGCTCGAGTTGAAGGAGCACGGCATCCACGTCGCCCTTCTGATCGTCGATGCCGGCATCGAGCCCGTCGACGGGTCGCCCTCCGGCCAGGCGAACGAGGCGCTTGCGGATTCCCGTCTCCTCGCAGAGTCCGTCGAGTTCCTTGCGACGCAAGGCGCGCGAAGCGCAACGCACGAACTGCAGGTCACACCGCTCGCCGAACGATGGGTTCCCTGAACCGGCGAGCTGTTCGCAGGGGGAGCGGCGATCGGTGGCGGCGGTTCGGCATGTTCTTCATGTGGTCGTGGTATGCAGGGCGGGTGACACTCGAACCGGTCAGGCGCAAGCGGCGCAGAAGGTCGGCTGCTCGGATGAGCCTCTGGGCGTTCGGGCTGGTGCTGCTCGCCTGCGCTGCATCGGCCGGAGGCGCTCTGCTCTGGTGGCCGCACCCGCATGTCGAGCCGGACGTCGAGGCGCTGGCGCACGTCGTCCAACCCGGCTATGCCGGGCACGTCTCGTGCCCCGTCCCCGGTCACGAAACGCCAGTGGGTGAAAGATCCCGACACAGCTTCAGTCACGGCAGGCTCTGGCCGCAGAAGGCTTCTCCGGCGGCGAGCGGCTGACCGTCGAGCTGACCGTGCTCGGCCCGGCTCGGCCTGCTGGCTCGTCGGCCGTTCGAGCACCACCACCTTTCGGATCAGAGACGCCGAGCGCGCGAGCTCCGCGGACGCTGGCTCGGATCGGCCCGGCGGCCCGTCACCCGTCTCGTTCGATGCTCCGGTGCGGCTCGTCGAGCTTCGCGACGGAGACCCGCGCGGAGCTGCTGTTCGCCCCCCCACCCCGCGCGAACGTGCCGATCGGCGTCGTCGTGAGCGGTGCGCGGCAGGCCGGCAGCGTCACCGTGAGATCGGCACCCGGGCGTGGGAGAGCCTCTCGTCACCCACACGGGTGAGCTGGTTCCCCGCCCGGGAGCGCGTCCCAGGCGCTCGCCGAGCCCGCGCAGCACCAGCTCCTCCCTCACCGAGCGGCCCGGTCACCCGTCACGTTCTCACGGCCGACGGCGAAGGCCCTCGGAACGGCCATGCCTAAGGTCATCTCGCCGCGGTCCCCGGCCGCTGGCGGCGGCTCGACACCCACACGGTCTCGTTCGAGCCGGCGGGCCTCGGCTCTCCGCCCCCGGAGCCCCACGTCGAGCTGCCGCGGTCACCGCCGTCGACGTGGCCCAGCCCGCGGGTGCGAGCAAGCCACCCGGACGCTCCGCTGGGAGGTGCGCCACGGCACCATCCTCCCGCCTCCATCAGCTCCTTGCCCAGGTCGGCTACCTCCCGGTCGACTTGGAGTGCGGCCGGCGACCCAGGGCCTGGACCGCGCAGCGCCCAGCTCGCAGCCGTGGCCGATCCGCCCTCCGGGCCCATTTCAGCAGGCCCTACCCGACGAGCACCCCCGAGGAGCTGCGCGGGGATCTGGTGGACCTTCGAGTGGAACGAGATCACCGCGCGGCGCGGTGATGATGTTGAAGCACGACACACGGGCTGGACGTCGACGCCTTCGTCGGCCCCAAGCTTGCCGGCGCGCGCTCCTCCTCGATGCGCTCGCCGGAAGATCCGACCGTCGGGTACAGCGACTGACGATGTCCACCGAAACGTGCCCCAGCTGCTGACGCTCTGGCACGACGGCAGTACCGTGCTGACCTCGCCCGGCAAACACGGGCGTCCCCGCCGCGCCGACCGAGCTCGGCACGTTCCCGGTCTCGAAGCACATCCCGATCGGCACGATGAGCGGCATGGAACCGGACGACGTTCGGATTTACAACGATCCGGGGCATCCGCTGGATCGGCTACTTCAACCACGGCGAGGCGCTCCATGCGTTCAACCGCTCCGAGCTTCGGAACTCCGCAGAGCCTCGGCTGCGTCGAGCTGCCGCTGGCGGCCGCGGCGGCGAAAACCTCAATACACCCCGATCGGCACACTCGTCACCGTCGAGAACTGAAACGCCGGGCATTTCAACCCCGAGCTGGTCGCGGCAACTTGAAGGGGGACGGGAGTGACGGGATCCGAACCCGCGACCTCCGGCGTGACAGTTCTGTGGGGCGGTGGCTCCGTGAGTCACGGTGGGTCGAGAACCTTCGGTCGCACGCGTACGCGCGAGGGAGCCGGTCTGGACCCTGGTCTCTCGACGCAGAGGCCGGACACGGGCAGGGGGAGCGGGGAGTACGTGAAATCCCCGATGGCGCGCTCGTCTCGACGTGCCACGCTGCTCTGCATCCAGCGAGAAGAGAGGCGGTCGAAGATGAAGCAGCTCGCAGTCGCGATCGCCGCCGTGACATTGGTCGTCGCCGTCAGGCTTGGTCACGACCGGCGGGGCGGTGACGTCGAAGCCGCTCGTAGCCGTGCAGGTGGATGAGTTCAGCGTCTTTCCGGGGACGCAAGGGGCACCGCAGGGCAAGGTCAGGTTCGTGGTCACGAACATCGGCAAGGTCGAGCACGAGTTCGTCGTTCTGAAGGCGTCCAAGCCCGCCGGCAACCTGCTCGGGGGCGACCACGGTCCCAACCGGGCGGACGAGAGCGGCGCCGTTGGTGAGATCGGCGCGATCCCGGCGGGCCAGGCGAGGACCCTGAACCTAACCCTTAAGCGGGGGCACTACGCCCTGATCTGCAACCTGCCAGGGCACTACAAGACCGGTCAGTTCGCGGACTTCTACGTCCGGTAAGCGGCACGACAGCACGCTCGGTAGCTCGGAGCCGGCGGCTAGACCGCCCCCCGCCCGTCGTAAGCCCGACCCGCCGCCCGGGCGTGCCGTCCCTGCGCAGAACCGCCCGCATGAGCATCTCAGAGGGGTGGGGTGCACCGTCAGCCGGGGTCCGTGCCTGGCGCGTGCGCGCGAGAGCGCGAGAGAGCGCGAGAGTACGCGGTCCCGACTCCGCGCTCCTCCGCGCTACACGCTGACAGCACCGCGGCCGCCCGGCCCTGCCGTGATCGCCTCGCCCGAAGGGGTGGGCCACCCGGCCGACCCTGTTCAAGCGTGCGTCGGCGTGATCCGACACGACTCTGACACGGGCGGGGGTCAGTCGCCGTGCCGTCTGCGGAGAGGGTGCCCGCGGCCTCGAGGGACGCGCTTTTAGCCGAGCACGGCGAGTGTGGGGGGTCGTCGCCGGGAAGTTGGCCGTCGACGGTGGCGGTCACCTGACTGTCGACGAGCTCGACGGTTCCACCGTAGGTGCTCAGGAACGCGGTGTCGGCGCAGTCGCGACCTGTCGCGATTCGGATCATCGAGCTTCTCGGTGCCAGGAGCGTCGCATCGACGACTTGCCAGGCGCCTTGGACGTAAGCCTCGGCGACGGCGTGGAAGTCCATCGGAGCGAGTCCGGAGCGTACACGGACACCACGCGTGCGGGCATGTCCATCGCTCGCAGGAGTGCGATCGTCAGATGCACGAAGTCACGACAGACACCCTCGCCGGCGAGGAGCGTGGACACTGCTCCGTCGGTCGATCGACTGCTTCCCGCGACGTATCCGAGCCGCGACCCGACCCACGACGACACGCCGGCCAGCAGCTCGTCTTCCTCCAACCCGACGAACTCGGCGAAGGCGAACGAGGTGAGGCGATCCGACTCGACGTATCGGCTGGGCCTGACGTACCGGAAGAGGTCGATCTCGTCCACGACCGGCGGGTCGTCACGGCCTGTGATCGAGGCTGCATAGTCGATGACGACCCTGCCGGATCAAGCTCTACGACATGGACACGGCGAGTGTGCCGCCTCGATCACGCGAAACGGGACGTGCGTCTCGCCATGCCGGACGTCGAGCTCCTCGGAGAGACGGCGATCCACGACCGACCCGAAGCTCGATACGGGCGGCGCCACCTGCAGGTACAGACGCGCCGGATCGACGACGTCGAGCTCGAGTCGAACGGATACATCCCGGCGCATCGACCCATCGTGCCGACAACCCGTCCTGTGCGTTTCGTCGGAGCCCCCGCCCCGCGGCCGCCGACCACCTCGCCGATGCTCGGCCGGCGGAGGATCTGACCGCTCCCGGCGACGACGAAGGCCCCGGGGATGGCTCGCGCGAGGCTCGAGCGGGCTGCTCCTCGATCGGTCGGAACGACAGCACGCAGGCTAGAACAGCTTGAGAAGGGACGGGAGCGACGGAACGCAACCCGCGACCTCCGGCGTGACAGTTCTGTCCTGCGCTGGTTTGTGGTGGTCAGAGGCAACCACGGACAAGGAACCAAGCCAACTTCATCAGTGGACATCGCCGGCGGTGGTCAGCGTTCGTCGGTGTGATCTGACACGAATCTGACATGGCGAAGGGCGCGCAAGTCTGGTCCTGCAGGTCTCTTTGGATCGCTCAGGAGACGCTGAACGCCAGCGTTGTGCGGGTGAGCGAACCGCCGAGCCTGGCTGCGAGCCCGATGGTCAGGCGCTTACCGCGCGCGCTCGCCGGCAGCCGGAAGTAGCAGCGCGCTGTCGGGTCGTCCCAGACAAGGCGGATGTTTCTGAATCGCTTGCCGCCGATCCAGACGTTGCAGCGGATCGACCCCGGGGCGGGCACGAACTCCACTCGCGCGAGGAGCGCGAAAGGCGCGCCGCCCGGGGCGGGCGGGGGTTAACGGAGAGCACCTCGATACGGACGTCTCCGGCCGCGCCATGCGCGGGATGACGCAAGCGTGGTTGCCGCAGCCAACAGCACCGCGGCAAGCGCGGCGGGCCAGCTGATCATGCGATACAGACTACGCCCCTACGGGGGCGGGCGCGAGCGTCGAGGTCTTGCCGGGTGTGAGCGGAGCACCGCAAGCCGACCAGGCCCGTCGTCATGTTCCTCGTGAGAGGGCTCGGAGTACCCTTGGGCGGCCCTGCCTCGCGCGTACGCGGCGTCGTTCGGAGACCGAGTGCCACATACGCCAAGACCAGCGCGAGGGGGTGGGTCCTGGTGCACCGACTGTCCGATTCGGGGGCCCTGCCGCCAACCGGGTTCGCCCACGGTGGCGCAAGTGATGCGGCCCCGTGGGGCAAGGCGAACGAAGGAGCAGCCATGACTGAGCAGCACCGCCTAGGGCTGCGAGCGGCGAGTGGACACTCGACGAGGACGGCCAGGTGGACGACATCGTGTTCTTCGTCTCGCCTGACTGGGTCAGGGATCTGGAGCGGTGAGGTCTCTCAGGATGTCAGTTCAGGCATCGCGCGCTGTCTAGATGTAGGACCCAAGCAGGTTGGTTCTGGTGGCCGGGGGTTGGTGGCCGATCGCTGAGTGTCGTCTGCGATGGTTGTAGTGCCAGAGCCAGCCGTCAAGCGCGGCGGTGCGTTCGCGGCTCGATGCGTAGATTGCGCCGTAGGCCCAGCCGTGCAGGAGGGTGCGGATGAAGCGTTCTGCTTTGCCGTTGGTTTGCGGCCGGTAGGGACGAGTTCGTAGGTGGCGGATGCCGGGGTGTTGGCAGGCCAAGGCGTGGATCGTTGAGCGGTAGCAGGAGCCGTTGTCGCTGAGGACGCGCTCGATCGGATGCCGTGGCGGCGGTAGAAGTCGACGGCGCGGGAGGAAGCCGACCGCGGTCGTTGCCTTCTCGTCTTCGAGCACCTCCGCGTAGGCGAGCCGTGAGAAGTCGTCGACCGCGATGTGCACGTACTCGTAGCCGACGGTCGTGCGCCGGTGACCGTCGCGATCGGTGAAGGTGCGGTTGTAGTGCCGGTGACCGCCGCGGACACGCCAGCCCGCCCCGCCCTCGATGCGGCCAGCTTCTTCACGTCGACGTGGACGAGCTCGCCGGGACGCGTGCGTTCGTAGCGGACGGGCTGCTCGAGCCCCAGCCGGCCGAGTCTGCCCATGCCGACTCGACGCAGGATCACCGAGACGGTCGAGAGCGCCATCCCGAGCGCTTCGGCGATCTCCGCGGCGCTGAAGCGTAGGCGGCGCAGGACGATGATCACGTCGACCCGCTGCTGCGACGTGCGGTTCGCGACCAGCTTCGGGGCCGAGGAGCGGTCGTGCAGGCCGCGTTCGCCTTCCTCTCGATAGCGGACAACCCACTTGCGGGCGCAGCGCACGCTGACACCGGCGGCCGCAGCCGCCGCGCTCACCGTCCAGCCTTCCTCAAGCACTCGGATCGCCAGCCGACGACGTCCCTGCCAGCTGAGAGCCGCATTACCGTGAAGCTTCATCCGGTGTCCTCCTTGGACTGGGGTGCCTGGCAGCTCCCAGCCTCCAAGGAGACCCGGATGAACCAACGTGCTTAGGAACTACATCTAGACGTCGCGCGCGAGGGAGCGCGAGCTCGAGGTGAGCGGGCTGAATTGAGCGAGGGCCGAGTTGGTGGCTCGGCCCTCGCCGGTGATCTAGAAGTTCAGGGGCCCGTGGTATGGAAGCGTCCCTCGCTCGGAATGTCTTTGAACGAGAGGACGCCACTTGCACCGGCGAAGTCGCCAGTGCCTCCGATGATCGGGTGATGACAGCGACCGTGAATCTCGTCCCCTGTGGGGGCGAACTTCGCCGTGAAGGTGAAGGTCGTGTCGAACCGCCCGCTCGGCTCATCGGCGCCACACGAGCCGTTGCCGTTCGTGTCGACGCACCCAACGAAGTGCTCGGTGCCCGAGGCCCTAAAGCCGCCGCCTGGGTTCTCACTGACCACCTCGAACGTGTCGGTGTACCAGCAGCCGACGAGATCGCCCGCCATCTTGTAGGTGCCGGCGTCCGCGTTTGGGCAGCTACCCGCTCCTGCAAGCAGCTGATCACCTCGTACGACGGTCGCCCCGGCCCCAGCGGCGGCCTGGACAGCAATCACCGCCATTACCGCTGTCAACGCGACCAGCCCTGCAAGCCTGGTCGTCGTCGCTTGTTGCCGCATCTCTTCCCCTTTTCTCGCCGCTCGGAAGGAAGGCTCGATCAGTCCTGAGCGGGGCGAGTTTCCGTCATGAGCAGGGCAAAGTCAATCCGCGGTCGGGCGAGGACCTGTGCGTAGGTCGGCGGGTTCTCCTCCTCGGCCGTGACGAGCCAAACTTGCTCGCCTCGCTTCGCTAGGGCTCTCACTCCCTCACCTCTCTCTCGTCGTCGGGATGCTGGCGTGCATCGCCGTTGCACACGCGTGACAATCCAGGGAGAAGGGCGTGCGTGATTCTCCCTCCGACGCGCGAAGGAAGGAGCGGCTTGCTATGAGCGCAGGAGTGCAGGCGGCGTCGCCGGGAAGCGGTCGAGCGCCTCTACAAGGCGATGAACCAGCACGATTTGGCGGCGTTTCTCGCCTGTTTCGATCGCGAGTACCGGAGCGAGCAACCCGCCCATCCAAGCCGAGGCTTCGGCGGTCGAGAGCAGGTCGAGAAGAACTGGTCGGCGCTCTTCGAGGGCATGCCCGACTTCCACGCCGAACTGCTGGCCACCGCGACGGAGGGTGACACTGTCTGGTCCGAATGGCGTTGGACCGGCACCCGCCGAGCAGATGGAACGCCGCTCAAGATGCGCGGAGTGACGCTCTTCGAGATCAAGAACGGGCGGATCGTGTCAGGGCGGCTCTACATGGAGGACGTCGAAGAGGCCGGCGCGGACATCGACGAAACCGTACGCCGCCTGGCGGAAGGGAATCGGTTGGAAGGCGGATAGCTCACACGCCCGACATCGCTTCGAGGGGGAATGGAGTACCCTCGAGCGAGTCCTTCTCGCGCGTGCGCGCGTGCACGCGCGAGGAAGAGGTGGGCGTTTGCGACGAAGCGCCTCCCGACCAGGCCCCGACATCCGAGCAGTTCGCGAGGGGGAGGGTGTGGTGGCAGCCGGCGTCGTGGCGTTACCGTCAGCCTCGTCGTGACCGAATGGATCTTTTACGTACTCGGTGTTGCGCTCGCGCTTTACGCCCTCACCGTGCTCGCGTTCGTTGTCGGGGGACGCCGCGAGGACGCTAGGGCGCTTGCCGGGTTCGTCCCTGACTGCGTTGTCTTGTTTGCACGACTCATGCGAGACGACAGGCTGGCTCGCAGACACAGGATCCTCGTCGCGGGTCTGATCCCCTATCTCGCGCTCCCGATCGACCTCATTCCCGACTTCGTGCCCGTCGCTGGCCAGCTTGACGACGCAGTTGGGCTGCAAGGACGAGAGTGAGAACCAGCGCGCCCGTCATTGCGGTGCGGGCGTCGACATGCGGCGGAGCCGAATGTCGTCGTTCAGAGCTTTTCCGGCACCTCTCGATGGCGGTTTCCGCCGCCGTAGACGACGACCCGGCGCCCGAGTCGCGGCGACTCCTCGCCTTCGATGCCGCTCGCCGCGTGCCGGCAACTCGGCGTGAGTCCGGAGCGGACGGTCGTCTTACGGACGGTGAGCCAGAATGCGAGCCATGCTCCTACCTGGGCCGCGATGCGCGCGACGGCTGACGCCCAAGCGGGTGGCGAACGACCGCGTCCTCGCCCGGATACAGCACCGACTCGTGGCCGTCCTCCCAGCGAACGCGGTAGTGCTCGCGCTCACCCGTTCCGAGGACATCGATCACCTCGGCGCTCCTCGGCGAGTCGCCGACGGAATGGCCCGTGATTTCGATCACGTCCCCGGCCGTCACCGCCTTGCCTGCAGCGGTCTTCCTCATGCCGAGCCTCCTTCTCGGTTCCATTGTAAACGGGCGGCCGACGGCCGGCATCGGGGCAGTCCCGCAAACGGCGCTTCGCTCTCCACCGGAGCTGGGTCGGCCCGCGCGGCGGCGCAGAACCCGCCCGTCGCCGACCCGGCGCGTGAGCCCGTCGACGTACATCCGCTCAGCAGACGCACGCGTCGCGACGGTCGACCCTGCGGGGCCGCGGAACCGGGCGAGCGTGATCTCGCCCCGTTGCCGGCCTCGGTCGTCACGAGGTCGTGCGGGGGGTACCCCCTGCCGGCACCGACGACCGGCGGATGAGCCGAATCCTGACGTGGGCAGACCGTTGGCTGGGGGTCGCGCTCGTCGAGCGGTTTCGCGGGGCGAGTATGTCGTGCGCCGGTGCCTGCTGTTCGTCCCCTTCGGATGGACGTGGACGAGATCATTCGGGCGCTGCGGCGCCGGTGGCGCGATGTCATCGTGCTCTACTGGGCGGATGCCTCACTGCGGACGTTGCCGCTCGGCCTTTTTGCCTTCTGGGCTGAAGAGCGCCTCGAGGCGATCCATCGCGCCCGCCATGCCCATCGCGACGACCACGTCGCCGGGCTCGAGTACCGTCTCCCCCGAAGGTTGAGGCTCGACCCCTCCGTCAGGCCGGCGCAGCGCCGCGATGATGGCGGAGCCGGCGAGATCCGCAAGAGGCCGTCCGGCGGCGCGGCAGCCCCGTGTGACCTCGATCTCCTCCATCCGGTACTCGGGTGCCACATCCACGACGCCCGTGACCTGAGGATGCAGCGCGAGTCGGGCCATTTCCGAGCCGCTCGACTTGTACGGCGAGACAACTCGCTGCGCGCCGGCCCGCTGCAGCTTCTGCTCCGCTTCCTCACCGCTCGCCCTGGCGACAATGGTCATGTCAGGCCGGAGCTCGCGGGCCGTGAGCGTGATGAAGACGTTCTCCGCGTCGGAGTCGACGCAGGCGACGAGCGCCCGGGCCCGGGCTATCCCGGCCAACCGCAGAAGCTCGTCGTCCGATGCCTCTCCCTCGAGGTAGGGCGCGCCGATCTCAGCAGCCGCCTCCAGGCTCTCCGGGTTGCGGTCGATGACGACGTACCTGGCTCCGGCTGCCCGTAGGTCTCGCACGACCTGACGCCCGACCCGACCGAAGCCGCAGACGAGGTAATGGTCCGAGAGGGCGTCCACAGCTCGCTGCCTCCTGCGCTCCTCGAGAAGTCCGGTGACATGCCCAGCAACGAAGAATTCCGTCACCGCGACGAGCGCGTAGAGGAGCGTACCGACACCGAGGACAATCAGCAGAACCTTCAGAACCTGCCCGCCGGTCGTCTCCGGCGACGGAATCGAGCCGACGGTCGCAATCGTGTCAAGCGACCAGATGAAACCCGCCCACACCGACGTCTCCTCGAACTCGACGAAGCCGAGCGTTCCGACGAGAAGGAGGAGGCAGATGAGCCCGCCAAGCTTCGCGAGCCGAGCGAGAAACAACGGCACTTGCAGCTCGGCGCGTCGCGACGAGCGACCGGTCGCCGCCGGTTGGTGTCCGATGCTCCTAATCCAGGACCTCGTAGTCCCGCATCATGTCCTCGTCCTCGTCCTCGTGCTCGAGGTGTCGGCCCGAGAAACGAGGCTCGCACTCGCACAGGTCTCGCGGGAGTACCCGTGCCTGGCACAGCGGGCGGGAGGTGCCAAGGGACCGGACACGCTGTTCACGTTCTCAGCAGCCACGCCAGGCCCTCCAGGGCGCTACACGTCACTGCAGATTCAGGAGAGTCCCCAATCGGCTCTTCACTCGCGCGATTCGGGGTGTCGCTGCGGAGATCGGAATCCCAATAGGACCGATCCCCAGGTGGGGATGGCATCCACGCGCACGCACGCAAGGAAGCTCGGGCGGAGCGCTCGTGGTGAGTCGGCTGGGGCCAAGTATCGCGCACGCACCTTCGACGAAGAGCCCGGTCGGGGCGCATCCTCCGCCGTGGCTGAGGCGGTCGTGTAACTGTTGCGGGCCGTTGGCGCCCCGACCTGAATTCTTGGAGCGTGCTGCCCCCGCGGCAAGATCACAGGAGGGAGCCAGATCGATGCCCAGCGCCGGTCCTCCGCGGGCTTCACATCCGCGCGGACTCGGCGTAGGGTTCGGCCACTTCAGCGGATAGCTCAAACAGGCAGAGCGCCGGGCTACTGACCCGGAGGGTGCGGGGGCAGGGCCCGCTCCGCTGGCATGTGGGGGACGGCGAGGAGCGTGGGCTGGAGGTCAACCCGGGTTACGCTCTGGGCCAGCTCGAACGTGCGCTGGCCACAGCGGAAACGCACGAGGATCCCGAAACTCGGCAGCGCGCGGCAAAGCGCTTCGAGAAGTGGGAAGCAGTGCTGCGTGGCATGGCAGCCGGAGCGCTCAGGATCGGATCGAGGGAGCCGGTCGCCGGGCTACCGAGTTGGGTGACGCCCGAGGTCGCTCGAGGAGGGTTCGCCACGGGGGCACCAGCCGCGGGCGGCCCGCTCAGCGTCGCCGAGCGCGCGACGGCGGACGCGGTCGGGCTGCCGGACTCTCGGGAAGCGCTGTTCGCGTGGTTCCTCACCGAGCCCGGCCTGCAGCGGCTGAGCGACATGTTGTCCAAGACCAACTACCGAGTTGACCTCCCGGAGGAAGCCGCGCTCCTCGTGACCGCCTGGCTCGGTCGGACCGGGCACACCGACACAGCCGTTCGACTGGTCAATGACATCGCATCGTTCGCGGATCGTCTGCGGTTCTCACCAGTCCCCACCACCGAGCCTCTTGGCGACCTCGACATCGTCTTTCGGGAGAGCGTCGGTGACGTCTCGGATGCCCTCACGAGACGCCGGGAGAACAAGCGTGTCGAAGCTCAGCGCCAGATTCCACGGCCAACGGGTACCACGGCCGACGGGTACCACGACGAGTCCGCCGCCGAGGAACACGTCCGGCGGCCCGCTTATCGCGTGCTGGTAAAGCATTTCGCGGCAGGCGCGGCGAAGAGCGTGCTGCAGCGAGGAAGCGGCACATGCGAACGTGCCTCGTTCGTGACAACGCGGATCGCACGTATGACCAGATCCGGCTGCCCGAGATTCGTCATCACGAGGTGCGGGCTGTAGACGGCGATCACGTGCACATGGTTGGTCGAGAGTTGCGCCAGGTCAGCTTGCATCTTGAGCCACGCGTGTCGGAGTCGATGGGCGAGCTGCGCCGGCATCTGCAGTGGCCACTCGTCCTTGCCGGCCGTGACGACGATCAGCGGTCTATTGCGCAGTGACCCCGCGGCGCGGGCCTCGTCCGAGCTCGCCGTCCAGTCGGCGCCCTCGGGATTAGGTTGCGATTCGTCGGTAAGAAACCGGCGGAGATCGCGGACCATGGCGTTCTCGCCCACGCGTCGTGGGGGGAGTGCCGCGAGTAACCGCTCGATCTGGTCGGGATGTGACGAGTCGAGCAGCACCACGCCGGCGATATCGTCCGGGTACCGGTCGGCGTACACCCGGACTAGCATGCCGCCGTACGAATGGCCCACGAGCACGTACGGCCCCCGCACGTCTGCCACCGAAAGCAGATCGTGGAGATCGTTCGCCTTCTGCGTCGCCGTCGCTCGTTTCGGCGCAGCATCGCTGAGAGCGAGACCCGCGCGGTCATAGCTGCAGACGCGCGTCGTCCGTGCCAACTCCGGCTGAACGGCGTCCCAGACCCGGTGGTCGCCACCCCCGCCCGCCTCGAGGACGACCACCGGCGAACCGCGACCGGTGCAATGCAGGTACAGGTGGTCACCGTGGACTGCGTACGTCGCGTCGATGTCCCAGGGAGGCGTCCGGGTCTGCACGGCAGGGCCGCTGCCGCATCCAGCGGCGAGCAGCGACAGTGCCGCAACCGCGAAGACACGAATCATCGCGACGACTCCCTACCCGTTGGCGACACCACAGCATGACAGCTGTGTTTGCGGTGTGGTAGCCCCACGCTCGGTCGGTTCGACTCCGGCGCCGCTCCGTCAAGTCGATCCCGGCGTCCCGACGGGCCTCGCGCGCCGTGTCGCGTGGCTGGGCGGGAAGGTATGCCGCTCGAGGCCGCTCGGAGCCGCCTTGCAATGGGGCGGACTGTGGCGATCACCAGTCCGTTGCGCACACAACCTCTCGTTTCGTTACTTCCGCGGTTGCCAGGACGGATCAGACGCAGGGCACGGTGACGGAGGCGGCCGCTTGCCGGTGTTGGGATCGCCACCAATCTGGATGCGGCACGAATCCGTACCGGGGCCGACGATCGTGAGTTGGCCGCGGTCGACGTCGATCGCTCGGAAGCGATCCCAGTCGTAGACGGTGTGGTAGCGACCGGGGTTCGCGGGATCAGGCTCGCCGTGAGACAGCACCTGCCACAGGATCGTTCGCCCGTCGGGTGACCAGATCGGGCGCGTGTAGTCGTTCCACAGCTCGTTCGGGTCGTCGAACGAGAGGCGACGGACAGGGCCCCCCGCCGCGCTGACTATTGCCTGTGCGGAGGGATACGCCGTGAGGAACACGATCCGTGTGCTATCCGGCGACCACGCGAAGTGGTCCTGGGGCGTGCCATCGCCGATCACCTTCGCAATGCGCGTCGGTTCGCCGCCTTCCAGTCGGCGTACGAAGAGGGTGAAAGACTTCGTGAACGCGACGAGCTTGCCGTTCGGAGACAGCTCCATCGCCGTCGTCCCGCGGGGAAGCCGCGCGAGTTCCCGAGACTTTCCGTGCGCACATTGACTGCGCGGACGACGCCGCTGTCGGTGAGCAGGAACGCAAGCTCCTTGCCGTCTGCCGTCCAGCTCGGGCGCTTGTTGTAGCCCAGGTTGTCGGGCTGGAAGACCGTGAACGCGGCTACCTTCTTCCGGCCCGTCCCGTTCGCCTTCACGATCCAGAGTTCTTGCGGCGCCGAGCCAAAGCGATACGGCCCGGTGTCGTCGACGTAGGCGATCGTCGTGCCGTCCGGCGACCAGGTCGCATGGCGCCGCTGGTGATCCTTCCTATTGACGGGAGTCAGGCGTTTGCGTTGCTCCCGTCGAGAGCCGAGACCCAGAGCGACTCGGCGCACTGCCCTCCGATGCAGGGCGCGGTTCGCTTCGTATACGCGATGAGGCCGTTCTTGCCGGGATACGTCGTCGGAACCGAGCCCGCGCTCGCCGTGAGGACGAGCGCCGCGGAAGACATGACAAGAAGCGCTCGTCGTCTCACGGCGCGGGAGCGTACAACGCACGCATCTGAGGTTCAAGGGGTAGACCGGAGGGCGCGCGAGTGGCTGGAGCCGTAGCAGTGAGTAGCAGTCGCTAGACACACACGCGGTTTGCCCGTCCTGCATGTCGGTGAGGGTGGCGTCTGTTGCGGGCAGTGGCCAGCGGCGGCGGAAGGCTCCGGTTCTCACGTCGGTGATCTCGAGGGCTGTTGAGGTTGCGACGACGAGGTCGTTGCCTTGCAGTCGCGCGCCCTTGACCTGCGCGGCGTTGAACGTCAACGACCGGACGACGCTGCACGACTCGGACCTCTTCGATCCGGAACGTGCTCGCAGGAACCCATCCGGTGAGCTTTCGAGGAGGACACATCGCCGACGTGGCGGTCCTCGTCGTGGTGCGGGCAGCCGCTGCGATCGGCGAACTTCGCGTGCTCTGACGAAGCGTGAGGGCCGGCGTTGGCCGGCCCTCGTCCTAGGCCAGGCGTGGGGTCTTAGAAGTCGCCCATGCCGCCCATGCCTCCCATTCCGCCGGCCATGCCTGCTCCGGCAGTGGCCTTCTCGGGCGCCTCGGCGACGATCGCCTCGGTCATGAGGATGTTCTTCGCGATCGAGGCGGCGTTCTGCAGCGCCGAGCGGGTGACCATCGTCGGGTCAATGATGCCGGCGGCCACGAGATCGACGACCTCTGTGGTGTCGACGTCCAGGCCATGGCCCTTCTTGGCCGAGCGGACCTGGTTGACGACGACCGAGCCCTCGAGCCCAGCGTTGTACGCGAGCTGGCGAAGTGGCTCCTCGAGCGCGCGCACGATGATTGCCGCGCCCGTGCGCTCGTCCCCGTCCATCGTTTCGAGCTTGACGGCCTTCGCGGCGTTGAGGAGCGCGACGCCGCCGCCGGCGACGATGCCCTCCTCGAGCGCCGCCCGGGTCGCCTGCAGGGCGTCCTCGACGCGGTGCTTCTTCTCCTTCATCTCGGTCTCGGTCGCAGCGCCGACCTTGATCACGGCGACGCCGCCCGCCAGTTTCGCGAGGCGCTCCTGGAGCTTCTCGCGGTCGAAGTCGGAGTCGGTCGTCTCGATCTCGGACTTGAGCTGCTTGATGCGGCCCTTGATCGCGTCCGACTCACCGGCCCCGTCCACGATCGTGGTCGAGTCCTTGTCGATCACGATCTTGCGGGCCCTGCCCAGCTGCGAGAGCTTCGTGTTCTCGAGCTTGAGACCCATCTCCTCGGTGATCACCTCGCCGCCGGTGAGGATCGCGATGTCCTCCAGCATCCGCTTGCGACGATCACCGAAGCCCGGCGCCTTGACGGCGACGGCGGTGAACACGCCACGGAGCTTGTTGACGACGACCGTCGCGAGCGCCTCGCCCTCGACGTCCTCGGCGACCACGAGCAGCGGCCTGCCGGCCTGGATCACCTGCTCCAGCACCGGCAGCAGATCCTTGACCGCGCCGACCTTCTGGTTCGCGATCAACACGTACGGGTCGTCGAGCACGGCCTCCATGCGCTCGGCGTCGGTGATCATGTACGGCGACAGGTAGCCCTTGTCGAACTGCATCCCCTCGGTGAACTCCAGGTCGAGACCGAACGTCTGGCCCTCCTCGACGTTCACGACGCCGTCCTTGCCGACCTTCTCGATCGCATCCGCGATCACATCACCGATCTCGCGCTCACGCGACGAGATCGTCGCGACCCGGGCAATGTCCTCCCTGCCGTTGACATCCTTTGATTGTCCCTTGAGGTCGGCCACGATCGCCTCGACGGCCTGCTCGATGCCTCGCTTGAGACCCATCGGGTTGGCGCCCGCGGCAACGTTCTTGAGACCCTCACGCACGATCGCCTGGGCAAGCACCGTCGCGGTCGTCGTGCCGTCACCGGCAACATCGTTGGTCGCCGTCGCGACCTCACGAACAAGCTGCGCACCCTGGTTCTCGAACGGGTCCTCGACCTCGATCTCACGCGCGATCGTGACACCATCATTCGTGATCGTCGGCGCACCGAACTTCTTGTCGAGCACGACATACCGACCCTTCGGGCCAAGCGTCACCTTGACCGCATCGGCAAGGGTGTTGACCCCCCGCTCCAGCGCCCGCCGCGCATCCTCGTTGAACTTCAGCTCCTTGTGAGCCATATCCCTACCTCCTGAGCGAACGAACTAGGCAGCGGCGCCGGCAAGCTTGTTGCGCTTGCCCTTGCCACCCGTGGCTACGACCTTCGCGAGCACATCCGATTCGCGCAGGATCAACACCTCGTCAGCACCGAGCTTGATCTCGGTGCCGCCGTACTTGGAGAAGATGATCTCGTCACCCTCCTCCACATCCATCTTGATGTACTCCCCATCCTCATCACGCGGACCGGGACCAACCGACAAAACCCTGCCGCGCTGCGGCTTCTCCTGCGCCGTGTCGGGCAGCACGATGCCGCTGACGGTGGTGGACTCCTCGTCGAGGACCTCCACGATCAACCGGTCACCGAGCGGTTGCAAGTTCATCAAACGCCTCCCAAACACACTTCGGTTCGGTCTCTGGCTAGAAAGATCTGGCACTCAACTACCGAGAGTGCCGACACAGAGACTAGCACAATAATGTGGCAGATCGCACAAATGTGGTAGCGTTGCATAGGCGTCCGGTCGAGCGTTGTAGCCGCCGAGGCCTTAGCACTCCTCTTCAGCTGTTCCATTTGGCCCGAGCGCAAGCAGAGAGCTCTGGCGAGGGACCAAGAAGAGGTGGTGCAGATGACGAGTTTCCTTCACTGGCGCAAGATGACGTGGGCGCTCGTGCTCTGGAGTGCCTACCTCGCCACATGGATGGTGCTCACACGCTCCGGCCCGGTGATCGTCGTCCTGTGGTGGCTCGCGGGCGCCGGCTTGCTGCAGCTGATCATCATGCACTGGGGACGCATCGAGCCGTCACGCAGACACGGCCCATTCGATCCCCGCTTCGGCCCGCGGCCCATCACAGCGCTACTACCCGGCACGAACAGCGACCTGGGAAGAACCCCCGAGCAGGCTGGCACCGGAGCAGTTCGAGATCAGAAGGAAGCAGTCCAGGACTGGGAAACAGAGGGCGGCGCAATCGCAGAGCCACCCCGAGCCAACCCGACGGCCCAGGCTGCTTGACCACGAATCACGAATGGAGCAGGAGACTCGTCGCATGAGCAATCTGATTGCCAAGATTCGCCACTTGCTGCACCTCGACACGAAGCCCAAGACCTAGCGGCCTGATGTGAAGAGGGGGGAGGACTGGTTGGCCTGAGACGGCCACAGGGGCACCTTCGCATCAAGCCTCTGGCGGACGACGCGATCACTCGCGCTGCCCGCACCCAGGGATCCGGGCCGTACGCCCGCAACCCACCGTCGCGACGAGAGGCCGCCCGCGGGGCGTAGTCGAACAGCCCGAGCCGGAGCCCGAGCGGCGGAGCATTCGCCTCTCATCGCGAACCTGTCGGGGTGAGGACACCAAGGGCGCTCGGGAATCGCAGCTAGACTGTACGAGCGCGTTGGTTGTCTTTGACGGCGTCGAGGGTTTGTTGGTTCCTCTTCGATTGTCACCCCCGGCCTGAGCGCAGCAGAGGGTTCGTTCGGACTCCCTGTCCTGTACGGAATGAAGGAGCACCTCATGTTTGCGACCATTCGCCGTTACGACGGTGTGGACCAGAATCGCTCGGCCGAGTTGACCCGCAAGGTCAACGAGACGCTCGTCCCGAAGCTCGAGAAGCTCTCCGGGTTCGCTGGCTACTGGCTGATCGAGGCCGACAACGGCGTCGTCAGCTCGCTCAGCCTCTTCGAGACTCCTGAGCAGAGCAAGGAGTCGACGAAGATCGTCGCCACCTGGATTCGCGACGAGAAGCTCGAGACGATGATCCCCAACGAGCCCAAGATCACGAGCGGCAAGGTCGTCGCTCACAGCGACCGCGTCCTGGTCGCCGCGTAGCTCGACCGCACTGCATCCTGACGAGAGAGGGCCCGGCTTGCCGGGCCCTCTCTCCTCTTGCCGCGTCGCTGCCACCCTCGAGTGGCGCACCGTCAGCCGTGCGGGATTCTTCCCGGCATCGACGGCCCGGTACGATCCTGCGCGCTTCGACGGCGGCGTGCGCCTGGGTAGGTGGGCCTGCTAATCGAGGCTTTCGCGTTCGCGCCGAAGGCGTTCGCGATCAAGCCTCAACCGCCCCACCTGTGCCTCGCGCTCATGGTGCTTCTCGAGCTGCGTGACGAGCACGCGTCGCAGCTCCGCGAATCCAGCGGGCCCGTCGGCAATCACTGCGACGATCTGCTCCCGATCCGCGATGCTCAGCGCCACGATCGTGTTGTTGTTCGTGATGGCCCGTTCGAGCTTTGTCGCGAGCTCGTCGCCCTCGAGCATGGTCGCGAGCAGGTGCACGTTTTCGGTGCGTACTGTCGAGCCGGAGAGGATCACGCTGCGGCTGGTTCGCCGACGGGTGTGCAGACGAACCGCGGCTCGTCGCCGGCGTCCTCGCGTCTGAGCAGCCATTCGACGCCACGGATCGGGTACGTCCCGCCGTCGATCACCAGCCGGCCGTCGATATGGGGCTCGTTCTCGAAGCTGCTGGCGCGGAACTCCGACCGTGTGACTTCGCCGTTTCGACGGAACACGAGGTGGAAGCGGGTCATGCTCTTCCTCTTTTCGCTCGACCGGCGCGGTGGCCGGGGTGGTCAGGGCGGAGGAAGAGTGGTCGCTTGACCTCAGTCTACGCCTTGGTGCGTTGTCAGAGGCCTTCCCGCTGCCGCAAGACGTGCACGCGCTGTCAGAACGCCGCCGGCGATAGTGGGTCAGATTGATTCTCGGAGTACGTTCGCCGCGGCCGGCTCGAGGGCTTACTCTGCGATGCAGGGTGACCGGACCACGCTGCAGGCATACCGACGTGGCCGAACATCAAACGTCCGGTGGTAGGTTCCAGAGACTTGAGCACCTCTGGAGACGACCGCGAGAAAGACGCCTGTCCGAACTGCGGAACGCGGGTCGAATCCACAATCAGCGCTCCGGGCGAGCCACTCCGTGAGGCGACGGAGCGGCGCTGTCCAAACTGCGCGAAGGTCCTTCGGCGTGAGGTCGGCGGCGAGTGGACGGTCGACGAGACGGCGAGTTAGCTCGCGCGCGCGGGCGGTTAGCTCCTCGGGCCACTTGCCGCCGGAAAGGTCGCAGAGGAAAGGAGCGAGCGCGTGTCCGATCCTCGACGTGAGTTGGGTCGCTCAGTAACACCACGCTACGGGACGAGATCGTCGTGCACGGCTCGGTCGGTTCGACTCCGGCGCCGCTCCGTCAAGCCGACCTCGGCTCGCTGGCGGCCGTGGCGCGTGGTGCCCGGACGGCAGCGTGGGCAGGTCGAGACTGCCCCTGCGGCGTGAGCGCCACCGTGGGCGGCTCACCGCCCCTGTGGGCTCGAGGTCCTACCCCTCCGTCCGCCTGTCGGTGCGGCCTCGGAGTCAGACGTCGAGCGACCGGCTGGCCTGTTTCGCGGCGGCGCGCTTTTCGGTCCGTCGCTCCTTGAGCGTCTTCTGCGCAGGCTTCTTTCCGAGCTTCTTGGGTTTCTGCGAGCCCTTCACATGCATCCCTTCCTGGTCGCCGGGTTCAACCTGCTCGTAGGCGCAACGCGAAAGCCGTGGTGGTGAGAATCCGAGCTCGATGACCGGCGGCGACCGCTGAGGCGTACGCGCCGAGTATCGCACGGATCGCACGCGCACGTCAGTATTTCCCGGTGACGCTCGCGACCCGACGTCGTTGTCGCCACGGCATCCATCACCCTGCCGTGCCTTGACTCGCTTGTATCATTCGGGGTCGACAAGGAGTACGAATGGACACCCTGGACGAGGCCCTGCGAGCGCGCATCGACGAGTTGGCAGGGTCGGACGAGGGTCGGCAGCCAATTCTGTCCACGACTGGGACACAGGTTGCGATCGCGGAGCTCATTGCACGGAATGACCGGCTCGAGCGGGTCGTCGGCGAGTTGAGCCTCGAGATCGAGGCCCTCACCGCCTCGCAAAGAGGCGACACGGCAGCGGATGTCGCGGCCGCGTCGGACCACTAGCAGGTGTTGGACAACGAGCCGGCCGCGGCCGGCGCGGCGCCGGCCGACGGGCTCCGCATAGCGATGCTTGCACCGATCTCGTGGCGCGTCCCCCCGCGTCACTACGGGCCCTGGGAGCAGTTCGTGTCGCTCCTGACCGAGGGCCTGGTTCGCCGGGGAGTCGACGTCACGCTGTTCGCCACGGCGGACTCGGTAACCGCGGCACACCTCGTAGCGACCGCCCCGACCGGATACTCGGAGGATCCGGGACTGTCCGCGAAGGTCTGGGAGGCCCTCCACATCTCGGCGTTGTTCGAACGAGCGGGTGAGTTCGACGTGATCCACAACAGCTTCGACTTCCTGCCGCTCACCTACAGCAATCTGGTCGACACGCCGGTGGTCACCACGATTCACGGCTTCTCGTCCGAGCAGATCGTCCCCGTCTTCGAGAAGTACAACGCGGGCGGGTACTACGTCGCGATCAGCGAGTCAGATCGACACGAGCGCCTCGACTACGTCGCGACGATTCACCACGGGATCGACATGAACGAGTTCGAGCGCGGAGAGGGGCCGGGCGACTACCTGCTGTTCTTCGGAAGGATCCATCCGGAGAAAGGCACCGTCGAGGCGATCGACGTTGCCCGCGAGGCCGGTCTGCCGCTGATCATCGCGGGGATCATCCAGGACCGCGAGTACTACGAGCGATCCGTCGAGCCCCGGCTCGACGGAGAACGGGTCACGTACGTCGGCCCGGTCGGTCCCGACGGTCGCGGCGCGCTCCTCGCCGGAGCCCGGGCCCTCCTCCACCTCGTCAGCTTCGACGAGCCCTTCGGCTTCAGCGTCGTCGAGGCAATGGCGTGCGGAACGCCGGTGATCGCCCATCCGCGCGGATCGATGGTCGAAATCGTCCGCGACGGTGAGAACGGCTTCCTGGTCGGCTCTCTCGAGGAAGCGGTCGCCGGCGTGCACGCGGCCGCCTCGATGGACCGGACGCTCGTGCGCGCCTCGGTCGAGCGTCGCTTCGATTCCAACCGCATGGTCGACGAGTATCTCGAGCTCTATGTCCGCGTCGCGGCGCTGGATGAAGCGCGACGCACGGGCAACGTTGTCTGAGCCCCTCCCGTCGAGCGAGCGTTTCCGCCTCGGCGTCAACTACTGGCCGGCCCGAACGGCGATGGCGTGGTGGTCGGACTTCGATCGCACGGAGGTCGCAGCCGATTTCGCACGGATCGCCGCGAGCGGTCTCGACTCGATCAGGCTCTTCCTTACCTGGGCCGACTTCCAACCGGCCCCGGACGAGGTGGATCGACGCATGCTGGATCGACTGATCGCCGTGGCGGATCTGGCCGCCGGGTCGCGCCTCGGGCTCGTTCCCACCCTCTTCACGGGTCACATGAGCGGAGTGAACTGGATTCCGGGGTGGGCGCTCGGCGGGACCGATCGCGACGATCGCTTTCGTGTGGTGTCCAACGGCAGGGTCGATGGAAGCGCATTGCGGAACTGGTACTCGGACCCGCTCATCATTCGAGCGCAGACCTTGTTGGCGACCGAGGCAGCTCGAGCGCTTGCCGGCCACGAAGCCGTCTGGATGTGGGACCTCGGAAACGAGAACTCGAACTGCGTGATACCGCCGACCGAGTCGTCTGCGCGGGAGTGGCTGCGCCGGATCGCCTCCGCCATCCGCACCGCCGACCCGGGCGCCCGGCTCACGGTCGGCTTGCACATGGAAGACCTGGAGAACGATCGCGTGCTCGGGCCACGTGAGGCCTCCGAGGTATCCGACGTCCTCTCGATGCACGGCTACCCCATCTACGCCCGCTGGGCAGACGGCCCCACGGACGAGCACCTCCTGCCGTTCCTGGCCGATATCACGCGCTGGCTCGCCGGCGGACGCGACGTGCTGTTCGCCGAGTTCGGCCTGCCCACCTACCGACACGGCGATCCGGCCGGGGAGGCGGTCGGGCGTCGATACGCAGGCTCTCTCGTCGAGGAGCAGGCTGCCGCGGCCTACACCGAGCGAGCGCTTGCGGCGTTGCAGCGGGCAGGCTGCGTGGGCGCGATGCTCTGGTGCTACACCGACTACGACTCGGCCATCTGGCCACACCCGCCCCTCGACCTCGCTGTCCACGAGCGCTCGTTCGGGCTCTGGAGGGCCGACGGCTCGCCCAAGCCCTCCGTCGCCGTCGTGGAGGCATTCGCCGGCGCTCGGCGACTCGCCGCCCTCGACGGGTTCCCGTGGATCGATCTCGAGCCCGACGAGTTCCTTGCCGAGCCGAACGTCGGCGCTCCCACGTCTCTACGCGCGCTATCGCATGGGCGCGCGGGCACGGGCCGGCGATCCGCGATAGGGCTCTCGGCGCCGGGCCAGCTCCTATTGGATGTCTCCCGACGCTCGCCTGATGCCGACGAAAATGTGACAGATCGCACAAGTTTCGGCTATCCTCTGTGGGCGTCCGGTCGAGCGTCGTAGCCGCCGAGGCATTGGCACTCCTCTTCAGCTGTTCGCTTTGGCCCGAGCGGAGCGGGAAACCCGTTCGAGCGATTCGATCGGCAGCTCCGCTGCCCGGTCGAGAAGAGGTGACCGAGATGACCAACGTCCTCCACCGGCGCAAGATGGCCTGGGCGTTCGCGCTCTGGAGCGGGTACGTCGCGACGTGGGCGGTGATCACCGGCTCCGGCCCCGCGATCGTCACGCTCTGGTGGCTCGCAGGCGTGATCGTCTTCGGCGCGCTCTGGCTCGGCACGCAGCCGCTGTTCCAACGGCGGCACCGCGCAACGAGCTTCTTCGTCCGGCACCGGGTGAGTGAGGTGCGACGCGATGCGCGTTGAGGTCGAGACACGGCGCTCACCGCGTTCCGACCGGAGGCCCCCCGTGACGACTGATAGCCCTCCCGCCGCCGCGACCGGCGCGGATGGACCGGGCGGTCTCGACTGGCTGGCGTTCAGCGCCGCCCACTTTCCCGGACGCCGCCGCCACGACCTGGAGGCGCTGACCGCCTACTCGGCGTACAAGCGATCGCGCGACGCCGGAACGGCATCTTCCGCCCAGCCTGCAGGGGCCGCGGGGCGGGGCGCCCCGGGCGAGACCGCCTTGCGGGAATGGGAAGACGAGGGCGGCGCGACGCTCTCACTCGACAGGCCATGACGCGAGGACGCGACCAGGAGCAGCTCCGAAGGGCCGCGCTCACAGCCTTTCTCGACGAGCGTGAACGAGAGGGGTATCGCGTCGAGAGTCACACGCATACACAGGCGATCATCGGCCCGCCTGACCGGCGTGGATCGCTCCGCGATCTCCTTCGCAAGCGGGGTTCGCTCCCACGCCAGTCGTCTCGGTCGATCGTCAGGGCGAGGTTCCATCCGCCCGGCCGAACCTCTGCGCTCCTGACTACGGGCAACCGGGGTCAGGCACTCCGGTACGATGGGTTGCGACCCGGCCAGGCTTCCGGCGGTTGAGCGCCAGCACGCCGGACCTCCGCCGAAAGGGGCGCACGGGCACCGTGCGTACTGCGATCTTCTCGACGTATCCGCCGCGCGCGTGCGGGATCGGAACCTTCGCCTTCGATGTGCGGACGTCCCTGCTGACGAGTCCGGGCGTGAAGAGCGTCGGCGCGATCGCGATCGTCGACGAGGCGTCGAGCCCGCAGCGGCACGACGTGCTCGCAACCGTGTCGCAGACGGTGCGTGGCGATTACATCCGAGCGGCAAGGCTCTTGGGCCGACTCGACATCGACGTCGTCCTGTTGCAGCACGAGTACGGGATCTTCGGCGGTGCCGACGGCGAGTACGTCCTGTCGTTCGCGCGCGAGCTCTCGCGACCGCTCGTCCTGACGCTGCACACGGTCCTTTCGGAGCCGACGGATCACCAACGCGACGTGCTCACCGCGTTGTGCGCGGAGGCGGAGCGCGTGATCGTCATGACGGAGACTGCGCGAACGCTGCTCCTGCGGATGAACGGCTGCGCCCCGGACAAGATCCGCGTCGTCCAGCACGGGGCGCCGGTCGTCCTCGGTCGCCGAAGTGGCAACGGCTCGGCGCCGTCACGTGGCCTCGATCGACTCCGGTCACGCTTCGTTCTCTCGACGTTCGGGCTCATCTCTCCCGGCAAGGGAATCGAGACGGCGATTGCGGCGCTGCCGGCGATCGTCGAGCGTCATCCCGAGGTGCTGTACCTCGTCGCGGGGAGAACCCACCCGGAGGTGGCGCGGCTCAACGGAGAGGAGTATCGGCTCCTCCTCGAGCGTCGCGCGGTCGACCTCGGAGTCGCGGATCACGTCGAGTTCGACGATCGCTTTCTTTCCGTCCCCGAGCTCGCCGATCTGCTGCACGCCACCGACGTTTTCCTGACGCCGTACCGCAACCCGGAGCAGATCGCGTCAGGGGCGTTGACCTACGCCATCGCTGCCGGTTGCGCCGCGATCTCCACGCCGTACCTCTTCGCCAAGGACATGCTCGCGACAGGGGCGGGGACGCTCGTTCCGTTCGACGACGCCCCGGCGATCGCGCATGCGGTCCGAGATTTCATCGAGAATCCCGATTCACTCGCCGCGGCACGCGCGGAGGCAGGGCGGATAGGAGCCGATCTCGCCTGGCCGTCGATCGCGGCCGAGACGGCAGTCGTCCTGCAGGAGGCCGCTGCGGCCCGACCGCGGCGAGAGCCGATCCCGATCGTCGAGCTCGAGCTCACGTCGGTCCGAACGGATCATCTGCGGACTCTGGTCGACGACGTCGGGATCATCCAGCACGCGACCGGCGTGATTCCGAACTGGGGAACGGGGTATTGCGTCGACGACGTCGCTCGGCTTGCGGTCGTTGCGCTCGAGCTGACCGGGAGGACACCCGATCGTCAGTGGACCCCCGTCCTGCACCGCTCACTGGCGTTCCTGCAGTTCGCTGCGGGGCCGGCAGGCACCGGGATGCGGAACTTCATGGGGTACGACCGGCGCTGGCTGGACGAGCCGCACATAGGAGACCACGTCGGTCGCACGATCTGGGCTCTCGGTGAGATTCTTGCCACCGCCTGGATTCCGGCGCTCTCGGGCCCGGCTCGGACACTTCTCGACGAGCTCGTGCCATCGCTCCGCGCGGACGTCTCGTTGCGGACAGCCGCCTACACCGTTCTCGGCCTCGCGCGTCTCGATCCCGATCGTCTCGACCCCGACGCGAGGTTGCTGCTCGAACGGCTCGTCGAGCAGCTCATGTCGGCCTACGCCGCGTCGGCAGCGGGCTCGTGGAGGTGGTTCGAGGACCGCCTCTCCTACGACAACGCGCGGCTCTCCCAGGCGCTCATCGTCGGTGGCTCCGCACTCCGTCGGCCGGACGAAGTCGCCATCGGCCTCGAGTCGCTCGCGTGGCTGGGCGACGAATCGGGCCTCGACGAGGGCATGCTTCGCCTCACGGGGCATCATGGGCGGGACCGTGACGAGCGCGGCCCTGGGCAGGGGGACGAACAGCCTCTCGACGCGACCGCGTTCGTCGAGGCCGAGCTTGCCGCGCTCGCCGCGACGGGCGACAGCGAGCACGCATCGCGAGCGCGCAATGCGTTCGACTGGTTCCTGGGCCGCAATCGGCTCGACCGCCCGCTCTACGATTTCGCAACAGGAGGCTGCAGCGACGGTCTCGGCGAGACCGACCTCAACGCGAACGAGGGCGCCGAATCCACGCTGGCCTTCCATCGCGCCCAGCTCCTGCTCGACGCCGCCGCCCTCCCGGCCCCGGACCGACTCAGAATCCGGGCCAGGGCGGCGTGATGTCGAGCCACGAGGTGTTCCGGCGCCACGCCGGCAACCCGATCCTGACCGCGGCCGATTGGAGCCAGCCGGTGAACGCCGTCTTCAACCCCGCGGCGGCGCTCGTCGACGGTGAAACCGTCGTGCTCGCGCGTGTCGAGGATCGTCGAGGAATCTCCCATCTCGGCGTCGCGCGCTCGGCTGACGGCCTGAGCGGATGGTCGATCGATCCGGTGCCGCTGCTTGTGCCCGCCGACGGGATCGAGAGCGAGCAGTGGGGCTTCGAAGACCCACGGGCGGTCTGGGTGGCCGAGCTCGAGCGTTGGCTGATCACGTGCACGGCGTACGGACCGAGTGGCCCGGCCGTCTATCTCGCGTCCACGACTGATTTCCGGACGGTCGAGCGGATCGGAATCATCTGCCAACCGGAAGACAAGAACGCGGCTGTGCTGTCCGAGCGTGTCGACGGACAATGGGTTCTCTTTCACCGGCCGATGACATCGTACGGCGGCTCACGCGGCGAAGTCGTTCTCTCCCGGTCGGACGACCTCACGAACTGGGGTACGCCCGAACAAGTCCTACAGCCCCGGCACGGCGCCTGGTGGGACTCGCTTCGTATCGGCATCGGCCCGCCACCGCTTCGGACGGACGACGGCTGGCTCGTGATCTACCACGGAGTCAAGGAAACCGTTGCGGGCACGATCTATCGCGTCGGTCTTGCTCTGACGGCCCTCGATGATCCGGCACGCGTGCTCCACCGTGCATCGAACTGGGTACTCGGGCCGTCGGCCCCGTATGAACGCGAGGGCGACATACCCAACACGGTGTTCCCGTGCGGGCTCGTCCACGACCCGCAGTCCGGCGAGGTCAGGCTGTATTACGGAGCGGCCGACACCACGATCTGCGTGGCGACGGCACAGCTCGAAGATCTGCTCGACGCCGTTCGTTCCGACTGACCTCACGCCCAGTCGTCTGGCTCGCGCCCGACCGTCCTTTGGGTCGAGGTGAATCCAGGAGCCGGGACATCACCGCTCAACAAGGCAGACGTTGTCGCACGGACATGTCCCGGAAGCCGGAGGGCGCGTCTCTGCACGTTTCCGCGACCAGCTCGACTCAAGACTTCGAGCATCGGTGCGGTGTGGTAGGCCCACGCTGCTCGGTTCGACTCCGGCGCCGCTCCACCGAATCGGTCATCGCCGGCCGGAGCGGATTCGTGATCGAGTTCAGCGAGGAGGAGCGGGCCGGGCTGCGTGCGGCGACCCGCCGCGGCATCATGGTGAGATGAAGCTTCCGCTCACGGGCGGCTGTAATTGCGGCGCGGTTCGTTACGAGGTCGGCGAGCCGCTCGTCCGTGCGAGCTATTGCCACTGCCGGCGCTGCCAGCGGCGGAGTGGCACCGCCGCCTCGGCGCAGGCGCATCCGGCGTCGGAGTCGTTCCGGATCGTCGCGGGCGAGGACAGGCTGCGTGTCTGGAGGCCGGAGGGCGGCGGCGAGAAGTGGTTCTGCGGGGAGTGCGGGTCTGCGCTGTTCGGCTCCAACCCCGCCCATCCCGAGTCGATCGGGATTCGTATGGGCACGTTCGACAACGACCCGGGCATACGCCCTTCGGTGCGACAGTTCGTCGCGTACGCGGCGCCGTGGGAGCCATTCCGGACGACGGCCTCCCGCGGTTTCCCGAGAGCCGGCACGCCTCGGGCGGGTAGCTGAACGCCGTCAGTGACGAGCCTCGAGAGACTCGTCTCGCCGGCGAGATCCCGCGCGCGCCCTAGCCCTCGCGCCGCGAATCCCTGGCTATGTGTCTAGCCCGCGAAGTCGAGTGCGGCAGCACGATCCGGTTCTGCGGCGGTGCTGGGGGGCGGACTGTGGGGGAATGACTGCGGTGATTCCTTCCAGCCGGTGCCGCCGCAGACCCTGGCGCTCTCGACACACCGCCCTCCGGACGCGCTCGACTCTGTAGCTGCTCGGATGTGCGGCGCCGCTCCTGCAGGAGGACGTCTGGCGCAGGGGGGCTGAGACTAGCGCTGTTTCCTGCTGTTTGGAAAGAAGCCGCACTCGGGGCGGGTGCGCGATGCGTCGGGGCTTGGAAGCGAGGCTGACAGCGCAACAATTCGGCCTACCGGCGCGGGCGTTCACAAGCACGCCACTCGAGCGGGTGGAGGAGCAAGCAGAGGGCTCGAGGAGAACGGCCAACTTGGGCGTGAAGCCCGCGCCTCCTAGGTCAAGGAGCTCGTTCCGCCGAGCAACGACTGGGATCCAGAGGCCAACTTCCAGCCGCCATGGGATGGAACCGGCCTGATGTCTGCGAACTTCACCACCGCGGGCGTGTACGACCTCGGCACCTGCACCGTCACCGCCGTGTAGACCATCCGATCCCGCGAAACGACCGATGCGAAGGTCGCATCGACTTTCGGTCGGTTCGACTCGGCTGCCGCTTCGTGACCGGATTGCGACGTCGGCGAAGGGTGGCTCACAGCGGTCGGCTTCGCCGCCTTATGCTCGCCGGGACGCACGAGCAGTCACCAGATGCAGCGCACGCTCGACCCCGCCCGACTTGGAGACCACCTCGACCGGCTTTACCGGGCGGCGTGGGCGCTCTGCGGCTCGCGCGAGGATGCAGAGGACCTGTCCAGGAAACGTACGCACGCCTGCTCGCACGCCCTCGCCTGCTCCGCAACGAGGACGACCTCGGCTACCTCCTGCGTGCGCTGCGCAACACTTTCCTGAACCAGAAGCGGACCCAGAGCCGCCGACTCAGTCCCGTGCCGTTGCCCGACGGTCTCGACCTCGTTGCCGACCCGCACGCGCGCGAGCCGCATGCCGCGCTCGAAGCTGCCGAGCTCTACGCCGCGATCGCCGCGCTTCCGGCTGACTTCCGCGACGTCCTCGTGGCCGTGGATGTCACCGGACTCTCCTACAAGGAGGCGGCACGCGCGCTGCGCATCCGCGAGGGCACGGTGATGAGCCGCCTGTACCGCGCTCGCCAGCAGGTGGTGCGCCGAGTAGAAGGCGGCACGGCTTGAAGCGCAGCGCGCCCCGATCAGCCCTCTGTGTCGACCTCTCCAGCGAGCACCTTCTCGCCCGATGAGCTCTGATCGCCGTCGGCCCGTTCGCGCGTGACGGTCAGCGTCGTGAACTTCGTCGGCGACACCCCGGCCCAGAGGGTGACCTCACGGCCCTCGTTGAGGTCCCGATCGGCACGAGCATGCCGGCGCTGTCCCGCAGCCACCCCTGGTAGAAGCGTCCCGCGTCGAGGCGGGGAAGCCCGGTGGCATCGAGCTCGATCCGCCAGCCCGAGGAGGTCTTGGTGAGTGTCGCCTCGCCCGTTGCTCCGGGCGCGAGGTCGGTCGGTGCAAGGGCAGCGTGAAAGCTCTCGGAGGAAGCGCCCGAGCCGAGCACGCTCACGGCCACCGCCACGGCAACGACCAGCGCGGCGGTCGTGGCGGCACCCGCCAGCACGAGACGCCGGGGCGAGCGCTCACGGCGTGGACGTCGCTGCGCCTCGATGCGCGCGGGAGGGCCGCCGGCGCCTCGACGCCTTCTACGGCGCCCCGCGTGAGCGCGACCGCCCGCTGCTGCTCGGCGAGCTTGGCCGCAAGCTCCGAGGACACAGCTACTCGCGCCTCGACGGCGAGACGCCGTTCCGGTGCGAGGACCCGTCCGCGAGCGCTGCCAGCTCGACGATCTCCCGATCACCGGCCTCGTTTTCTCGATGACGTCTCAGCGACACGGCACCGCAAAAGGCAATGCCGGGCGCGCCGCGTCGTGGCGCCGGAACACCGACCCTCGAAGAGCATGGTGCATCCGTGTGCCGCTCGACCGCGCCGTCCAGGCCCGCGTGTCGCAGGAGTCGGCGCAGCCGCAGGGTGGACTGGGGCGAACGGCACGTAGGAACATCTCGCTCTGAAGGACACCACTTCGGTGCCTGTCATTCCCGTGCCGCGAGCCCGGCCCCATCCGTACGTGCCGCGGTCGCTCGAGCCCCGTCGCGGACGTGCGTGCCATCGCCTCGATCGCCGCCACAGTGCAAACGGCGTGCATCTGCCGCTTCGGGAATGGGCCGCCCGCCACCGGTGTCTCGAGCTCGACGAGAGGTTCAATCACTTCCGAGAGGACAGCCATGAACACATCGAGGCCAAAGCAGGCAGTCTCGGACCGAATCGTCCGGTTGGTGGCGGTGTTGCAACGCGGGCGCATCGGTCCTCCTCCTCCACTCGCCCCGCCTAGAGGGGCTCCCGGCTTTCGGGAAGGAGCCCGCCGGACTCAACGTGCTCGTCGTCGCCATCGATCCTGTCGTTCCCGGATCTGGCGCACGCCCAGGTCCTCGTCGTTGCGCCCGACCGCAACTCCTGGCTCCGGCACTGGCTGTCGGACGAAGATCTCGGCCCGCCGTCGAGCGCTGGAGCGGCTGGCCTTCGTCGTCGGAGAGCTGCAGCGAGCCGTGGTTCACGTCGAGGGTCGCATCGGCGGCGCCGGCCGAGCATCCGTGCAGGCGATCGCGGATGCATTGTCGACCTTCCCGGCCGACGAGATCTGGATCTCCGCCGGGCGGGGCGCCGCCGACCACGTCGCCGACTCGCGAGTCGGGCGCGCGAGTGCTTTGCACTCCCCACCTCCCGGGCCGGGGAGTCGCACTCGATGGCCGCCTAGCAGCTCACCCGTGGGAATAGACCCCGATCGCCGGTGTCTTCAACACACGACAGGTCATTCCACTCCGGAAAGGAAGCCATGAGGAACTTCATTCGACTCCACGACTGGCGCGTAGTGCAGCCGGCACTGTTGGCGGTCTCGGCAGTGGCTGCGATCGCCGCCGTCGGCGGCATGGCCGGTACCGCGGCCGGATATGGCATCGCTCCCCCCACCATGCCCACAAGGCGTCGCAGCTGAGGAAGGAAACGGCGTTCAATGTCCGCAACTCGCGCATGGCGAGTTGGCGATCGAGGGGACCAATGCGAGCGACAGGCTCGCACTTCGGCTGCAGAGCGGCAATCCCGCGATTCTGCAGGTCGACGTCGGGGACGACGGCTCGGCCGACTTCCAGTTCGCCCGCGCGGGGATCGCGAAGATCTCCGTCGACGCGGGGAACGGCGATGACGTCGTGCGCATCGACGAGCGCAACGGCGTCTTCATCTACACCATCGCGACGACGATCGGCGGCGGGAACGGAGACGACAACCTGGTCGGGGGAGCCGGAGCCGGTACGCTGCTTGGCGGCAACGGGGACGACATCCTCGCCGGTGGCTTCGGCGCGGAGACGCTCGAGGGCGGTAACGGCAACGACTCGATCGACGGGAACGGCGGTCGTGGCGTCGGGCTGTTGGGCAACGGCGACGACACGTTCGTCTGGGATCCCGGCGACTGGAGCGACATCGTCGAGGGTCAGAACGGCTCCGACACGATGCTCTTCAACGGAGCCAACGGCCCCGAGCAGGTCGACCTGTCGGCGAACGGTGAGCGCCTGCGCTTCTTCCGCACCCAGGGCACGATCGCGATGGACACCGACGGCGTCGAGACGGTCGACTTCAACGCTCTCGGCGGCGCCGACCTCGTCACCGTCAACGACCTGAGCGGCACCGACGTCGGCAACGTGAACGTCGACCTCACAGGGGCCCTTGGCGGCGCCACCGGCGACGGAGCGGCCGACCGCGTCGTCGTCAACGCCACGAACAGCAACCGCACGGTCCGCGTCAACGGAAATGCAGGCGCCGTGAAGGTGAGTGGTCTCCCCGCAACCGTCGACGTGCTCCATCCGGAGCTCGCCAACGACCGGCTCGAGATCAACACACCCGGGGGCGGGAACAATGTGGACGCGGGCGGCTTGGCGGCCGGTGCGATCCAGCTCCTCGTGAACGGCGTTTCACTCCCGTAGAGCGACCAGCTCGGCAGCGGCGGGGCCTCCTTCTTGGGGGCCCCGTCCTTCCGGAGGCACGGGCTCCGTACCCCGGCTGCCGATCCCGCACAGCCGGTCGGACCGAAGGAACGTTCGATCGGTAACCCGGGAAATAGACGCCGGCTCACGGTGTCCTTGTTCTTGAGCAATGCCACCCGAGAAAGGGAGATTCCCGTGTACAAGCGAACGCTGCTCACCATCCTCTCCGTCGTCGCGCTCGCGGCCGTCGTCGCGACGACCGCCAATGCGGCCTACGGGAAGAAGGCTTCGACGACCGCCAACCCGGCGGTGCAGGTGGAGGTCTTCTCACCACGGGAGGGTGACGTCGCCGGGAAGCAGAGCAAGGGCTTCTTCGTCGATCTCGCTCTCCGCTATCCGAGCCTCGCGGCGAGTGGGGCCGACTTCCAGCTGACGGGACCGACAACCCACCAGAACCAGGGTCCCTTCCCCGGCGCCTTCGCGCCCGGCGTGGACGAGAAGGTGCCAGGCCTGATCGTGCTGCTCTCGACCACCACGGTCGGCGCCAAGAACGCTCAGAACCTCGCCAACCTCTTCAACCTGACCGGCTTCACGAACCAGAAGACGAACGAGATCTGGGACACGTGGATCGTCGGAGCCCCGAGCTTCGGCAAGAACGTCCGCTCGGTGCTGCGGGTCGCGGTCGCGGCCGACAAGAACAAGGACGGGATCTACAACGACGCCCCGCCGGTCGTGCCCGACTCCAACCACGACGGCCGCATCAACGCTGCCGACCTCGAGGCCTACGGAGTTGCCTCGAACATCGTCGCCCTGCCGTTCGAGATCCACGACGAGTTGGACCACCGCGTATCGGCCCGAGCCCGTCGCTGACACCGGCGAGGGCTCGGCCGAGCGCGGTCCGTCGACTGTCGGCCGCGTAGGCTCACGTGGCATGACGAGGGACTACTTCGGTGACGAGGTCGCAGAGAGCTATGACGACGACGTCCGATGTTCAGCCCGGAGGTGCTCGACCGGACGGTCGACTTCCTCGCATCGCTCGCACGTGACGGCGCGGCACTCGAGTTCGGCATCGGGACCGGTCGGGTGGCCCTCCCGCTCGCGCGGCAGGCGTCCGCGTGCACGGCATCGACCTGTCGGCGGCGATGGTCGCCAGGATGCGGGAGAAGCCGGGCGCGGAGGAGATCGGCGCGACGATCGGCGACTTCGCGACCACGCACGTCGACGGGACGTTCGCGCTGGTCTACCTCGTCTTCAACACGATCTGCAACCTGACCACGCAGGACGACCAGGTCGCATGCTTTCGGAACGCCGCCCATCATCTGGAGTCGGGCGGACGCTTCGTGATCGAGGTCTTCACACCCGATCTTCAGCGCCTCCCGCCGGGCGAGCGGTTCTACCCGTTCACGGTAGGCCCGGAGCACATCGGTCTGGACGAGTACGACGTTGCGGGCCAGGGGCTTGTCTCGCACCATCTCCGGCCGGAGGGGGGCGCGTGGCGCATGTCCTCGATTCCCTTCCGCTACGTGTGGCCGGCCGAGCTCGACCTGATGGCGCGTCTCGCCGGGATGCGGTTACGCGAACGCTGGCAGGACTGGACCGTTCCCCGTTCACGAGCGAGAGCCGCAAGCACGTGTCGGTCTGGGAGCTCCGGAGTCCCGAGGACGTGAGGCTGGATCTGGACCAGAGCCGATGAGTCCTGGGTCGTCTGCCAGTCTCCCTCGTAGACACACCGCAATCGCCGAACAACGGCTCTCGTCTGCAGTACTGACTCCGGCAGGCAGGATGAGGTTTTTCTCACGTCGGCTGGCATCAAGAACGCGAGCATCCGCGACGCGCTGGTCCATCTGCTGGGCAAGCCGATTGCAGAGTCCAGCGCCCTCTGCATCCCGACCGCCGGGTACGGGCACCCTCAGGGCAGTCCTGGTGGGGCATGGGCGCTTCATCACCGGTCAGGCCTCCACACCCATGTGCGAGCTGGGTTGGAAGTCCCTTGGAGTGCTGGAGCTGACCGCGCTGCCCAGCGTCGGCGAGGAGCGCTGGGTCCCCCTGGGTCTCGGAGGCGGACGTCCTGCTCGTGAACGGCGGGGACGCTCTGGCACCTGTGCCACTGGATGCGGCAGTCGGGCCTGGTGGACCTCTTGCCCGACCTGCGCGAGACCGTCTGGGCGGGGCTGAGCGCCGGGAGCATGGCGCTCACCCCTCGTATTGGGGAGTACTTCGTCGGCTGGGAGCCGCCCACGGGCGACGACAGCGCGCTGGGCATCGTCGACTTCTCCATCTTCCCGCACGTGGATCACGAGGACCTGCCGGACAACACCATGGCCAACGCGGAGCGATGGGCGGCCGGAATCCCCAAATCCGGCGTATGCGATCGACGATCAGACCGCCATCAAGGTGACCGACGGCACCGTCGGAAACCGTCTCCGAGGGGCACTGGAAGCTGTTCACGCCCAGCCCGGAACCAGCGAGACGGAACCTGCTGGGCTGCCCCTGTGTCCCAAAGAGGCAACGCCAGGTGGTGACGGCGTCCCGGCGAGCGTGGTGCGATGCGTGCGCTCCTGCGATGCGTGCAGACCGTTGGTGGGTCACTACCGACCGAGACGCCGCCATGCACGCTCCCTCGCCGAAGCAGGACACGACGTGGGGATCGCATCGGGCGAGCCTGTCGTCGGCGCCGCCGAAACGCAAGGCGTCGACGGCGACTTCGGTTGGGCTGGCCCCGGACATGCCAGGCTGCTCGCCCGCTGGGTACGGGGTCTTGCTGCCTCGCTTCCTCCTCCGCACGTTCGCCGCTTCGTCTTCACGGAGCTCTTCGTCGGGATCGAACTGGAGCCACGCGCGAACGACTTGTTCACCGTCATCGAGCAGTGGCCACCGCACGTCGTGGTCCACGACGTCGCGGAGTTCGCCGCACCCCTCGTCGCGACCGTGGTCGGCATCCCGTACGCGGGCAGCACAGCTACGGGCCCGCCGTCCAGGACGACGTGCTCCGCGCCGCCTGCCGCGCGGCTGCCCCCTTCTGGGGCTCGCACGACCTTGCGCCGCACCCCCTCGGTGGCTCTTACCGCTACCTGTATCTCGACGTGTGCCCACCCAGCCTCCAGATACCCGGAGCGGTTGCGGGCGCGGTGCAGAGCATCCGCATGGTCGAGACTCAGTCATCGGCCAAGCAGCTCCCGTGGGCCGGGCCAGCCGCGGTGGGCGGCCGATCGTCTACATCACGCTGGGCACCGTCGACAACCGCAACGTCGACGTGTTCCGGGCGCTGCTCGACGGCCTCCGCGACGAAGCGCTGAACATCGTCGCTTCTACCTAGGCAGGCAAAACGACCCCGGGATTCTCTGGCCGCCAGCCGTCGAACGTCCACGTGCACCGGTACATCCCGCAAGACCAGCTGCTCCCTCACTGCGCGGCTGTCGTGACGGACGGCGGCGCCGGCTCTACTCCCGGCCCGCTCGGCGTTCGGGCTGCCTCTCCTCATCGTCCTGCAAGGCGCCGACCACTTCTACAACGCCGACCGCGTCGTTGCCGCAGGCGCCGCGATCCGGCTCATGCCCGATCGCCCTGACCGCCGAATTCAGCTCGCGACGCCATTCGCGTCCTCCTGCACCACTCCACGCCTCCGAACCGCGGCCCTCCGCATCAAGAACGAGTTCTACATGATGCCCTACCGACGGCAAGCCGTCGAAACCCTCGAACAGCTCGTCGGC
>CAVUAH010000008.1:0-54256 GCA_963739405.1 uncultured Actinomycetes bacterium | reverse complement strand
CATGATGCCGCGGCGGGTCGCCGCACGCAGCCCGGCCCGCTCCTCCTCGCTCAACTCGATCACGAATCCGCTCCGGCCGGCGATGACCGATTCGGTGGAGCGGCGCCGGAGGCGAACCGACCAGCGTGGGGCTACCACACCGCACCGGTTCTCGAAGTCTTGAGTCCAGCTGGTCGCGGAAACGTGCAGCGACGCGCCCTCAGGCTTCCGGGACATGTCCGTGCGACAACGTCTGAGCGGTGATGTCCCGGGCTCCTGGATCCACCTCGACCCAGAGGGCGGTCGGGCGCGAGCCAGACGACTGGGCGTGAGGTCAGTCGGAACGAACGGCGTCGAGCAGATCTTCGAGTTGTGCCGTCGCCACGCAGATCGTGGTGTCGGCCGCTCCGTAATACAGCCTGACCTCGCCTGACTGCGGGTCGTGGACGAGCCCGCACGGGAACACCGTGTTGGGTATGTCGCCCTCGCGTTCATACGGGGCGGTCGGCCCGAGTACCCAGTTCGATGCGCGGTGGAGGACGCGCGCAGGATTGTCGAGGGCCGTCAGAGCAAGACCGACGCGATAGATGGTGCCCGCAACGGTTTCCTTGACTCCGTGGTAGATCACGAGCCAGCCGTCGTCCGTCCGAAGTGGTGGCGGGCCGATGCCGATACGAAGCGAGTCCCACCAGGCGCCGTGCCGGGGCTGAAGGACTTGTTCGGGCGTACCCCAGTTCGTGAGGTCGTCCGACCGGGAGAGAACGACTTCGCCGCGCGAGCCGCCGTAGGACGTCATCGGCCGGTGAAAGAGAACCCATTGTCCGTCGACGCGCTCGGACAGCACAGCCGCGTTCTTGTCTTCCGGTTGGCAGATGATTCCGATCCGCTCGACCGTCCGGAAATCAGTCGTGGAGGCGAGATAGACGGCCGGGCCACTCGGTCCGTACGCCGTGCATGTGATCAGCCAACGCTCGAGCTCGGCCACCCACACTGCGCGTGGGTCTTCGAAGCCCCACTGCTCGCTCTCGATCCCGTCGGCGGGCGCAAGCAGCGGCACCGGATCGATCGACCATCCACTCAGGCCGTCAGCCGAGCGCGCGACGCTGAGATGGGAAATTCCTCGACGATCCTCGACGCGCGCGAGCACGACGGTTTCACCGTCGACGAGCGCCGCCGCGGGGTTGAAGACGGCGTTCACCGGCTGGCTCCAATCGGCCGCGGTCAGGATCGGGTTGCCGGCATGGCGCCGGAACACCTCGTGGCTCGACATCACGCCGCCCTGGCCCGGATCCTGAGTCGGTCCGGGGCCGGGAGGGCAGCGGCGTCGAGCAGGAGCTGGGCGCGATGGAAGGCCAGCGTGGATTCGGCGCCCTCGTTCGCGTTGAGGTCGGTCTCGCCGAGACCGTCGCTGCAGCCTCCTGTTGCGAAGTCGTAGAGCGGGCGGTCGAGCCGATTGCGGCCCAGGAACCAGTCGAACGCATTGCGCGCTCGCGATGCGTGCTCGCTGTCGCCCGTCGCGGCGAGCGCGGCGAGCTCGGCCTCGACGAACGCGGTCGCGTCGAGAGGCTGTTCGTCCCCCTGCCCGGGGCCACGCTCGTCACGGTCCCGCCCATGATGCCCCGTGAGGCGAAGCATGCCCTCGTCGAGGCCCGATTCGTCGCCCAGCCATGCGAGCGACTCGAGGCCGATGGCGATCTCGTCCGGCCGACGGAGTGCGGAGCCACCGACGATGAGCGCCTGGGAGAGCCGCGCGTTGTCGTAGGAGAGGCGGTCCTCGAACCACCTCCACGAGCCCGCTGCCGACGCAGCGTACGCCGACATGAGCTGCTCGACCAGCCGTTCGAGCAGCAACCTCGCGTCGGGGTCGAGACGATCGGGATCGAGACGCGCGAGGCCGAGAACGGTGTAGGCGGCTGTCCGCAACGAGACGTCCGCGCGGAGCGATGGCACGAGTTCGTCGAGAAGTGTCCGAGCCGGGCCTGAGAGCGCCGGAATCCAGGCGGTGGCAAGAATCTCACCGAGAGCCCAGATCGTGCGACCGACGTGGTCCCCTATATGCGGCTCGTCCAGCCAGCGCCGGTCGTACCCCATGAAGTTCCGCATCCCGGTGCCTGCCGGCCCCGCAGCAAACTGCAGGAACGCCAGTGAGCGGTGGAGGACGGGGGTCCACTGACGATCGGGTGTCCTCCCGGTCAGCTCGAGCGCGACGACCGCGAGCCGAGCGACGTCGTCGACGCAATACCCCGTTCCCCAGTTCGGAATCACGCCGGTCGCGTGCTGGATGATCCCGACGTCGTCGACCAGAGTCCGCAGATGATCCGTTCGGACCGACGTGAGCTCGAGCTCGACGATCGGGATCGGCTCTCGCCGCGGTCGGGCCGCAGCGGCCTCCTGCAGGACGACTGCCGTCTCGGCCGCGATCGACGGCCAGGCGAGATCGGCTCCTATCCGCCCTGCCTCCGCGCGTGCCGCGGCGAGTGAATCGGGATTCTCGATGAAATCTCGGACCGCATGCGCGATCGCCGGGGCGTCGTCGAACGGAACGAGCGTCCCCGCCCCTGTCGCGAGCATGTCCCTGGCGAAGAGGTACGGCGTGGAGATCGCGGCGCAACCGGCAGCGATGGCGTAGGTCAACGCCCCTGACGCGATCTGCTCCGGGTTGCGGTACGGCGTCAGGAAGACGTCGGTGGCGTGCAGCAGATCGGCGAGCTCGGGGACGGAGAGAAAGCGATCGTCGAACTCGACGTGATCCGCGACTCCGAGGTCGACCGCGCGACGCTCGAGGAGGAGCCGATACTCCTCGCCGTTGAGCCGCGCCACCTCCGGGTGGGTTCTCCCCGCGACGAGGTACAGCACCTCGGGATGACGCTCGACGATCGCCGGCAGCGCCGCAATCGCCGTCTCGATTCCCTTGCCGGGAGAGATGAGCCCGAACGTCGAGAGAACGAAACGTGACCGGAGTCGATCGAGGCCACGTGACGGTGCCGAGCCGTTGCCGCTTCGGCGACCGAGGACGACCGGCGCCCCGTGCTGGACGACGCGGATCTTGTCCGGGGCGCAGCCGTTCATCCGCAGGAGCAGCGTTCGCGCAGTCTCCGTCATGACGATCACGCGCTCCGCCTCCGCGCACAACGCGGTGAGCACCTCGCGTTGGTGATCCGTCGGCTCCGAAAGGACCGTGTGCAGCGTCAGGACGAGCGGTCGCGAGAGCTCGCGCGCGAACGACAGGACGTACTCGCCGTCGGCACCGCCGAAGATCCCGTACTCGTGCTGCAACAGGACGACGTCGATGTCGAGTCGGCCCAAGAGCCTGGCCGCTCGGATGTAATCGCCACGCACCGTCTGCGACACGGTTGCGAGCACGTCGTGCCGCTGTGGGCTCGACGCCTCGTCGACGATCGCAATCGCACCGACGCTCTTCACGCCCGGACTCGTCAGCAGCGACGTCCGCACATCGAAGGCGAAGGTTCCGATCCCGCACGCGCGCGGCGGATACGTCGAGAAGATCGCAGTACGCACGGTGCCCGTGCGCCCCTTTCGGCGGAGGTCCGGCGTGCTGGCGCTCAACCGCCGGAAGCCTGGCCGGGTCGCAACCCATCGTACCGGAGTGCCTGACCCCGGTTGCCCGTAGTCAGGAGCGCAGAGGTTCGGCCGGGCGGATGGACACCTCGCCCTGACGATCGACCGAGACGACTTGGCGTGGGAGCGAACCCCGCTTGCGAAGGAGATCGCGGAGCGATCCACGCCGGTCAGGCGGGCCGATGATCGCCTGTGTATGCGTGTGACTCTCGACGCGATACCCCTCTCGTTCACGCTCGTCGAGGAAAGCTGTGAGCGCGGCCCTTCGGAGCTGCTCCTGGTCGCGTCCTCGCGTCATGGCCTGTCGAGTGAGAGCGTCGCGCCGCCCTCGTCTTCCCATTCCCGCAAGGCGGTCTCGCCCGGGGCGCCCCGCCCCGCGGCCCCTGCAGGCTGGGCGGAAGATGCCGTTCCGGCGTCGCGCGATCGCTTGTACGCCGAGTAGGCGGTCAGCGCCTCCAGGTCGTGGCGGCGGCGTCCGGGAAAGTGGGCGGCGCTGAACGCCAGCCAGTCGAGGCCGCCCGGTCCATCCACCCCGGTCGGGGCGGCGGGAGGGCTATCGCTCGTCACGGGGGGCCTCCGGTCGGAACGCGGTGAGCGCCGTGTCTCGACCTCAACGCGCATCGCGTCGCACCTCACTCGCCCGGTGCGGGACGATGAAGCTCGTTGCGCGGTGCCGCCTTTCGAACAGCGGCTGTGTGCCGAGCCAGAGCGCGCCGAAGACAATCACGCCTGCGAGCCACCAGAACGTGACGATCGCGGGGCCGGAGCCGGTGATCACCGCCCACGTCGCGACGTACCCGCTCCAGAGCGCGAACGCCCAGGCCATCTTGCGCCGGTGGAGGACGTTGGTCATCTCGGTCACCTCTCCCCGACCGGGCAGCGGAGCTGCCGATCGAATCGCTCGAACGGGTTCACTGCTCCGCTCGGGTCAAAGGGAACAGCTGAAGAGGAGTGCCAATGCCTCGGCGGCTACGACGCTCGACCGGACGCCCACAGAGGATAGCCGAAAATTGTGCGGTCTGTCACATTTTCGCCTCGGTAGTCACGGGCGACGCGCCTGGGAGACATTCTCGATTGGAGCCGGCCGGGCGCCGAGACCCCTATCGCGGATCGCCGGCCCGTGCCCGCGCGGCCATGCGATAGCGAGCGTAGAGACGTGGGAGCGCGACGTTCGGCTCGGCGAGGAACTCGTCGGGTTCGAGATCGATCCACGGGAACCCGTCGAGGGCGGCGAGTCGCCGCGCGCCGGCGAACGCTTCCACGACGGCGACGGAGGGCTTGGGCGAGCCGTCGGCCCTCCAGAGCCCGAACGAGCGCTCGTGGACGGCGAGGTCGAGGGGCGGGTGTGCCCAGATGGCCGAGTCGTAGTCGGTGTAGCACCAGAGCATGGCGCCCACGCAGCCTGCCCGCTGCAACGCAGCAAGCGCTCGTTCGGTGTAGGCCGCGGCAGCCTGCTCCTCGACGAGAGAGCTTGCGTATCGACGCCTGTCCGCCTCCCCGGCCGGATCGCCGTGTCGGTAGGTGGGCAGTCCGAACTCCGCGAACAGCACGTCGCGTCCGCCGGCGAGCCAGCGCGTGATATCGGCCAGGAACGGCAGGAGGTGCTCGTCCGTGGGGCCGTCTGCCCAGCGGGCGTAGATGGGGTAGCCGTGCATCGAGAGGACGTCGGATACCTCGGAGGCCTCACGTGGCCCGAGCACGCGATCGTTCTCCAGGTCTTCCATGTGCAAGCCGACCGTGAGCCGGGCGCCCGGGTCGGCGGTGCGGACGGCGGAGGCGATCCGGCGCAGCCACTCCCGCGCAGACGACTTGGTCGGCGGTATCACGCAGTTCGAGTTCTCGTTTCCGAGGTCCCACATCCAGACGGCTTCGTGGCCGGCAAGTGCTCGAGCTGCCTCGGTCGCCAACACGGTCTGCGCTCGGGTGATGAGCGGATCCGAGTACCAGTTCCGCAATGCGCGTCCATCGACCCTGCCGTTGGACACCACACGAAAGCGATTGTCGCGATCGGTCCCGCCGAGCGCCCACCCCGGAATCCAGTTCACGCCGCTCATGTGACCGGTGAAGAGCGTGGGAACGAGCCCGAGGCCCGACCCGGCTGCAAGATCCGCCACGGCGATCAGTCGATCCAGCATCCGTCGATCCACCTCGTCCGGGGCGGGTTGGAAGTCGGCCCAGGTGAGGAAGAGCCTGATCGAGTCGAGACCGCTCGCGGCGATCCGTGCGAAATCGGCAGCGACCTCCGTGCCATCGAAGTCCGACCACCACCCCATCGCCGTTCGGGCCGGCCAGTAGTTGACGCCGAGGCGGAAACGCTCGCTCGACGGGAGGGGGTCAGACAACGTTGCCCGCGCGTCGCGCTTCATCCAGCGCCGCGACGCGGACATAGAGCTCGAGATACTCGTCGACCATGCGGTTGGAGTCGAAGCGACGCTCGACCGAGGCGCGCACGAGCGCCCGGTCCATCGAGGCGGCCGCGTGCACGCCGACGACAGCTTCGTCGAGAGAGCCGACCAGGAAGCCGTTCTCACCGTCGCGGACGATTTCGACCATCGATCCGCGCGGGTGGGCGATCACCGGCGTTCCGCACGCCATTGCCTCGACGACGCTGAAGCCGAACGGCTCGTCGAAGCTGACGAGGTGGAGGAGGGCCCGGGCTCCGGCGAGGAGCGCGCCGCGACCGTCGGGACCTACCGGGCCGACATACGTGACCCGTTCTCCGTCGAGCCGGGGCTCGACGGATCGCTCGTAGTACTCGTGGTCCTGGATGATCCCCGCGATGATCAGCGGCAGACCGGCCTCGCGGGCAACGTCGATCGCCTCGACGGTGCCTTTCTCCGGATGGATCCGTCCGAAGAACAGCAGGTAGTCGCCCGGCCCCTCCCCGCGCTCGAACTCGTTCATGTCGATCCCGTGGTGAATCGTCGCGACGTAGTCGAGGCGCTCGTGTCGATCTGACTCGCTGATCGCGACGTAGTACCCGCCCGCGTTGTACTTCTCGAAGACGGGGACGATCTGCTCGGACGAGAAGCCGTGAATCGTGGTGACCACCGGCGTGTCGACCAGATTGCTGTAGGTGAGCGGCAGGAAGTCGAAGCTGTTGTGGATCACGTCGAACTCACCCGCTCGTTCGAACAACGCCGAGATGTGGAGGGCCTCCCAGACCTTCGCGGACAGTCCCGGATCCTCCGAGTATCCGGTCGGGGCGGTCGCTACGAGGTGTGCCGCGGTTACCGAGTCCGCCGTGGCGAACAGCGTGACGTCGACTCCCCGGCGAACCAGGCCCTCGGTCAGGAGCGACACGAACTGCTCCCAGGGTCCGTAGTGACGCGGGGGGACGCGCCACGAGATCGGAGCAAGCATCGCTATTCGGAGCCCGTCGGCCGACGCCGCCCGCTCGTTGTCCAACACGTGCTAGTGGTCCGACGCGGCCGCGACATCCGCTGCCGTGTCGCCTCTTTGCGAGGCGGCGAGGGCCTCGATCTCGAGGCTCAACTCGCCGACGACCCGCTCGAGCCGGTCATTTCGTGCAATGAGCTCCGCGATCGCAACCTGTGTCCCAGTCGTGGACAGAATTGGCTGCCGACCCTCGTCCGACCCTGCCAACTCGTCGATGCGCGCTCGCAGGGCCTCGTCCAGGGTGTCCATTCGTACTCCTTGTCGACCTCGAATGATACAAGCGAGTTCAAGGCACGGCAGGATGAGGGCTGCCGTTGCGACGACGACGTCGGGTCGCGAGCGTCACCGAGAAACACTGACGTGCGGGTGCGATCCGTGCGATACTCGGCGCGGGTACGTCGCAGCGGTCGCGCCGATCGTCGAGCTCGGATTCGCACCACCACGGCTTTCGCGTTGTGCCTACGAGCAGGTCGAACCGTCGACCAGGAAGGGATGCACGTGAAGGGCTCGCAGAAACCCAAGAAGCTCGGAAAGAAGCCCGCGCAGAAGACGCTCAAGGAGCGACGGACCGAAAAGCGCGCCGCCGCGAAACAGGCCAGCCGGTCGCTCGACGCCTGACTCCGAGGCCGCACCGACAGGCGGACGGAGGGGTAGGGAACTCGAGCCCACAGGGGCGGTGAGCCGCCCACGGTCGCGCTCACGCCGCAGGTGCAGTCTCGACCTGCCCCCCACGCTGCCGTCCGGGCGCCCGCGCCACGGCCGCCAGCGAGCCGAGGTCGGCTTGACGGAGCGGCGCCGGAGTCGAACCGACCGAGCCGAGCACGACGGTCACGTCCCGTAGCGTGCTGTTACTGAGCGACCCAACTCACGTTGAAGATCGGCCACGCGCTCGCTCCTTTCCTCTGCGACCTTTCCGGCCGCAAGTGGCCCGAGGAGCCAACCGCCCGTGCGCCCGAGCTAACTCGCCATCTCGTCGACCGTCCACTCGCCACCGACCTCACGCCGAAGGACCTTCGCGCAATTTGGACAGCGCCGCTCCGTCGCCTCACGGAGTGGCTCGCCTGGAGCGCTGATTGTGGATTCGACCCGCGTTCCGCAGTTCGGACAGGCGTCTTTCTCGCGGTCGTCTCCAGAGGCGCTCAAGTCTCTGGAACCTACCACCGGACGTTTGATGTTCGGCCACGTCGGTATGCCGGCAGCGTGGTCCGGTCACCCTGCATCGCAGAGGAAGCCCTCGAACCGGCCGCGGCGAACGCGCTCCGAGAATCAACCTGACCGACTAGCCGGCCGGGTCGCCGGCGGCGTTCTGACAGCGCGTGCACGTCTTGCGGCAGCGCGAAGGCCTCTGACAACGCACCAAGGCGTAGACTGAGGTCAAGCGACCACTCTTCCTCCGCCCTGACCACCCCGGCCACCGCGCCGGTCGAGCGAAAAGAGGAAGAGCATGACCCGCTTCCACCTCGTGTTCCGTCGAAACGGCGAAGTCACACGGTCGGAGTTCCGCGCCAGCAGCTTCGAGAACGAGCCCCATATCGACGGCCGGCTGGTGATCGACGGCGGGACGTACCCGATCCGTGGCGTCGAATGGCTGCTCAGACGCGAGGACGCCGGCGACGAGCCGCGGTTCGTCTGCACACCCGTCGGCGAACCAGCCGCAGCGTGATCCTCTCCGGCTCGACAGTACGCACCGAAAACGTGCACCTGCTCGCGACCATGCTCGAGGGCGACGAGCTGGCGACAAAGCTCGAACGGGCCATCACGAACAACAACACGATCGTGGCGCTGAGCATCGCGGATCGGGAGCAGATCGTGGCAGTGATTGCCGACGGGCCCGCTGGATTCGCGGAGCTGCGACGCGTGCTCGTTACGCAGCTCGAGAAGCACCATGAGCGCGAGGCACAGGTGGGGCGGTTGAGGCTTGATCGCGAACGCCTTCGGCGCGAACGCGAAAGCCTCGATTAGCAGGCCCACCGACCCAGGCGCGCGCCGCCGTCGAAGCGCGCAGGATCGTAGCGGGCCGTCGAAGCCGGGAAGAACCCCGCACGGCTGACGGTGCGCCACTCGCGTGGAGGAAGCGGCGCGGCAAGAGGAAGAGGGCCCGGCAAGCCGGGCCCTCTCTCGTCGGGATGCGGTGCGGTCGAGCTACGCGGCGACCAGGACGCGGTCGCTGTGAGCGACGACCTTGCCGCTCGTGATCTTGGGCACGTTGGGGATCATCGTCTCGAGCTTCTCGTCGCGAATCCAGCTGGCGACGATCTTCGTCGACTCCTTGCTCTGCTCAGGAGTCTCGAACAGGCTGAGCGAGCTGAAGACGCCGTTGTCGGCCTCGATCAGCCAGTAGCCAGCGAACCCGGACAGCTTCTCCAGCTTCGGGACGAGCGTCTCGTTGACCTTGCGGGTCAACTCGGCCGAACGATTCTGGTCCACACCGTCGTAACGGCGAATGGTCGCAAACATGAGGTGCTCCTTCATTCCGTACAGGACAGCGAGTCCGAACGAACTCTCTGCTGCGCTCAGGCCGGGGTGACAATCGAAGAGGAACCAACAAACCCTCGACGCCGTCAAAGACAACCAACGCGCTCGCACAGTCTACCTGCGATCCTCGAGCGCCCTTGGTGCCCCACCCCGACAGGTTCGCGAAGGAGGCGAGTGTTCCGCCGCCCCGGCTTCGGCTCGGGCCGGTTCGGCTACGCCGCGCGGGCGGGCCTCTCGTCGCGACCGTCGGTTGCGGGCCTACGGCCCGGATCCTGGGTGCGGGCAGCGCGAGTGATCGCCTCGTCCGCTAGGTCTTGGGCTTCGTGTCAAGGTGCAGCGTCTTGGGCTTCGTGTCGAGGTGCAGCAAGTGACGAATCTTGGCAATCAGATTGCTCATGCGTCGAGTCTCCTGCTCCATTCGTGATTCGTGGTCAAGCAGCCTGGGCCGTCGGGTTGGCTCGGGGTGGCTCTGCGATTGCGCCGCCCTCTGTTTCCCAGTCCTGGACTGCTTCCTTCTGATCTCGAACTGCTCCGGTGCCGGCCTGCTCGGGGGTTCCTCCCAGGTCGCTGTTCGTGCCGGGTAGTCGCGCCGTGATGGGTCGCGGGCCGAAGCGGGGACCGAATGGGCCGTGTCTGCGTGACGGCTCGATGCGTCCCCAGTGCATGATGATCAGCTGCAGCAAGCCGGCGCCCGCGAGCCACCACAGGACGACGATCACCGGGCCGGAGCGTGTGAGCACCATCCATGTGGCGAGGTAGGCACTCCAGAGCACGAGCGCCCACGTCATCTTGCGCCAGTGAAGGAAACTCGTCATCTGCACCACCTCTTCTTGGTCCCTCGCCAGAGCTCTCTGCTTGCGCTCGGGCCAAATGGGACAGCTGAAGAGGAGTGCTAAGGCCTCGGCGGCTACAACGCTCGACCGGACGCCCATGCAACGCTACCACATTTGTGCGATCTGCCACATTATTGTGCTAGTCTCTGTGTCGGCACTCTCGGTAGTTGAGTGCCAGATCTAGCCAGAGACCGAACCGAAGTGTGTTTGGGAGGCGTTTGATGAACTTGCAACCGCTCGGTGACCGGTTGATCGTGGAGGTGCTCGAGGAGGAGGAGATCACGGTCAGCGGCATCGTGCTGCCCGACACGGCGCGGGAGAAGCCGCAGCGCGGCAGGGTTTTGTCGGTTGGTCCCGGTCCGCGTGATGAGGATGGGGAGTACATCAAGATGGATGTGGAGGAGGGTGACGAGATCATCTTCTCCAAGTACGGCGGCACCGAGATCAAGCTCGGCGCCGACGAGGTGTTGATCCTGCGCGAATCGGATGTGCTCGCAAAGGTCGTAACCACGGGTGGCAAGGGCAAGCGCAAGCTTGCTGGCGCCGCCGCCTAGTTCGTTCGCTCAGGAGGTAGGGATATGGCTCACAAGGAGCTGAAGTTCAACGAGGACGCGCGCCGGGCGCTGGAGCGGGGGGTCAATACCCTTGCTGATGCGGTCAAGGTGACGCTTGGCCCGAAGGGCCGGTATGTCGTGCTCGACAAGAAGTTCGGTGCGCCGACGATCACGAACGATGGTGTCACGATTGCCCGTGAGATCGAGGTCGAGGACCCGTTCGAGAACCAGGGTGCGCAGCTTGTTCGTGAGGTCGCGACGGCGACCAACGACGTTGCCGGTGACGGCACGACGACCGCGACGGTGCTTGCTCAGGCGATCGTGCGTGAGGGTCTCAAGAACGTCGCCGCGGGCGCCAACCCGATGGGTCTCAAGCGAGGCATCGAGCAGGCCGTCGAGGCGATCGTGGCCGACCTCAAGGGACAGTCAAAGGATGTCAACGGCAGGGAGGACATCGCCCGGGTGGCGACGATCTCGTCGCGTGAGCGTGAGATCGGTGATGTGATCGCGGACGCGATCGAGAAGGTCGGCAAGGACGGCGTCGTGAACGTCGAGGAGGGCCAGACGTTCGGGCTCGACCTGGAGTTCACCGAGGGGATGCAGTTCGACAAGGGCTACCTGTCGCCGTACATGATCACCGACGCCGAGCGCATGGAGGCCGTGCTCGACGACCCGTATGTGCTGATCGCGAACCAGAAGGTCGGGGCGGTCAAGGATCTGCTGCCGGTGCTGGAGCAGGTGATCCAGGCCGGCCGGCCGCTGCTGATCGTTGCCGAGGACGTCGAGGGCGAGGCGCTCGCGACGGTCGTCGTGAACAAGCTCCGTGGCGTGTTCACCGCGGTCGCCGTCAAGGCGCCGGGCTTCGGTGATCGGCGCAAGCGGATGCTGGAGGACATCGCGATCCTCACCGGCGGCGAGGTGATCACCGAGGAGATGGGTCTCAAGCTCGAGAACACGAAGCTCTCGCAGCTGGGCAAGGCCCGCAAGATCGTGATCGACAAGGACTCGACCACGATCGTGGACGGGGCCGGCGAGTCGGACGCGATCAAGGGCCGCATCAAGCAGCTCAAGTCCGAGATCGAGACGACCGACTCCGACTTCGACCGCGAGAAGCTCCAGGAGCGCCTCGCGAAACTGGCGGGGGGCGTCGCGGTGATCAAGGTCGGCGCTGCGACCGAGACGGAGATGAAGGAGAAGAAGCACCGCGTCGAGGACGCGCTGCAAGCGACCCGGGCGGCCCTCGAAGAGGGCATCGTCGCAGGTGGCGGCGTCGCCCTCCTCAACGCCGCGAAGGCCGTCAAGCTCGAAACGATGGACGGGGACGAGCGCACGGGCGCGGCAATCATCGTGCGCGCGCTCGAGGAGCCACTTCGCCAGCTCGCGTACAACGCGGGCCTCGAGGGCTCGGTCGTCGTCAACCAGGTCCGCTCCGCCAAGAAAGGCCATGGCCTGGACGTCGACACCACAGAGGTCGTCGATCTCGTGGCCGCCGGCATCATCGACCCGACGATGGTCACGCGCTCGGCGCTGCAGAACGCCGCCTCGATCGCGAAGAACATCCTCATGACCGAGGCGATCGTCGCCGAAGCGCCCGAGAAGGCCACTGCCGGAGCAGGCATGGCCGGCGGAATGGGAGGCATGGGCGGCATGGGCGACTTCTAAGACCCCACGCCTAGCCCAAGACGAGGGCCGGCCAACGCCGGCCCTCACGCCCGTCAGAGCACGCGAACTTCGCCGATCGCAGCGGCTGCCCGCACGACGACGAGGACCGCGACGTCGGCGATGTGTCCTCCTGGAAAGCTCACGGATGGGTTCCTGCGAGCATGTTCCGGATCGAAGAAGTCCGAGTCGTGCGGTGACGCCGCCGCCAATCCTGCTGCGGCGAGGACGAGTGCCGCCGTGACAGTGATCGCTGTCCGCCGAAATGGCTTGTGGTTCGGAAGCATCAGTTGCTCCTTGTGGACTCCCTTTCGTAGGTACGCGACAACACGATCGCCGCAACCGACGTCAAGTTCGCGCACGGTCGCGGCGAGGACGCGCGACGTAGCTCGGTCCAGGTCAGCTCACGTGCAGGCTTACTCTCGCGCACGGAAGTGACCGCAGCCGCGTCATCCACCCTGGCGCACGAGATGTGCGGCGTAGTTCAGCGTTCCGCCGGGAAACCAGCGCAAACCCGGCATCGCCTCCTCGGCCAGCGCCGCACCGCCCGGCGTTCCGTCGACCGCCTCGAAGTCCCAGTGCGAACGCCATGCCCGCGCAGGTCGTCAGTGGACTCCCACAGAAGCGTCCCCGGCTCCGTCATGCCGGTCAGACGCCGGGGGGAGCGCGAACGGCAGGTCGGGCATCGGGTCGGGCCTGTAGTGGTTGGCCATCGTTCCGCCGCGGATCTCCGCGAATGACATGCCGGCCATGCGGTCGGCGTTCACGCGCTCGGGGTCGAAGAAGTGCCCGAGCGGGTTCTCGTGGAACTCGGGCGAGGTGAGCATGTAGTCCTTTGACTGCCCCCAGCTCCCGAAGTTGTCGACCTGAAGCTCGACGGCGTTGCCGTCGGGGTCGTGGTAGTACATCGACAGCGTCATCCCGTGATCCAGGCACATGCGCGGCGTGATGCCGAGGTCGCGGAGGCGCACGTAGCTGTCCATCAACTCGTCGAATGATGCGTACTCGAACGCGAGGTGGTCGATGCCGGCGTGCGCGCGCTTCTCCGGGTCATCCATGATCTCGGGGAAGCTGAGCAGGGCGAGCCGGTGGTTGGCGTCGTCGTTCGTCAGCCACGCGCCCATGGGGAACTCGTAGACCGTCGTTAGCCCCACCACCGTGCCGTACCAGCCGATGAGCTCGCGCTGTCGGGTGGTGCGCAGGTTGACGTGATGCAGCTTCGGCTGGATCGTTTCAGGCATCGGTGATCCCCTCTCGGGTCAGGTGGGAGCGCAGCTCGTCGACGAGCGTTGGCAGGTCCTCCAACGCCGCCGCGGCTCCGAAGGCATAGGCGTCGGGGCGCACGACGAATGCGGCGATCGAGCGTTGCGTCATCCAGGCGGTCAGCACGCCGTCGTCGTCATGGAGGGCGTCGGCAACCGCTGGGTCAAGCGTGACGACATGGGCGTCGAGCGCGGACACGAACGCACGCTGCTCGTCGCTCAGCAGAGCGGCTGGCTCGCCATGTAAGCAGACCACGGCGAAGCCGGCTCCGATGACGTCGTCGAACCGTCCGACACGGCCGTCCGGGGCGCGAACGACGCCTTGCACCCCGAGCGTGCCGGCGATGCCGCCGGGGCGCGGTGGCCGCTGCACAGTGCCGTCGGTGAGGCTGGGCGGCGGTGGGGGCGGCGGGACGTCGCCGGAGCGGTACGCGGCGTCGCGGGCGGCCGCCGCCTCCGGGTCGATCGTGCACGACACCTTTCCCATCGCGATCGATGTCTCGATCAGCGCCTTGGTGTGCGGCCGGCGCTCGAGCGTGTAGGCGTCGAGCAGTGACGCGGGCGCGAGGTCGCGGAGGATCAGATCGAGGCGCCAGGCAAGGTTCGCCGCGTCGCGCAGACCGGAGCACATGCCCTCGCCCATGAACGGCGGCATGGTGTGCGCCGCGTCCCCGGCCAGCAACGCCCGGTCATGGCGCATCGTCTCGGCGAGCGTGCCGGTGAACTCATAGACGGCATGGCGGACCAGCGTGCCGTCGTCGAGCGAGAGGTAGGGGGCGAGCAGCTCCCACACGCGGGCGGGTTCCGCGAACTCGTCCGCCGACTCGCCGGAGAGCAGCATGAACTCCCAGCGACGATGAAACGCGCCGTTGCGCACGACGACGGTCGGCCGGCTCGGGTCGCAGCGCTGCGAGGCCACCGGCGGCGCCGTCCACGGCGCCATGTCGTGCGGCCGCACGTCGACGACCAGCCAACGCTCCTTGAAGCCGAACGCCTCGAGCCCGATGCCGACGCTCCGTCGTACCGTCGAGTTGGCGCCGTCGGCACCGACGACAAAGCGCCCGCACACCCGGCGCGTGACGTCATCCGGGACGAAGTGGCCGCGTTCGGGCTCGGTTCCGTGCCGCAGCGTCACGCTCGCGGAATCGTCGTGCTGCTCGACCGCCTCGGCCGACCAGCCGCGCTCCAGCTCGACGCCGGCGCAGCCGATCGCCGCTCGCTCGATCGCGGCCTCGAGCGTGGGCTGCCAGAACGTGTACGAGGCTGCCCAGCCCGACGGAGCCGGAGCGCTCGTGTCGATGTCGACGATCACGTCGCCGTCTGCCCCGTACCACACGTAGTTCGGCGCGGACACGATGTCGTGCTCGATGTCGCCGACGATCCCGAGGTGTTGCCACAGGCGCATTGCCTCGCCGTCGAAGCGAATCGCCCGCGGCAGTCCGAAGAGGTTGCCGTAGCGTTCGAACACTCCCACGCGATGCCCTGCGCGGCCGAGTAGAGCAGCCAACGTGAGCCCGACGGGGCCTGCGCCAACGATGACGACGTCGTAATCCATTCGCGCAACGACCGGGTCAGGTCCCGATCAGGTTACATCGACCGCCGCCGACAAACGACGGCCGACCGCCTTGACCTGAACCGCGCGAACAACCCAAGGCAAAGCCGTACGAGACCGGCTCGGCGGTTCGGGTCGGGGACGTCATTGAGGAGCTTCCTCGGAGTCAACCGCGGAACCTGGGTTTCCTTCCCTTGTAATAGCAACGAAACTCGCTGGCTGAGTCGTGGCGCCCGTCCGCCCGCGCTCCCCCTATTCGGCTCCGAAGCCGAGACCAACGCCGCATTCCCGCCACAGTCCGCCACCGCCCGAGGCGGCTCCGAGCGGTCCCGGCCGGCGTTCACTCGACGGCGTACGTCCGGGCGCCGCGCGTCGCGCGGCCGAATGAGGGGCCGCAATCGGCTTGACGGAGCGGCGCCGGAGTCGAACCGACCGAGCATGGGGCTACCACACCGCACAGGTTTTGAAGTCCCGGGCACCTCGGACGCAGGTGCCGCACGAACGCTCGCATTGTGGATGGTCGAGGCCGACGAGCCACAGCGTTTGCCACAGTCAGAGCGGCGACCGATCTCGCTTCAGGCGAGAGGAGACTTGGGCAGGCGGGGGTCATTCCTCTCGGATCATCGTGCCGCGGGTTTCGCGCGGTCCCTGTCTCGACGGACGCTTGTCGGCTGGCTCAGCTGATGTTGGTCGCCAAGTCCTGATAGGGAGGGACGAGTTCCTCCCAGCGCGCCTCGACCTCGTCGGGTTCACGGCCAGCGAGGTACGCGGCGAGGTTTTCGGCGTGGATCTGCCACCCGGCTCCGTAGAAGGCGATCCTGTCCAGGGGCATGCCCTTGACCTCGATGACGAGGATGGTCTGGTCGCCGTCGGCGGTCAGCGTGATTTCCCAGACCGCGTCGAACGGCGGCACACCCTGACCTCTGCGCTAGGACTCATCGGTTTCCCTGGTCGCGTGGTCACGGGATCGGAAGCGCGCCGCCGCCGTCGATGCAGTCGGCGAGGTAAAGCGCCGTCCCGAGACAGCCTGTCCAAAGCGAGTAACGGTCGTATTGCAGCTGCTCCCGCGCGTGCATGGCGAACGCGCGTGCTCGCGTGAGCCACAACTCGTCGCCGGTCCGCGCGAACAGCGCGAGAAACGCGTATCCGTTCCCGGCGGTGCCGTGACACAGGCCAGCGCCCTTCTCAAGCGGACCCGCACGCCAGGTCAGCTCGCCGCCGGCGAGCGCTAGATCCTCATCGAGGAGTGGCCCGAGTGTGGCAACGATCCCGGGCGCTCCGTGGCACCACTGCACGCGAATCTGTTTGTCGCGGTTGTCGACCAGGCCCGAGCCGGCAGCGCTCGGCCAGTTGACCAGCCCGTCTTCCTGGATGGCGTAGCGGCGCATCGCGTCCGAGACACCCGCGATGTCACCTAGGGCGAGAACGCAACCTGCGACCCCGTGCGCAGGGCCGAGGTAGCGCACCGGCTTCTCCCCCAATCCGCGCTGTGTCCAAAGACCGTCCTCGTCGCGCTGCGACCGAAGCCACTCGATGCTCGTCGTCACGTCGGCGTTGACCTCGCGCCCTGCGAGGATCGTGCCCGCGCTTCCCAACATCAGCTCGCAGTGCTCGTCGTCGGCGTTCGCGTCGATCAGCTCGGTGAGTCGCTCGAGATTCGCGGTCGAGGCCGCGAGCCGCTGCAGCACGAGCCTGATGCCGGTCTCGCCGAACGAGAGGCTGCGCGTGTCGTCGGTGTCGCTCCAGTCCATCGGCGCGACGGCGGACTCCTCAAGATACTGCACGTAGTCGCGGCGCAGGTTGACGAAGTCGCGCCGAGCCAGGCGGTGTAGCGCATCGACGACACCGGCGCCACCCGTGTAGACCGAGCGGAGTCGATTGGTCGTCAGGGCTTTGTGGTCGTCGGCCGGATGCACTGGCCAGCCATCGTCGAACGCCGCCTCGGTGCCGGCGACGACGTCGGCGATGACCGACCGCACGCAGTCGGCGTCCCACGCGGTCCCCGTGAGTGACTCGTGCGACTCCGGCGAGAACAGCGTCACGGTCCGGCGCGGGCAGCTGCGCGGCGCATCGACTCAGCCTCGCACAATCGACCGTGTGCGGTAGCCGCGGCTAGGTCTCAAGCGACATTGCCACACACTCGGGGAGGTCAGGGATGTGTCGCTTGGGCTGCGAGAATCCGGTTCTTGTCCGAAGCGCGGCTTGAGGACGCTGGCTCGAGATCCGCCTGCTCTAACGCTGGGGTGAACGCGATCTGTGCGAGTTCATCCTGAAATGCGCCGTCCTCGCTTGTCGTGAGCACGACGCGTGCTGGAGGCCTCACTCGCCGGTGCTGATCACGTCGACGATCGTCTGCCCTTGGTCGACGACGCGAGGTGGCGTGTGGTTGTCGAAGGTGCGTGCCTGGATCCCGAAGACATAGCGCCATCCGCGAAAGAGTGGGGAACCACTCGGAGGCGGAGGAGTCGGAGGCGGATTGCGTAGCTTGATGGCGTCTGCGAGCGGTCGCCAGCCGATCGACAGCTGATAGCAGCCTGCCTGTTCGACGTCATCCGGCTCCCACTTCCACTCCACGACGCGGTCGATCGCGAAGTCCGACAGGTCGCCGAGCTGCGCTGCCAGGCGGAAGTTGGCACTGCCAAGCCCTGTGACGGGAGTGCCGTCATTGGTGCGAGAGACGGACACTCCAACAAGCAGTTCGCGGGCGACATCGCCGACCGTCCACTCGGCAGTACGGGCCTCCAACAGTAGTCTCGCCACGATCGACCTCCTCTTGCGGGGTCCGACTCCTCCTGCCACACCGAAGCAGCTCACGGGAATGGTGACGAGAAGGCGGTCGGGCATGGAGGCGGCGGGAATCGAACCCGCGTAAACGTTCCCCGCCGCCTGCTCCCGTCTGCCCGACCTCGATCGGATGCCCCTCCGGATCGCACAGAGCGCGAAGACGGGGCGGCGTCTCGCCCCGTCTTGTCTCCTCGATGGGTTAGAGCCCTAACCCCGTAATCCCTCGAATATGGGGATCAGATGCGTAGCGCGCGGTGTCTGCTTGGACCGGGCCGTGATCGCGGCCTTGATCGCGGGATCGAGGCTCGCCCAGTATCCCGTCTCCTCGAGCTTCTCGCGGACGCTCGTCTGCTGCGTGAGTACAACCGCCCCGGGTGGAGGCTTCGTGCCGTTGCCCACCGGAGTGAGTTGGTAGGCGGAGTTTGCGAGCAACTCCGCCAGCGCGTCCTCGTGTACAACCGTCCGGGAGGGAGGCTTCGTGCCGTTGCCTTCCGGAATGCGCGCTTGAGCGGAGCTTGCGAGCAGCACCGCGAGCGCGGAAAGCACGACTGCTGTAAAGAGCATGCGTGCCGGCTTCGTGTTCATGATCTCCTCCGTGTCCGCCTCGACCGACCATGGGTCGACGGTAGGAGGCGAGGCGCTCCGCGTCGTTCACGGCTGCGGCACCCGCTGTGTCATCGAGGTGACACTCCGCGCTCCAGGCCGGTCGTGCAGCCGACCGCCACCGCACTCCAGAACGTACGACGGCGATCGAATGCGGTGACATGTACAAGGTGACAGGGTCGCCGTTCGCATCGGTCATGCGTGCCTCGTATCGACCACATCATCCCGTTCAGCAAGGGCGGGTCGAACACAGCGCGGAACCTTGAGCTCGTGCGAGCAGCGCTCGTCCCGTGTGCAGAGGCGTACGTCGCCGGCGTCTCCACCCGCAAGTCGACCAGTGGTGAGTCGCTCGGCTGCGATCTCCAAGTCCGAGGTGTCGCGCATCTGCAGCCTGACGAGCAGTCGACGCCTTCCGCAACGCCCGCTCGAGCCGCTACCCCTACCTCTGCTCGACGCCAAGATCGAGAATCCGCGATGGAGGCGCGTCGTCAAACACTCGTCCTCGCCTACGGTGCACGAGTCCGCTACCGGAGGTGATCGCCTTGATGTCGGCGAGCGGAGACCGAGCCTTCTGCGCAGCTTTCTGCGCGGACTGGTCGAGCGTGGCCTCGCCGGTCTCGAGCTCGTTGTCTCCGACGCGCACGCCGGCTCAAGAAGCGATCGCGCAGGTGCTCGGCTGTCCCTGGCAGCGCTGCTCGGTGCACTTCCTGCGCGACGCTCCACGATCGGTGCGAGACGTGCAATCGGAGTAAGGGCGCGACCATCTGACTCGCCCGACCGAGTCGGCCTGAGCCTCGCCTCTTACGGAGCGCCGCAGTTCGGGTTCAGCGTGGCGCACTCGACGCATCTGCACCTCCGGGTGAGGACGCGGCTGCCACCGGTCCTCACCACGTCGACCCTGTGCCTCGTCGTGGTCGGCTTCCCTTCCCGCGTGCTGCAAGCGCGGCACTGAAGCTGCCGGTCGGCTTCGCGAGCCATGCCCCTGAGTGTGGTCGATGGGGAAGACGGAGAGCATCCTGACGGGGCCGTTGAAGGTCGGCACCCGCCGGGGCTTGACCACCTCTGGGGAAGTGGCGGTCGCCACCGGGGGCTACGACGTGCGCCGGCGACCGGACCCGCGAAAGAAGTCGATCTCCTGCTTCTTCCCGCGGCGCCGGTGTCCCGAGAGGTGTCGTCACGGTGTGCGGCGGCTCGCATCGCAGGGCCACACTTGTCCTCGAGCTCGTCGAACGCGTCACGACTGGCGCGGATCGCCAGTTTCGCAGTCGGCTCTCAGGGAAGCATTGCGGCTCGGCCGAGGATGACTCGGTCGGCTTGGCCGAACGGTCCGGGCGGGTGGCGAATGATGCGCCAGATGGTGATCGGTGCTTCGACGGGGTCGCCGTTCTTGTCGAAGCGGATATCGCCGAGGAGGCCGTTCTCGACTCTCGTCTTGAATAGCTCCCTGGTGACTGAGGCGCGGGTGCCGTCGGAGCGGGCGATCGCGTCGAGCAGGATCTCCGCTGACTGGGCGGCGGAGGCGGTGTAGATCTGGCTTGGCTTGCCGGTGCGGGCTCTGAGGTCGTTGAGGAACCGTTTTCCGGCCGGGGGGAGGAGTGACATGTCCGCGCCGGGGTAGGCGTAATACACCCCGAGGGCGGCAGGCCCATCGTCGGAGAAGCTCGGCGAGAAGTCCTCGCCCCCGATCAGCGTCACACGGCGACCGAGGCCGGCACGGAGATCGCGCAGAAGCGCGGGGGTGCTCGGAGACAGGAATGCCGCCAGCACGACCCCATCGGCGCGGGTCGCTGCGATCCGGCGAGCAAACTGAGCGTAGTCCCGTGCCTCCGGGTCGAACGGAGCAGCGCCGGCGATCTGGATTCCCAGGGACTTTGCTGCGCTTCCCACGTCGGCGGCGTATGCCGCCCAGTAGTGGTTGCCGTCCCAGGAGAGGAAGAGCCGCTTGACGCGTTTCTGCTTTGCGAACTGAGCCATCGCCGCGGCGGTCAGGTGGCCCGCACCCGCGGTCCGAACGAAGTTCCGCTCACCGGTCGGGTACAGATGCTCGAGATCTTTCAGGCTGTTGACGCCGCGTACGCGCCGCGTGAGATCCGTGACCGTGCTCGCAGGGCTGATCATCGCCAGCGGCCCGTTCGGGGCTCGGTTTGCCACGGGGATCTCTTCCCCTGAGCAGCCGGAGTTGTAGGAGCCGACGATGCCGATCACGTCGGGGTTCCGCGCGTAGGCCTTCGCGTTCCAGTAGCAGCGAAGGTGGTCGTATCCTCCGCCCTGGGCGGTCGAATCGTCGCAGGACTGGTAGCCGATCGTGTACGCGCCGGCCCGGTAGCCACGCCGCTCGAGAACGAGCCGGATCGCCTCCACCATCTGGTGTGTTTTTGCGACTTCCGAGCCCTTCAACGGAAGATCGGAGACGATCAGGAAGCGCGGGTTGGTCTCTTCGCCGGAAGCTACCTGGCTGCAGACCGAGCTCGGCAGAGCCGTGCCGGAGGACGGCGGCCCGGCGACGCTGACCCAGGCGGCGCCCCCGCCGACGGCGACCGTCGCCGGCCCGTCCGTCCGTCTGACGACGTGCGCCTCGTTCGTGCTCGGATCGATCTGGTACACGCGGCCGGCGAGCTCGTTCGTGGCCCAGACCGCCCCCGTTCCGACGGCGACCCAGTTGACGCCGACGTCGAGCGGGATCCTGCGCGGGAGCTTCAGGCCGGGGTCGATACGCCACACGAGGCCACCGAACGGGTCCGCCGCCCAGACGTCGCGGGCGCCAACGGCGATCGAGCTGAGGCCTTCGGACGGGACTGGGATCCTCTGCGTGATCGTGTTCGTGCGCGGGTCGATCTTCGCAACGCGGGCGTGTCCAAACTCGATCGCCCAGACGCCGCCGCCTCCGGCGGCGATGCCCACGGCCTTGACGCCCTTCACCCGGCCGCCGACACGCTGGTTGGTTCGCGGGTCGATCCGGTAGACGCCCAGGTCGGCGCCGACCACCCAGACCGCATCGCTTGTCGCCGCGATGTGCTCGAAGAGCCAGGGGAACGGTGACGTGTTGTACCGAACGACGCTGGGACGAGGAAGCCGAATCGTGTCAACAACGACGTGCGTATCTGGGTCGAGGCGCGAGATGCTTTCTGGGTAGCTCGTCGCCGAGAACGGGAGCTCGCGAAACGCGTTCCCGATCCAGAGTGCCCCGGCGCCCGCGGCGATGTCGGTCGGGGTCGACGTGGTGCTGAAGGGTGCTCCTTTTAGTGAGCGCGTCTCCTGATCGATGGCCGAGATCGTCTTGTCGTCTGCGTCGAGCACCCAGACCGCCCCGGCTCCGACGGCGATGCTCGACGGTGTGGTGCCGAGCGGGACGCTCGCCAGGAGCTTGCCTGTTCGGGTGTCGAGAGCTTCCGCGCCGCCGCCGCCGCCTCCAGAGGTTGCGTCAGCCCCACGGTCTCGTACGAGTAGGACTGCGGTCAGCGCGGCCGCGAGGAGCAGCGCGCCTCCGGCCGCCAGGAGGGCGCTGGAGCGCCTTCGCGCCGTCTGCCGAATCGCTCGTTGCGGGCCGTCGAGTGCGGGGTCGTGGGCGAGGATCGAGCGCTCCAGTTCCCTCAGCTCAGGCCCGGGTTCGAGACCGAGCTCACTGTCCAGGAGTTGCCGACCCTGGCGGTACGCTTCTAGTGCCTCCGCCTGGCGGCCGGAGCGGTAGAGAGCGAGCATCAGGAGTCCGCGCAACCGCTCGCGGTGCGGGTGCTCGCGGACAAGCGCCTCGAGCTCGGCCACGAGCTGTGACGTCTCTCCGGCGGCGAGGTCGGCCTCGACGCGCTCCTCGAGCGTCGTCAGTCGTAGCTCTTCGAGGCGCGTGATCTCGGTTTGCAGCGCCGCCTCGTAGCGCAAATCTGCGTACGGCGGCCCTCGCCAGAGGGCCAGGCCCTGGCGCAGTAGGCGGCCGGCCGCACGGGGGTCCGACTCGCGCGCACGGAAGCGAAGCTGATCGAGCTCGTCGGTATCGAGAGCGCCCTCGGGCACGCGCAGCAGGTAACCACCGGCTGTCGTGGTGACCATGTCGTTTCCAAGCGCTCCGCGGAGCCGCGAGATATAGACCTGCGCCGTCTTGGTGGCTGTGGCCGGAGCGTTCTCTCCCCAGGTCTCACTGACGAGCCGATCTGTCGCCACGGGCTCGTTTGCGTGCATGAGCAGGACCGCCAGGACCGCTCGTTGACGAGCACCGCCGAGCTGGGCCGCGACGCCGTCGATCTCGACTTGGAGGACGCCGAGGACGCGAAAGCGCACCGTCGTCACTCGACGAAGCTATCACGGTCTGCACGACCGTAAAGCGACGCTTACAGGGGTTTGAGCCGTCTTGCAGCCGCTCTGCAGCCACAATTTCCGCCGTTGCGGCGGGAGCACGCGACGGTGTCCTGGTCGGCCGCACCCAGTGGCCAGAACCGAAGGAGCTCGACGTGTTTCGGATTCCTCTCATTCTCGGCGTGGGCGTCGCGCTCATCTGCGCAGGCATGAGCGCGGGTGCTGACGGCTCGTCCGGCCAGAGCGCCCCGAGCGTCTCGCAGCGACCGGACGGGCGGCTTGTGGCGGACGGCGCCGACATTCACCCGCCAGAAGCTGTGACCGTGACACGACCCGACGATCGAAGTGACCGCTTCACGCCAGGCGCGTCATCGGCGACATCCGTCGTCACCGGCCGACCCGACGGCCGCAGCGTGCCGGACTCGGTCGATGCGCGCAACGCTGTCACGCCGGTCGTCATGCGAACGGACGTGAACCGCACGACCTCGTTCGACTGGCTCGCAGCACTGATCGGAGGCCTGACGGTCGGAGGTTTGGCACTCGCGACGGGCGGTCTACTGGTGTTCCGCCACCGTGGGCCTGCCCCCGCTCGCTGATACGTCATCCCGGGTCCGCTTCCACGAGGGCCGTCCCACGGGGCGGCCCTCCACGGCCCCGACCCGGGGCGATCTGGACAACGGCGTGATCGACGTGCGTCGCAGTTGGGACGACAAGGAAGGGTTGATCGAGACCAAGAGCCGCGCCGGCACTCGCACCGTGCCACTCGCCGCAGTCCTGCGCGGCCACCTTCTCGCACACCATCTCCGCCACGGCCGCCCCACCACAGGCCTCGTCTTCGGCCGCACCGCCACCCAGCCATTCTCCCCCTCGAGCCTGCGTCTCCGTGCTCTGTCCGCCTGGCGCAACGCGAAGCCCGAACCGCTCCCGCCGATCGGGCTGCACGAGTGCCGCCACACCTTTGCGTCGCTGATGATCGCCGCCGGCGTCAACGCCAAGGCGCTCAGCACCTACCTCGGCCACTCCTCAATCCAGATCACACTCGACCGCTACGGCCACCTGATGCCCGGCAACGAGCAGGAGGCCGCCCGGCTCCTCGACCGCTACCTCGGCGAGCGCGGACGGCGCGGCTCGTCATCTCTAGTCAGCTCATGAAGCGGCGACAGTTCAACGACGCGCAGCGAACCCAGGCGATTGACCTGATCGAAAGTCTCCCGTGGGGCGATGTCAGAGAAGCCATTCGCGGACTCGAGGTCGCACTCGCATTGGCGCTCGAAGCCGTGGGCGACGCAGTCGATCTCTGGGAGGAGGAAGGCGAGGAGCGCTTTGACGGCGAGTTCCAGCTCTCCACTGATCAGGTCGCCTCCCTCGATCGCGAGTGGCGGCTCGCATACATCGGCCGCCTGCTACACACAGCCGCATATGCCTACGGTGTCCCGCCTCACGGGACACCGGGACGAAGTACTGCGGGCGAGGTGACGCCGCCGATCGCTTGGCATGAAGACGCCGGGTCGGTCGCCCGGCTCGTTCGCGGCCTAAACGACATCCTCTACGGCATCCCCACGCCGAGCCGCGACTAGCGCTGTATCGATCGCGTCGAGCCGCGATCCCTATCGCGCTGGTCGGGAACCCGACTCCGCTTGTGCCGCACCCGTCGTTCTGCCCGGATCAATGCGGCACCGGCACGTGGCGAGGGATCCGGCAACGACTGCAGAAGCCGTCATGACGCGCCTGTCCTGCCGAAACGCACAGGTTCCCGCGACCCGTGCGAGTTGCAGGACGGCCTCCGGAGTCGCTCGGCAGACGTCGCGAGGCCGCGATCCTCACCTTGTTCCAGCAACGAAACTCGTTGCCAAGAAACAGCACGTTCCCCTGCCCGAGTGTGCGCGAATGTCGCTTCAAGAACGAGCCGCTAGTCCTGGGGGAAACCCGGTCCCGGAACGAGTTCGATCTCCTCGTTCGCGAGAGAACGGGCGTCCCCTCTTGCACGAGTGCGGCAATGACCGGGGTGTCACTGCCCTTTACGCGCAAGAGCCGCATCGGCTCTTCACAGAGGTACTGATCAGCCGGGAGGCGTGGTGTCAGGACGTCCCCGACTCCGATTGGGTTCCTTCCGCTAGACGGCGTACGGTTTTGTCGATGTCTGCGCCGGCCTCTTCGATCTCTTCCATGTAGAGCCGTCCTGCGACGATCCGACCGTTCTTGATCTCGAAGACGGTCACTCCACGCATCTCGAATGCCGCTTCATTCTCTCGGGTGCCCGTCCAGTGCCACTCAGCCCACAGCGTCTCACCGGCGGTGGCAGTCGTCAGCAGGTCGGCGTGGAAGTCGGGGATGCCGCCGAAGAGCGCCGACCAGTTCTTCTCGACTTGCTCTCGACCGCCGAAGCCCCGATTTGGATGAGCAGGTTGCTCGCTCCTGTAGCCGGGGTCGAAGCAGGCGAGAAATGCTCCCAAGTCGTGCTCGTTCATCGCCTGGTGCAGCCGCTCGACAACCTCCGCCGGCGCGTTCACCTCTGCGCTCATCGCTCTGGTCGCCCTCTTCCTTCGAGTGTGCGGTCGAACGAGTCCGCCACTTTGCGCATTGTCACGCCTGTTGCGGCGGGCGGTGAATATCTACCGCTTGCGGCTTCCCGACCACGCGCCGATCCTCCTGCTTAGTGTGGATGCATAGGGCCAGTCGACGATCTTCTGCGCGGTTGGAGCGAGAACTCTCGCCTGCCGCGTGTGCGGGAATGTCCTTTGAGTCGAGGTCAGACCTGCGCCCGGCCGAGCGACTCGATCTGCTCGCGGACGCGTTCGGCACACGGCAGGCAGCCCTTCCGCTCCCAGATTGCGAGGGATTGCTCGAGTTCCTCGCGCGCCTCGTCGATCCGTCCGGCGCGCTCGAACACGGTGGCGAGGTCCTCGTGCGTGTACGCCTGCCACCAGACGGTGTCCGTCTTGGTCTCCGCGGTGGCGACTGCCGTGCGCGCCCGCGCCTCTGCCTCCTCGAGCTCGCCTCGGTGCGCGAGCAGGAGCGCCTCGGCGGCAGCGGCCATCACCCGGACGCCGGAACCGGGCGGCGGGACGGCTCGAGCCTCTTCGAGGAGTCGCTCGGCCTCGTCGAAGCGTCCGAGGTAACACAGCTCGCGTGCGAGCATGCCCTTGCGCGTCGCCGCCGGAACGGCGACATCGGCGATGAGCTCGATCTCTTCGGCGATGTATCGGCATGCGCGCTCCCGGTCGCCTTCGATCGCCGCGATCAGCGCGAGGTCCGCGTAGGCGTCCCGGGAGGTGTCGCCGGTCACCTCGCGCAGGTGACTCGACCGCGCCTCGGCGAGCGGCCACGCCTCGTCGAAGCGGCCGAGCATCGCAAGCAGCACTGCCCGTCGGCCGTCCTGGGAACCCGGCGGCCGCCTGTCGGCGAGCTCGTCGATCATCCGCATCGCGTCGTCGGCCGGTCGCGGGCCGAGGATCAGCGACCACTCCAGCCACGTCTCGGACCGTGAGTAGCCGGCGAGGCGCTGGTAGCGAAGCGCCTGGAGGGAGGCTTCGACGACGTTGTCGTGCTGCTGGTGGAACTCCGCAGCGGAGTCGAGCATCTCCCAGAGCAGCGCGAGCCGGCGTGGATCACCCCGCTGTTCCTCGAGTGGAAGCGCAGCATGGCAGAGCGCGATCACCTCGTCCGTGGCGTCGGGCTCGCCGGCGAAGTTGCGCATCTGTAGGGCCATCGCACGCGCGAGCATCGCCCCGGAGTGGTCACCTGCGGCTTCGGCGCGTTCGGTGACCGCTTCCGCGGTCTCTACTGCCGCACCCACCTCGAGGTGTGCCCATGCGGACTCGAGCTCGAGCGTGACGTCGGTGCGGTGTGGTCGTACGAGCTCGGCTGCGCGATTGAGCAGCGCGGCTCCGGCCCGGTAGTCCTGGCAGTCGATCGCGCGGTTGCCGGCGGCCGTGAGCCGTGCCGCGGCGCGGTCGGCTGAGGCGGCGTCTGGCTGCCCGAGCTGCGCTCGGTACCGGACGGCCTGTTCGAGGTGGTAGCCGACGATCTCGTCGCGCTCGACGAGCGAGTGGCCGTGCTCGTCGAGCCAGTCGGCGAAGCGGGCATGCAGGTCGGCGCGGACCGCCTTGGGGAGCGCGTCGTAGGCGGCGTCGCGGATCAGCAGGTGGCGGAAGCGGTAGCCGTCGTCGCCGGCGATCTGAGCGCGGTCAGGACGCACGAGATGGCGTCGCACGAGTGCTGCGAGCCGGGTCGTGACCTGCGTCTCCTCGGGAGCGAGCGCCTGGACGCCGCCGCGGTGGAAGATCTCGCCCTCGACGGAGCCGCGCTCGAGCACTCGGCGCTCGGCTTCGTCGAGCTGGTCGAGCCGCGCCGCGAGCAGAGCTTTCAGCGTCGGCGGCACCTCGACATCTCCATCCTCGGCCGCCATGGCGAGCATCTCCGAGATGAACAGCGGGTTGCCGCCGGCGGCGCGGGCGATCCGCTCGCGTAGCGCATCCGACACCGCGTCGCCGATCAGCGCATCGGCGTGCTCGGCGGGTAGCGACTCGAGCCGCAGCGTCCCCGACCAACTGGGCCGCCGCTCGACGAGCTCCGGCCGGCCCATGCACAGGAGCAGAAGCGGGGCGCCACTCGAGAGCAGCGCGGTCGAGTCGATCAGGTCGAGGAACGTCTCCTCGCCCCACTGGATGTCGTCGAACACCACAACAAGCGGCGCCTGCTCCTCGAGCAGCTTGCGGAAGGCCCACGCGATCTCGTCGCCGCTCGTCCCGACCTCCGACTCACCCAGCAGCGAGCGGATCGCGGCAGCGGCCGCCAGATCTGCAGGCAGAACCGCCAGCTGCTTCACCACCTCCACCACGGGCCAGTACGTGATCCCCTCCCCGTAGGGCAGGCAGCGGCCCCGCACGACACGAGCCGCGATGCCGGTAAGCGCCTCGGAGACGAGCCGCGACTTGCCCACCCCGGCGTCGCCCACCACCGTCACGAGCTCACAGCGCAGCTCCGCCTGCACGCGCTCCCATGTCTCGGCGAGCGATCGCAGCTCTCGCTCGCGACCGACGAACAGCGACGCATGGCTGCGCTGGGGCGCATCCAGGACGGAGACAAGGCGATAGGCCGGCACCGGATGCGACTTTCCCCTGAGCGCCAACGGCTCGACCGGCTCCGCCACCACCGCTTCGCGCACGAGCGCGAGCGTCGGCTCGCCGATCAGAACCTCCCCCGGCGCCGCAGCCTGCTCGAAGCGCGCCGCGACGTTGACGGCGTCCCCGGTCGCGAGCCGCTCCTCCGTCCCCGTCACCACCTCGCCCGTGTTGACGCCGATGCGGCCGGCGATCCCGAACTCGGGCAGCGCGTCGCGCATCTCCACCGCCGCCCGGCATGCGCGTACGGCGTCGTCCTCGTGCGCTGCGGGAACGCCGAACACCGCCATCACCGCATCGCCGATGAACTTCTCGACCGTGCCACCGTGCGCCTCGACAATCGCCTTCATCCGCTCGAAGTAGCGCGCGAGCAGCGCGCGCAGGGCTTCAGGGTCGGTCTGCTCCCCGAGCGCCGTCGAGCCTGTCAAGTCGCAGAACAGCACCGTGACCGTCTTTCGCACCTCGCGCGACGACGCCGGGGTTGCGAGCGACGCGCCGCAGTTGTTGCAGAAGCCGGCGCCCGGCGGATTGTCCCGCCAGCAGCTCGCGCAGATCAGCACAGCGTGAGGCTAAGACATCGTGACGCCAGCCGATAGCGCTGGGCGCAATGGCTCGGTGGGAGAGGACTGAGACCCTGGTGACGGATCCCTCGGTGCGCGAGCGGCCCTTCGCCTCACGCGCCCGCGGACGCGCGTCGTCTCGGTACGAACACCCTGCTTAGCGTGGATGCATAGGGCCGTCCGTCGATCTTCTGCGGTTGGAGAGAGGAAACCCCTCGCCTGAGCCAGCGTCCGGGAAGTTCCCTGAGCTAGTCGATGGCGAGCGACGACACCAGGTCACGGTAGACCGTCGACCTGGGCGAGCAGTTCGTTTGCCTTCTGCTCGACCGTTGCGACCGCGTCGGCGCCAGCGACTCCCTCACAACGAGGCTTCGCGATCGGCCGGCGGGAAACCAGTGGGCTGCGTCAACCTTTAGGCGGGGGAGCCGTCGCGTGGGTCAGTGATTGGACATGTCCCATTACGGTGGGTCAAGCGTCCAAGGCGTTAGCGTGCCGCCGGTGAGCTTCACCGTCGACCCCGGCGCGTACGACCGCTACATGGGCAGGTACTCGCTACTGCTTGCGCCTCAGCTGGCCGATCTCGCAACCGTCTCCGCTGGTCAGCGAGTGCTCGACGTCGGATGCGGCCCCGGCGCGTTGACAGCCGAGTTGGTCAAGCGACTCGGTGCGGCAGCGGTTTCTGCCGTCGATCCATCGGAGCCTTTCGTCGCCGCGGTGCAGGAGCGTCTTCCTGGCGTCGACGTGCGGCGTGCAGCCGCCGAGCAGTTGCCGTTCCCGGACGCGAGGTTCGACGCGACCCTGGCGCAACTGGTGGTCCTTCTCATGGAAGACCCTACGGCGGGGGTGGCCGAGATGGTGCGTGTGACCCGGAAGCGCGGTGTCGTGGCGGCGTCGGTCTGGGACTATGCCGGCGGCCGGGGCCCGGTCAGCATGCTCTGGGATGCAGCGCGCGAGCTCGACCCCAACCTCGTCGACGAGTCCCACCTCGCAGGCGTTCGCGAGGGCGATCTCGCGGAGTTGTTCGACGCTGCCGGACTGGACGAGATCGAGCAGGCGACTCACTCGATCCGCGTTGAGCATTCGAGCTTCGAAGAATGGTGGGAGCCGCTCACGTTCGGCGTCGGACCTGCCGGGAGCTATGTCGCCGGACTCGACGCTGCACTACAAGTTCAGCTCCGGGAACGCTGTCGCGCGAAGCTCCCGACCGCACCATTCCTGCTTACAGCGCACGCCTGGGCAGCACGCGGTCTCGCATAGCCTGCCTACGAATCGATGGCGCTCGACTCCGCCCGATAAGTCGCCGTCGCCTGCGCGAGCGTGCTCTCGCCTGACATCCCCCGAGGGCCTGCCGCACTGCTTAGTGTGGATGCATAGGGCCAGTCGACGATCTTCTGCGCGGTCAGCGGCAGGACACCGGGCTGGGCCAGCGTTCAGGAATGCCTTCTTGAAGGAGATTTCTTGAGCTAGCCCGTCGGCATCTCCCCGCCCGTGTGGGCGAATGTCTTGTTGACGATCTTCCACGCGCCGTCGATCTTTGCCAGGGTGAAGAAGTCGACGAAGGAGATGTTGCCCCAGCAGCCATCTTCCTCCAGTCGCACAGTGGCAGCGTCGCCGACCTGCTCGATGGCAGTGAGCCGGGCGCTGAACTCGCCGTTGCTGTCGAGCGGCTGAGCAGCGAGCGTCTCGATCATCTGGGCGATCGGCATGTCGAACCGCTGGCCGCCGATCGACCCAAGCATCCAGGCCGCTTCGTGAAACGTCTCCTTCAACTTCGCGGCGTCACCCTTCGAGGCGCCGTCGATGTAGAGCTGGATCGCCTGCTCGATCGCCGCCTGCTCTGTTGCGGTGGCATCTGTCGTCGCCATGGTGCCCCTTGTCGGTGGTGGCCGATCCTACCCGAGCCAGGTGTGACGATCAGGCAGTAGCGGCCTGAGGGGCGCGAGCGTACTGTCGCTAAAGAGAGCGGGAAGTCGGGGATAAAGACAACTCTGTAGTCACGCCGAGGACTCTCGTCTGGGCCAGCGTTCAGAACGTCCCCCGAACGCGCGTTGCCGTCAATCAGAATTGCTCGCGTGCTTGTGGTGGTCATCAGTGGGCCGATTGCGAGCGGGAAGTCCGCCTTGAGTCGTGTGGTTGCGGCTCAACTCGAAGAGGCGGAGGTTGCCACGGCGGTGATCGATCTCGACCTGGTCTACGAGATGCTCGACCCGCGACGACGCACGAAAGACAACGCCGACCTCTGGGCAGAAGCTCGACGCGTGGCCGGTCGGTTGACCACCGCCCTGCTTGCGGAGAATCGTTGCGTCGTCGCGGAGGGAGAATTCGCGAGCGATCAGGCGCTCGACGAGTTCGTCGGCGAGTTGCCCGGCACCACCGACCTACATCTAGTGCTTCTAGAGGTGGACTTCGAGACGGCGTTGAAACGCGCATCGGCGGATGCAACTCGCGGTCTGTCGAAGGATGAAACGTTCTTGTCCAGGCACTACCGCGAGTTCCGGCCTGAGTGGGTCGGCCACGACGTGCTGCGTCTCGACACCACCGAATCGACACTCGGCGAAGCCGCGCGGGCGGTGGTCGATTGGCTGACTCCGGTGGCTTGACGGCCGCCTGGGCGAGCGTGCTGTCGCTTGGCGTCGTCGACGGCCGGGGCCGAAAGGCGCTCTCGCGCAACATGCGCGCCACAGTCCGTCATCTTTCGGGGCGGCCCCGAGCGGTCTCGAGCGGCGACGGCCCGGGTTTACGAGCAACGCGCGACACGCGACGCGCGGCCCGTCCGGCGAGCCGCAATCGCCTTAACGGAGCGGCGCCGGAGTCGAACCGACCGAGCCGTGGGGTTACCACGACCGCACAGGTTTTGAAGACCTGCTGGGCCACCGGGCCCATGCCGCTCCGTCGCGGAGGCTACCGACGGGCCTCGCGTTCTCGATGCCAGGCTGGGCCTAGCAATCCACCGCCGAGTTGGGAAGGATTGTGAGCGTGCCGCCTTCCTTTGCTCCGACCCACGCCTGGGTAGGGCCGATCTGGCTCTGGTCGCACGGGCACGAGACGTATCCGGGGCCGACCATCTTCGACTCTGCGCGTACCCGCATCTGGGCCACGACCACGATGCTCTACGTCGCGAACTCGCGGTCGACAGCGATCAGCGTGCACGTCGACTGCTACCTGAGCGACGGGACCCTGGACACGGGCGTGAGAGTGTCGGCCGACGTCGGCGCTCGTCGGCGATTCCAGGCGTCCTTGCAGCCCACCCGAGCGCCCGCAACGCTCCCGAACGGTGACTTCAGGGACGGCGGAGAGGGCTGGTTCCACCTGTGGGCGAACGGGCCCGTCACCCCGGCCGCCATGATCGTTCTCATCCACACCAATCCGGAAGAGCGGGGCGTGGACATGGTGATCCCGGTGAAGCCCGTGGAGATCGAGACCGCCGTGGCCGCCGCCCCTCCCTACGTCGAGGTCGAGGCGGCCCCGGAAGGCGGTGGCGGCGCGGCGGGCGCGGCGCTCGAGGCGAACCTCACGCTCGACGAGGCAGTCATGTGGTTCGCGAGCGCTCGAACGGGCCGTCGCTTCCACCGCCACATGACCTGATCCGTCGCGAGTTCGCGTCTTCAGCGTCGTTGCCGGTCTTCGCGGTTCGCTCCGCCATCTGTCTTGACGGCTGTCAAGCGCGGGAGCCCCTCACCGGCGAGAAAGCCGTGGCCGAGCGCTACTCCAGGGCAGCCTCGAGCTTGCCGATCGCTGCCGTCTCGGCCGCATCGCCGCCGCCCGCCGCGCGACCGACCGAGCGCGCGAGCTCGAGCACGAACATGCGGTAGGGCTCCAGCTCGTCGGGAGCCTTGGCCCGGAGGGTCGCGGAGGCACCGCGGAGGGCGTCGATCGCACCGGCCTCCAGTTCGCTCGCCGAGTCCCTGAAGCCGAAGCCCGTCCCATGTTCGGATGCGAGCTCCCGGACGAGCTCGCTGTCGGAGCTTCGCGAGCCCGTGAGGTACTTCGCCATCGACGAGGCCTCCTTGAAGCTGTCGAAGAAGGCCCGATCGCTCGTCGCGACCAGGAGGCCGGCGCCGGTCACCCCCCGCCTCAACTGCTCCCATTCGGCTTCCGTGAAGTCGGACTTTCCTGCCATGGTCGGGCTCCTCTCGCAGACGTCGAGGCCATTGTCCCTCCGGCGACCTCTCAGCCGCCGGTACGAGCGGCGCGGCGGAGGACGCGCCGGTCACCGACTCGGCGTGTGATCCCGTCGACGTCCATGCGCTCCAGCAGAAGCTGTGCGTCGCGGCGGCCGACGCCGGCGAGGTCGCGGAAGCGCGCGAGCGTGATCTCGCCGGCGGTCACCGACTCGTTCGTCACCAGGTCGCACGCGACCTCGTAGGCGGCAGCGGAGACCGCGAACCCCTCGCCGAGGCGGACGACTCGGCCCTCGGACTCCAGAAACCGTGCGAGCTCCCTGTCGTCGACCTTCGTCGCGGACAGGCCGGCGCCGGAGAGCTCCGCCTCGAGCGCTCCCGCGGCGTCGGCCCGCGACCCGAGGCTCGCCACAGCGCCCGGCAGGTACGCCTTCGGCCCGCGTCGCTCGACGGGCAGCAGCGCGAGAACGCTCGGCGCCCATGGCTCGGACGGGAGCAGTTCGCCCAGCGCGACTCCCGGATCGAGCGGCGAGCGGTCTGCCTGCTCGCGCAGCCGTGACACGACCGCGGCCCCGGTCTCGTCGAGCCATTCGTCCGAGAACGCCCAGCCGTCGACCACCCGGACTGCGTCGAGACCCTCCTCGAGCGCGGCTCCGTCCAGAAGCGCGCCGGTCGCAAGCGCGGCGACGCTCACCGGGGCGTGGACGAGGGCGCGGATGATCGAAGCAGGGTCGTCCCCGCCGAGCAGCCGGTCGCGCTCCGCGTCGACTCGGCGCGGCGGTGCGGGGTCGAGGACGACGCCCCCTCCGATCGTCGTCTCGCCGCGTAGCACGACCCGATCCCCGCGGGCGGCGACCACCGGGACGGCGAGCCGGAGCTGCGCGTGCGAGGCCCCGACGCGGATCACGCGTGCGGGGATGCGGCTCGTCCCGTGGTGCACGGTCAATCGCGCGCCGTCGGGAATCGGCTCGAGCTCCTCGAGCGCCACCTCGAGGCGGTACGACCGCGGGAACGCCCCCGGTGCCACGAGCGCATCGCCGCGGCGGACGTCGCGGCGCTCGACGCCGGGGAGGTTGACGGCTACGCGCTGGCCGGCCTCGGCCCGCTCGACCGGGCGGTCGTGCACCTGGATCGAGCGGACGCGGACGTCGCGGCCCGCAGGCTCGACCCGGAGCCGGTCGTCCTGAGCGACCGTCCCCGACCAGAGCGTCCCCGTGACCACCGTCCCGATCCCGCGGAGCGTGAAGGCCCGGTCGACGAAGAGCCTCGCCGGGAAGTCCGTCCGCCGCGGCGTGATGCCGGCGGCGACCTCGTCCAGCGCGGCGCGCAGGTCGTCGAGCCCTGCGCCCGTCACGCCGCTGACGGCGACGACCGGCGCGTCGGGCACGAGCTCGGAGGCTTCTTCGAGCGCGAGCTCGAGCACGTCGGCATCGACCGTGTCCGACTTCGTCACCGCGACGACACCGCGCTCGACCCCGAGTAGCCGCAGCACGGCGAGGTGCTCGAGCGTCTGCGGGCGTGCGCCCTCGGCCGCGTCGACGACCAGGAGGAACAGGTCGATCCCGGTCGCGCCGGCGACCATCGTGCGCACGAAGCGCTCGTGGCCGGGGACGTCGACCAGGGAGAGCGTCCGGCCGGACGGGAGCGCGAGCGGGGCATAGCCGAGGTCGATGGAGATCCCGCGCGCCCGCTCCTCGGGCAACCGGTCGGTGTCCTTCCCGGTGAGCGCGTGGACGAGCGTCGTCTTGCCGTGGTCGACGTGCCCGGCGGTGCCGACCGTCAGCGGCATGGCGGCCGAGGGAGTTTGTGTTGATTCAACACAAGCTCCGTCTGCGCGCCAGAAGCACGGCGCGGGCGACCTCGTCGACCTCGTCGACGGTCAGCGTGCGCGCGTCGAGCAGGAGCCGGCCGTCGCGGACGATGCCGACCACCGGCGGCGAGCCCAGGCGGAGGAGAGACGCGATCCCTTCCTCGATCGCACACGCGGCGCTTTCGAGCTCCGCGAGCGGGAGGGCGCCGCCCCCGACCCGTGCCACCGTCTCCTCGACCTCGCCGCCCACGAGGCCGGCGAGGCGCTCCGCGCGCTCGCGGACGGCCTCCACGGGCTCGTCGAGCATCCGCAGGACCGGGATCTCCGCGCGCGCGCGCTCGGGGTCTGCGAGCAGCGCGAGCGTCCCCTCGAGTGCGGCCAGCGTGAGCTTGTCGGCGCGGAGCGCGCGCTGGAGCGGATGCCGGCGCAGCCGCTCGACGAGATCGGCGCGACCGGCGACGATCCCGGCCTGCGGCCCGCCGAGCAGCTTGTCGCCGGAGAAGCAGACGAGGTCGGCGCCCTCCCGGATGCTCGCTGCGGCGGTCGGCTCGTCGCCGACGTCGAGAAGGGAGCCGGAGCCGAGGTCGTCGACGAGGACGAGGCCGGCTCGCGTGGCGATCCGCGACAGCTCCCGCGTGGGCACGGCCTCCGTGAAGCCCACGATGCGGTAGTTCGACTGGTGGACCCGTAGCAGCACAGCGGTGTCGGGCCCGAGCGCCCGCTCGTAGTCCGCCGCGCGCGTGCGGTTCGTCGTCCCGACCTCGACCATGCGCGCGCCGGAGCGGGCGAGGACGTCGGGGATCCGGAACCCGTCGCCGATCTCGACGAGCTCGCCGCGCGAGACGACGACCTCGCGCCCCTCGGCGAGCGCCGAGACCGCCAGCAGGACGGCGGCCGCGTTGTTGTTCACGACGAGCGCCGCCTCGGCGCCGGTCAGGCGCCGGAGCGCGTCGGACACGTGCGCCTGGCGCGACCCGCGGGCGCCGGACTCGAGCTCGAGCTCGAGGTTCGAGTACGAGCCGCCGACCTCCTCGACGCGGGCGAGGACGGACGGCGCGAGCGGGGCTCGGCCGAGGTTCGTGTGGACGATCACCCCCGTCGCGTTCAGCACCCGGCGTAGAGACGGCATCGACAGCCGTGCCAGCTCCGTGCGCGCTGCTGCCGCCGGGTCCCCGGGATCCTCCCCCGCCGCGATCCGCTCCCGCGCCTCCACGAGCGCGGCACGGGCTGCCTCGAGGGCGAGCAGGCGGGGTGCGGCGGCGAGGGTCTCGTCCGCGAGCAGCCTGTCGACCGACGGGAGGTCTCGCAGATCCACGAGCTCAGTCTAGGAGGGGGACGACCTCGCGCAGCAGCCCGACGAGGTCGACGGCGGCCCGGGCGCCGACCTCGAGCACCTGCTCGTGGTCGATCGGCTCGGGCCGGACGCCCGCCGCGGCGTTCGTGACGCACGAGAGCGCGAGGCAGCGAATGCCCATGTGGCGCGCGGCGAGCACCTCCGGGACGGTCGACATGCCGACGAGGTCGGCGCCGAGCGTCCGCATCATCCGGATCTCGGCCGGCGTCTCGAAGGCGGGGCCCAGCCACGCGGCGTACACGCCCTCGCCGAGGTCGAGCCCGATCCGCGTGGCGGCCTCGCGCGCGATCGCGCGGTATGCGGGGTCGTAGGCGTCGGTCATGTCGGGGAAGCGGGGTCCGAGCGCGTCGTCGTTCGGGCCGACGAGCGGAGACGTTCCCTGGAGGTTCAGGTGGTCGGAGACGACGACGAGTCGTCCCGGCTCGATCGACGGGTCGATCGCGCCGCACGCGTTCGTGAGCACGAGGCTGCGCGCGCCGAGGCTGCCGAGCACCCGCACCCCGAAGACGACGGCCGCGGGTGGATGGCCCTCGTAGAGGTGCGCGCGGCCCTTCATCACGGCGACCGCGACGCCCCCGAAGCGGCCGAGCACGAGCGCGCCGGCGTGCCCCACCGCGGTGGCGGCCGGCCATCCCGGGATCTCGCCGTAGGGGATCTCGACCTGGTCGTCGACTGCGTCGGCGAACCCGCCCAGGCCGCTCCCCAGGACGACGCCGACGGTCGGTCGGAGCGAGGAGCTGCCGGCGACGGCAGCGACGGCGGCGTCGAGCACGTCGCTCAGGCCGAGCCCTCCAGCGCCCGCGATTCGATCATCTCGACGATCCGCTCGACGGCGCACGTCGGGTCGTCGGTGAGATGGAGCAGGTCGAGGTCGGAGGGGGAGACGAGGCCGTCGGCGAGCATCTCGCCCCGTACCCAGTCGAGCATCTCGCCCCAGTAGCCCGGGTCGAAGAGGACGACCGGGAAGGTCCCGATCTTCCCGGTCTGGATGAGGGTCAGCGCCTCGTAGAGCTCGTCCATCGTCCCGAACCCTCCGGGGAAGATGACGAACCCCTCGGCGGCCTTCACGAACATCACCTTGCGCGCGTAGAAGTGCTTGAAGGTGACCGCGATGTCGCAGTAGGGGTTGAGGCCCTGCTCGTGCGGCAGCAGGATGTTGAACCCGACCGAGAGGCCGCCTGCGTCCTGTGCGCCGCGGTTGGCGGCCTCCATCGTCCCGGGCCCTCCGCCCGTCACGACGGCGAGGCCGGCCTCGGCGAAGAGCCGTCCCGTCTCGCGCGCCGCCTCGTAGGTCGCCGAGCCCTCCCGTACGCGCGCCGAGCCGAAGATCGACACCGCGGGACGATCGATCCGCTGCACCGCCTGGAACCCGGCGAGGAACTCGGACGCGATCAGCGAGACGTCGCTCACGAGCGTCCCGTGCGTCCGTCGCAGGAGCAGCCGGTCGAGCTCGCCGTCGGTGCTCACAGGCGGTCCTGCGGCACGTGCGCGGCCACCATCCCCGCGATCAGCGCCGCCGCGGTCGCGAGCGACACCAGCGCGACCACCATCGCACGCTGCCTCGCGCGCGCCGGGGTCGAGGCGCCGCCGCCGGCGCGCAGCACCCGCCACGAGCGGAGCACGTGTCCCCCGTCGAGGATCCCGATCGGCGCGAGGTTGAGGAGGTTGAGCAGGAACCCGGCGTACGCGAGCGCGCGCAGGAGGTCGGAGTCCGAGCCGACCGCGGCGACAAGGCACGCGGCCGCGCCGACGCCGCCCGCGATCGGCCCGGCGAGCGAGACGCGCGCGTTCACCCAGGGGTCGAAGCGCATGTTCCGGAGCGCGACGTACGCCCCGAGGAACGGGATGAAGACGGGGAGCTGGGGGTCGAGCCCCGCGCGCCTCGCCTCGACGTAGTGGCCGAGCTCGTGCACGAGGATGAGGAGGACGACGCCGAGCCCGAACCGCCAGCCCCAGATCAGCGCGTAGCCGCCGATCGCGAGGAAGATGCCGAAGAACTTGAGCCCGAAGGCGCCGAACTTGACGAGTGCTCCCGCCGCGACCGCGAGCGTGGCCAGGATCCGCCCGAGGAGTGACCGGCGGTTTCGGTCGTGCTCGCTCGGGAGGGTCGCGGGCTCGGGCGCCGTGACCGGCTCGAGGTCGGAGTCGTAGCGGCTGTTCATCGGGGTCCGGTCGGGGCCGTCCACGGGGTCACGAGCCCTGCCCGATCCATTCCTCGCCGCCGACGTACAGCTCCTTCTTCCAGAGCGGGACCGTCTGCTTGAGCGTGTCGATCGCGTCCCGGCACGCGTCGAACGCCGCGGCCCGATGCGCCGCCGAGACTGCGATCACGACGCTCGTCTCGCCGATCTCGACCGGCCCGACCCGGTGGTGGATCGCGACCTCGATGATCTCGTGCCGGGCGCGCAGCTCCCTGGCGATCCGCTCCATCTCCGCCTCCGCCATCCCCTCGTACGCCTCGTACTCGAGGCGGATCACCTCACGGCCGCGCGAGCGGGCGCGGGTGGTGCCGACGAACGTCGCGATCGCGCCGGCGTCCTCAGAGGCAACCTCGGCCGCCACGCGCTCGACCGAGAGCGGCGCATCGGAGAGCACGAAGTCACCGCCCGAGACGGGCGGGATCAGGGCCACCTCGTCCCCGTCGGAGAGGAGCGTGCCGCGCTCGACGTAGACGCGGTTGACCGCGTACACGAGACCACCCGGCGCAGCCCCGAGACCGAGCGCCGGCCAGACGTCGTCGACGGAGGCGCCGTCCGCGAGCTCGACGGTCCGCTCCCGGGCGCCCGCCTGCTCCCGGAGGGCGGCGAACAGCTTCACCGCGACCTTCATACGGTGAGCGTAGCCACGGGTAGCGCGCCGAGCCGTGACATGTTACTTGTCTGCCATGGCAGTTCTCGCTCAACGGGCGAACCTCAACGACCAGGTCTACGAGACGCTCCGCCGGCGCATCCTGAGGCGCGATCCGGGGCCCGGCGCGAAGCTCAGCCTGCACGAGCTCGCGGCCGAGCTCGGTGTGTCGCGGAGCCCGGTGCACCACGCCCTCACCCGGCTCGTCTCCGAAGGGCTCCTCACCGTCAAGGCCCGGCGCGGCTACTTCGTCACGCCCGTCACGGCGCACGCGCTGCTCGAGGGGTACGAGGTGCGGCTCGCGCTCGAGCTCCATGCCGCCGACGTCGCCGTGGACACGGCGTCCGACGATCAGATCGCGGAGCTCCGGTACCGCCACCGCGCGACGGTCGAGGCGATGTCGCACGAGGAATGGGACCCCGCGAACGCGGCCTTCCACGAGATGCAGGTCGACCTGGCGGGCAACGGGCTCCTCTCCCGCTTCTATCGCGAGCTCTCCGTCAACCTGATGATGCAGGTGATCCGCGGCGGGCGGGTCGAGCGGCACGAGCATCTCGTCACCGAGCACGAGGCGATCGTGGCGGGCTTCGAGGCGCGTGACCGTGCCGCCACGCGAGCCGCGATCACGCGACACGTCGAGTCGGGCCGCCGGATCGCCCTCGACGCCGTCCAGCGCGCCGGCGGGGCCCTGTAGCGCCTCGACCTTTCGACCCTCGCGCGAGGGGTTGACGTCGGCGCGAGATCCGCCGACGGTGCGGAAAGCCGCCCCGGCGGGCCGCGCGGACCTGCCGGGGCGGATCTAGGATCACCTGCATGGCGAGCACGCCCGACCGGCGGGTGACCGAGTCGGGCATCGAGGTCGAGCCCGTGTACGGGCCCGGCGACGCCGCGGGGGCGGCCGAGCCGCCGGGTGTCTTCCCGTTCACCCGCGGTCCCTACGCCGACATGTACCGCGGCCGCCCGTGGACGATGCGCCAGTACGCGGGCTTCGGCTCCGCCGACGAGACGAACCTCCGCTTCCGGACCCTGCTCGGCCGCGGCCAGACCGGGCTCTCGATCGCCTTCGACCTTCCGACGCAGCTCGGCTACGACTCCGACGACGCGGTCGCCGTGGGCGAGGTCGGCCGCACGGGCGTGGCGATCGACTCGGTCGAGGACATGGCCCGGCTGCTCGAGGGAATCCCGCTCGAGAGTGTCTCGACGTCGATGACGATCAACGCTCCGGCGGCGCTCCTGCTGCTCTGTTACGAGCTCGTGGCCGCCGAGCGCGGGGTTCCCGGGGACGCCCTGCGCGGCACGGTGCAGAACGACATCCTCAAGGAGTACGTCGCGCGTGGGAACTTCATCTTCCCGCCGCGGCCGTCGATGCGGCTGACCACCGATCTGTTCGCGTACTGCGCCGAGCGAATCCCGCGCTGGAACACGATCTCGATCTCCGGCTACCACATCCGCGAGGCGGGCTCGACCGCGGTGCAGGAGATCGCGTTCACGCTCGCGAACGGGATCGCCTACTGCGAGGCCGCCGTCGCCGCCGGCCTCTCGCCGGACTCGTTCGGCGCACGCCTCTCCTTCTTCTTCAACGCGCACAACGACGTCCTCCAGGAGGTGGCGAAGTTTCGAGCGGCGCGGCGGCTCTGGGCGGGGATCATGCGCGACCGCTTCGGCGCCACGAGCCCGAAGGCACAGGCGCTTCGCTTCCACGCGCAGACGGGTGGCTCCACTCTCACCGCACAGCAGCCCGAGAACAACCTCGTCCGGGTCGCTGTCCAGGCGCTGGCGGCCGTCTACGGCGGCGCGCAGTCCCTCCACACGAACGCCTTCGACGAGGCGCTCGCCCTGCCGACCGAGCATGCGGCGACGCTGGCCCTGCGGACGCAGCAGGTGCTGATGCACGAGGCGGGGACGACCGACACGGCGGACCCGCTCGGCGGATCCTGGTACGTCGAGGCGCTCACCGACGAGCTTGCCGCGCGCGCGAGCGGGCTGATCGAGCGGGTCGACGAGCTCGGCGGCGCGGTCGCGGCGATCGAGGCGGGGTGGGTGCAGGAACAGATCGAGGAGTCCGCCTTCCGCTGGCACCGCGAGGTGGAGAGCGGCGAGCGCGTGATCGTCGGCGTCAACCGCTTCGCGACCGACGAGCCGGACCGCGTCGAGCTCCACCACCTCGACCCCGCGATCGAGCGCGCGCAGAGCGACCGGCTGCAGGCGCTCCGCGCCGGACGGGACGCGGCCACGGTGGAGACGGCGGTCGCCGAGGTCCTCCGTGTGGCCGCCACGGACGAGAACCTCCTGCCCACCCTCCGCGCTGCGCTCGCGGCGCGCGCCACGGTCGGTGAGGTCTGCGGCGCGCTGCGTGGGCTCTGGGGCACGTACCGCGCCGTACGATGACGCGCGTGGCGCGCGGCTGGCTGGTGTCCGGCGGGCTCGCGACGGCAGGCGTCGTCGCGCTGCTCGCGCTCGCGCTCGGCGGGGGAAGCGCCGCCCCGGCGGCGACGAGCGCCGCACCGGACTTCGCGCGCGACGTCGCCCCGGTCGTCCGCCAGACGTGCCTCGGCTGCCACCGCGACGGTGGCATCGCGCCGTTCGCGTTCCGGACCGAGCGCGACCTCGCCGGCCGTGCAGCGCTGATCGTGGCCGCACTCGACCAGCGGCGCATGCCTCCGTGGCCTCCCTCGTCCCGCTCGCCCCGGTATGTCGGCGAGGAGGCCCACACCCTCGACGCCCGCGAGCGCGCCATTCTCGTCGACTGGGCGCGCGCACAGTTCGTCCGACCCGGGGCCGCACGCCGCGGGACGCCCGTTGGTGCGCCACCGACACCCGTGACCGCACCGCGCGCGGGGGAGTCGCGCCTCGAGCTCGCGATGCCCACCGCCTATCGCCCAGCGGGCACGAACGGCTCGACGGACGACTACCGCTGCTTCCTGCTCGACCCGAAGCTGGTGCAGGACGCCTTCGTCACGTCCGCCCGGATCGTGCCGGGCGACGCCGCGATCGTGCACCACGTGATCCTCTACCGGATTCCGCAGACGTCCGTCGCGCAGGCGACGACGCTCGACCGCGGGAGCCCGGGGCCCGGCTGGAAGTGCTTCGGCGGGCCCGGCGTCGGAGGCGGGACGAGCGGCAATCCGCGCGGGTTCCTCGACGACGCGGGGTGGATCGCGGCCTGGGCACCCGGCTTCGGCGCCGACCGCTTCCGTGCGGGCACGGGCGTCGAGCTTCCGGCCGGCAGCCGGATCGTGATGCAGGTGCACTACAACCTCCTGAACGGGAACAGCCCCGACCGCTCCCGCGCGGTCCTGACCACCGTGCCGGCGTCGACGGGACCGACGCCCGTCCAGACGATGCTCGTCGCGGCCCCGGTCGAGCTCTCGTGCCGGAGCGGTGAGAAGGGACCGCTCTGCGACCGCACGGCCGCCGTCTTCGACCAGATCGACCGGTTCGGGGCGGACGCCGCCCTCGTCCCGTCGGGTCTCCTCCTCCTGTGCGGCAAGGATGCGGCGCATCCCGTCCCGAGCGCCGTCAGCACGTGCGAGCGCAGCTTCGGCCGGCAGGTGACGATCCAGGGGGTCGGGGGGCACATGCACCTCCTCGGCCGGTCGATCAGGGTCGACCTGAACCCCGGGACAGCGCACGCGCGGCTGCTGCTCGAGATCCCGAGCTGGAGCTTCCACTGGCAGGCCGTGTACCAGCTCGCCGCGCCGGTCGAGGCCGGGCCGGACGACGTCGTCCGCGTCACCTGCCGCTACGACACGAGCCTCCGGCGCGGGAGGCCGCGCTACGTGCTGTGGGGAGAAGGCACGACCGACGAGATGTGCCTCGGCATCCTCCAGGTCACCCCGCGGTAGCCGCGCAGCGTGCGCATCCTGCTCGTCTCGCAGATGTACCCGGGCCCCGAGGCGCCCGAGCTCGGCACGTTCGTCGCGGATCTCGAGGATCGACTCTCGCAGCGCGGCCACGAGCTCGCGCGCGCCGTGGTCGACCGGCGCGGAGGCCGGCTTCGTCACGTCGTGCTCGCGCGGGACGTGGCCGCCACCTCTCGACGGTTCCGACCGGACGTCGTGTACGCGCACTTCCTCGTGCCCGCGGGTCTGCTCGGCGTCCTCCTGGGCGGCGCGCCGGCCGTCGTCACCGCACATGGTCAGGACGTCGAGAACGCCACGCGCTCGGCCGTCGTGCGACGCGCGACCCGCACCACGGTTCGGCGCGCCGCCGGAGTCGTTGCCGTCTCCGGATGGCTGCGCTCGCGACTCGAGTCGGTCGTGCCCGAGGCCCGCGGCCGGGTCGAGGTGATCGACTGCGGCGTCGACCTGGACCGATTCGCACCCGCAGACCCGGAGGCGGCCCGCGCCGCGATCGGGTGGCGGCCGGAGGGGACGGCATTCGTCTGCGCAGGCTCGTTGACCGAGCGGAAGAACGTGCTGCGGCTGGCGCGCGCGTTCGAACGACACGGCGAGGGCTCGCTCGCCTTCGTCGGCGACGGCCCCCTGCGAGGTGCGCTCGAGGGCCGGCCGGGCATCCATCTCGCGGGAGCGGTCCCGCACGTCGATGTCGCCCGGTGGCTCCAGGCGGCCGATGTCGTCTGCCAGCCGAGCCTCGCGGAGCCGTTCGGCCTCGTCACGCTCGAGGCGCTGTCCTGCGGGCGGCCGGTCGTTGCGACTGCGGTCGGCGGCCCCGCAGAGCTCGTCCCGGCGGGGGCGGGCGTGCTCGTCGATCCGGAGGACGACGAGGCGCTCACGGCTGCGCTCGGCGAAGCGGCCGCGATTACCCCACCCGAACGACGCCGCGCGCGCCGCCGCGGCGCTGCACGACGTCCGCCGGCAGGTCGAGCGGATCGAGGCGCTGCTCGACCACGCCGCCGGGGCGCCCGCCGCCATGGGCGCCCCGGCGAGCAGGGACTAGGTCACGACGGGCTGGCCGCGGCGTCGCCGCGAAGGCTCGTATCGCCTTCGACGACGACCCGATAGGCGATCCAGCCGAGCACCGCGCCGATCGGCGGGGCGATGAAGTAGATCCACAGATCGTGGAACTCCGTGCCGACGAGCGCCGGCCCGAAGCTGCGGGCCGGGTTGACCGACGCGCCGCTGATCGGGATCGAGGCGACGTGGATCGCGACGAGCGTCAGGGGGATGGCGAGCAAAGCGGTTCCGTGCGTTCGCTCGCTCACCGTGGAGTGGAGGATGACGGCGACGAAGAGCGCGGTCAGGACGATCTCCACGACGATCGCGGCCCACGTGTCGCTCGCCTGGGTCGTCGTGCCGGCCACGACGTTGTCGTTGTAGGCGATCAGCACGACGAGGGAGGCGAGGATCGCCCCGACGAACTGCGCCACCCAGTAGCCGATCATGTCGTCGAGGGACAATCGGCGGTCGAGGAACATCACGAGCGAGACGACGGGGTTGAAGTGGCCTCCCGAGACCTCACCGAATGCGTACAGCCCGGTGAGGAGCGCGAGACCGAAGCCGAGTGCGATCGAGACGATCCCCGCCCCTCCGAAGGCCTGACCGCCAACTTGGAAGGAGACGATCGCGAACGAGCCGATACCGACCAGCGCGAACGTGCCGAGCGCCTCCGCGAGGTACTTCTGGGTCTTGCCCATGGTTTCGTGCAGCTCCTTCCGAGGTCCGATGACGCGCCAAGTCTCTCGAACGGGTCGGCTGGAACGATCGCTAGCGCTGCGCGGCGTCGAGGTCGGCAAGCCGGATCTCGACGAGCGGGCGGACCGCGTCCTCGAGCCCGGCCTCCCGCGCGACGGCGAGCGCCTGCTCGTAGCTCTCCCGCACCTTCTCGGCTGCGACGCCCTGCTTGAGCCGGTTGTCGCCGGTCACGAGCAAGCGCTGGATCCGTGCCCGCGCCTCGTCTCCGGGGGCCATGTCGGGAGCGTAACGCCCGGTACCATGGCACGCCGATGGTCTCCGTCTTCGCCGTCCTGCAGGTGCTCCTCGGCGCCGCGCTGATCACCCTCGTCCTGATGCACTCGGGGCGCGATGCCGGCTTCGGCGGGATCGGCTTCACGCCGACCTCGCAGGGCGGCACGCACATCGTCGAGCGGAATCTCACGCGCCTCACGGTCGCCGTCGCGATCCTGTTCGCCACGAACACGATCGTGCTGTACCGCTTGCTCGCGTAGGCGCCGGATCCCGCCCCGGATGGGGGCGGTCGCTATCATCACCAGCCCACGCGCTGGTGGCGGAATTGGTAGACGCGCCAGGTTGAGGGCCTGGTGGCCATTGCGGTCGTGGAGGTTCAAGTCCTCTCCAGCGCATGCGTGAACGGGCCTTCGGGCCCGTTCCGCGTTTCGGGGGCACCGTGCGCGCCGCCGAACACGTGTTTGACGTCGTCCGGAAGGATCCCTACCCTTCGTGACGAACATACGTTCGTCGAACCCCACGAGGAGGCGATCCGTGCCCGCCGACATCCCGCTCACCGCGCGCCAACAGGAGATCTGGCAGTTCCTCGTCACGTACGTCGACGGCCACGGCTACCCGCCGACCGTGCGCGAGATCGGCGAGGAGGTCGGGCTCGCGTCGCCGTCGACGGTGCACGCCCATCTCGCCAATCTGGAGCGGGTGGGCCTGATCCGCCGCGACCCGACGAAGCCGCGCGCGATCGAGCTCTGCGGCCACCGCCGCGTGGACGCGACGGCTGAGAGCGACGTCCAGCGGCTCCCGCTCCTCGGGCGCGTCGCCGCGGGCGCTCCGCTCCTCGCCGAAGAGAACGTCGAGGACGTCGTCGCGGTCCCGGAGTCGATCGGCCACGGCGCCGACTTCCTGCTCACGATCCACGGCGACTCGATGATGGAGGCCGGCATCCTCGACGGCGACACGATCGTCGTCCAGAGGCGGGACGATGCGCGGAACGGCGACGTCGTGGTCGCACTCGCCGGTGACGACGAGTCGACGGACGAGGCGACCGTCAAGACGTTCTACCGGGAGGCCGACGGACGCATCCGGCTCCAGCCGGAGAACGCATCGCTCGAGCCGATCTATGCCGACCACGTCCGCATCCTCGGGAAGGTCGTGGGGGTGTTCCGGAGCCTTCGATGAGCGCCTCGGTCACCTCTCTCGCCCGGTCGCTCGACCAGGAGCTGCTGGCGCTCTCCCGCGGCGCGAGCCTCGAGTGCCTCTGCTGCGGCGAGTTCGTGATGCGTCTCCGCGGCGTCCTCGCGTGCCCCGAGTGCCGGGCGCTTCTCGCCGACGGGACGGAGGTGCCGGAGATCGTCCTCCCGCAGGCGTGCCCCGCGATGTAGACATGGCGGCAGCGCGTCGCGGTCACGACCGACCGAAGCGGGTGGCGGGCGCCACGCGCGATTGGCCGCGGGGCCCAGACCCGCTACCGTGAGCGGTGCAGGCCGGGTGGCCGCGGACGGCACCGGCCGTTCGAGGAAAGTCCGGACACCGCAGGGCAGGACGCTGGGGAAATCCCAGGCGGCGAAAGCCGACGGAAAGTGGAACAGAGAGGAGACCGCCGGTCGAATGACCGGTAAGGGTGAAACGGTGGGGTAAGAGCCCACCAGCGGCCGTGGTGACACGGCCGGCTAGCCAAACCCCGTTCGGTGCAAGGCGAAGCAGGTCCCGCCGAGGTGGCCCGCCGAGGGACCGGGTACGCCGCTCGAGCCTCCGGGGAACCGGAGGCCCAGATGGATGGCCATCCACGACAGAATCCGGCTTACAGGCCTGCTACGGGAAAAACCCTGTGATCAGCAGGGTTTTTCCTATTCCAGGCCCAATCAGCCGCCACGAGCTCTCGTTCGTCTCCCCGCGTCGGGCCTCGACTTCGCAGCCGGAGGGCGGCGGAATGCCGCCCTCCCGCTGGTCACCGGGCTCTCAGAACGGGCAGTTGCCGGGGGCGTCAGGGATGTCCTGCCGTCTGACCGCGCCTGCCGGGATGAGTTGCACCGCGATCGTCTGGGCCACTGCGCCGCTCTCGTTCCGGATGATGTGGACGTGGCCGTCGCCCGGATCGACGAACGCATTGTTCGGTGTGTTCGCCGTGTAGACGTGCGGCGTGCAGGCCGGATCGTCGCCGTCGTAGGCAGTCACGGTGCCCTGCGTGACGATGACGAAGCTCGGACCCGGATGCGTGTGCCAGCCGGTGGTGGGGATGCACGTGTTGTCGCAGCCGGGGGCCGCCGGATCCCACGTGTTCTGCTGGACGTAGAGGTCGGACAGGCCCTTCGTCTTGATCATCTCCTGCCAGCTCGCGGGCAGCGTGTGCACGTGCGAGTCGATCTCCGCGAAGGTCGCCATCGCCAGCGTCTTGCCGCTGAAGGCGCTGTTCGCGGGCGTGGCCAGGACCTTCCCTCCGAAGACGGCGGCGCCGATCGCGACGAGCAGCACCACCCACAGCCACTTGGACCTCATCTCTCCTCCTCCTCGGTCGTCGTTGTCGTTCGGTGAGGAGCCGGCGCCGTGGTCGAGCTCAGCTCGGCGCGGAAGGCGAGCAGCAGTGCTTCGTCGTGGTCGAGCTCCATGCCGTGCGCTTCGCGCGCATGGCGCCGAACCTCCGCCACCAACCCGGCCTCGTCGGAGGCTCGGGCCTCGAACCCGCATTCGCAGTGCAGCATCCTGTCCACGACTCCTCTCGCCGCGAGCGTAGAAATGCCGCCCTAGATCGAGGCATGATCTGGGCAAGGCACCAGTTAGGGGGGTTCGAGTGAAGGTCTTCCTCGCGGGTCTGATCGCAGCCGAGACCGACGGCGTGGTGACCGACGAGCGGCGTTTCCCGGGCCGACAGGGGCGCCTCCTGTTCGCCTATCTCGTCGCCGAGGAGGGAAGAGCGGTGCCGCGCGACGAGCTCGCGGAGGCGTTGTGGGGCGAGCATCCACCGGCGACGTGGGACAAGGCGCTGAGCGTGCTCGTGAGCAAGCTGCGTGGCCTACTCGCGGAGCACGGCATCGACGGCGCGCGCGCCTTGACGGGCGCCTTCGGTTGCTACCGCCTCGAGCTGCCCGAAGGAACCTGGATCGACGTCGTCGTCGCCGCGGAGGCCGCCGAGGAGGCGGAGCGTGAGCTCGCGTCCGGCGACCTCGAGGGTGCGAAGGACGCGGCCACGCTGGCCGAATCGCTCGTCCGGCAGCCGTTCCTGCCCGGGGACGACGGGACCTGGGTGGACGAGAAGCGCAGGGAGCTCGCCGACGTCCGCGTCCGCGCGCTGAGCGTCCTCGCCGATGCCTGCCGACGTTCCGGCGATGCCCGAGAGGCGGCCAGGTGGGCCGAGCAGGCGATCGCCCTCGAGCCATTCCGTGAGAGCGGGTACCGGCGACTGATGGAGGCGCACGCAGCCGCAGGCGACGGCGCCGAGGCGCTCCGCGTCTACGAGCGGTGCCGGCGGCTGCTCGCCGAGGAGCTCGGCGCGTTCCCGTCGCCGGAGACCGAGTCGATCTATCGCGCGCTTCTCGAGGCTCCACCTGCGCCGACCGAGGCCGGTGGCCTCGACGTGCCTACCCGCGAGGCGGCAGCGGCGCTCCACCCCGAAACGGAGGCACGGGAGTCCGCACGGCGCGTGCCGCCCTGGAAGCCGATCGGCGCAGCGGCCGCGGTCGGCGCCGTCGTCGCTGCGGCCGCAGCCGGACTGCTGGCGATCGGAGGAGGCGAGACGCAGGCAGCCGTTGCGGCGAACTCCGCGGTTGCGCTTGACCCCTCCGGGTCGATCGCGGCGATCGTTCCGGTGGGAGCCCGGCCGGTCGCCGTCGCAGCCGGCTCTGGCTCGATCTGGGTTGCGAACTCCGTCGACCACTCGGTGACGCGGGTCGATCTCTCGTCGCGGGAGGCCGTTCGAGCGATCGCGATCGGGGGCACGCCGTCGGCGCTGGCCGCCACGAGGAGCGGTGTGTGGGTCACCGACGGCGCCGGACGTGTCTCGAGGATCGACGTGACGTACGACCGGGTCTCTTCGACCAGGAGGCTCGCCGCCTCGGCCTCGGGCTTCTTCGGGCCGTCCGCACCGCGGCCGATGCTCAGCCGGTTCGGGTCGATCTGGATCGTCGACCCCGACGGCTTCGTCTCCCGAATCGATCCGGACTCCGGGCGGTCACTCGGATCCGTCGACGTCGGAAACGACCCGTCTGCCATCGCAGCCGGCGCCGGCTCCGTCTGGGTGACGAACCGTGCCGACGGCACGGTCACGCGCATCGATCCGACGACGCTCGTCACGACGACCATTCCGGTCGGCCATGGGCCCGCGGCAGTTGCGGTCAACGCGGCGGGCGCGTGGGTCGCGAACGCCGGCGACGGCACGCTCGTGCGAGTCGACACCGGCACGAACGCTGTCGCAGCCACGACGCAGGTGGGCGATGCGCCGACGGCCGTCCTCGCGACCCCGGCCGCGCTCTGGGTCGCGGGGGGCCGAGACGGCACGGTCGAGCGCCTCGATCCACGCTCCGGTCACGTGAGCAAGACGATCCGCCTCGGGGGAATGCCCGACGCTCTCGCTGCGGCCGCCGGCAAGGTGTGGGTCACGATCGCGCCCGCGCCTCCGCCTCCGCCCGCAGCGGGCGGCACTGCGCGCCTCACCCTTCAGGACGACCTGCCGTCGTACGACCCGGCGATCTCTGTCTCGCCGCAGGTCCTCTACGCCACGTGTGCCGAACCTGGTCACCTACCCGGACAGACCGGCGCCCGAGGGATCGACCATCGTTCCCGAGGTTGCCGAGGCCGTTCCCGCGCCGACCGATCGGGGCAGGACCTACACGTTCAGGATCCGTCGCGGTTTCCGCTTCTCGCCGCCGTCGAACGAGCTGGTGACGGCGACGACGTTCGAGTCGACGATCGAACGGCTGACGAGCCCGCGCCTGAGGTCGCCGTACGCGAGCCAGTTCAGCGGCATCGTCGGCTATCGGCGCCTACGTCGGCGGGAAGGCGAGGCACATTGCGGGCGTCGTCGCCCGCGGTCGCACGCTCACGATCAGGCTGTCGCAGCCGGACGGCGGCTTCCTGGCGAACCTTGCGGCGGGCACGGCGTGCGCCGTCCCGCGCGGGACCCCGGCACTCCCGGGCGGGCTCGACGACATCCCCTCTGCGGGCCCGTACTACATCGCGTCGCACACGCCCGGCCAGCAGCTCGTGCTCGCTCGGAATCCGAACTACCACGGTGAGCGGCCGCATCGTTTCGACCGGATCGTGATCGCCATCGGGGTCGACGCCGCGCGCGCCCTCGACGAGATCGAGACCGGGAAGGCCGACTACGCGCTCGACGGGCTCCCACGGGACGCAGCGCCGAAGCTCGACGTCGGCGTACGGCCCCGTCAGCCCCGCCGCGCGGGAGGGGCACCAGCAGTACTTCGTCAGCCAGGCCGACGCGGTGCGATACCTGCACATGAACACGAGCAGGCCGCTCTTCTCCGACGTCCGCTTGCGGCAGGCGCTGAACTACGCGATCGACCGCGCCGCCCTCGTCGCACAGGGCCGACGATTCGCCGAGAGCAACCCCTTCAACGCGGGGACGCCGACCGACGACTACCTCCCTCCCGTCGTCGCCGGTGCGACCGACTTTCACCTGTACCCGTTGCAGAGGCCCGACCTCCGCCGGGCGAAGCGACTCGCCGGGCCCGTGCACGCCACGGCGATCATGTACACGCCCAACGTCCCGCCGTGGCTACAGGAAGCACAGATCGTCCGGCGCGACCTGGAGCCGCTCGGGATCGACGTCGAGATCAAGGAATTCGCGCTCGGCGAGTTCTTCGCGCGGATCGCGAGGCGCGGCGAGCCGTTCGACCTGGCCGTGTCCGGCTGGGCGTTCGAGAACACCGATCCGGGCCAGGCCCTCCAGGTGTTCACCGGCGTCGGCCAGGTCAGCACGAACTTCTCGGATCTGCACGATGCACGGTTCGATCGACAGCTCGACGCCGCGGCGAAGCTGTCCGGGACCAAGCGCTACCGGGCCTACGGTCGTCTCGCCCTCGAGCTGGAGCGGGACATCGCGCCGGTAGCCGCGTTCTCGACCAACGCGAGCCGCGACTTCTTCTCGGCGCGGATCGGCTGCCAGGTCTACCAGCCCGTCTACGGGATCGACCTCGCCGCGCTCTGCCTCAGGCGCTGACGGCGGCGAGCCAAGTCACGCCGGGAGACCCCTGGCGACAGCGGTTCTTCTTGCGAACATGTGTTCGTATGGAGGCGACGATCCTGCACGCCGACGTCGACTCGTTCTTCGCATCGGTCGAGCAGCGGGACGATCCCCGCCTGCGGGGACGGCCGGTGATCGTCGGCGCCGGCGTCGTGCTGGCTGCGAGCTACGAGGCGAAGGCGTTCGGCGTCCGGACCGCGATGGGCGGCCGCGAGGCGCGCCGGCGCTGCCCGCAGGCGGTCGTCGTCTCGCCCCGGATGACCGCCTACACCGAGGCGAGCAGGGAGATGTTCAGGGTGTTCGAGGACGCGACGCCGCTCGTCGAGGGGCTCTCGATCGACGAGGCGTTCCTCGACGTGCACGGCATGCAGCGAATTGCCGGGACGCCGGCCGAGATCGCGGAGCGCCTGCGTCGGGACGTCCGCGACCGCGTCGGTCTCCCGATCACTGTCGGCGTCGCGCGGACGAAGTTCCTCGCGAAGGTCGCGAGCGGGGTGGCGAAGCCGGACGGCATGCTGGTGGTCCCGCCCGAGGGGGAGCTCGAGTTCCTCCATCCCCTTCCGGTCGAGCGCCTGTGGGGCGTCGGGCCGAAGACTGCGGCACGACTGCACGGCCGCGGGATCCGGACAGTGGGTCAGGTCGCGCAGGTTCCGCAGGAGGCGCTCGTCGCGATGCTCGGCCGCGCCTCGGGGAGGCACCTGCACGCGCTCGCGCACAACCACGACCGACGGCGTGTGCGGACGGGCAGGCGCAGGGGGTCGATCGGATCGCAGCGGGCGCTCGGACGGCGCGCGAGGGCGCCCGGGGAGATCGACCTCACCCTGCTCGCGCTCGTCGAGCGTGTCACCGGGCGCATGCGGCGAGCGAATCGTGCCGGGCGCACGGTGGTGCTGCGGCTCCGCTTCGACGATTTCGCGCGCGCCACACGCTCGCACACGCTCCCTCGCCCGACCGCGGAGACCGATGTGATCCTCGGCGCGGCGCGCGAGCTGCTCGCGTCGGCCCGGCCGCTGATCGAGGCCCGTGGGCTGACGCTGGTCGGGCTCGCGGTGTCGAACCTCGTCGACGCGAGGGCGGTGCAGCTCGTTCTCCCGCTCGACGCGGCGGGCGGAGCGGCGCTCGACTTCGCAGTGGACGAGATCCGGGACCGCTACGGCAGCTCGGCCATCGTCCGCGGCGCGCTGCTCGGCCGTGAGACGGGCCTCGCCATGCCGCTGCTCCCGGACTGAGCCGCCCGGCGAGGCGGCCCGCTGTCGTTGTCGCATGTAGCGTCCGCGCGGTGAATCTCGTCTGGGGGGCACTGATCGTGGCGGGTGTTACGGCGCTCTCCGTGGCGGCGATGCTCGGTGTGCGCCGCCGCGCGCCTGAAGGCAGCTACTTCTCGGACGGCGACCGCGCCTCCGGCGTCTTCGGGGTCCTCGCCACCGGGTTCTCCGTCCTGCTCGGCTTCATCATCTTCCTCGCCTTCACGAGCTACGACCAGTCGCGGACGGGCGCGGAGACGGAGGCGCTCGTGCTCGTGCAGCAGGTCGAGAACGCGCAGCAGTTCCCGCCGGCCGTCGCGCCGACGCTCACCGGCCAGCTCGTCTGCTACGCACGCTCCGTGGTCGGCGTCGAGTGGCCGCGCATGCAGGACGGCAGCGTCGGGGACGCTCCGAACCCGTGGGGCCTCGAGCTGTTCGACACGATCCGCGGCGTCGAGCCCCGCACCGCGAGCGAGCAGTCGGCGTACGACAAGTGGCTCGACCAGACCTCGACTCGTGAGGAGGCGCGCCGCGACCGGGTCCACGGGGCGGTCGGGGTGATCCCTGCACAGCTCTGGGTCGTGCTCTTCTTCATCTCGGCCGTGATCTTCGTCTACATGCTCTTCTTCGCCGACATCGGCGAGGGGGCCGTGACCCAGGGGATGCTCATGGGCGGCGTCGCCTCGGTGATCACCGTGATGTTGCTGTTGCTGGCGTCCCTCGATCGACCCTTCCACCCGGGTGTGGGCGGCCTCCATCCGGTCGCCATGGAACGCTCACTCCGGGTCCTGGACCAGGTCCTGCCGTCCGTCGCGCCCGGGGTCTCGGTGCCGTGCGACGACCAGGGGCGTCCGCTCTGAGCGGGAAGGGTGCGCCCGACCGGGTCGCTCTCCTCGCGACCGCCCTGCTCGCGATCGCGACCGTCGCGACCGCCTGGAGCGGCTACCAGGCGAGCCGCTGGAACAGCGAGGCCACGAAGGCGACGATGCGCGGCAACACGGCGCGGCTGCAGGCGACGCAGCAGGCGGATCTCGCGAACACGCAGGCGGAGGTCGACGTCGCGGTCTTCACCCAGTGGGTCGACGCGTATGCGAACGGCAAGACCCGTCTGCGCGACTTCTACTTCGAGCGGTTCCGCCCCGAGTTCAAGCCCGCGGTCGTCGCATGGCTCGCGACCAAGCCCCTGCAGAACCCACGCGCGCCGCTGACGCCGTTCGCGATGCCGCAGCACCGCTCCGCGGCGCGCGACGAGGCAACGCAGCTCAACGCCCAGGCGGATGCCTGGGCGTTGACGGCGCGGAGGAACCTGCAGCGCTCGACGAACTACGTCCTCGGCGTCGTCATGTTCGCCGCCGCGCTGTTCTTCGCCGGCATGAGCACGAAGCTCGACGTACCGCGCTTGCGTCTGGCGATGCTCGTGATCGGCACCGTGGTGTTCCTCGCGACGCTCGTGTGGATTGCGACGTCGCCGGTCAGCTTCTCCGTCTAAGCGGCCTCGAAGCCGGCGATCGCAGCCGTCACGAGCCGCGGTAGCGTCGCCAGGTTGTAGCCCCCCTCGAGCACGGCGGCAACACGCGGGCCGAGCTGCGCCGAGCGGCGCGCGAGCTCCGTGAACCCCTGCTCGGTCACCGCCATCCCGGCCAGCGGATCCTCGACGTGCGCGTCGAACCCTGCCGACACGAGCACGAGCCCGGGGTCGAACGCGGCCACCGCCGGCTCGACGAGGTCGCGGAACGCCGCGGCGTACTCCGCGTCGCCGGAGCCCGCCGCGAGCGGGATGTTCAGCGTCGAGGCGTCGCTCGTACCGGGGCCGCCGCTGCCCGGATAGAAGGGCCACTGGTGGAGGGAGACGACGAGCACCGAGTCGTCGCCGCGGAAGATCGCGTCGGTGCCGTTGCCGTGGTGGACGTCCCAGTCGACGATCGCGACCCGCTCGACACCGAGCACGTCCTGCGCGTGACGGGCGGCGACGGCAACGTTGTCGAACAGGCAGAAGCCCATCGCGTGAGCCTGCAGTGCATGGTGACCGGGCGGCCGCACGAGTGCGAATCCACTGACGTCGGCTGCGGCGATCGCGGATCCGGCTGCGAGCCGGGCGGTCTCCCACGAGGTCGGGCCGGCGAGGGTGTCGCCGTCGAGCCAGGTCTCGTGGTCGAGCGAGGCGATGGTGT
>CAVUAH010000007.1:0-261066 GCA_963739405.1 uncultured Actinomycetes bacterium | reverse complement strand
GGTCGGCAACCGGCGGATGCGTCCCGAACATCCGGGTCACGCGTTCGGTGTGATCGAAGGGGCTGACCGTGTAGAGGGGCTCCGTCGCCGGCGAGGCGTGGAACTCCACGAGCTCTGCGGCTCGATCCAGGCGGATCAGGGCGTCGGCGAGGTCGTGCGGGTCGACGACGCCGGCCGCGATGCCGTCGGCACGAAGCTCTCGCTTCGGTGAGAGGAGAAGGTGCGTGAAGGCTGCGCCCACGGGCGCCAGCACGGCGAGGAGGAACCGGGACAGGAACCCGCCGACCCGACTGAGCTCGAGAAGCGTCGCCGAGAGGAGGACAGCGTAGGTCTGGGTGAGAACGTCGCGCGTCCGGACATGCGAGAGCTCGTGCGCGATCGCCGCCTCGATCTCGGGCGGGGGGAGCGCCGTCAGCAGCCCGGCGCTGACCGCGAGCGTGGCGCTGCGCGGTCCACGGCCGACGACGAAGGCGCGCGGGAACGTGTCGTCGATCAGCTGCAGCTTCGGCGGCGAGATCTGAAGCTGGGCGGCGATACGGTCGGCCGTGGAGCGGAGCATCGGGTCCTCGGCGAGCGCGTACGGGCGCGCGCCCAGCATGCCGAGCAGCGCGCGATCGCCGACCGCGTACGCGGCGGTCGCGGCAAGGATCGAGCAGAAGGCGAAGAGGATCGCGCCCCGGGTATCGGCGAGCAGCCAGCCGATTCCCGAGAACGCCGCGGCGAGCAGCCCGACGAGCAACCAGGCCTTGAGGACGTTGCGTGCGGCCGCTCCGCGCACGCCGCCGAGGTCAGCCTTCGTCGTCCTCGTCGTCGGGACGGTCGTCTTCGCGGTCGAGCTCCTCGAGCCCACGAGGAGGCCAGTCGGGCTGCGGCGCGTCGCACCGACTGGAGCAGTGGAGGCTGGCGACGTTCTGGAGCGGGACGAGGATGTGTCCGTTCAGCTCGACGTGTGGAACGTCCTCGATCGAGCAGTACGCAGTGAGCGTCCCTTCCTGGTATTCGCCCCCGAAGAGCGCGAGCTCGACCTGCTCACCCTTGTACTTGTTGGTGTAGTCCTCCACGGCCCGCACGGTAGCCGAATGCCGCATGGTTGCGTGGTCGTCGCTGCCGTAAAGGTCGCTAACTGCGCTGCTGGTGTGGTCCCGGTGTGGTCTCGGATTCGTTGTCGGAACAGGACACGTCCGAAACAGCCACTAGCGCGCCAGTGCCGCGTGTGTGGCAGCGTCCCGAGTGGGCCGGGTGTACCAATTCGTGTCGTTTGCCCCCACCCGAAGGACGGCCCTACCGTGGATGCACGGCCGCGCCGGCGAGGTGCAGGCGCGGCCGTGCGGTACGGGCTAGCGTTAGCTGCCGAAGTTGACCGCGACGAGTCGCCGGGTGGAGACGCCGGCGAGGGGGTCCTCGCCCGGTTTGGTCGCGCGGATGAACAGCGTGAGCTGCTGCTGCTTGCTGCTCGCGGGGAAGTTGGCGTCGCGGCGGAAGACCAGCGTCGCGGTGCCGTCGTCCCCGGTGAGCTCCTCGGCGGGGATGCTGAACTGGTTGTACGGCACGGCGGTCACGTAGACGCTCGCGCCCTTGATGTTAACCCCGCAGGTGCTGCCGATGCGTACCTTCAGCGTGAAGGTCTGCGTCTGCTCGTTGACCGGTCCAGACAGCACGTCGAACGCGACGATCTGTGTCCGCGCGGGCGGTGACAGCTCGGCGATCGGGGCGGTCTTCAGGCTCTTGTTGGCCGGACAGCCGTTGTTCGACACAGGCGCGGCCGGCGTGGCGACGACCGCGGTCGGGACGCTGGTCGCGCTGTCGGCGCCCTCGCTGTTCTTGGCGGTGACGGCGGCGCGGAGCGTCTGGCCGCCGTCTGCTCCCAGCACCGTGTACGTGTGTGCGGTCGCGCCGGAGATGTTGGCACAGCTTCCACCGGTCTTGTCGCAGCGACGCCACTGGTAGCTGAACGTGAGCGGCGAGGTGCCGCTCCATATCCCGCTCGTGGTCGTCAGGATCTTGCCGACCTCCGGTGTCCCGGAGACGATCGGCGGCTTCGTGTTCGAAGGTACGGCCGAATTCCGGTTGGTCGCGGCCATGCCCGCCGTGGCCACGACCGCCAGCGTCAGCGCGGCGACGGCAGCGATCACCAGACGTCGTGCGATCCCGGCGTGCCGCAACCGCGGATGCCAAGGAAACCGTTCCATGGTGTCCTCCTCCAGTTGTTGGTCGCCGCTGTGTGCTCTTCGCCGGTCAGCGAGGAACGCCTTCCCATGAGACGGGAATGACCCGATCGTGTCCTATTCAGCCGCGCCGCCCACACTTATCGTGGCCCATGCGAGCCCGGTGCCGAAGTACCCCCGGCATCAAGGTGGAGCCTTCGTGGTCCACCTTGCAGGGGCGTATTCGACGGCATACCCCTGCCGCCGGCGGGGCCTGCGGCGGGCTCGCGATCCGCTGCGCGAGAGACTCGTACCCCACGTGCGAGTCTCTCTCGCGCGGCGTCCCCGTTTGTCTGGGCGCTCGTGGACCTCTCGACGGCGTCAACCTGTGCGCTCAGATGAACATCAGTCTACGCAGTTTCGGTCGAATCCGATGCGTTCTGGCCGACGCTGGCGGACGTGGCGCAGGTCGCGGCTTGTTGGCCGAGCGCCATCTGCTGATGAAACGCCGTTGGCGCCTTGCCGGCTGCCTCAACCTTCCGTGTCGAGCGCGGCGACGCTGACGTCCTTATGCCCGACGGAGGAAGTACACGATCATCACGACCAGCAGGACGATGACCAGGATGCCTATTAGTCCGTAACCCATTTCTCAGTCCTCCTTGACTCCGTTCAGGCTCGCTTCGACGTGTGTACCCCGTCTTGGCGGCGTCCAACCTTGACCCGGCGCGCTCATCCATGTCAGACGACGCGGAGCTTGGCGGGCTCGCTGATGTATTGCCCGTCGCGTTTCGCGGTTGTCCAGGTGGCGGCGCTCAGGTTGGTCAGTGACCCGTCTTCGCTTGAGACGATGATCGATACGACGTAGGGCTCCCATGAGCCGTGAACCTCGTTCAGGTATTCCCATTGACGTTCGGCGGCAACGAAGTCTTGGGTGCTGGCTTTGAACGACGCCGGTGGCTGGAGGTGCCAGGAGCCGACCATGCCGGGTTCGAGCCCCCATTTCTGTTTGAGGTCGAGCGCGTGCGCGTCCGCGAGGTCGAACTGGACGCTAGTGGGTGTGCGCTTGGTGGCTCGGGTGGTTGCTCCGGTGATTTGAACGGCGTTTCCGTCCCAGGTTCCCTGAAGCCAACCGCCGGCCTCCCGGAACTCCTGGCCGATGTTCTGCCAGATGCACGCACGGCAGATTTCAAGCAGCACATCCGCGTGCAGGTGGACTCCGATTCCGCTGTTGCCGGTTTGCCTGCGGATCGGTTCGGGCGGCTTCGGCTTCGACGGCATGGACAGCTTCGAGTTCGACACCGTCACTGTTGGGATCCTGTCCAGGCCGGCGGCAGCCACTGGAAGCGTTGGTGTGATCGAGGCGCCGCAACCCATTGGTGAGTCGATGTACGTGCACATGACGTGGTCGGGGTTGCCGTCGATCGGCTCCTCACGCCAGACCGCGCCGGTCTTCGGGTTGCGATAGACATCCTCGGCCCCTCTGACGCGGACGCGATATTCGCTCGAGAAAGGATCGGGGTTCATTACGCCGCCTTCCAGTGCTCGGGCGCCTGCGTGACGGCCGGGTCCCGTCTCCGGGGCAGTCGAGTTCTTTCTTGATGAGTGCGGCCTTACCGTCGTGCCAGCCGACAAAGTCCCGGACGCAGCGCATCGTCTTGGCCGCGGACTCTGGCAGTACGGATTGCCTGGGAGTAGAGTCGAGATGCTCCCAACGAAAGGATCGACAATGCCGACCTGGCTTTGGATCCTCATCATCGTCGTCGTTGTCTTGGCTGTCGTCGGCTACTTCGGCAGGGGACGCTTGTCTAGATAGCGACGCGCGATCCGAGCCTCGGGGTCAGTGACGAAGCGGCTAGTGGTGGTGGCGCCGGGTATACACGACGCTCCCGGGGGTCACCAGTTTCACGTCTGGATCCCAGCGGCCGATGTACACGGCGTCGTCGGTGATGCCGATGCCGAAGCTGCCCCGTATCCCTTTCTTCGTCTCGCCGCATTCGACTGAGGGGGCGGTGTACGGGGAAACCGCGCTCTCAGAGCGGACGTGACAGAAGACGTGCATACCGGCAACCGGCGCAATGTCGCCGGTGTGCAACGGGACGATCCGGAATCCGCCGACGGCGCCAGCTGTTGCCGCTGCCCCGAGTGCCATCCCCGCGATCCCGACTGCTACCGATCTGAACATGTTGCGACCTCCTCCACGAGTCAGATGGTTCTGATCTTCCGACTTCGTGGCTTCCGATACATCGGGCGGTGACGGACGTCTCGTCTGAGACCCACACCGAGACGATGCGGTCAGTGGTGCGCTTTGAGCCTCTCGTGATCGGTCTCGAGCGTTTGCAGTTCCATTGCGATCTCGCGGATAGCTTCCTCGAGGGACTGTTGCCTGGCCATTAGCCCTGCGATCGCTTCGTTAGTCGTTGTCGTATGTCGGAGCGGCCAAGAACCGCCGCGAGAGCCGATCAGCCTGTCGACCCGTTCATCAACGGTTTCGCAAGGAGAGCTGAGGCTTGTCATTCGGGGCCTCCTTGTCCGACACGATCAATGATCCCTTGTAACACAATATCCGCCCTCTGACAAACGCCGCATCGGGGTTAAACCCTGATTTGAGTGTCGCTCGGCCTGGCGTTCTCCATTCGCTCAGCGCTCGAAGGCGGCGGCGAGCTTCTCTCCGAGCTTCGCCCGTCCCTCGTCAGTGAGGCTCGCGTACGCCATCGCGGTGCACCGAGGATTCGCGTGCCGAGAGTGTGGAAGCCTTGGGCAGCGTCAGCCCGGCGCGGACCGAGAAACAGGCCTGCCGGCGCCCTCGTTGGGGGGTAGCACGAGATGCGCAAACCCGGGCGTTCCGGTCATGCCCGCACAACCCCCTCGGACGAGCCTCATTCCCTGTATTCATGCGCAAACCTCGCACCGTGACGGGGTTTGCAGGACTTCCAGCATGTGTGACCTCGAGGCCCATAGGGACTTGAACATCCCTGCGAAACCGGGCTTTCCTAGGTCTGGGGTGCACCGGGGGTGCACCGGCACGGTCATCGTCAAGGCGCAGAATCGTCAGGCGCAGAACTGGACTTTGGAACAAGACGGATGTATGACTTTCTGTCTTGGCCGTCGCCAGCGGGGCGTCGGCCGTCAGGGGAGAGGGGATATGAATGGGTAAGACCCGTTTGTTCGGGGTCGTGGCGTGCGCGGTCGCCGTGATAGGCGTGGGTGCTTCGGGCGCCTTTGCTGGCGAGATCAAGGGCCCGCCTTACAAGGGCCCTCCCGTCGCCGGCGGTATTGGTGACGCGTCGAACAGCACCGCTGCCGTCACCAATGGGCACGCGTCGATCTGCGCGTTCAGCGGTCTGAACGACTTCGACTCGGAGCTCGGGCAGACCGACCGGCAGACGCAGACCCCGAAGGACGCGGCTCCCGGATCGGCGGCCCACGGTTGGACGATCGAGGTTGCCCCCGGCGTGTCCATCACGGTCTCGTGCAACAAGAACGGCCCGGTCGGTTAACGCGGTAAGGCGTCGTACGCCGAGCCGCGCGCGAGGCGCGGTTCAGAGAGCAGAGGCACGGAATGGAAGGTCCGCCATCCGGCGGGCCTTCCTGTCTCTCGGGTCCCCGAACCGGCAAGCAACGCCGTGTAGTCGACCTCGGCTTCACGAGTCAACACGTGCGTGTAAGTGTTCGTGGTGACCGCGAGGTTGCGCTGCCCGGCGTCCTCGCCGATCTTCGCCCAGGGATCGCCTTTGAGGTGGCGGAGCGGGATGCGGCGGTGGCGCGGGTCGTGTGGTGAGAACGTCGGAACGCCCGCGGGGCGGGGTGGGGCCACTTGAACGCTGCGCCGACTAGCCCATGCCGGCACCGGGACCCAACTACGATCCACGCGTTGGAGCAGAAGCCTGTGCAGTTCCTGTGGGTCGAGTCGCTTCCCAGCGGTGACGGGGCGGTGGAGCCCGCCCCGTCTCACCCGTCGATGGAGTTCGCCCTCTAGGGACGGCCGCGGTAGCCGACGGAGAACTTGGACGTTGAAGCGCTGGCTGCTCGCGTGGCGAGGCCAAGGCGTGCCGCGAGCCACCCGTCGATGTACGTCGAGCCACTCAGAGTGACGCCTGTCTGCTGTAGGGAGTTCGTAGCGCCCCCGGTCTCCTCGCCCTTGCCGCCCTTGCCCCGCCAGCTCGGCGGCTGGGCCGCGTAGCGGCCGATCCGGAGGGACTCCTGCACTGCGCCGGCAGAGCCGGTGTCTGCCGGAATCCTCGCGTTCGCCCCGGACGCAGAGAGCGCCGCGACCGCGGCGAAGACCGCTGTCGTCAGCAGCATCCGTGTCTTGGTGATGTCGTACATGCTGCGCCTCCTTCTTGACCGACCATGTGGCGAGCCTAGGAGGCGCCCTCTCCGCCGTCGTCGCCGTCCGCGACATAGCGTGTGTATCGCTTGCCACACACGGGTGTGTGGTTCCACCACAGGACAAAGGTCGTACCGGGCTCTCCCATCGGCCACGGTAGGTGCGGCAGCCGGGACGGGAGGTGGGCTAGGCGAGCGCCTCCCGCTTCCGCCCCACGTGCTCCCTGTAGCAGCGTCGCCCGCAGCTCCCCCATGTCCTCGGGGCAGTCGTCGAGCACACGGAGGATCGCCGTCCGGTCGGGGATGTCGAGGCTCGCCTTGCTCTCTCGGCGCGAGACACTCGCCGCCGGGCCGCAACGCGCGACGGACACGAGCTCTGATGCTCGCGCGAGTATGCTCGCCGTGATGAACGTTCCGAAGGACGCTCCCACGTGGCTCGTCGAGCTGGTCGGTCCCCACTGGGGCGCCCCCGAGTGGAACGCATGGAAGGACTATCGAGAGAAGCTCGCCGCCCTCGGCGTCCCCGCGAGCATGCTCAAGCCGGTAGGGCCTCTCAGCCGCCCCACGGACATCTCGGCCCACGTCCCGAGCCTCACGCCGTGGGTTTCGGTACCGATCGACTGGCAGCGATTCGGAGACAGAGACGCTCCGCTGCACGCACTCGGTGATCTCGTCACCGAGATTGCGAAGACAACGACGTAGCCGACTCGATGCGCGTGTGGCACTGGGACGCGCCGCGCCCGCAGTCGACGTCGAGCGAGCCGTGGGGAAGACGGCGGCCGATCGGGCCGACCCTCTGAAGACGAGACGTGCAGGCTGTGACCTGACGGTGAGGCGGCTCGCAGCGTGTCTGCTGTCCGGCCTGTTCGCGGTCAGCTGGCTGGTGCTGCCGGGCTTCGGCTTGATCGACCTGTCGGTGACCTGGAATGCCGACTGGCCGCAGGTCCTGGAGGCGGGATGGGGTCTCTTTGCGACCGTGATCGTCGCCGCTTCCTTCGCCCTGGTCGTCGTGCGGCCGCGTGCCTCCATGCCGGCGGCCGCGCAACTCGTGGTCGCGACCGGCTCCCTCGTCGTCTCGGCCCTCGCTGCCAGGGAGACCGGGCTCCTGGCGCTGGCCGCGCTCCTCGGCGCCCAGACGGGGATCGTCGGTGGACTGCTCCGTGGGGCCTGGCAGGACGGCTCGGCGCTCCGCGCCTCGTTCGCCCCGGTCTCCGGGCCGCTGCTTCTCCTGGCCGGAGTGGGTGCCGTTCCGTGGACGGCCTACGCGTTGCACATGTGGGCGCTGAATCGGGAGGGGCGCTCCGACACCGATGTGACTCTCGGCATCGACCACTACTCCGTGCAGGGAGCGCTCGCACTCGTGCTGGTCGTGCTGCCGCTGGTGGCAGCCGTACGAGCTGATCTGCACCCGTTCGTCCCCGTGTGCACGGGCGTGGCGGCCTCCTACCTCGGGCTCGTGTCCCTCGCCTGGCCGGATGCTGCGGGAGGCCTCGGACGAGCATGGTCGATCGCGGCGACAGCGTGGGGGCTCGCGCTGATCGCCGCCACGTTGGCGCATCGCATCCGTGGCGTGCCGCTCGATCCGGGCCGGTCGGCCGGCTGAGACCGGCTCGGGTGCCTGCTCGGACTTTGGCCGGCGGCCCCGGGCCCTGACTTGCCGGGGGCCGCCAGCACTATCTCGTTGGACGGGCTACCGCCCGACCTTGATGGATGTCCTCACGATTTCCGAACACCGATCGTCCTCCTGATGCCGGCGAGGACGGGCCGGGCTGCCGGCGCTCTCGGTGTCAGGGGTCGAGGACGATGGCGTCCTCGACGAGGGCGAGCCCGACGGTGGCCCCGTTCTCGACGAACGACCCGGGGTCTCCCGCCACGTGCCGACGCACGGCGCGGATGGCACCGCCGTGCGTCACCACGGCAACGGTCTCCCCCGGGTGCGTCCGTGCGATCCGCTCGACCGCAGAGACGACGCGGTCTGTGAGCTCCTCGCGCGTCTCGCCGTCGTGGCCGATCTCGCCCGCCTGCCAGCGGGCGAAGCCGTCCGGGAATCGGGCCTCGACCTCGGAGCGCGTCAGTCCCGACCAGGAGCCGACGTCGATCTCCCGCAGTGCGGGGTCCTCGATCAGGTCCAGACCGAGCCGTTCCGCGATCACACGCGCCGTCTCCCTCGCGCGACGGAGGTCGCTCGAGTAGACCGCGACGATGCCGTCCCCCGAGAGGCGCTCGGCCAGCTCCTCCGCCTGGAGTCGCCCGAGGTCGTTGAGCGGAGGGTCGGCCTGTCCCTGCCAGCGGCCGATCCGGTTCCACTCGGTCTCGCCGTGGCGCGCCAGGAGGATTCGCGTGCCCGCCACGCGACTAGGCTAACCCCGTGGAACTCGGGCTCGCGGGGAAGGTGGCGCTCGTCACGGGCTCGAGCCGCGGGATCGGGCAGGGGATCGCGGCCCGCCTCGTCGAGGAGGGCGCCGACGTCGTCTTCTGCGCTCGCGGCGAGGAGGCACTCGAGGCGGCGGTTGCCGCGGCCGACGGGCCCGGACGTGCACACGGCGTCGTCGCGGACGTCACGACCGCGGAAGGCGCCGCGGCCGTGGTCGACGCGGCGGTCGCCACGTTCGGCGGGCTCGACATCGTGGTCGCGAACGTCGGGGGCTCGGGTGCGCGGACGATCGCCGAGCTGGACGGCGCCGACCTCCACGCCGTGCTCGACAAGAACCTCTACTCCGCCCTGCATGTGTCCCGTGCCGCGTTGGCGGCGTTCCGGGACCGCGGCGAGGGCGTGATCGCTCTCATCGCGTCGATCTGGGGGCGGGAAGGAGGCGGCGGGCCCGGCTACAACGTGGCGAAAGCGGCCGAGATCAGCCTGGCGAAGGCGATGGCGATCGATCTCGCAAAGGACCGGATCCGGGTCTTCAGCGTCGCGCCGGGCTCGACGCTCTTCCCCGGCGGCAGCTGGGAGCGTCGCGTCCGCGACGACCCGGACGGGATGGCCGCATTCGTCGAGCGCGAGCTGCCGTGGGGCAGGTTCGGCACGGTCGACGAGGTCGCCGACGTCGTCGCCTTCCTCGTCTCGCCGCGCGCATCGTGGGTCGTCGGGACGTGCGTGGTCGTCGACGGCGGCCAGTCTCGCGCGTTCTGAGAGCCCGACCTCGCTTGTGTTGAATCAACACAAGCGACGGTTCGTCCCGGTCTCGTCGCGGCCGGACGTACGAGGAGCGCTCCGCGTCGAGGACTACCCTGGGATCGTGGAGGTCGCAGGACGTATCGGAGGGACGTTCGCGGATGGCATCCGTGCGCTCGAGGAGACGACGCTGTCGCCGCTCGCCGTCCGCTCGTACGAGACGCGGGGCCGCGAGCGCGAGGAGGAGCCGTGCGCCGTGCGGACGCCGTTCCAGCGTGATCGCGACCGGCTCGTGCACTCGAAGCCGTTCCGCCGGCTGAAGGGGAAGACACAGGTCTTCATCGACCCGGCGGGCGACCATTACCGGACCCGCATGACCCACACTCTGGAGACGACGGCGATCTCGCGCGTCGTGGCGCGCGCGCTGCGGTTGAACGAGGATCTCGTCGAGGCGATCGGGCTCGGGCACGACACGGGGCATACCCCGTTCGGCCACGCCGGGGAGGACGCGCTCGACGAGGCGCTCCGAGAGAGGTTCGGTGGTCGGTTCCGGCACAACGAGCAGTCGTTCCGGATCGCACGGCAGCTGAATCTCACGGCCGAGGTCTGCGACGGGATCCTCACTCACACCGGCGAGCGGGAGCCAGCGACGCAGGAGGGGAGGATCGTCCGGATCGTCGACCGGATCGCGTACGTCAACCACGACATCGACGACGCGCTCCGGTACGGCGTGTTGACCCCGGACGACCTGCCCGCCGAGGAGATCGCGCTCCTCGGGGACACGGGCTCCCGCCGCATCGACACGCTCGTGCACGATCTCGTCGAGTCGTCCGCCGCAGCGGGCATGGTCATGCAGGGCGAGGAGGTCGGCGAGGCGATGCTGTCGCTCCGCGCGTTCATGTTCGAGCGTGTCTATCTCGGCCCGCAGGTGATGCCGGAGCACGAACGGGCACGACGTGCCGTCAGAGCGATCTTCGACGCGCTCGTCCGCGTGCCCGAGCGGCTCCCGCCGGGCGACGACGACCTCGCGACGCGCGTCACGGACTACCTCGCAGGCATGACCGACCGGTTTGCGCTCTCGTACGCCGAGGGCCTGACGTAGGGTCGCCCGAATGGCGCGGATCAAGGACGATTCCGTCGAGGCGGTGAAGGCCGCAGCCGACATCGTCGAGGTCGTCTCGCTCCGAACGTCGCTGCGCCGTGTGTCGGGTGCGCGTTTCGTCGGGCGGTGCCCGTTCCACGAGGAGCGGACGCCGAGCTTCTCGGTGGACCCGGTGGCCAAGCTCTATCACTGCTTCGGCTGCGGTGCCGGAGGGGACGTGATCCGGTTCGTCCGCGAGAGTGAGAATCTCGACTTCGTCGGGGCGATCGAGTGGCTCGCGGATCGCTTTCGGATCACGCTCGAGTACGACGAGTCGTCGCCGCGCGAGGATGAGCAGCGCCGTCGTCGCGACCGTCAGACGAAGCTTCTCGACCAGGCGACCGCGTACTTCGAGCGACTTCTGTGGGATACCGACACCGGCACGCCCGTGCGCGCCTATCTTGCAGAGCGCGGCCTCGGCGAGGAGATCGCCCGCGAGTTCCGCCTCGGGCTGTCGCGTGGCTCGGGTCTCGTCGCGAAGGCGAGGGAGAGCGGGTTCTCGGTCGAGGAGATCCGCGCCGCCGGACTGGCGAACGCGCGGGGGAACGACTACTTCCCGTTCCGCCTCATGTTCCCGCTCGCAGACGCGCGCGGTCGGATCGTCGGCTTCCAGGCTCGCCGGCTACGCGACGACGACCCCCTGCGGGGCAAGTACGTCAACACGCCCGAGAGCGAGCTCTTCAAGAAGGGAAACGTCCTCTACGGCCTTCACCTCGCCCGGCCCTCGATCGCGAAGCAGGATCGCGCGGTCGTCGTCGAGGGCAACACGGACGTGATCGCCCTGCGGCAGGCCGCCGTCGAGCCGGTCGTCGCCTCGATGGGGACGGCGTTGACCGAGGCGCAGCTTCGCGAGCTCGGCCGCCTCACGAAGCGGCTGTTCCTCTGCTTCGACGCCGACGCGGCCGGCCAGGAGGCCACGCTCCGGGGAATGGAGCTCGCGGTGCGCCAGGGGTTCGACGTCCGCGTCGTGCCGCTGCCGCCGGGCGAGGACCCGGCGGACGCACCGGACACGTTCGCGGCGCGCCTCGGGTCGGCCGAGAGCTACCTCCATTACCGGGTCCGCATCACGCTCGACCGGGCTCCCGACCGTCAGGAGGCGTTCGTGCGAGCGCGCGAGATCCTGGCTCCGGTCGAGGATTCCCCCGAGCGCCAGGAGGCACTCCGGCTGCTCGCAGACCGCCTCGACCTCCCGCGAGAGACACTGGCCGGGCTGGCTCCGGCTCAGGCCCGCGCCGCGCCCGCGGGGACGCCCGCCACGCCGCGACTCCTCGAGGCGGGCGTCCAGCGCGAACGGGACCTGCTCGCTGCCGTCGTGCGCCACCCGTCGCTCGTGCCCGAGCTCGCGGCGCTGACGCCGGAGCACTTCGACGAGCCGCTGCACCGCCGCTTTCGCGACGTGCTCGTGAACGGCGCCCCGGAGGACGACGAGCTGGTCGCCGTTCGAGCGGAGCTCGGCGCGCGCGCCGAGCGCGACGCGATCGACGAGCGGACGGGGAAGGAGCTGCTCCTCCGGCTCCACGAGCGGCGGCTGCGACGCGAGCTCCAGGGAGCCGACCTCGTGCGGGCGACGGAGATCCAGGCGCGTCTCGCGAAGGTGCACGGCGCGCTCGCCGAGCTCGTCTGAGCGGATGAATCCCCACGCGGGTCGCTGCGTAGCGGCAGCGGTGCCGTCTCGTAGCTCGTGGTACGCGTGGCGCGCAACCCGTCCCGGGATCCATGGTTCGTTCACCCGCCAACGTCGCGGCGCGAGCAGTCGCGGCACTGGGTGCTGGCCGGGCGCTCGCTGGTGAGGTGAACGGGAGTGCCACAAACCCCAGGAAGGGGTTCTCGCAGGGCGACTCGATCTGCGAGTTCTCGGGACTGAACGACAATCTCGAGTCGACCGATCCGATGGATCGGGGCGGGGGACGAGTGCAGTCGTATGGCTATAGCGTCGTGCGCGAGGGCGGCAAGGCATTTGCGCCTAGCCCCGGCGAGGCGTGCAACGGCCACAGCGGGGAGTTGTCTGGGCGAGGGGTAGATCTCCTCGGGCCGCAGGCCCGGTAGCAGATCCGGTAGGACGAAGGGCGCCCCCCACGGGGGCGCCCTTCTCGTTTCACGCGCGACCAGGGTCGTGTGGATACGCGGCCGCTTTCAGCGGCCGTAGCGCGTCGCGCCGGTCACTCGTGCGGGGGATGACGTCCCCCTTCCGGGTGACTACGCTGGAAAGAGATCATCCGCGCTGCGGTGGCGGTCTTGCCACATCTGCGCGTTCGAAGACGAATTGGAGGGGGAGCAGCATGACGGGCGCGGAACCGACCGTCGAGAGGCAAGAGCTAGGCGAGAGAGTCCTCGGGCTCATCGGCGGCTACCGAATGGGAACAGCGCTCAATGCGCAAGACCTGTTCACCAAGACCGCCCCGGGTGCTCCGACGCCGGACCCCGTCCGAGCGGGCGACGGGCGCCGCATCCTCGCTGCGTAGCCGTCCCTGAGGGGCGAACGCCTTCCTTCAGCGGACAGCGGACCACCTCTGTCGGCGACTGCTCCGCTGTCGCTCGGCGGTATCCACTCGGATACGGCCGGCGTGTAGCTCCCCGGGTTGGACTCGAACCAACAACCCTCCGGTTAACAGCCGGATGCTCTGCCAATTGAGCTACCGGGGAAGGCAGCGAGGGGGAAGTGTAGCCGTCTCGAATCCTCGATCGGTACCCTCGCGGGCCGCTCGGAGGAGATCGCCGGGCCGCCGCGAAGACGGTGAGTTCCGTGCGCCGGATCGTCGTCATCGTCGTCGCCGCGGCTCTCGCTCTGGCGTGGGCTGCGCCTGCCGTGGCGGCGAAGAGCGCGAGCACCGCCGCGCTCCAGGTCGCGCTGCGGTCGCGCGGGCTTCTACGCGGGAGCGGTCGACGGCATCTCCGGGCCGATGACGCGCAACGCAGTCCTTCGCTTCCAGCGCTCGAACGGCATCCGCGCGACCGGGAAGGTCGGCATGGCGACCCGGTGCGAGCTCGGCAAGCTCGGGACCCCGCTCCTCGGCCAGCGTCAGCTCGCGTCGGGGCGCGTCGGCTGGGACGTCGCCTCGCTCGAGTTCACGCTCCGCTCCTTCGGCCTGCCGGCCAAGCGGGTGGACGGTCGGTTCGACGCAGCAACGGCGGCCGCGCTCCGCCGGTTCCAGCGCTCGCGCGGGCTGACGCCGGACGGCGTCGCCGGCGCTCGGACGTTTCGCGCACTCGCGCGGCCGGCAGACGCTCCGAAGCGCTCGCTGCTCGTCCATCGCGTGCGGCCCGGCGAGGGGTTCGTGGTGATCGCACGCCGCTACAGCGTGGCGCCCGGCGCGCTCGCGCGCGCGAACGGCCTTCGGCTGACCAGCGTGCTCGTGCCGGGACAGCGCCTGCGGATCCCCGGCCGCAGCGCGGCGAAGGCCGCACCCACGCCACGCCGAACGACGCCTGCGCCGACAGTGGTGCACACCGTGCAGCCGGGCGAGGGCTTCAACGTGATCGCGCAGCGCTACGGCGTGCGCCCCAAGCTGCTCGCGAGCGCCAACGGCCTCACGCTGGCGAGCGTGATCGCGCCCGGGCAGCGGCTCCGGATCCCGGGCCGCGTCGTGACGCCCGCCGCCGCAGACCGCGCCCGTCCGCCTTCGCCATACGGTCGAGGCGGGCGAGAGCTTCTTCTCGATCTCCCAGCGCTACCACGTGAGCCCGTGGCGCCTCGCCCAGGCGAACCAGCTCTCGTTGATGGCGACGATCGTGCCGGGACAGCGTCTCGTCCTGCCGCCCGGCGCGCGCCTCTCCGCGGCCGGCACCCCCGTCGGCGCGAAACGTCGTCAGCACGGCGATCGACCGCTGGTCGGCGGTGTACGGCGTCGACGCCAGGCTCGCCCGCGCGCTCGCGTGGATGGAGTCCGGCTTCCAGGAGGACGTCGTCTCGAGCGCGGGCGCGATCGGGGTGATGCAGCTCCTGCCCGAGACCTGGGAGTGGGTCGACACCGTGCTGCTTCGCCAACCGACGCCCCGGACATACGACGGCAACGTGCGCGCCGGCGTCCGCTACCTGCGCTGGCAGCTCGACCAGTTCGGGGGAGACGTGCGCCTCGCGCTCGCCGGCTACTACCAGGGCGCGCGCGCAGTGCGCGAGCGAGGGCTCTTCGACGACACGAAGCAGTACGTCTCGGTGATCCTCCAGCTCTACGGCTCCGTCTGAACCTCGTCCGCGCCGACGGCTTCGACGGCCAAGGAGAGGCGGCCGTGCTCGCGGCCGCATCGGGCTTGTGTCGACTCAACACAAGCGTCTCCCTCGGGGACGACCGGAGCAGCTACGCACCGCCGAGCGAGCGAAGGCGCTCGAGGCGCTCGGGCTCGTCGGACGCGAGGAACGTCTGCCGGTTCGAGGGCGGCGTGCGCGCGGGCGAAGTACGGCCGCGCCGCCTCGCCGCGGCCGAGCGCGAGCAGGCACTCGGCGATCTCCTCGAGGACGTACCCGTCCGTCTTCGCCGAGCTCGTCGAGCTCCGCCAGGAGCGCCTCCTGCTCGACGAGCGGCCTCGCGACGTCCCCGCGGGCGCGGAGGCAGCGGCCGATCGACCAGCGCGCGACCCGTGCGCGGTCGGTCCGCCCGTCGGCGAGGAAGGCGTCCCGCGAGCGCTCGAAGAGCGCGATCGCGGCATCGTCGTCGCCCGCGCTGTGCCGCGCCCAGCCCATGTTGTTCGCCAGCGAGCCGACCCAGCGCCGCGCATCGCGGATCATCAGAACCGCAGGCGAGCTCCATCGCCCGCTCGTTCCATTCCCAGCCCTCGTCGCCCGGCTCGACGATGCCGAGCATGTGCGCGGCATCGACGGCGAGGGCATCCTCGCCGGTCGCGCGGGCCAGATCCCATGCGTCGAGGAAGGCTGTCCGTCCCCGCCCTTCGCGACCGGCGGTGTTCGCGACGCGGCCGCGCTCGAGGTGGACGCGCACGCGTCCTCGCGCATCGTCGGGACGCAGGAGGGCCTCGGCGTCGTCGAGCGTGGCATCCGCCTGGTCGAAGCGCCGTTGCAGCCCGCGGGCGCGCGCAAGCTGGGTCAGCACCTCCGGAAGGAACGCTCCGCCATGCTCGGACCGCGCACGCCTCACCAGCTCCGAGAACCTCAGCTCGCTCCCGGCCGGGTCGTCGAAGTCCCACAGGAGGTCGAGCTCGGCGAGCGGGACGCTCGCCGGGTCCCGGTCCATGGCTCAGGCGAGCGCCGATGCCGCCGCGAAGGCACGGCGGGCGGCCTCGTCCGGCGTCAGCGCCCAGAAGTCGTCCGGCGTCGAGAAGATCTCGACGTCGGGCGTCCCGTCCCAGCCACTCGCTCGGAGCGCGCGGACGATCTCCGCCGAGCGGCCGTCCTGCTGCTGGGAGGCGTGCGGACGCCGGGGAGCGGCTGAGGCAGCTCGTCGGCGACGTGGAGCCCGGTAATGCGCTCGGCGACCCGAACGATCGCGTCGTCCGTCTCGTGGCCGAGGTTGAAGGTGTCGGCCATGATCCCCGCGTCGGCGGCCCCGGCTTCGTCGAGCAGCTCCAGCGCTTCGGCAACCGCCGTGACGAATCCTGCCGTGTCGTGCTGGGCCGGGTGGATGGGCTCGAAGCCGAGGCGGACTCCCGCCTCGCGGGCTGCGCCCGCCGCGCGGCCGAGGCCTTCCACGACGATCGCCCGGCCCTCGGCACGGGACCGGCCGCCGAGCGGGCCGCTCAGGCAGACCACGCACCCGGGCTCGTAGGCGGAGAGGCGTCGGATCGACGCGCAGATTGCGTCGAGGCGCTCCTCGGGCTCCGCCGGCCCCTCCATCCCCGGGATCGCGAGCTGGAGGAACGAGGGCACGGTCGGCACGCAGTTCGATACGGACAGCCCGTGCGACGCCGAGCAGGGCGCGGTTCGACGCGTCCTCCCCGGGCAGCTTGAACTCCCACAGGCCGATCGCGTCGAAGCCTGCGGCCGCGTATGCCTCGGCGTCCTCGGCGAACGACGCGTTCAGCGTCGAGATCGCGGAGAACGACAGCTTCACTTCCGCGCCTCGGGGGAGGTGTCCGACTTGAAGTCGGACACCTTGGGGAGCCGTGCGACGAGCCGGCGCGTGACCGACGCCTTGGTCAGCTCCTTCGCGACGAGGTAGCCGGAGCCGGCGCCGAGGCCCGGGCCGGGGTGGGTGCTGGCGCCGACGTGCCAGAGGCTCTCGACCGTCGTCCGATGTCCCGGCGCCGAGGCGAACGGGCGCCAGAGGAGGTTCTGGTCGAGCGCGCAGCTGCCCGAGTAGATGTCGCCGCCGACGAGGTTGCAGTCGAGCGCCTCGAGGTCGACGGGCGACAGCACCGTGCGCGCGAGCGTCGCCGTCGAGAGGTTCTCGATCGACTCTCCGAGACGCCCGACGATGCGGTCGGCGTATGCCTCGCGAAGCTCGTCGGTCCAGGTCCCGTCGCCGACGTCGATCGCGGCCGCCGCATCGCCCTCGACGCGGCCGGCCGGCAGCTCCTGGAGCTGGATCCAGACGATCCACTTGCCGTCCGGCGCGCGGGAGGGGTCGACGGCGCAGGGCTGGCCGGCGACGATCGTCGCCTCCGCCGGAAGCAGTCCTCGCTCCGCCTCGTTCACGGCGCGCGAGACGCCGTCGAGCCCCGGCGTGACGTGGACGATCGCCGTCCGCCCGAGTCGCTCGGCGTCCGGCCCTTTCCAGCGAGGAGGCTCGTCGAGCGCGAGGTGGATCTGCATCCCCGCGCGCCCGTAGCGGTAGCGAGCGGCGGCGTCGCGCACCTCGGCCGGAACGTCTGTCGCGCGGAGCAGCGAGCCGTAGAGCTGGGTGGGGGTGACCCCGGCGACGACCGCCCGGCCGGCGGCGATCGTCTCGCCGTCTGCGAGGACGACGCCGACGGCGCGCCCGCCGGCGACCGCGACCCGGCCGACCTCGGCCCCTGTCCGCAGCTCGCCGCCGGCGTCGCGGACGACGCCCGCGAGCGCGTCGACGAGCCGGACGCCCCCGCCGACCGGCACCGGCATCCCGCCCAGCTGGACCGCGCAGGCGATCACCTGGGTCATGAACCCGGACACGGCGCTCTCGGGCCCGAGCCCCGTGTGCAGCACCCATGGTGCGAGCAGACCGTGCGCCTCCGAGGAGCGGAACGTCGCCGTCGTCCAGTCGCGACACGTGGAGAGCGCGTGCCCGGCGAACTCGAGGGCGCCGTGGCGGCCGAGCCGGCGGAGCAGCCTCCGGCCGAGACCGATCCCGCCCGCCGACCAGAGCTCGGTTCCGAGCACGCCGAACGAGAGGTCGGCGTTCGTCATGAACTCCTCGAACTGGCGCTGCCACGCGGCGCCGTCGCCAGCGGCGAACCGGTCGAACTCGGCGATGTTCGCCTCCATCGCGGTGGAGAGGAACATCGCCCGACCGTCAGGGAACGCGGTCGCGGTCGGGAGCTCCGTGTTGACGTACTCGAGCCCGCGGCGGTGGAGCTCGTCGCCGAGCTCGGCATAGGCGGCCGACCCCGTGAAGAGCGGGTGCCAGGAGCTCATCACCTCGTGCGTGAAGCCCGGCAGCGTGTAGTCGGGCTCGGTTCGAATTGCACCGCCGAGGCGGTCCGACCGCTCGAGCACGCAGACTCCCCAGCCCTCGCGCGCCAGGAGCGCCGCGGCGGTCAGGGTGTTGATTCCGGACCCGACGAGGACGGCGTCGTACGTCGCCATGGCGCAACTCTACGCATCGCCCGGCATCGAGCTGCGCGACCGGACGGAGCGCAAAACTGCCCTCCGGGCCGGCCCGCAGTTCGTTGACATGTCACGGCGGCGGTTGTGACAGAATCGCGTCCATGCTGCTGCGAGAGGTCTCGTACGCGCGCCCGGCAACCGTCGAGGAAGCAGTCGCGCTCCTCGCAGAGCACGACGGGGCGCGTGCCCTGGCAGGCGGCCAGACGCTCGTCAACGTCATGAAGCAACGGGCCGCCTCGCCCGACGTGCTCGTCGACCTGGCCGACCTCGACGAGCTCCGCGCGATCAGGGTGTCCGGGACGACGCTCGAGATCGGGGCGATGGCGACGCTGGCGTCGGTCATGCGCTCGTCCGAGGTCGAGGTCAGCCGGCCGATCCTCGCCGAGGTCGCCGCCACGGTCGCGGACGTCCAGGTGCGGAACCGCGGCACGCTCGGCGGGAACATCTGCGTCAACGACCCGACCAACCACTTCCCGCCGCTTCTCGTCTCGCTCGGCGCGTCGATGACGGTCGTCAACGCATCCGGCGAGCGGACCGTCTCGGCCGACGAGTTCTTCGTCGGCGTCTTCGAGACCGTGGTCGGCGAGGGTGACCTGCTGACCCGGGTCAGCATCCCGGCCGCCGGCAAGGGCACGGGCGACGGCATGAGCGGCGTGACGCTCGGCGCGCACGGGACGTATGTGGCGAACGCCGCCGCGTCCGTCGTGGACGGTGCCTGGCGGATCGCGCTCGGCTGCGTCGCAGCCGTTCCGCACCGGGCAGGCGCGGTCGAGGCCGCGCTCTCGGGGATCGACGTGGACGAGTCGTCGGCGCGCGCCGCCGTCCAGGGCCTGGGTGCGACGCTCGATCCGCCGTCGGACGTCCACGCGTCCGCGGAGTACCGCCGCAGCCTGGCCGAGACGTCGACCGTCCGCGCCGTCCTCGAGGCGGCAGAGAGAGCGAGGGGGATGACCGTGGCTTCGACGCCGACCTCGGAGAAGACGGTGACCGTGACGGTCAACGGCACGACCTACGAGCGCGAGGTGCCTGCACGGCGGCTGCTCGTCCATTTCCTGCGCGACGACCTCGACCTCACGGGCACGCACGTGGGCTGCGACACCGGGAGCTGCGGAGCATGCACCGTCCATCTCGACGGCGTCGCGGTGAAGAGCTGCGCGGTGCTCGCCGTGCAGGCGGACGGCGCGGCCGTCACCACCGTCGAAGGGCTCGCCGAGGACGAGCTGACGCCGCTCCAGCAGTCGTTCTCCGACCACCACGCGCTGCAGTGCGGGTACTGCACGCCGGGGATGCTGATGAGCGCGAGCGCGCTCCTCGCGGAGAACCCGAGCCCGACCGAGGACGAGGTGAAGGTCGGCCTCCAGGGGAACATCTGTCGCTGCACGGGGTACTGGAACATCGTCGAGGCGGTTGTGGCCGCCGGCGCCTCCGGCACCGGCGGCCACTAGAAGAGCCGGGATGGATCACTCGCCGACAGACTGCAAGCGGAGGAACGCGATGACCTGTTCTTCTAGCCTCGATCGCCGAAGGCGAGCGAGGCCGTGACCGCCGTCGAGACCGAGGGGACGACGACCCTCCAGCGCGGCGCCGTCGGCCAGAGCGTGCCGAGGAAGGAGGACAGCCGCCTCGTCCAGGGCCAGGGCCTCTTCTTCGACGACGTGAAGCGGCACGGGATGGGGTACGTCCACTTCGTGCGCTCGCCCTACGCCCACGCGCGGATCGCGTCGATCGACGTGACTGCCGCGCTCGCCCTGCGCGGCGTCCACGGCACCCTCACGGGCGACGAGGTCGCGATCCTCACCGACCCGTTCTTCCAGATCGCCGCGGAGCCCGGCGGGAGCGTGAAGGACTACGCGCTCGCCGTGGGCAAGGTGCGATACGTCGGCGAGCCGGTCGTCGCGGTCGTCGCCGAGACGCGTGAGCTCGCGCGCGACGCGTCCGAGCTCGTGGTGGTCGAGTACGACCCGCTCGACGTCGTCGTCGACGCCCGGAAGGCGCTCGAGGACGGCGCACCGGTGCTCCACGAGGAGGCCGGCGGGAACATGTCGTACACCGGCGTCTGGGAGTGGGGCGACCTCGATGCCGCGTTCGCCGAGGCCGACCACGTCGTCAAGATCTCGGAGCTCCACTTCGACCGCTTCAACTCGACGCCGCTCGAGCTCGACGGCGCCCTCGTCGAGTTCAACCGCGGCACGGGCCAGTGGACGATCACGACGAACAACCAGTTCCCGGGGTTCGCGGTGATCATGATGGCGCCCGCGATGCGGGTCGGCACCGACAAGCTGCGCATGGTCACGCAGGACATCGGCGGCGGCTTCGGCAACAAGATCACGTCGCATCCGCAGCTCGTCGCCCTCTGCCTGCTCGCGCGCAAGCTCAACCGGCCCGTGCAGTGGACGGAGTGGCGGACGGACTTCCACCAGTCCATGTCGCACGGCAACGAGCGCTGGTTCCTCGACACCGAGGTCGCCGTCCGCGCCGACGGGACGATGACCGCGTTCCGCACCAAGGCGCTCGACGACGCCGGCGCGTATCTGCGCTACGAGCCGCTGGGCGGGGTCATCTGGTCACAGGTCGCGCCGGGCATGTACGGCTGGCGTTCCATCCGGGTCGAGTTCACGCAGGCGATGACGAACAAGGCGCCGGTCTCGCCGAACCGCGGTTACTCGCGCATGCAGCACCTCTGGTTCACCGAGCGGATCATCGACATCGTCGCGCACGAGCTCGGCTTCGACCGCGTGGAGCTGCGCAAGAAGAACTACGTCCAGCCCGAGCAGATGCCCTACGAGACGCCGAACGGCTGCGTGTACGACTCGGGCGACTACCCGCAGGCGCTCGACCGTGTCCTCGAGCTGATCGGCTACGACACGATCGAGGAGCGGCGCGAGGACGCGGCGGCGCGGGGCAAGCTGCTCGGCTTCGGGATCGGCTCGACGCTCGACTCGGGCACGAACAACTTCGGCCAGTCGCAGCTCCTGAACCCCGACCTCCAGTTCTCCGGCAACAACGAGGTCGCGACGGTGAAGCTCGACATCTTCGGCGAGATCGTGGTCACGCTCGGCACCACGCCCCAGGGCCAGGGCCACGAGACGACCGCGGCCCAGGTCGTGGCCGACATCCTCGGCTGCGACGTCGACATCGTCCACGTGCGAGCCGGCCACGACAGCTACTGGAACTCCCACGCCGGCTTCTCGGGCACGTACGCGAGCCAGTTCGCCGTCACCGGGCTCGGTGCGGTGAAGGGCGCGGCAGACGAGCTCGCGCACCAGATGAAGACGCTCGCGTCGATGGTGTTCCAGTGCCCGATCGAGGCGATCGAGCTCGCGGACGGGTTCGCGCGGATCGCCGACAATCCTGAGGCCGCGCTGCCGTTCATGGCGCTCGGCGCGATTCCGAACGCGAACAACGCCGGGTTCCCGGTCGACCCGCCGCCGATGAACGCCCGCTATGTGTTCCGACCCGCCTTCCAGGTGCCCGACAAGGAGACGAAGTTCGGGAACCTGACGCTGACCTACGCGATGCAGATCCACGCCTGCGTCGTCGAGGTCGACGGCGAGACGGGCGTCTACGAGATCGTCGACTACGCCGCGGTCGATGATTGCGGCGTGCGGATCAACCCGAAGATCGTCGAGGGCCAGGTGATGGGCGCGACGGCGCACGCGATCGGCGCGGCGATGTTCGAGGTGTTCGCCTACGACGACGAGGGGAACCTGCTGACGCCGAACTTCTACGACTACCACGTGCCGCACACGCTCGACATGCCGCCCTTGAAGACCGGGGCGATCGAGTCTCCGTCACCGTTCACGCCGCTCGGCACGAAGGGGATGGGCGAGGGCGGCGGTGGAGGGATCCACTGCATCGGCGCCGCCCTGCAGGACGCGCTCACGGCCTCCGGCGGCGCGGTCGTGACATCGAGCCACAACCCGTACCACCGCGTCTGGGAGATGCTCCGTCACCCCGAGCGGTCCCGCGAGAAGGTGGAGGTGAGTACGACCTCCTCGCGGGCCGATCGCCCGTCGGGAGCCCGATGATGGGCGTCGCGCGGCAAGGACGCAGGGAGCGGCCATATCAAGTCGATATGGACGCGACCGAGGACGCAGCAGCGCGGCGCCCAGCGCCGGATCACGACATGGCCTATTGGCCTGCGAGGAGGTCATGGTGAAGATCGAGGGGACGAAGGAGTTCGAGGCGCCGCGCGAGGTCGTGTGGAGCGTGATCAACGACCCGTCGAAGATGGCGAAGACGATGCCCGGGGTCGAGAGCTTCGAGATCGCCGACGACACGCACTGGAGCGCCAAGGTCAAGGTGCCGCTCGGGCTCGGCGGCCTCAAGATGTCGATGCAGTTCACGAAGCTCGAGGAGCGCCCGCTCGAGTTCGCGTCCTTGAACGCGAAGGGCACCGGGGTCGGCGCGCTGATGAACATGACGACCTCGTTCACGCTCTCGGGCGAGGGCGAGCAGACGCACATGGCCTGGGAGGCCGACGTCAAGATCGCCGGCCCCGTCGGCTCGATGGGGCAGCGCGTGCTCCAGCCGATCATCAACCAGCAGGTCGGGAACGTCCTGGCGGCGCTCGACGTGCAGGTGCAGGAGGCGAAGGCCGACGGCTGATCCGCGGCTCGGACGGCGTCAGCCGGTCACCTCGAGTTCGCGGAGCCGCGTTCGAGTCCGCTCCGCCGAAACGAGGTTGCCCTTGCGCTCGTAGCGGTCGAGCGCCTGCCCGAGCGCGATGCCAGCCTCCGCGGGAGTGCCCGCGAGCAGGAGCACCTCGGCAAGGTCGGCGTACACATCTCCCTGCACGTCGAGCATGTCGGTCTGATCGCCCATTGCGACCGCCTCGCGGGCGAGCCGCTCTGCCTCGGCGTGCTCGCCACGGCGCGCGAGTACCTTGGAGCTGACCTGCCGCCAGAGAAGCTGGTGCAGGGGGCCATTGTCTGTGCCGAGCTTCGCTGCACGACCGGCCCACGCGTCGGCCTCGTCGAGCCGGTCGAGCGAGTAGAGCGCCTGCGCCAGGTACCCGGCGGCGGGCGACAGAAAGCCGTGGTCCCCGAGCGTCTCGTGCAGCCGGCATCCCTCCGCTCCGAACTCGGCCGCGGCGGCAGGCTCACCAGCCCAGAGCTCGACCCAGACAGACTCGAAGGCAGTGAGGTTCGCGAGCAGGGTGCCCCCGCCGCGCTCTGCCTGCTCCGCACGGGCGTCGGCGAGAATCGCGCGCGCCTCGTCGAAACGACCGAGCATCGCCAGCGCATTGGCCCGGTACGCGCGAAGGAACTGATCCCGACCTGCTCGTGGCTCGATCTCGTCGAGCCACGAAAGCAGTTCCGACACGGGTGTCGTGCCGAAGAAGCGACCAGAGGCGCGAATCGCCAGGATCCAGGACGGTTGGTAGCCCACCCGCTTCGCGTGGGAGAAGGCGCGCTCGTATGCCGCCAGGGCTGCGTCACAGCGCCCGCGCATGTCCGTCACCTCCCCGAGGGCGGAGTATCCGACGTACAGGGCCACGTCGTCGGCGGCAGCCTCGAACACGGGCAGCGCCTGCTCGACGAGCACGCCCAGCTTCTCCGCCGCGTCCGGCTCCAGCTCGAGGCGACACACGCCCGCCTCGATCCTCCCGCAGAGCTCGCCGAGACGATCGCCGGCGGCAGCCGCGCGTTCGGCGAGGGCGTCCGCGCGCCGGACGGCACTTTCGGGCCTGCCGGTCCAGGACAGGGCCTTTCGAAGCTCGGTCTCGAGGACGAGGTCGACCTCGGACGGGGGAACCAGATCGGCCGCGCGCTCGAGCAGGCGCACGGCGGCGCCGTAGTCCTGCCGTCCAGCTGCACGTTCGCCGGCCGCCGTCAGACGCTGCCGTGCCGCGGCGGCGAGCACGGGATCACCGGGCAAGTCGAGCTCGGAGCGGTACGCGAGGGCCTGTTCGAGGTGGTAGCCGAGGAGCTCGTCGAGCTCGACCAGCTCGGTCCCGTGCTCCTCCAGCCAGTCGCCGAGGCGCTGATGGAGGTCCGCGCGGGACGACTTGGGGAGCGCCTCGTATGCCGCGTCGCGGATCAGGAGGTGGCGGAAGCGGAAGCCGTCCTCGCCCGCGATCTGCGGTCTGTCCGGCCGGATCAGCTCCTTGCGGACGAGTGCGGCGAGGCGCGGGGTGACCTGCGTCTCTTCGGGCGCAAGTGCCTGGACGGCACCCCGGTGGAAGATCTCGCCCTCGATCGCGCCGCGCTCGAGGATGCGTCGCTCGGCGGGCTCGAGCTGGTCGAGTCGGGCGGCGAGCAGTGCGTGCAGGGTCGGAGGGACGACGACCTCGCCCTCGGCCTCGTCGGCCATGGCGACCATCTCCTCGAGGAAGAGCGGGTTGCCGCCCGCGGCGCGAGAGATTCGCTCGCGCAGGTCGTCGGGGGTGTCATCGGGTATGAGCTGGTCGACGTCGTCGTCGGCCAGGGGCTCGAGCCGCAGCGTCACCGGCCAGGTGGCGCGTTGCTCGGCGAGCGCGGGCCGTGCCATGCAGAGCAGCAGGATCGACGCGCCCGAGGAGAGCAGCGCGACGTGCTCGATCAGGTCGTGGAAGGTCTTCTCGCCCCACTGGATGTCGTCGAACACGACCACCAGCAGCCGGTGCGTCGCGGCCTGTTCCAGCGTCTTCCGGAAGGCCCAGGCGATCTCCTCCGCCGACGTCGCCGCATCGCTCTGGCCGAGCAGCGAGCGGATCGCCGCCGCCGCCGTCTCGTCGGCAGGCAGGAGGTCGAGCTGCTTCAGCACTTCGACGACGGGCCAGTAGGTGATCCCCTCGCCGTACGGGAGGCAGCGACCGCGCACGACCGTCGCGTCCACGGACGCCACAGCCTCCGCTACGAGCCGTGACTTGCCGATTCCGGCGTCGCCGACCACGGTCACCAGCTCGCAGCACCGCCCGGTCCGAGCGCGCTGCCAAGCGTCCCGCAGTAGGGCGAGCTCGCGCGCGCGTCCGACGAACGGCGTGTCGCGCCGCCGCTCCGGCGCGTCGCGGACCCGTACCAGCCGGTAAACGGAAACAGACTCGGCCTTGCCCTTCAGCTCGAGCGGCCCGACCGCGTTGGCGTCGACCGCGCCTCGCACGAGGGCGAGCGTCGGCTGCCCGAGCAGCACCTCGCCCGGCTCCGCAGCCTGCTCCAGCCGAGCGGCGACGTTGACCGCGTCGCCGGTCGCGAGCCGCTCCTCCGTCCCCGTCACTACCTCGCCCGTCATCACTCCGATCCGACCCTCCAGCCCCAGCTCCGGGAGCGCGTCGCGCATCTCGGCCGCCGCCCGCACCGCGCGCAGTGCGTCGTCCTCGTGAACCACCGGAACACCGAAGACGGCCATCACGGCGTCGCCGATGAACTTCTCGACGCTGCCGCCGTGGCCTTCGAGGATGCGCTTCATGCGGTCGAAGTAGGCGGCGAGAAGCGCGCGGAGGCGCTCCGGGTCGACGGACTCTCCGAGCGCGGTCGAGCCCGCGAGGTCGCAGAAGATGATCGTCACCGTCTTGCGGTGCTCACCCTCCGTCGTCACCGGCCCAGTCTAGGGCGAAGGGGGCGCCGATCACGTGACGCGCGTCGTGCGCGCGACCGGAACGCGGCGAGTCGTCCCGCCGATCGACCGGCGCTAAGGTCAGGCGATCGTGAGGCGCCGCACGCGGGATCGGGCGGACGAGCTCGAGCGGGGCCGGGAGGCCTACGCGACCCGAGCCTGGCTCCAGGCGTACGAGTGCCTCGAGCGCGCTGACGCCGAGGAACCGCTCGACCCGCTCGATCTCGAGCTCCTCTCGACGGTCGCCTTCATGCTCGGTCGCGACGACGACTGCGTGTCGTGGCTCGAGCGGGCGCATCTCGCTCATCTCGAGGGCGGACGGACGCTCCGTGCCGTTCGCTGCGCGGCCTGGATCGGCCTGAATCTCGCTACACGCGGGAAGATCGGCCCTGCGAGCGGCTGGTTCGGGCGCGCTCAGAGGCTCGTCGAAGGGGAGGGTGAGTGCGCCGAGCGCGGGTACCTGCTTCTGCCCTCGATGTTCCGACATGACGCCGAGGGAGACTTCGCCGCCGCGGCCGCCGTGGCGGAGGAGGCCGTCCGCATCGGCGAGCGCTTTGGCGACCGCGACCTCTTCGCCCTCGCGATCCACGGTCAGGGCCACATGCTGATCAGGAGCGGTCGGGTGAGCGAAGGGCTCGCGCTCCTGGACGAGGGCATGGTCGCGGTGACCGCCGAGGAGCTCTCGCCGATCGTGACGGGACTCGTCTACTGCGGCGTCATCCTCGCGTGCCAGGAGGTCTACGAGGTGCGGCGGGCGCGCGAGTGGACCCGGGCGCTCGCTGACTGGTGGGCGCTCCAGCCGGAGATGGTCGCGTTCACGGGCCGCTGCCTCGTGCACCGGGCCGAGATCCTCCAGCTCGACGGCTCCTGGAGGGACGCGCTCGAGGAGGCTCGGCGTGCCGGAGAGCGCTTCGTCGAGACCCGGAATCCCGCCGCCGGGCTCGCCTGCTACCGCCAGGGGGAGCTCCTGCGGCTGCAGGGCGACTTCGCCGGGGCCGAGCGTGCGTACCGGGACGCGAGCACGTTCGGCTGGGAGCCGCAGCCGGGCCTCGCCCAGCTGCGACTCGCGCAGGGCCGCACCGATGCCGCCGTCTCGGCGATCCGGCGGGCGGAGTCCGCGACGACGAACCCCGTGGAGCGGGCGCGACTGCTGCCCGCGTTCGTGGAGATCATGCTGGCAGCGGGGGAGGTGGAGTCGGCCCGTCGCGCCTGCCTCGAGCTCGAGGAAATCGTGCCCGGGTTCGAGAGCGCGATGCTGGACGCAATGGTCGCCCACGCGCTGGGCGCCGTTCACGTTGCAGTGGGCGAGCCGCGCGAGGCCCTCGTCGCGTTACGACGGGCGAGCGAGATCTGGAACGTCCTCGACGTCCCGTACGAGATCGCGCGTACCCGCGTGCTCGTCGGGGGCGCGTGTCGCGCCCTCGGCGACGAGGAGTCCGCAAGCCTCGAGCTCGACGCGGCCCGCCTCCTCTTCGAGCGCCTCGGCGCGAAGCCGGATCTCGCCAGGCTCGGGGCGCCGACGACCGCCGGTCACGGGCTCTCGCGTCGTGAGCTCGAGGTCCTGCGGCTCGTCGCCGCCGGGAAGACGAATCGGGAGATCGCGGCATCGCTCGTCATCAGCGAGCACACTGTGGCGCGACACGTCCAGAACATCTTCGCCAAGCTCGGCCTCTCCTCCCGCGCCGCGGCGACCGCGTTCGCGTTCGAGCACGACCTCGTCTGACGCGTCAGGGCACGTGGTCGGAAATGACCACGTCCGCTGCAGGGCGAGGTTGGTGGATCCGTGCGATGGCAGGCAATCGCGGCCGTCCTACGGTCGGGAGAAACGACGAGGAGGCGGAGATGACAACCGAAGTGTTCGACACCGTGATCGTCGGCGGCGGTCAGGCGGGTCTCGCGACGGGATACCACCTGCAACAGCAGGGCCGGTCGTTCGTGATCCTCGACGCGAGCGAGCGCGTCGGCGATCCCTGGCGGAACCGCTGGAGCTCGCTCCGGCTCTACTCGCCGGCGAGCTACGACGGGCTTCCCGGGCTGCGCTTCCCGGCAAAGCGCACGTCGTACCCGACGACGCACGAGATGGCCGACTACCTCGAGGCCTACGCGGCGCACTTCGAGCTCCCGGTCCGATCCGGGACACGGGTCGACGCGCTCGCGAAGCGCGGCGACGCCTTCGTCGTGACCTCCGGCAACGACGAGCTCGAGGCCGACAACGTCGTCGTCGCGACGGGCGTCATGCAGGTTCCCCACGTCCCGAGCTTCGCGCCCGAGCTCGACCCGCGGATCACACAGCTGCACTCGAACGACTACCGGAGCCCGTCGCAGCTGCAGGAGGGGGCAGTGCTGGTCGTCGGGGCGAGCCACTCGGGCGCGGACATCGCGTACGAGCTCGCTGCGGAGCACGACACGATCCTCTCCGGCGTCGACAACGGGCAGATCCCGGCGAGGGTCGACACGCGTCGCGGGCGCATGGGCTTTCGTGCGCTCGCCTTCGCGGGCAAGCACGTCCTCACGATGGACACGCCGATGGGCCGCAAGATGCGCCCGCACGTCCGGCACGGGGGCGCGCCGCTGCTCCGGTACCGGCGGAAGGACCTGCTGGCCGCTGGTGTCGAGCGGACTCTCGCGCGGACGGTCGGCGTTCGAGACGGCCGGCCGCTGCTCGACGACGGCCGCATCCTCGACGTCCGGAACGTCGTCTGGTGCACCGGCTTCAGGAGGGACTTCTCGTGGATCGACGTGCCGTTCGAGATCGACGACGACGGCTACCCCGTCCAGTATCGCGGCGTCGTCGAGTCCGCGCCGGGGCTCTACTTCGTCGGGCTCCTCTTCCTGCACTCGTTCACGTCGATGTTGATCTACGGCACCGGTCGGGATGCCGGGCGGGTCGCGGAGCACATCGCGTCGCGGCGGCAACCCTCCTCGGCGGGGGCGGCGGGGGCTCGCCGGGTCCGCGAGCAGGTCGCATCGTGAAGGACGCCCCCGTCGACGGGGGTCGGGCCGACGGAAGCGTCGGTCAGACCGAGCTCATCGTCTGGAACGGCGCGGTGACGCGGGTCCGACCGATCGGCGGCCTCCTGCCGCCGAAGAAACGGTCCGCCGCGGGGCCGACCGTCCGGGCTAACGAGGGGCGTTCGGCCCGGAAGCGAGACCCTCCGATCGCCTGACGGGACGCGCGACAGGGTGTTAGTGTCCCGTGACATGTCACAGCCGTTCCGGATCGGCGTCATGCAGTTGACGATGGAGCCGCTCGAGGAGATGCTCGCGTCGGCGCGCGCGATGGACGTCGCGGGCATGGACACGATCTGGCTGGCCGAGGCCTATCCGTGGTGGCGCAAGCACCAGATGGAGGCGCGCTCGTCGACCGTCGTCTCCGCCCTGATGGCTCGCGAGACGACGAAGCTGACGATCGGGTGGGGGATCATCTCGCCCTGGACGCGACACCCGGTGCAGGTCGCGATGGACGCGAGGGTCGTGCAGGAGGCGGCCGGGCCGGACCGGTTCCTGCTCGGCTTCGGCACCTCGAAGATCTTCCTGAACAACGTCAAGGGCCAGACGAAGAAGACCCTCGGGCCGATGCGCGACGCGGTCGAGATCGTGCGCGGTGTGCTCTCGGGCGAGGCGTTCGCCTACGACGGAGACACATGGAGCGCCGACGTGCCGGCTCTGTCTCCCGAGGCGCAGACGCCGCGCGGCGTGCCGCCCGTCTACGTCGCCGCCACGGCGCCCAGGATGCAGGCGCTCGCCGGGGAGATCGCCGACGGCTGCCTGACCCCGTCGATCACGACGCCGGCGTTCGTCCGCTACACGTGCGACAACGTCGCGGCCGAGATCGACATCGGCTGCACGGTCGTCGCGTCCATCCACGCGGACGGACCGCGACCGCGGCCGGGACGGTGCGCGCGAGATCGCGGGCATGTACCTCGCGAACAAGGTGCAGAACATCGCCGGCGCCGCCGACACGCTGCTCGACCTCGCCGGGATCGAGATGGACGAGATCCGGCCGGTGGCCGAGGCGATGGAGCGAGGGGGGAGGCTCGCCGCCAAGGCTCAGGTGTCGGACGCTCTCCTCGACAAGTGCAGGCCGATCGCGGGTACGCCGGGCGACTGCATCGCGGCGATCGAGGAGTACCGCGATGCCGGGTGCACGCACGTGATGCTCGAGCTCTGGGGCGACGACCGCCACGAGCAGATCCGCCTCTTCGGCGAGAAAGTGCTGCCGCACGTCCGCGGCTAGACGCTCGGAGCTCGTGGCTGCGCTGACGATCGACCGCGACCGCCTCGTCGAGACGGCGAGCCGCATGGTCGGTGTCCACAGCTTCACCGGCGACGAGCAGCGAATGGCGGAGCTGATGGCGGAGCTCTACGACGAGGTCGGCCTGCGCTGCCAGTGGCAGCAGGTCGAGGACGGTCGGGCGAACGCGCTCGGGATCTGGGGCGGCTCGGGCGGGGGGAAGAGCCTCATGTTCAACGGTCACATGGACACGTCCTACTCCGGCAGGGAGCCCTGGCTGCGGGATGTGCCGGGGTTCCAGCCCGAGGCGTTCGTCCGGGACGGGCGTCTGTACGGCCTCGGGATCTCGAACATGAAGGGCGCGCTCGCCTGTTACGTCGAGGCGGTGCGCGCGCTCCGGAACGCCGGGATCCGGCTGCGGGGCGACGTGCTGATCGCCGCGGTCAGCGGCGAGATCGAGAAGACGCAGCAGGGCGACGCGGTCGGCGCCGAGTACCGGGGCTACGCGGCGGGCACGCGCTACCTCGTCTCGCACGGCGGCGTCGCGGACATGTGCCTCCTCGGCGAGCCGACGGAGGGGAAGGTCGTGCTCGGCCACTTCGGCGCGCTCTGGCTCAGGATCCGCGTGCACGGGAACTTCATCCACACCGCGTTCAGCGAGGGGCGCCGCGGCGAGAACGCGATCCTCCGCCAGCAGGAGGTGCTCGCTGCCGTGATGGAGTGGGTGCCGACCTGGGAGGACGACGCGGCGAACGCGTACCGGGGCGCGAAGGCGATCGTCAACGTCGGTGCGGTCGCGGGCGGCTTCGGCTGGCGAGTCTCGCGGACGCCGCATCACGCCGACCTGTTCCTCGACGTGCGGGTGCCGCCGACGAAGCCGATGGCGATCGCTCGGCGCGAGGTGCTCGACATGGTGCGCGGGCTCGCGGAGCGGTTCCCCGACTACGGGATCGACGGGGAGGTCTACGTGACCGCGCCCGGGGCGGAGATCGACGAGGGGCACGAGCTGGTCGCCGCGATCGACGACGCGCACGAGGCGGTCTTCGGGGAGACGCCCGGCCGCGACGTGACGCGCTGGTTCTCGGACGCGTCGGCACTGACCCGCTACGGGGTCCCGACCGTCAACTACGGCACGTCGACGGGCTTGATGGACGTCGAGCTCGGTGAGAACCTCGAGATCGACGGCCTCGTGAGGACGGCCGAGGTGTACGCCAAGGTTGCGATGCGCGTCTGCGGCGTGGCGTGACCCTGCCTTGTAACAGTCTGTTGCAAGCGCTTCTTCGACGCGAGGAGATGGTGTGGCGAAGCTGGTGACGTTCGGTGACGGGCAGGGGCGCGTCGGGGTGCTCGAGGGCGAGGAGATCGCAGTGCTCGACGTGCCGACCATGCGCGAGTGGTTCGAGCGCGGTGGCGCAGACGAGACGGGGGAGCGGGTCGCGCTGGCGGAGACGCGGCTGCGCGCGCCGATCGTCCCGAAGAAGTTCTTCCACACCGCCGGGAACTTCCGCGAGCACGACGAGGAGTCGAAGAACGTCAACTGGTCGCACGTGATCGCGCCGTGGATCAACTTCTTCCAGAACGTCGATGCGATCGTGGGGCCGGACGAGCCCGTGATCTACCCCGAGCACCTGACGGAGGAGCTCGACTACGAGCTCGAGCTCGCCGTCGTCCTGAAGAAGCCGGGCGCTTGGTTCTCGCCCGAGGAGGCGATGGACTACGTCGGCGGCTACGTGATCTTCAACGACATCACCGCACGTGACATCCAGCGGGGGGAGATGCGGTCGGGCGTGTTCAGCTTCTGCAAGGCGATCGACACGTTCTGCCCGCTCGGCCCGTGGATCGTGACCCCGGACGAGATCTCCGATCCGCACGACCTGGCGATGCAGCTGCGCGTCAACGGGGAGGTCCGCCAGGAGTCGCATTCCGGACGGATGTCCGTGACGATCCCCGAGATCCTCTCGAACTTCTCGGCGCTCACATACTCGGCGGGAGACGTGCTCTCGACCGGGACCGTTTCCGGCGTCGCGGGCTTCAAGTCGCCCGAGGAGCGGGCGCGGCTCTACCTCAAGCCGGGCGATGTGATCGAGGCCGAGATCGAGGGCATCGGCGTCCTGCGCAACCCCGTGATCTCGTGGCAGGAGGGGCACGGCGAGCCGCCGCCGCCGAGGATCAAGCCGTGGGGAGACGCATGACGTTGTGGCCTTCGACCCGCCTGGAGTAGAATCAGAACGCTGATTCTGATTCTCGACGACGGGAGTCGACATGAAGGTGGCAACGCTGGACAACGGCACCCGCGACGGGACGCTCGTCGTCGTGTCGCGCGACCTCTCGCGATCAGCGGACGCGACGGACGTCGCCCCGACGCTGATCGACGCCATCGAGCGCTGGGACGCGGTCGAGCCCGCGCTGCGCGAGCGGTTCGATGCGCTCGAGTCCGGCGCCGTCGACGGGGAGCCGTTCGACCCCTGCGCGGCACGCGCCCCGCTTCCGCGGGCGCCGCAGTGGATCGACGGGTCGGTCTTCTCCAACCACGGCCGCTTGATGGCCCAGGCGCTGCATCCCGGCCGGGAGAACTCGTACGAGGAGTACCCGCTCGTCTACCAGGGCGCCTCCGACGACTTCATCGGCCCGTGCGACGATGTCGTCGCCGCGGACGAGGCCGAGGGCATCGACTTCGAGGGCGAGGTCGCCGTGATCGTCGACGACGTGCCGATGCGGACGCGCGCCGACGACGCCGAGCGTCACATCAAGCTCCTGCTGATCTGCAACGACGTCAGCCTGCGCAGCTATGTCGCCCGTGAGCTTGCGACGGGCTTCGGGTTCTTCAACGCGAAGCCCTCGTCGGCGTTCTCGCCGGTCGCGGTCACGCCCGACGAGCTCGGAGACGCGTGGCGCGACGGGCGGTTCGAGCTGCCGCTCCACATCCACTGGAACGGCGAGTGGTTCGGGAGCCCAAACGCGCGGGAGATGACGTTCACCTTCCACCAGCTGCTCGAACACGTGACCCGGTCTCGTCGTCTGCGTGCGGGGACGATCATCGGGTCGGGCACCGTCTCGAACGAGGATCGGGCGGCCGGCTCCGCGTGCATCGCCGAGCGGCGTGCGATCGAGCTGATCGAGCAAGGGGAGCCTCGGACGGCCTTCATGCGCTTCGGCGACCGCGTCCGCGTCGAGATGCTCGACGCGGACGGCGCATCGATCTTCGGTGCGATCGACCAGCGGATCGTGTCGCTGGACGACGTGCGCGCAGGCGCGGCGACGTGATCCGGACGGTCAAGCAAGGACGCAGCCAGGAGGCGGTCGCCGAGGCGAGCGCCGAGGTGCGGGCGACGGTCGAGGCGATCATCGCCGACGTCGCCGAGCGAGGTGACACCGCCGTGCGGCACTACTCGGAGTCGTTCGACGGCTGGAGCCCCTCCAGCTTCCGTCTCTCGGACGAGGCGATCGCCGCGTGCGTCGACGCGGTTCCCAACCGGACGCTCGACGACATCCGCTTCGCGCAGGAGCAGATCCGCGGGTTCGCGCTCGCGCAGCGGGCCGCGCTCTCCGACGTCGAGGTCGAGACGCTGCCCGGCGTCGTGCTCGGACACCGCCACATCCCCGTCTCGAGCGTCGGCTGCTACGTCCCCGGCGGGCGCTACCCGATGGTCGCGTCTGCGCACATGAGCGTCGTGACCGCCAAGGCGGCGGGCGTCCCGAGGGTCGCCGCGTGTGCACCGCCGTTCGACGGCGCACCACATCCTGCGATCGTCGCCGCGATGCATCTCGGCGGTGCCGACGAGATCCTGGTGCTCGGCGGCGTCCAGGCCATGGCTGCGATGGCGCTCGGGACCGAGAGCGTCGAGCCGGTGGACATGCTCGTCGGCCCGGGGAACGCGTACGTGGCCGAGGCAAAGCGCCAGCTCTTCGGCCGCGTGGGGATCGATCTCCTCGCGGGCCCGACGGAGACCCTGATCATCGCCGACGAGACCTGCGATCCGGAGCTCGCGGCGGTCGACCTGCTCGGGCAGGCCGAGCACGGCCCGACGAGCCCTGCCGTCCTGCTCACGACCTCGCGGGAGCTGGCCGAGGCGGTGCCGGCCGCGATCGAGCGGGAGCTCTCGTGGCTGCCGACCGCCGACGTCGCGCGGACGGCATGGGAGGGGTGCGGGGAGATCATCCTCTGCGAGACCGTCGACGAGCTCGTGTCCGAGGCCGACCGCATCGCGAGCGAGCACGTCCAGGTCATGACCCGTGAGCCCGACGTCTTCCTCGACCGCATGCGGAACTACGGGGCGCTCTTCCTCGGCCCGCGGACGAACGTCGCCTTCGGTGACAAGGTGATCGGCACGAACCACACGCTCCCCACGATGCGTGCGGCCCGCTACACCGGCGGGCTGTGGGTCGGGAAGTTCCTGAAGACGTGCACCTATCAGCGCGTCGAGACGGACGACGCGTCGGCGTCGATCGGTGACGTGTGCTCGCGGCTCTGCGAGCTCGAGGGCTTCGCCGGCCACAAGGAGCAGGCCGACCTGCGCGTGCGCCGCTTCGGGAGCGCGTCCTGACCGACGGGCCCCGCGCACCGGTCGCCGTCGTGGCGGGCGGCGCGGGCGGGATCGGCTCGGCGACCTGCCGCGCGCTGGCACGCGAGGGCTTTCGCGTCGTCGTCGGCTACGGTCGCTCGGGCGAGGCGGCAACGGAGCTCGCGGCGGCGCTCCCCGGCGGGCCGCATCTCGCCGTCGCCGCGGACGTGACGGACAGCGCCGCGCTCGCACGGGCCGCGGCCGACGTCGAGCGCGAGCTCGGCGGCTGCGACGTCCTCGTCAACGGCGCCGGCGTGACGCGGTTCGTGCCGCACGACGATCTCGACGCGCTCGACGACGACCTGATCGACGACATCCTGCGAACGAACGTGCGCGGCGCGATCGCCGCCGTCCGCGCGCTGCGGCCGCTCCTCGGGCGGAGCGCGCGGCCGGGAGGGGGCGTCGTCGTCAACATCTCGTCGATCGCCGCCGTCACGGCGATGGGGAGCAACGTCGCCTACTGCGCGTCGAAGGCGGCGCTCGACAACGTCACGCGGTCGCTCGCGCGAGCCCTCGCGCCCGCGATCCGGGTCGTCTCCGTCTCGCCCGGGGTCGTGGAGACGGGGTTCATCCGGTCGCTCGACGCCGCCTGGCGCGACCAGCAGGTCTCGAGGACACCGCTCGGGCGCCTCGCGGCGCCGGACGAGGTCGCGTCTGCGGTCGTCGCCGTCGTCCGCGATCTCACCTTCACGACCGGCAGCGTCCTCGCCGTCGACGGCGGGAGGCCGCTCGCGTGAGCGGGACGCATACAGGGCGCGTCGCCCTCGTCAGCGGCGCCGCGCGCGGGATCGGGCAGGCGCTGGCGGTCGGCCTCGGCTCACGAGGGGCGGACGTCGTCGCGGTCGACCTCCTCGACTCCGACGCGACGGCCGACGCGATCGCCGCCGCGGGCGGGACCTGCCGTGCGTTCGTCGCCGACGTCGGCTCGCCGGACGACGTCGCGAGGGTTGCGGCCGCCGTCGGCCGCTGCGACGTGCTCGTCAACAACGCCGCCCTGCTCGGCTCGACGCCGTTCCTGGAGCTCGACCACGCGCGGTTTCGGGAGACGCTCCGCGTCAACGTCGAGTCGCAGTTCCTGCTCGCGAAGGCGTTCGCGCCGGGGATGGTCGAGCGGGGGTGGGGGAGGATCGTGAACGTGGCGTCCTCCTCGCTCCTGACCGCGACACCGGGCCTGACCGCGTACATGACGAGCAAGGGCGGCGTGCTCGGCTTCACGAGCGCGCTCGCGAACGACCTCGGGCCACACGGAATCACCGTCAATGCGGTCTCACCGGGTCTGACCCGGACACCCGCGGTCGAGGCGGACCTCGCCCAGGGCGTCATCACCGAGGCGGCGCTCGCCGCCGCGCAGTCGACCCAGGCCATCCCCCGACCCGGCACGGCGGAGGATCTCGTGGGGCTCGTCCTGTTCCTCACCGGAGAGGAGGCCTCGTTCGTGACAGGCCAGTTCATCGTTGCCGACGGCGGGGCGACCCGTCGATGAGCGCGCACAGGTCGAGGGAGCCGGTCGAGGTCGTCGAGCGAGACGGGAGGCGGCGGACGATCGTCGACCTGAGCGACGTGCTCTCGAACTCGACTGCCGACTTCGAGCCGCTCCGCCATTCGATCGAGTACATGACCGCGGAGGAGGGGGCGGAGCGGCCGTTCCACGGGCTCGGGCCGGAGCACTGGCCGGGCCGCGCGGCGATGGCGGGCGAGATCGCGACCCTTGCGACCCACGCCGGCACGCACGTCGATGCGCCGTACCACTACGGCCCCGCCGACTCCGGGCCGGCGCGGACGATCGAGCACGTGCCCCTCTCGTGGCTGTTCGGGCCCGGCGTCGTCCTCGACGTCCGCGGCGCGTCCCGTGTCGACGGGGTGCGCGCCCCGGACGTCGAAGCCGAGCTGGGACGCATCGGCCACGGGCTCCGGCCGGGCGACGTCGTCCTCGTCTGGACCGGCACGAACCTCAAGGAGGCGGGCTACGACCTCCGCCATCCCGGGCTTCGGCGCGACGCGACCGAGTACCTCGTCGACCGCGGCGTCCGCCTGATCGGGATCGACGCCTGGGGCCTCGACCGCCCCTTCGACGTGATGGCCGAGGAGGCGAAGGCCGGCGACACGGCGCAGCTCTGGGAGTCGCACGTGCTCGGCCGCTCGAAGGAGTACTGCCAGATCGAGCGACTTGCCAACCTCGACCGCCTGCCGCGGCCGACCGGCTTCACGGTCTACGCCTTTCCGTACCTCATCGAGGGCGCGAGCGCGGGCTGGACGCGTGTCGTGGCGATCTACGAGGAGGACGCGTGAGCGGGCGTCTCGAGGGGAAGGTCGCGCTCGTGACCGGCGCTGGACGAGGCCTCGGGGTCTCGATCGCAGAGGGGCTCGCCCGCGAAGGGGCGAGCGTGGCGGTGCACTACCGCAGCTCGGAGGCGGGCGCGCAGGAGACCGCGGAGCTCGTGCGCAGCCTGGGCGGGGACGCGATCACGGTCCAGGGCGACGTCGCGGTGTGGGGCGACGTCGCGCGCGTGGCCGAGGAGGTGGTCGACCGCTTCGGCAGGATCGACGTGCTGGTCAACAACGTCGGCGACATGGCAGCGTCCCAGATGTCGTGGCGCGAGCTCACGCCCGAGAGCGTCGAGCACACGATCACGCTCGACATCAAGGGCACGCTGCTGATGACCCACGAGGTCGGGCGGCGGATGCTCGACGACCAGCGGTCGGGCGCGATCGTCAACATCGGCTCGCGCGTCGTGGTCGAAGGGAGCCCGCGCGCGCCGCAGTACGCCGCCGCGAAGTACGCGATCATCGGGATCACGAAGTCGTACGCGCACGCGCTCGCGCCGCACGTCCGCGTGAACACGCTCGGACCCGGCTTCGTCGAGACCGAGGCGCTCCTCGCCCGCGAGGACTGGCAGAGCGGCCGTCGCGAGGCCGTGCTCGCCCGGACACCGCTCGCCCGGATCCCGACCCCGGCGGACATCGTCCCGCCCGTCGTCTTCCTCGCCTGCGACGACTCCCGTCACATCACCGGCGCATTCCTCCTGTGCGACGGGGGGCACAGCATGGTCGGCGCCTGAGCGCCGGCGTCAGGCGAGGCGCTCGGCGAGCCAGTCGCCGATCGTGGGCACGGTCGGGCCCTCGCCCATGTGCCCGCCGGGGAAGACGCGTGCAGCCTTCGGGTCGCCGTGCTCGAGGCTCAGGTAGATGTCGTCGGTCGCGTTCTGCAGGTCGTTCCGCCCGTTGACGAGCAGGAGCGGGGCGGAGGGCTGGTCGAGCAGGCCCTGGTCGAGGAGGGACAGCTCCGGGCACCGCGCGACGTAGTCCTCGAAGCTCGAGCCGCCGAAGATCGCGGCGCGGGCAGCCATCAGGTCCATGAGGTAGCTGGCCGCGTTGCGGGACTTCTCCTGCCACTCCGGTGTGAACGTGATGTGGACGCCCCCGCCCCAGTTGACGGCTGCGCGGAGACGATCGCGGTGCGTGTAGGCGAGCTTCATCGCCCAGTAGCCGCCGAACGACGCTCCGAGCGCGGCGACCCGCGAGCCGTCGAGGTCGTCCTGTGCGTGGAGCCACTCGAAGACCGGAGTCCATTGACGCTCGGCGTCGCGGCTCGCGAGCACCGGCGACTGGCCGATCCCCGGCATGTCGACGAGCAGCATCGCGAAGCCGAGGTCGAGGAGATATGCGGCACGGCTGCGCATCTCCTCCTTCCACGTGTCGATCCCGCCCCACGTCATCACGACGGGCGGCCGCACGGCGCCGGCCGGCCGCTGCACGTAGAAGTGCACCTCGGAGCCCTCGCCCGCCCTGCCCTCGAACGGGACGGTGACGGCCTGGAGCGGCGGGTCGTCGAGCGCGCCCGCGTTCGCGAAGTACTCCCGCGTACGGCCGTACCACTCGTGCTTCAGCGGATGGTTGAGCGTCGGGTAGCGGGCCAGGAACGCGAACCGGTAGGCCTGCAGCCACGCCTCGCGCTGCGCTCCCGCGTCGTCCGCCGCCTCGGCACGGGCGGCGAACCGCTCTGCGGCCGACCCCCAGGCGGAGGTCCACGACTCGGGATCGAGGCCCGGAAGCCCCTCGATCACCTCGCGCGCCACGTCCGGGTCGACCTCGTCGACGGGATGGATGCCACGCTCCACCCGCTGGAGGAGCCAGTCCTTGCCGTCGGCGAGGCTGCGGGTCTCGGTCACGGCTCGGCTCCGGTCGGCTCGCCGGTCAGGTACGAGTGGAACAGCCCGTCCGGGTCCCACTGGGTGCGCAGCGCCTCGAGCCGTGCGCTGTTCTCCTCGGAGAGGTAGCGGGCGTGGGGGCGGGCGAGCAGGTTCTCGTCGGCGAGCTGGATCCCCACCGAGAACGGCTCGAGCCGGCGCATGTGGTCGACGCCCCAGGAGGCGAGCCCCTCGTCGTCGCTCTCGTCCGTCCACGCGGCGAAGGCTGCGATGTACAGCTTCGCCTGCACGGAGAAGGCCATGTCGGGCAGCTCCCGCGCGCGCCACGGCCACCAGAACACGTGGGACTCGGCGTTGGGGACGGTCGTGAACAGCTCGCGAACCGCCGGAATGAGCTCGTCAGGCGGCGCATCCGTCCACATGTTGTCCGGTGCGTAGCGCCAACCCTCGGGCTCGAGGGCGTCCGCCCCTGCGTAGAGCTCGTCCATCTCGGTGCGCACCGCGACCTCGCGGACGACGGCGCGGTCGAGGACGGGGCACTCCTCGAGGAACGCGAGGCCCGCGCGGGCCTCGTCCTCGGTCTCGCAGAGTGCGGCGGCGGCGACGACCAGCGCGGTTCCCCCCTCTGCGAAGCCGCCGGTTGGAAGCCGGGGGGTCGTGCCGAGCAACGCGAACTCGACGGTCGGCGGGAGCTTCTCGTCCACCTCCATCGCGAAGCGGAGCACGGCGTCGAGCTCGTCGAGGGGATAGACGTACGCGCTGCGGAACATCGCCTTCGGCCGCCCGTAGACCTCCAGCGTGAAGCGCGTGACGATCCCGAAGAAGCCGCTGCCCGAGCCGCGCGCGGCCCAGAGCAGGTCGGGGTTCGTCGTCTCGTCGCCGTGGACCAGCTCGCCGGCCGCGGTGACGACGTCCACTGCTCGAACGCTCGCGCACGCGGGCCCGTGGAGGCGCCCGTTCCAGCCGAACCCTCCCTGCAGCAGGTAGCCGCCGACGCAGACCGTCGGGCAGTGGCCTCCGGGGAAGAACAGGCCGTGCTCCCGGAGCGCGGCGCCCAGGTCCTCGCCCTTGACGCCGGCCTGCACGGTCGCGGTCCGAGAACGCGGGTCGACGGTGATCTCGTCGAGCGCCTCCAGGTCGATCAGCATCCCGTCGCGGACACTCGACGCCGTCCAGCTGTGGCCGCCCGAACGGGCCTTGACCCTGAGACCCTCCGCCCGCGCGAGGCGGACTGCCTGGACGACCTCCGCCTCGCTCTGGGGACGGACGATCAGTGCCGGGTACCGCTCGGGCTCGAGAGCGTTGTGCCCGCGACGGCGGAGCTCCTCGTAGCCGTCGTCTCCGCGTCGGAGGATGCGGCCGTCGAGGGTGGTGCTCACGCCCACCTCACGTCCAGCGCGCCCCGAGCGAGGTGAGGCGCAGCTCGTAGGACACGCCGCGCGCGCCCTGGCCCGCCAGGAACAGCGCGGCGCTCGCGATCTCGGCCATGTCGACCGCACCCTCCGGCGGGATCCCGCCGGCGGCGAGACGCGGAGCGGACTTCGGCGAGTCGATCGGCGCGTCGACCGCCAGCACGCACGCGTGGATGCCCTCGCCGCGCAGCTCCTGCGCGGCGGCGAGCGTCATCGCGCGCATCGCGTGGTGGGCGCCCGACCAGAGGCCCGAGCCCGCAGCGGGGTGGAGCGAGGCCGCGTTCGTCACCTGGACGAGCGTGCCGCCTCCGTGCGTGCGGAGCGCGCGGGCGCCGATCGACAGGAAGAGAAATGCTTGACGGGCAACGTCCGACAGCCAGCGGTCGTACGTCGCCGGACCCGCGTCGGCGATCGGGCCGCCGCCCCAGGCGTCGCCGGGGCCCATGCGGGCGACCGACACGGCGTCGACGATCGCGTCGAGACCGCCGAGCGCCTCGCCCGCCTCGGCGAGCGCCTGCTCGAGCTCGACCGGGTCGAGGACGTCCGCACGGAAGGCGTGGGCTCCGCGGCCGCGGACGGCCTCCAACGTGTCGTCGCTCTGCGCGATCGCAGCGCACGACCACCCGTCGGCGAGGGCCCGGTCGAGGACTGCGCCGCCGAGGTTCCGGGCGCCGAGCGTGACGAGCGCCGGCATCAGCGCTCCCGCGTCGGAGCGGTGTAACGTGGCATGCCCAACAGTAGAACACGAATTAGCGTTCTATTTCAAGTGGAACCGAACGGAGGCTGCGTGACGACCAGGCGCGAGAGCACGACGTTCCACCACGCGGGCCTGCCGGTGGCGGATCTCGAACGGGCGGTCGGGTGGTATCGCGACGTGCTCGGCCTCGAGCACACGACGACCGCCAGGGTCCCGGAGGGCGTCGAGATCGCGTTCGTCGTCGACCCGTCGGGGTCCGGCGTCGAGCTCTTCGCCCTCGAGGCGCCGGCGGTGGAGGCGTGGGACGGGCCGATCGCCGCGCTCCGACAGGGGACGGGTCACGTCGCCTTCGCGGTCGACGACCTCGATGCGGTCGTCGCGCGGGCCCTGGAGGCAGGCAGTCGCGAGGTCTGGGCTCCGCGGCCGTCGCCGAAGCCCGGTCAGCGCATCGCCTTCGTCACCGACCTCGACGGCAACCTCGTGGAGCTGATCTCGGGGTAGGCAGGCGGTCCTGAGCGGTCCGGCTCAGATCGGCACGACGGAGGCGCCACCGTCCACGGGGATCGCGGCGGCGTTGACGAACCACGCGTCGTCCGAGGCGAGGAAGAGCGCGACCTTGGCGACATCGTCCGGCTCTCCGACGCGCCCGAGCGGGTTCGCGCGTGCGAGCTCCCACCCCGGGCCGTCCGGGTCGGTGAACAGGAACTCCGTCGACGGCGTGCGGATCATCCCCGGGAGGATGGCGTTCGCGCGGATCCGGTGCGGCGCGCCGGAGGCGGCGAGGTGGAAGGTGAACGCGAGGACGCCTCCCTTCGCGGCGCCGTGTGCCGCCTGCTCGGTGAACGCCGCGCCGCGGATCGCGGCGATCGAGGCGGTGTTGATCACGGCGCCTCCACCGCGGGCGATCAGGTGGGGCCACGCCGCCGACGACGCGAAGTAGACGAGGTCGAGCTCGTTCCGGATCGTGTGGTGCCAGTCCTCGGGCGTCAGCTCGGCGAAGGGGCCGACGCGGGGCGAGGACGCGTTGTTGAAGAGGACGTCGATCCCGCCGTGCGCATCCGCGACGTGGTCGACCCAGGCGCGGGTCTGCTCGAGGTCGCCGAGATCGACGGGCGCGGTGGAGCTCATCGTGCCGCCCTCCGAGCGGACGAGCGCGGCCGTCTCCTCGGCGGTTGCGACGTCGAGGTCGCAGCCCGCGACGAGCGCGCCCTCCCGCGCGAAGAGGAGGGCGGAGGCGCGGCCCATCCCGCGTCCCGTCCCGGTGATCAAGACGACCTTTCCGTCGAGCCGGCCCATGAGCGTCCTCCTTCGGTTCAGCGGTCTCTGGCGTCCGAGGAATCGAATCAGTATTCTATTTCAGGTATGGCGAGGCGCGCCGACCCGTCCTCTACCGTCCCATCCGTGGACGGCGGCGTCGCATCCGTGCAGCCTCCGCAGCAGGAGCGGAGCCGCGCCTCGTTCGAGCGCGTCGTCCAGGCCGCAACCGCACTCCTCGAGGAGGAGGGATACGACGGCTTCACGCTCGCCGAGGTGAGCAAGCGAGCGAACGTCTCGATCGGCTCGATCTACGCCCGCGTGAAGAGCAAGGACGACCTCTTCTACGTGATCCAGGACCGGTACATGACGGTGACGGAGGATCGGCCGAGGCTGCGCGACCCGGACGCATGGGCCGGCCTCGAGCCGCACGGCCTGGTGGTCGAGGTCGTGAACGAGCTCGGCGACCTCTTCCAGGTGAACCAGCGGCTGCTGCGCGTGTTCATGCACCGCGGGATCGTCGACCCTGCGGTTGCATCGCGGTCGTCGGTCAGCGTCTCGCGCGTCCACGACGAGGTCGAGGCGATCCTCCTGACGCAGAGCGCCGCGATCGCCCACGACGACCCTGCGCTCGCGATCGACGTCGCGTTCCGCATGGCCTGGGGGACGTTGGCGCGCCAGATCATGTACGGGCCGACGTTCGAGTCCCGCCGCGTGATCGCGTGGAGCAGGCTCGTCTCCGAGCTGGGGCGGGCGTGTGCCGCGTACCTGCTCACCGGAGACGGGAGCGACACGGCCCGCGGGCCGCGCGGCGCGCGACGCCGCTGAGCGTCGACCTGCCGCCGCCGTCGGCTTGACGCGACACGCCGCCGGAGCTATAAAAACCGAATCCGAATACCAATTCCGATCCGACGTCGGGTCGGCCCGCTCCAAGGACGGAGATCGCACATGCCAGAGCGCCTGCTCTCCCAGCTGGCCCACGTCGAGGTCGTCAGCCCCACGCCCGACGAGTCGCTGCGCTTCTACACCGACGTGCTGGGCCTGCAGCACTCGGGGACGGTCGGGGGCTCGGCATACCTGCGCGGCTGGGGCGACTTCTTCCATCACACGCTGCAGCTGACCGAGGGCGACGCGCCCGGGCTCGGGCACATCGGGTGGCGCGCGGAGGGTCCCGAGCAGCTGCAGTCCGCCGTTGCGCGGATCGAGGCCAGCGGTCGCGGAGAGGGCTGGTACGAGGACGCGACCGGCCACGGGCCGGCCTACCGGTACCGCAGCCCCGGTGGCCACCTGCACGAGCTGCTCTGGGAGGTCGAGCGGTTCCAGCCGCCGCCGGAGCTCGTGTCGCCGTTCCCGAACCGGCCGCAGCGCTACGTCCCGCGCGGCGCGGCCCTGCGCTGCATCGACCATGTCACGGTCGCGACCGCCGATCCCGAGACCGATGCCGTCTGGCTCCGCGAGACGCTCGGCCACCGCTACATGGAGTACACGGTGATCCCGGACCGGCCGGACTTCGTCGTGTTCGCGATGACGACCGTCTGCGAGCGCAGCCATGACCTCGGCCTCGTCTGGGACCCGTCCGGCGTCCCGGCCCGGGTCAACCACATCGCCTACTTCGTCGACTCGCGCGAGGAGCTCCTGCGTGTCGCGGACGTGCTGCTGAACGCCGACGTCGCGATCGAGTTCGGCCCGGGGAAGCACGGGATGGGCGAGCAGGACTACCTCTACATCCGCGAGCCCGGCGGGATGCGCGTCGAGATCAACGCCGGCGGCTATCGCAACTACGAGCCCGACTGGCAGACCGTGCGCTTCGAGCCCCAGCAGGGCTCGAACGTCTTCTACAAGAACCTCGGGCTCCCGCACTCGATGTTCGAGTCGTTCCCGCCGGTCGAGATGCCGCACGAGACCGCCGAGGAGACCAAGGCCGCGACCGGGCTCTTCAACTGATGGCCGTCGAGCGCGCTCTCGTCGTCGGCGGCGGGATCGGCGGACTGTCCACGACGATCGCGTTGCGCCGCGCGGGCGTCGCGGTGGACGTCGTGGAGCTGAACCCGAAGTGGGACGTCTACGGGGTCGGGATCATCCAGCCGGGGAACGCGATCCGGGCACTCGACGAGCTCGGTCTCGGGGAACGGGCGATCGCCGAGGGGTTCGCGATCCAGGGGTCGCGGTTCCGCGACGGCGAAGGGAACGTGCTCGGCGCGGTCCCGGCGCCGCCGCTTCTCGGCGACCGCTACCCCGGCATGAACGGGATCACGCGCCCGCGCCTGCACAGGATCTTCCAGGACGCCGTTCGCGAGTCCGGCGCGGTCGTCAAGCTGGGTGTGACCGTCGACGACCTCCGGCAGGACGACCGCGGCGTCGACGTCACGCTCACGGACGGGACGAGCGCCCGCTACGACCTCGTCGTCGGCGCCGACGGGATCAACTCGCTCATCCGCAGACGCGTCTTCCCGGACGCGCCGGAGCCGGAGTACACGGGCCAGGTGGTGTGGCGCCACAACTTCCCGAAGCCTCCCGAGCAGGACACCCTGGACACGTTCGTCGGGCTCCGCGGGAAAGCGGGGCTCGTTCCGCTGGCGCCCGACCTGATGTACATGTTCGTGATCGAGCGCTGGCCGGAGGACGACCTCGACGTCCCGGACGACGAGCTCGCGGAGACGCTCCGCGAGCGGCTCGCAGGGTACGGCTCGATCATCGGCGAGCTCCGCGACACGCAGATCACCCAGGAGTCGGAGATCGTCTACCGACCCGTCTACTCGCTCCTCGTTCCCTCCCCCTGGTCTCGGGGGCGCGTCGTCCTCGTCGGCGACTCGGCGCACGCGACGTCGCCGCACGTCGGTCAGGGCGCTGCGATGGCGATCGAGGACGCCATCGTGCTGACCGAGGAGGTCACCTCGTCCGACGATCTCGAAGGAGCTTTCGACCGCTACATGGAGCGCCGCTTCGACCGCTGCAAGCGGATCTGGGAGATCTCGCGGCAGCTCGGCACCTGGGAGATCGAGGAGGCCCACGACGCCGACTTCGTCGGGCTGACCATCGAGTCCGTCAAGCTCACGGCGGCACCGATCTGACCGTGGGCGCATCCGGGCGGGTCGAGGGGAAGGTCGTCATCGTCACGGGCGCAGCCGGCGGCCAGGGTGCGGCGGAGGTCGCATGGCTGGCCCGCGAGGGCGCGCACGTGATCGCGACCGACATCGTCGCTGACCCGCCCGCGTACCCGGCCGGCACGGGCGAGGTCGTGTACCGGCGCCTCGACGTCTCGAGCCCCGACGGGTGGGCGGACGTGGTGGCCGCGGCCGCAGGTGAGCACGGCGTCGTCCACGGGCTCGTGAACAACGCCGGGATCACGCACCGCGCGCGGCTCGGAGACGTGACGCTGGACGACTGGAACCGCGTCCTCGGCGTCAACGTCACGGGGGCGCTGCTCGGGATCCAGGCCGTGACGCCTGCGATGCCCCGCGGCGGCTCGATCGTGAACGTCGGCTCGGTCGCGGCGCTCACGGCCCACTACACGGTCGCATACACGACCAGCAAGTGGGCGCTCCGCGGCCTCTCGCGCGTCGCGAGCATGGAGCTCGGGCCGCTCGGGATCCGCGTGAACACGATCCATCCCGGCTACATCGAGACGGCCATGACCGCGTCCGCGCCGCCCGCGTTCCTGGACGCGTCGATCGAGGTTGCCCCGCTCGGGCGATCCGGGAAGCCCGACGACGTCGCGCCGCTCGTCGGCTTCCTCCTTTCGGACGAGTCGACATACCTGAGCGGTGCGGAGATCGCGGTGGACGGCGGTCAGTCCGCGCACGGTGGGGCGAAGGCGCTGTCGGACGCCTTGCGGGCGGCGTCGAGTGGGACAACGGACATCGGCGCACAGACCAACGGGCCGCTGAGGGAGTCTCAGGAAGTGCACGGGAGGCAACAGTGACAACGGCGAAGGAGGACGAAATGAGGCGTGACCGTGGTGCGGGCCGGTTCCCGCATCGTGTGATCATCGGGGGCCTACTCGTGCTTGCGGTCGCGATCGCGGCTGCACTCGGGACGGCGTCGGCCGGCTCGTCGGCTACCGGGGCGAAGGCTGCGGCAGCGGCGTGCGGCGTGCTGCCGAGAGTTGCTCCGACGGACCCACAGGGAGCTCTCAAGACGACGACGGCGACGGTGAAGAGCTACTACAACGGCTGGCCGTTCCCGCTCAAGAAGAGCCAGCTCGCGAACTGGAAGCCGAAGGGCAACGGCCCGTACACGGTTGGGATCCTGTTCGACGGGCTCTCGAACCCCTTCCAGGCGTACGTGTTCAACTCGCTCCAGAAGTTCCTCAACCGCTCGCCGGCGATCGACAAGGTGATCGCCGTCGTCTCCGAGGCGGGCAACCCGACCAAGGAGGTCCAGAACTACCAGTCCCTCGTCCAGCAGGGCGCGGACCTGATCATCGTCCAGCCGTCGTCGGCGCCGGCCATGCTCCCGGTCGTCAAAGATGCCCTCAAGCAGGGTGTCGCGACGCTCGCGTACATCAACCCGCTGTCCGACGCTTCGGCGGTGAGCGTCGGCCCGAACGTGTACACGTCCGGCGGGCAGTCCTTCGCGAACCTCCTGAAGCTGAAGGGCGGCAAGGGGAACTTCCTCGCGGTGCACGGCATCCGCGTGACCGCGGTCGACAAGTCGACGTTCGCGATCTACGACAGCCTGCTGAAGGCGTGCCCCAACGTGAAGCTCGTCGGTGAGATCGACGGGAACTTCGCGCCGCCGGCGGTGCGTGCGGCGGTGCTGCAGTTCCTGGCGACGTACCCGGGCGACATCGACGCCGTGTACCAGACCGCGACGATGGGCCCGTCGATCATCGGGGCGTTCCAGCAGGCGGGTCGGACGGTCCCGTCGGTGCAGGCCGCTGCCGCACAGAAGGGCGATCTCGCCTACTGGTCCGACAACGCGAGCAAGGGCTACACGACCACGGGCTTTGCGGGCGGGCCGACCGCGATCACGAACCTGATGGTGCGTGTCACGCTGCGCATGCTCGCCGGCCAGGGGCCGAAGGTGTCGGACATCCCGTGGCCGCAGCCGCAGATCACGCAGGCGAACTACAAGCAGTACGCCAAGCCAGGCTGGACGGTCACCACTCCGGGCACCGTCGAGCAGCCCCGCTCGACGCACTACAGCGAGAGGGAGATGGACTCGCTGTTCACCCACCCCGAGCGCAAGGCGAAGGGGTTCTAGCTACGTCCTCCGCCCGTGGTCGCGCTCGTTCGAGAGCGCGGCCACGGGACGGACGGCGAGACGCCGCGTGAGCGCTTCCTCCTCGATCGACGCCAACGGCACGTTCGCGCTGCGGACGGTCGACCTGGCCAAGGCCTTCGGCCCGACGCAGGCGGTGCAGGCGTGCACCTTCGACCTCCGGGCGGGCGAGGTCCACGCGATCATGGGCGAGAACGGGTCGGGCAAGAGCACGCTCGTCAAGATGCTGACCGGCGTCCACCGCCCGGATCGCGGCTCGATCGAGGTAGGTGGCCGGACGCTCTCCGCCATCCACTCTCCGCGCGAGGCGCTCGGGCTCGGGCTCGTCGCGGTCTTCCAGGAGGTCCTCGTCGTGCCGCCGCGCTCGATCCTCGACAACCTCTGGCTCGGCATCGACCCGCTCCACCGTGACGCCGTGTCGCGCGACGAGCGGACGGAGCGCGCGTCAGAGACCCTGCTCGAGCTGACCGGGAGCACCCCGAACCTCGGACGTCCGGTCGAGGAGCTCTCGCTCAGCGATCGCCAGGCCTGCTGCATCGCGCGCGCGCTCATCCGGCGGCCGCGGATCCTCGTGCTCGACGAGGCGACGTCGGCGCTCGACGTCGCGACCCGCGACCGGCTCTTCTCGATCGTCAGGCGGCTCGCGGCCGAGGGGACGAGCACGATCTTCATCTCCCACCGGATGGACGAGGTCGAGGAGATCGGCGATCGGATCACGGTGATGCGAGCGGGCGAGACGGTCGCGACACGCGCCCGTGGAGAGGTCGCGGCGGCCGAGCTCGTCCGCCTGATGACGGGCGCCGAGCATCTGACCGATACCGGGCACGCCCACCCCGAGCGCCCACGCTCGGGCGACGTCGTCCTGCGCGCCTCCGGGCTCAGGCTCCGTCGAGGGGGCGGCGAGATCGACTTCGAGCTGCACGCCGGCGAGATCGTCGGCCTTGCAGGCCTCGAGGGCCAGGGCCAGGACGTGTTCCTGCGCGCATTGCGCGGCGCGGGCGGCGTCGGCGGCCGCGTCGTGCGCCGGACGGCGGAGCGGGAGGTCGAGATCGGCTCGCCGGCCGCCGCCGCCCGCGCCGGGATCGCCTACGTGCCACGCGAGCGCCGCGACGAGGCGCTCTTCGCCGTGCTCTCGGTGCGCGAGAACTTCACGCTGCCGACGGTCCGGCAGCGACACGGTCGCGGGCTTCGTGCGGTCGCGGGCGAGCGAGCGGCGGCTGACGGAGTACGTCGACCGGCTGCGGATCAAGCTCGGCCGGTCGAGCGACGGCATCATGACGCTCTCGGGCGGAAACCAGCAGAAGGTCGTGATCTCGAGGTGGCTCGCCGCCAAGCCACGGATCCTCCTGCTGAACGACCCGACGCGCGGCGTCGACCTCGGCGCCAAGCGGGACATCTACGACCTCCTGGCCGAGCTGACCGCCGACGGCATCGCCGTCGTGATGATCTCGACCGAGGTCGACGAGCTGATCGAGCTGATGGACAGGGTGCTCGTCTTCAGGGAGGGGGAGCTCGGGGCGGAGCTCCAGCGCTCCTCGCTCAGTCGCTCCGCGCTCGTCGCGAGCTACTTCGGCCAGGAGCAGACGGTCGATGTCTGAGGCGCTCCACTTCCTCCGGACGCGCAGCTTCGCGTTCGCGCTCGTGCTCTCGATCGTCCTGCTCGTCGCGAACATCGTAGTGCTGCCCAGCTTCGGCAGCCCGAGCAACTTCGACACGAACCTCATGCTGTTCGCGCCGTTCGCGCTCGTCGCCATGGCCGCGACGCCGGCGATCCTGAGCGGCGGCGGGGGCATCGACATGTCCGTGGGTCTGAACGCCGGGCTCGTGAGCAATGTGCTCATCCTCTACCTGCTACCGCACGGCGGCTGGGGAAGCGCCTGGGTCGCGATCCCGGTCGTGCTCGCGCTCGGTGCCGCCATCGGGCTCGCGAACGGCATCTCGGTCGCGGTGCTCCGCTACCAGCCTGTGATCGCGACCCTCTGCATGCTGTTCGTGCTCCAGGGGGTCAACCAGAAGATCGCCGGGGCGCCGACCGCGTCGCCGCCGAGCTGGACGCAGCACCTCGCGGAGGGGTTCGGCCCGATCCCCGGCGGGCTCCTCCTCATCGCGGTTCCGGTGGTCGCCTGGCTCCTGCTGCTGCGGCTCCCGTACCATCGCATCCTGCTCGCCGTCGGCGGGAGCGACGCGACGGCCTACTCGTCGGGCGTCGACGTCACCCGGGTGCGCATCCTTGCGTACACGCTCGGGGGCGCCTTTGCCGCGGTCGGCGGCATCGCCATTGCGACGCTGCTGCAGTCGTCGGACGGCAATGCCGGGCTCGAGTACGTCCTGATCGCGCTCGCCGCCGTCGCGCTCGGCGGCACGCCGATCGGCGGCGGCCGAGGAGGGCTGCTCGGGGCGATCGTCGGCGCGTCGGCGATCTTCCTCGTCCAGAACCTGCTGAGCGCGCTTCACGTCGACGCGTACTGGCTCCAGGTCGCCTACGGCGCAATGCTGATCGTCGGGCTCCGTGATCGGGGCGCAGCTGACCGCACCGAGACGGGCGGGGACCGCATGAGCGTGGTGTCCGCAGAGACGACGACGGCGCGGAAGCCGGGGATCGTGACCTCGGTGCGCCGGCTGCAGGCGCACCTTCCGGTCGCGCAGCTCGTCGCGCTCGTCGTCCTGTTCGCATACGGGGCTGCGACACTCGACGGGTTCGCGTCGCGCCGCAGCATCTACTCGATGCTCGTGCTCGCCGCGCTGCTGGGCATCGCGACCGCCGGCCAGACCCTCTGCGTTCTGATCGGGGGCATCGACTTCTCGATCGCGGCGTGGATCGGGATGGGCGCGATCCTGCTCGTCCAGCTCAACGGGTCGCGCGGTTGGTCGTTCGGCGCGACCTTGGCCCTCATCGCGGTGCTGGCGATCGCCGGCGGCGGCACGGTTGGCTTCATCTGCCACCGCTGGCGCATCGACCCGCTGATCATCACGCTCGCGATGGGCGCGATCGTCAACGGCGCGCTGCTCGTGTGGGCGAAAGGGTTCATCACCGGCACGCCGCCCACGTGGCTCCAGACGCTCACGTCGCCCGTGAGCAAGACCTTCGGGATCGGCTTCCCGCCGCTCGTGGTCGTCTGGGGCGTTCTCGCGATCGTCCTCGCGATCTTCCTGCGGCGAACGCCGCCGGGCCGACGCCTCTACGCGACGGGGGCGAACATGCGCGCCGCAGAGATGTCGCTCGTCCGCACCCGCCTCGTGTGGATGGGCGTGTTCGCGTTCAGCGCGCTGGTCGCCGCCGTCACGGGGATCCTCCTCGGAGGCTTCGCCGGTGCCGCGGACGCGTCGCTCGGGACGAACTACCTGTGGCAGGGGCTGACCGCGGTGATCGTGGGCGGCACGGCCTTCGGGGCGCGCGGGCGACTACTGGCGGACGGTGCTCGGCTGCCTGCTGCTGATCGTGCTCGGCACGCTGATGATCGGGAACGGCTACGACACCGCCGACCAGCAGATCCTCTACGGCGTTCTCCTGTTCGTCGTCGTGTTCTTCTACGGCCGCGATCGCCGTGTCGCGGACCGCGTCTGACGACGATGGGACGCCTCGAGGCAAAGGTCGCCCTCGTGACCGGGACCGGCGGTGGGATCGGGCGCGCGGCGGCGACGCTCTTCGCCCGCGAGGGCGCGGTCGTCGTCGGGTGCGACCTCGACGTCGCCCGTGCAGAGCAGACCCTGGAGCTCGTCCGCGGCGCAGGGGGGACGATGACGTCCATCGCGCCGGTCGATCTCGCGGACGAGGATGCTGTACGCGCCTGGATCGACGGCGCCGCGGCCGAGCACGGCGGGGTCGACGTGCTCTACAACAACGCAGGGCTGACGAGCTTCGCGCCGCTCGAGGAGGTCACCCTCGACGACTGGTCGTTCACGATGCGCAACGAGCTCGACCTCGTCTTTCTCGCCTGCAAGCACGCGTGGCCCCACCTCCGGGCCCGCGGCGGAGGCAGCGTGTCAACGTCGGCTCGACGGCCGGGATGACCGGCTCCCTGACGCTCCAGCGCGACGGCGCACACCGCCTCGAAGGGCGCCGTGATCGCGCTCACGCGCCAGCTGGCGGCCGAGGGCGCGCGGCACGGAATCCGGGTCAACAGCGATCTCGCCGGGCATGACCGTGACGCCGCAGACGCAGCATCTCTTCGACGACCCGGAGCACCCGATCTCGCGGATCGCAGACCACATCCCGCTCGGGCGCCCCGGCGTGCCCGAGGACGTCGCGCACTGTGCGCTCTTCCTCGCGAGCGACGAGTCGTCGTACGTCACAGGCGCGAACCTCGTCGTCGACGGCGGCTGGTCGGCCGTGCTCCCGGGCGACTGGACGAGCCGATGACGCCTCGGATCACCCAGGACGACCTCGGCACTCACCTCGACTGGGAGCACGAAGAGGTGACACGCCGCGGATGATCGACTGGTTCTGGAGCAACATGGAGAAGGCGTTCCTGCTCTGGCATCCGCAGGAGCACGAGCCGCTCACCTGGGCGGTCCCGGTCAGGCCCGGCAACCTGGTCGGTGCTGTGCACGTCGCGCCGCAGACGTGGTCGGACGGCACGTTCCGGAATCTCTACATCCGCTTCGAGGATCCCGCGGTGCTCGCACCGGAGCTCCAGGAGCGGATCGTCTACGAGCACTGCATCGTCGCCGCGGGGCTCGGATTCGGGCCCGAGAGCCTCGAGGAGGGAGAGCCGATGGGATACCGCGTGCACCAGTGGGAGAAGACCGACGGGGGCGTCGTCGGCCGGTCGTCGGCGATCGGTCGGCGCGTGCCCGAGACGCCGGAGGACGGCCTCGTCTGGGCGAAGCACTGTGCCGAGGAGATCGGCAACTGGGCGGCGTTCCTCCCGCAGCTCTACCGCCTCTACCGGGTCGTCGAGCGCCCCGAGGTGAACCCGTTTGCCGACCTCACCGTCGTCCGTGCGCCGGGCGGCGTTCGGTACCGGTTCGCGGCATGAGCGAGATCAGGGCGGAGGTCGTCGGCTCGCTGCTCCGGCCGCCGGCGCTCGTCGACGCTCGAGCGGCGTTCCGGGCCGGGACGCTCGATCCCGAGGAGTACCGGCGCGTCGAGGATGCCGCGGTGGACGACGCGCTCCGTCTCCAGGAGGCGGCCGGCGTGGACGTCGTCACGGACGGCGAGATGCGCCGCTCGATCTTCTTCGAGTTCTTCGTGTCGGGCCTCGACGGGCTGAGCCCGCTCCCCGGGCTCACGGTCAAGTTCCACGGCAAGCGGCCCGAGGACGGGATGGAGGTGACGATCCCCTTCACCGTGACGGGCCGTATCGCACCGCGGCCGTGTCCCGGCGTGGACGAGCTCCGCTACGCCCGCGAGCGCACGCGCCTCCCGGTCAAGGTCACGCTGCCGAGCCCGCTCATGATCCTCGGCTTCTGGAACGAGCACTCGAAGGCGGCCTACCCCGATCCGTTCGAGCTGGCGGCCGAGGCGGCAGACGCCGTCCGCGGCTGGATGCGCGACCTCGCCGAGGCGGGGTGCGAGTACATCCAGATCGACGCGCCGGAGCTCGCGGAGGCGTATGCCGACGAGCGCGTCCGGGCGGAGTACGACGAGCGCGGGATCTCCTCTGCCGAGCTGCTCCGGGTCGGCACCGAGCTCGTCTGCGGCCTCGGGGACGTCGACCTCCCGGGCTGCCGCCTCGCGATGCACCTGTGCAAGGGCAACGGGACACAGTCGTGGATCGCGGACGGCGGCTACGAGGCGCTCGCAGAGCGGGTGTTCGCGCGGGCCACAGGGTTCGACACGTTCCTCGTCGAGTACGACGACGAGCGCTCGGGCTCGTTCGAGCCGCTCGCGAGCCTCCCGGACGACAAGCGGGTGGTGCTCGGGCTCGTCTCGACCAAGTGGGCGGAGATCGAGGACGGAGACCTGCTTGCCGGCCGCATCGAGGAGGCCGCGCGCTATCACCCGAAGGAGCGGCTCGGCGTATCGACGCAGTGCGGCTTCGCCTCCGCAGGTGAGACGGCGGAGGAGCGACGCATCACGCCGGAGATCCAGCAGGCGAAGCTGCGGGCCGTCGCCGACGTCGCCCGCCGTGTCTGGGAGACGAGGTGACGAGCACGCTGCACGGCTGGACGGTCGATCCGGATGCGATCACCTTCGTCGGCCGCGATCTCCAGCGGCCCGAGTGCATCCTCGCCGAGCCCGACGGCACGCTCTGGACGGCGGACGCGCGCGGCGGCGTGATGCGGATCGCGCCCGACGGCTCACAGTCTCTCGTTGCTCAGGAAATCGACACGAGCTTCTCCGACTCGGGGTCGGCGGCGCGGTACACGATGAACGGGACGCTGCCGAACGGGCTCGCCTTCGACCGCGGCGGCGACATCCTGATCGCGAACTTCGGCACCGACGCGATCGAGCGGATGACCCGCGACGGGCGCTCGACGACGCTCTTCACCGCGATCGACGGCAGGCCGCTCGGAAAGACGAACTTCGTGCTCGTCGACTCTCGCGACCGGGTCTGGTTCACGGTCACCACGCTGCTCGAGCCCTGGACCCGTGCCGTCAACGAGAAGACGCCCGACGGATACGTCGGCCTGATCGACGAGACCGGCATCCGCGTCGTCGCGGACGGCTTCGTCGGCACGAACGAGATCCGTTTCGACGCCGCGGAGGAGTGGCTGTACGTGGTGGAGTCGAATGCGCGGCGGATCTCGCGACTGCGCCTCGGCCGCGACGCCTCCGTCGAGGCGCGGGAGGTCTACGGGCCGCCGGATCTCGGCGGCATCCCCGACGGCTTCGCGTTCGACGCCGAGGGGAACCTCTGGATCACGCTCGTCAACGCCGACCGCCTCATCGCGCTGACGCCGGAGGGCGAGGTGCTGACCCTGCTGGACGACGGCGACCACGAGCGCGTCGCGGCGTGGGACCGGCATTTCTTCGCAGGGACGATGACGGCGGACATCCTGAGCTCGGCCGCGGGCGAGCTCGCGCCGATGATGGCGAGCGTCACGTTCGGCGGCCCCGACCTGCGCACCGTCTACCTCGGCAGCCTGATGGGGACGACGATCCCGTCCTTCCGCACGCCCGTGCCCGGGCTTGCGCTGCCGCACTGGCGCCCGGGCGCGAACGGGTCGTGAGCGGGGGGACTGCGGCCGCGGGCGCGACCGTCGAGCTGGACGGCGGACGCGCCCTGGCGCGCGCCCTCGTCGCGGTGGGCGTCGAGGACCTGTTCGGCGTGCCGGCCGGCAAGCTCGGGCCGTTCCTGGGCGCAGTCTCCGCCGAGCCTCGCATCAGGCATCTCGGGACACGGCACGAGGCGGCGGCGGCCTGGATGGCGGCGGCGACCTTCCACGCGACCGGGCGACTCGCTGCCTGCTACGGCGAGATGGGGCCTGGAGCGCACAACCTCGTCGGCGGCCTCGGCACGGCACGGGCCAATGGGCTCGCCGTGCTCGTGCTCACCTCCGGCGCGCCGACCCACCTGGGCGAGGCCGCGCGCGGGCTGACGATGGCCGCCGACGTCTCCGGCCTGATGCGTGCGACGACGAAGTGGAGCGCCGTCGCGGAGTCCCCCGAGCAGATTCCGGCGCTCGTGCGGAGGGCGGCCGCGGAGGCGCTCTCCGGCAGGCCGGGGCCGGTGTACGTCGAGCTTCCAGCCGACGTCCTCGCCGCGTCGGCCGACCTCGACGTCACGGAGCTCGACACCGCGCCGGATCCCGTCTCGCGCACGCCCCTCCCGGCCGAGGACGTCGAGCGCGCGGCTGCGCTCCTGGGCGACGCCGAGCGCCCCCTGCTGGTCGCGGGCGGCGGCGTCGTCCTCGCGAACGCGGCCGCCGAGCTCCAGGACGTCGCCCGCAGGCTCGGCGCCGCCGTGACTGCGACGCAGATGGGCCTGGGCACCGTGCGGACGGACGATCCGGCGTTCTTCGGCCACGGCGGGCTGATCGCCGGTGAGCCGGTGCTGCGCGCCCTGCGGGAGGCGGACGTCGTGCTGCTCGCCGGGTGCCGCATGTCCTCCTGGCTGTGGGAGGGCCGCGCGCCCGCCCTCGCCGGGACGTCCGGTCAGCAGGTCGTCCACCTCGACATCGAGCCCCAGGCAGCGGGCGGAGTGCTTCCTGCCTCGACGCTGACACTCGCGGGGGACGTGCGCGAGGGGCTGGCGTCGCTCCTCGCCGCGCTCGAGGGCGGTGTCCGGCGGGCCGACGCGACGTGGCGCGACGCGCTCGTCGCGGACCACCGCGGCGCACGTCCGCCGGCTCCTCGACGGCGCCGACGAGCCGGCGGATGCGATGCACCCGGCCGCGCTGGCGAAGGCGATCGGCGACTGGCTGCCCCACGACGCGCTCGCCGTCTTCGACGGCGGCCACACGACGTTCTGGAGCAACGACCTCACGCCGGTATCGGCGCCGCGAACCCGGTTCCACGACCCCGGGATGGCGCACCTCGGCTTCGGGCTCCCCTACGCGCTCGCCCTCCAGGCAGCGCACCCGGGCCGCGCAGTGGTGAACATCACGGGCGACGGAGCTTTCGGCTTCACGCTCTCCGAGCTCGACACCGCGCGCCGTCACGGGCTGCCGGTCGTGACGGTGATCCACGACAACGCCGCATGGGGCGTGATCCGGTTCGGCCAGGCGCGGGCCGGCTTCGAGCTCGACACGGCGCTCGAGGGCATGGACTACGCCGCCGTCGCGCGCGGCTTCGGCTGCCACGGCGAGCGGGTCACGGCCCTCGAAGAGGTCCGCCCGGCGCTCGACCGCGCGCTCGGGTCCGGGCTCCCCGCCGTCGTCGACGTGCAGACGCGCTTCGTGCCGCACCCGTCGCTGCCGCTCTTCGCAGCGATGGGACGGTGACGTCGCCGGGCGTTAAGGTCGGGCACACGATCGACGCCGTTCGCGACGTGGCACACGACCCGGGAGGTCATCGATGACGAGCGTGCTCCCCACCGACCTGACCGAGCAGGCACTGGACGCGGCACTCGACGGCTTTCGCGCGGCCGTCGGCGCGGAGCACGTCCTCACCGACACGGAGCAGCTGCGGGAGTTTCGCGACCCCTACTGGTTCGCGGCGCTGGGACGACTACGAGGCCTCCGCCGTCGTGCAACCGGAGTCGGTCGAGGAGCTCCAGGCCGTCGTCCGGATCGCGAACGACCACGCCGTTCCGCTCTGGGTGAGCTCACAGGGCCGGAACAACGGCTACGGCGGCTCGTCACCCCGCGTGCGCGGGGCGGTCGTCGTGAACCTGCGGCGGATGAACCGCGTGCTCGAGATCGACGGCGACGCGGCCTACGCGGTCGTCGAGCCGGGCGTGAGCTTCTTCGACCTGTACGAGGCGGTGCGCGCGTCGGGCCACAAGCTCTGGATCTCCGTGCCCGACCTCGGCTGGGGCAGCGTGATCGGAAACACCCTGGAGTACGGCCTCGGCTACACGCCGTACGGCGACCACGCCGCCAACGCGTGCGGCCTCGAGGTGGTGCTCCCGAATGGCGAGCTGGTGCGCACCGGCATGGGCGCGATCTCGAACGGCCGAGCCTGGCACGTGTACCGGCGGAGCTTCGGGCCGTCGTTCGACGGCCTCTTCTTCCAGTCGAACCTCGGCATCGTCACCAGGATGGGCGTCTGGCTGATGCCGGAGCCGGAGTGCTACCTGCCGGGCTGGGTGATGGTGCCGCGCGACGACGACCTCGGGCCGATGGTGGACACGCTCCGCGAGCTGATGCTCGGCGGCTCGATCACGGGCTACCCGATGATCCTGAGCCCCGTCGCCGCGGCGTCGGTGTTCACCGACCGGGCGCACTGGCACCAGGGGGAGGGCGTCCTCCCCGAGGAGGCGATCGAGCGCATCTGCTCGGAGCTCGGCTTCGGGCGCTGGACGATGCGCTTCGCGATCCACGGCGACGAGGCGATCGTCGACCACAGGTTCGCGAAGGTGCAGGAGGCGTTCGGTCGGATCGAGGGCGCCACGGTGATCGGCAGCGAAGGTCGCAGGCAGCGAGGTGCACACGATCGAGAACCCCGCCGAGCGGGTGCAGGCGGGGGTGCCGAACCTCGAGCTCGTGCAGATGGGGAAGTGGTACGGCGGCGAGAACGGAGGGCACATCGGCTTCTCCCCGGCGGCGCCGCTGACGGCCGAGGACGCGATCCGGCTCCGGGACCTGATGCGCGGCGCGCTCGACGAGCGCGGGCTCGACTACAGCGCGGCGCTGATCCCGACCGGCCCGCGGAGCTTCGTCAACGTCGTGCTCGTCGTCTTCGACACGTCGGACGAGGAGCAGACCCGGTCGGCGTTCGCCGTCTCGAAGGAGCTCGTGCCGCAGGCGGCGGCGCTCGGCTACGGCGAGTACCGCGCGCACATCGACTTCATGGACCTGTGCGCGACGGCGTACGACTACAACGACTACGCGGGCAGGCGGCTGGCCGAGACGATCAAGGACGCGCTCGACCCGAACGGCATCCTGATGCCGGGCAAGCAGGGCGTCTGGCCGAGAAGGATGCGCGGAGGCTCGGCGTAGCGGCCCGACGGGGGACGTAAGGTCTGGGGGTGCCCGGGCCGATCACGCTGCACGGATGACCGACCTCGCCGAGCTCGAGAGGCGCCTGTGGGCCGCGGCGGACGAGCTCCGCGCGAACTCGTCGCTGACCGCTGCGCAGTACCGCGACCCGGTGCTCGGGCTCATCTTCCTCGCGTTCGCCGAGCATCGCTTCGACGCGGCGCGTAAGGAAGTCGAGGCGAAGGCGACGCCACGCCGATCCGCCGGCCGATGCGCTGCTCGGCGAGGAGCCTGGGGGCGTAACGTTGGGCAGCCTGACGAGCGTCAGCGGCGTCGGCGTCGCTCGCCGATCCGCTCGGCGATGTCCGGGTGTGTGATCCCGAGGACGCGGTGCGCCTGCGTGACCTCGAGCAGGCCGATCGCGATCAGCCGCATCTCATGCGGCGTCAGTTGGTCGGCGACGTCGACCAGGTCGTCCTCGTGGATCGTCGTCACCTCGCCGCATATCGCGATCGTCGGCGGTTTCGCGCGCAGAAGCGGAAACCCCGGCCCCGAGTCGCGGTTCGGACTCGTCGTCAGCCGCACGGCGATCACCGTCGCGAACGTCTCGTTCCAGCCGTTCTCGCTGACCACGGCGAAGCGCTTCTTCTCGCCGAGGCCGACGTCGACCCACCAGACCTGGCCCCAGCGAGCCCTGCCGGGCACGCCCGCTCAGTCCTCGTACACGCCGCGCTGCGCTGCGCGGCGGCTCGCAGCGCGGGCGACCTCACCCATCTCCGGGGCCACGACCCAGGCTCGGTAGGTGGCGAGGCGGTCGCGGTCGCGCTCCTCGTCGAGCGTGTGCTCGTAGCCGAGGCGGGCATAGGCGAGCAGCCGCACGGCGGCGGCGGCGGCGACGTCGAGTCCGAGCCGCTCGGGCGCCTCGTCGAGCGCGTGCTCGAGTGCCTCGTCGAGCGAGACGGTGATTCTACGCATCACCTGCGCATCGGATTTGATGCTCGTCATGATGCGATAAGTCTAGCCTCCGTCGGCCGAGGACGCCAGCCTGGACTGCGAGACCGCTCGCAAAGGCGCGGCGAGTCGACAGCCACCGGCCGTCGACAGTGCACGTTGGACCGCGCGCCGTGAGCGAGCCTCGGCTCACCGAGGACGCGCTCGTCGAGCGACCGGCGGTCGGGTTACGCGTCGATCGTCTCGAAGAACTCGCGCTGCCGGGACTCGAGGGCGGGGATCGCCTGGCCGAGCGCGTACGTCCGGAAGTGCTCGGACGCGCCGTGCGCCTCGACGGCGGCCTCGTCGTCGTAGATCTCGAAGATGTGGAACACCCCTGGCTCCGCCGGGTCGCGATACGCCTGGTAGAAACGGCAGCCCGGCTCCTCGCGCGAGCGGGGCGAGAGCTTCTCCAGCGCGTCGAGGACGATCGCCTCGGAGCCCTCGGTCGCCGTCCAGGTCGCCTTCAGCACGACTGCCATCACTCACTCCTCGGTCGGGGTCGAAGGTCGTCGGCGAACCGTCCGTCGACGAGCACGAACGCCATCCGCGCCGTCTCCTCGGTGCGGTTCGACCAGGCATGGTTCGTCCCGCGCTGCACCACGACGTCGCCGGGCACCGAGGCGCGTCTCGTCCTCGTCCACGACGAGCCAGACCTCCCCCGAGAGCACGATCCCGTAGTCGATCGTCTCGGTCCGGTGCATCAGGGCGTGCGGGCCGTCGAGCCCGTGCGCGTGGGTGGCGCCGATCGCCGCGAAGGCGGCCGCCGCAGCCTCGGGCGTGAGCGCGTTCTGAACGGTGTCGGGGGGGATGTCCACGATCCGGATCCGCGTTCCACCCCGCGGCGGCGCGAGCCGCAGAGGGCCGAGGGTCGGGTCGGCGCCGTTGTCGATCTCCGCCGGCACCGATGTGGTGGCCCAGAGCTCGTGGAAGACGGTTCCCGGGACGCTCTCGAGCGCCACGCTCGTGGGCGGCGGGCCGTCCTCGGCGATCACCGCTCTGCCCTCGGTGTCGTGCCCCGTGACGACACGGCGGACAGGAGGCGGCGAGCCGGTCATCGCCGCCAGATCAGGAGGAGGCCGTCACCCACCGTGAGCATGGCGCAGTCGACCCGCGGGTCGGCGAGGATGTCGTCGTTGAAGCGCCTGAGGACCACCGCCTCGTCGTCGGCCGGTCCCTCCTCGAGCACGGTCCCCCAGCGGAAGACGTTGTCCGCGACGATCACTCCGTGCGGCGCGAGCTTTGGCAGCACGGCCTCGTAGTAGGCCGGGTAGTCGGTCTTCCACGCGTCGACGAACACGAGGTCGAACGGCCCTTCCAGCAGTTCGAGGGATTCGCGGGCGTCTCCGAGGACCAGCTCGATGCGGTCGGCGTACGGGCTCGCGGCGATGTGGCGCCGGGCGATCTCGGCCGCGACTGGGTCGGCCTCGAGCGTGATCACCGTCCCGCCCTCGGCCAGGCGCGAGGCCATCGAGATCGCGCTGACGCCGGTGAACGTGCCGATCTCGAGCACGCGCGTGGCGCGGGTTGCGACGACGAGCGCCTCGAGCAGTCGGCCCTCCACCAGCCCGCCCGCCATCTGCGGCACGGGCATCGTCGCCTCGGTCTCGGCGCGCAGAGCCGTGAGAGCGGCGTCCGGAGGAGACGTGTGCTCGACTGCGTAGCGCTCCGCCGCGGGGTCGACGAGGCTCACGCTGCGACCCGTGTGCGGTAGAAGGTGTGCGCCGCGCCGTTCGTCGCCGCCGCCGCGGGAATCGCGGGGACGGAGGCGTGGAGGTCGCGGCGCGCCATCGCCGGCGATGATATAGAACCGGCGTTCGGGTTTTCCCCGGTCACCACAGGAAGTAGCCTGCGCCAGTCGAGGAGAGATGACCATGGCAGTCCGTACCACTCCACCGTTCCGCGCCGATCACGTCGGCAGCCTGCTCCGCCCGCCGGCCCTGTTGCAGGCTCGTGAGGACGTCGCGGCCGGCCGCATCACCGCCGACGAGCTGCGTGCGGTCGAGGACGAGGCGATCGCCGATGTCGTCCGCATGCAGGAGCGCGTCGGCCTGCGTGGGGTGACCGACGGCGAGTTCCGGCGGAGCTCGTGGCACATGGACTTCATCTACGCGCTCGACGGGATCTCGACCGCCGACGACAAGGTCAAGGTCTCCTTCCACAACGACGATGGCGACATCGAGTTCATGGCCGCCGCGCTCCACGTCGACGGCACGATCGGGGTGTCGCAGACGATCTTCGGCGACGCGTTCTCCTACCTCGCCGACCACGTGACGAGGGGCGTTCCGAAGCTGACGATCCCGTCGCCCAGCATGGTCCACTACCGGGGCGGCCGCGCAGCGATCGACGAGTCGGTCTATCCCGACCTCGGCTCGTTCTGGAGCGACCTGACCGCCGCCTACCGCGAGCAGGTGCGTCGCCTGGGCGAGCTCGGCTGCACGTACCTCCAGCTCGACGACACGAGCCTCGCCTACCTGAACGACCCCGAGCAGCGCCGCTACGTGGCCTCGATCGGCGGCGACCCCGACGCCCAGCACGTCGAGTACATCCGCCACATCAACGAGGCGCTCGACGGACGGCCGGCCGGGATGACCGTCACGACGCACATGTGCCGCGGGAACTTCCGCTCGTCGTGGGTCGCCGAGGGCGGCTACGACCACGTCGCCGAGGCGCTCTTCGCCGAGCTCGACGTCGACGGCTACTTCATGGAGTGGGACGACGAGCGCTCGGGGGGCTTCGAGCCGCTGCGCTTTCTCCCGCCGGGCGACAAGCAGGTCGTCCTCGGGCTCGTGACGACGAAGCGCGGCGAGCTCGAGTCGAAGGACGACCTGCTCCGGCGGATCGAGGAGGCGAGCCGCTTCGCGCCGCTCGACCAGCTGTGCCTCTCGCCGCAGTGCGGGTTCTCGTCGACCGTGGACGGGAACGCCCTCGGCTACGACGAGCAGGTCGCGAAGCTCGCCTCTGGTCGTGGAGGTCGCCGAGGAGGTCTGGGGGCGATGACGGTTCCCTCGCCCGGCGCCGCTCCGTGTGCGAGAGTCCGCTCCGTGAGCGGAATGATGGGGCAGCGGATCCTCCGGCGGGAGGACGATCGCTTCCTGCGGGGCGTGGGCCAGTACGTGGAGAACCTCGAGCTTCCGGGCGCGCTCCACGCGACGTTCGTCCGCTCGCCGTACGCCCACGCGCGCCTCCTGGCGGTCGACGCCTCGGCTGCGACTGCGCTGCCGGGCGTCCAGGTCTTCACCGCCGCCGATACGGACCTCGGCTCGTTCGAGCCACCGCCGATCCCGGGTCTCGACCAGCGCATGGGGAGGCCGTACCTCGCGGACGGCGCCGTTCGCTTCGTCGGGGACATCGTGGCGGTCGTCCTCAGCGAGACACGCGCCGCGGGTGTCGACGCTGCCGAGCTCGTCGCCGTGGACTACGACCCGCTCCCCGTGGTGGTCGATCCGGCCGCCGCGCTCGAGGGCGACGTGCTGCTGTATCCCGACGCGGGCACCAACGTGTGCACGAGCCACCCGGCGGAGCGCGACGAGACGCTGTTCGACGGCTGCGACGTCGTCGTCTCGGGCAGCCTGGTCAGCCAGCGGCTGGCCGCGTGCCCGCTCGAGCCGCGCGCATGCGCCGCCGTCGTCGGTGACGACGGGCGGTTGACGCTCTGGCTCTCGACGCAGACGCCGCACCAGGATCGCGACGCGCTGACGATGATCCTCGGCCTGGAGCCAGGAGCGGTGCGCGTCGTCGCGCCGGACGTCGGCGGAGGCTTCGGGGCGAAGCTCCTGGCCGTCGAGGAGATCCTCGTCTCCTGGCTGGCGCGCAGGACCGGGCGCCCGGTCCGCTGGACCGAGACGCGCAGCGAGAACATGATCGCGATGGCGCACGGCCGGGCGTCGCACCTCGAGTTCACGATCGGCGGCACCCGCGACGGCGACGTCGAGGCCTACCGCCTGCGGGTCGTGCAGGAGGCCGGCGCCTATCCGCGGATCGGGGCCATCCTCCCGGGGTTCACGGCGCTGATGGCGAGCGGCGTCTACGCGATCCCGAAGATCGAGGCGGACACGGTGAGCGTGGTCACCAACACGACGCCCACGGGCCCGTTCCGCGGGGCGGGGCGGCCCGAGGCCACCCAGGCGATCGAGCGTGCGATGGACCTGTTCGCGGCCGAGCTCGGAAGCGACCCGGCCGAGGTGCGCCGGCGGAACCTCTTCGCCCCCGACGCCTTCCCGCTCACGACCGCTTCGGGCGCCGGCTACGACTCGGGCGACTACGAGCGCGCGCTCGACCTCGCGCTCGAGACGGCGGGCTACGCGGCGCTCCGCGAGGAGCAGGCGCGCCGCCGCGCGTCGGGCGACCCGCGCGCGCTCGGCATCGGCGTCAGCGTGTACGTCGAGATCACGAACGGGCTCGTCGAGCCCGAGCTCGGGGACGTCGAGATCACCCCGGACGGCGAAGCGGTGCTGCGCACGGGATCGTTCTCGCACGGACAGGGGCACGAGACGACATTCGCGATGATCGTGGCCGACCGGCTCGGCCTTCCGATCGAGTCGGTGCACGTGATCAAGGGCGACACCGACGAGGTCGCCCAGGGCGTCGGCACGTACGGCTCGAAGTCGACCCAGATCGGCGGGGTCGCCGCGCGCGTGGCGGCAGACGTGGTCGTGGAGCGCGCGCGCGTGCTCGCCGCCGAGCAGCTCGAGGCGAGCGCCGACGACGTCGTGCTCGACGCGGGCCGCGGCGGATTCCACGTGGTCGGCTCGCCCACGCCCGTCCTGACGTGGAAGGAGCTTGCGACCGCCGTGGCGGCAGAGGGCAGGCTCGCAGAGCTGCGGGCGGCCGAGATCTTCAAGGCAGATGCGCCGACGTTCCCGTTCGGCGCCCACGTCGCCGTCGTCGAGGTCGACACCGAGACGGGCGAGGTGGAGCTCAGGCGCCACGTCGCGGTCGACGATGCCGGCACGCTCGTCAATCCCGTGATCGCAGAGGGCCAGGTCCACGGGGGCGTCGCGACCGGGGTCGCGCAGGCGCTCTTCGAGGAGTTCGTGTACGACGACGAGGGGAACCCGCTCACCGCGACGTTCCTCGGCTATGCGTTCCCGTCGGCGGCCGAGCTGCCCTCGTGGGACGTCGTCGAGATGGAGACCCCCACGCCGCTCAACTCGCTCGGGGCGAAGGGCATCGGCGAGTCCGGCACGATCGGGTCGACTCCGGCGGTCCAGAGCGCCGTCGCCGACGCGCTCGCGCCCTTCGGCGTTCGGCACGTGGAGATGCCCGCGAGCGGCGAGCGCGTGTGGCGCGCGCTCGAGAGCGCCCGCGCGTCCGGCTGAGCGCCTGCTCGCCCACATCCCGAGACGACGCGAGCGGGTCCTCGGCCGTCCCATTCGTCCCAGATGCCGGAACGGCGTCTTGACAACTAGACGCACCCGGCCGTACGGTTGACGGGGCGTGGCTGAACTCTGCGAAGGATTCGCGCGCACGGTCCACGACGGCCGCCGGCGATCGGCTGGGCGTCCGCGTTCGAACCCGGCCGCCCCCTGGCGATGACCGCGGCCCAGGAGGCGACTGCCGATCACGTGAGGCCCGCGCTCCCGGAGCGGGGAGAGCCGACGCGGTCGTCGGGCGTCGCCAACGCGCTCGTCTTCGTCCTGTCGATCGCGTTCGCCTTCGTCGTCTGGGAGCTGGTCTCGCGCTCCGGGCTGATCCGTGAGCAGGACCTCCCTTCGATGACCTCGACCGTCGATGAGCTCGGGTCCCTGGCCAGCACGTGGGACTTCTGGAATGCGTTCCTCCACACGGTGCAGGGCTGGGCGCTCGGGCTCGGGCTGGCGACGCTCCTGGCCGTCCCGCTCGGGATCGTTCTCGGCCTGAGCGACTTCGCGGGGCGTGCCTTCCGCGTCCCGGTCGAGTTCCTCCGCCCGATCCCGTCCGCCGCGCTCATCCCGCTGCTCTTCCTGACGCTGGGCACGTCCCTCCGCAGCGAGGTCTTCCTTGCCACGTTCGGCGCGTTCTGGCCGATCCTCGTCCAGACGATGTACGGCGTCCGCGACGTCGACCCCGTGACGATCGACACCGCGCGCTCGTTCGGGGTGCCGCGGCACGAGCGGCTGTGGCGCATCACGCTCCCGAGCGCCATCCCGTACATCGCGACGGGGATCCGCATCGCGTCGGCGGTCGCGCTCATCCTCGCGTTCACGGCGGAGCTCTTCATGGGCACGCCCGGCCTCGGCCAGATGCTGAACTACGCGCAGTCGTACGGCCTGACGACGCAGCTCTACGCGCTCGCGCTCGCGACGGGCGTGCTCGGGCTCTGCACCCACCTCCTCTTCACGGCGCTCGAGCGCCGCGCACTCCGCTGGCATCCGTCGCAGCGGGTGGAGGCATGATGAGCAGGCGCGGCAGCGAGACGCTCAAGATCGCGGCGGAGATCGCCGTCCCTGTCGCGATCGTGCTCGCGCTGGGAGCTTTGGGCGCGGTCGGCCGACAGCCGCTTCTGGCCGCCGCCGTCGACGATCCTGAGCCAGTTCCAGGATCTCTGGCTCTTCGCGCAGTTCCGCTCGGACGTCGTCCCCAGCCTGATGCGGATCCTGCTCGGGTTCGCGATCGGGTCGGCGATCGGGGTCGCAATCGGCATCCCGCTCGGGCTGTCGCTCTGGGCGCGGAAGTTCGCGATGCCGCACGTCGAGTACTGGCGTGCGATGCCGCCGCCCGCTCTGCTCCCGATCTCGGTGATCCTCCTCCACTCGATCGGGAACCTCCAGAAGGTGTCGTTCATCGCCTTCTTCTGCATCTTCCCGGTGCTGCTGAACACGATCGACGGCGTCCGCGGCCTCGACCCGACGCTCGTCGACACCGCGCGCGCGTACGGCGTCCCCGTACAGGAGCGCGTCCGCCGCATCGTGCTCCCGGCCGCCTTCCCGCAGATCTCCGCGGGGATGCGGACGAGCCTCTCGCTCGCCGTGATCATCATGGTCGTCGCGGAGTACTTCTCCTCGACGAGCGGCGTCGGCTACGTCCTGCTGATCTCGAAGAACACCTTCCAGCTCGGCCCGATGTGGGCCGCGATCCTGCTGATCGGTGTGATCGGGTACTTCCTCAACCTGGCCTATATCCTCGTCGAGCGGCGGCTGCTGGCCTGGCATCGCGGCTGGCGGGCGGCCACGCGGTAGCGGGGCGCACATCGATGCTCGAGATCAGGGAGATCGCCAAGTCGTACGGGGTCGGCGAGAAGGTCACGCACGCCCTGCGCAACATCTCCTTCTCGATCGGCGAGGGCGAGCTCGTCTGCGTCGTCGGGCCCTCGGGCTGTGGCAAGACGACATTGCTCAAGTGCATCGCCGGGCTCCTCCAGCCATCGCGCGGAGAGGTCCTCCTCCACGGCGCACCCGTCACCGGCCCGCCGGAGGAGATGGCGGTCGTGTTCCAGGAGTACAACCGCTCGCTGATGCCGTGGTCGACGGTGCGGAGCAACGTCCTGCTCCCGCTCCGCCACAAGAAGCTCGCGAAGGCGGAGCGGACGCGACTGGTCGAGGAGGCGCTCGCCGCGGTCGGGCTGACCCGATTCATCGACCACTATCCCTGGCAGCTGTCGGGCGGGATGCAGCAGCGCGTCGCGATCGCGCGGGCGCTCGCCTACCAGCCGTTGATCCTGCTCATGGACGAGCCGTTCGCCTCGGTCGACGCGCAGACGCGCGGCGATCTCGAGGATCTCGTGCTGCGCGTCCGCGAGGAGTTCGGGATCACCATCCTCTTCGTCACGCATGACATCGACGAGTCGGTCTACCTGTCCGACCGGATCGTCGTGCTCACGAACGCGCCGACGGTCGTCAAGGAGATCGTCGGCGTCGACCTGCCGTCACCCCGCGACCAGCTCGAGACGAAGGAGCTACCCGAGTTCGTACACCTTCGCGCATACGTCTACCGGCTCATCAAGCGAGACCAAGCGGCGCCACCGGTCGCCCAGGCCCCGTCGACCCTCGTCGGCGACGGGCTCCACGAGTAGGGAAGGAGCAAGGATGAAGACAGTCGCAACGCCCTCGCGTCGCCGGCCGTTGCTCGCCGGCTGCGCGATCCTCGTCGTCGCCGCCCTGTTCGCCGGTGGGGCAGCAGGGGCACCGGGTGCCGCGCAGGCGGACTCGCTGACGGTCGGCGTGCTGCCGATCGCCAACACGCTTCCGCTCGATCTCGGCATCAAGAAGGGGTTCTTCGAGCAGCAGGGCATCGAGATCAAGAAGATCACCGCCCAGAGCGGCAACGACATCATGCTCGGCCTCGCGAACTCGAACATGGACGTCGGCTTCGCCGGCTGGGTTCCCGCGATGATCGCGAGGACGTCGGGGATCCCGATCTCGGCGATCACGCTGAGCGAGGTCGAGAGCACGAACCAGGCGACCAACTGGCAGAACATCCTCGTCAAGGGATCGAGCTCGATCCGGACGCCGGCCGATCTCGCGGGCAAGACGATCGCGGTCAACGCGCTCAAGGGCGTCGGCGAGGTGATGATCAAGGCGGCGCTCGAGAAGAGCGGCGTCGACCCAAACTCGATCAAGCTCCTCGCGCTGCCGTTCCCGGCGATGCGTGCGGCGCTGAACAGCGGACAGGTCGACGCGATCTGGACGCCGGAGCCGTTCCTGTCGCAGGCGATCCAGATCGACGGCGCCCGTGACCTGATGGCACCCGGGCCCGTGCTCGGTGACTACTGGCCGATCGGCGGCTACTTCGTCCGCACCGACTGGGCCGCGAAGAACCCCGGCCTCGCCGCGAAGTTCCGCACGGCGATGAACCAGTCGCTCGAGTACGCGCAGAACCACCCGGACGAGGTCCGCGACCTGCTCCCGGCGGCGTCGCGGAACATCCGCCTGCCGATCTGGACGACCGTGGTCAACCGCGTCCAGCTCGCCCAGCTCGCGGCCTACACGAAGAAGTACGGCGTCATCACGTCGTTGCCGAACCTTGCCGTGCTCGTTCCGAGCGCGATCGACGGCGGCAAGATCCTGCAGGGGACGGTCGGCAACCAGTTCATCACCCTGCGCCAGGACGGCAAGATCGTGTCCAGGCTCAAGGCCGGGAAGTACTCGATCATCGTCACGGATGCGTCGGGCACGCAGGGCTTCCGGCTCGTCGGCCCCGGTGTCTCCAAGGTCACCGCGATCAAGGGGACCGGCAAGACGACCTGGACGCTCGACCTCACCAGGGGCACGTACACCTACAGCTCGCCCGCGAAGCCGGGCTCGAAGAGGAGCTTCAAGGTCGTCGCCTGAGCGACGCGTGTTGCGGGGCGGGGCTGCTGCGGCGGTCCCGCCCCGTGCTCGTCCGGCTCAGGCGGGGTAGACGGCGTCCGGCTCCTGCACGAGCCCCTCGGGCCAGTCGAAGATCTCGGTGAGTACCTTGAGGTCCTCGTCGGTCGACAGGTAGGCGAACGTCGCCCCCTCGTACACACCGCCGAGAACCACGCGCCGACCGTTCGCGCGCATGCCGTCGAGCGCCTCCCGGTACGGCGTGCCTCCGACGGCGACGTGATGCAGCCCTTCGCCCTTCGACGCGAGGAACTCCGCGTAGATGCTCCGCTCGTCGAGCGGCTGGACGAGCTCCCACTGGACGCTCCCGACCATCGTCACCGCAAGGCGCCAGGCACCGCTCGTGGGAGGCTCGCCCTCGCCGAGCGGGCCGACCTTGGCCGGGTCGAACTCGTAGACCTCCCAGGGGCCGATTCCGTACTCCTCGACGTACGTCCGTAGCGAGGCCTCGAGGTCGCGCACGACGATCGCGATCTGGAGGGTCTCCGTGAACAGGGGCTCGCGCACCACCAGGCTCCTTGTCTCGTACGACGGGGGCGCCATCGTACGCGGTCGCCCCGCGCGGAAGTCGGTGTCGAGTTTGCGTCCGGGGCACCGGAGATGATTCGATCGCCCTGTGGCGACGATGCGCGCAGCGGTGACGCGGGGCAGGGGGGCGATGGAGGTCGTCGCCGTCGACGAGCCCGGCGCGCCCGGGCCCGGGCGGGTGCTGGTGGCCCCGGAGGCGGTCGGCCTCTGCGGGTCGGACTTCCACTACTTCCTCGGCGACATCGGGACGATCGACGACCCGTCGACGCTCTACCCGCGCGTGCAGGGCCACGAGGCGGCCGGGACGATCCTCGAGGTCGGTTCCGACTGTCCGCCGGAGCTCACGGTCGGGACGCGCGTCGCCCTCTGGCCGGTGGCGTCGTGCGGCGCCTGCTACGCGTGCCGGGTCGGCCGTGGCAACGCCTGCGTGAACATCAGCCTGATCGGCGTGCACGAGGACGGCGCCCTCCAGCAGCAGCTCGTTCTCCCGGCCGCCCAGGCGTTCCCCGTCGGCGACCAGGATCCGGCCCTCGCCGCGCTGATCGAGCCGGTCTCGATCGCGGTCCGCGCCGTCGTGCGCGGCCGGGTCGCGGCCGGGGAGCGGGTCGTGGTGCTCGGGGCGGGGCCGATCGGACAGGCGCTCGCGCTCGCGGCCACCGACCGGGGCGCATCGGTGCTCCTCGTGGACAGGGTCGCGAGCCGGCTGGCCCGCGGCCCTGCGCTGGGCGCCGAGGTGCTCGAGGTCGGCTCCGACGCCGACCTCGGCGCGGCGATCCGCGAGTGGGCGGGAGCCGAAGGGCCGGAGGTCGTGATCGAGGCCACGGGCGTGCCCGCTCTCGTCCAGCGGGCCGTCGAGCTCGTCTCCCACGCCGGGCGCGTGGTGGTCGTCGGGCTCTCCGCCGACCATGCCCCGATGCGGGTCGGCGACCTCCCCCTGAAGGAGATCGACGTCCTCGGCGTGAGCTGCTGCGGCGCGGCGGAGTTCGCCGCCGCGGTCGAGCTCGTCGGCCGCCGGCGCGACGCCGCGGCGGGCCTCGTCACGCACGAGTTCACGCTCGATCGGGCGCCCGAGGCCATCGCCTATGCGATCGCGCACCCCGCCGAGGTGATGAAGGCCGTCGTGCGGGTCGATGCATCGTGACGCAGGTCGGCGAGGGAAGGCAGGGCGCATGAACGTGTCGTCGCAGTTCGACGTATCCGGCTTCGGGGTGGTCGTGACCGGCGGCGCAAGCGGCCTCGGGCTGGCCTACGGCGAGGTGCTGGCCGCCCACGGCGCCCGGGTCACCCTGATCGATGTCGACGAGGCCGGGCTCGCGGAGCAGGTCGCCAGGCTCGAGGGGGAGGGGCTCGACGTGCGCGGCGCGGTGGCGGACGTGACCGACCACGATGCGCTCGACCGGGCGGTCGACGGGGCGGCGGCCGCCTACGGCCGGCTCGACGTCGCGTTCGCGAACGCCGGGATCGACTCCGGAGTCGGCTTCGTCGCCGGTTGGGCCGGGAGCGAGCGGCCGCGGGTCGAGGAGGGGGCGCTCGAGCGGTACACCGACGACCGCTGGAACCGCGTGATCGACGTCAACCTCAACGGGATCTTCGCGACCGCGCGGGCCGCGGCCAGGCACATGCGCCAGCACGGGTACGGCCGCATCGTCGTGACGACCTCCCTCGCCGCGACCAAGGTCGAGCCTGTGATCGGCTCCGCGTACATGGCCGCCAAGGCCGGTGCGCGTCATCTCGTCCGCTGCCTCGCGCTCGAGCTCGCCGCGGACGGCGTCACGGCGAACGCGATCGCGCCCGGCTTCTTCGTGACGAACATCGGCGGGGGGCACGCGCACGACCCGGGGCTGCAGGCGATCGTCGCGAAGGACGTGCCCATGCATCGCGTCGGGCAGCCCGACGACGTCAAGGGCCTAGCCCTCTTCCTGGCCTCGCCGGCGTCGGAGTACATCACCGGACAGGAGATCGTGATCGACGGCGGCTGGGGCCTCGGCATCGCCGACTGAACTCCCCGCAGCCCACGTATAGTCGCCCGGTGGGCGCGCTCCAGGTCCTCGATGCGGGCACGGCGCAGACGGTGCAGCGGGTCTGCGACGCGATCGTGCCCGGCTCGGCGCGTGTGCGCCCCGAGGTCTACGTCGACGCACTGCTCGCCCGCATGGACGAGGGCACCCGCGGCGCCGCGATCGCGGCCTTCACGACCGTCGCCGACGGTGAGGTCGGCGACCACGTCGCCACGCAGGAGTTCGCCTGGGTGCGGGCGCTCGCGATCGAGGCGTTCTACAGCGACTTCGTCGCCCCCGGCGTCGACGCCCGGGGCGCCTGGGAGGAGATCGACTTCTCGACGCCGCTGGCGACCCGCCTGCGCAAGGACTGGTCGTACCTGGGGATCTCGTGAGCGGGACCGAGCGGTTCGACGTGGTCGTCGTCGGCTCGGGCGCGGGTGGCGGCGTCGTCGCCGGGGAGCTCGCCGACCGCGGGCGCAGCGTGCTCCTGCTGGAGGCCGGCCCGCACCGCACCGCTGCCGACTTCACGCGCTGGGAGGCGAAGGCCAACCACGACTTCTGGTGGCCGCTGCGGTTCGCCCCGATCGACGGGGGCGCGGGCGGTGTCGTCGCGCTCCTCGCCGCGCGGTGCGTCGGCGGGACGACCACGATCAATACGAAGGTCGCGCTGCGGGCGGCCGACCACGACTACGCGAAGTGGCACGCGGCGAGCGGCCTCGAGGGCCCGGGCGGCGCGCCGTTCGGCTCGTCGGACCTCGACCCGCACTACGAGCGCGTCGAGCAGCGGCTCGGCGTCCGGGTCCGGTCGGACTGGCGCAAGAGCGTCTACACCGTCGAGCCCGGATTCCGCGCGCTCGGGTCGCACCTCGAGCCGGTGCACGCCTACACGGACGCGAACTGCATGAGCTGCGGGTCGTGCCTGCAGGGCTGCCCGACGAACGCAGGCAAGTCGACGATGAACACCTACATCCACGACGCGTGGGCGACCGGCAGGCTCGAGCTGCGCGCGGAGGCGCCGGTAGCAGCGCGTCGTGGTCGAGGACGGCGAGGCGAAGGGCGTCGAGTATCGCGACGGGGACGGGACGCTCCGGCGGGTCGACGCGGGCGTCGTGGTCGTCGCCGCGGGCACGCTCAACACGCCGCAGCTCTTGCTGCGCTCGGGCCTGCCGGAGACGGCGAGCACCCGGCTCGTCGGCCGCAACCTGGGCTTCCATCCCGTGCGCCTCGTCTACGGGCTCTTCGACGAGCCGCAGGACGCGCACATGGTCTATCCGATCTCCGCCCACGCCATGGAGCACCGGCGCGACGAGGACGGCGGCTTCGTGATCGAGGCTTCGACGATCCAGGACCCGATCAGCTTCGCAACGACGCTGGAGGACGAGAGCGGGCCGCTCTGGGGGCAGCCGCTCGTCGAGGCGGTCCGGAAGTTCCGGCGCTGGGTGGGAGTGCTCGCGATGGTGAACGACGAGAACAACGGCAGCGTCTCGCTCGACGACACCGGCGGTGAGATGTTCGCCGCCGGGTTCAACGAGCGGGAGACCGCGCGCCTCGAGGCCGCGCTCCGGTTCTCGCGCGACGTGCTCGAGGCAGCCGGCGCCAGCCAGGTGTGCTGGACCGGGATCGCGTCGACCCACGTCCAGGGGACGTGCAGGATGGGCAGCGATCCCGAGCGCTCCGTGGTCGACGCCGACGCGGGCGTGTGGGGCGTCGAGCGGCTCTACGTCGGCGACGGCTCGATCGTGCCGCGCACGCTCTCGGTCAACCCGTCGCTCACGATCATGGCGCTCGCGGATCGTCTCGCCGCGCACCTCCACGACGACCCGCGCGGATACCTCGCATGAGCGGCTCGGTCGTCGTCGTCAGCGCCCATTCCGCCGACTTCGTCTGGCGTGCCGCCGGCGCGATCGCTCTCGCCGCAGAGGCGGGCGCGGACGTGCAGGTGATCTCGCTCTCGTACGGCGAGCGCGGCGAGTCCGGCGAGCTCTGGAAGGAGGAAGGGCAGACGGAGGAGCGCGTCAAGGAGATCCGTCACGGCGAGGCGGAGGCGGCCGCCGACGCCCTGGGCGCGAGCTTCCGAAGCCTCGACCTGGGGGACTACCCGCTCGTGATGGACGCGGCCGCCGTCGACCTGCTCACCGAGGTGCTGCGCGAGCTGGCGCCGCGTCTCGTCCTGACCCACGCCGCCCTCGACCCGTTCAACCCCGACCACGGCGTGGCCCACGACGCGACGGTCCGGGCGCGTCAGCTGGCGAGCGGCGCCGGAGTCGCGAGCGGGTTCGTCACCATCACCCCGCCCGAGCTGCTCTCCTTCGAGCCGCACCAGCCGGAGCTCTGCGGGTTCGTCCCGACGACGTTCCTCGACATCACGCCGGTCTGGGAGAAGAAGGTGGCTGCGATGGAGGCGATGGGCGCCCAGTCCTATCTGCGCCAGTACTACTCGGAGCGGGCCGGGCACCGGGCAAACCACGCACGGCGCATCTCGGGCCGGACCGGCATCCGGTACGCCGAGGCGTTCCAGCGCGAGCTGCCGGTCGTGGTGGACGCGCTGTGACCGACTACGCAGCAGTGGCCGCGCTCGGCGTGGCGACCGTGCACGAGGCGGCCGGACGCACCGGGATCGTCGATCTCCCGCTGACCCGGATCGTCCCGGGGTCGCGCGTCGCAGGCCCCGCGCGCACGGCGCTCTGCGCCCCCGGCGACAACACGATGGTGCACGCGCTGGTCGCGCATGCGCGGCCCGGCGAGGTTCTCGTCCTGACGAGCATCGACCCCTCGCCCGTCGCGTTCGTGGGCGATCTGCTCGCCACGCAGGCCCAGGCGCAGGGTGTCGCGGGGATGCTGGTCGACGGCGCAGTCCGAGACCTCGACGAGCTCGCAGAGCTCGGCCTGCCGATCTGGACGCGGTTCGTGCGCGCACAGGGCGCGACGAAGGGCGAGCTCGGGAAGCTGGACGTCCCGGTCGTCGTCGGCGGTACCGAGATCCGGCCGGGCGATCTCGTCGTGATGGACTGCGACGGCGCCGTGGTGCTGGCCGCCGACCGGATCGACGAGGTGCTGCCCGCCGCGCACGAGCGTGCCGCCCGCGAGGTGGAGGTGCGCGAGCGCTACCGCGCCGGCGAGCTCTCCTACGACCTGCAGGGCCTGCGCGCGCTCGTCGAGGGCTGACGATGGACGTCGCCGTGCTCGGCCTGGGGGAGGCCGGCGGGCGGATCGCCGCCGACCTCGTCGCGGCAGGCTGCGTCGTCCGCGGGTGGGACCCGATCGCGCGCCCCACCGGGATCACCATCGCCGCCGACGGCTCGTCCGCCGTCGACGGCGCCGAGGTCGTGCTCAGCGTCAACGCGGCGGCGGTGGCGCTCGACGTGGCGGACAGCGTGGCGGGCGCGCTCGACGGCGGCGCCGTCTACGCCGATCTGAACACGTCCTCGCCCGGGCTCAAGCGGTCGCTCGCGGGGAGCGTCCCGGTTCCGTTCGCGGACGTCGCGCTCGTCGGGACCGTCCCGAGCCTCGGTCTCGAGACCCCCGCGCTCGCCTCCGGCGCCGGAGCCGAGCGGTTCGCAGAGCTCTTCCGGCCCCTCGGCATGCCCGTCGACGTGGTCGGCCCGGAGCCCGGGCAGGCGGCCGGCCTGAAGCTCCTGCGAAGCGTCTTCATGAAGGGCGTGGCGGCCGCGGCGATCGAGAGCGTGGAGGCGGCGCGGGTCGCAGGCGCAGAGGACCGGGTTCGGGCCGACATCGCATCGGTGATCGGCGAGCCGCTTCTCGAGCGGCTGCTCTCGGGATCGCGTGCGCATGCCGCTCGGCGGGCGGACGAGATGCACGCCGCTGCCGCCTACCTCGACGAGCTCGGCGTCAGCCCTCGCGTCGCGAGGGCGGCGTGCGCGTGGCTCGAGCAGCTCCGGGACGAGCCGCCTCCGGCCTGATGCGCGAGGCGACCGTCGCCGCCGTCCTCGGGAAGCTCGGGGTCCAGCGGCCCGAGCCGGATCTCGACGGGCTGCGGGCCGTCTACGCGGCCTGGTGCCGGCGCGTCCCGTTCGACAACGTGCAGAAGCTGATCCATCTGGCCGACGCGCGACCCGGGCCGCTGCCCGGCTCGACCGCCGAGAGCTTCTTCGGCGCATGGCTGGACGACGGCACCGGCGGCACGTGCTGGTCGGGCAACGGCGCGCTCCACGGCCTGCTCGCGGCGCTCGGCTTCGACGTCGCGCGCGTGATCGCGACCATGCTCTCCTCGCCGCGGGCGAGCCAGCCGAACCACGGCTCCGTCCTCGCGACGGTCGACGGGGAGCGCTGGCTCGTCGATGCGTCGATCCTCTCCGGCTCGCCGATCCGCGTCCCGGAGCCCGGAGCGCACGGGGATGCAGGCCCGCTCCCGCGCTTCGAGTGGCTCGACGGCCGCCCCGCGGTCCTCTGGCGGACGGCGAGCGCGCCGGACGGGTTCCACTGCCGGGTCGAGACGATCGGCGCCGGCCCGGCCGAGTGGGACGAGCGCCACCAGCGGACTGCAGGCTCGGGGCCCTTCAACCACGGGCTCAACGCGCGGCTGCTCGAGGGTGACGCGAGCGTCGGTGTCTCGCGCGGGCGTCGGTTCAGGCTCGAGCCGGACGGCGCCGTCTCGGCATGGGAGGTCGACCGGGAGGGGCGCGTCCGGTTCCTCGTCGAGGTCCTCGGCATCGCCGAGCGGATCGCCGTGCGCGTGCCCGACGATCGTCCGCTGCCGGACTGACGTGAACGGGCTCTCAGCCGGGAACGAGCCGGTGGCCCATGCCGAGCGAGATGTCGCCGGCGGTCTTCTTGACCGCGGGGGCGAAGCGCGCGATGAGCTCGTCCATCGACCCCATGGTGCGATGGATCGCGAGGTTGAGCGCCCCGAGCACCTCGCCCGAGTGGGCTTGGATCGGGGCGGCGATCGACCGCAGCCCGTACGCGAGCTCCTCGTCGTTGACGGCGATGCCCGCCTCGCGAATCCGCCCGAGCTCGGCCCTGAACGCCTGCGGATCGGTGATCGTGTTCGGTCCGCGGGGGATGAACTCGATCCGCGCGATCAGCTCGTCGCAGCGATCCTCCGGGACGAAGGCGAGGATCGCCTTGCCCATCGCCGTGCAGTACGCGGGCAATCGTGCGCCGACGTGGAGATTGAGGTCGATCTCGCGCTGCCCGGGCTGCGCCGTACGGCAGCGCTCGATGTAGACGACGTCGATACCGTCGAGGATCGCGAGATTGACCGTGTGGCCCGTCTCGTCCGACAGCCGGCGGAGATGCGGTGCCGAGATCTCGCGCACGTCCATCGAGTTGATCGCCGAGAACCCCAGGTCGAGCACCTTCGGGCCGAGCCGGTAACGCTTCGAGTCGGGGTCCTGCTGGAGGTACCCGAGCTGGGCGAGCGTCGCGATGTAGCGGTGCGCGGTGCTGCGGCTCAGGGACAGCTCGCGCGAGAGCTCGCTGACGCCGATCAGCGGCCGGTCGGAGTCGAACGCCGAGAGGATCGCGAGCCCACGCTCGAGCGACTGCGACGTCCCCGTCCCGGTGTCCTGCACGCAGCGATCGTAGCGCGTTGTCTCATTCACCGGAACACCGTCTTGACAAACGGGCAGGCGGTTGAGAGGGTCGAGTGACGTGTGCCGGGGCGCCGCTGCCCCGCGTTCTGTCGCGGGGCGCCGGCAGTCTCTGGGTTCTGGCGACAGGAGGAGCAGCCGGTTGTGACGAGCGGCGGGCAACGCGGGCAGGTCGAGCTCGTTGCGCTCTACTGGACGGTCTCGGGCCCCGTCGAGGTGCACGTGGGGCGCGAGTGGAGCCTCTTCGACTGGGCCGATCGCTGTGCCGAGGCGCGTACCGTCGGCTTCAGCGGCCTCGGCATCTGGCACGCCGACCTCGAGCACGTGCTCGAGACGCGCAGCCTCCGGGAGATGAAGCGGATCTTCGACGACAACGGGCTCCGCCATCTCGAGGTCGAGTGCCTGCTCGACTGGTTCCTCGACCCGGAGGACGAGCGGCGGCGCGCGTCGGACGAGACCCGCGCGCTGCTCTTCGAGGCCGCAGGCGTCCTCGAGGCGCACCACGTCAAGGTCGCCAACATCTTCGCGCGAGAGGCATCGCTCCCGCAGCTCACGGAGCGCTTCGGCGAGCTCTGCGCCGACGCGGCGCGGCACACGGATGCGAAGATCGTGTACGAGCTCATGCCGCCCGACGTGAACGTCCACACGATCGACGCCGTCCTCGAGGTCGTCGCGGGCGCCGGTGCGCCGAACGGCGGCGTCGCGATCGACACCTGGCACATGTCGAAGCTCGGCATCCCGCCCGACGAGCTGCGCCGGATCCCGGTCGAGTACCTGTCGTGGGTCGAGCTCTCCGACGGGCAGGTCGAGAACATGGACGACCCCGTGGACGAGGTCATCAACCATCGAGCCCTGCCCGGTGAGGGGGAGTTCGACATCCGGGGATACGTCGACGCGTGCCGCGACCACGGGTACGACGGCCCTTGGGGGGTCGAGGTGCTCTCGGAGGAGCTGCGGAACAATCCGATCGACGTGATCTTCCGGCGGGCCTACGAGACGACCATGAGCCAGTTCGAGCACGAGAGGAGCTCCCCATGACGGCACCGCAAGGAGTCGAGGCGCTCGACCGGGAGCACCTCGTCTGGATCCTCCGGCAGATGACGCGGATCCGCGAGTTCGAGGAGCGGGTGAAGAGGACCTTCGAGGAGCACCCGGGCGTGATTCGCGGGCACACGCACCTCGCCGACGGCGCCGAGGCGTCGATCGTCGGCTCGATCGCGAACCTCGGGCCGGACGACCAGTTCTTCACGACCTACCGCTGCCACGGCTATCCGATCGCGCGCGGCACCGACCCGAAGGCGATGATGGCCGAGATCTACGGACGCACCGACGGCATCTGCAAGGGGCTCGGGGGCTCGATGCACCTGACGGACGTCTCCAACGGGTTCCTCGGCACGTCCGGGATCGTCGGCGCGGGCATCCCGCATGCGACAGGAGCGGCCTGGGGCGCCCAGATCCGCGGGCAGGGGCAGGTCGTGCTCTGCTTCTTCGGCGACGGCGCCTCGAAGCAGGGAGCGTTCTTCGAGTCCCTGAACATCGCGTCGCTGTGGAAGCTTCCGATCGTCTACGTGATGGAGAACAACGGCTACAACGTCCACACGCGGACGGAGCAGGAGGACGCGAACCGCGCCTCCGGCGAGGACCTGTCCGTCAAGGCGAAGGCGTTCAGCATGCCGGGCGTGACGATCGACGGGCGCGACCCGCTCGAGGTGTACGAGACCGTCCGGGTCGCCGTCGCGCGCGCGAGGGCGGGGGACGGCCCGACGCTCGTCGAGTCGCAGATGTACCGCCTGTCGGCGCACGGCAACATCATCGCCCCGCCCGGCGTGCCGCTGCACTTCCCGGAGCACGAGGCGATCGAGAAGTTCGGTGCCCCCGAGGAGTACGAGGCCGCGAAGCAGGGCGACCCCGTGCCCGCCTTCCGCGGCCGGCTCGTCGCGGACGGCGTCCTCACCGGCGAGGAGGCCGACGCGATCGCCGCGGAGGTGCGCGAGGAGATGCAGGCAGCGGTCGACTTCGGTCTCGCGAGCCCGTTCCCCGAGGTCGAGAGCGCTCTCGACTATGTCTACGCATGAGGAGGCGATGACGAATGGCACATGAGCTTCCGTACATCGCCGCGATCATCGAGGCGATCCAGCTCGAGATGGAGCGCGACGACAGCGTTCTCTACTTCGGGCAGAACATGGCCACGACGGAGAACGAGCCGTTCGTGGACGCGTTCGGCAAGGACCGCGTGCGCGTGACGCCGATCTCGGAGACGGCCGAGATCGGCATCGCCGTCGGCGCCGCGCTCGCCGGGTTCCGGCCGGTGGTCGAGCTGTACATGGCCGAGTTCATGCTGGTCGCGATGGACCAGGTGCTGAACGAGGCACCACGCTTCCGCGGCATGAGCGGCGGCCAGGTGAAGGTGCCGATCGTGCTCAAGGCCGGCTACGGCTTCACGGCCGGCTGGGCGGGCCAGCACACCGGGACGCTGAGCGCGCTCTTCATGGGCGTGCCGGGCCTCAAGGTCGTCGCCCCGTCGACGGCGGCCGACGCCAAGGGGCTGATGGCGACCGCGATCCGCGACGACAACCCGGTCGTCTACCTGCACCACTACCTGCTCACCCTCGAGCACGGCGACGTGCCCGACGGCGAGTACCTCGTCCCGTTCGGCGAGGCGACGGTCAGGCGCGAGGGCTCCGACGTCACGATCGTCGGTACCGGCTGGACGGTCGACCGCGCGCTCGGCGCGGCCGAGCGGCTCGCCGGGGAGGGCATCCAGGCGGAGGTGATCGACCCGCGCACGCTCGCGCCGCTCGACACCCAGACGATCCTCGAGTCCGTCGACAAGACGGGCCGGCTCGTGCTCGTCGACCAGGCGACGCGGCACGCATCGGTGTCGACGGTGATCGCGGGCGAGGTGGCCGAGCACGGCTTCGGGTCGCTCAAGGCGCCGATCGTGCAGGTGACCGGCCTCGATGCGACGATCCCGTACTCGGAGCCGCTCGAGGCGTACGTGCTGCCCGACGAGGACAAGATCGTCGCCGCGGTGCAGCGCGTGCTCGGCACGGCACCCGTGACCGCGGTCTAGACACGGGACGCTTGTGTTGAATCAACACAAGCGTCCCGGCGCGGGCCCAGGTCGGCGTCTCGACGGCGGGCAGGCCGCGAGCCTGCTCGCCACCATGTGGCGGATCCGCCTCTTCGAGGAGCGCGTCGGCCAGCTCACCCGCGCGGGCGAGATCGACGGGCTGATCCACCTCTCGATCGGCCAGGAGGGCGTGGCGGCCGCCGTCTGCGGGCAGCTCCGCGACGACGACCACGTCTACTCCGGGCACCGGGCGCACGGGCACGCGATCGCAAAGGGGGCGAGCCTCGAGCGGGTGATGGCCGAGCTGATGGGCCGCGACACGGGCCTCTGCCGCGGGCTCGGCGGCTCGATGCACCTCGTCGACGCAGAGCACGGCTTCATGGGAGCGACCGGCGTCGTCGGCGGGAACATCCCGATCGCGCTCGGGAGCGCGCTCGCCGCACGCCTCCGAGGCGTGGACGCGGTCGCCGTCGTCTTCTTCGGCGACGGCGCGGTCCAGGCCGGCCACTTCAACGAGACGGTCAACCTCGCCGCGCTCTGGGGGCTCCCGCTGATCCTCGTCTGCGAGAACAACGGCTTCGCGGAGTTCACGCCGCGGTCGGCCCACACCGTGGTCGAGCGGGTATCGGACGTCGTCGCGCCTTACGGCCTCGAGCGCTCCACCGTCGACGGCAACGACGTGCAGGCGGTGTGGGACGCGTTCGGGAGCTACCTCGCCCCGGCTCGCTCGGGCGCCGGGCCGTTCCTCCTCGAGTGCCTCACACACCGGGTGTCGGGCCATTACGAGGGTGACCCCGGCCACTACCGCGAGTCGCTGGCGGAGGCGGAGTGGAAGGAGAAGGACCCGATCGTGCGCCTCGAGCGGCGCGGGCTCGCCGAGGGCTGGTACGGCGAGGACGAGCTCCGCGGCATCGCCGACGCCGCGGCGGAGGAGGTCGAGGGCGCCGTGCGCTTCGGGCGGGAGAGCCCGTACCCCGCGCACGAGCTCGTCGGCGAGATGGTGTATGCGGATGGCTGAGACGACGACCATCGCCGCCATCAACCGCACCCTGGCCGAGGCCATGCGCGCCGACGAGCGGGTGATCGTCCTCGGCGAGGACGTGGCGGAGGGCGGTCCCTATACCGCCACTGCGGGGCTGGTGGAGGAGTTCGGCACGCAGCGTGTGATCTCGACGCCGATCAGCGAGGCGGCGATCACGGGGGTCGCGATCGGCGCCGCGCAGGCCGGGCTGCGACCGGTGCTCGAGATCATGTTCGTCGACTTCGTCACGCTCGCGCTCGACCAGCTGGTGAACGCCGCCGCAAAGGCGCATTTCATGTCGGGTGGCCAGCTCAGCGTGCCGCTCGTCGTGCGGACGCAGGGAGGCGCGGGCCAGCGCGGCGCCGCACAGCATTCGCAGAGCCTCGAGAGCTGGCTCACGCACGTCCCGGGGCTCAAGGTCGTGATGCCGAGCCGCGCCGTCGACGCGGCCGGCCTCCTCGCGAGCGCGATCGCCGACCCGGGCCCCGTCGTCTTCGTCGAGTGCAAGACGCTCTACTTCCGCAAGGAGGACGTCCCGGACGGGGCCGGTGTGGTCCCGCTCGGCGAGGCCGCGGTGCTGCGCGAGGGGAGGGACGCGACCGTCGTCGCGCTCTCGCGGCTCGCGCACGAGGCGCTCGCGGCGGCCGAGCAGCTCGCGGCCGAGGACGGGATCGAGGTCGAGGTGATCGACCCGCGCACCCTCGTCCCGCTCGATCTCGCGACGATCGTCGCGTCCGTGCAGCGCACCGGCCGCCTCGTGATCGCGCACGAGGCCGTCGAGCAGGGCGGCTTCGGCGCGGAGCTCGCGGCGCAGGTGCAGCAGGCGGCCTTCGACTACCTCGATGCGCCCGTGGCGCGGGTGGGTGCTCCGTTCGCACCGATCCCGTTCAGCGGACCGCTCGAGGATGCCTACCTCCCGGGCGCCGACGAGATCGTCGCGGCGGTGCGGGGGCTGAGATGATCGTGGTCACGTCGGGTCCTGGATCGCGGCGGGAGACGGTGTTTCGAGAGAGCGAAGGAGGGCTTCGATGGCGGACTACGTGATCGTCGGCGCGGGGACGGCGGGCTGCGTGCTCGCCGCCCGCCTGAGCGAGCAGCCCGACGTCAGCGTGCTGCTGCTCGAGGCGGGCGGCCCCGACACCGCACCGGAGCTGCACATTCCGGCGATGTTCCCGGTCGTCTTCAAGTCGAGCCTCGACTGGGACCTGCTCGGCGAGCCGGAGCCGGGTCTGGGCGGGCGCCGGCTCTACCTCCCACGTGGGCGCGTGATCGGCGGCTCGGGCTCGATCAACGCGATGATCTACCTGCGCGGCCACCGCGCCGACTTCGACGGGTGGGCGGCAGGCGGCTGCACGGGGTGGTCGTACGACGAGGTGCTGCCGTACTTCAAGCGCTCCGAGGACAACGAGCGCGGCGAGGATGCGTTCCACGGCGTCGGCGGGCCGCTCTCGGTGTCGGACAGCCGCTCGATGAGCAGGTTCACCGACCTGATGCTCGAGGCCGCCGTGCAGGCCGGGTACGAGCACATCGACGACCTGAACGTCGATCGCCCCGAGGGCGTCTCGCGGTTCCAGCTCACCCAGCGCAACGGGCTGCGCTGCAGCACGGCGGACGCGTTCCTCCACCCGGCCGAGGATCGGCCCAATCTCGAGGTCGAGTCCGGGGTCTTCGTCGAGCGGCTCGTGTTCGAGGGCGATCGCGCGGTCGGGGTCGAGCTCGTGCGGAACGGCGTTCGCGAGACGGTCCGAGCCGAGCGCGAGGTGATCGTCTCCGGCGGCACGTACCAGTCGCCCGTGCTCCTGATGCTCTCCGGGATCGGGCTCGCGGAGGAGCTCGAGCCGTTCGGGATCGCGGTGCGGCAGGAGCTCCCCGTCGGCCGCAACCTGCAGGACCACTGCATGGTCAACGTCAACTACCTCACCGACGAGCCGGGCCTCCACGGCATCTTCACGCCGGAGAACTTCGCGCTCCTGGAGAGCGAGGGTCGTGGGCCGCTCACGTCGAACTACCCCGAGGCGGGCGGCTTCTTCCGTACCCGGCCCGAGCTCGAGGCGCACGACGTCGAGTTCCACTTCGCCGCGGCGCCGTTCTTCGACGAGGGGCTCACGCCTCCGCCGGACAACGGGTACGCCTTCGGGCCGGTGATCGTGAAGCCGACATCGCGCGGCAAGGTGATGCTGCGCACCCCGATGACGGACTCGAAGCCGCGGGTGCTCTGCAACTTCCTCACGACCGAGGAGGATCGGGCGAGCATGCTCGCGGGCGTCCGGATCGCGCTCGAGATCGCTGCCCAGCCGGCGCTCAAGGCGATCGAGCGAGAGCCGCTGAGCGCCCCTGCCTCCGCCTCGGAGGCGGACATCGTCGACTGGGTGACCCGCGCGAGCCAGACCGTCTACCACCCGACGTCGACCTGCGCGATGGGCGAGGTCGTGGACCCCGAGCTGCGGGTCCACGGTGTCGAGGGCCTGCGCGTCGTGGACGCCTCGGTGATGCCGACGATCACCCGCGCCAACACGAACGCCGCGACGATCATGATCGCCGAGAAGGCGGCGGACCTGATCCTCGGGAAGACGCCGCCGGCCTCGCGCGACGGCGTAGCGCCGCTTGGGCCGCCTGGTGTCCGACTTCAAGTCGGACACCAGGCGAGGTCAGGCGCGGGCGGCGCGCTCGCGCGCGTACGCGACGAACGGCTCGATCGCAGCTGGGTCGACGAGCGCGTCGCGGCTCGCGACGTCGGCGACGGCCGCTCCGCCGATGATCCGCTTGACCGGCAGCTCGAGCTTCTTGCCGGTCATCGTGCGCGGGATCGCCGGGACGGCGTGGATCTCGTCCGGGCGGTGCCGGGGGAGAGGCTCGTCTTGAGCGCGTCGGCGATCCGGCTCCGGAGCGCATCGTCGAGGACGACGCCGTCGCGGAGGACGACGAAGAGGAGCAGGTCGTCGGTCTGCTCGAGGTGGACGACGAGGCTGTCGAGCACCTCGTCCATCTCCTCGACCACGCCGTAGAGCTCGCTGGTCCCGAGCCGGACCCCGCCGCGGTTGAGCGTCGCGTCGGAGCGCCCGGTGATCACGCAGCTGCCGCGCTCGGTGAACTGCACCCAGTCGCCGTGCCGCCAGACGCCCGGGTAGTGCTCGAAGTAGGCCGCGCGGTAGCGCGAGCCGTCGGCGTCGTTCCAGAAGCCGACCGGCATGGACGGCATCGGGCGCCGGATCACGAGCTCGCCGAGCTCTCCGACGACCGGCCGGCCGTCGAGATCGAAGGCGACTGCGTCCACGCCGAGGCACGGCGCGGTGATCTCGCCCGCGTACACGGGGAGGATCGGATACGCCGACACGAGCCCGGAGCACACGTCCGTGCCGCCGCTGCCGACGTTGAGGAAGAGGTCGGCGCCGAGCTGCTCGTAGAGCCAGGTGTAGCCCTCGGGCGGGAGCGGCGACCCGGCCTCGGCGACGGTGCGGATCGACGAGAGGTCGAAGCTGCGCCCCGGCTCGAGGCCGTCCTTGCGGCACGCCATCGTGAACGCAGGGCTCAGTCCCATGAACGTGGCGCGGGTCTCCTCGGCGAGCCGCCACTGGAACGAGACGTCGGGGTAGCCGGGGTTGCCGTCGATCAGCAGGATCGACGCGCGGAGGACGAGGTTCGAGACGAGCGCGTTCCACATCATCCACGCGGTCGTCGTGAACCAGAGCACCCGATCGCCGCGGTGGATGTCGAAGCAGAGCCCGAGGTTCTTGCAGTGCTCGAGGAGGATGCCGCCGTGCCCGTGCACGATCGCCTTGGGCAGCCCGGTGGTGCCCGAGGAGAAGAGGACGTAGAGCGGATGGGCGAACGGGACGGGGTCGAACTCCAGCGGCCCCTGCTCGGCGAGGAGCTCCTCCCACGAGAGCGTGTCCGGCAGGGCGTCGTCGGGGCCGCCCGCGTAGGGCACGTGGACGACGTGCCGGAGGGACGGCAGGCCCGCGCGCACCGCGGCCACCTGGTCGCGCCGGTCGACCTGCTTGTCGCCGAAGCGATAGCCGGCGATCGCGAGAAGGACGGTCGGCTCGAGCTGCCCCAGCCGGTCGAGGACGCTGCGGGGGCCGAACTCGGAGGCGCAGGTCGCCCAGACGGCGCCGAGGCTGGCGGTCGCGAGGAAGGCGACGAGCGTCTCGGGGATGTTCGGGAGGTAGGCAACGACCCGGTCGCCCCGGCCGACGCCGAGCCTCTGCAGGCCGGCGCGCGCCCTGGCCACCTGCTCGCGCAGCTCGCCGAAGGTGAGCTCGAACGGTCCCCGTGTCTGCGAGCGCGCGACGACCGCGACCGTCTCGAGATCCTCGTCGCGCCCGACGGCGTGCTCCGCGTAGTTCAGCTGCGCCCCCGGGAACCACACCGCCCCCGGCATCGCGTCTGACGCGAGCACGCGCTCGTAGGGGGCGGACGCCTTCACCTCGAAGAAGTCCCAGAGCGACCCCCAGAAGCCCTCGAGGTCGGTGATCGACCAGCGGTGGAGCTCCTGGTAGTCCGTGAAGCGGAGGTCTCGCTCGCGCTCGAGCCAGTCGAGGTACCGGCCGACCTCGCAGTGCGCGCGGGCGTCGGGAGGCGGTGTCCAGAGCACGTCCCCCTGGACGGGCGACGGCGTGGCGGTGCTCATGACGACCCCTCGCGCCCCTGGTGGTCGCGGCCGAGGAACGCGTTCGCCCAGGCGCTCGTCCCGGCGAGCGCGTTGTCCTTGACCACCACGGGCCCGTCGAGCATCGTCTCCTCCTCACCGTACGCCTTGAGGCGCTCGTACGCCTGCGACCAGATGCACTCGCTGTCGTAGACCTCGCAGAGCCCCTCGCGCGTCCCGCCGCACGGGCCGTTGCGCTGGTTCTTCGCGCACTGCGACTCGGGGCAGACGTACGCGATCTCGGGCAGCGAGCAGTCACCGCAGTCGAGGCAGCCGAAGAGCGACACCTTCGCCGCCTGCTCGACCGCGTGCGCGGCGCGGCGAGCCACGCGCGGCGCCTTCTCGAGCGCTCCGTAGACGGCCCGTCCGGTGGGGTGGAGGGGCGCCTCCGGCGCGAAGACGCCGTCGTGCAGGCGCCGGCTCATGCGGTACTTCAGAGGGACGCGCAGGTCCGTGCGCCGCCGGCGCCTGGACTCGACGTAGGCAGGGTCGAGCGTGTCCGAGGAGAGCCCGGTCTCGGGGTCGGGCTCGAAGAGATAGAACTCGTCGTCGAACGGGTACCGCAGCTCCGCGACGAACGAGCGCCAGTCGTCAGGCCCGAACGAGCCGGCGAGGTCGATGATCTCACCGAAGGTCGCCGCAGGCGTGTGACCGCCGAGGTACGCGCCGTCGAACCCGAGCCCGCGAACGACCGCGAGGTGCCTCGCCGCGAGGTCGACGAAGAACGCCCGGCCCTTGTCGGGGCTCGCGCCGTGACGCTCGGCCAGATCGAGCAGGCGGTCGGTCACGACGACGCCGGGGATCTTCCCCTGGTGGAACGCGCGCGCCGCCGGGCGCGAGAGGAGGTAGACGTTCGCCAGCGCGTGCAGGTCGGCGCCGTCGCGCCGGATCCAGCGCAGGAGCTCGTCGTCCTTGCGCACGTCCCAGCCGATCTGGTTGATCACGAACCGCGCACCCGCGGCGGCCTTCTTGCGGAGCTTGAAGTACTGCGGCATCACCTCGCGCTCGTGGCGCTTGTGGTTCGTGACGACGCAGCCCAGGAAGAAGTCGGTGCGGTCGAGTCGGACGTCGGGCTTGCGCGCATCCGGAAGGCCGTCGTTCATCTCCGCGAGGAGGCCGAGCAGCCCGACGGAGTCGATGTCGAAGACGGGGGCGGCGAGGCCCTTGTGCCCCATGATCGGGTAATCGCCCGAGAGCGCCAGGATGTTGTGGAACCCGACGGAGCCGAGCTGCCAGCCGCGGCTCTCGAGCGCGTTGCGGTTCCAGTCCTTGCAGGCGAGGTGGATGATCACCTCCTGGCCGCGCGAGATCATGTCCGTGCCGAGCGCATCGGGCGAGAACATCGCGTTCCCACCCGGGTTGTCCGTGATCGAGAGGACGTCGATCCGCGGGTCGTCGGCGAGCTCGCGCGCGAGATCGAGCACCCCGCCGCCGCCGTTCGCCGTCACGAGGCCGCGGCTCGTGACGATCTCCGTCGCAACGACGAAAGAGCCCGGCCGGGCGAGCTGCTCTCTGAGCGTGGCCATGGCTCGGGCCCTTTCGTCCGTCGGTCTAGACCGCTGCCTGTGTGCGCCAGCCCTCGGCGTACGTCGTCCGCGCCACCTCGCCGTACGGGCACGGGCTGACGATCGCACGGATCTCCGTCTGCACGTGGCGCTCGACGACCGGCTTCGCCGAGCCGCCGCCCTCCTCGCCCCAGACGATCGTGACCTCGTTGCCGAGCTCGACGTCGTCGTCGACGATCGCGAGCGAGAGCATCGAGCGCTCGTTGTAGCTGTAGCCGGAGAACGTCGACACACCGACGACGTGGTCGCCGGCCACGACGCGGTCGTTCGGCCACGTCGAGTAGTTCGAGAGGGGCAGGTCGATGTACTTGGCCGGGTCGCCCTTCTCGAACAGCGTCCCCATCGCCCGTGCGACGTCCTCGCCGTTCCACGCGAGCGTGACCTTCCGGCGTGTGGGGGCGTCCATCTGCTCGAGCGCCTCGCGGCCGACGAAGTCGTGGTCGAACTTCACGAAGCCGCCGTAGCCGAGCTCGTGCGGCGTCAGGTAGTAGTCCTCGATGTCGCCGGACGTGAGGCTGCCTCCGAGCGAGCCGGTCGCCTCGTACCAGTCGGCCGGAAGCCATTCGCGGTACGCCTTCATCGAGTCGCCCGTGAACACGGCAGGGAGGGGGCACGGGATCCAGCCGGACTCGAGCGTGTTCGTCGCGTAGGCGCGAGACCCGACCTGGCGCAGGCCGAAGTCCTTCCCCGCGGCGACGATCGCCGCCCGGACGTCCTCACGCTCCTCCCACGGGCCGAACAGCTCGAGCCCCGGTGCGCCGGACATGCCGTGGTGGAGCGCTCGCACCTCGTGCCCGGCGATCGTCACCCGGCCCATGTTGAAGAACGCGATCTCGGGCAGCGGGCCGCCGGTCGCCTTCGCGAGCACGTCGAGCGCGGTCGGGCCCTGCACCTGGAAGCGGAAGATCTTGCGCCCGCCGGTGGGGTTCACCGCGGTGCGCTCGTCGCGCTCGAGGGTCACGTCGTAGTCGCCGGTCTCGGCGTGGTACTGCACCCAGTTGTGGGCCGACGGCCGACCGACCAGCGAGACGCGGTTCTCCTCGAGGAAGAAGAGGATCGCGTCGCCGATCACGTAGCCGTCGGGGTTGCAGCAGACGAACTGCTTCGCCTTGTCGACGGCGGCGTTCCCGAAGGTGTTGACACCGAGGTCGGACAGGAGCCGGATCACGTCCGGGCCCTCGATGTAGAGGTCGGTCATGTGGTGCGACTGGTCGAACAGGGCGCACGTCTCGCGCCAGGCGACCTGCTCCTCGCGCCAGTTCGTGAACTCGGACGGCACCGCGGGGTAGACGTAGGGGCCGATCTGCGAGTTCCGCGTCAGCTCGACCGCGCTGCCGGCGGCCTGTAGAGCGTCCTCCAGGCTCTGCTGGGTCATGTCGTCATCGCCTCCTTCTCCTGCACGACATCGGGGGTTCCGTACGTATGGAAGCTCTCGACGGTCTTCACGCCCCAGAACTGGCCGCGCGCACGCTCCGCAGCGCTCCAGGTGACCGCCTCGGGGTCGGGGTCGTAGACGAAGTAGCCGCCGGTGGTGACCTCGATGCGGTTCCCGCCGGGCTCGAGGCCGTAGAGGAAGAAGCCCTGCGCGACGCCGTGCTTGGACGGCGCCGCCTCGATCGGGACCCCTGCGTCCACGAAGATGTCCGCGGCGCGCAGGCACTCCTCGCGCGTGTCGACCCAGAACGCGAGGTGGTGCAGGCGGCCTCGGGCCCCGTAGGCGTCCGCGACGTAGATCAGCTCGTGGGCGGCGATCGAGACGCTCATCCAGGCGCCCGTCTCCGTCCCGTCGTCGAGCTCGATGCGCTCGTAGAGCCGATAGCCGAGCACGTCCTGGCAGAACGTGCGCGTCGGCCGGACGTCCGCGGCGAGCAGGTTGACGTGGTCGAGCCGCTTGACCGCCGCGCCGCGGCCGACGTACCGCTGCGGCTGGTTGCGCCACGACGGCGCGAGGTGGGGAGGGGCGACGTAGCGCTCGGCCTCGTAGAAGAGCTCGAAGACGTGGCCGTCCGGATCGGAGAAGCGGTACGCAGGCCCGTGCCCGACGTCCCCGTCGATCCACCCGGTCCCGAGCCCGGTCGCCTCGACGGCGGCGACCCGGCGCTCGAGCGCCTCGGGGCTCCAGGCGCGCAGCGCGACGTGGCCGACGCCGGCCCGGTTCGACTCGGTGAGCTTCAGGCCGTAGCGGAGGTAGTCGCCCCAGCCGCGCAGGTAGACCGAGTTGCCCTCGCGCGCCTCCTCCTCCATCCCGAGCACGTCGAGGAAGAACCGGAGGCTCTCCTCCGGCGTCGGCGTGAGAAGCTCGGCGTGCGCGATGTGCGCGACGTCGTGGAGGCGCTCGGTCATGCAGGTGTCATTCTCCAGCGACTCGACGGGATCCCGCGACGATCATCTCACGGGTCTCGTCCTCGCCGAAGCCTGCCTCGAGCAGGCGGTCGGCCCACAACGCCAGGCCGTCCTCGACGGCGGGATACTCGGGGTTGCCGAAGTCGCTCGAGAAGTAGTTGCGCTCGAGGCCGACGGCCCGCACCCCGTCGAAGACGTGCTCGAACGTCGTCTTGCCGGAGAACGGGGTGCTCAGGCAGCGCTCGATCAGGCAGCCGCGGTCGGCGAGCGCGACCTGATCCTCGATCGCGAAGCGCTGGACCGTGAACTCGGGGTGGGTGACGACGACGTGCTCGACGCCCTCCTCGAACGCCGCCTCCACGACCGCGAAGGTGTCGTCGCGCGCGAGATGCGCGGTCGCGAGCACGAGGCCGTGTCGTGCGACCGTGCGCAGGACGTCCCGCGTCTCGGGCAGCACGCGCCCCTCGTCGTCCGTCACGTGCACGGGCTCGATGCCGAGCCCGAGCCCGCGTAGCTCGTGCTGGAGCTTCGCCCACTGCGGGACCTTGTCGCCGGGCTTCGGATCGGAGCGTCCGGCCGTCTCGGCCGGCGAGTCGACCGTCGGCATCCAGACGATGCGCGCGCCCTCGCGCGCCGCGATCTCGACCGCGAGCGCGTTCATCCCGCCCACCGCCTGGTTCAGCGTGATCGCGCCGACCACCCGCACGCCCGGCACGAGCCCGGCCACGACCTGCGCGCGCTCGGCGGTCGAGGTGTAGTGCGACTTGAGCGCGAAGCCCGCGAGGCCGACCTCCGCGCAGCGATGAGCGAGCGAGACGTCGTCGATCCGCCGCGGAGGGACGTCCGGGCCGATGTGGACGTGGAGGTCGAATGCCCCGACGACGAGGGCACGGGCACGCTCGCTCGGGACGTCCCCGGCCGCTGCCGGGGAGGGAGTCGGGGGGACCGTCGCATGGCTCATCGGATCATCGAGGATTTTGTTGACAATATTGGTGCTGATCTGGTTGACTCGATCATACGCAAAGTTTGACGACGTGTTCACCTTGTCATCTGGAAGGAGAGCCATGAATCGCTTTGCCCGTAGCGCCGCGCTCTGTGGCGTCGCAGTACTCGCGCTGGTGCTCGCACTCGCCGCCTCGGCGACGAGCTCGAAGTCCGACCGGGGAGCCGCGCCGACGGCCGGCGCCGCGGTCACGAACTATCTGACCTACGTCCACGGGAAGCGGGGGAAGGCCGACCCCAAGAAGCCGCCGGTCTACGTCGGCTGGGTCAATCAGCAGGGCGGCCAGGTCGTCATCGGCGGGCTCGCGACGGCCGGCGCCGAGCTGGCTGTCAAGTACGTGAACGACCAGCTCGGCGGCGTCGGCGGCCGTCCGGTCAAGCTCGTCGAGTGCTTCGTCAAGTCGGCCGAGGAGGAAGGCACGACCTGCGGACAGAAGCTCGTGAACGACAAGCGCATCAACGTCATCGCGGCGGGCGCGGTCGCCACGGGAGCGCAGTCGCTGTTCGCGACGATCCGCGGTGCGAAGCCGGTCGTCACCGGTGTCGCCACCACGCCCGTCGACGGAGCGCAGAGGAACGCGATCGTCCTCTTCGGCGACGCGAGCCACATCCTCCTGCCCTTCGGCACGTACGCGAGGAACGTCCTCAAGGCCAAGACAGCGGCAGTCATCTATCCGCAGGCGACGGGCGTCACGGAGGCGGCGCTGACGGTCGCGGCAGGACTGAAGCAGGCCGGGATCGACGTGAAGGCGGTCGGCTACACCCAGGGTCAGACCGACCTGACCGCCCCCTTGACCGCAGCCGGAGCGACGACGGCGGACTTCGTCGCCCCATACGGCACGGCGTCCGACTGCGCGAACCAGGCGAAGGCGCTCCAGCAGCTCGGCATCACCGACTCGCGCAAGATCATGACCGCGCCGCTCTGCCTCAGCCCGCAGGTGAGCGCCGCTCTCGGCGACTGGCCGCTCTGGACGTACGCGATCGCCTCGTCGCTCTACGGCGACCCGACCGACAAGGGCATGCCGGCCTACCAGGCGGTGATCAAGCGGTACAAGGCGGAGAAGAACGCACCGGATCCGTGGCACATCGTCGCGTTCGGACAGCTCCTGACGACCGTCCGGTTCCTCAACGAGGCCAACGCGGGCAAGGGTGGGATCACGCCCAAGACCGATCCTGGCGCGCGCGAAGGCGTTCAAGGGGCCGCTCGCGCTCGGCGCGCCGAAGCTCCAGTGCGGCAAGGACAAGAAGGCGCCGGGCATCTGCAACGACACGTTCCAGGCCTTCACGTACAAGGGCAAGTTCGCGTTCACGAGGGCGTCCGGCTGGATCGGGCCGCCCAACGGCTAGACGAACGACGACCCGCGTCCGACGGGGCCGGTGCACCCCGGCCCCGTCGGACGATCCCCAGGGGGCGACGTGAACGAGATACTCCTCTTCCTTCTGCTCGGCCTCGGGACAGGCGCGACGATCGCGGCCATCGCGGTCGGCATCGTCGTCACCTACCGCGGCTCCGGCTTCATCAACCTGGCCGCAGGCGCGATCGCGATGCTGGCGGGCTTCTCGTTCTGGGCGCTCCGCACGGGTGAGCTCGGCTTCACGGTTGGCACCCCGCTGGCGATCGCGCTCACCTACGTCTTCGTGATTCTCGTCACCATCGCGATCGAGCTCGCGGTTGTCCGGCCGCTGCGCACCGCTGCGCCGCTGGCGAAGCTCGTTGCCTCGCTCGGCGTCCTGCTGACGGCGCAGGCGACGATGCTCCTCGCTTTCGGCACGTCGCAGCATCCGCAGCCGACGATCATCCCGATCCGGGTCGTCCGGATGCTCGACGGGGCAGTGCCGCTGTCCAGCCTCGTGCTCAGCGGCGCCGTCGTCGGGATCACCGTACTGCTCTGGGCGCTCTACCGCTGGACGCGCTTCGGCCTCGCGACGCGCGCAGCATCGGAGAACGACGTCGCGGCACGCCTCGCGGGCCTGTCGCCGGACGAGCTGTCGCTCACGAACTCGCTGCTCGCGGGCCTCCTACTCGGAACGCTCGGGATCTTCGCCGGCTCGGTCGCGGCGCTCGACACGACGACGCTGCCCTTCCTCGTGGTGCCCGCGCTCGCCGCCGCGCTCTTCGCGAGGCTCACGTCGTTCGCGATCGCATGCGTCTGCGGCCTCGGCATCGGGATGCTCGAGTCGCTGATCGAGCTCGAATCGACGAAAGCGTGGTTCCCGACCAGCCAGGGCGCGGCCTGGCCGGGCGTCAAGGAGCTGCTCGTCTTCGCGCTCATCGTGGCGGCGATGTTCCTGCGCGGCGCGTCGCTCCCGACACGCGGGGAGCTCGTGGAGCAGCGCCTCCCCGACGTGCCTCGGCCGAAGCACGCCGTCAAGCTTGCGATCCCGTCGACGCTCCTCTGCGCGATCGCGCTCGTCGTGCTCCCCTTCGACTTCCGCCAGGCGCTGACGAACTCGCTGATCGGCATCGTGATGGCCCTCTCGCTGGTCGTGATCACCGGCTTCGTCGGCCAGATCTCGGTCGTCCAGCTCGCGCTCGCGGGCGTCGCCGGCTTCACCGTCTCGCATCTCGCCGTCGACGCGGGGATCGGCTTTCCACTGGCGCCGCTCGCGGGCGTCGCCGCCGCCGTGGTGCTCGGACTCGTGACGGCGGTGTCCGCGCTGCGCGTGCGCGGGGTGGCGCTCGCCGTCGTGACGATCGCCGCCGCGGTCGCCGTCTTCAACTTCGGTTTCCAGAACAGCACGTGGGGCGGGGGCGCGCAGGGCTCGCCGGTGCCGGATCCGCACCTGTTTGGCATCAACCTCGGGCCGTCCGCGTCGTTCCGTGGCCTCGACGGGAACCTGCCGAGCCCGGTGTTCGGGTGGGTCGCGCTCGCCGCCACGGTCGTCCTCGGCCTGCTCGTCGTCTCCGTGCGGCGCGGCACGCTGGGGCGGCGCATGCTGGCCGTGCGCTCGAACGAGCGCGCCGCGGCGGGCGCGGCGATCGACGTTCGGAACGTCAAGCTGATCGCGTTCGGCATCAGCGCGCTGATCGCCGGCGTCGCGGGGACGCTCTACGCGTACAACTTCGGGTCGGTGAGCGCCGACCGGTTCAGCGTGCCCCTCGCCCTCAGCCTGATCGCCTTCGCCTACGCGGGGGGCATCACGCTGGTCTCCGGCGCGGTCTTCGCCGGGCTGATCGCCGCGCAGGGACTCTTCCCGTACGCGCTCGACAAGTGGTTCGGCCTCTCGGGGAACTGGTTCCTGCTGTTCGGCGGCCTGGTGCTCATCTTCACGCTGATCCAGAACCCCGAGGGCGTGGCCGGCTCCTTCTATCGGACGGCTCAGGCGCGCGAGAAGCGCAAGCTCGAGCGCGCGGAATCGGAACCTGCGAGCGCGTCGTGAGCACCATCCTGGCCACCACCGCCCTGTCGGTCCGCTTCGGCGGCGTGCGCGCCGTCGACGAGGTCGACGTCGTCGTGGACGAGGGTCAGCTGGTCGGGCTGATCGGGCCGAACGGCGCCGGCAAGACGACGTTCGTGGACGCCGTCACCGGGTTCGTCCGCTACACGGGCCGCGTCGAGCTCGACGGACGCGATCTCGCGGGGATGGCACCGCATGCGCGGGCGCGGCGCGGGCTGGCGCGAACGTGGCAGAGCACGGAGCTCTTCGACGATCTCACGGTGCGCGAGAACCTCACCGTCGCCGCCGAGCGCCCGTCGTTCCTGTCGCTCGCCGCCGAGCTGGTGGGACGGGGCGCGGGCGAAAGCGCCGCAGCGGCGCGCGCGCTCGACCTGCTCGACCTCGGGTCAATCGCGGAGGCGATGCCGGCGGAGCTGACCCAGGGACAGCGAAAGCTCGTCGGGGTCGCGCGGGCGATCGCGATGGAGCCGCGGCTCCTCTGCCTGGACGAGCCGGCCGCCGGGCTCGACACGCACGAGAGCAGGGACCTCGGCCAACGGCTCCGCCGGGTCGCCGATGCGGGCACGACGACGCTGCTGATCGACCACGACATGGGGCTGGTGATGACGATCTGCGACCGCATCACCGTGCTCGAGTTCGGCAAGGTGATCGCGGCAGGCGCGCCGGACGAGGTGCGCCGTGACCCGCGCGTGGTGACTGCCTACCTGGGGGGCGCCGCGACCGCGGATGCGAGGGAACCGGCCCCGCCACGCGACCAGCAGGAGGCGGGCAAGGCATGAGCGAGCCGGTGCTCGAGCTCGACGGCCTGACGGCCGGCTACGACGGCGCTGCGGTGCTCCGCGACGTTCATGTCGACGTTGCGCCGGGCGAGATCGTCGCGCTGCTCGGCGCGAACGGCGCCGGCAAGACGACGACGCTCCGCGCCGTCTCCGGCCTGGTGCGCCCCATGGACGGCGCGATCCGCTTCCAGGGGCAGGACCTGCGACGCGTGCAGCCGAGCGCGCGCGCGAAGCTCGGCATCGCGCACGTTCCCGAGAACCGCGGCCTGTTCTTCGGGCTGACCGTCGCCGAGCACCTCCGCCTCGGGTACCGCGGCGAGCACCTCGACACGGAGGCGGCGTACCGGTACTTCCCCGCGCTCGCCGACCTCCGCGACCGGCGCTGCGGCCTCCTCTCCGGCGGCGAGCAGCAGATGCTCGCGCTCGGTCGGGCGCTCGCCCGACGCCCGAAGCTGCTGCTCCTCGACGAGCTCAGCCTCGGCCTCGCCCCGGTGATCGTCGAAGCGCTGCTCCCCGTCGTGCGCCGCTACGCGGAGGAGAGCGGCTGCGGCGTCGTGCTCGTCGAGCAGCACATCGAGCTCGCCCTCACGATCGCCGACCGGGGCTACGTCCTCTCCCACGGCGAGATCGTGCTGCAGGGCCGGGCCGACGAGCTTCGGGCCAACCACGAGCTGCTCGTCTCGAGCTACTTCGGCGAGCACGCCGACCTCTTCGCTTCGGAAGCCGCAATGACCGTGCCCGCCGCCAACTCCGAGCCGAACTACGACAAGCTGCGCGACCGCGATCGTCCGGGGCGAGATCGCGCCGAACTCGCGCCTCGTCGAGTCGGATGTCGTCACGTCGTTCGACATGACCCGGGCCGCCGTTCGGAACGCGCTGATCCGGCTCGAGCAGGAGGGGCTCGTCGTGCGCGAGCCGCACCGCGGCGCACGCGTGCGTCAGGTCACGGACGTCGAGGCGATCGAGATCCTCCAGGCGCGCGCCGTGCTCGAGGGGCTCGCCGTGCGCCTGACGGCGGAGCGGATCGACGATGTCGGCGCGAGGCGCCTGCGGGCCGCCCTGCAGCGGCATCGGACGCTCCTCGAGTCGGGCGACCTGCTCGGCGCGTCCGATGCGAACGCCGACCTGCATGCCACGCTCCTCGAGCTCTCCGGGCACAGCACCGCGCAACGGCTGATCCACGGGCTGAACTCGCAGACCGTCCGGTACCAGTTCCGCACGATCCTGATCCCCGGACGGCCCATGGCGTCACAGGCCGAGCACGCGGCCATCGTCGAGGCAGTGATCGCGCGCGAGCCGGAGAAGGCCGAGAACGCGATGCGTCGCCACCTCTTCAACGTCGCCGACGCGCTCCAGGCCGCGCCCCTGACCGGGATCGACAGCGTGAGCCGCGGCGTGATCGAGGGCGGCGGTGCCTAGGAACCTGACGGCGGGCGCGCTCGTCCCGAGCGCCCGAACGGAGAGCGCGTCACGACGCGGGAAGGGAAGGACGACGTGAGCCAGAGAAGCCTCGAGGACCTGCTTCGATCGACCGAGAGCACGGTCGAGTTGCTCCGCAACTCGCAGGCCGGGCCGAACGTGTACCCCGGAGTGCCGGCGGAGTTCACCAACTGGCGGGACGAGCAGCAAGCCTGGCAGCAGACGTGCGTCCTCTACAACCAGTCGTACCACATGGCCGACCTGGCGGTCGAGGGCCCGGACGCCATGGCCCTGCTCTCCCACCTCGCGGTCAACAGCTTCGACGGCTTCGGCGTCGACCGTGCGAAGCACTTCGTCCCGTGCACCCCGGACGGCCACGTGATCGGCGACGTGATCCTCTTCCACCTCGCGGAGAACACCTTCAACCTCGTCGGCCGCGCACCGGCGCTCAACTGGATCACCTACCACGCCGAGACCGGCGACTACGACGTCGAGGTCGCGCTCGACCAGCGGTGGGCCCTGCGCACGGACGGGCGCCGGCGGTCGTACCGCTTCCAGGTGCAGGGCCCGAACGCGATGCAGGTGATCGAGAAGCTCCTCGGCGGACCTGCGCCCGAGCTCACGTTCTTCCGCATGACCGACGTGACGATCGCCGGCAAGCCCGTCCGCGCCCTCCGCCACGGAATGGCCGGCCAGCCCGGCTGGGAGCTCTTCGGGCCCTGGGACGACGAGGCCGCGGTGCGCGAGGCGATCGTCGAGGCAGGCCAGGAGTTCGGGCTGCGCCAGGTGGGTGGGCGTGCGTACTCGTCCAACACGCTCGAGTCGGGATGGATCCCCTCGCCGCTGCCGGCGGTCTACACGGGTGACGCCCTCAGGGCCTACCGCGAGTGGCTTCCCGCAGCGGGCTACGAGGGGTCGACCTCGATCGGCGGCAGCTTCGTCTCCGAGCGCATCGAGGACTACTACTTCACGCCGTGGGACCTCGGCTACGGGAGCTACGTCAAGTTCGACCACGACTTCATCGGCCGGGAGGCGCTCGAGCAGATCGCGGACGGCGAGCACCGCCACAAGGTCACGCTCGCGCTCGACGACGAGGACGTCCTCCGCGCCGTCGGGACGATGCTCCAGAAGACGGATCGGGCGAAGTTCATCGACTGGCCGTCGGCCGTGTACTCGATGCATCCCTACGACCGCGTGACGGTCGACGGCGAGACGGTCGGGGTCTCGACCTGGGTCGGCTACAGCGCCAACGAGGGGAAGCTGCTGACCCTCGCCGTGCTGGACGAGGAGCACGCCGAGCCCGGGACCGAGGTCACCTTCGTGTGGGGCGAGGAGGGCGGCGGAACGAGCAAGCCCACGGTCGAGCCCCATGTGCAGGTGGAGATCCGCGCCGTCGTCTGCCCGGTGCCGTACGTCGAGACGGTGCGCAGCACCTACCGGCCGGACAGCTGGCGGACGGCGCGCGTGTGATGCGAGGCTCGCCCGACGACGAGCTCCGCGACAAGCTCGCGATCCGGGAGCTCGTCGAGCGCTGGGTCGTGTGGCGCGACGCAGGGGACTGGGACCGGTTCCGAACGGTCTGGTTCGACGACGGCCGGATGATGGCGACCTGGACGCAGGGGACGGCCGACGAGTTCATCGCGATGAGCCGAGCCGGGTGGGAGAAGGGCGTGCAGATCCACCACGTTCTCGGCGGGCAGGCGGTCGACGTCGCCGGCGATCGCGCCGTGTCCCAGGTCAAGATGGAGATCCACCAGCGGGCGGTCGTCGACGGGGTGGAGGTCGACGTCACCTGCACCGGCCGCTTCTACGACTTCCTCGAACGGCGCGAGGGGCGCTGGGGGCTCGTGCTGCGCCAGCCGATCTACGAGCGGGACCGGATCGGACCCGGTCGACCCCGCCGCGATGCTCGAGCTCGACCGCGCCCTCCTCGAGCGGTTCCCGGAGGGCTACCGGCACCTCGCCTACCTCCAGACCCGAATCGGCTACGACGTCAAGCCCGACATGCCGGGGCTCCGCGGCCCCGAGGTCGAGGCGCTCTACGCCAGCGGAGCGGCCTGGCTCAGTGGTTTGCCTGCTCCGGCGATCCCGCAGGAGCGGGATCCCCTCCGCAACGAGTAGATCCCTGAAGGCCGCCTGCAGCCTGGCGGCTGCGGCGAGGAAGCTGGTTCGGGTCAGTTGCTCGCGGGCGCGAGAACGAGGTCGTTGCGGACCGAGAACCAGGGGCCGTCGACTCCGTCGGGGCGCTCGGGGTCGTCCGCCGCGCGCGGGACGAAGTCGCGCAGGAGCGTCGGCTTGACGGCGAACACCGCGTCCGAGTCGAGGTGTGGGCTCGCCCGGTCGAAGATGTGGGTCGTCAGCGTCTCGTAGCCGGCGGCACGGACGATCAGGTGGACGTGCGCGGGCCGCCAGGGGTGTCTGCCGGCCGCGGTGAGCATCGCGCCCACCGGGCCGTCGTGCGGGATCGTGTACGGCACCGGGCGCACCGCGAGGAACGCGTAGCTCCCGTCCTCGCGTGTCGTGAAGCGGCCGCGCAGGTGCTCCTCCACCGCGCCCGGGTCCTGGACGGCGTAGAGCCGGTTGTCGCCGTTCTGCCAGACGTCGAGCTCGGCCCCCGCGATCGCCGTGCCGTCGGTCGCGGTCACGACGCCGTGGACCCAGGCGGGCTCTCCGGCGGGCTCCTCGGCGATCGAGGCGCCGTACCCACGCAGCGGCGCGCCGGGCACGTAGAAGGGCCCGAGGACGGTGGACTCGGTCGCGCCGTCCGCGGTCGCGGCGAGCGCGTCGACGAGCATCGAGAGCCCGAGCGTGTCCGACCAGAGGATGAACTCCTGGCGGTGCTCGTCGGTGATGTGCCCTGTCTCGGTCAGGAGCCTGATCGCCGCCTCCCATTCGTCGTGGGTGAGCCCCACCTCGGTCGCGAAGGCGTGGAGGTGCGCTGTCAGCCCCTCGAGCAGGAGCCGCAGCCGCTCGTCGTCACAGCCCGCGAAGCTCGCGATCGCCGCCGCGGTGATGTCGCCGGGCCTCGTGCGTCCGCTCATCGCGCGACCGCCGTCGCGAGGCTGTCGACCGCCGCCCGCACGACCTCCGCCGACGCCCGGAGCGCGTCGAGGTCCTCGCGGCGCAGCTCCCACTCGTGGACGTGGATTGCGCCACCGCGACCGAGCGTGACCGGCACCGTCACCGCGACCCCGTCGATCCCGTACTCGCCGGTGAGCACGACGGACGCAGGCCAGAGCTCGCCCTCACCGCCGAGCGCCGCGACCATGCGAGAGACTCCGAGGCCGGACGTCCAGGTCGACGAGCGGCCCGAGTCGAGCGCGACGTGCGCGTCGTACCAGCCGCGCAGATACTCCTCCGCCGCGCGCGCCTGCTCGGCCGTGGGCCGCACCTCGACGCCGTCGACGCGCACCCGGTCCCAGAGCGGCACGCTCGCGTCCCCGTGCTCGCCGATCACCCACGCGTCGACGCTGCCGGGCGGGGCGCCGAGCGCTCTGGCCAGGCCGGTACGCAGCCGCAGGCTGTCGTTGAGCGTGTAGCCGAGCACGTGCTCGCGCGCGAGGCCGGCCAGTCGGTGGAGACGCGTGACGAGCGGATCGACCGGGTTCGTCACGACGACGACCACGCCTGGCCACCGGTCGGGCAGCGCAGCGACGAGCTCGTCGGCGATCGGGGCGTTCCCGGCGAGGTACTCGAGTCGGGACGTGCCGACGGTGAGCGGTGTCGCAGAGACGAGGAGGACGATGTCGGCGTCCGCCACATCGGTCGGGTCACCGGCCCGCACCCGCGCACCCGGCACGAGCTCGACCACCTGGTCGAGGTCCATCACGTGCGACGTGATCATCTCGGCCCGCCGGTCGACGAGGACGATCTCGTGGTGCCCGCCGGCGAGGACGAGGTTGTAGGCGGTCGACGCGCCCACACCGCCCGCCCCGCCCAGGATCGTGATCTTCACGCGAGGCATCGTCCCGCGACGGGCGCGAAGAGTCAAATCATTTCGGTATAGGCTCCGCCCATGGGCCAGACCGTTCGCGACGCCTCGTTCGACGTCCTTCGGGAGCTGGGGCTGACGACGCTCTTCGCGAACCCGGGATCGACCGAGATCGAGCTTCTTGCCGACCTGCCGGACGATCTCCGGTTCGTCCTCGGCCTCCACGAGAGCTCGGTCGTCGGGATGGCGACGGGCTGGGCGCTCGGCCGGCGCGAGCCTGCGCTCGCGATCCTGCACACGACCCCTGGCCTCGGCAACGCCGTCAGCGCACTCGCCACCGCACGCGTGAACCGCGCCCCGCTCGTCGTGGTCGTGGGGCAGCAGGACCGACGACATCTCGCGACCGAGCCGTTCCTCACCGGGAGGCTGCAGGGCCTCGCGGGCGACTACCCCGTCTGGGTCGACCAGCCTGCGCGCGCGCAGGGCGTGCCGGACGCGATCGCGCGCGCATACCACGAGGCGATCACGGGGCGCGGGCCGGCGCTCGTCATCGTGCCGATGGACGACTGGGCCGCCGAGGCGGCGCCGGCGGGCGAGCGCGCCGCACCGCGCCGCGTGGTGCGCGCGCGGGGCGCCGACCCGGCGCTCGTCGCGGAGCTCGCGGAGCTCGTCGCGGGCGCGGCGAGCCCGGCGCTCGTGGTCGGTGCAGGGGTCGACGACGAGGCAGCGTGGGCGGCTGTCGTGGCGTTGGCCGAGCGCCTCGCGTGCCCCGTCTGGCAGGAGTCGTTCAGCGGGCGCGCCGGATTCCCGCAGGATCATCCGCTCTTCGCCGGGCACCTCGGCGCCGACCGGTTGCGCCTTCGCGCGGCGCTCGCGCCGCACGACGTCGTTCTCGCCGTGGGCGCTCCGGCCTTTCGCCAGTACACGTTCACGCCGGGGCCGTTCGTCGAGCCGGGAACGACCGTCGCCGTCGTCAGCCAGGATGCCGCCGAGATCCACCGCAGCGCCGCCGACCTCGCGGTGCTCGGGCAGCCGGCCGAAGTGTGTGCGGAGCTCACGCGCGCGGTCCCGGCGCGCGAGGGGACGCGTGCGGCCACGTTCTCGCGGCCGGCCCGCCCCGCACCGCCCGCCTCGGGCGAGGCCCTCCGGGCCGGACACGTCTTCTCGGCAGTCGCCGAGCGGCTGGCGCACGACGCGGTGGTCTTCGAGGAGTCGCCGTCGAACCGACCCGAGCTGCTCGTCCGCCTCCCGGCCCGGCAGCCCCTCGGCGCGCTGAGCCCTGCGATGGGCGGGCTCGGGTTCGCGCTCCCCGCGGCGACGGGCATCCGCATGGCCTGTCCCGATCGACCCGTCGTCGCGTTCGTCGGGGACGGCTCGTCGCTCTACTCGATCCAGTCTCTCTGGAGCGCTGCGCACTACCGGGTCGGCGCGCTGTACGTGGTCCTGGCGAACGGCGGCTACGCGGTCATGGACCGGCTCGCCGAGCAGCACGGCGGCACCCATCCCTGGCCGGGATTCCACGTCGACGTCGCCGGGCTCGCTCGCGCGCTCGGCTGCCCGGCGCGGACGGTGCGTGAGCACGACGAGCTCCTCGCCGTGCTCGACGAGGTGGTTCCCGGCCTCGCGGGCCGGGACGAGCCCCTGCTGCTGGAGGTCGTGATCGAGCCGGACGAGAGCTTCACGCCGTGACGCCGACGGGAACCCGCTTCCGCTCGACGCGCCTCGACGCGAGTGAGCAGGTCGCCCTCGAGATCCGGCGGTACGTCTCGGAGCGTGCGCTCGGCCCGGGGGAGCGCCTCGGGACCGAGCACGACCTCGCGACGGAGTTCGGCGTCAGCCGGCCGACCCTGCGCGAGGGGTTGCGCCTGCTCGCGAGCTCGCACCTGATCCGCGTCTCGCGCGGCCCCGGCGGGGGCATCTTCGTCGCGAACACGCCGAACGAGGGCATGAGCCGCGGCCTCAGCGAGGCGATTGCGACGATGCTCGAGACCGAGAGCGTGTCACTCGACGAGCTGCTCGACGCGCGGATGTGCCTCGAGGTGCCGCTCGCCGGCCGGGCCGCCGAGCGGGCGACGGCCAACACGGTGCATGCGCTCGAGGCATCGATCGCCCACGCCTCCGGCAACCATCCCGCGTCCGAGGAGTTTCGCGTCGCGGACACGCGCTTCCACCGCGTGGTCGCCCAGACCGCCGGCAACGAGCTCCTCCTCGCCTTCACGCGCTGGGCGCTCGACGTGCTGCAGCCCTCGCTCGTCGACACGCTGGGCGACTCGATCGACGGTGACGTCATCCTCGACCAGCACCGCGCTATCGTCCGGGCCGTGGCCCGGCGGAACGCGTCGCAGGCAGAGCAGGCGATGCGGTCGCATCTCGAGTATCTGAGCGTGCTGCTGCACGCGCGGGAGGCGATGTGAAGGCGGCGCTGATGCGGGCGTACCACGAGCCCCTCGAGCTGGTCGAGCGGCCGGTGCCAGAGGTGTCCGCGCCGGGGGACGTGCTCGTGCGCGTCGGCGGCGCAGGCGTCTGCGCCACCGACCTGCACGCGATCGACGGTCTCATGGAGCCGGCAGGCGTCACGCTGCCGCTCGTCCTCGGCCACGAGAACGCCGGCTGGGTGGAGGCCGTCGGATCGGGTGTGTCGACCGTCGCCCCGGGTGCCGCCGTGCTCGTCTACCCGCCCTACAGCTGCGGCCTCTGTGTCGCCTGCCGGCGCGGCAACGACATGCACTGCGTCCGCCACCAGTTCACAGGCCTGTCGGTCGACGGCGGCTTCGCCGACTACGTCCTCGTCTCCGAGCGCTCGCTCGTCCCGCTCCCTGCCGGCGTCGAGCCGGTCGACGTGGCACCGCACGCCGACGCCGGCGTCACCGCCTACCACGCCGTCAGGCGCGTGGCCCACCTCGCCGTGCCGGGCTCGACCGCCGTCGTGATCGGCGTCGGCGGCGTCGGGCACATCGCGCTCCAGCTCGTGCGCGAGCTCGGCTCGAGCGCGGTCATCGCGATCGACACGGACGAGCGGCGGCGACGCCTCGCCGCCGAGCTCGGAGCCTCCGAGGCGATCGACGGAGACGACGCGGTCGACGCCGTGCGCGACCTGACCGGCGGCCGAGGGGCCGACCTGGTGTTCGACTTCGTCGGCACGGACGAGACCCACGCGGGCTCCGTCGCGATGCTCGCCCGCGGCGGGACGTACTCCGTGATCGGGTACGGCGGAACGATCTCGATCCCGTCACCGGCCCTCGTCGTGGACGAGCACGCCGTGGTCGGCAACCTCGTCGGCACCTGGATCGACCTCTGGGAGCTGCTCCAGCTCCACGCCGCCGGCCGCATCGTGCTGGAGACCGAGGTGCATCCGCTCGACGCCGTCAACGAGGTGCTCGCGCGGCTCCGCGACGGCGACGTCAACGGCCGCGCCGTCCTCGTCCCGGGCTGAGCTTCGTCGGCGGACAACGCTTGTGTTGATTCAACACAAGCGTTCTACGTCCCGCCGGGCCCCGTCGCCGTGAGATCGGGCGGGTCGGGCACGCCGAGCTCCCCCTGCAGTGCCTCTCCGAGCGAGAGGAGAGCCCAGTCCGATCCTGCGCGCCCGATGAGCGAGACGCCGACCGGGAGGCCGCTCGAGCCGACACATGCGGGGAGAGCCACCACGGGGAAGCCGGTCCAGTCCCAGAGGTGCGTGAGTGAGATCAGGACGAAATCCGTGCCCCAGTGGTCGTAGCCGTCACCTCGTGGCGGAGCCACGACGGGGATCGTGGGCTCGATCACGGCCGCGACACGATGCTCGTCGAGCCAGTCCGCCCAGACACGGGTGAGCTGGCGTCGCCGGGCCTGAGCCGCGACATACGTCTCGCCGGACACCGCGCGCCGCTCCCCCTCCTCGACCCATTCGCGGATGGAAGGGCGATAGCGGTCGCGTTGCCCGTCGAAACGTCTGTGGTAGACGAGGAGCTCTGTCGCCAGCACGTCGAGGAAGTCGTCCCCGACATCGCGGAACTCGCGGAAGCCGGCACCGAGGTCGGGCCCCGCCGCAGGTGCCGGCGGCTCGACGAGCGAGGCTCCGAGCCTCCGACAGGTGTGGAGCGCGACCTCGAATCCGGCGGCGACGTCGGAGTCGAGCTCGACCGACGCGATGCGCGGAGAGACGGCCAGTCGAACACCGGCCAGCGGCCGCGCCGCCCGGCGCTCCGGCAGCCCGTCGGGCAATGAGGCATGGAGCGCGCTCTCCGCCGAGCGCCGATCCGGCCCGGCCATCGCCCGGAGCAGCACGCGGCAGTCGGCAGCGGTGCGGGCCATCGGACCCGCATGATCGAGCGTCCACGACAACGGGACGACCCCCGCCAGCGAGACGAGACCGCGCGTGGGCTTGATCGCAGACGTGCCACAGCAGGCGGATGGAATCCGAAGCGAGCCGGCGGTGTCCGTGCCGGCGGCAGCGGGAACCATGCGTGCCGCGAGGGCAGCGCCGGATCCACCGCTCGACCCCCCGGGCGAGCGTGCGAGATCCCAGGGATTCCCGACCTGGTCCGTCGTCCCGCCGGCGGCGAACTCGTGGGTGTGCAGATGGCCGAGAAGCACCATGCCCGCGGTGGAGAGCTGCTTCCACAGGTCGCAGTCCTCGGTCGGAACGTCCTCCAGGAGGCTGCTCGAGGCAGTCAGCGGCTTCCCGGCCACACCGCAGAGGTCCTTGAGCCCGATCGGGATCGCCGGTCAATGCGGGCGCCGGCCCATCGCGCCGGACGGCCGCCTCCGAGAGGCGCTCGTCCGCCCGCGCCGCTGCTGCGAGCGCATCCTCCTCGTAGACGCGGATCCACGCGTTGATCGAGCCGGGATCGCCCTCGTGGCTGTGGACGCCGTCGACCTCGCGGATGCGATCCAGGAGTGCGGTCGCGAGCTCGGTCGCCGACACGCCACGTGCGGCGAGGAGCGTCGACGCCTCCTCGACGCCTAGCCGCGCGAGGTCGGTCAAGCGGCGACCCGCGCGGGATCGAGGAACCGCCGCGGGTTGTCGATCGTCAGCTCGTCGATCTGCGCGTCGGTGACGCCGTGCTCGCGGAGGACGGGGAGGACCTTCGTCGAGAGGTGGAGGTAGTCGGGCCGCTCGTCGGCGAAGTTGGGGTCGCCGACCATGAAGTCGTAGAAGCAGGCGCCGTCGTGCGAGAGGTGGATGCGGTCGCCGTACCCCTCCTCGAGGAGCGCGAGCAGCGTGCGGATGCGGTCGGCGTCGGGGTTGAAGTGCGGGATGTTGAAGCGGTCGAAGCCGAGCATCGCGCCGGTGTCGCCGATCGCCCGCAGGTACGGGAGGTCGTTGCTGTCGCCGGCGTGCGCGACGACGATCCTGACCGGGTCGACGCCGCGGCCCGTCAGCGCCTCGAGCGCCAGCGTGCCCGTTCCCGCCCTCGCGTTCGTGTGCACCATCACCGGCGCGCCGGTCTCGAGCGCCGCGATCGCCACGGCGTCGAGGATCCTCGGGATGTCGCCGACCACCCCGTGCTCCTCGACCGCGCACTTGAGGAACCCCGCGCGGACGCCCGTGTCGTCGATCCCCTCCCGGAGTTCGCGGACGAACAGCTCGGCGATTGCCTCGGCGCTGCGGTAGTGAAGGAAGTTCGGCAGCTCGAGGAAGGCGTACACGCCGGTGGCGACCACGATGTTGAGGTCGACCTCGGCGTTGATCCGCTGGATGCGGGGGATCCAGCGGCCGAGACCCGGGGCGGTCGGGTCGATCAGCGTCCTGAAGCCGGCGTCGCGGACGGCAGCGAGCTTCTCGATCGCGTCGCGGACCCGTTCGTCCTCGTCCCAGTAGCTCGGGCCCCAGACGTGGCCGTAGTTCTGGAGCGCCTCCGGCTGGACGATGACGATGTGCTCGTGGGGGAGGGTGCGTCCCAGCTCGGCCGCGGCGACCGGGCCGCGGACGGTCGGCACCATGCCTGCCGCCGTCTCGGGAGGAACGCCTGCCACGCCGCCCTACGAGAGCGTCTCGCCGGCCGGGTCGACGTCGCGCAGCAGGTAGGCGGACTGGAGCAGCTGGGGCTCGTCCCGGAGCCTCTGTGCCGTCCCGTGGTAGTGGATCCGCCCGCGTTCGAGGACGTACGCCGTCTGGGCGAGGCCGAGGGCGACGTGCGCGAACTGCTCGATCAGGAGGACGCCGACGCCGCTTTCGGCGACGGCCTGAAGGGTCGGGACGAGGCGTTGGACGATGATGGGGGCGAGGCCGAGCGAGAGCTCGTCGACGAGCACGAACCGCGGGCGCGAGACGAGCGCCTGCGCGAGCACGACCATCTGCTGCTCGCCCCCCGAGAGCGAGCGCGCGGGGATGCGCCAGCGCTTCTCGAGCTCGGGGAACAGCTCGAGCGCGTACGCCACTCCATCGCGCGCCTGCGGGCGGCTGAGCGCGTAGGTCGCGACGCGCAGGTTGTCCTCGACCGTCAGTGCGGGCAGCAGCTGGCGCCCCTCGGGGACGATCGCGACGCCCGCGGTGCGGATCTGCTCGGGCCGCCGTCGCGTCAGCTCGACGTCGCCGAGCGTGACCCTTCCGGCCGTAGGACGCAGGACGCCGCCGACGGCGAGCACGAGCGTCGACTTCCCGGCGCCGTTCGGGCCGAGCAGCGCTGTGACCTCGCCCGGCGGGATCGTGATCGAGACGTCGCGCAGCACCTGGCGGCCGCCGCGGGCGACGGAGAGCCCGTCGAACGAGAGGCTCGCGGCCGTGGCGGTCTCGCTCACCCGACCTCCTCGGTGCCGAGGTACGCCCGGATCACGTTCTCGTCGCGCAGGACGTCGGCGGTTGGCCCGGACGCGATCAGCCTCCCGAAGTCGAGCACCGCGGTCGTCTCGCAGCACGCGTGCACGAGGCTCATGTCGTGGTCGACGAGGATGACGAGCGCGCCGAACTGCCCGGGGATGGCCTGGATCACGCGGCGCAGATGCTCGGTCTCCTCCTCGGGCAGGCCGGCCGCCGGCTCGTCGAGGAGCACGACGCGTGGGCGCCCCACGACGGCCCGCGCGATTTCGACCAGGCGGCGCTCCCGCGCGCCGAGCCCGCCGACCCTCGCCGCCGGGGGGGTTTCCATCCCGACGAAGTCGATCGCCGCCTGCACCTCGGCCCGCTTGCCGGCTCCCTTGACGCCCGAGTGCTCGTAGATCATCGCGACGTTGTCGAACACGGAGAGCTGCTCGATCGCCTGTTCGGTCTGGAACGTGCGGCGGAGGCCCCAGCGGGCCCGCTTGTAGTCGGCCATTCGGAGCAGGTCCTCGCCGAATGCGCGGATCGAGCCCGACGCTGGCTTGACAAAGCCGGAGAGGACGTTGAAGAACGTCGTCTTCCCGGCCCCGTTCGGGCCGATCAGCCCGCACGTGCCGCCCGGGAAGGTCACGCTCATCCGATCGATCGGCGTGACCCCCGAGAAGCGGACGGTGAGGCCCTCGACCTCGATCACGGCGTCCCCTTCCCCGTCAGCTTGCCGACGCCACGCCGGAGCAGCCGGCCGAGGTTCGCCATGTCCTTCGGGAACTGCTGCGCGAGCCCGCCCGGCGCCGTCAACAGCACCTGGAGCAGGCCGGCGCCGAACAGGATCAGCACGAAGTTCGGGTTGATCCCCCACTGCACCTGGAAGAGGAACGGGAGCAGCTGGCTGAAGCAGCCTGCGACGACGGCCCCCCAGAGGCTGTAGATCCCACCGATCAGCGTCGTCGCGAGCAGCGTGAGCGAGTCCTGCGTCTGAAACGACTGTGCCGTGGGCTGGCCGACCTGGGCGGCGAGCAGCGCGCCGCCGACGCCCGCCATGAACGACGCGAGCGCGAATGCCCAGAGCTTGTAGAGCACGATGTTGACGCCCGCAGCGAGTGCGGCCGGCTCGCTCTCGCGGATCGCCGCCCATGCCCGTCCCGGCTTGCCGCGGACGTGGAGGAGCGCGACGACGAACATCACCGCCGCGACGACGACGACGTAGCGGTAGTAGGCCGTGTCGCCCTCGGCGATGCCCGGCCTCGCCACCGGCTTGAGGCCGGAGAGGTCGGGCGTGTCCGTGCGTCCCGTGAAGCCCCCACCGCCGTTCGGGAAGTTGATCGCCACGAGCACCACGTTGACCGCTCCGGCCGCCATGAGCGTGATGAGGGCCAGGTAGAGCCCCGAGAGCCGGATCGCGGGCAGCCCGATCAGCACGCCGACGCCGCAGGTGATCCCGCCGGTCACGAGGAGCAGGACCGGGAACGGGAGATCCGTGGCGAAGCTGAGGCGCGTCGAGGTCCACACGCCGATCACGAGCAGCGCGACCTGCCCAAGCGAGATCAGGCCGACGCGGCCGTAGAGGAGCCCGAGGCCCAGCGTGATCACCGAGTAGATGGCGACGCTCGTGAACGTCGTCGTCCAGTCGGCGCCCAGCGTGGGGAGGAGGAAGAGGGCGATCGCCAGGAACACCGCGATCGCCAGGACGCGCACGGTCGAGCTCCGGTCGAGCGAGACCACGCCGCGCGCCGCGGCGGCCGCTCCCTGGCCGGGTGTCCTCGAGGCCGCCACGCCTACCGCGCGGTCCGGGTGATCGTGACGACGCGGCGGCGCGAGAGCCAGAGCAGCGCGATGATCGCGAGCACGAACGGCGCTGCCGAGCGGTAGCGCGCCAAGGAGGCATACGGTGCGAAGATCGCCTGGGCGAGCCCGACCGCGAGCCCACCCGCCAGTGTCACCCAGAGCGACTGGAGGCGCCCGATCAACGCCGCGGCGAGTGCGGCTATGACCAGGAAGGTCAGCGCCGCATAGTCGAGGGACGTGATCAGGTCGGGCAGGAGCAGGCCGGCGGCGCCGGCGACGAGGCCCGAGCCGAACCATGCCGACGCCTCGACGCGGCGCACGGGAACGCCGAGCGTGGCGGTGATCTCGCGATCGTTGGCGATCGCGCGGTAGGCGGTCCCCAGGTTCGTGTACCGGAGAAAGGCCGTCGTCACGGCGGTCAGCACGACCGCGAAGGCGAGGGCGATCACCTGCGTCCAGTTCACGAACGCCCCGAACAGCGTGAAGGTGTGGCTCGAGCTCGGCAGGGGGAGGAAGCGCGCGAATGCGCCGCCGACCGGGGCTCGCCAGGCCATCAGCCCGAGCAGGATCAGGGCCAGGCCGAGCGTCCCCATCATCTTGACCAAGGGGTCCCGCGCCGCGAAGGCGGGGCCGAAGATCAGCCCGTAGGCGAGGTTGACGACCCCGCCGAACGCGACGCAGGTGACGTACGCGAGCCAGTGCGGCCAGCTCGTGTGGTTGATCATCCAGTAGGCGATCAGGGCGCCGCAGGCGCCGATCGCCCCGAACGCGAGGTTCAGGACGCCGGTTGCCTGATAGAGCACCACGATCCCGACGCCGGAGAGCGCGTACACCCCCCCGAGCGCGAGGCCCAGGACGATGTACGGCTTGAGGAACTCCCAGTCGACGCCGAACACCGCGAAGCGCGACGACGCTATGCACGGCTCCTCCGGGGCACCCTGATCGCCACTGGCTCGCTCGACTACTTCGCCGTGTTGAGGTTGAACTTCTTCTCCCAGATGCGCGTCTGGGCCAGCTCCTTGTCGACCGGCGCGATCGCGAAGCACTTCTCCTTCAGCACGACCTTGCCGTCCTTGTAGTCGACGGTGATGTCCCAGTTGCTCGGGATGTGGTACGGCAGCGCGTTGCCGACGTACCACGGCTTGCAGAGCATGTCCGTCTTCTGGTTCTTGAGGCCGCGCACCGCAGCGTTGTACGACTTCGCCGTGACGGGGCCCTTGACGTTCAAGAGCGCCTGCGTCGCGAACTTCCCGGCCATGAAGCCCATCTGCGCGAACGCCTGCGGGGCGATCTTCGTGTACTTCGTGAGGATCGCCAGCATCAGCCGGGTGTCGGGCCCCTGCGAGGCGTCGAGGAGGCCGAACTCGGAGTTGATGAAGAGCTTCCCGTCCCAGTTGCCGAACTGCTCTGCCATGAACGTGTTCGCGATCGGGGTCGAGGAGCCCCACTTCACCTTGTCGATGAGACCCTGCGCCTCCGCCGCCTTCATGAGCGCCGGCGCCGTGTCGGGGGTGAAGTCGAGGATGATGCCGCCGCCCGGGCCTGCGGCCTGGTAGAGCTGCTGGATGATCGTGTTCGCGTCCGTCACGGGCACGGTGCACCGGGACGCTCTTGCCGGGGATGCCCGCCGCCTGGGCGACCTTGATGGCGCCGCCGTCCGCGTACGCCGCGATCGTCGACGGCGAGGCGACGACGATGCGACTTCGCCCCCGCGCGGACGAGCGCCTGGGCCGCGCCGATGTTCGAGTAGCGCGGCCCCATGTTCACCTCGACGAAGGTGGGGGTGCCGAAGCACTCCGCCTGCACGCCGGCGCCGATCACGGTGTACCCCTTCGACTTGTAGTACTTCCAGTTCGTCCCGCACTCGGTGAAGCTCGTGTTGCCGACGATGCCGACGACCTTGTCGCTCTCGACGAGCTTCCGTGCGAGCGAGGCCTGCTGCGCCGGGTTGAGCTGCTCGTTGTAGAGCGTGTAGCTGATCGGCCGGCCGCGGATGCCGCCGTTGTCGTTGACACAGTCGAAGTACGCCTTCGCCACCTTGCCGATGGTGGTGAAGTCCACGCCCGGGATGAGCATGTCGATGCCGCCGAGCTTGATCGGGCGGCCGGTCGCCTTCTTGCCGGTGCCGAGGCCGCAGATGGACTTCGTCGCAGATGCCTTGCCCGATCCGACCGGCGCCGATGCTCCCGTCGCCCAGCCGGCGAGCGCGAGCGCCAGTACGCAGATGCTCGCGGCCGCGATGCCAACCTTCGTCTTCGTCGATTGCATGGAACCCTCCATTGGGTCTCTCTCGAGGTCGTCGTTGACCGAATCCCACGGCTGCCGCCGCGTCACGCTCCGTCAGGGTCTCGCCACGCACACCCCCCTCACGTCGGCGTGCCTCCGTGCGGACCGGCTCCGAGCCGGGCGGGAGGGTGCCACGACGAGCGTGCGACCGACGCCCGTAGGCGCCGTCCAACAGCGATGTCCGCGCCGCCGTGCGGCCACGTGACGCCACCGATTCCCTCCAACACGTCCCGGATACTAGACTAGTGTCTTGACGAATGGAACACTGCGTCGGTCGGCGGAGACCGGCGCGCGTGGCGGTCGGGTCGCGCGCGGAGCGTGAAAGGAGACCACGGATGGGCATCCAGACCGAGACCGGGACCGGCATCGACACGAGGCTCTTCATCGGGGGCGCGTTCGTCGAGGCGGACGGTGGGCGGACATTCGAGAACCGCGACCCGTTCACGGGCGACGTCGTCTCCGAGGTCGCGACCGCGAGCCGGGCGGACGCCGCGCGCGCGGTCGACGCGGCTGCCGCCGCCTTCCCCGAGTGGTCGCGGACGCCGCCTGCCGTCCGGCAGGGGGTCTTCCTGAAGGCGGCCGAGGTGCTCGAGTCGCGGCACGACGAGGTCGTGTCCATGCTCGCCCGCGAGACCGGCTGCACGTTCGGCTTCGGCATGTTCCAGATGCATTTCGTCCCCGGCCTCTTCCGGCAGGCGGCGGCGCTCGCGTACGCGCCGCTCGGCGAGGTGCTCCCGTCCGACACGGGCGCCTTCGCGATGGGCCTGCGACGCCCGGTCGGCGTCGTCGGCGCGATCGCGCCCTGGAACGCGGCGCTGATCCTCTCCGCTCGCTCGATCGCGGCTCCCCTCGCCCTCGGCAACACCGTCGTGCTCAAGCCCTCCGAATGGTCGCCGCAGGTGGGGGGCCTCCTGTGGGGCGAGATCTTCGCGGAGGCGGGCCTCCCGCCCGGCGTCCTCAACGTCGTGACGCACGGGCCGGGCGAGGCCCAGGCGGTCGGCGACGAGCTGATCGAGAACCCCCACGTGCGCAGGCTGAACTTCACCGGCTCGACGGCGACGGGACGCAAGCTCGCGGAGGCAGCCGGGCGCCAGCTCAAGCGCGTGGTGCTCGAGCTCGGCGGCTACAACCCGCTGATCGTCCTCGCCGACGCGGACCTCGAGTACGCGGTCAACGCGACGACCTTCGGGGCGTTCCTCCATCAGGGCCAGATCTGCATGTCCGCCCGGCGGATCATCGTCGAGCGGCCGATCGCCGACGAGTTCGTCGCGCGGCTCGCGGAGAAGACGAGCGGGCTCAAGGCCGGCGACCCGTCGGAGCACGACACGATCATCGGCCCGCTGATCAACCCCGAGGCGCTCGCGAACGTGCAGCGCCGGGTGGACGCGGCGGTCGGCGCGGGCGCGAGGGTGCTCGCAGGCGGGAGCGCCGAGGGGCCCTGCTTCCAGGCGACGCTCCTCGCCGACGTCCCGCCCGACTCGGAGTTCGCGAACGAGGAGACGTTCGGCCCGGTCGCCGCGATCGAGGTCGTCGACTCCGCGGAGGAGGCGGTCGCACGCGCCAACGCGACGCGCGTACGGCCTCTCGTCGGGGATCATCACGTCCGACGCGGACCGCGGCCTCGAGCTCGCGCAGGCGATCGACGCGGGCATCGTCCACGTCAACGACCAGCCCGTGGGGGACGAGCCGCAGATGCCGTTCGGCGGCGTCAAGGACTCGGGCTTCGGCCGCTTCGGCGGCAGTGCGGTGGTGGACGAGTTCACCGAGATGCGCTGGATCACGGTGCAGCGCGGCTCGCACCCGTTCCCGTTCTGACGTGACCGGGGCCTCGACCCGCGCGATGACAGCGGCGACGCTGACGACGGCCGAGGAGGCGATCGCGACCATCCGGACCGGCGACACGGTCATGGTCGGCGGCTTCGGTCTCGTCGGCGCGCCGCTCACGCTGATCGACGCGCTCGTCGAGCACTCGGACGCGACCGACCTCACGATCGTCTCGAACAACATCGGCGAGCCGGGCCGCGGTCTCGGGAAGCTGCTGCGCCAGGGGCGGATCCGGCGCGGCATCTCGTCCTACTTCACCTCGAACCCCGAAGCGGTCGCCGCCGTCAACGCCGGCGAGATCGAGGCGACACTCGTGCCGCAGGGGACGTTCGCGGAGGCGATCCGCGCGGGTGGCGCGGGCATCGCGGGCTTCTTCACGCCGGTCGGCGCCGGAACGCTGCTCGCGGAGGGGAAGGAGGAGCGCCTGATCGGCGGTGTGCGGCACGTGCTCGAGGAGCCGATCCACGCCGACGTCGCCCTCGTCTACGCGGCGCGCGCGGACACGCTCGGGAACCTCTGGTACCGGCGCACCGCCCGGAACTTCAACCCGCTGATGGCGACCGCGGCGACGGTCACGATCGCCGAGGCGGGGGAGATCGTGCGCGGCGGGCGAGCTCGAGCCGGAGTCGGTCGTCACGCCGCACCTGTACATCGACCGCCTGGTGGCCTCGACGTGAGTGACGACGCAAAGGCACGGATCGCGGCGCGCGCAGCGCGGGAGCTGCATCCCGGCGAGGTGGTCAACCTCGGGATCGGCATCCCGAACCTGATCCCCGGTTACCTGGGAGCCGACACGAGCGTCGTGCTCCACACCGAGAACGGCCTGCTCGGCGTCGGCCCGCGGCCGGACGAGGGCGAGCTCGACCCCGACCTGATCGACGCGGCGAAGCAGCCGATCACGGCGCTGCCCGGGCGCCGCGTACTTCGACAGCGCGTCGAGCTTCGCGATGATCCGCGGCGGCCACGTCGACGTCGCCGTGCTCGGGGCGCTCGAGGTGAGCGCCCGCGGCGACATCGCGAACTGGGCCGTGCCGGGGAAGGACGTGCTCGGTGTCGGCGGCGCGATGGACCTCGTTGTCGGCGCGCGCCGCGTGATCGTGACGATGACGGCGACATCGTCGCGGGGCGAGCCCAAGGTGGTCGCCGAGTGCACCTATCCGCTGACGGCGCGCCGAGGCCGCCGACGTCGTCGTGACCGAGCTGTCGGTGTTCCGCATCGTCGACGGTCGAGCTGCTTCTGTCCGAGCTGCTCGACGGCGCGACGGTCGAGGACGTCGCCGCCGTCACGACCGCCCCGTTCGTCGTCGCACTGGAGGAGAGCCATGTCGGTTGACACCGTCCGTTCCCGGAGGTGATCGACGTCGAGCGCGACGGCGTCGACCCGCCCTACGACCACCACGACTACGTCGGCACTCGGCTGCGCGCGCCCGAAGCAGCCGCTGGTGATCCTCCCGTCGACCCTCGACCGAGCTGACAGGCCCCGCCTACGGCGAGTCGGCCGTCGAGCTGCTCGACGCCGACCTGACACGCCAGCACACCGGCGAGCCGCTCGGCGAGCGGATCGTCGTCAGCGGCCGCGTGCTCGGGAGCGACGCCAAGCCACTCCGGGGTCAGTTGATCGAGATCTGGCAGGCCAACGCGGCCGGCCGCTACGCGCACGAGGTCGACGACCACGACGCGCCGCTCGATCCCGAACTTCTCGGGCGCGGGGCGCTGCGTGACCGACGACGACGGGCGCTACCGGTTCGTCACCGTGAAGCCCGGGGCGTACCCGTGGAAGAACCATCCGAACGCCTGGCGGCCGAACCACATCCACTTCTCCGTCTTCGGGCGGGCCGTGACGGAGCGGCTCGTGACGCAGATGTACTTCCCGGGAGACCCGCTGTTCCCGCTCGACCCGATCTTCAACTCGATCCGCGACGCGAAGGCGCGCGAGCGGCTCGTCTCGACCTTCGACATCGGGCTCACCGAGCCCGACTGGGCGCTCGGCTTCCGCTGGGACATCGTCGTCGGAGGCAAGGAGGCGACGCCGCTCGAGGAGCCGCACGATGACTGAGCTCGTCGTCACGCCGTCGCAGACCGCCGGCCCGTATCTGCGGATCGGGCTCCTGCGGAGCATCCTCACGGCGAACGTCGTCGACCCTGCCGACCCGCGGTCGATCCGCATCCGCGGCCGGCTCACCGACGCCGCCGGCGACGGCGTGCCGGACGGCATGGTCGAGACCTGGCAGGCGAACGCCGCCGGGCGCTACCGGCATCAGGCCGACGATCGCGACGAGCCGCCGCTCGAGGACGGGTTCCTGGGGTTCGGCCGCTCCGGGACGGAGGACGACGGGCGCTTCGAGATCGTGACGGTGAAGCCGGGCCGGGTGCCCTGGCCCGAGGGTGGCCTGCAGGCGCCGCACATCGAGGTGGTCGTCTTCGCGCGCGGGCTGCTCAAGCACGTGGTCACGCGTCTCTACTTCCCCGACGAGGCCGAGGCGAACGCCGAGGATCCCGTGCTCGGCCGTCTGCGTCCCGAGCAGCGAGACTCGCTCGTCGCGGTGGCGGAGGACGGTGGGCTTCGGTTCGACATCCGCCTCCAGGGGCCGGCGCAGACGACATTCTTCGCGGTGTGACCGCGTTCGAGGCGCTGTTCGTCCCGGCCGAGCTGCGCGCGGCGACCTCGGGGCGTGCGTGGCTTCGAGGCGATGCTCGAGGTCGAGCGCGCGCTGGCGAGCGCGGGTGCGGCCGCGGGCGTCGTCCCGTCCGAGTCGGCGGCGGTGATCGCGGCCGCCTGCTCGGCAGACGGGCTCGACTGGGACCAGCTGCTCGTCGACGCCCGCGACGCAGGGACTCCCGCAGAGCCGCTCGTGCGGGCGCTCGTCGACCGCGTCGGGGAGGAGCACGCCCGCTGGGTCCATCTCGGGGCAACCAGCCAGGATGTGATGGACACGGCGTCGATGCTGATTGCACGGGATGCGCTCCGGCTCGTGCACGGCGACCTCGCGCGCGTCGCGGCTGCCTGCGCCGCGCTCGCGCGAGCGCACCGGGGCACGCCGATCGCGGGGCGGACGCTCCTCCAGCAGGCTGTTCCGACGACGTTCGGGCTGAAGGCGGCGGGGTGGCTCGTCGCCGTGCTCGACGCCGATACGCGCCTTCGCGAGCTGGCGGGGCGTCTCCCGGTGGAGCTCGGAGGGGCGGCCGGGACACTGTCGGCGCTCGGTGACCGAGGCATCGACGTCTCTGCGCTTCTTGCCCGGGAGCTGGGGCTCACCGAGCCGACGGTACCGTGGCACGCGAACCGCGTGGTTGTCGCCGAGCTCGGTGCGGGTCTGGAGATCATGGCCGGGGTGCTCGCGAAGATCGCGCTCGACGTCGAGCTCCTTGCGCAGACCGAGGTCGGCGAGGTGCACGAGGGCGGCGAGGCGGGCGGCTCGTCCGCGATGCCGCAGAAGCGGAACCCGGTCGGCTCGATGTGGACGAGAGCCGGCGCGGCGCTCGTTCGCGGGCAGGCAGCCGTGCTGATGGGGTCGCTCGCCGGGGAGCACGAGCGCGGCGCGGGCACCTGGCAGGCGGAATGGGAGGCGCTCTCGGGCGCTCTGGGCGCGGCGGGGGGCGCGGCGGCGGCGCTGGCGGGTGCTCTCGAAGGGCTCGAGGTGTCCGAGACGCGCATGCGCGAGAACCTCGACCGCACCGGAGGGCTCGTGGTCGCAGAGCGGATCGCGCTCGCACTGACGGAGCGCCTCGGGCGGACAGCTGCGCGGGCGGTCGTGCGGGACGCGTCGCTCCGCGCGGCAGCGAGCGGGCGGACGCTCGGAATGGAGCTGGACGCGCTCGACACGGGCCTCACGCCCGACGAGATCCAGGGGCTGGTGGACCCGACGACCTACCTCGGCTCCTCGGGCGCATTCGTCGACCGCGCCCTGGCACGCTACGAGACCGAAAGGTCCATGCCGGAGGGAGGCTCGTGAGCGGGGAACCGGACGACACACACGCGCGGGGCATGGAGGTGCGGCGCGCCGTGCTCGGCGACGCGCATGTCGACCGCGCCGTCGACTCCACGACGCCGTTCACCGAGGACTTCCAGGACCTGATCACGCGGTATGCCTGGGGCGAGATCTGGTCGCGTCCCGGGCTCGACCGGCGCACACGGAGCTGCATCACGCTGACCGCGCTCGTCGCCGGGGGCCGCGACCACGAGATCGAGATGCACGTTCGCGCTGCGCTGCGAAACGGCCTCACGCCGGACGAGATCGGCGAAGTGCTCCTTCAGTGCGCGGTCTACTGCGGTGTCCCGGCGGCGAACTCCGCGTTCGCCATCGCGCAGCGCGTGATCGACGAGAGCGCGGCGGGCGGAACGTGACCCGCGCTGTCGTCCTCTCCGCAGTTCGGACTCCCGTCGGCCGGTACGGCGGCGGCCTCGCGGCCGTGCGGCCCGACGACCTCGCGGCGCTCGCGGTCGCGGCGGCCGTCGACCGCGCCGGCGTCCCGCCGGGAGAGATCGAGGACGTCTGGCTTGGGTGCGCGAACCAGGCCGGGGAGGACAACCGCAACGTCGCGCGTTTCGCGGCTCTCCTTGCGGGGCTTCCCGACTCGGTCGCGGGCGTGACGGTCAACCGGCTCTGCGCGTCCGGGCTCTCCGCGGTCGTCGGTGCGTGCCACGCCGTGATCGCCGGGGACGGGGACCTGTTCGTCGCCGGCGGCGTCGAGTCGATGACCCGCGCGCCGCTCGTCACGGCGAAGCCCGACGCGCCCTTCGCCCGCGGCAACCGGACGGTCTACGACACGACACTCGGCTGGCGGTTCACGAACCCGCGCTACGAGGAGCGCCACTCGAGCGAGTCGATGGGCGAGACCGGGGAGAACGTCGCGGAGCGGTGGACCGTGTCACGGGAAGACCAGGACGCGTTCGCGCTCCGCTCGCAGGAGCGCTGGGCGGCGGCGCACGAGGCCGGCCGGTTCGCCGACGAGCTCGTCCCGGCGGGCGACCTCGAGCACGACGAGCACCCGCGCCCCGACACGACCGCCGAGAAGCTCGCGGGCCTTCGGCCGGCGTTCCGCAAGGATGGCACCGTGACCGCCGGCAACGCGAGCGGGATCAACGACGGCGCCGCGGCGCTCGTGATCGCCAGCGAGGAGCGCGCCCGCGACCTCGGCGTCGAGCCGCTCGGAGCGTTCGTCGGCTCGGCCGTCGCTGGCGTCGACCCGGCGGTGATGGGAGTCGGCCCGATCCCTGCCGTCCGGCGGCTGCTCGAACGGACGGGGGTCGCGGTCGGGGACGTCGACCTGGTCGAGCTGAACGAGGCCTTCGCGTCGCAGTCGCTCGCGGTCGTGCGCGAGCTCGGGATCGACGAGGAGCGGGTCAACGTCAACGGCGGCGCGATCGCGATCGGGCATCCGCTCGGGATGAGCGGCGCGCGACTCGTCGTCACGCTCCTCCACGAGCTCCGGCGGCGCGAGGGCCGCTACGGGATGGCGACCATGTGCGTCGGGGTGGGGCAGGGCCAGGCCGCACTGTTCGAGCGCGGGGCCGGCGCGGAGTGACCCGGACGCAGGGTCGCGATCGTCGGAGCCGGCCCGACGCCCGCGCAGCCGCACTCCTTAGGATCGCAGCGTGACCTGGCCCCGTGACGACGCCAAGCTCGAGCGGGTCCGCTCGCTCATGGAAGCGGCCGGGCTCGACGCGATCGTCGCCCGGGCACCCGACAACGTCGTCTACCTGACCAATTTCTGGGGGATGAAGGGCTGGGACGCCGTCCTGTTCCCGCGCGACGGGGAGCCGACGCTCTTCTGCGTCGAGGCTTCGGCCGAGGACGCGGCGCGCACCGCCTGGACGACCGACGTGCGCGTCGTCGACGGCTACCTGGCCGACGACCCGCGCCCACCGGTCGTACGGACGCTCGAGCAGGTCGCTGCCCTCGCGGCCGAGCACGGGACCGTCGGCCTCGAGCTCTCGCTGGGGACACAGGCGTCCGACCGGATGGTCGGCGAGCCCACGACGTACACGAAGGCCTGGTTCGACGCCTTCCCCGGGGCCGTCGATGCGACGCCGGTGCTGGTCGAGGCGCGCGCGCGGAAGACCGAGCAGGAGGTCGAGCGCATGCGGCTCGCGAACGAGATCGCCGCCGCGGCGATGGACCACGCGCGGGGGGTGATCAGGCCGGGGATGACCGAGGCCCAGATCGCTGCCGAGTGGCTCGGCTTCGTCCACGGCGAGGGGACGGGCTGGGCGGGGAAGGTCGAGCTCGCGCTCGGCTTCTCGCTCGTCTGGGCCGGGCGCGGGATCAAGACATTCACCGCGACGTCGAACCTGCCGGTCGTCGAGGGCGAGCCGACGCTCTTCGAGATCTGGGTCTGCGCCGACGGCTACTGGGCGGACCACACGAAGAACCTCGTCGTCGGAGAGCTTGCCGACCGCTACCGCGAGCTCGAGGACGGGTTGCGAGAGGTGTACGACGACGCGGTCGCGTTCTGCGTCCCTGGGGCGAGCCTCGCCGAGCTCGACCGTCGGATCCGGGAGGGAATCGGCCGCATCGGGTATCCGGGCCAGCCGTCCCATCCGATCTGCCACGGCATCGGCGCGCGCGCCCACGAGCCGCCGTATCCGCATCAGGCGGCAGGCGGCGAGCTCGCCGAGGGCATGGTTCTTGCAATCGAGCCAGGATGCTACTGGGAGGGCGGCGGCGGGCTGCGGCTCGAGGACAACTTCCTGATCACCGCGGACGGCCCGGAGAAGCTCTCCGCGTTCCCCGACGGGATCGTGCAGGCGTGACAACGCTTGTGGTGATTCAACACAAGGGATCCCCCTCGTGACGCTCGATCGGTCGAAGGTCTGGACGGGGTCGATCAACGAGCAGGCGCTCGACCCGCAGCCGCGCGCAACGGTCGGGCTCTACGACACGACCCTCCGCGACGGAGAGCAGACGATCGGCGTCGTGCTCGCGCCGGAGGAGAAGCTCGAGATCGCGCGGGCACTCGACGCGGCGGGGATCGACCGGATCGAGGCGGGGTTTCCGCGTGTCTCCGAGGACGACTTCGAGGCGGTGCGGATGATTGCCGAGGCGGGCCTCCGTGCGGAGGTCTGGGGCTTCTCGCGGGCGGTCCAGGCGGACGTCGACGCGCTCGTCGAGCTCGGCGTCCGCGCGTCGGTGATCGAGAGCCCGATCTCGGACGGCAAGCTCGACGCGCTCGGCGTCTCGCGCGACACGATGCTCGACCGGATCCGCGGCGCGGTCTCGTTCGCGACCGAGCACGGCATCCGGGTCGCGTTCTTCGGTGTCGACTCGTCGCGGGCCGACCTCGAGTTCTTCGACCGGGTCTACGCCGCCGCGGTCGAGGCCGGAGCCGCGGAGGTCGTGGTCGTGGACACGCTCGGGATCGCGACGCCCGAGGCCGCAGCGTTCCTCGTCTCGCGCACGCTCGACCGCGTCGACGTGCCCGTCCACTGGCACGGCCACGACGACTTCGGGCTCGGCACCGCCGCCGCGATCGCCGCCGTCCAGGCGGGCGCCACCTGGGTGCAGGGGACGGTCAACGGGATGGGCGAGCGGGCGGGCAACGCCGACCTCGTCGAGGTCGCGCTCGCGCTCGAGGCGCTCTACGGGATCCCGACGCGCCTCGACCTGCGCCAGGCGCGGGCGCTCTCGCGACTCGTCGCGGAGCGTTCCGGTACACCGCTCCCTCCGTGGAAGGCGGTCACGGGCGAGGCGCTCTTCACGCGCGAGTCGGGGGCGGTCGCCGCGCAGTTCCACGACCCCCCGGCGATCGAGCCGTACGCCTCCGAGCTCGTCGGGGCAGAGCGCGGAATCGTGCTCGGCAAGAAGAGCGGGATCGACTCGATCCGGATCGCGCTCGAGCGTCTCGGGCTCGATGTCCCGGCCGACCGCCACGCGGCGCTGCTCGCCGGTGTGAAGCGCCGCGGCACCGAGAAGCAGGGGCTCGTCACCGACGACGAGCTGCGCGCGCTCGTCACCGACCTCGACGGCGGCGGCGATCGATCGGCCGCCGCACGGCCGTGACGGGCTGAGCACCAACGGGGAGGGAAGGTGCCGATCGAGCGGCAGACGTTCTTCGAGGTGATGGCGTCGTTCCCGTCGGGGGTCGCGATCGTGACGACCGTCGATGCCGACGGCGTCCCTCGCGGCCTCACGACGACCGCGGTCTGCAGCGTCTCGGCAGACCCGCCGACCGTCCTCGTCTGCGTCGACCTCGCCTCGCGGACGCTCGCGGCGCTCAGGGGGCGGGGGAGCTTCGTCGTGAACTTCATGGGTGCGGGGCGGAGCGAGCTGTGCCTCCTCTTCGCGTCGAAGGCCGAGGACAAGTTCGCCTCGGTGTCGTGGCGCCCGACCGGCTCCGGCCTTCCACTGCTGCACGCTGACGTGCTCGCCTGGGCCGAGTGCGCGACGATCCACGAGCTCGAGGTCGGCGACCACGTGCTGTTCGTCGGCCGCGTCGAGGACGGAGGCGTCCAGCCCGAGCTCGGGCCGCCGCTCATGTACTACCGCCGCTCGTGGGGTGTGTGGTCGCCGGTGCACGAGTCGGAGGAGCCCGATCCGGTGTCGATCCCGGCGATGGAGGTGAGCGCTCGCGACCTGCGCTGGCAGGGCGCCGAGATGTAGCAGCGGGCAACCGACCGCAGGCGAAGCAGTTGCGACGCCGAAGGCGGCGCCTTCAGGGATGTGCCCCCGCCGCAGGCGGGGGATCCGACCGGCAGGAATCCGCTCCTGCGGGTTCCTGCTCGCGAACAACCCCCGTTTGACTGTCATGTCAGCGCGGTGGGATACTCGCTCTTGACATGTCACGGACGGGAGGGCAGTCGATGCGGTTCAGCCTGTACACCGAGATGCAGCTCCACGAGGGCAAGACCCCGGAGCAGATGTACGGCGAGGTGCTGGAGCAGATCGAGAACGCCGACCGGCTCGGCTACGACTGCTACGCGTCGATCGAGCACTTCTTCTTCCCGAAGTTCTCCGTCTCGGCGCACCCGACGGCGCTGTTCGCCGCGGCGGCGCAGCGAACGAGGCAGATCCGCTTCCGGACGATGCTCCACGCGCTGCCGTACCACAACCCGATGGTGCTGGCCTCGGCGATCGCGGTGACGGACATCCTCACCGGCGGGCGCTACGAGTGGGGCGTCGGGCGCGGCCACGGCTGGATCCCGGAGAAGGCGGGCATCCCGCTCGACGAGCACGCGCGGCCGCGGTACGAGGAGGCGGTCGACCTGCTCTTCACCGCACTCGGCAACGAGCGGTTCTCGCACTCGGGCGAGTACTTCGAGGTCGCCGACTCGCACATCGTCCCGTTCCCCGAGCGGTCGTTCCGCATCTTCCTCGGGGGCACGTCGGACAGGACGTACGAGCTCGCGGCGGAGCACGGCTGGGGCGTCGCCGTGCCGCCGCTCCTCCCGTACAAGGCGCTCGAGCAGCAGCTCGACCTCTACCGCGCCAAGTGCGCAGAGCACGGCAACGAGCCGGACATCGTCTGGATCCACGCGTGTCACCTCGACGCGGACCGAGAGACGGCGCTGCGCGAGGGACGCGACTGGGTCACGAAGTTCATCTATGGCAACAGCTCGCCGCTCCTCGAGTACGACAAGCCCTCGGCGGAGGCTCTGGTCGAGGCCGGCTACGGGTTCTACGCGTCCGGGATCATGGAGCAGCTCGCAGAGGTGCCGTTCGAGCAGCTCGTCGAGGAGGACTACGTCTGGGTGGGCACTCCCGACGAGATCGTCGACCGGATCGAGGAGACGCGGAAGCTCTGTCCGGGCATCACCGAGATCGGGATCACGGTCAACGCGGGCGGCGCACCGCACTGGATGGCGATCAAGAACCAGGAGCTGTTCGCCTCGGAGGTCATTCCACGCGTGCCCGCTGCGGTGCCCGCGGAGGCCGCGCGGGTCGCGTGATCCAGCGCGTGTGCGTGATCGGGGCCGGCTCGATCGGCAGCCTCTTTGCGGGGCACCTCGCGCAGGTGGCCGACGTCAGCGTGCTGACGCGCAGGCCCGAGCACGCCGACGCCCTGAACCGCGACGGCCTGCGCGTGACGGGGCGGAGCGACCTCCACGCGGAGGTCGTGGCGGCCGCTGACCCCGGGGCGCTCGCGCCGTTCGACCTCGGGATCGTCGCGACGAAGGCGGGCGGGCTCGAGGAGGCGGCCACCGCGCTGGAGGGCCGCTTCCCGGAAGCGCTCGTGATGACGACCCTGAACGGGCTCGGCGCCGAGGAGGTCGTCCGCGCGCACGGGGACTGGCCGATCGTCTCGGCGGTGACGTTCATGTCGGGGACGAAGCACTCCGACAGCGAGGTCGAGTACGTCCTCGACACGGCGACGTGGATGGGACCGTACGAGGACACGCCGCTCGAGCGGGTCGAGGAGGTCGGCGACCTCGTCCGGCGCTCCGGCCTCAAGGCCGAGGTGTTCGCGGATCTGCGCCCCGCACAGTGGTCGAAGCTGATCTTCAACGCGACGGTCAACTCCGTCGCCGCGCTCACCGGGCTCCGCCACGACCACCACTTCGCCGACGAGGACGAGCCCGGCGACCTCGGGCACCTCGTCCACGGCCTCGTCGACGAGGGGAAGGCGGTCGCCGCCGCGGCGGGCATCGAGCTCTACGAGGACCCCTGGGAGATGAACGTCCACGCCACGCAGCGGGGCTCCGCCCACTATCCGTCGATGCTGGAGGACGTCGAATCACGTAGGCCGACCGAGATCGACCTCATCACCGGCTCGCTCGTTCGCGAGGCCGGCAGGCACGGAGTGCCGGTGCCGCTGCACACGGCGCTGTACCGCCTCGTCAAGGCGAAGGAGGAGTCCTGGCGAGAATCAGAGTCCAACGGTCAAGCGCACCAGGAGGCGTGATGACAGCAAGGAAGACAGGAGTGCTCGCGGCGCTGTTCGCGACACTCGCCGTGGTCGCGGCGGTCACCGCCGCGACCGCGCCTGCGGCGAAGTCCGATCCGATCATCATCGGATGGGCCTACGACGGCAAAGGGAACATGGCCCCGTTCGACGGGCCGGCGCTGGCGGCTGCCAATGTTCGGGTCCAGCAGATCAACGCACGCGGCGGGGTCAACGGGCGCAAGCTCCGGATCATCACGTGCGACACGCAGAACAACAACCCGGCGAAGGCGAAGGCGTGCGCAGCGAGCCTGATCGGCAAGGGCGCCGACATCATGTTCGTCACCTGCGACGTCGACTTCGCGACACCGGTCGTCCAGGAGGCGATCAACCGCGGCATCCTCGCGATCGCGCCCTGCATCGGCACGGATCAGATGGGGCCGAAGCGCTTCGGCGCGAAGGGCAGGCTCGCCTTCAGCTTCGGCAACGTCGCGCAGGACGAGGGCTCGGCGATGGCGGAGTTCGCGTGGAAGCAGGGGTGGAAGACCGCGTCGACCGCCACGAACACGTTGCTCGTGTACTTCAAGAACGTCGTCCAGGCGTTCGAGGCCCGGTTCGAGCAGCTCGGAGGCAAGGTCGTGGCCAAGGAGAGCTACGCCACGGGTGCGAACAACGTCTCCACGGCGGTCAGCCGGCTCAACGGCGACAACGCCGACGTGATCGTCACGTCGACCGCGTTCGGCGAGCTGCCGGCGCTCGTCTCGGGGCTCCGCTCCCTCGGGAACGAGACCCCGATCCTCAACTCGTGGGCCGGTGACGGGACGTACTGGCTGCCGAAGTCGCCCACGATCTCGAACTACTACGCCGTCACCTACGCATCCGCGTTCGGCGACGACCCGAACGCCGCGGTGAACGCGCTCGCCAAGAAGGTCAAGGCCGGAACGGGCGGGTTCGTCACGGGCGCGGCGGCGATCGACGGCGTCGTGACCGCGATCAAGCGGGCGAAGGGATCGACGCAGGGCATCGCGCTCGCCGCGCAGCTCGAGAAGTTCAGGCGAGTCCCGACGCTGTCGGGGCTGGTGAGCTTCACGCCGCAGCTGCACACGGTGTTCGGCCGCCAGTACCGCGTGCTGCGGATTCAGGACAGCAAGCCGAAGATCATCGGAAGCGTCACGGCCAAGGTCGTGCCGAAGATCTAGGAGCACGTGTCGGCTGCGTCGTCAGACGAAGAGCGGTGGCCCGGAGGGTCTCTCCGGGCCACCGCCGTGTCGCGGTCCTTCGCGGGCGTGGAGGCGCTCCGCGACGTCACCGTCGAGCTCCACCGCCACGAGGTCGTGGGGTTGATCGGGCCGAACGGCGCCGGGAAGTCGACGCTCGTCAACCTCCTGAGCGGGTTCGACGCGCCGAGCTCGGGGACGATCGAGCTCGACGGTCGTGACGTGACGCGCTGGCCGGCGCATCGCCGCGGCCGCGGCGGGCTGGCGCGAACGTTCCAGCAGAGCCGCTCGTTCCGGAGCCTGAGCGTCCGGGAGAACGTCGAGATCGCGGCGATCGGGGTCGGGGCGAGCCCGAAGGAGGCGCGCCGTCGGGCATCCGCGCTGCTCGACCTGCTCGGGCTGGAGGGCCGGGCGGACGCGCCGGCGTCGTCGCTCCCGCACGGGGACGAGCGGCGGCTCGGCGTCGCACGTGCGCTCGCGACCGAGCCGCACTACGTGCTGATGGACGAGCCCGCCGCGGGGCTCCCCGAGGCGGAGGTCCCCGACTTCGCGGCGGTCGTCCGCGCCGTGCGTGACGATCACGAGGCGGGCGTCCTCCTGATCGACCACAACATGGCGCTGATCATGGACGTCTGCGACCGGATCCAGGTGCTCGACCAGGGCAGGATGCTGGCTGCCGGGACCCCGGCCGAGATCCGCGGCAACCTCGACGTCGCCGCGGCCTACCTGGGCGAGAGCGCCGTCGAGGACGAGGGATGAGCCGTAGGCTCGACGGAGGCTCCAGAGAGCGGAGGCGCCGGCTCTGCCGGCGCCGGGAGCGGGCATGAGCACGGCGGCCCCCGAGCGCGTCTCGACGCCGGCGCTCGCGATCGAGGGGCTCGTCGTCCGCTACGGCGGCGTGACCGCCGTCCGCGGCCTCGACCTCGAGGTTCGACCGGGCGAGATCGTCGGCCTGATCGGCCCGAACGGCGCCGGCAAGTCGACGACGCTGCACGCGATCATGGGCGCCGTCCCGCTTCATGCCGGCGACGTTCGGCTCGCAGGCCGATCGCTGCGCGGCCGCGCGCCCGAAGCGGTCGCGCGAGCGGGCGTCGCGCTCGTGCCCGAGGGGCGCCGGATCTTCGCCGAGCTCACGGTCGAGGAGAACCTCCGTCTCGGCCTCAGCGGACGCCGCGAGAAGGCGGGCGCCGAGGACGCGATCGCCTCGGTCCACGAGATGTTCCCCGTCCTTGCCGAGTTCCGGCGGCGCCACGCAGGCACGCTCTCGGGCGGGCAGCAGCAGCAACTCGCGATCGGCCGGGCGCTGGTCGCCTCGCCAGACGTCCTGCTCCTCGACGAGCCGTCGCTCGGGCTCGCCCCGAAGATCGTCGACGTGGTCTTCGATGCGCTCGCCGGGGTCCGGCGCAGCGGCATCAGCGTCCTCCTCGTCGAGCAGCGGGCGCAGCGGACGGTCGCGTTCGCGGACAGGACATACCTGATCGCGAACGGGCAGCTGCGCCTGACGCTCACCCCCGCCGACGCGCACGACACCGAGGCGATGGTGCACGCCTACCTCTCATGAGCCCCGCGGTGCTCGGCTGGATCGACGCGCAGACCCTCGTCGACGCCGTCGGCCTGGGCGCCGTCTACGCGCTGATGGCGGTGGGCATCGGCCTCGTCTTCGGCGTGCTCCGGCTCGTCAACTTCGCCTACGGCCAGCTGATCATGGCCGGCGCCTACACGCTCGCGTTCACCTCGCAGGCGGGGTGGCCGACCTGGGCCGGGATCCTCATGTGCTTCCTCGTCGTCATCCTGCTCTCCGGCGCCATGGACCGCCTCGTCTTCCGGCCGCTGCGCACCCAGTCGCCCGCCGTGATGCTCGTGACGACGTTCGCCGTCGCCTTCATCCTCCAGAACGTCGCGCTCCTGATCGACGTCAGGGACGACACGATCGGCGAGCCCGCGGCCTCCGTCGCGTCCCTGAACCAGGCGATCTCCGTGTCCGGGGTCGAGGTGCGCAAGGTGACGATCGTCGCGATCGTCGTCGCCGTCGTCGCGTTGTCGCTCCTCGCGCTCCTGCTCACGCGAACACGGATCGGCCTCCAGATGCGGGCCGCCGCCACCGATTTCCGGACGGCCCGGCTGCTCGGCGTCCGCGCAAACACCGTGATCGCCACCGCGGTGCTGCTCTCGGCGGTGATCGCAGCGGCGGTCTCCGTCCTGCTCACCGTCCAGAACCCCCTCGTGGCTCCCGACTTCGCGCTGAAGGAGACGATCATCGTGCTCGTCGGGGTCGTCGTCGGCGGCATCGACCGCCTCTGGACCGCGACGCTCGGGGGCTTCGCGATCGGGTTTGCGACCGGCGTCATCAACGGCGCGCTGCCGACCGACAAGACGGTGTTCCTGCCGTCGGTCGTGTTCGCGCTGGTGATCCTCGTCCTGCTCGTCCGCCCGTCCGGCCTCTTCGCCCGCGGCGGCTCGAGCCTCGTGGAGCGCGTGTGAGGCGGCTCGAGCCGTGGCTCCAGCTCGCCGCGCCCGTCGTGCTCGTCGCGGCGACGGCGGTCGTCGGCTCGTTCACCTCGCGTGCCACGGAGATCTACTTCCTCAGCGCGATCCTCTCGGTGGCGATCGTCGTCGCGATCTACGTCTTCGTCGGCAACTCCGGTGTCCTCTCGTTCGGCCAGCTCAGCTTCGTCGCCGTCGGCGCCTTCGCCTCGGGGGTGATGACGGTGCCGCTCGAGTCGAAGCAGGGCGTGCTGCCCGATCTCTTTCCCCTGCTTCGCGACCACACGATCGGGAGCGTGCCGTCGCTCCTGCTCGCGGCCGCGGTCGGAGCGGCTTTCGCGTTCGTCGTCGGCGTGCCGCTGATGCGGCTCTCGGGCCTTGCGGCCGGCATCGCGACCTTCGCCGTGCTCGAGATCACGCACAACCTCCTGCGGGAGTGGACGAAGATCGGCCCGGGCGCGACGACCCTGTCGCTCGTCCCCGAGACGACTGGCCTGACGCAGGCTGCGATCGGCACCGTCATCGTGATCGCGGTCGCCTTCGCATACCAGCGCAGCCGCTTCGGGCGCTCGTTGCGAGCGACACGCGAGGACCCGGCAGCGGCGCAGGCGGTGGGGATCCACGTCCACCGCCAGCGTCTCTGGGCGTTCACCCTCTCGGGGGCGCTCGCCGGGCTCGCGGGCGGGCTGTACGTGCACATGCTGGGCTCGATCACGGCCGACCAGGTGTACCTCGAGCTGACCTTCGTGACGCTCGCGATGCTCGTGATCGGGGGCGTCACGAGCCTGTGGGGCGCCGTCGTCGGGGCACTGGCCGTCAGCGGCCTCGACTCGTTCCTGAGCGAGGCGGAGCAGGGGGTCGGCGTCGGCGGGGTGACGGTCGACCTGCCGCAGGGCGCGCGCCTGGTGATCCTCGGCGCGTTGATGGCCGTCGTGCTCGTCCTGCGTCCGTCCGGCCTCACGGGAGGGCGGGAGTTCGCTCTGCCGCGGGTGCGACGGAGGGGGCCGGTGGCCGCTGACGTGACATCGGAAGGAGCTGCATGAGGATCTGCGTGGTGGGGTGCGGAGCCGTCGGGTCGCTGTTCGCTGCGAACCTCGCAACGCTCGACGACGTGGAGGTGTGGGCGTTCGACCTGAACAAAGCGCACGTCGACGCTATCAAGGAGAACGGTCTGCAACTGGTTGGCGCAGGCGTCGTGACGGGCCGTCCGACTGCGACGAGCGACCCGGCGGAGATCCCCGCGTGCGAGTTCGGAATCGTCGCGACGAAGGCGATGCACGCGGATGCCGCGATCGCCGCCACTGCGCACGCCTTCGCGGGCGGCGCGGTCGCGAGCGTGATGAACGGGGTCGGCAACGAGGAGACGCTTGCCTCGCACGTCGACCGGGTGATCCGCGGCACGACGTTCCCCGCAGGCAAGGTGCTCGAGCCGGGGGTCGTGCAGTGGGACGTGAAGGGCGACACGACGCTCGGGCCGTTCGAGCCGCGACCGATCGCAGTCGAGGCGATCGAGCCGCTCGCCGACGCCTGCACGCGCGCCGGGATGCCGACCGCGGCCGTCGCCGACGCCCGCCCGGGACAGTGGCGCAAGGTGATCTTCAACGCGGCGACGAACCCGATGGGCGCGCTCACCGGCCTAACCCACGGCCGCCTCTGCGAGCGGCCCGACGTGCGCGCCGTGATCTCGGGCCTCGTCGACGAGGGCAAGATGGTCGCGGCCGCACAGGGGATCGAGCTCGACGCCGACCCCGAGGAGCTGATCGACCACGCCGCGCGGCCCGACGTCGCGTACGGCCACAAGGCGTCGATGCTCCAGGACGTCGAGGCGCGGCGCGCCACGGAGGTCGACTATCTGAACGGCGGCATTGCCCGCTTCGGGCGGGAGCTCGGCGTGCCGACGCCGCTGCACGACACCATCACCGCGCTGATCAAGGGGGTCGAGGCTTCATGGCAGTGAAAGACACCGTTTCCCGTAGCGCTCTGGAGACGGAGCTCGGGCGGCGCCACGCGAGCGTCCGCGCCGCGATGGCGGAGCACGCGCTCGACGGCCTCGTCGTGGCCGGAAGCGAGTACTCCGGCTTCGAGGGCGCGGTCACGTACATGTCCGGCTTCCAGATCGTCCACCGCTATGCCTACGTCGTGCTCCCGGCCGACGGCGATCCGTTCGTCGTCTTCCCGGCCGAGGCGCGCTACGTCGGGGAGCACGGGACGGCTCTCATCGAGCAGCGCTTCGACCCGCATCCCGGTGCAGCGATCGCCGACTACGCGCAGGACGCTGGCTGGAAGCGAATCGGCGTCTACGGCCTCGACTACGTCATGACGGTACGCGACTACAGACCGCTCGAGCGCTTCGACATCGTCCCGTTCGACGTCGAGTTCGACCTTGCCCGCGCCGTCAAGAGCGACGCGGAGCTCGCGAGCGTGCGCGACTCGGTGCGCATCAACCGTCGCGGCTTCGAGCTCTGGGCAGAGGCATATGCCCCGGGACGAACGGCGGCCGACGTGATGGCCGCGGCGGAGGAGTACTTCGTCGCCGAGGGGTGCGGGCGCCTGACGATGAACATGGTTCTCACCGCGCCCGGCCGCTCGGGCGTCGCGTTCCCCGAGTTCAAGATCGCGCGCAAGGAGGAGGTGCTCGGCGACTTCGTCCTTCCGTCGCTGGAGGTCGCAGGGCCGGGGATGCACTGGGTGGAGGTATCGCGCGCGGTCGCGGCGGCCGACACCGAGCTCTCCGACGACACGAAGGCGATGGCCGACGCCTACGCGGAGTATTTCGAGGCGGCGAGGACGGCGATGCGCGCCGGCGCCTCGTGCCACGACGTGCACATGGCGGTGTCGAAGGGCTTCACCGAGCGCGGCTACCACCTCGGGCACGTGACCGGCCACTCGATCGGCATGACGATGATCGAGTTCCCGAAGGTGGGCGAGGGCGTCGAGACCGAGCTCCGGGCGAACATGGTGCTCTCCATGCACCCGCACGCGATCGCCGCGAACGGGGAGGACTGCCTGTACATGCAGGACACGTGGCTCGTCACCGCCGAGGGTGGCGAGCCGCTGGCCGGCCTGGCGATGGAGATCGTGCGACGGTGAGCCCGCGGGTGCTCGCCGAGGGTCTCGTGCGCAACGAGGACGGCGTCGTCCGCTGCTGGTGGGGCGGCGCCGAGAGAATCGGTGTCGGTGCCAGGATTAATCCTGGCACCGACGCAGTTTCCCTCCGCGCGTACCACGACGACGAGTGGGGGATGCCCGTCACCGACGACGTCCGGCTGTTCGAGAAGCTCGTGCTCGAGGGCTTCCAGTCGGGCCTCTCGTGGCTCACGATCCTCCGCAAGCGCGAGGCCTTCAGGCGGGCGTTCGCCGGCTTCGACTTCCGCCGCGTCGCGAGGTTCGACGAGCGCGACGTCGAGCGGCTGCTCGACGACGCCTCGATCGTCCGGCATCGCGGGAAGATCGAGTCGACGATCGCGAACGCGCGCCGGGCGATCGAGCTCGTCGAGGCGGAGGGATCGTTGGCGGCGTTCGTCTGGAGCTACGAGCCGGAGCCGTCCACGCGACCTGCCCGCATGACGCACGCGGCACTTCGCGAGCTCGCCCACACCGACGCCTCGCGCACGCTCGCGAAGGAGCTGAAACGCCGTGGCTGGACGTTCGTCGGGCCGACGACCGTCTACGCGTTCATGCAGGCGATGGGGCTCGTCGACGACCACCTCGAGGGGTGCGCGGCGCGACCCCGCGTCGAGGCCGCGCGGGCTGACTTGAGACGCCCCGTGACGTAGAATCGGAGCGTGAGCTGGCCGTGGATCGTGCTGCTCGCCCTTGGCGTCCTCGTCGTCGTGGCCGCGGAGTGGCCGAGGGTGTCGGCCTCGCTGGGCGCAGAGGCCCGCCGACGCCGTGACCGGGAGCGCCGCAAGGCGAAGCTCCGGGTCGTGCAGACGGACGACGAGGACTTCGTGGAGAGCGTCCAGCGAGACCTCGACGCGCTCCCGACCATCGAGGAGCCGCGGACGAAGCGCTAGCGCCGCACGGTGACCATCGCGGTCAGCGTGCGTGTGTTCGGGAGGATGCGCAGCACGTTCTCGTTGTTGCGCGTCTCCTGGTTGTCGGCGAGCGTCAGGATGACGCGGTGGCGGCCGGCCCCGAGCGACGCGGAGGGGATCCGGACCTCGCGCCCCGACGAGCGGCGCCCGCGCAGGTCGGCCGTCGACCGTCGCGCCGATCGAGCTGACGTCGATCCCGGAGCCTGTGTCCGCGACGTGGATCCTGATCGGGTCGCCGCGCCGGACGGTCGTGGCGACCGGCTTCGCGCTCGGGGGCGCGACGTCGTCGACCCAGAAGCGGAAGCGGAAAGTCCCCGCGCCGGCGGCCGTCGGGCTGTCGAAGACGAGGTAGTACGTGCCGGGTGCGGGCCTGAGCGCGCCGGCCACCGGGACGGGCGCGCCGAACTCCTCGACGTAGGGGTTCTGGTCGAGAGGGAGGGCGGCGTAGCCCGTGAGCCGGTTCTCGTCACCGCCACGCACGACACGCGGCTCGACGCGCGATCCGGGCCCTCGCTGCACGATCGCCACGCCGAAGTTGGCGACGGGTCGGGTGAGGCGGACTCGGAAGACCTGCTCGGGCCCGGCCAGACGCGCCGACACGGGGCCGCCGGTCGGAACCTCCGGGTAGCGATACGTGTCGACGAGCGCCGGCCGCCCGCGCGTGTCCCCCGTGTAGGTGCCGGGACGGGCGAGCGTCCGCGCCCCTGTCACCGCGAGCTTCGGGATCTCGACCCGGGCCCAGACGGGGATGCGGCGAACGGTCGTCCCGTGGTGGAGGACGACCACGCCGGAGAGCTCGCCGGCGACGTCGCCGGTGACGAGGTCGAGTGGGAGCGGCCCCGGAACGGTGACCGTCTGCGGGATGCCGAGCTCGGTCCCCTCGGGCTGCGTGAGGTCGACGGAGACCGTCCATTGACCCGCGCCGCCACCCGCGTCCCCGAGCGCGACGCTCCGCGAGACGGTCGTCGCCGATGGCACCAGCCCGAACGAGACGGCCGTCGGAGCCGGTCGGATCAGCGGGGTGTCCGCGGCGGTGACGTCGACGAGGCCCGCCCCGGCACGGGTCGGCCCGTCCACGCCGTCCCCGGTCAGCGGTCGGGCAGTGGACGTGAGGGCGGCCTTGACGTCCGCCGGGCTCCAATCGGGATGGCGCTGGAGCAGCAACGCGACCGCTCCTGCGACATGCGGCGCGGCCATGCTCGTGCCGGAGGAGATCCCCCACCCGCCCGGCTGCGAGGAGAGAATCGACGTGCCTGGAGCGACGACGTCCGGCTTCAGGCGGAGCGAGAGCGGTGTCGGCCCCGCGGACGAGAAGCTCGCCATCGCGGGAGTCGAGCCGGACGTCGTCGCCCCCACGGTGATCGCGTCTCTCGAGCTGCCCGGCGAGCCGAGCGAGCCGCGCCCGTAATCCTCGAAGTCGTTGCCGGCGGCGACGACGGGGACGACGCCGGCGGCTGCCGCGGCATCGAGCGCCAGCGCGACGATGTCACGCGACGGCTCGATCTCCGGCTCCCCGAGGGAGAGGTTGATCACGTCCATGCCGTCCGCGACCGCCGCCTCGATCGCCGCCACGATCTCCGGCGCGTTGCCGTTGAGGCCGAGCCCGGACTCCGTGGGGATCGTCAGCGCCTTGTAGTTCCCGATATAGGCTCGCGGCGCGATCCCGCTGATGCGAAGCCCGTTCGCGAGCGTGTTCGCATCGCCGGCGGCGATGCCGGCGACATGGGTTGCGTGGCCCGAGTACTTCGGGTCGAACGGCAGGCTCGCGTTCCTCCAGGTCGCGCCCGGCGGAGGGAACGACCGGGCGACGATCACCTTCGCGGTCGTGAACGCGGTCTGCCCCTTCGGGAAGCCAGGCGGCATCGTGTAGCCGGACGGATCGAAGAACGTGTGGCGCTGGTCGACGCCGTCGTCGATGATCCCGACCTTGATCCCGCCGCCGGCGTTGGCGAGCGACGAGCCGGGGAGGTCCCGCGCGCGGATGGTGGCGGCATCCGGGCCCGCGAGCGTGCGGTACGTGACGTCGGCGTAGACGCGCCGCACGCCTGGGAGCCGCGAGAGCCGCGGCACGTCGGCGCGCGGCAGCACGACGGCGAGCCCGTTCGCGACGAGCCGGTAGCGCCAGTGGACGGTCGCGCCGGGGATCGAGCGGCGCAACGCGGTCGTGAAGCGGTCCTGCTCGGCGTCGAGCCTGACCGCGGCTGCGGTGCCGTCGGCACGCGCGAGCGGGGGAGACGCGAGCTGGACGACGACCTCTGTCCCGGCGGCACCCGCGGAAGCGGCGGAGCTCGCCGCGTGCCCCCCCGCGAGTGCGGCGAGCGCCGCGGCTGCGGCGAGGACGGCGAGGGAGGAGAGCGCGCGCGTCACCAGTGATTGAGACGCCGGCCGGCGCCCGGAGTCGGACGCGGGCCCGCGCTTTTGCGGGTTGGAGGCTATCCGTGCAGATCGCGGGACTGCGGCACGCCGCCTGGAATGCCGGGGATTGTAACCGTACCTTCGCCCGTGTTCAGGGCGCGTTAGCGACAGACCACGACGAGGCAAGGCACGGGCGGACCCGAGGGACGCGATCTGCCGCGTGTTGACGCCTCACGAGACGTCCTAGCCCGTGGCGGCTGCAATGCCCGTCGGAGTAGCGTGTCGGGAGATCCGTGATCGATCGACGAGGCACGGGTCGCCGACGCTGACCGCCGTATCCCCGAGGAGACGAACCATGAGCCCCACCATCCGCACCCTGGTGATCCCGGTGTCAGACCTCGACGCGGCCAAGGCCGTCTACACCGCACTGCTCGATGCGCCCCATACGGACGAGCCGTACTACGTCGGCTACGACGTCGGCGGCTTCGAGGTCGGCCTGGCTCCCGACGACCCGGCCGGCGGGCCGGTGGCCTACGCCGATGTCGAGGATCTCGACGAGACCCGCGCGAGCCTCCTGGCAGCTGGTGCGACCGAGCGCAGTGCCCCGCGTCGAGTCGCACCCGAGGTCCGGGTATGCGTGCTCACCGACCCCGACGGCAACCCGATCGGCCTGCGCGGCCGGTAGCGGGTCGTCGCCGCGTTGCCGTCATCGTGGGAAGACGAGCTGAACGATGCGTCGTCGTCCCGGCAAGCCGACGGAGATGTGAAGCGACGTGCCGTCCCAGGTGACATCGGTCAGGACGAGGATCGAGACGACGAGAGCGATTGTGCGAAGGCGAGGCACCGGGCTGAAATCTAGTGGCGCGATGCGTCCCGCCGGGGCGAGCAGCATCCGATCCTCGCGCCGCGACGGTGCTTTGCCCCCGCACCAGCTAGCCACCCGCGCGAGCCCGACCGGCCGGTGGAGGCTGCTCGAAGCGAGCGTCGAGCCGTAGCGTCCCGGCTGGGGTGACCTCAGGGCAGAACGCACCGTCTCACGTTGCTCGAACGAGCTGTCGCCATTCCGTTGCGACGTCTTCGAGCCACGTTCGAGATGCGGATGAGAGGACTTGAACCTCCACGCCCTTTCGGGCACACGGACCTGAACCGTGCGCGTCTACCAATTCCGCCACATCCGCGGGGACGATCAGTGTAGCCGGGTGGTCGCGGCAGGCTTCAGCCCTCCGCGAGCGCCTCCAGCACCTGTCCTGCATGCTCGTCGGGCTTCACCTTGTGGAACACCCTTGCGACGTTCCCGTCGGCGCCGATCACGAACGTCGAGCGCTCGACCCCCATGTACGTCTTTCCCTGGTACGACTTCTCCGCCCACACGCCGTACGCCTCGGCGACTTCGTGCCCCGTGTCGGCGAGGAGCGTGAACGGCAGCTCGTACTTCTCCTTGAACTTCTCGTGCGACGCCTCTCCGTCGGGGCTGACGCCGAGCACGACCGCGCCGGCCTCCTCGAACGCGCCCCATGCATCGCGGATCCCGCACGCCTGGGCCGTGCACCCCGGTGTGTCGTCCTTCGGATAGAAGTACAGGACGACGGGCGAGCCCTTGAGGGACGACAACGTCACGTCTGCTCCGTCGTCCGACCTGAGGGTGAAGTCAGGGGCGGGGGAACCTTCTTCGACTGCCACTCCATCCTCCGTTCGTCGTGCCGTCGGCGTGGTCCTGGTGTCGCGTGCGTCGGGATCGCAACGGCGATCGGCTCGTGTCACCGAGCACGCAGCGCGAGCGTATCTCCACCGTTGCAGGGCGCGACGGGCTCACGATCGTCCAGACGTTCGGAGGCTCGACCTCACCGAGTCGCGATGACCTCGCGCCACGTGCCTCGGACGCCTGTTAGCCGGCAATTAGAGCGGCGGTCGATGCTGGCAGGGCTCCGAGTCCACGCAGGTCCCTACGTCGAGGAGGTGCTCAAATGCGCTCGAGTCGGTCCAGGCGCGCCGGCAAGCCGGCGGCGAGGCCGAGCCTCGTATCAGGAGGCCTCGTCGGCGTCGTGTGCGCGATCTCGTTGACGCTCGTCCCGGTGGCGTCGAACAGCACGATGAAGGATGGCGGCAGGCCCGTCGTCGCGAAGCCGGTGCCGATCCCGGCACAGCCCGTCGCGGGAAGGCCGTTCGCCGTCTCCTTCAAGGTGACACGGAGTGACACGGGCACTCCCTTCCTCCGCGGGAGGATGACCGGCAGCCCGTCGGTCGCGGGACGGGTCGTTCAGCACACGCAGTCGTTCAGGGGTGGAACGGCGCGCGTCGCACTCGTCGTCCCTGCGAACGCCGCCGGCAAGACGCTGAAGGTAACGGTGGCCGTCAAGGACGGCAAGACGTCGGCCGGCCGGGTCGCCGCGTTCCGTGTCCAGGGGCCGCCGTCGATCTCGATCGGGGAATCGTCGGCGACGGAAGGCGACACCGGCACGACGACGATGTCCTTCCCGGTGACGCTCTCGACAGCGAGTGCGCAGCCGGTGTCGGTCACGTACGCGACCGCCGACGGGACCGCGACGGCGCCGTCCGACTACGGGAAGGCGAGCGGCACGCTCACCTTCGACCCGGGTGAGAAGTCGAAGACCATCTCGATCGCAGTCGTCGCCGACACGGCGATCGAGCAGGACGAAGCCTTCTCGGTCACGATCTCCGGGGCGGTGGGCGCGACGATCGCCGTCGGCCACGGCGAGCGGAAGGATCACGAACGACGACACACAGGTCCCGTCACCCCCGGCGCCTACAAGGGCCTGATCGACGGGAACTTCCTGTTTCTCGACGTCGTCGATCGGTACGTCACGCATTTCCGCTCGAACTACCTGCGGATGGACTGTGGCTCGACCGGCTACTACGTCTACGGATCGCTGGAATGGGGCGACTCCCGGTTCGCCATCGGCCCGGACGGGACCTTCAACGCATCGGACGACTCGGACGGGACCGTCTCGGGGCGACCGGCCAAGTTCCACGACGAGATCGCAGGGCGATTCGACGGGACGACCGCGTCCGGAACCGTTCTGGGCTCGGTCGAGTACGACCGCGACGGGACCCATCTCAGCTGCACGAGCGGCCCGAGGCCATGGACGGCCTCCCTCCAGCCCTGAGCCGGAGAAAATCGGCGGAGGAGGAAAGGCCCTGGAGACAGAGCCTTTCCGGCCGGCCGAGTTGTACGGCGCTCTGCCCGAGGCGTACCGTGTGCGGATGCTCTCGGACGACGACGTCCGGCGCGCGTTCGGCTTTCTGCATGCGGCCGCCGAGGTCGACGGTCCGGACGAGCCGGGAGCAGCAGCAGCGCGAGCTCTGGGCGTCCGTCGAGCGTGTGCTCGGGGTCGAGGAATCCCTCGTGTTGTGGCCTCCCGCTCCGGAGGAGGGCCTGTTCCGGAGGATCACCTTCGGGTCGGAGAAAGCGCGGCGGGATAGGCGATCGCGACGTGCGTCTCCTCGAGCTCCTGACGCCGCACCTGTTCCGGCTCCACCGGCGCGCTGCTCTCCGTCGATCCTCCGCGGCCTGGCCGGGAGGGTTGACACCCCGCGAGCGCGAGGTCTTACGACTCGTCGCCGACGGTCAGACCAACCGGGAGGTGGCGCGCTCGCTGTGGATCTCCGCACACACCGTACGGTCGCACGTCGAGAATGTGTTCGAGAAGCTCGGTGTCACGAGTCGTGCCGCGGCCGTCGCGCGCGTGTTCGGCGCCGGAGCTTCCGGGGACGGCGAGCCCTCTCCGGAGCCGCGCTTCTCGCGCACGCACGACCGGCGCGATGCTCATGCCACACCGCTTCGTCCCGGCGCGACGGTGATCAACACGCACGCCACCTGAGCGTGGGTGCGCAGGGGGCGGCGAGGCAAGATCGGACAAACGTCGGATGGACGCAGTCGGCGCCGTGGCGGACGCTGCTGACGTGCTCTCCGGCAGTCGCTACTTCGTGGTCGCCCTCCTCGTGCCAGTCTCGATCCTCTGCGCGGGCATCCCGGTCGGCCTGTCCGCGGCGGCGACGACGGAGTACGCCCGCGCGATCACGAACGTCTGCTCGGGGGCGGTGCTGTTCGAGCGCAGCCACAGCCTCGGCACGAGAGCCGGCGCGCTCGCCGTCGCGCGCGACATCCGAGCTTCGGCACGGCATCGGCTCGATCGCGTCGCCGCCGTCCCTGTGCCTCGCACGCGCGAAGCGCTCGTCGAACGCTGGATCGCGCTCGAGCGGCGTCTGGCGGACGTCCACGCCGAAAGCTGGATCGGCATCTTCGACGCCATCGACGCCGCCGACACCCACGCCAGCGCGACCGTCTACCGGCGACTCTGAACCGTCTCCTGCACGCGCCCGACCGACTGCGTCTTGCTGCAGCACGGCTGGAGCGCGTGTTGCGGGTTCCCGACTGCACGGGCGGGACGCCGCCCGCGCCCCAACGAGGTCCGACGCCGACTGCGTCGTGACGGTCTTCCCGCCAGGGGATCGTTCGCCTACCTCACCGGACCTCGCCGCTCAGGGGGCAGAGATGCGGCCGGCGGAGCGGAGCACGCGGAGCGCGTTCAGCGTCACGAGCTCGTTCGGGCCCGAGCCCCAGTCGACCGCCTCGACGTTGCTGCCCTTTGAAGCCTGGCGCCTTCCACCAACGGGCACCCGGGCGCCAGCGACCGTTCGGGAGGCGCAGCTCCTCGAGCAGGTCGAGAGCGTCGGCCGCCCGCGGATCGCCCGCGAGCCCCATCCGGGCGAGCACGACGAGCGCCTGGAGGAAGTCGTAGTGCCAGAACGGCGGCGAGTGCACCGTCACGAACGACGTGCGGATCGGCTCGCCCGTGGCGAGCGTCCGGAAGAGCCGGTGCTCGAGGAAGAGCTCCGAGGTTCGCTCGGCCGCATCCCGTGCAACCGTCTCACCCGTGGCCGCCCAGTACTCGTGCAGCCCCCACATCGGCGGCAGCGACTCGTTGAAGGACGAGCGATAGCCGGTCGCCTTCTTGTCGCAGTTCCAGCCGCCGTCCGGCCATTGCCACTCGACGAGCGACTCCGCGAGCAGGCGGACGCGCGGATCACCGGCGAGGCCGAGCCGGCAGCAGACCGCGACCGCGTTGCCCTCCTGCGACGCACAGCGCCGCGTCAGACCGTCGATCACCGGGATGCGGCCGCGATGACCCTTGCCGGTGAGCCAGGTGAGGACGGTGTCCACGGCTGCGAGACAGCGCGGCTCTCCGGTCGGGACGCCCAGCTCGACCAGCGAGACGAGCCGCCAGTGGGCGCCGACCCATTTCGCATAGACGTGGGCCCCGAAGCCTCCGTCCGCCTGCTGGCCCGCGAGCAGCGCGCGCACCTTGGGGCCGTCCATGACCCGCGACGCCTCGGCAGGGTCGTGCTCGCCGAGGAGATCGCGCCTGGCCTGCGCGACGATGCCCGGCTCGTCGGACTCGAGCAGCCAGGCGACCGCCGGCGGCGTGACGCTCGCGGGCATCGCGTGAGTCTGCCACGGCAACCGCGGCGCAGACCCGGTCGCTGGGCGTATCGTGGACCGTCGTCCGCAGTCGAAATAGGGAGGGAGAATGACGAAGCTGCGGTTTGTTCTCGGCGTGGGTGCCGTCCTCGTGGTCGGGGTCCTCGCGTCAACCGCCTCGGCGGCTCAGTACGGGCTCTGCCCGGGGACGGCCACGGCCATCTCAGGCGTGGTCGACGGCAACCTGACGATCACGGGGAACCGGTTCGTCGACGGCGGTCAGTCGTTGACGGTCACGGGCAACCTCACCATCGCGCCGGGCGCGTGCCTGGAGGCGTTCGTCGGGTCGGCCGCGATCGGCGGCAACGTCAGCGTCGGAAAGGGCGCCGTCTTCGGGCTCGGCTATGGCCCCGGGGCGTACTCGGTGGGCGGGAACGTCTCCGCCAATCAGCCCCTGAGCCTCTACCTGGGCGGGGTCACCATCCGCGGGAACGTCGTCTCAAATGGCGGCGGCGATCCGTTCCGCAACTTCCCGATCAAGGACAACACGATCGGCGGCAACCTGATCGTGCAGGGGTGGAACGGCGGCTGGATCGGCCTGCTCCGCAACCACGTCGGCGGGAACATCGTCTTCGCCAAGAACGTGGCGGCCGACCTCACCCAGATCCCCGGATCCGACTCCAGCGAGGTCGCGGACAACGTGGTCTCGGGCAACCTGATCTGCCACGACAACGCGCCCGCGTCGCAGATCGGGGACAGCGAGGGAGGCCCGAACGTCGTCTCGGGCAACGCGCTCGGGGAGTGCGCCGCGCTCGCCGCGTAGGGCGGCACGAGTCGACGGCCGAGACGGCCGTCAGGACGAGAAGGACGAGGGCCCGCCGCACGGCGGGCCCTCTCGCTGCCCGACCACTCAGCGGCGCTGCGCTCCGCTACCCTCGCCGCGTGGCGGAGATCCACCTCTGGCTCGGGGCGGCGGTGATCGCGGTCTGCGCGGTCGCGGCATTCACGGGCGGCATCCTGTACTGGCGCGGTCGTGGGGCGGGCCACGTCACGACCCACCTGCTCTCCCTCGCTCAGACGCTGCTCGTCGCGCAGGTTGGGATCGGGCTGCTGCTGCTCGCCGACGACCGGCGCGCGGGCGAGCAGCTGCACTACGCGTACGGCGCGATGGCGCTCGGCGCCGCGCTCGTGCCGTGGTTCTACGCGCCGGAGGCGGGGCCGCGGCGTCTGCTCTGGTTCGCGGTCACGACCGGAGTCGCCGGCGCGCTCGCGATCCGTGCGTACATGACGGGCGCGGCGTGAGGAGGATCTGGGAGAGCCGGTTCGTCCGGGGGCTGGCGTTGGTCGCGATCGTCTCGGCCGCGATCGTCGCGCTGTCGCTCGAGAGCGCGTTGCTGACGGCGAGCGCGCTCATGGGGATCGCGTTCTTCCTCGCAGTCGCGTTCTTCCTCTTCCTGCTCTGGCGGGAGCGCCGCTCCGAGATCGAGACGTGGAGCGATCTCTCCCGGCGGACGTTCTACGGCGCGATCCTGCTTGCGGTCGTGACCGGCGGCGCCCTGCTCGGGCTCCATCCGACCGGCGCGGACGCGGTCGTGTTCTTCGTCGTGATCGGCTGCTGCGCGTGGGCCGTGTGGCGGGTCTGGCGCCGCGAGCACCGGTACGTGTAGGCGGTCGGGCGCGCGGAGCGTGGCGAACCTCTCCGTGCCGCCGGATTTCGCGCCGCTCCGCCGAGCGGCAGACGAGCTCCTCCGCGCAGCGCTGGGCGGTGACGAGGCCGCGCTTTCGCGGTTCGGTGAAGCGCCCGCCGGCCTGACCCCTGCGTCCGCGGAGCTCGTCGTCGCGCGGGAGCACGGCTTCGTCACCTGGCAGGAGCTCGAGCGCGAGGTCGAGCGCCGCACGATTCTGGACAGTGGGGACGTCGTTCGGCTGACGGCCCTGCTCGAGGCCGAGCCCGGGCTCGCGACGGCCCGGATGGAGCACTGGTGCGACCATCCGCAGGGCGCGACGCCGCTCGGGTACACGGCGATGCTCCGCTTCGACACGGCGCGTGGCGTGTGGCGCGAAGTCGACGGCACGGACGCAATCGGTCGTGTGCTCCTCGCGGCCGGTGCGCCGGTCGACGGCGAGCCGGGCGAGCGAGAGACGCCGCTGATCACGGCTGCCAGCTACGGAGACGCGAGGCTGGCGCGGGTGCTGATCGACGGGGGAGCGGACCTCGAGGCGAGAGCCGCGCCGGATGCCGGCGGCGTCCCCGGCGGCACGGCGCTGCTCCACGCCGCCGTCTTCGGCATGACGGAGGTCGTCGACGTCCTCGTGGCGGCGGGTGCCCGTGTCGACAGCCTCGAGGAGGCGGCCGCGGCGGGGGAGCTCGGCGGCCGGCTCGAGGATGCCGCTCCCGACACACGCCTGAGAGCGCTGGTGCTCGCCGCTGACCACGAGCGCCTCGAGGTGATCGACGAGCTCGTCGCGGCGGGGACACCGGTCGACGCGACGGATCCGGTCTTCGGCGGGCATCCACTGCGCGTCGCAGCGGCGAACGGGCGCCCGGCCAGCGTCGAGCGGCTCGTGGCGCACGGCGCCGACCCTGGACGACGAGACGAGCAGGGCAGGACCCCGCTCGACCTTGCCCGCGCCGGCACGAGTGTGAAGCATCGCGAAGTGGAGGCGATCCTCGGTCCGCTCACGGATGCCGCTCCGGGCCCGTGAGAACGCTTGTGTTGATTCAACACAAGCGGGTTGCCCCCGCCGCGCTACCGCGCGGGCGAGGGGTACCGGGTGCCGTCCGGCGCGGTGTAGAGCGCCTCGGCGCTCGGGAGCTCGGTCGTGGCGCCGTCGAGCGCATCGAGCGCCGTCCGCACGTCGACGAGCTTGCCCACGAAGTTCGGGGTGTCGCGCTCCGTCCAACGTGACGCCTCGGTCTCGCGCAGCGTCATCATCAGGTGCATGAAGTCGGCCGGCTCCTCGGTCTCGAACGCGGGGATGAACTCCTGGTCGTCGATCCCGAACGAGTACGTCGTGTGGTTCGTGACCGTCACGAACGCACCGCCGACCTCTGCGTGCTCACGCATCGCCGCCGCCCGCTCCTCGAAGCTCAGGAAGTACCACGGGCGCCGCTTCACGAACGGGTACACGACGAGGTACGGCGCGTTGCGCGGCGCGACGCGTCCCTGGCGGACGCGCTTCTTGTCGGTGTAGACCGAAGGCTTCGTCGTGCCGAGCAGCGAGTAGGGCGTCGTCAGCCAGGCGGCGAGCGGCGTCCCGTTGACGGCCGCGCCGAGCTCGAGCAGGTCGTCGTAGCGCTCGGTGATCGACCAGAGGAAGAAGTCGGCCTCGGGACGGACGCCGGTCGTCGTGTACGCGCGCAGCCCCTCCATGCGTCCCGCGAACTCGTCCACGACGTCCGCGAACGCGTCCTTCCCGGCAGCCCGCTCGTCGATCGGGAGCCGGCGCCAGGCGGGGTCGACCCGGAAGAACCGGTAGCCGACGTACTGGCCGACCGACGCCCCCTCGATGCGCTCGTAGCCCTCCGCCATCCCCCGCATCGTACGCGCCGTCGTTCTACGACGGGCGGAGCTCGCCGCTCTGCCGGCTCGCGGACGCGCCGGGATTCACCGCCTGGGTGACCGTCAGCTGCAGCCGCACGGGGGCCGCGCCAAGCTTGCGACCGGTCAGCGAGGCGACGGTCGTACGCCCGTAGCGGGCGTAGCCACGGACCGTTGCCGCGACCGCGCCGGTGGTCGTCCGCGTCGCCTTCAGCTCCCACGAGCAGTCGAGCGTGCAGCGGAACCGTGTGTCGCGCTTGCCGCTCGTGAACTCCTTCGGACCGGGGAACCGCACGTTCGTCAGGCCGACGTCGAGCGCGAGCCCCTCGCAGCGGCTGATCGAGCCGCCGCGCGCGCGGTCGAGCGAGTCCCGCACCGCCGGGAGGCTCGCCTTCGGGGTGCCGTCCGCGTAGTAGACGCCGGACTGCCAGCTCGCGAGGGCCTTCTCGTCCTCGGAGTGGAAGAGGAGGACGCCGGCCACGGTGGGCTGGCAGAAGGCGAGGCGCAGCCCGACGTCGTACGAGGCGGCCTGCTGGTACTCGTCGACGGGCTTGGTCGTGGTCGGCTCTGTCCCCGTGTAGAGGGACGCCTTGCCGGTGGGGATCGTCGACTCGATGCCGAACTCGTCGTAGAGGATCGGGAGCGACGAGCCCTGCTGTGCCGTCCCGTCGAACGCGGCCCCGAGCAGCGACACGAGCTTCTCGTAGTCGGCGATCCCGATCGAGGTCGAACGGGGATGCGGGAAGTCGGGGCTGCTGCGAGGAGTTGTCGGGGTAGGGATGGAAGGCGAGGCCGTCCATCACCGGAAGCGTGCGCCCGCTCGCACGGTACGCGGTCCCGAGCGCCTGGATGAACGCCGTCGGCGACGAGGTCGGCCGGATCCCGTCGGGGCGGTCCGAGCCGCGCGGCGCCAGCGCGCCACCCCAGACGCGGAGGCCGGGGTCGACGGCCTTCAAGGCGTCGTACGTCTTCGCGAGCAGCCCGAGGTAGGCCGGCGCCGAGGCGTTCGAGCCGTCCGGCGCGAACTGCGGGAGCCAGAAGCGGTTCAGGTTCGGCTCGTTGCCCACGATGATGTCGTCGAAGCTCGGCAACGCAACCGCGAGCGCGGCCGCGTACTGCGCGAACTGGGATTGCGCGACCGGGTCGAGCGGCGTGGTCGCCGAGCCGGGCGAGTAGACCGAGACGTAGACCTTCACGCCGGAGAGCCGTGCGGCCGCCTCGATGTTGTGCAGCACCGTCAGCTCGCCCGACGTCGGCGCGGTCAGGCCCGGCCTGCCAGTTCGACGTCACCCGGACGGCAGTGAGGCCCGCGAGGCGTAGCTCGCTCATCTTCTGCTTCGCCGTGACGAGGTCCGGCGCGCGGACGGCGTCCTCGGCGGCCCCTAGCGTCATGGTCGGCCCGCCGGCGTACGCCGGGAGCGCGAGCACGAGACACGTGCCGACCGAGCCGAGAAGCGTGACGAGGATCCGCCGCAAGGTGGCGGTACGCTAGCTCGCGTGCGTGAAGATTCCGTTCGGGAGCAGCTGAAACGGCTGCCGACGGGACCCGGGGTCTACCTCTTCCGCGACGATCGCGACGAGATCCTCTACGTCGGCAAGGCGAAGTCGCTCCGGGCCCGCGTCCGCAGCTACTGGAACCGTAGCGGCGACACGCGCGCGGGGATCGAGCAGCTCGTCGGGCGGATCCACCGGCTCGAGGTGATCGTGACGCAGAGCGAGGCCGAGGCGCTCCACCTCGAGCAGAACCTCGTCAAGCGCCACCGGCCGCCGTTCAACGTGCGGTTGCGGGACGACAAGTCGTTCCCCTACATCGCCGTCACGGTCTCCGATCCCTTCCCACGCGTCATGTTCACGCGCGAGCGCCACCGGCGCGACACCGTCTACTTCGGGCCCTACGCGAACGCGAAGAAGGTGCGCGAGACGCTCGACGTCCTGAACCGCGTGTTCCAGTTCCGGCCGTGCGAGGGCCCGAAGCCCGGGCGCCACTCGGGCATCCCGTGCCTCGACTACCACATCGAGCGGTGCACCGCGCCGTGTATCGGGGCGATCTCCGAGGACGACTACCGCGCGATCGTCGAGGGCGTGGTCGAGTTCCTCTCCGGGGAGACACGGCCGATCCTGCGCGCGCTCGAGCGACGCATGCGGGAGGCCGCGGGCGACGAGCGCTTCGAGGAGGCGGCGCGGTACCGAAACCGGCTGCGGGCGATCGAGAGCCTCGCCCAGCGGCAGGCGGCGGACAAGCAGGCGGTCGGGACGATCGACGTGATCGGCCTCGCCGTCGAGGACGACCGAGCCGCCGTCCAGCTGTTCCCGCTGCGGGACGGCAAGCTCGTCGACCGGTTCGCGTTCCACCTCGAGAACGTGGCCGGCCAGGACCGGGCGACGATCCTCGAGTCGTTCTGCGTCGAGCACTACGGCAGCGCGCCGGCCGTGCCGCCGCAGGTGATCGTCCCGCCGGACATCGAGGACACGGAGGCGCTCGCCGCGTTCCTCGGGGACATCCGCGGGGCGCGTGTCGAGGTGCGGGCCCCGAGGCGGGGGGAGAAGCGCCGGCTCGCCGAGCTGGCGGAGGAGAATGCGCAGCTCGCGCTCGCGCACGATCTCTCCGCGAGCGAGCAGCGCCGTCGTCGGCGTGTCGAGGCCCTCGAGGAGCTGCGCGAGTCGCTCAACCTCGAGAGCCTTCCCGCACGCATCGAGTGCTTCGACGTCTCGAACATCCAGGGCCGCGAGATCGTCGCCTCGATGTCGGTCTTCGTCGATGCCGAGGCGCGGCGCGCCCACTACCGGACATTTGCCGTCCATGGTCTCGACGGGCAGGACGACTTCGCGGCGATGGCGCAGGTGGTGTCGCGCCGGTTCGCGAGGCTGCGGGACGCGGCCTCGCCGGAGCGCCACGACGAGAGCTTCGCGGCCGTCCCGAACCTCGTCGTGATCGACGGCGGCAAGGGGCAGCTCGCGGCAGCGCTCGAGGCGATCCACGCGACGTACGACCTGCCCCGCGTCGCCGTGGTCGCGCTCGCGAAGCGCGAGGAGGAGGTGTTCGTGCCGGGGCGGCCCGATCCGATCAGGCTGGACCGTCACGATCCCGGTTTGCAGCTTCTCCAGCGTGCTAGGGATGAGGCGCATCGGTTCGCGCTCGGCTTCCACCGGCGCCGGCGCGACACGCGCGCCTTCGAGTCGATCTTCGACGACCTCGAGGGGATCGGGCCGGCGCGTCGGCGGGCGATCCTGCGGCACTTCGGCTCGGCCGAGTCGTTCCTCGCGGCGACGCAGGAGGAGCTCGAAGGCGTCCCCGGCCTGCCCGCGAGGACCGCGCGTGCGGTCTACGCGCAGCTCCACAAGGCCGGCAGGGCGTGACCCGTGCGGACTGGATCCCGCGCTACCTCGGCTCGTCCGCGGACTCCGGCGTCGGCGTCGAGACGACCGACCGGTAGCGCACGGTACCGAGCGTGAGGAAGATCGCGAGGAAGCCGACGACGACGTTGACGACGGTGATCGTCAGCTTCATCCCGACGCTGAAGGCGAGCAGCGTCGAGCGCGCGACGCCGACGTTCCGGAACGCGTAGACGACGAGCGCCTGCTCGGTGCCGATCCCGCCCGGTGTGGCGGGGACGAGCGTGGCGAGGCTCATCGTCGCCTGGACGAGAACCGCGTGCTCGACGCTCTGCGGGATCCCGAACGCCCCGAGGAAGAACCAGATCGTGGCGAAGCGCAGCGCCCAGTCGGCGAGCTGCCACACCACGACCGTGCGAACGTAGCGGGTCGGCGGATCGAAGACCGCAAACCCCTGCGCGACCTTGTCTCGGAGGCGGTTCCAGAAGTGGTGTAGGAGCCACGTTCCACCCGCGACCACCGCCACGAACAGGATGACGGCCGGTGGGCGAACGACCCCGTCCTCGACGGCCCAGCCGTAGTCGAATGCGGGGAGGGAGGAGAGGACGTCGAGCGACGGCAGCAGCCCCTGGGTGAGCGCGAAGACGAAGACGGTGAGAGCGAACGCCATGTCGACGAACGTCAGGACGACGTTCGACGACACCACCGTCGTGTAGGAGCTGCCCGGTATCGCCCGGTGCGCGAGGAAGATCCGGACGGCGTCCCCGGCTCGCGCCGGGACGATCGCATTGACGCCGACACCCGCGACGTACGCGGCGAGGATGGGCGGCCAGCGCACGGGGCGGTCGGGGTACGCGGCGGCGAGGACGTTCCGCCACGCGCGGCCCGTGCAGCAGAGCTTGAGCAGCTGGCAGACGATCGCCGCCAGGAGCGGGAGGATCGCGATGTCCGAGAGGAAGTGCCAGAAGCTCTCCGTCGCGGTGCGGATCTCGTCGATCACGCGCTCACGGTAACCGGGCCACGTCGGCCGTCGACCCCGGCCTCGTCGGCGCGGTCGTCGTGACGGAGGACGGTCTCCGACACCGGGCCGCCGTCGGGAGGGCGTTACGTGCGCCTCGCGGGATGTTGTCCGAGACGAACCAGGTGACGCAGGCCGTCGCCCGCGGGCGGTCGACGGCTCGTCGCCTGGAGGAACGGGTAGCGGTAGTCGGTGGGAGGCACGAGGGTCTCCTTCACCGTCCGCGGGCTGACCCAGCGGATGAGGTTCCACATCGAGCCGGCCTTGTCGTTCGTGCCGGACGCGCGCGCCCCGCCGAACGGCTGCTGGCCGACGACCGCGCCGGTCGGCTTGTCGTTGACGTAGAAGTTCCCCGCCGCGTAGCGGAGCGCCTCGTGTGCCTGGCCGATCGCCGCGCGGTCATTCGCGAACACGGCGCCCGTGAGCGCGTACGAGCCCGTGCCGTCGACGAGGGCGAGCGTGTCGTCCCAGCGCGTCTCGTCGTAGACGAATGCGGTCACGACCGGGCCGAAGAGCTCGTCCTGCATCAGCCGGAACGACGGGTCATCGGTCTTGATCACCGTCGGCTCCACGAACCAGCCTTCGGAGTCGTCGACGTTCCCCCCGGCGACGATCTCGGCGCCGGCCTCGCGCGCCTCGGCGATCGCGGCAGCCTGGGTCTCGAACGACGAGCGGTCGATCACTGCGCCCATGAAGTTCGTGAAGTCCCGTGGGTCGCCCATCGAGATGGTGGGGACGTCTCGCTCGAGCGTCTCGCGGATCTCGCCCCACAGGTTCGACGGCAGATAGAGCCGCGACGAGGCGGAGCATTTCTGGCCCTGGTACTCGAACGAACCGCGGACGATCGCCGTCGCGACGGCCTCGGGGTCGGCGGACGGATGGGCGAGGATGAAGTCCTTCCCGCCTGTCTCCCCGACGATCCGCGGGTAGTTGCGGTAGCGGTCGATCCCGCTTCCGATCGTCCGCCAGATCGAGTGGAAGACGCCCGTCGACCCCGTGAAGTGGACGCCGGCGAGCTCCGGGCTCTCCAGCGCGGCATCGCCGAGCTCCGCACCGGGCCCGAAGACGAGATTGATCACCCCCGGCGGGAGCCCTGCCTCCTCGAGCAGGCGAAGCGTGTACCAGGCGGAGAGCGCCTGCGTCGAGGCGGGCTTCCACACGACGGTGTTTCCCATCAGGGCGGGGGAGGTCGTCAGGTTCGCGCCGATCGCCGTGAAGTTGAACGGGCTGATCGCGAAGACGAAGCCTTCGAGCGGCCGGTACTCCATGCGGTTCCAGACGCCCGGCGAGGAGATCGGCTGGTCCTCGTAGATCCGCACCAGGTAATCGGCGTTGAACCGGAGAAAGTCGATCGTCTCGCACGCCGCATCGATCTCCGCCTGGTGCGCGGTCTTCGATTGGTTGAGCATCGTCGCCGCGTTCAGCGTCGAGCGCCACGGCCCCGACAGCAGCTCCGCCGCCCGGAGGAACACCGCGACGCGCTCGTGCCACGGCGTCGCGGCCCACGGCCCGTGAGCTTCGCGCGCGGCCGCGATCGCCCGTTCGACGTGGGACGCGTCGCCCTTTGCCACGTCCGCCAGAACGTGGTTTCGGTCGTGTGGCATCACGGCGTCGAAGGTCGTTCCCGTCTCGACGCGCTCGCCCCCGATCACGAGCGGGATCGAGAGACGCTCCGCCGACATCTCCGTGAGCCGCCGTTGCAACTCGGCGCGCTCGGGCGACCCGGGCACGTACGAGCGGATCGCCTCGTTCACGGCGGCCGGCGGCCGGAAGATCCCGGGGGCGCTCATCCGGGCGATTGTAGAGTCGAACCGATGGGCGCGGCTCGCCTTCGCCGTACCGCGGACGACACCATGCCTCGTGACCCGCAGATCGTCGTCCTGCGCGACGACGGAGCGGGGCGGACGGTCTGTCGGTATGCGGCGGGCGGGTGGGGGGTGGGCGAGATCGTCGTCCGCGACGGCGTCCTCATCGGGCACGCTCTCGCGTCGCGACACCGCCGACTCTCCCTCCGGCGTGGGGGGCCCCCAGGGGGAGCAAGCCCCCCTGAAGTCACCGTAGCCGGTGAGGCTTCGCCAGAGGATGACGCCTTCGTGTCGGATGTGTGCCGACGATTCGCCTCGCACCTTCGAGGGGTGTCGGTCTCGTACGACGACGTGCGCGTGGACGAGACGGGTCTCACCGGATTCCAGCGAGAGCTCCTGGCCGCGGCCCGCTCGATCCGATGGGGCGAGGTCGTCACCTACGGCGGCCTCGCCGCACTCGCCGGCCGGCCGCGCGCCGCGCGCGCGGCGGGGAGCTTCTGCGCGTCGAGCAGGTGGTCGCTCGTGGTCCCGTGCCATCGGGTCGTCGCCGCGGGGGCCGAGGAGCCGTTCGCCCTCGGCGGCTACGGGCCGTCCGGCCGGCGACTCAAACGGCGACTGCTCGCGCTCGAGGGAACGCTGCTGTGAGCTCCGCGACGCTCGCCGCCGACGCCCGCGCGGAGCTCGCGGCGGTCACGCCGGAACGACGCTGCGATCGCCTCGCCGAGATCTCCGCGCTCTTCCACACGGCCGGCACGGTGCACCTGCTGGGGCGCGGCGAGCTGGCCTTCCACCTCGACCTTGCGGAGTCGGCGGTCGCCCGTCGGGCGTTCTCGATCCTCCGAGCGCTTCGCGTCGACTCCGAGATCAGGACGTACCGCAGTCACTCGTTCGACCGGAGCGCGCGCACGCAGCTCCTGGTCGACGGCGCCCCGCACGCGATCGACGTGCTGATCGAGGCAGGCGTGCTCTCACGCGACGCGGCTGCCGCTCGACCGGCCGCCGGGCCGCGTCGTAGCGCGCGCCTGCTGTCGCTCTGCCTATCTCCGCGGTGCGTTTCTCGGCGCGGGATCGTTGAGCGGTCCACGCTCCCCTCATCTCGAGGTTCGGACTCCGCTGCACGCGGGGGCGGCGTTCGTCCGCAGTGTCGGCTCCGCCGCAGGCGTGCGAATGCGCGTGATCGACCGCGAGTCGCATTCCGCCGCCTACGCGAAGAGCTGGGATGCGATCGAGGCGTACCTCGCCGTCGCGGGGGCGAGCGAGACGGTGCTCGCGCTCGAGGAGCGAGCCCTCGTCGCGGGCCTGCGGGCAGACGCCAACCGGCTCGCGAACGCCGACCATGCCAACCTCGTCCGTCAGAGCCGATCGGCACGCGCCCAGCTCGACGCCGCCCGCGACCTCCTCGAGTCCGGTGCGCTCGACGGGCTGGCGCCCGACCCTGCAGACGGCCGCGGAGCTCAGGCTCCGATACCCGTCGCTTTCGCTGCGAGAGCTGGCGGCGGCGGCCGATCCCCCGGTGACGAAAGCCGCCATGGCCGGCAGGCTCGCCCGGCTCGTCGAGCTTGCCCGCAACGAGGCCGACACGACCCGCCGGGCGGGTTGAGGAACCGGCGCCGGAGCCCCATACTCCACCCCGGTGGGCTCGCGCTCCCGGGCGGGGATCCAGACCCCATCCGCCGCCTGGTGACGGAGCGCGCACGTGAGGGAGGGGACATCCTCGGAGCTCCTCCCTCAGCCCGCCTCGCCCGAGCCGCGGCCCGCTCGGGGGAGTGCGGCTCGCCGGGGCAGCCCTCACTAGACTCGCAGGAGGCGTATCTCGAGACGACGGAGGCGAGAGCAGGATGGGAATCCGGGTCGGCATCAACGGCTTCGGCCGCATCGGCCGTAACTTCTTCCGCGCCCAGCAGCAGCTGGGCGCGGACATCGACATCGTCGCGGTCAACGACCTCGGTGACGCGAAGACGATGGCCCACCTGCTCAAGTACGACTCCGTGCTCGGCCCCTTCCCCGGAGGCGTGGAGCTGGGCGACGGGGTGATCACCGCTGCGGGCGAGCAGATGAAGGTGCTCTCCGAGCGCGACCCCGCGGGCCTCCCGTGGGCCGATCTCGGCGTCGACGTGGTGCTCGAGTCCACCGGCTTCTTCACCGGCCGCGAGGGCGCGCAGAAGCACCTCGACGCGGGCGCGAGGAAGGTGATCATCTCGGCGCCGGCGACCGACCCTGACTTCACGGTCGTCCTCGGCGTCAACGACGGCGGGTACGACCCGGCGGCGCACCACATCGTCTCGAACGCCTCCTGCACGACGAACTGCGTCGCGCCGCTCGCGAAGGTGATCGACGACCTGGCGGGCATCGAGTCCGGCTTCATGACGACGATCCACGCGTACACGAACGACCAGAACATCCTCGACCTGCCCCACAAGGACCTCCGCCGGGCGCGCGCGGCCGCGATCAACCTGATCCCGACGTCGACCGGGGCGGCCAAGGCGATCGGGCTCGTTCTCCCGCACCTCAAGGGCAAGGTCGACGGCATCTCGGTTCGCGCTCCCGTCCCGACCGGATCGCTCACCGACCTTGTCGTGACGCTCGGCCGAGACGTGACGACGGACGAGATCAACGCGGCGTACGCCGCGGCGGCGTCGAGCGGGTCGTTGCAGAGATACCTCCAGTACTCGGACGATCCGCTGGTGTCCACCGACATCGTCGGGAACAACCACTCGTGCATCTTCGACAGCAAGCTGACGATGAGCCACGGCCGCACGGTGAAGGTGTTCGGCTGGTACGACAACGAGTGGGGCTACAGCTGCCGGCTCGTCGACCTCGTCGGCCGCCTGTTGCCGTGAGCGGCGCGGCGTAGCTGCCGGTCGACGCCGTGATGACCCTGCCGCGCTCCGTCGAGACCGCCGCTGTCGCCGGCAAGCACGTGCTCGTGCGAGCCGACCTCAACGTGCCGCTCGACGACGGCCGTATTGCGGACGACACGCGCATCCGCGCCGCCGTGCCGACGATCCAGCTCCTCCTCGAGCGCGGCGCCGCCGAGGTCGCCGTCTGCTCGCACCTCGGACGGCCGAAGGGTCACGACCCGGCGTTCGCGATCGCCCCCGTCGCCGCGCGGCTCGTCGAGCTCGTGCCCGACGGGCGGCTCCGCGTCCTCGAGAACACGCGTTTTCTGGACGGCGAGACGAAGAACGACCCCGCGGTGGCGCGGAACCTCGCCGAGGGGATGGACGTATATGTGAACGACGCATTCGGATCCGCCCACCGCGCGCACGCGTCCACCGAGGCGGTCGCGCACCTGCTGCCGGCCTATGCGGGGCTCTTGCTCCTCGCCGAGCTGGAGCACCTCGGACGGCTGCTCGGAGACGTCGAGCGCCCCTTCGTCCTCGTCGCCGGCGGCGCGAAGGTGGACGACAAGCTCGGGGTGCTCGAGAACCTCGGCGGACGGGCCGACACGGTGATCGTGGGCGGCAAGATGGCCGAGGAGCTTCGCGACGGCGCCTCGCTGCCCTTCCCGGTCGAGCTCCCGACCGACGTCGTCGCCGCGGCGTCGTTCGACGCCGACGCCGAGAGCCGCGTCGCGCCGTACGACGATCTCCCCGACGGGTGGGTCGGCCTCGACATCGGCCCGGACGCACGTGAGCGCTTCGGGGAGCTGATCCGCGGCGCGAGGACCGTGTTCTGGAACGGCCCGATGGGCGTCTTCGAATGGGCGAGGTTCGCGGAGGGCACGAAGGCGGTCGCCGAGGCGGTTGCCGCCGTCGACGGGTACACGGTCGTCGGCGGCGGCGACTCGGTCCGCGCGATCTCGGAGCTCTCGCTGGACGACGACGTCTCCTGGGTCTCGACCGGCGGGGGTGCCTCGCTCGAACTGCTCGAGGGCAAGGAGCTCCCGGGCGTGGCCGCGATCCCGCCCGCGTAGCGCTCTCAGGCGACCGCGAAGACGCGCCAGGAGCCGGGGACGCCCTTCAGCTCGTGCTCGCCCCTGTCCGCGAACTCGAGGCCCGAGCCTGCGACGAGATCGCGCACGGTTTGCGAGACGAGGATCTCCGACGGGCCGGCGAGGCTCGTCACCCTGGCGCCGATCGAGACGGCCAGGCCTCCGATCTTCCCGTCGATCGTCCTGCACTCGCCGGTGTGCAGCCCCGCCCGCAGCTCGATCCCGAGCCCGTCGACGGCCTCGTCGATCGCCTGCGCGCAGCGGATCGCGCGGACGGGGCCGTCGAACGCGGCGAAGAACCCGTCGCCGGCCGTGTCGAGCTCCCGGCCTCGGTAGCGGGCAAGGCACCCGCGGACACGCCGGTGATGCTCCTGGACGAGGTGCTGCCACCCGATGTCACCGAGGCTCGCCTGGTGCGCCGTCGAGCCGACGATGTCCGTGAACAGGACGGTGGCGAGCACGCTCTCGAGCTCCGCCTCGCGGTCGTGCACGTGGCTCGCAAACCAGTCGATCGCGTCGAGGTAGGCGTCTGCGTGCTCCGTGATGACGTACGGAGCCGTTCCCGGCATCGCGCGATGGATCGCCCCGGGGATCAGGCGCGCGAACGCCGCGCCCTCGTCCGCCGCCTCGCCGCCACGGCTCAGGACGAGCGTCGGCACGCGGATCGTGTCGAGGACCTCCCTGACGTCGGACTCGTAGAACATCCGGAAGGCGGCCATCGCGTCGCCCGGCCCGGCGGACGCGCGCATGTGTGCGAGGTGCCAGTTCGCCATGGCCTCGAACGGCATGAGCCCGAACGGAGACCGCAGCGCCTCGGTCGCCGCGCGATCCGGCGTCCCCCAGCCGGTGTCGATCGCCTCGAGCTCCTGCTCGAACTCGTGCGGACGCATGCCCCACGGGTAGTCCGGAGCCCAGGCGACGCGCGGGCGTGTGTTGCAGAGCGCAAGCGCGACGGTGCGCGACGGATGCGTCGCCGCGAACATGCAGCCGAGCGGCCCGCCGTCTGCCAGCGCGACGATCGTCGCTCGCTCGCTGCCCGCGTCGTCCAGCACGGCACGCAGGTCGTCGATGCGCTCTTCCATCGTGGGGAGCCGATAGCCGCGCAGCCGATCGGACAGCCCGGTGCCTCGGTGGTCGTAGCAGATGACCCGGCCCTGGCGGCCGAGGCGCTCGACGAACGTCGCCATCGCCGGGAGCCGACGGAACAGCTCGAGCTGCGAGACGTAGGCCCTGATCAGCACCACGTCGGCGCCCCCACCCGGCCCGACCACCTCGTAGGCCAGGTGGATGTCGCCGTTCCTCGCGTATCGGATGCCGTCGTCGAGCATGTCCCGGACTAGGATCACCTCCGTGCTCGTCGCAGGCAACTGGAAGATGTACAAGGGGCCGCCGGAGACGGTCGCCTTCCTCGACGCGTTCGAGCCGCCCGCCGGCGTCGAGGTGGTCGTCTGCCCCGCGTACACGTCCCTCGCCGCCGCAACCGGTCGCGGCATCCCCGTCTACGCGCAGAACGTCCACTGGGCCGACGAGGGCGCGTTCACCGGCGAGGTCTCGGCCGCGATGCTCCTCGAGCTCGGCGTCGAGGGCGCGATCGTCGGGCACTCGGAGCGTCGGCAGTACTTCTGCGAGACGGACGACACCGTCCGGCAGCGGTGCGAGGCCGCGCTCGAGGCCGGGCTGCGCGTGATCGCGTGCGTCGGCGAGACCGAGGCGGAGCGCGAGGCGGGGGACACGGAGACGGTGCTGCGGCGGCAGGTCGCGGCAATCCCCCGGCACGACTCGCTCGTGATCGCCTACGAGCCGGTCTGGGCGATCGGCACCGGCAAGACCGCGACGCCGCAGCTCGCGCAGGAGGCGCACGAGACGATCAAGTCCCTCCACGACACACGCGTGCTCTACGGCGGCTCGGTCAAGCCGGAGAACGCGGCCGAGCTGATGGCGCAGCCGGCCGTCGACGGCGCGCTGGTCGGAGGGGCCTCGCTCGACCCGGGCTCGTTCGGCGCCGTCTGCCGCGCGGCGCAGCTGTGAGCGGCCGCGCGCTGCCGCTCGTCACGCTCGTGATCCTCGACGGCTGGGGCATCGCCCCGCCCGGGCCCGGAAACGCGGTCGACCTTGCCCGGACACCCGTCTTCGACGACCTCGTCGCCCGCTACCCGTCGACGCAGCTCCGTGCGTCGGGAGGGGCGGTCGGCCTGCCCGAGGGCCAGATGGGGAACTCGGAGGTCGGTCACCTGACGATCGGCTCCGGCAGGATCCTCTTGCAGGACCTCGTCCGGGTGACCCGGGCCGTCGAGGACGGGTCGCTGTTCGAGAACGAGGCCCTCGTGGGTGCGTTCCGGCGCGCGCGCGAGCGTGGCGGCGACGTCCATCTGCTCGGCCTCGTCTCCACCGGCGGCGTGCACTCGCACATCGACCACCTCCGCGCTCTGCTCGAGCTCGCGCGGCGGGCGGAGATGGAGGAAAGGACCTGGATCCACGCGTTCACCGACGGCCGCGACGTGTCGCCGCATGCGGCCGCGACCGACCTCGCGTCGCTGCCTCCCGAGCGCATCGCCACCGTCGTCGGCCGGTACTACGCGATGGACCGCGACAAGCGCTGGGAGCGAACCGACCGTGCGCTCGACGCGTTCGTCGGCGGCGTCGGCGAGCCGGCGGACGACCCCGTGAGCGCGGTGCGCGCGAGCTACGACCGCGGGGTGACCGACGAGTTCGTCGAGCCTGTCGTGCTCCGCGGCCGGCCCCGCCTCGACCCGACCAGGGACGCGGCGATCGTGTTCAACTTCCGTCCCGACCGGGCGCGCCAGCTGACGCAGCGGCTGCTCGAGGCCGACGCCGACGTGGTCACGATGACGCGCTACAGCGACGACTTCTCGTGTCCGGTCGCGTTCGGGGAGCAGGTCGTCCAGGACACCCTCGCCGAGGTGGTGAGCGTCGCCGGGCGGCGGCAGCTCCACGCGGCGGAGACCGAGAAGTACGCGCACGTGACGTACTTCTTCAACGGCGGCGTCGAGGAGCCGTGGGACGGGGAGGAGCGAATCCTCGTGCCCTCGCCGCGCGACGTCGCGAGCTATGACCTGAAGCCCGAGATGTCCGCGAACGAGGTTGCGGCACGCGTTGCGGGTGCACTCGGCGGCGGCATCTCGTTCTGCGTCGTGAACTTCGCGAATCCCGACATGGTCGGGCACACCGGCGTCATCCCGGCCGTCGTCACGGCGGTCGAGACAGCCGATGCATGCCTGGGCACCGTCGTCGAGGCGACACACCTGGCCGGCGGCGTCTGCCTCGTCACGGCCGATCACGGGAACGCGGAGAAGCTCCTCGAGGACGACGGCGTCAGCCCGCACACGGCGCACACCACCAATCCGGTGCCGCTCGTCCTGACGCTCGCGGGCGCGCGGCTCGGGGACGGAGGCGAGCTGTCGGATATCGCCGCGACCGTGCTGGATCTCCTCGGTCTCGGCACGCCCGAGGGAATGACGGGAACGAGCCTCGTCGCCATCGGGGATCGCTAACACGTCACCGAGTCGTAAATTGTGTGTGAATCGTCGCGAGTGGGCGCTATGCTCGCGGCGCATTGGCCCTGACGCAGCCCGATCACGGAGTGCTCCGAAAGGCCCAACGGGGTGACGAGCGGGCGTTCAACCTCATCGTCAGGGCATACGAGCAGCCGGTCTACAACTACGTCCTCCGCCTCGTCGGCGACCGCAGCCTCGCCGAGGACCTGACGCAGGAGGTCTTCCTCCGCGTCTACCAGGGACTGCCCGGGTTCTCGGACAGGTCGCGGTTCACGACGTGGCTCTTCCAGGTGACCAAGAATCGCGTGCTCGACGAGCTCCGCGCGCTCGAGCGCAGGCCGCGCGCCGTCGTCGCGCTCGACGACATCCCTCCGCTCGAGGTCGTCGACCAGCCCTTCGAGCGCACCGAGACGATCGACGCGGTCTGGCGGGCTGTCGAGTCGCTCAACGTCGACCTCAAGATGGCGCTCCTCCTGCGCGACATCGTCGGGCTCTCGTACACGGAGATCGCGGACTCGCTCGAGATCACGCTCGCGACCGTGAAGTGGCGGATCTACAAGGCGCGCGAGGAAGTTGCGATCGCGCTCGCCCGCGACGGCATCACCGCACGCACGGCGACGACCACCCGCGCGCCCGCGATCGCCGCTGCCGTCGAGTAGCGCATCCGTCAGAGCCTCGGTCGTCGTCGCACCACTCGGTCGGATCCCCGGGTGCTCCGCGGTGACCGACCGTACGATGAGGTGATGGAGGGCAGCGATCCGACGCAGCGCGCTCGCGCGCGCTCTCGCGGACGTGGCCGGCGCGCCCGTGGAGCTGGAGCGCCCGGCCGACGCGCGCCACGGCGACTACGCGACGAATGTCGCCCTGCGGCTCGCGGGCGAGCGGCGGCAGCCACCGCGTGAGGTGGCCGAGGAGCTGCGCGGGCGAATCGCAGCGCTCGACGGGATCGGCGGCGTCGAGGTCGCCGGGCCCGGGTTCCTCAACGTCACGGTCGACGACGCCTGGCTCGGGTCCGGCCTCGGGGTGGTGCTCGCGGCGGGCCGGAGGTTCGGGGCCGGCTCGGCCGACCCGCCCGAGCGCATCCAGGTCGAGCTCGTCTCCGCGAACCCCACGGGCCCGATCACCGTGGCGTCGGCGCGGAACGGCGCGTACGGCGACGCCGTCGCGCGGTTGCTCGAGTTCGCCGGGAACGAGGTCGAGCGCGAGTACTACTACAACGACGCAGGCACGCAGATGGACCTCTTCCGCGCCTCCGTCGAGGCGTTCCGGCGCGGGGAGGAGCCGCCGGAGGATGGGTACCGCGCCGACTACGTCGCCGACGCTCGCGCGCGACCCCGGTGACCCGGTCCCGCGGATGCTCGAGCAGATCGAGGCCGCGCTCGAGCGCTTCCGCATCCACTTCGACACCTTCGAGCGGCAGAGCGTGGTCGAGGCGGAGATCCCGGAGGCGCTCGAGGCGATCGAGACGTACGAGGCGGACGGGGCGACCTGGGCGAAGACGAGCCTGCACGGCGACGACCGTGACCGCGTCGTCGTCCGCTCCGACGGCACGCCGACCTACTTCGCCGCCGACGCCGCCTACATCCGCCGCAAGTTCGCGCGGGGCTTCGACCGGCTCGTGTACGTGCTCGGCGCCGACCACCACGGGTACACGGCCCGTCTCGCGGCGCTCGCCGAGATGCTCGGCCATCCGCGGGAGGCCGTCGAGGTGCTGATCTACCAGCTCGTGCACCTGACCCGCGGGGGACAGGCCGCGGCGATGTCCAAGCGACGCGGCGACGTCGTGTTCCTCGACGACTTCGTCGACGAGATCGGCGTCGATGCGGCCCGCTGGTACCTGCTCTCGCGCGGTCACGACCAGACCATCGAGATCGACGTCGATCTCGCTGCAGAGCGCAGTCAGAAGAACCCCGTCTACTACGTGCAGTACGCCCACGCGCGCGTCGCCGGCATCCTGCGGAACGCCGAGGGCCGCGAGCCCGATCCCCGGCCGGCCGCGGCGCTCGCCCCCGAGGAGCGCGACCTCGTCAAGCGCCTGCTCGAGCTTCCCGGCGTCGTGCGAGAGGCGAACGAGCGTCGCGGGCCGCACGCCCTCCCTGCGTACGCGATCCGGGTCGCGGACGACTTCCATCGCTTCTACCACCACCATCGCGTGCTCGGGTCCGACGCCGAGGGGTTCCGGCTCGCCCTCTGCGCGGGCACCCAGGCCGTGGTCGCGATCTGCCTCGACCTGCTCGGTATCGACGCGCCCGAGCGGATGTAGGCCCGGCCGGTCGCGTCCGGGGCCTGCGCCGAGCCCGCGGTGTTTGACACCGGCCTTCGTCCCACCACTCGTAGGATCCCGCGATGCGTTGGAACGCAGCGCTCGGCGCTCTCGCAGCGTCCTGGGGGTTCATCGCCGTCCTCGTGGCATCGGTCGAGCTCGACGCCGGAGCGCTCGCCTTCTGGCGCCTCGCCCTCGCGGCGGCGACGCTCGGCGTCGTCGCCCTCGGGTCCGGGCGGGCAGGCCTGCTCGCGCCGCAGGGGCGGCTCGGGGCTCTCACGCTCCTCGGAACCGTCCAGGGCGTCCACTGGCTGCTCTTCTTCGAGGCGGTCGACCACGGGTCTGTCGCGCTCGCGGTGCTCACGTTCTACGCGGCTCCGCTCGTGATCGCGCTCGTCGCACCGCACCGTGCTCGCGGAGCGGCTGAGCGCCGTCGTCCTCTGCGCCTGTGCCGTCGGAGCCGTGGGCATCCTCGCGATCGCACTCGACGCGGGCGGTAGCGACGGGCAGGCGTCGGCGCTCGCAGTCGCCGCAGGCCTCGGCTCGGCGATCTCCTATGCGGCGCTCGTGATCCTCTCGAAGCGGCTGCTCGCCGCCGCGACGCCGCCTGTCACGATCGCGTTCTGGGACTGTCTCGTCGGCGCGATCGCCGTCGCCCCGATACTCCTCGTCGCAGACCGCGTCGTCCCGAGCGGGCCCGACGAATGGGCGGTCGCCCTGACACTCGGAGTCGTCTTCACGGGAGTGTCGACGCTCGTCTACGTGACCCTGCTCCAGCGCGTCACCGCGCAGGCCGCCGGTGTTCTGACCTTTCTCGAGCCGGTCGCGGGGGTCCTCCTGGCGTGGTCGTTCCTCGACCAGCGGCCCGGCGCAGCGACGCTCGCGGGCGGTGTGCTCGTCGTCGTCGCGGGGATCGTGGTCGTTCTCCTCGAGCCTGCGGAGCCACGCGTCGCCGACGCTCCGGGCGGGGTAGGATCGGGCACGCGATGAGCGCCGAGCCAGCACGGACGCCGCCCGACCGCAACCTTGCGCTCGAGCTCGTCCGGGTGACCGAGGCGGCGGCGATGGGAGCGTCGCGGTGGATCGGCCGCGGCGACAAGAATGCCGCCGACCAGGCTGCCGTCGACCTGATGCGCTTCATGGTCAACTCGGTCTCGATGAAGGGCGTCGTCGTGATCGGCGAGGGGGAGAAGGACGAGGCGCCGATGCTCTTCAACGGCGAGGAGGTCGGCGACGGAACCGGGCCCGAGGTCGACGTCGCCGTCGACCCGCTCGAGGGGACCAGGCTGACTGCGCTCGGCATCCCGGGTGCGATCTCGGTGATCGCCGTCGCCGAGCGGGGCTCGATGTTCTTCCCGGGCGCGGCGGTCTACATGGACAAGATCGCGGTCGGGCTCGAGGCCGCCGAGGCGATCGACATCGACGCCTCGCCGACCGAGAACGTCACACGGGTCGCGGAGGCGCGGGGTGTCCAGCCGAACGAGGTCACCGTCGTCGTCCTCGAGCGCGACAGGCACGACGCGCTGATCGCGGAGCTGCGCGACGCGGGCGCGCGCGTCAACCTGATCCGCGACGGCGACGTGGCGCCGGCGATCGCGGCGGCGCAGCCGGGCACCGGCGTGGACATGCTGATGGGGATCGGCGGCACCCCGGAGGGGGTCATCTCGGCGGCGGCGATCAAGTGTCACGGCGGCGCGTTGCAAGGACGCCTCTGGCCGCGCGACGACGGCGAGCGGAAGGCGCTCGTCGAGGCGGGGTACGACGTCGACCGCGTCTTGACCCACGACGACCTCGTGCGGAGCGACAACGTGTTCGTCGCCGCGACCGGCGTCACAGGCGGGCCGCTCCTGCGCGGCGTGCGGGTCGGCATGGAAGGAGTCGAGACGGAGTCGATCGTGATGCGCTCACGATCGGGCACGGTCCGGCGCATCACCGCTCACCATCCTTCGGGCAAGCTGAGAAGACTGCGAACGGAAGGAGGCCGCTGATGGCGGCGCAGGAGCTGAACGCGATCGCGAGGTCGATCGTCGCTGACCACAAGGGCGTCCTCGCAGCGGACGAGTCGACGGGAACGATCAAGAAGCGCTTCGACGCGATCGGGATCGAGTCGACCGAGGAGAACCGTCGTGGCTACCGGAACCTGCTGTTCACGACGCCGGGCTTCGAGGAGTACATCGGCGGCGTGATCCTCTACGACGAGACGATCCGCCAGGCCGCGGACGACGGCACGCCGTTCCCGGAGCTGCTCGCAGCGAAGGGGGTCGTGCCGGGCATCAAGGTCGACGTGGGCGCCCAGGATCTCGCCGGGCACCGCGGCGAGAAGGTGACGGAGGGCCTCGACGGCCTGCGCGCGCGCTTCGGGGAGTACCACGCGCTCGGCGCGCGCTTCAGCAAGTGGCGCGCGGTGATCACGATCGGCGACGGGATTCCCACCGATGCATGCCTCCACGTCAACGCGCACGCCCTCGCGCGGTACGCGGCGCTGTCGCAGGAGGCCGGGATCGTGCCCATTGTCGAGCCCGAGGTGCTGATGGACGCGGACAACACGATCGAGCGCTGCCACGAGGTGACCTCTCGCACGCTGCACCTCGTCTTCGACGAGCTCGACCGCCAGGGCATCGCGCTCGAGGGCATCCTGCTCAAGCCGAACATGGTGATCTCCGGCAAGGGCTGCCCGACGCAGGCGGCTGCCGCTCACGTGGCCGAGCTCACCATCGACTGCTTCGGCCGCCACGTGCCCGCGATCGTGCCGGGTATCGTGTTCCTCTCCGGCGGCCAGTCCGAGGTCGAGGCGACGGAGAACCTGAATGCGATCAACCGCCTCGGCGGCTCCTGGCCGCTCTCGTTCTCGTACGGGCGTGCGCTGCAGGCCTCGGCGCTCGAGGCATGGGCGGGGGAACCGGCGAACGTCGAGGCTGGACAGGAGGCCTTCCTGCACCGAGCGCGCATGAATGCGCTCGCGGTCGCCGGTGACTGGACCGCCGAGATGGAGGAGGCTGTCCCGGCCTGACCGCCGGCTCCGGATGAAATCGGGCGAGGGCCGTCTCCGAGCGGCTCTCGTGCTCGTCGGACTCGCTACCCTCGGCGGGATGCCCGTCCGTCCGGCAATTGCGCTCGCGACGATCGTCGTCTCGGTGCTCGCGCTTGCCGGCGCCGCGTCGAGCGGCTCGACTGCCGCAACGCGCGTGACGGTGTTCGGTGACTCCGCGGCGACGGCGATGGCGTACGACCCGGACGCGAAGCGGACGCTCGGGCGCGGCATCGACCTCAGGCTCGAGGTAGCGGCGTGCAGGCGCGTCGGAGATGCGAGCTGTCCGTACGACGGGGTGCGCCCGCCGAACGTGATCGACCGTGCCACCGAGCTCGGGACCGAGCTGGGCCCGGTCGTCGTGGTGATCGTCGGGTACAACGACTACGAGGCGAACTTCGCCGACAACGTCGAGCAGGCGCTCGCGGTCTTCCGCAAGGCAGGCGTGGAGAGGGTGCTCTGGGCGACGCTTCGCGCGTCACGCCAGAGCTACGCATCGATGAACGACATGATCCGGGATGCGGCCCGCCGCCACCCCGAGGTGACGGTGCTCGACTGGAACGCATTGTCGCGCGACATGCCGAGCTGGTTCCAGCCGGACGGGATCCACCTCACGGCGCCCGGCGCGGAGGCAATGGCAGGCATGGTGAACGACGAGCTCGTCGAGCTCGGGATCGCCCCGAAGCCGTCCCCGCCCGTCGTGCGACCCGCCCTTGCGATCGCCTCTCGCGTCCTCCCGGCGGGGAATCGCGGCCGGACCTACGTCGCGCGGCTGAAAGCGACGGGCGGCGCGACGCCGTATCGCTGGGCGCGGGTGGGCGGCGTGCTGCCGCCGGGCCTCCGGCTCGCCGCAACCGGTCGGGTCTCGGGCGTGCCGGCCCGCTCGGGGGCGTTCACCCTCCGCGCCAGAGTCGTCGACCGGTCGGGCGCCGCCCGCACGCGCGTGTTCTCGCTGCGGATCGCCTAGCTCCCGCGCTCGACCGGCGCGAGCTGGATGATGGTTACGAGGCCGTCGCCGGCGGTGTCGGGCTCTCGGCGGTCTCGTACGGGGTCGCCGACCAGCTGGCGAGGAGCCTGAGCGTCTCGGCCGAGGTGCTGCCGGGCTCGGCGGTGTAGACGAAGAGGAGCAGCCCCTCGTCGGCCGCGAGCAGCAGCGACTCGTAGTCGAGCTCGAGCTCGCCGACGAGGGGGTGGCGGAAGCGCTTGGTGCCGGTGCCATGCGTGTGGACGTTGTGTGCCGCCCAGCGCGCACGGAACACCTCGCTCCTCGTCGAGAGCTCACCGACGAGATCCGAGAGCTCGCGGTCGTACGGGTTGCGGCCCGCCTCGCCGTGGAGGACGGCGACGGCGTCGGTGGCGACACGCTCCCAGTCGACGTAGAAGTCCTGAGCACGCGGATCGAGGAAGATGAAGCGCGCCGAGTTGGTCGGCCCGTGACGGCTGTCGAAGTGCTGGGAGTAGAACGCGCGGCCGAGGCGGTTGGCCGCGAGGATGTCCATCCGGCCGTTGCGGATGAACGCCGGCGCGCCCGTCATCGAGTCGAGGACCTGCTGGACAACCGGGCGGACGCGACGGGGTGAGGGCCGACGCTGTCGATTGGTCGACTGCTGTGCGCGAGCGAGGGCGAACAGATGGTCGCGCTCGGCATCGTCGAGCTGGAGGGCTCGTGCGAGAGCATCGAGCACGGTCTCCGATGCGCCCGTGAGTCGGCCGCGCTCGAGCCGGGTGTAGTAATCGACGCTGACACCGGCGAGGAGGGCGACCTCCTCGCGCCGGAGGCCCGGGACGCGTCGTGCGGAGACTCCGTACGTGCGCAGGCCCGCCTGTTCCGGCGTGATCCTCGCTCGCCGGGAGGCGAGGAACGCGCTGGCCTCGTCCCGTGTGTCCATGTGACGAGCGTAGCTCCGTGCGCGTGACGGAAAGGGGGTCTGGCGATACCTGGAACCACCGGGTCGGCCACGGATGGCCAGCGCGTGGTTCAGTGACCACGCATCGCACCGTGAGAGCACCCGCGAACCGGAGGCAGAGGAAATGGAGAAGCGCACACTCGGTGGGAGCCTGGAGGTGTCCGCGATCGGGCTCGGCTGCATGGGGATGAGCCAGAGCTTTCCACCGTTCCCGGAGCGGAGCGACTCGATCGCGCTCATTCGAGGAGCCTTCGAGCGCGGCGTGACGCTCTTCGACACGGCGCAGGTCTACGGGCCGTTCGACAACGAGGAGATCGTGGGGGAGGCGCTCGAGCCGATTCGCGACCAGGTCGTGATTGCGACGAAGTTCGGCTTCGACCTCTCGACCGGCGTCTCGACCGGCGTCGACAGCCGTCCGGCGACGATCACGCGCTCTGTCGACGAGTCGCTCACGCGTCTTCGGACCGACCACATCGACCTGCTCTATCAGCATCGTGTCGACCCGAACGTGCCGATCGAGGACGTCGCAGGCACCGTCAAGGAGCTCGTCGACGCCGGGAAGGTCCGCCACTTCGGCATGTCCGAGGCGGGCGTGCAGAACATCCGCCGCGCCCACGCGGTGTTGCCGGTGACCGCGCTCCAGAGCGAGTACTCGCTCTGGTGGCGCGAGCCGGAGGACGCGATCGTTCCCACCCTCGAGGAGCTCGGGATCGGCTTTGTCCCGTTCAGCCCGCTCGGCAAGGGGTTCCTCACCGGCACGATCGACGACACGACGACATTCGCGGACGATGACTTCCGCAGTACGGTCCCGCGCTTCGCAGACGCGGGGGCGCGCGCGGCAAATCGAGGCTTCGTCGATCTCCTGCAGCGCATCGCCGAGCGCAGGCGCGCGACCCCCGCGCCAGATCGCGCTCGCCTGGATACTCGAGCAGAAGCCGTGGATCGTCCCGATCCCGGGCACGACCAAGCTTCACCGTCTCGAGGAGAACATCGCCGCTTCGGGGATCGAGCTGACCTCCGATGACCTCGACGAGATCGAGAGCGCTCACCTCGAAGCGGAAGGACACCGCTACTCGGAGGCCAACCAGCGGATGATCGATCGCTAGATCATTGATGCCACGATCTCGCGCATCCGGACGCACGAGATCGTGGCATCAGTCATCCAGAGCGCGGGCGGGGACGCGCGGACGGGGGAAGGGCCGCACGGACCCCGCCCGGCCGGCCGAGCGTGCCGTTCACTCCGTGGTCGCCGCGTTAAGCGACGGGGCAGAGTGGGTTGCGTGCGGTGCGTCCGGCTGTCGCGCTACCCGGCGCCGCCGAGCCGAGCGGCGTCGCGCGCGACCTCCGTCACGGCGATCGGCGTGTCGGACTCCGGGTTGAGGCGCGTGACGTACCCCTGCTTGACCTCGCCCGCTTCGGGCCCCTGCGTCCTGCGGATCACGATGGTCTCCCCGACGAGCGGCAGCCCTCGGCCGTAGTACTCGTAGACGCCGACCTCGAACGAGGGCATCACACCTGGTCGGACCATCGTGACTCCGAAAGCTCGCGCCGGCTCCCGACGCACGCCCGTCGTCGCCGGCTCGTGTGTCGGCGGCTCGAGCAGGCGAGCGAAGGTGTCGAGGTCGTGCTCGGGCCAGGTGGCGCCGGGAACCGACTCCCAGGAGCAGACGTACGTGGCACCGACGTCGGGGCGGTACCCGAACTCGCGCGTGGCGCAGGGCGGGCAGTAGACGGCGAGCATCGCTTCGCCGTCGTTCGGCTCGTCCGGATCCGGGTCATCGCAGCGGAAGGCGACCCAGCCCTTGCCGAGCTCGCCCGAACAGCAGCCGCATTCGATGCAAAAGAGCAACCTGAAATCCTCCCCCGCGTCTCATCTAACGCGGATTACGTATCGCGTGCAAGGCGACGATTTGGGCTGCGCATCGTGTCTCTCCGGGGCATCGGCATCTCGCGCGTCGCGTACACTTAAGGGCACACGATCTGCTCTTCCTCTGCCTTGACCGCCCACGGCCAGCGCCGGGCGGAGCGGCAAGGAGGAGAACATGACCGCTTCCACTCGCGCCGGCTCACGGTCCGCCCTATCGCTGTGTGGGCTGTCCGTTCGTATCGAGTCCGTGCAGCTGCTGGCAGGCAAGCTCGACGGTGATCCGCTCGCGCAGAAGCTCGAGCGGGCCGTCGCCAACGGCAACTCGATCGTGGCGTTGAGCGTCGACGAGCGGCAGCGGATCGTGGACGTCCTCGAGGATTCGCCCTCGAATCTTGCGGATCTCCGGGCATCGCTCGACGCTCAGCTGAAACGGCAGCGGGAACGTGAAGCGAAGATGGAGCGCTCCAACCGCCACCGCGAGATCGCCGACGTTCGCCGCTCGGCCGCTCCGGGACAACGCACACCCAACGCCTAGACAGAGAGGACACGAATGGCGAGATCGAAGTCGCAGCTGACACATGCCAAGCGAGACCGCGAGCGCGCGCGGCTCGAGAAGCGCGCCCGCAAGCAGGAAAAGAAGGAAGCGCGCAAGCTCGCCGCAGTGGACGGAACCGAGCCGGTCGAGCCTGGCTGAGGCTTCCGAGGCTTCCGAGGCCTCGTGAGCCTACCGAGCCTGCCGAGCCGGGCGAGTGACACCCAGCGCTCCGACGCGCCTGGTGTACGGGGCACACCGGCATAGGAAGCCATCGGCTACGATGCTCGGCAGTTAGAGCGAGTTCGGTTCGCGCGTCTGCGCCTTCCTTATGCGTTCGTGAGCTTGGCAAGGGAGGTGTATTTCAATGGCAGAAGGAACCGTGAAGTGGTTCGATGATGCGAAGGGGTATGGGTTCATCACCCCTGCCGAGGGATCGAAGGATCTCTTCGTGCATCACAGCGCAATCGTCGGCGAGGGATTCAAGTCCCTCCGCGAGGGCGAGAAGGTCTCGTTCGACGCCCGCGAGGGTCAGAAGGGCCCCGAGGCGACGAACGTCGTCGCCGTCGCCGCCGTCTAGTTTCGCACCAACCCGGCAGCCCAGCGGCCCGCAGCGTGCGGTTCTCTGGGCTGCCGAACCGCGTGCGGTCACGGTTGGCGGCCACGCGCGATGCGCGGTCACTCGCCGCGCGCGAGTGCTCCCAGTCTCCTGTGGTCGATGGCGTGCACGAGCGCATCTGCATGGCGGTGCACGAGCTCCCAGTCCGATTCCGTGCGCCGGAAGACCCAGGTTACGCGCAGCGACCAGTCCTGCTCCGGGAGATCCCCGACCGTCCCGTGCTGCCGTTCGATGACGACGAGGACCGCCAGGTTGCCGGAGGTGTAGGTCTCCACGACCTCGACCGTTGCCTCGCCGCCGCGAAAGAACTGCGCCATCGCCTCCAACGCCCGGTCCGACCCGTCGAATCCTCGGACCGGGTCACCACCGTACGGCGACATGAGCGTGTAGTCGGGCGCATGTGTGATTCGGGTGACGTAGCCCTCGGCATCACCCGAGATCAGGGCTTGCGCCGCCTCGGTTACCCGTTCAACGAGTGTCGCGAGCTCGTCGTCGATCACTGTCGGATCGTTGCCGAGCGGATGAGGACGGTCCGCGAGTCCGCACGGATCCTGAAGCGGGCGACGAGGCTCGAACTCGTGACCCTCAGCTTGGGAAGCTGATGCTCTACCAACTGAGCTACGCCCGCGAGGGCCGTATCCTAGCCGCTCGATGACCGACCGTTGCTCACGACCAGCGTGACCTTTGCGCCCTTGGCGAGCCGCACCTTCTGGATGGGCCGCTGGTCGATGACCGTCCCCGACGGTCGATCGGAGGTCTGGCGCCTGACGGCGCCCAGCGAGCAGTGAGCCAGTGCAATCCGGGCCTTCGCGACAGTGAGGTTGAGCCCCTCGACAACCGGGACGATGCAGGGCGCATCACGCGAGGACGGGATGAGAATTGCCATCGGCGCCGTCCACGATCTCCGGAGACACACCCATCTGAACGACTCGTTGGTCGAGTCGATGCAATTCGCCGGGTCGTAGTACGTGTTCGTCCAGTACCGCTCCAGCACCTGGATTGCGATCGTATGCCGTCCAGCCGGGAGTGGTGGCGTCGTGAATCGCAGCGATCGATCCGTGTTGGGCCAGGTATGGACGACGCAACAATCCACGGCAACCGAGAGATTGGAGACATCGGTGCCCCCGAGAGCCCAATCGACCGTGACCGACCGGTCCGCGTTGACGTTCATTCGAAGAACGTACGCGGCATGCGACGGCGGAGGAGCCAGGCCCAGCGCTGCGCACGCGAGGAGGAGCGTGAGCAGGAGAACTCGCCATTTCATGGGGCGACCCTTCGTGCGTACCGAGAGGCCAGGCGTGACCTCGGCTGCGGTAGACGACACTTCCCGAATCCGCCAGACGGCGTGGTGGGACACTGGTCGCGCGGCGTCGGAGGCTCTGCCAGGCAGTTCGTGCCTTGCGCCCCGTCAGATCATCGTCAGGACGCTCAGCCCGGTCGTCGGCCTAGAGAACATGAAGTCAGAGTCGGCAGCGCAGGGCCCATGACCACCCTCGGCACGTGCCGATCGTGCATATCGCCTCCCCCGCGATTCGCTTCTCTTGCAGGGGATATGTATAGAGCGTTCTGTCACAAAGCGCAAGGCCGACCCCACAGTCCGGCCAGTGGCCGCCCCCGACTGAGGCCACCCGTTCGAGGCATGCGCCTCGACGTCCCGGGCCGAGAATCAGTGTGGAGGCGCGTGTCCGCCGGCACCTGACGTCCATACGCCCCGGGGTTGGTCCGTCCTTCGCCGGGACGTCCGTCAAGCCAGGAGGTTCGCGCCTCCACCTACACGCCTCACGGAACGCTCATACGCCCGCCGTAGGCTCCTCCCCGATGCGCGCCCTCGCCCTCGCCGTGCTCGCCTCCGCGCTCACCGTGGGCATCGCTTGTGTTGATTCAACACAAGCGCACGCCGCACCTGACGCGGGCGGCGGCATCGGCGGAGGTGTTCCAGGGGCTCGGCACCTGGATCGACGTCTACGACACCGCGCTCTACTCGACGCCGAATGCCGTGGCGTCGCGGCTCGCCGCTCGCGGTGTGCAGACAGCGTGGATCGAGACCGCGAACGATCGCTCGAAGACCGACGTCGTCGAGCCTGCGGGCCTGGGACGGCTCGTCGACAGCCTGCACGCGCGGGGGATCCGGGCCGTCGGGTGGTACCTCCCCGGGCACGACAACCACGCGAGGGACCTCCGCCGCGCACGGGCACTGCTGGCCTTCCGGACGCCGCAGGGCGGGGCGTTCGACGGGATCGCGCTCGACGTCGAGTCGTTGCGGAACCCGAATGTGAAGCAGCGGACTGCGCGGCTCCTCGACCTCCTGACCCGCATTCGATCCGAGGGGGCGTCGACCCCCGTCGCGGCGATCACGTACCCACCGCGCGCGTTCGAGCGGCATCTGACCTGGTGGCCGAGCTTCCCGTGGGCGCAGATCGCGGCGCAGGTCGATGCGTTCGTCCCGATGCTCTACACGGGCGGCGGATTCAAGGGGTACGACGCGACATACGGGTACGTCGCCCGGTCGCTGAGGCTGCTGCGAGCTGCGGTCGGCCCGAGCGTTGCCGTCCACGCAGCCGGCGGGGTGGCGAACCGGATGACCGCCGACGAGCTCCGCGCCTTCGACGACGCCGTGCTCGACGACGGGACGGCGACCGGCTGGAGCCTCTACGACCTCCAGACGACGACGGCTACGGGCTGGGCGGCGATGGCGCGGCTCTCGTCCTCGCTCGGCTAGAGGCTAGCCGACGCCGGTCGGCCACGCGTCGCGGAGCCGGTCGCGGGTCGCGTGCAGGTGCTCGGGCACGACCTTCACGTCCGCCAGCACGGGCATGAAGTTCGTATCGCCCGACCAGCGGGGCACGACGTGCTCGTGGAGATGGGCGGCGATCGAGCCACCTGCGATCTGCCCGAGGTTCCAGCCCGACGTTGAACGCATCCGGTGCATAGACGTGCCGAAGCGCGTCGATCGCGGTCGTCGTCAGGCGGTGGATCTCGGCCGCCTCGTCCGGCTCGAGCGCGCCGAGCTCGCCGATGTGGCGCAGCGTCGCGACCATCAGATGACCGGACGAGTACGGGAACTTGTTGAGGAGCACGAACGCGTGCGCGCCGCGCGCGACGAGCAGGCTGTCGGCGCCGAGCTCTCCTGCGGCCTCTGCGCAGAACACGCATCCATCCTGGTTGCCCGCCTCGCCGACGTACTCGAGCCGCCAGGGAGCCCACAGAGGTCTCGTCACGCGCTCATCCTTGCAGGCCGCGGTCCGCGCCATGACCGACGGCGTGCTCCCCCCGCACGCGCTGTCGCGTCTCCCCGAAGCGGACGACCTCGTACCACGCAACCGCACAGACGGCTGCGACGACGAGTGCGAGCGTGAGGAGCGCGGGTACCTCTCTGGCCACGGGGAAGAGCGCGAGCACGACCAGCGCACCCGCGAGCCGCTGCCTGCTCACCGAGTGGACGAGCCGCCATCGGAAGCCGACATGGGCGAGGAGGTAGAGCGCGACGCCGCCGACGAGCGCCGCCGCCGGGACGACCTGCAGCGGATCGCCGACGTGGGCGAGCGTCGTCTTCAGCCCGAGCGCCGCGAGCACGATTCCCGCCACCATCGGGAAGTGGAGCAGCGAGTAGGCATCGCGCGCGAGCTCGTTCTGCTCGCGGCCGGGCGCCGCAGCCGAGAGGTGCTGCTCCGCGAGCCAGGCGATCACGTCGAAGTAGAGCCACCAGAGGCCCGCCGCGAGCGCGACTCCGAGCGTGGCCGCTGCGACCACCCCGGCGTCGACGACGGCCTCGCGACCCGACGCCGATCGCGACGATCGACTCGCCGAGCGCGATCAGGATGATCAGCCCGTGCCGCTCGGCGAAGTGCGCCGGCATCAGGCGCCAGCCTTCCGCCCAGAAGAGGAACGGCGCGCCGACGTCGAGGAGCAGCGCGGCGCACCAGAGCGCCCCCTGCAGCGCGCCGTCGGCCGTCGACGCCGCGAGGAGCAGGCCCACTCCGACGGCCGTCGAGGTCGCGAGGCCGGTGACGGATCGCCGCAGGCCCGGATCCTCGCGGCTCGCGATCGCGAACAGCCAGATGTGCGCCACCCGGACGATCCCGTAGGCGCATGCGAAGGCGAACGCATCGTTGCCGAAGGCGTCCGGGACCGAGAGCGCGGCGACGAGAAACGCGGCCATCGCCGCGAACATCGCGAGCCGGACAGCACCTTCCTCGGGATCGACGACGCTCGTGAGCCACGCGTACCCGCCCCACGACCACCAGAGCACCGCGAGCACGAGCAGCGCTCGAGCGAGGCCCTGCCACGTCGGGTCGGCGGCCATCAGCGCCGTGCACTGCGTCAACGCGAGCACGAAGACGAGATCGAAGAACAGCTCGAGCGCGGTGACGCGCTCTTCTTCGCGGCGAACGGCGGTCAGGCGGGGCGTGCGGGTGGGCGTCTCCACCGGAACGATCCTCGCATGCGGGCGCGGCCGGGAGTATCGTCGCGACCGCTGCGGCGCGTTTTCCTCGGGAAAGGAAGGTCGTGGCGTTTCCGTTCGTCGAGAGCCCGAACAAGACCGTGACCTCCGGGCGGACGATCGACGTCGTCGTGATCCACACCATGGAGATCGCCGAGCGGCCCGACGCGGCTGCGATCTGTGCGCGATGGTTCGCGACCCCTGTCTCGAAGGTCTCGGCCCACTACTGCGTCGACGCCGCGACGGTCATCCAATGCGTCCGGGAGAAGGACATCGCGTGGCACGCCCGCGGCGGGAACACGGCGTCGGTGGGCATCGAGCTCGCAGGCTTCGCGCGCCAGAGCGCCGCGGAATGGGGCGACGGCTACTCGACCGCCGTCCTGAGGCGCGCCTCGGCCCTCGTCGGTGACCTGTGCACCCGGCGGAGGATCCCGGTGCGCTGGCTGCAGGCGGACGACCTCGTGAAGGGGCGCCGTGGGATCACGGGCCACGGCGAGGTCAGCCGCGCGTACCGGAAGAGCGACCACTGGGACCCCGGCCCAGGGTTCCCGGTCGAGTCGTTCCTCGATCGCGTCCGACGCGCGCAGGCAGCCGGCGCCGCGCGTCCGACAGGCGCTCGCTAGCGGGCGAGCGTCACCTTGGCGAGGCCGTGTGGGGCATCCGCATCGAGCCCGCGTGCCCGGGCGAGCGCCGACGCGAACAGCTGCCCGGGGATCACCGAGAGCAGGGGCGAGAGCAGCGCGGGCTTCGGGGTGGGGACGGGAACGCGGTAGGCGGCCTCGTCGATCTGCGATGCCGCCGTGCCGCTCGCGACGAGCGTCGCGCCCATCTCCCGGATACGGGTGGCTGCCTCTTGCACAGGGGCGAGCGTGCCGTCGTCGGAGGCGATCGCCCACACGGGGAAGAGAGGATCGAGGGCGGCGACCGGGCCGTGGGCAAGGTCGGTGGCGGTGAGGGGCTCGGCGGCGATGCGGCAGGTCTCGAGGAGCTTGAGCGCGATCTCGCGCGCGGTTGCGAACTCGACACCGCGGCCGATCACGAACATCCGGCCCGTGTACGCGAACGGCACCGCGAGGGACGCGGTCGCGCGCTCCAGCCCGGGTAGAGCGGCATCCGCGAGGTCGGCCACCTCGCGGATGCCGTCGGCGATCTCGGCGCCCCTGCCCGCGACGTGACCGGCGAGCAGCGCGAGGGTCGCGAGCGTGTTGGTGTACGTCTTCGTCGCCGCGACGGCGAGCTCCGGGTCGGCCGCGAGCGGGATCGTCGCGTCCGCCGCCAGAGCGAGCTCCGACGAGGGGTCGTTCGTGACGGCGATCGTGAAGGCGCCGGTCGAGCGTGCGCCTCGGACGTACTCGACCACGTCCGGCGTGCGGCCGGATTGCGAGAGGCCGATCACCGTCGAGCCGGACATGTCGAGGGGCGTGCCGTAGTGGACGGTGAGCGTGATCGTGTCCCGCATGGCAGTCCAGCGCGGCAGCAGGCCGAAGGCGTACACGCCGAACGAGGCCGCGTTGTCCGACGAGCCGTGGCCCACGATGCGGACGAGGCGGGCGTCGCGCTCGCGGACGGCGGCGGCGACCCGCGCGATCTCCGCGTCGTGGCCCAGGAGCCGCCGCAGCGCTGCCGGCTGCTCGCGGATCTCCGCGAGGAAGCGCGTGCCGGGCTCGTCGCCGTTCTCAGCCGGCGACACGGGTCTCGCCTCCGACGAGCGTGCGAACCACCTCGAGCGAGTCGTCGAGCACGACGATGTCCGCCGGGCCTCCGGGGGCGAGCCGCCCCAGCGTGGGGTCGCCGAGGACGCGCGCGGGGACGCTCGTCGCCGCCTCGAGCGCCCGCTCGAGGGGGACGTCGACAGCGACGAGGTTACGGACGGCCTCGATCATCGTCAGGGCGCTGCCGGCGAGGACTCCGTCGCCGCTGCGCACGACGTCGTCGGCGACGACGATCTCGATCCCGCCGAGAGCGTACGTCCCGTCGCCGAGCCCGGCCCCGGCGATCGCGTCCGTGACGAGCGACAGGCGCCCCGCACCGACGCGCCAGAGCAGCCGGACGATGTCGGGGTCGAGATGGACGCCGTCGACGATCGCCTGGAGGACGACGTCGGGACGCACGAGCGCCGCCCCGACGACCCCCGGATCGCGATGCGCCAGAGGCCGCATCGCGTTGAAGACGTGGGTCACGACCCGGACCCCCCGGTCGAACGCCGCGTGCGCCTCGGCGGCCGTCGCGTTCGTGTGGCCGAGCGAGACGACGATCCGTCGGGCATGGAGCAGGTCGATCAGGTCGAGCGCGCCGGGGAGCTCGGGCGCGAGGGTCATGAGCCGGACGGGGCCGGCGGCGAGGAGCCGCTCGAGCAGAGCCGGGTCGGGGTCGCGGCGCGCCGCAAGGCGGTGCGTCCCGAGTCGCGCGGCGGACAGGAACGGGCCCTCGAGATGGACACCGAGAATCCGTGGTCCGGCTGCCCCGTCGGGCACGGAGGCGATGGCTGCCACGAGGTCGGGCTCCTCCGATGTGATCAGGGTCGGCAGGTAGGACGTCACGCCGGTCTCCAGCAGCGCCTCACCCGCGACCGCGAATCCGTCGGCGTCGGTTCCGAGGAAGTCGACGCCGGCGAACCCGTTGACCTGGAGGTCGACGAAGCCGGGGACGGCGATCCCGCTGCCGTCTCCCTCGAGGCCCACGGCCTCGATCAGCCCGCCGTCGATCGAGACGTCCCCGGGGACGAGCCGGCCGTCGACCAGCGCAGCCTCGACGCCGAGCCTCACGACCCGATCGCCTTCCGCACGACGCCGTCGGCCTCCGTCGAGGCGCCTGCGCGCCGTCGTGGCGTCCGTCCCGGCCAGCAGCATCACGATCGCCACCTTCGCATCTCCGCCGGATACGTCGAGCGCCGCGTCGACCTCGTCGGGCGAGGCTCCGGTCGCGAGCTCGACGATTCGCCGGACGCGGGCGTGGAGCTTCGCGTTCGTCGCGACGACGTCGACCATGAGGTTCCCGAACGTCTTCCCGATGCGGATCATCGAGACGGTGGAGATCGTGTTGAGGACGAGCTTCTGCGCGGTGCCCGCCTTGAGCCGGGTCGACCCTGCGAGCACCTCCGCGCCGACGACGACCGCGATCTCGTGGTCGGCGAGCGCGCCGAGCGGCGAGCCGTCGACGCAGACCACGGCGACCGTCAACGCCCCGGCTCGCAGAGCCTCGTCGAGCGCGGCCATGACGTAGGGGGTGCGACCGCTCGCGCTGATGCCGACCACGGCGTCGCGCGGGGAGATCGCGAGAGCTCGGATCTCCGTGGCCCCGCCCTCGGAGTCGTCCTCGGCGTGCTCCTGCGCTGTTGCCGCGCCCTCGGCGCCGCCGGCCACGACCGCGACGACACGGTCAGCCTCGACGCCGAACGTCGACTGGCACTCGACGGCATCGACGAGTGCGAGCCGGCCAGAGGTTCCGGCGCCCACGTAGACGAGCCGACCCCCGCCGGCGAGCCGCTCGGCGACCGCATCGATCGCGGCGACGAGGCTGTCCCTGGCACCCTGGACGGCGACGGGCACGCTCGCGTCCGCCGTCCCCATCAGGCGAACGAGCTCGTCGGTGGAGCGAAGGTCGAGGTCCGCGCCCGTCGGATCCCACCCCTCGGTCGCGAGCTGGGCGAGCCGGGGGTCGTTGCGCAGCGCTGCCATGTGTGCCAGTCTATGCACGCCGTGGTAGAGTGGTCAAGACCAATGTGCGGGCTCTCGTGCAGCCAAGTGGTATGGAGAGGCGCGGCTAGCAGATGGCGACGATCGAGCTCGACCGCGTCACGAAGGTGTACGGCAACGGGTTCGTCGCCGTCCACGACGTGAGCCTGTCGATCGGCGACGGCGAGTTCATCGTGCTCGTCGGCCCGTCGGGCTGCGGGAAGTCGACGCTCCTGCGGATGGTCGCCGGGCTCGAGGAGGTCACCGCGGGAGACGTGAGGATCGACGGGGTCGACGTGACCGAGCTCGCACCACGCCACCGCGACATCGCGATGGTCTTCCAGAGCTACGCGCTCTATCCGCACATGACCGTGCGCGAGAACATGGGCTACGGCCTCAAGGTGCGACGCGCGCCGAAGGGCGACGCACGTCGGCGCGTGGAGGAGGTCGCGGCCATGCTGGGCCTGACCGAGCTCCTCGACCGCAAGCCGGCGCAGCTCTCGGGCGGTCAGCGGCAGCGGGTCGCGATGGGGCGCGCGATCGTGCGCGAGCCCCGTGCGTTCCTGATGGACGAGCCGCTGTCGAACCTCGATGCGAAGCTCCGGGTCGGGATGCGCGCGTCGCTCGCCGAGCTGCATGCGCGCCTGGGAGTGACGACGATCTACGTCACGCACGACCAGACCGAGGCGATGACCCTCGGCCAGCGAGTGGCGGTCATGCGCGACGGGCGGGTCGTGCAGGTCGACGAGCCGCAGGTGCTGTACGCACGGCCGCAGGACGTCTTCGTCGCGGCGTTCATCGGCTCCCCGTCGATGAACCTGATCGAGGCGGCGATCGAGGGCGATGTCGTCCGCATGGGCCGCCACGCGATTCCTCTCGACCCCGGCCGGAGACCGGGCAAGGAGGGCCGCGTCGTCCTCGGCGCCCGACCGGAGGCCTTCGAGGATGCGGCGCTCGCCGATCCGCGACTCCCGCGCATCGAGGTCCGTGTCGACGTGCTCGAGCAGCTCGGCGCCGACACCCATGTCTTCTTCCGCGTCGACGCGCGCCGGCCGAACGTCGACCTCGGCACGGACGACGAGGACACGACGCTCCTGCCCGAGCAGACGACGCTCTTCACCGCGCGGGTCGAGCCGCGCTCGAGCGCGCGACAGGGAGAGGACCTGGAGCTCGCGGTCGATCCGGGAGCGTTCCATTTCTTCGACATCGAGACCGGAAAGACGCTCCTGCCCGGGCACGAGAGCCCGAAGGCCGTGGAGCAGGTCACCGTCGTATCGGCGGAGAATTGGTCTTGACCATGACGATGGGACGCGAGGCATGAGGCGAACCGGGACGAAGCAGAGCGAGACGCGGAGCCAGGTGCTCGACCTGATCGAGCAGCTCGGCGTGGGGGAGGCGATCCCGTCGGAGCGCCAGCTCTCGAGCACGCTCGGCGTCTCGCGGCTCACGGTCAGGGCCGCGCTCGACGAGCTGGTCCGCGAGGGCATGCTCGTCCGGCGTCACGGCAGCGGCACGTTCGTGAGCGAGCCGAAGATCGCGCAGGAGCTGACGATGACGTCCTTCACGGAGGACATGCGCCGCCGAGGGATGACGCCCGCCTCCAGGACGCTCGAGCTGCGGGTGGCGCCGGCCGGGGCCTATCTGGGCCGATTGCTGCATGTCTCGCCGTCGGAGCCGGTCGTGATCATCAGCCGACTCCGTCTCGCCGATCGCGAGACCATGGCGATCGAGACGCTCCACGTCCGCGAGGCGCTCGTGCCGGGGCTGTCGGCGCGCGACCTCGAGCGGCAGTCCTTCTACGAGATCCTGAGCGGGCGGTACGGGATCGACATCGTCGGTGGGCTCCAGACGATCGAGCCCACCGTCACGAACGAGGTCGAGTCCGAGGCTCTCGGCGTGCCGCTGCATTCGCCGGCCTTCCTCTTCGAGCGCACGACGCGCTCCGCGACCGGCGAGATCGTCGAATACGTCCGCTCGATCTACCGCGGTGACCGCTACCGGCTCGTCACCGAGCTGAACCGCACGCCCCCGCGTCGCGAGCCGCGGAACGGCGGGAGCGGTTGATCGGGACGCCGGCTGTGGTCAGTACCAACACCGAGAAAATCCCCACACCATCCCTCCTTGTAAGAAAAGTGGTCTTGACAACTCTGCAGACCTGTGCAAGTGTTCCGAATCGTGGCCAAGTGGTATAAGCCAGTAGGCGGGCTCCGGCGTCACGCACCTGTTGGCCACCGGGATCCTGTGAGCCGCTCCGCCTCTCGATGCGCTTGGGAGAATCGCCCATGAGAGCACGCATCATCGGCGCCGTCGTTCTCGTCGGCGCCGCCCTCGCAGTGGTCGCGTCGACCGCCTCCGGCGGGACGCAGGCGGCCAACAGCATCACCGTCTGGCTGCAGACGGATGCACAGGGGACGAACTGGGAGCCGATCGTGAAGGCGGCCAACGCCGCGTTCCAGAAGGATCACCCCGGTGTCGCTGTCAACGTCCAGTACCAGACCTGGGGGAACCATCTCCAGAAGTTCGACGCCACCCTCGCGGGCGGCAACGCGCCGGACGTCATCGAGCTCGGGAACACCGAGATGATGAAGTACATGGCGGCCGGCGCATTCCAGGACCTGACCGCCGACAAGGGGTCGATCCCGAACTCGAGCACGTGGCTCGACGGGCTCGCTGCCCAGGGCCGCTTGAGCGGCAAGACGTAGGGCGTGCCGTACTACGCCGGCTCGCGCGTGGTGACGTATCGCACCGATCTCTTCAAGAAGGCCGGGATCAAGGTTCCGACGAGCCTCGCGCAGTTCACCGCGGCGGCCAAGAAGCTGGGCTCCGCCGACACGAAGAAGGGGTTCTCGCCCGTCTACATCGCCGGCGAGGACTGGTACGTCGCGATGAGCTTCGTCTACGACTTCGGCGGGCAGATCGCGACCCAGGTGAGCGGCAAGTGGAAGGGCACCCTGGCGTCGCCGCGGGCGATCGCCGGTTTGACCGCGTGGAAGAACTTCTTGACAGCCGCGTCCCGGGCCCGCAAGACCACGGACGAGAACACCCCGCCCGGGTACGACGTCTACAAGCAGGGCCTCGCCGCGTCCATGACCGGCCAGGGGTGGTACACCTGCTGCGTGGGCGACCAGTACAAGAACGTCACCGCGCAGTTCGTGATGCCGAGCCACGTCAAGGGCCAGCCGATGCCGGGCTTCCTCGGAGGTTCTCTCCTTGGCGTGCCTGTCGGCGCCAACAAGGCGCTCGCGCTCGACTGGATCAAGGCCTACACGAGCACGGCGTCGATGACCCAGCTGCGGGCGATCGGCAACATCCCCAACACGACGACCCTGCTCGGGAACAGCGTAGGTGAGCGGGCGGCGAAGCGGAGCTGGTCGGTCCCGTCGGCGAAGAACTGGGTGAACGTCGAGAACGGCAACATCCTCCGCAACATGCTCGGCCAGATCCTCACCGGCCGCCTGACGGTCAAGCAGGCGGCGCAGTCGGCAAGCGACAACATCACCTCGGTGCTGAACGCCTAACGGCGGTCGTGCGGGGCGTGGATCAGCGGTGACACCTGATCCCGCCCCGCACGCTGTCGGAGCGGCAGCCGTCGTAGACGCGCCGCCGCTCCCGACCGTCCGGCGGCGGCCGTTCACCCTGCAGGCCCTGAGCCGCGGCGCCGTTCCATACCTCCTCGTCGCCCCCGTCGTCGTCGCGATCGTCGCGATCCTCGGGTATCCGCTCGTCAAGCTTGTCACGCTGTCCGTCCAGCAGTACGGGCTCCCGGAGTTGATCCAGCGCCACGGCGAGTGGATCGGCCTCGAGAACTACCGCTCCGTCCTGTCGGACCCGGTGTTCTGGCACACGCTCGTGCGCACGATCGTGTTCACCGCGGCCAACCTCGGGCTGACGATCGTGCTCGGGACGCTGCTCGCGCTCCTCCTCGTGCGGCTCTCGACGCCCGTCCGCGTCCTGCTCACCGCGGGGCTCGTCCTCGCCTGGTCGATGCCACCGGTCGTCGCCGTCCAGGTGTGGATCTGGATGACGAACTTCCAGAACGGCATACTCAACTACGCCCTCACCGAGCTGGGCGTCGGCGACTACTACCAGCACGACTGGTACGGCTCGCCGTTCTCGCAGCTCGCCATGGTCACGACCCTGGTCGTCTGGGGCGCGATCCCGTTCGTCACCGTGACGGTCTACGCGGGGCTCGCGCAGGTGCCGCGCGAGCTCGTGGAGGCGGCGCAGATCGACGGCGCGAGCCCGATGCGGGTGTTCCGCGACGTCACATTCCCGGTGCTCAAGCCGATCCTCCTGATCCTCACGAGCCTCTCGATCATCTGGGACTTCGGCGTCTTCACCCAGCCGTACCTGTTGATCGGCGCCTCGCACGTCGACGCGTCCAACTACCTCATGGGCGTCTATGTGTTCATCGAGGGCTATGCCCACTCCGAGTTCGGTCGCGGCGCGGCGATCTCGATCCTGATGCTCCTGATCGTCGCCGTGCTGAGCGTCGTCTACGTGCGGCGGATGGTGCGGATGGAGGACATCACGTGAGCTCGGTCCCGGTTCCCGCGCGCCCTCGGCGCGGCGCGCGCGCACGGCTCCTGCGGCGGCGTGCCTGGGACGCCCTCGGGGTGGCGCTCTTCGTGGTGCTGGCGTTCCCCGTCTACTGGATGATCGCGACGGCGTTCAAGCCGGACGACGAGATCGTCAGGCTGACGCCGACGTGGTTCCCGACCTCGCCGACGCTCGACCACTTCCGGGACGCGATGGCGCGGCCGTTCTTCTGGGACACCGTCAAGAACAGCCTGATCATCGTGTCGGTGACGCTCGTCGCGTCAATGGTGCTTGCGTTCCTCGCGGCCCTGGCGCTCGCGAAGTACCGCTTCACGGGGCGCAAGCTGTTCATCGTGCTGATGATCGGGATCCTGATGCTGCCCGCGGTGGGACTCGTGATCCCCCTCTACGTCGTCCTCGCCCGCTATCACCTGACGAACACGCTCACCGGCGTGATCCTGACCTACATGACGTTCGCCTTGCCGTTCGCCGTCTGGACGCTGCGCGGGTTCATCCTCGGCATCCCCAAGGACCTCGAGGAGGCGGCGATGGTCGACGGCTCGAGCAGGTTCGGCGCGTTCGTGCGGATCCTGCTGCCACTCGTCGCTCCCGGGCTCGTCGCGACGTCGGTGTTCGTGTTCATCACGTCGTGGAACGAGTACATCTTCGCGAGCGTGATCCTCACTGACCAGTCCAACCACACGCTCACCGTGTGGCTCTCGTACTTCACGGGCACGAGCAGGAACACCGACTGGGGCGGGCTGATGGCCGCCTCGACGCTCACGGCGATCCCGGTGATCGTCTTCTTCCTGCTCGTCCAGCGAAAGATCATGTTCGGCCTCACCTCCGGCGCCGTGCGTGGCTGAGCGACCGCCGGCGCTTCCCGCAATCATCCCCAGGCCGCTCGCGGTCGTGCCCGGGAGCGGGACGTTCGAGCTGACTCGTGCGGCGCGGATCGTGGTCACGACCCTTGATCCCGACGCGCGCCGCGCCGCCCGCCTCCTCGCCTCGCACCTTCGGCCGGCGACGGGCTTCCGGCTCGCCGTGACCGCGGCCCGCCCGGCGACGAGCGGTGACGTGGTTCTCTCCCTCCGCCCCGGAGACCGCGTGCTCGGACAGGAGGGCTACCGGCTGACGGTCGCATCGGCGCTCGTGACACTCGCCGCGCGCACGCCGACCGGTCTCGTCCGCGGCGTGCAGACGTTGAGACAGCTCCTGCCGGACGCGATCGAGTCGTCGAGGAGCCGGCGGGGGCCGTGGCGCATCCCGGTCGTCACCGTCCACGACCGGCCGCGGTTCGCCTGGCGGGGGATGATGCTCGACGTCGCACGCCACTTCTTCGACGTCCGCGAGCTCGAGCGCCTGATCGACCTGCTCGCGCTCCACAAGCTCAACCGCCTGCATCTCCACCTGTCCGACGACCAGGGTTGGCGCCTCGCGATCGCATCGAGGCCGCGGCTCGCGCGGGTGGGGGGCAGGACCGCCGTCGGAGGCGGGGCCGGCGGCTACTACACGCAGCGCGACTACGGCCGTCTCGTCTCCTACGCCGCGGAGCGCCACATCGACGTCGTCCCCGAGATCGACATGCCGGGGCACGTCAACGCCGCGCTCGCGTCGTATGAGGGGCTCTCGTGCGACGGGAGGGCGCCCGCGCCGTACACGGGCATCGAGGTCGGGTTCAGCTCGCTCTGCATCCGCCAGGAGGAGACCTACGCCTTCGTCGACGACGTCCTCGGGGAGGTCGCGGCGCTGACCCCCGGGCTGTACCTCCACATCGGGGGCGACGAGCCGCTGTCGACCGACCCCGCCGACTACCGCTTCTTCGTCGAGCGCGTGCAGCGCCTCGTCCGCGCCCGCGGGAAGCGGATGCTCGGCTGGGAGGAGGTCGCGCGCGCATCGCTCCGGAGCACCACGGTCGTGCAGCACTGGCACGACCCGGAGCTCGCCCGGCAGGCGGTGCGCCAGGGCGCGAAGCTCGTGCTCTCGCCCGCGACGCGTGCGTATCTCGACATGAAGTACACGCGGTCGTCCGAGCTCGGGCTCCAGTGGGCCGGGACGACGAGTGTCCGCAAGGCGTACGAGTGGGATCCTGCGACGTTGATCGAGGGCGTCTCCGAGCGCGACATCGTCGGCGTCGAGGCCGCGCTCTGGTCGGAGACGATCTCGACCCGCTCGGGCATCGACCACCTCGCCTTCCCGCGCCTGCTCGGGATCGCGGAGATCGGCTGGTCTGCTTCGGCCGGGCGCTCGTGGCGCGAGTATCGGACGCGACTCGCCGCCCACGGGACGCGGCTCCTCGCGCTCGGCGTCGGCTTTCACCGCGCGCCCGAGGTGCCCTGGGCGACCGGGTCAGCGCGGGCCGGTGATCGAGCCGACGCCGGTGCTCAGCTCGGCGCCCGGGCACGCGCCCCAGTAGCCGCGGCGTGCGGAGCGCGCCTCGTCGACTGCGTCCAGGAGCTCGTCCGCGTACGCGCCGCGCTCGTTGCGAAAGAAGTACGGCGACGCGGCGCCCTCGCCGACGAGCTCCACGTTGACGTTCTCGCCGCGGACGAAGACGTACCGGAGCAGCCGGCCGTACGCGTCGCGGTCGTCCAGCTTCGGATCGGAGGCGAGCGTGACGTGCGTCCCTTTCGGGGCGAGCGCGACGAGCGCACCGAGAGCGGGCCGGCCGTAGCAGTCGGTCTCGAGCTCCGGTGCGTCGATCTGGACGAGCCTGACCTTCGCGCCGCTCGTGAGCGTCAGCGTGTCGCCGTCGTTGACCCACTCGACGACGGCCGCCGCGCCGGTCGTCGGCGTCGTCTCGCTCTCCGGAGTCGGGTTCGCTCGGCACCCCGCGGCGACGAGCGCCAGCGCGAGTGCGCCGACGGCGGCTAGAGGCTCGGCACCCACACGAGCCGCGTCTCGACGACGCGGACGTCGGTCGCCTCGAGGCGGATGGTCAGCGTGTCGACCTCGCCGGCGGTCGCCTTCCAGCGCTCGTCGATCTCGGTGACCTCGTCGAGGATCTCCTGCTCGAGATCCGCGAGATCGTCGGTCGTGCGCTCGACCTTCGCCTCGGCCGTCGCCCGCCGCTCGGACGTCCGAGCGGTCATCCCTCGTCGGGACATCGCGCCCCCGAGGGCGCTCGTGATCGACCGCGTGCTCCGCCTGCCGCCGAGGAGGGCACCGAGCACCGCGCCGGCGCCGGCGACCATCTCGTTCGCCTGGCGGGTTCGCGTGTCGGTGTCGAGCTCCTCGACGCGGCGCTGCGCCTGCGCGAGCGCCGTGTTCAGCCGGTCGCGCTTCGCCTCGAGCCGGTCGCGGATCTTCGCCGCCTCCGCGTCCGCGCGCTCCTGCGCGGCCGCGTCGCAGCGCGACGCGAAGCCCGCCGGTGATTCACCCGGCCGCGCGACGAGCTTCAGGGCCCGGTTGCGCTGCAGCTCGAGCAGGCGGCGCTCGACGAGATTGCGTTGGATGTCCTTCGCGGTCTGCGTGAAGAACGTCGACTCGGCGACGGAGGCCCGGGGGAGCACGAACGAGACACCGGCGGGGGGCGCCGTCCCGAAGTCCCGGTCGTCGTAGTCGACCTGCGTCTCGCTGGCGAGATCGAAGCCTGCGTCGAGCGGTCCGTACACGGCCTCGAACTCCTCCTGCTCGTCGACGTCGGCGGCGCTGTCGTCGTAGCGGAGCGAGACGCGCGCAGCGAGGAAGGCGCGGAGCCGGGCTGACCCCGCGGTCGCTCCGACCGCCGAGCCCCATGGCGCAGCGGGGTCGAGGTACGAGACCGCGATACCGGCTGCCACCGGCGGCGGGATCGGCGTCTCGTCCACGCCGAGCTTCGGGGTGGGAGCGGCTGCCACGGCGACGGCTGGCGCGGCGACGGGGGCCGCATCGGCGGGATCGACGGCCGGCGCCGGTACGGGCCGGGTCGTCGCGGCAGGCTTCAGCCGCCCGATCTGCTCCTTCGTCAGCGGCCCGCAGAGATACGACATCGCCCACCGCGTCGCGAGGAGCCGCGGTGCGGACGCCTTCGCGGACACGAGCAGGAACTGGCGCTTGGCGAGACCGCCGATCGCCGCGTCCAGCGCTGCGACGTCGGTGGTGCCCGCCGCGGAGCGCAACCCCTCGAGCACCCGTGCCTTGTCGTTCTCCGTCTGGAGCCGGCCGACGAGCCAGGTGCCGGCGTTCGACATGGCCTTGTAGTCGAGGTCGACCGGGTTCTGCGTCGAGAGGACCAGTCCGAGGCCGAACGCCCGGCCCTGCTTGAAGATCGTCAGGATCGGCTTCTTCGCCGGCGGCGACGCGCTGGGCGGCACGTAGCCGAAGACCTCGTCCATGTACGCGAGCGCGCGGAGGTCGGGCGAGCCCTCCTGTGCCCGCATCCACGTCACGAGCTTCGAGAACACGAGCGTGACGACGAACTGCCGCTCCTCCTCCGAGAGGTGGGCGAGGTAGACGACGGCGCAGCGCGGCTTCCCGTCGGCAGTGAAGAGAAGCGCCTGCGGGTCGAGCGGCTCGCCCTCCGACCATGCCGCGAACGTCGGGGAGGCGACGAGCGCGTTCAGGGTGAACGCGAGCTTCGTGCGGTCTGCCGGCGGGAAGAACTGGTCGATCTCGAAGACGCCGAGCTTGCGGATCGGCGGGGCCTGGACCTCCCCGATCAGCATCCCGAGGTCGAGGTCGCGGCCGGCACGCCACGCGTTCTCGATCAGGTTCGAGAGAAGGACGTGCTCGCGGCTCGAGAGCGGGTCGGCGGCGATCCCGACGAGGGCGAGCAGGCTCGTGACCGTCCCCTCGATCTCGTCGCGCAGCGCTTCCGTATCGGTGTCCCAGGACAGGGGCGGCGCCCGGAGCGACCCGACGACGTTCAGCGGCACGCCCGCTGTCGAGCCGGGTGTGTAGATCGTGACGTCGCCCGCGTCGTGGAGCGCCTGGAGCCGGTCGGGTCCGATCCCGTTCGCGGCCAGCCCCTCGCGCCAGACGGTTGCCTGCTGCTCGGCGTACTCGTCCGCCGAGACGCCCGCCGCCTGCGCGTCCGCCTCGCTGACCCACGGGCGGAAGCTCGCCGCCCGGAGGTCGGGGAAGACGAGCGCGAGGTTGGTCATGTCCCCTTTCGGGTCGAGCACGAGCGTCGGGATCCCGGCGAGCCGCGCCTCTTCGAGCAGCACGACTGCGAGGCCGGTCTTGCCCGAGCCCGTCATCCCGGTGACCACGCCGTGCGTCGTCAGGTCGCTCGAGCCGATGACGACCTCGTCGGCGCCGGCTTTCCCGGTCGCCGGGTCGAGCTCGTAGCCGATGTGGAACGAGCCCCGGTCGGCCATCGCCTGGGAGTCTAGAGTCGCGACGATGCTCGACAGGCTGCGCGGGACGCGGGCTCACCTCGCCGAGCGCGACCCGCGCGAACAGGAAGCGCGACGGGAGCAACCGCCGGCAGGGGAGCCGCGACGTCGGAATCGCCGCCGTGATTCCGACGCCGCGGATGGGGGAGAGATCTAGAGGAGGATCTTCGCCGCGAGCTCCGGCGGGCACCCTCGCCGCACCAGATCGACCGCGTCGTGCAGATCGACCTCCACGTTCGCCGCGAGCACCGCCGCCGCGTCGAGGTCGTACCCTGTCCTGCAGAGCGCGTCGAACCGCCAGGCGAGGACCTCGGCTGCCTCGTCGACGCGGAGACCCTCGAACTGTGCCGCCGTCATTCCCTGCCCCCTCTCGTGAGGGTCGTGTGCTGTTTCAGACCCTCGATTGCCATGGCTGTAAGGTCGTCCATCCAGCGCCGCCGGACTTCCCCCGCGGGGCGAGACGTGCCTAGCCCTTCGGCTGGGCGCGGGTCGACTCGCAGCGCAGGGACGGCGGGCGCTCGGGTGGGCGCGCCTCGTCTGGCGCGGTCAGTCGCCGCTCCGTATGCTGCGGCCGTTGCGGATCTGGGGGGCAGACGTCGCGAACGAGCTGGCACTCGACCTCGTCGGGATGCTTCGCGCTGCCGGCTTCGACTCGACGGCCCGGAAGCTGGCCGAGGCCCTCACGTGGGGGAGGCCGAGCCCGACGCTGACGTCACTCGACCGCGAGTGCCTGTTCCGCGTCCTCGGTGACCCGCCCTCGGGCCTCGTCGAGCTCCGGGCGTCGTTGCTTGAGAGCCTCGACGATCCGCCCGACCTCGAGCTCCGCTGTGTCGAGTGCGATTGCGTCAGCGCGACGGCTCCCGGCTGGGTCGCCGTGATCGTCGGGGACCCAGCCGGCCTCGATCCACCGGGCGTCGCCACGTACTGCCCGCCGTGCGCCGCCCGCCTCCTCGAGTATTCCTCCCGCAACGGCGTCTACACCTGAACGTTCGAGCCCCGGTAGCCGCCGTCGGCGGCACGCGTCGGAACGATCGAGGGAGGCAGGCGTCGAGCGACGCCCGTCAGCCCGACATCGAGTCGTGGAGCTCGTACCATGCCTCGGCGCGTCGGAGGCTGGAAGTCCTCACCGCTCTGTTGCGCAGCCTCTGCCATGCGCCCGGTGATCGGCTCGAGCGTGTCGCGCATGAAGCGCTCGCCGTGCTCGCGCGTCTCCCAGACGTCGAAGATCCGGAAGACACCGCCGTCGTGGTCGAACCCGGCCGTATGCAGGAGCAGCCCGGCCGGCGCGTTCCCGCCCAGCCCGAGCTGTTCGACGACGGCGTCGTAGTTCTCCGTGCGCGTGTCGCCGTCCACGATTGCGAACTCCTGGATGAAGGCAGTGGCCATCGGGTGCTCCCTTCCCTCGCTGTCCGGCCGCGGCTGCGCCCGTCGGGCGAGCCTAACGCGCTCACGGAAGCGCCGTCGCCTTCTGCGCCGGCGATAACGCGGGCACAACGCGCACCCGGCCCGGCTCGGCGGAGCGGGCCGCACGGCCCGGATGCCGACCGGGTCAGCGCTTGGCGCGGCTCGCGGTCTTCTGAGGGGCCGCCTGCGACCCGCGCGTCGGGTTGGCGACGCACCGGGGCGCGCCCGACTTGAGGACGATCACCTCGCACGTCCGCTCGGGCTGGGACGTGCGCGCGAGGGCGGGTAGGCCGATGAACCACACCATCGCGATCGCGAGGCCCAGGACGAGGATCAGTAGTGGGAGCACCGCACCGGTCCGCGTGCTCGAAGCGTCCAGATGCTCCTGTGCCACGACCTCCGGCAATCCGTACACAGGCCGGGGGGTAAGACGAGCGGGCTGCCGCATGCCCATAGATGTTCCTCCGCAGTGTGTTGCCAGTACCTGGTCGGTGCTTCGGACGCAACCGGGGCCGGGATCACCCCTCGTTCGAGGGAGCTGCCTCGTCGGCCCGGGCCAGGGGCCGCTGGAGCGCGGCCCGAATCGTGCTGGGAGCCGCAACGTCGGCCTGCGCGAGCCTCGTCGACCGTTGCGGAGGACGAGTGTCACCCGGCGTCCACAGCGTTGCGCCCTTCACCGCGGCGATGTGGGTCGCGGCCCCTACGGGCGTTTCGGACGCTACCGCTTGAGGATGTTGTGAACCTCCAACACCTCAGGTGGGCCGGCGAGCTCGACACCGTGCGCGGCGAGGATTGGCATCAGGCGCGCGCCGAATGCCTCGAACTGCTCCTTCGAGTCCCAGATCTCGCTGACCCGGAAGTCGCCACCGCTGCTGAACGCGACGTGGTACTCGAGCCCGTCCGGCGGCCACTCGCCCGACGCCTCGATGAGCGGGAGCTTGTCGTTGTACTTCTGGGCGGTCATGCCCGGCGCAGTCGTGAAGCGGACAAGGATGCTCACGGGTGTCCTCCTGGTGGGGTGGGTCGACCTTATCGCAGGGTGTCTGCCGGGGACTGTCACGTCGCCGCTCTGCATGCGTGACGGAGTTCGAGATGCACCCGACCCTCCGGTTGTGAGAACGTACGTTCGTGACATCGGAAGGGCGTCCAGGGGCACGGTTCCGTCGGGCAATCGAGCGCGGCAACCTCACGGCGGCCGAGCAGGCTGCGTTCGAGCTCGGGTTCGTGCCCCTCGCCGATGCCCGCACCCTGCTCGAGCTCTACGCGGAGAAGGGCGACACGAAGTACGAGCGCGCTGCACTGAAGTACCTGCGCCGGTATCTCGACGAGGCAGGGCCGTCACTGGCTGACATGGCGCAGGTCGCGGCGCTGCTGGCGGAGCGCCATCTGCTGATGCAGGGACGCTGACCAGCGAAACGGGGCGGTCCTTCTGGATCCGCCCCGCCTCGCTCCCCGCGTCGAACGGTCGCTTTGGGAGAAGCCACTGCCGCGGTGCCGGGTCGTCCACCCGCCACGCCGGGCCACTCCCGCGGGGTGCCGTCACTCCTCGCCCTTGCCGTCTTTGCCGCGCCAGCTGGAGGCCGGGAGCGCGTCGACGCCGGTCGTGATGGACGCCTGTCCGATGCTCGCTGCGCCCCGGGTCTCCTCGCCCTTGCCGCCCTTCCCCCGCCAGCTCGGCGACTGGGCTGCATAGCGGGACACGCGGACCGACTCCTGCGCCGCGCTGGCAGAGCTGGTGTCCTCCGGAATCCTCGCGCTCGCGCCACCCGCCAACACCGCCGCGGCCGCGGCCAAGACCGCAGTCGTCAGCAGCATTCGCATCTTGGTGATGTCGTACATGCCGCGCCTCCTTCTCGACCGTTCACCATGTGGCGAGCCTAGGAGGGAGCCCCTCTGTCGTCGTCCTCGTCTGCCGCACAGGGTGTGTATCGCTCGCGACACAGAGGCGACGTCGCGGGTCCTACCGACGATCTGAGATACGCACGGCCCGAGCACCGACGAGGCCACAGAGCGCCACCGCCTCCCACCCACAAGGAATGCGAGAGACGCCGCTCGAGCGGCAGCGCCGAGGTCGCGCGACTGGTGACCTACGTCAGATCCACGTCGGCCGCGGGATCTGGCTCACGCGGCCCTCCAAGTGTTCTCGCCGGGTTCCTTGTAGTAGTACCCATCCTCGAGCGCGGGCGGCTCTACGACGGGCGCCGCCTCCTCCTCGACGCTGGCCCTGACGGAGTACGCCAGCAACCCGTCGAGATGCAGCGTCCCGAACATGGTGTACGCGGAGAGCAGATCCAATCGCGCCGTGGTCGGCTCGTCTTCGGTGAGCGGGTCGACCTCGACCTCGTGATTGCTGTCGTGTGCTGTCGTCTTCAGCATTCTCGGCCTCCTGAATGGCCCCGATGCGGGGCTACAGGCACGGTAGGCACGGGTCGAGGGCTCGCCAATGACACGAACGAGTCCATTGGCGTGTCGCCACGACGTTCCCTCAACGACACACACCCCGCCGCCCTCTGCCAGGGTCGGTGCGACACCCCTCCGCACCGTCATCTCGACGTGGCGAGGTCTGGAGACCGGCCCCCAAACGTGCGGCCGAAGAGGCTACGCGAGACTCGTGGTGGGGCCGAGTCTCGCGCTGCACGTGATCCGCGAGCCCGCGCCGGCCCCGCCTGCGGCAGAGGCGTGCCGCCGAGTACACCCCTGCAAGGTGGACACCGATCCCCCTTGGTACCGCGGGTATTCCGGCACCGGGCTCGCATGGATCACGGTACGTCCCGCCGGCGGGGCCGTACAGGACACGAATGGGTCAATCACCCGGCCTCGTAACTCGAGTCGGGCGCGTCGGCGGAGACCGGCAGATTGACTGTCGGCCTGCCCAGCACCTCCAGTTACGAGATCCCGGGTAGAGAGACGACCCGAGCCGTGTGCTCCCGGTCGCTCCTACTAGAGCCAGCGCTTCCAGCGGAAGAAGCCGATCATGCCGACGATGCCCGTGATCATCGCCGCGATGATCAGCCAGAAGACCAGGTGGGCCGCGTTCTGGGGCTCGCCGCCGCCGGGTAGCCCGACGTTCATCCCCCAGATGCTCGCGATCAGCGTCGCGGGCAGGAAGATGATGCTGAAGACGGTGAGGATGCGAAGCACGTCGTTGAACCGGTGGGCGATCACCGCCTCGTTCGTCGACTCGAGCGCCTCGACGACCTCCTTGTAGTTGTCGAGCTGGTCCCAGATGCGCTCGACGGCGTCGTTGATGTCGTCGAAGTAGAGCTCGAGCTGCTCGGGGAGGAACCGGTCGACGCGCCTCTCGAGGACCCGGAGCGTCGTCCGCTCGGGCTTGATCACCTTCCGGTAGGAGATGATCTCCTGCTTGACGTTCGAGATGTCGCGCACGACATCCTCGGCCGCTCCCTCGAACATGTCGTCCTCGATCCGGTCGAGCTTGTGGCCGATCTTGTCGAGGATCGGGAAGCAGTAGTCGAACAGGTCGTCCAAGCACCTCGTAGAGGAGGCGCCCCGAACCTTTTGCGAACAGCTGCTCGCGGTACGACTCGTCGGACTCGCAGCGCGCGAAGAGCCGCGCGACCGGCAGCAGCTCGCGGTTCGGCAACGTGACGAGGTAGTCCTGGCCGATGAAGACGTCGAGCTCGGCGGCGTTCAGGCGCTGGATCGTCTTGTCGTAGACGGGGAAGTGGAGGACGGCGAAGAGGTACTGGTCGTCCTCGTAGTCGTCGACCTTCGGCCGCTGGCGCTTGGAGACGATGTCCTCGACGTCCAGGGGATGCCATCCGAACCGGTCGGAGAGCAGCTGCGCCGTGTCGAGGTCCGGGGCAACGACGTTGACCCAGGTGAGGCCGGCGCCTGTGAGCTCAGCGACGTACGGCGCGCGCGCGACATCGTCCGCGCCGACGCGCGACCGGGCGCTCCGGCGGATGCGGGGCAGGCTCGGCATGGGGACTGAGCGGGTCGTCGGTCGCTGGCACCATGTTCGTCATTCTAGTCGCGGCGCCTGCCGAACGGGTCGAGCCCGGCCGCACCCGTCAGGCGGCCTGGGCCAGCGGCGTCCGGCGGACTGCCTTGGGAATCGACGGCTCGAGCGCGACGGAGAGCGCGGCCCCGAGCGCACAGAGCGCCGCCCAGACGAGCCACGTCCCGGTCGGGCTGACCGAGAGCAGGAAGCCGCCGACCGCGGGCCCGGCGGCGAAGCCGAGCTGCCACGACAGCGCCGAGAGCGCCATGTATCGCCCGAGCAGGCGCGGCTCGGCGAGGTCGCTGACGAGCGGTGCCTGGACCGTCCCGTGGATGCACTCCCCGATCCCGAACGCGGCCATCACGACGGCGAGCAGCACGGCCGCCGTCGCGCCTTCCGCCCGGCCGCCGACGATCGAAACGGCGACCCAGCACGCGGCCCACAGGACGCCGAGCACGCGCGAGCATCCGCATTCGCCGGTGTCCCTCCGAGAGCTTCGCGATCGGGAGCTGCGCGACGCACGATCACGACCGTGTTGACGAAGAAGATCACCCCGATCGCGTGCTCCGTCACGCCCACCTCGTTCTTCGCGAACACCGGGAGGAGCTCGAACCCGGACATGCCGGCGAAGATGAAGAGCGTGTTGAGTCCGACGACCGCCGACGAAGGCGCGATGGCGGAGGACGTCGCGGTAGCTGCCCGGTGCGGTCGCCGCGTCCTCCGGACGCGGTCCGGGGCTCGGGCACGGCGACGAGCAGCACGCCGAGGTAGACGACGAACGTCACCGCGTCGAGCAGGAAGAGCGCGACGAACGTGCCCGGCCGGTCGGCGTCGGCGATCAGCCCGCCGACGAGCGCGCCGTCCCGATCCCCAGGTTCATCATCACGCGCTGCATCGCGAACGTCGCATGCCGACGGTCGGGCGGTGAGAGCGCGGCCAGCAGCGTCGACTGCGCCGGCCAGAAGAAGCCGTTGCCGACCCCGGTCACAGCCGCTGCCACGAACCCCTGCCACGGCTCGTGCGACGAGGGCGAAGGCGCCGTACCCCACCGCGAGCACGACCAGTGACGCGGCCAGGACGCGTGCGACCGCCGTGCGCGGTCGACGAGCGACCCCGCGAGAGGGCCCGGCCACGACGCTGACGACGGCGTTCGCCCCGACGATCAGCCCCGCGACCCCGAGGCCGATGTCGCGCACGTTGTGCAGGTAGATGAAGAGGAACGGGATCAGCATCCCGTTCCCGAAGGCGCTCACGAGCCCACCGAGCTGCAGGGTCTGCACCGAGCGGGGGAGCTGTCGGGTCGAGGCTGCGCGAGGAACCGGATCACGGCCCGGACAGTAGCCCTCGCGCTCGCGCGGTCGGCAAGCGTCCGAAGGCACGTGCCGAAGTGTGCCAACTCTGTGCCAATTGGCCCCGCGACCCTTTCGCCTGGGTTGACAACGCGATATCAGGGAAGGAGTCCCGTCCTCCTCTCCGATTGGAGCACCACATGCATCGAGTCGTAGCCCTTCTCCTCGTGCGCCCTCGTCGCCGGCATCGGCGCGCTCGCCGTGCCGATCGCCCGCGGCGCGTCGCCCGACGTCGTCGTCAGCCAGGTGTTCGCGGGCGGCGGAAATGCCGGCGCGCCCTTCGCGAACGACTTCGTCGAGCTCTTCAACCGCGGCTCGACCACGGTCGACGTCACCGGCTGGACGCTCCAGTACGCGTCGTCGACGGGCACGACGTGGCAGGTGACCGCGCTCGCCGGGTCGATCGCACCCGGCCGCCACTACCTCGTCCAGCTCGCCTCCGGAGGGACGGTCGGCGGCGGCGCTTCCCGGCCCCGGACGCGATCGGCACCTCGAACCTCGCCGTCTCGGGCGGCAAGGTCGCAGTGGTGCGGAGCACGACGGCGCTCGCCTGTGGCGCGATCGGCCGGGAGCTGCTCCGCCGTCACCTCGATCGCCGACCTCGTCGGCTACGGCACCGCAACCGACTACGAGGGCGGTGCGCCGCGCCGAGGCGATCGACAACACGACCGCCGCGGCCCGTGGGTCGGGCGGATGCGGCGACACCGACGCCAACGACGTCGACTTCGCGGCCGCGGCGCCGGCGCCGCGCAACTCGTCGACTGCCGCCGCCACGTGCGGCACCGTCGCCGCCGCCTGCGGGCGGCGCCTCGCAGAGCGCGACGGTCGACGTCGACATCCAGTCCGTGCTCTCGATCGCGCTCGAGCGCTCGGCGTCAGCTTCGGAAACGCGATCGAGCGGCAGCACGCCCGGCCCCGGTCTCGGAGCGTGTCACCGTCGTGAGCAACGACGCGGCGGGCTACTCGGTCACCGTCCACCGCACGGCGTTCCTGCCGGCCGACCTCCCGTTGGGGATCGCCGGCACCGCCCCGAGCGGAGGGCAGATCGGGAGCTCGCTGGCAGGCGGCGCGATGGCCGCGATACCCGTCGCGCCGGTCAGCGACCTGCTCGTGGGCACGACCTCGGCGCGGAGCGCCGGCGCAGGCGACGTCTGGGACACGCGTCTCGGGTTCACCTCGCCGCTCCCGATCGTCCCGGCCGGGCGGTACACCGCGACCGTCACGTTCACGGTGATCGGTCGATGAGACGCGCGGCGAGCCTCGCTCTCGTCGCGCCCTGCTCGCGCCCGCCTCGGCGGGCGCGAGCGCGGCGCGCGGCCGGCGCTCGGCCTCACGGCGACGCCGGCCCGCGTCGCGCTCGACGGCACGAGCGCCGGCGAGCGTCCGTGATCTCGAACCCGGGTGGCAGCCCGGTCATGGTCGACGTCGGGCGGGCGGGCTTCTCGCTCGACCTCCGAGGTCGGCCGAGGGTGGTTCCCGCCGGCGCGGCGCGGGCGGCGGCGTCGTGGCTCACCGTGCGCCCGGGCAGGTTCGTCCTCGCAGCCGGCGCGAGCCCGTTCGCTCTCTGTGTCGGCGCAGGTCTCCGCGGCGCGCCGAGCCCGGGGACCACGACGCGCTCGTGCTGCTCACCACGCGACCCGTTCGCAGAGCAGCAGTCGTCGTGCGGATGCGGATCGGGATCGTCGTCGTCGTCCGCGCTCCGGGCCGCGTCGTGCGGCGGCTCGAGCTTCGCGGCCTTCGCGTTCGACTGTCGCACGGCGTGCGCGATCCGTCGAGCTCGGGATCGTCAACCGCGGCAACGTGACCGAGACGCTCTCCGCGACCGGTCGCGTCCGCCTCACCTTCCGGCGCGGAGCGCGGAGAACGACGGCTCCTCCCCGAGGCACGTGACCTACGGCCCGGGACGAGCGGCGTCGTCCAGCTCCGCTACCGCGGTGCGCTTCGCGGCTGGGTGACGGCGAGCGTACGGATCGTGCCCGCGCCGGGCTCGCAGGGATGTCGCGCACCTATCGGGTGAAGCTGTCAGACGCCGAACGCGGTCGTCCCTGCCGGGCGTCCGGACGTCAGGCGCCCGGCTCGAGCCCCGACGCGCGCGACCGCCGCAATCGCAAGCCGCTCATCCTCCGCACCGGGGAGCCCGCTCACGCCGACCGCGCCGAGCCGCCGGTCGCCGGCGAGAGCGCCGCCACGCCGCCGTGGAAGAACGAGAACTGCGGGTCGAAGCTCGCGAGCTCGGTCGGCGCCGCCTGGACCTTCTCGGCGAGCGCTCGGGTCGACGGTCGCGTCGCTGCGCGCCGCCGTGTACGCCTTGCGTCGTGCGTTCTCGAGCGTGTCACGGGCTGCGCCGTCCATCGCGATGCACGCGACCACCTCGCCGTGGTCGTCGACGACCGCCACCGACACCGGCCCCGGCGCCGCGGCGAGCACGGCGTGGATCGCCGCCAATGCCTGGTCGTGCGTCACGTCACTCTCATACCACGGCGGGCCGGAGCGAGCGCGCTGCCCGCGCGGTGCGTCGACGCGTCGCCCGCACAGGACCAGCCTGATGCGCCGAATCCCTGGCCGTGCGTCTAGCCCCCGTTGTCGACGACGTCGGCACCATCGCGGCCGCGGGCGGCATCTCGGGGGCGGCTGCCGGGGAGTGTCTGCGGTCGTTCCTTGCAGCCGAGCCGCCCGCACCAACGGAGGGGCGTTGCCGGGACAACACAACCTGTGCGGCCGCTTAACGCGGCAGCCACGTGGCGGCCGGCACCCTCGTGGCGCCGGGCGGGGTGCCGACGGCGGCCCACCCTTCCGTCGCACCTCGCCTGTGTTCCGATCGCATGTGACGTGCACCACGGTCACACCGGAGAGGCGTAAGCTCGGTGCACGCAACAGTTCCTCCTCTCGCCCTGACCGCTCCTGGCCACCGCGCAGGGCGAGCGAGAGAAGGGGAGTCATGACGCGCTTCCAGCTCGTCTTCCGCACCGCCGACGGTGACTGGTCCCAGATCCGCGAGTCGAACGTCGACGGCGAACCTCACGTCAACGGCGAGCTCATCGTCGACGGGCGGACGTACGTCATCAAGGGTGTCGAATGGCTCGTCAGGAGCGACGACATCGGCGACTCGATGAGGCGGTTCGTCTGCACGGTCGTCGTCGACCCGAGCGCATCCGACGTGCTCTGAACGGCGCTCGCGCGCAGCAGACTCCGAGGAACGCCTGTACAACATGCTCCATGCCCATGGTCCCCAGCGGACACAAGACGCTCGTGCGTTACCCGGACGGCGAATCCAAGGTCATCACCCTCTATGTCCGCCCTGCCGAGGGCCAGATCATCGCCCACGGATGGGAGGTCACGAACGTCGCGCCGGGCGAGAACACCGGTGGCGGAGCCCCGGTCGAGTACCAGATCTCGGTCACACGCCCGGCAAGCGAGGGACATCGGGACAAAGAGCAGCCCGCGGGCTAGGGACTTCGGACAGCCCATGACGGTCGTGGGAGCTGCGGCGCGCGGTCCCGCGGAGCGCCGCCCGGCGAGCTGTCCGCCGGCGCGCGCTCTCTCAGGGTGTCCCGACCGGTCGCCCGGGGCTCGACCGCTCCATGTGGGTCGCCTGGACACTCGCGCGTGAGTGCTTAACGTGGGAGGGCGTGGAAACGACTCGGCCACTCTCGACAGGGGAGATCACGGAGTGGCTCGAGTCGGCGGTCGATGTCCGCGAGATCGTCCGGCGGATGGTCGCAACCGGGAACTGGACGGAGGCTGGTGCCGTCGACTTCGTCTCATGGCTCGTGCACGGCGCGGGCAAGCCGGCGAGCTCGGTTCCCGTGCAGCAGATCGGCCGCCGACGGGGGTAGCACGGGGCGCACCTGGTGCAGCGAGCCGGCCATGTCCGGTCGCCCGCTGAACACAACGTGCCCACGAGTCTTGCGGAACTTCCAGCGTGCAGCGCTTCATGCGCGCCCGGCAGGAATCGGAGCGTGAGCCACGTCCCGGTCGAGCCCGACGGCCGCCTTGGCGATCCAAGCCTGTCCCACAGCGACGATGGGCACAGTCACTCGCATGGGCTCGTCGATCCTTCGATTGTGCGTTCTCGCGAGGGCGTCAAGGCCGTCTCGATCTCACTCGCGGTCCTCCTCGTGGCCGCGCTCGCCCAGACGGCGATCTTTGTCCTGTCCGGAAGCGTGGCGTTGCTCGCCGACCTCATTCACAACTTCGGCGACGCACTGACCGCGATCCCACTCGGCATCGCGTTCTTTCTCCGCTCCTTCCGCGGCGAGAAGCTCGCTGGTCTGGCGGTCGTCCTCGCGATCCTGATCAGCGCGTTGGTCGCCCTCTACGAAACCATCCAGCGGCGTATCCATCCCGAGGAGCTCTCGCATCTTTGGGTACTGGCCGCTGCCGGTCTTATTGGCTTTGCAGGCAACGAGCTCGCGGCCCAGGTACGCCGCCGGGCAGGCAGGCGACTGGCAAGCCCTGCGCTTGTAGCTGACGGCAATCACGCGCCCGCGTAGATGGCTATGTGTCGCTCGGGGTGGTCGCGAGTGCGCTCCTGGTTGGGATTGGCATCCCTCGTGCCGATCCGCTCGTCGGCCTCGCGATAACCCTCGTAATGCTGCGAGTTACCTGGGATTCGTGGAAGACGATCCGGGCGAGCGAGCCCGGCAAGCCGTTGCCCACTTGAGCAGGCTCTTGCGCTCTCTGACCGTCGGCTTTCGCGCTTCCCCCATGCCTTCAAGCACCGTCGACCCGGAAGCTGAACATCATTCCGCTCTCGTGGTGTTCGGCGATGTGACAGTGCGCCATCCAGAGGCCGGGGTTGGTCACGTCGAGCAGGATGTCGACGGTTTCACCCGTGCGTACGAGCACGGTGTCCTTCCAGGCCAGGTTTGACTCCACCTTGTCGTCCCTCGCGAGAATGAGGAAGCGACCGGCGCCGTGGACGTGGAACGGGTGGTGCATCGGATGATCTGAATCGAGGGTGTTGACGAGGCGGATCTTGACTTGGTCGCCGACCCGAAACCGCCAGTCGATTGCGCCGTTCTCATCTCCTGTGTCGCGATCGACAAGCTTCCAGCGCATGTTGGCCGGCGTCGTGATCCGGTTGACCTCGACCATGTCGTCGTCCCACTCGATGCCACCTGAGTCAGCGTGATCGTGGCCATGTTCGTGGCCGCCATGCTCCGTCTCGGTGCCAGCAGCGGTGAGCATGTGAGATGGGAGAAGCTTCATTCCGCACTGCGGACAATGGCCAGGGGCGTCGCTCACTACTTCGGGGTGCATGGGGCAGGCGTAGCTGATCGCGGTGGCGATTAGCTTCATGGCGCACTCCGGGCAGTGGCCTTCCTCGGTGCGGACGATCTCGGGGTGCATGGGACAGATGTAGACGACCGCCCCTTCGGGGACGCCCATGTCCATCTCGGCGTCGAAGACGAGCGTCTTGTCCGGTGCGGCATCGAGATACGGGGCGATCCGCTCTCGCTCGGCAACCATGTCGTCATTCGTGTGCAAAGCGTCGAATGGCGGCTCGAGTGGCGGAGCGGTGACTTCAGAGCTGACGATGATCGTGGCGAGCGTGTGGGTTTTCTCGGGGGTGCGATGCTCGAGCTTCGCCTTTCCGGGTTGGTCGAAGTTCACGTCGACCACAGCGCGCTCGGACGGAGCCAGGACCACGCCTTCAACGAGCTCGTCTCGTTCGTAGTGGCCACTGTCTGCTCCGACTAGCTTCATGGTCGCGCCATTGATCCCGACGTTGAAGACGCGGGTGTTGGCGGTGTTGGTCAGGTACAGGCGGACGACCTCGCTCCGAGTCGCTGTCATTGACAGTTCCTGCTCGCCGCCAACCAGCAGAACGTTGCCGAAGCGACCCATGGCGACATAGTTCGTTTCCGAGCGGCTGAACGGAGCAACCTTCCCGTCCTCAATCAAGAGGTCGTCCAGCGTCAGGAGGACTTCGCGGTGCACGGGGGGCCAGTAGTTGGCGTCGGATGGAACGACGAGAATGTTCCCGTAGAGACCGAGCTCCTGTCCGTAGTCCTCACGAACGTGCGGGTGGTACCAGTAGACACCCGGATCGGGAAACTCGAGCTCGTAGGAGAAGCTGCCGCCGACTGGGATCGGAGCTTGCGTCTCATGTGTGCCGTCGAAGCGATTGTTCAGCCGCAGGCCATGCCAGTGAACGGTGTCCTCGTGGTCGCCGTTGTTCGTCACGTGGACGACAACCCGCGATCCCTGGCGCACCTTGAGGGTCGGACCGGGGATCGAGCCGGAGTAGGCGAGCATGCGCACGGACGCCCCCCGAACCACCTTCGAGACCGCGCCGATGTCGAGCTGGACCTCGTCAGCGGCGTCGAGCTCGATCACCTCGGGGGGTTGGCACTCCGGGAGACCTTCAGTCGAGGTCGAGAACATCGTCGGCTCTGACACCTCAGAATCATGAGTGTCCGTCATTTGTGGCCTCCTGCCCCTTCAAGGGCGCCGACCCGTCAGGGTGGGCCCGGTTCGCTGAGTCAGGACCATCGCAGACCAACACCCGGTTATCACTCGCGCGTTCCCAAACCCTTCCCTCCGCTCGAGGGTGTCGTCGGCGGTGTGCAGTGCAGGCCTCATACGGGCGACTCAGCAGTGTGGACTGAGGATCCTTCGGCGGGCGGATTGATGCGGCCGTGCACCGCGGCGATCTTCGTCGCAAGGTACTCGGCGTCGTCCTTGACCCAACCAAGCAGCGCCGATCCACGTGTGTGCTGCCAGGGCAATCCGAGGAAGTAGAGGCCCTCGACCTCGGTTACACCCCGCTGATGTTCGATCATGGACCCCTCGCTCTCATTCGGCGGATCGATCCAGGAGTGATCGAGTTCGAACCCCGTCGCCCAGATGACGGCGTCGACTACGAGTGAACTCCCGTCGTTGAAGGTCACGGTGCGCTCGTAGGCGCCGGTTGCCCGTGGTCGCATGTCCACCCCTGCGCGTTTGATTGCACGAGGGCTCGAGCCAATCAGCGTGTCGCGTGAACGCAACCGACTACCGAGCCTCGAATCGACTGTTGTCCTGAATAGTCGTGTTGTCTCCAGCCACCAAAAGAGATCGCGTCCGAGCAGTCTCTGCGGAAGGGGGATCTGGCGACCGCCAACTGAGAGATGAACGTCGTGCGTTGCCGCGAGTTCATGCGCGATCTGATAGCCAGTGTTTCCACCGCCGACGACCAAGACGGTTCCCCGAGGGACATCGTCCGGTGTGCGGTAGTCGATGCTGTGCGCCTGGAACACCCCGGAGTCAAGATCACTCGCAAACGCCGGCACGCGCGGTAGTTGAAACGGGCCTGTCGCGACGACTACCTGATCGGCCGTGACTGTTCGGTCGTCAAGCCGAAGCTCGAAGGTGTCGCCCGTCTTCTCGAGCGAGCGGACCCGGCTGCCAAACCGGACGGGGAGCTTCATCGCGTCCACGTAGTTGTCGAGGTACGCGACCACCTCGTCTCGGGTCGGATAGCCGTCGGGGTCGCCGGGAAACACGGAGCCCGGCAGGCTGTCGTAGCGGCGCGAAGTGAACAGGACGAGTGAGTCCCAGCGGGCTCGCCACGCCGAAGCAACACACGGCTCGGCTTCGAAGATCACGAAACGAAGCCCGTGACGAGCGAGGAGAAAGTATCCAAGAGCCAAGCCGGCCTGGCCCGCGCCTATCACCGCAACTTCAAGGTGCGCCGGGGTGTTCTCGTCCATGTCCGAGCCTCCTCACGGCTAGTGGTGGAACTGCACGCCGGCCACGATCTCGATCGCGATGATCGTCGCCGCGACGCAATCGACAACAAGGCAGAACGGCGGCCACCAACGTGTGTTGGCGACGAAACGAGTGCGGTGCTGCCACAGATCCTTCAGTCCGTGGGCGAGCAGACCGGCGACGAGCAGCCAGGGTGATCTGGTTATCGCGGCCGCGGCGATCACCACAAAGAGGCTTGTGACCGTGCTCTCGACGGCGATGACTCGGGCGCGGCCGTCAGCAACCGCAAAGCCGATGTAGACAAAGGCAATCGCTACGAGGCCGAGCGCGTAGACAACAGCCGTCGGTAGCCACCAAAACGCCAGTGGCGAAGCGGCCTGGAGTCCCCCGACGACGACGCCCCAGATGATCGGGGATCGCGTTCGTCGATCAGCCGTTGCCACGATGGTCATCGTGTGGACACCAAAGTGCTCAAATCGCGATTCGGACCGAAACGGCAGTGGCGTTGCCTCTCCAAATCTCCATAGGCGACCACCACTGAGGTCAGGCCGGCTCGTCGTACGCTTCTCGCGCGATGCGCTCGATGAGCGCTCTCGCCCTTGCCTCTGCGGTCGTCTCGTCGTGAGCCGCGTCTGTCGACTCGGCACTAGGCCCGCTCTCGTCCACTGACGCGGCAGCCTCGTGCCGGACGGAGTGAACCGAGGCAACGAGCAATCGCCCGGCTTCCGCCGCGTCGATCACGCCCCGTTCGAACCGATCGACGATCTCACGCTCCTCCGGCGAGAGACGATCCGCGCGCGTTGGCTTGAACTTCATGCACGGATGACCCTAACGAGCGGGCAGCCGGGAGTTGGTCGCTTGACACGCCTCGAGAGTCGATGATCCCTCGACCGATGTGAGAACGTATGTTCGTGACCTCGGAAGGCCGACCTGGCGCACGACTCAGGCGCGCCCTCGCGTCCCGGAACCTCACCGCCGCCGAGCAGGCCGCGTTCGAGATCCCGTTCATCTCGCTCGCGCAGGCCCGCGAGCTCGTCGAGCTGTACGCCGAGAAGGGCGACCCGAAGTACGAGCGGGCGGCGCTCAAGTACCTGACGCGCTACATGGCCGAGGGGAGCCCGTCGTTGGCCGACGTCGCCCAGATCGCCGCGGTCCTCGCGGAGCGCGGGCTGCTGATGCGCGGGTTGTAGGCGCCAGGCGGCGGCCTGACGGGCGCTCGCATGGTCACGCCTCGGCGGGCAGCAACCGTCAGTCTGGAAGGCGATCGAGCGTTTGGATGCCTCTCTCCGTAAGGACGGAGAGTTTCTTGGCATCGACGAATGTGACGGCGTCGAGCTCTCGGCTGAAGACGCAGTAGATCGGCTCGCCGTCGTCGTCGAGCAAGTCCTCCGAAGGCACGAGGTAGAGATCCTCGACGGCCCATGTACTCCAGTCGATGTCCATCGTGCCCTTCATGAGATGATTCACGTCCCTCGTTCGATCGAACTCACGCCGACGCGCGGATCGTACGGGAGGTCGGCGACGAGGAGCCCGCGAGTGTGGCCGGGGCTGCGGCTCCTGGTGACAGGCTCCGCGGGATCCCGGCGATCGGGCGCGGCTGCGGCGGAGCGATCCGCGGCACAAACCCCGTCGCTGAGCTCATGCGTCGCGAGCGCGGCTAGCCGCTTGACTGCCGCACAGACTCTCTTGCGGATGCAACTATCGAGCTATCGCAAACACATTCCGCATCCGCATCGAGTACTGCGTCCCGTGCAGCGCGAGGCCGTACGCGACCGCGCTCGCTTCCCGACTCCTCGAGGAACACGAACACGACGTCGCCGCGATCGAGGTCGTGATGGGCGACGAGGGCATCTTCGACGTGCACGTCGACGACGAGCTCGTGTTCACCAAGTCGATGATCGGCCGCTACCCCGAACCGGACGACGTGCTCCCGCTCGTCCAAGCACAGCTGACGTCCTCTCGGGGGTAGCACGGGGGGTAGCACGAGGTGAGCAAACCGGGCACATTCGGTCAAGCCCGCACGCGCGCTCTGACGCCGAAAAATGCCTGCATACGAGCGCAAACCCCGCATCTCTGCGGGGTTTGCGGAACTTCCAGCGTGCAGCGCTCTATGCGCCCGGCAGGAATCGAACCTGCGACCTCGCGCTCCGGAGGCGCGCGCTCTATCCCCTGAGCTACGGGCGCGGGGACGGCTCAGTGTAGACGAGCGGCGCAATCCCTCGGGATCGGCCCGGAGGGGCGCGCGTTGCCCGTGGTTGGCTCCCGCTGGTCGAGGTGATCGTCGCCTCCGGTCGGGGCGCGATGCCGGCAGGGCTGGTGAAGGGCCGGCGGGCCGCTGACGTGGCAGCGTACGTCGCGGCGCTCGCGAGCTAGTCTCGCGGCTCGATGGACGTGCGCGCCGAGATCGTCCGCCTGTACCTCTCCGAGACGTTCGTGATCAGCCGCGAGTCGCAGGACTGGGCCGACGTCGTCCACGTCACCGTCGAGCACGACGGCGTCGAGGGCAGGGGAGAGGCTGCGCCGATCGAGCGCTACGGCGAGACCGCCGACTCTGCTCTCGCATTCGTCGAGCGAGCACGCCACCCTGGTCGGGGACGACCCCTTCGCGCTCGAGGAGATCGGTGCCCGGCTCGGCGAGCTGGACGGCGAGCAGGCGGCGAAGAGCGCGCTCGACGCGGCCCTTCACGACCTTCAGGGAAAGCTCCTGGAGACCCCCGTCAACCGGCTGCTCGGTCTGCCTCGGTCGGGCCCGCCGACGTCGTGGACCGTCTGGCTCGGCGATCCCGACGACATGGCCCGCCGGGCCGAGGCGGCGGCCCGACGGTTCCGGCGCCTGAAGCTCAAGCTCGGCGGCGGTGACGGCCTCGATGTGGAGCGCGTCCGCGCCGTCCGTGGCGTGACGGGCCTGCCGCTGATGGTCGACGTGAACGAATGGTGGACGGTCGACGAGGCGCTCGATGCGGTGGGCGAGCTCGCTGCACTCGACGTCGCGTACGTCGAGCAGCCGCTGCGCGAGGGAGACCCGGCGGGCGCGGAGCTGCGACGTCGATCGCCGCTTCCGATCTACGTCGACGAGAACTGCCACACGCTTGCGGACGTCGCTGCGTGTCGCGAGGTCGCGCACGGGATCAACATCAAGCTCGCGAAGTCGGGCGGCATCCGAGAGGCGATCCGGATGGTGCACGCCGCTCGCGCGCTCGGGCTCGGTGTGATGCTCGGCTGCATGATCGAGTCGGGGCTCGGGATCGCCGCCGGTTGCGCGGTGGCACCGCTCTGCGACCACGTCGACCTCGACGGCAACCTGCTCCTCGCCCACGATCCTGCGCCGGGCCCGTCGCTCGTCAAGGGTGTCCAGGTCGCGTCGGAGGAGCCCGGCCTTGGCTGCAGGTGAGCGGACGCTGATCCTCGCCGAGGGGTTCTCGGGAGATCCGCACTACGGCAAGACCATGCGCGGCGTCCTGCGCTACCGCCGCGACGACGTGGTCGCGATCGTCGACTCGATGCGTGCAGGTGAGAGCGAGGCGGGCGTGCCGATCGTGGGTGACGTGGGATCGGCGCTCGAGCTCGGGCCGCGGGTCGCGACCGTCGGGGTCGCGACACAGGGAGGGCGGTTCCCACCGGCGTGGCGCGAGATCCTGCGGGCGTGCATCTCCGGTGGGCTCTCGATCGAGAACGGGCTCCACGAGAGGCTCGCCGACGATCCCGAGCTCCGTCCGCTCGCGGACGAGGCCGGGGTCGAGCTCCGCGACCTTCGTCGGCCGCCCGTGGGCCTCGACTGCGCGTCGGGCGCCAACCTCGAGGTCGACGCACGGATCGTGCTCACCGTCGGCTCGGACTGCGCGATCGGGAAGATGACCGTCTCCCTCGAGCTTGACCGGGCAGCGCAGAGGCGCGGCCTGGCGTCCGTCTTCGTCCCGACCGGCCAGACGGGCATCGCCATCGCCGGGTGGGGAATCGCCGTCGACGCGGTCGTTGCCGACTTCATCTCGGGCGCCGCGGAGCAGCTCGTGGTGGAGGGCAGGCGGCGAGGCGGCGAGCTGCTCTGGGTCGAGGGACAGGGCTCGCTCGTCCATCCGGCGTACTCGGGAGTGACGCTCGGGCTCTACCACGGGTCCGTGCCGCACGCGCTCGTCCTCTGCCACAAGGCCGGCTCGACCGAGATCGAGGGCTCGCCGGGGCATCCGATCCCGCCGCTCTCCGAGCTCGTCGAGCTCCACGAGCGCATGGCGTTGCCGCGACGTCCGTCACGGGTCGTCGCGCTCGCGCTGAACACGGCGGGGCTCGACGACCGCGCGGCGCGTGGCGCGATCGATGCGGCCTCGGACGAGACCGGATTGCCCGCTGCCGACCCGGTGCGTGAGGGCGCCGACGAGCTGCTCGACGTGGTGCTTGCAGGGCTTTCGTGATCGTGTAGCATCCCGGGCCTGCTCCGGCCATGCCCGGGCGGAATGCGGCGGCGACGGACGAGGGGGTCTGCGGCACGGTGGGCTCGGCGAGGGGGACACGACGCGCGCGTTCGCTTGCCGTCGTGCTCGTGCTGGTCCTCGCGTGCGGTGGGACTGCATCTGCCGCTGACGTCGGCGCCAACGACGACACCGGGAAGTTCGCTCCAGACGGCGGTGCGGCGTTCTACGCGCAGATGGCGTCCCTCGGGCTGCGGCAGGCGGTGGTCACGGTCCGCTGGCAGCCGAGCGATCCGCTCGCGCTCGCCCAGCGGCCCCTCCTCGACCTCACGGTGACCGCGGCCCGCGCAAGCGGGCTCGATGTCGTCTTTGCGACCTACCCGTACCCGCCGCGTGAGCTCGAGGCGGGTGTCGCCCGGCCGGAGGACTTCGGGGCCTGGGTGGCGGAGCTGGCGCGCCGGTACCCGGACGTCCACCAGTTCGTGGTCGGAAACGAGCCGAATCAGCCGGCGTTCTGGCGGCCGCAGTTCAGCGGCCTGCGGCAGGCCTCCGCGGCCTCGTTCGGCCGCTTCCTCGCAGCGGGATACGACGCTCTGAAGACGGTCGACCCGACGCTCGTGGTCGTGGGCGTCGGCCTCTCGCCCCGGGGGAACGACCGGCCGACGGCGAGAAACAACGTGTCGACGTCTCCGATCCGGTTTCTTGCGGCGCTCGGTGCGTGGTACCGGGCGAGCGGTCGGACGCGTCCGCTGATGGACGGCCTCAGCTTCCACCCCTACCCGAATGTCGCCACCGACCCGCTCGACCGCGGCTACCCCTGGCCGAACGCCGGCTTCGCCAACCTCGATCGCGTCAAGCAGGCCCTGTGGGACGCGTTCTCGGGCACCGGGCAGCCGACGACAATGGACGGGCTCCGGCTCTACCTCGACGAGGTCGGGTGGCAGGTCGACACGACCGGCTCGGAGGGCTACCTCGGCGCCGAGAACGTCCGCGTCACGGACGAGGCGACCCAGGCGGTGGTGTACGGCGAGCTCGTCCGCCGGGCCGCCTGCGACCCGGACGTGGCGCAGGTCAACGTCTTCGGTTTCCACGACGACCCTCTGCGGTCGGGGTTCCAGGCAGGGCTCTATCGGGTGGACGGGACGGCGCGCGCAGCCGCCGACGCCGTCCGCACTGCCTTGGCCGCGCCGCCCGACTGCGCATCGGCGCCCGTAGCTCCCTGGCGCCCCGGACGCGCTGTGCTCGGCGCGAAGCGCCCCGTCGTCCGCGTGACGGCGGCCGACGTGGTGGTCGAGCTGACGGCGGGAGAGGCTGCGTCCGGACGTGTGTGCCTCCTCGCGGGGGTCCACACGCTGTCGAGCGCAAGCCGGGTGCTCGCCGGACGGCGCGACGCCGCAGCAGGCTGCACGTCTGCCGTCGTCGTCCAGAACCGCACGACGACGGTGCGGCTCCCGCGCCTTCCGGGCGTCCAGACGCTCGCCGTCAGGCTCGCTGCCGAGACGAATCCGGCACGCTCGACGGCGGCCGTGCGCCAGCTGCGCTGAGGCTGGCCCGGCCATGTCGGCGCGCCGAAAGGACTCGCTTGACAGCGAACAGGTGTTCTGTCACACTACGAACACATGTTCGCTCCAGCATTCATCGGCAGGATCCTCCTCGTCGCGGTTGCGATATTGCTTCTCTGGGCCCTGTTCGCCGGGGAGTCGGGGGCAGGGGGACCGGAGCGCAGCTACCGCGTGAAGCCCGGGGACACGCTCTGGTCGATCGCCGAGCGGTCGTTCGCGGGCGATCCCCGCGAGGGCGTCTGGAAGCTCAGCGAGCGCAACGAACTGGCGTCGTCCACGATCACACCGGGCCAGATCCTGGTCATTCCGTCCTAGCCTCGTCGGGCAGGGCTCCGCAGCGTCCACGGCGTAGGGCGCGGACGCATCGATCGCATCTGAAGAGATGCGAGGTCGTGTGCTTCTCCCCGAGTCGCGGCCGCTTCGGGCGACGGGGCTACGATCGGCTCCCGTGGACCTCGACCTCGTCTTCCTCGGGACGGCAGCGTCCGCGCCGACCGCGGCGCGAGGGACCGCGGCGACGCTCCTGCGCCGAGGCGGAGACAGGATCCTCGTCGACTGCGGCGAAGGCACACAGCGCCAGCTGCTTCGCTCCGACGTCGGCCTCGTCGATCTCGAGCACGTCTTCCTCACGCATCTCCACGCCGACCATGTCCTGGGGTTGCCCGGGATGCTGAAGACGTTCGGGCTTCGTGGGCGCGAGGCTCCCGTCGCCGTGTACGGCCCGCGCGGGACCCGCGCTCTGCTCGGCGCGCTGGGCGTCGTCGTCGGTCGGGTCGCGTATCCGCTCGAGATCCGGGAGCTCGGCCCGGGGGAGGGCATCGAGCGCGACGGCTATCGCATCGAGGCGTTCGCCGTCCAGCACGGCACGTCCGCCGTGGGCTATGCGCTGCGCGAACACGAGCGGCCCGGCCGGTTCGACGTCGACGCCGCAGACGCGCTCGGCGTCCCGAACGGCCCGGAGCGGGGAGCGTTGCTGCGCGGCGAGGCGGTCAGGCTGCCCGACGGGCGGACGATCGAGGCACACGACGTCGTCGGGCCTGCCCGCCGTGGCCGCGTCGTCGTGCTCACCGGAGATACGGGGCCCGCGGCGTCGGTCGTCGAGGCGGCCACCGGCGCCGACGTGCTGGTCCACGAGGCGACCTTCCTCGCGGACGAGCGCGCGCGCGCAAGAGAGACCGCTCATTCGACGGCGGGCGAGGCCGCGCTCGTTGCACGAGAGGCGGGCGTCGGCCTCCTGGTGCTGACGCACCTCTCCGCCCGCTACCCACCGGCCGAGGTCACGGACGAGGCGCGCCAGCTCTTCCCGCGGACCGTCGTGCCGCGCGACTTCGACCTGCTCGAGGTGCCGCTCCCGGAGCGGGGGGAGCCGGAGCTGGTCCCGCGCGGGGGGAGGCGCGGGCTCCTGACGGAGGATGTAGGGTCACGGCGCATGAGCGAGCTCGTTCAGGTCGCCGTCGTCGGGAGCGTCGACGAGGCAGAGGAGCTCCAGGCGCTCCTCACACGCGCAGGGATCGAGGCAACGCTCGAGGGCGCCGTCGAAGCGCACCCGGAGGAGCACGGCGACGTGCCGGTTCGTCTCCTCGTCTCCGCAGGCGATCTCGACGCCGCACGCGACGCGATCGAGGCGCTCACCGAGCCGGACGATCAGCTGCCCGGCTGACCCACCCGGGCAGGCGTCACGACCGCGGCGTGAAGACGATCGTCGTCGACCCGGCGTAGCCGGGATTGACGAGCTCGAACAGACACGATGTCGAGCCGTCCGCGTAGGGCGGCGCGGGGATGCGGTGCGTCACGGCCGCGCCGTTCGGCGTGTCCAGGCGCTGGACGTCGATCCCGTCCACGCGCGCCTCGATCGGGTCCCCCGTCTTGCCGAGGATCGTCACGTCCAGGGTCCCGGGCCGGCACGCGTAGACGGTCACCCGCGCGGTGCCCGAGAAGTCCCCGTTCGGCAAGAACCCCTCAGTGCCGAGAACGACGCGAACCGGCTCCACCGGTCGCCACGCCGCGAGGCCGTACGCCTCGCTGTCGCCGGCCTGACGTTCGGCCACCTTCTCGCCGGCGAGCGTCAGAGTGGATGGAGCCACGACGAGGGAGCGGTCGAGCGTCGCGCCCGTCGCGGTCCGCAGGATGCCGTGGACTCGATGCCCACGGGTGTGACGATCGGCGGGAACGGCGCCGTCGCAGGCTGGACGCGGACGACCTCGTCGATCGCGCGGTTCCAGAAGATGGTGCGTGCCGTCGCCGTCCAGAGCCGGTCGCCGGTGTCGAGGAGGGTGGCACCGGTCAGTCCCGCATCGTCGAGCCACGTCGCCGGCTCCGAGCCGATCGAGACCCGCTGCTCGTGCGCCGACGCATCCGCGATTCGGCGGGCCGAGTCGACGGAGGCGAGTACGAGGCCCGATTCCCACGACCGCCGCCGTGACCCACACGTACCGGCGGGGGAGGGCGAAGAAGAGGACGCCTGCGGCTACCGCCCCCCCGACGAGCACGGCCCGGGCGCCGTCCGAGCCCGAGCGCGGCGAGGCCGGCGGGCGTCAGGGCGTTCGGGAGCGTCTCCGCCGAGGCCAGCTGCGTGATCGGAATGACGAGCGCACCGGCGACGATCAAGCAGCCAGGCGGGAACCGCAAGCCAGAGAGCCCGGGGCGCGCCGCGCGAGATCCACGTGCACAGGCCGATCGCGAGTAGCGGAAGCAGCGTGATGAGGTACCGCTCGGCGACGGTGCCGACGAACGTGGCCGAGAAGAGCCCGACCTGGACGACGAGGAGTGCCGTGTAGGCGATGCTCGTGGAGACGTAGGCCCGAAGGGCGGGATCCCGGTCGCGACCGGACAGCACCATCCACCCGAGCGCGGCTGCAGCAAGCACGGTGACACCCAGCCCGATGACCGAGACGTCGAACGCGTGCCAGGCGATCTCGTCGAGCCGGCGGGCCGAGACGCCCGTCACCTGCCCCACCGGCGTGTACGCACCGAGCAGTCGTCGCGTGGACACGTCATCACCAGCGATGCGCATCGCGACGACGACCACCCCGGTCGCCGCGACGGCGAGCGCGCCGAGCCGGAGGAGCGGCCGCAGTCGCTTCCGGTCTCGCGCTGCCAGCGAGTCGATGAGCGCGGCGAGGAGAAAGGCGGGAAGCAACACGAGCGCCTGCAACCGCACGGCGGCGGCGGCGGTCGCCCAGGCCACGAAGACGCCGTAGCGCCACATCGACGGCTCCTGGAGCGCCCGCGCGAGCATCAGCAGGGCGACCGTGACGACCGTCAGCGTCAGCGGCTCGGTCATGAGAAAGCCGGAGTAGTGGAGCGCGGGCGCCGCGAGCACGAGCGCAGCCGCTCCGACTGCCCACCAGCCCGACGCGAGCCGGCGCGCCCAGACGAACGTCGGCACCGCCACGAGCGAGACCGCGAGCGACTGGAGGAGCCGCGCCCACTGGACGCCGTCACCGAGGTCGAGCGCAGCGAGCGGCGCGCCGATCAGCGCCGGGGTGAGCAGGCTGTAGTACGGCGACGAAAAGCTCCGCAGAGTCAGCGTCCCGTGCGACCAGAGCCCCTCGCCGAGCATGCCGTACACCATCTCGTCGGGAGCGATCCAGGGCGTGGTAAATGCCTGGGCCACGACGAATCGGACGACGGTCGACACGAGGACGAGCCCGGCGATCGCAAGCGCCGCGTGCGAGATACGGCGACCGCGCTCCGCGCGGGCCGTGGCCGTCTCCGAGCCGGTCACGGCGGCATCCTCGCGCTCCCCCGTGTGCAACGTGTGAAGACCTCGTCCTTGGCGTGGCGCCGTCGGAGTCCGACGGGTGTGCTCGCTACACTCGCCTCCGACCTTTAAGCCGGTCCAGCGAGGCCGGGAAGGAGCGACGGATGCCCACCGACTCACCCCCGCGCGACCGTGCGCGCGAGATCCTCGACGCCGACGCGCTGGCGCGGACGCTCGCCCGCCTCGCCCACGAGCTGATCGAGCGGAACGACGACCTGCCCGCACTGGCGCTCGTCGGGATCCACACCCGCGGTGTCCCACTCGCACAGCGGCTGCGCGCGCTCGTCGACGAGCGGAGCGGGATCGAGCCGGCTCTCGGGGCGGTCGACATCTCGTTCCACCGAGACGACGTCCTCGTCCGCGGCCGCTCGGCCCCGCGCAACGCGCATCCGGTCGTGCGCGGGACGGAGCTCGACTTCCCGCTCGAGGGACGGACGTGCGTGCTGGTCGACGACGTCCTCTTCACGGGTCGGACGATCCGCGCCGCGATCGACGCCCTGCTCGACTACGGGCGCCCGGATCGCGTCCAGCTGGCGGTGCTCGTCGACCGCGGTCACCGGGAGCTCCCGATCCGGCCCGACTACGTCGGCAAGAACGTGCCGACGTCGCTCGACGAGCGGGTCTACGTCGAGCTCGAGGAGATCGACGGCCGCGACCGCGTGGTGCTCGAGCTCGGGCCCGGGAGCGGCCATGAGTGACACCGGTCGGCGGCACCTGCTGGCCGTTGGCGACCTGACGCGCGACGACGCGCTGCGGATCCTCGACACCGCGCGAGCGCTCGAGCGGTCGCTCGACCGGGAGCTGAAGAAGCTCCCGACGCTCCGCGGCCGGCTCGTCGTCAACCTCTTCTACGAGTCGTCGACGCGGACGCTGTCGAGCTTCGAGCTGGCAGCCAAGCGGCTGTCGGCCGACACCATGGTGCTCCGCGCGAGCGGATCGTCGGTCGACAAGGGCGAGTCGCTCCGTGACACCGCCCTGACGCTCGCCGCCTACGACCCGGACGTGATCGTGATCCGTCACCCGCACATCGGCGCCCCGCAGCTCGTCGCGGGCGCTACGGACGCGCACGTCGTCAACGCAGGGGACGGCAAGCACCAGCATCCGACGCAGGCGCTCCTCGACCTCCACACGATCCGCGACGCGCTCGGGCGGCTCGAGGGAGTGAGCGTCGCGATCGTCGGCGACGTCCTGCACTCCCGCGTCGCGCGCTCGCTCGTCGAAGGGCTCCTGCTCGTTGGCGCCGAGCCCGTCCTCGTCGCGCCGCCGACCCTTCTGCCGCGGGGGATCGAGGCGCTCGGCGCGGAGGTCCGCCATACGATCGACGCCATCGCCGGGGCCGACGTCGTCTACGTCCTGCGCATGCAGGCCGAGCGGATGCAGGCCGCGTACGTCCCCTCACTGCGCGAGTACACGGCGCTCTACGGCGTCACGCCCGAGCGCGTCCGGCCCGGCCAGGTCGTGATGCACCCCGGGCCGATGAACCGCGGCGTCGAGATCGACCCGCGCGTCGCCGACTCGGGGGCGTCCCTCGTGACGACGCAGGTGCGCTCCGGCCTCGTGGTGCGGATGGCGGTGCTGTACGACCTGCTGACGGCGCCGGGGCTGGCGGTCGCGCCGCCCGTGCTGGAGGTCGCGTGACCCTCGTGTGCCGGAACGGGCGCCGGGACTCGCTGACGATCCGGGCGCGGCTCGTCGACCCGACCGAGGGGATCGACGCCCCGGCCACGGTGACCGTGGAGGACGGCGTCGTCACCGCGATCGAGCGCGCCGGCTCGGCGCCGGACGCACTCGTCGTCGCGCCCGCCTTCGTCGATCCGCACGTCCACCTGCGAGTACCGGGCCGTGAGGACGAGGAGACGATCGCCTCGGGGACCGAGGCAGCGGCTGCGGGCGGCTACTGCGCGATCGTGGCGATGCCGAACACCGACCCCGTCGTCGACACCGCCGCGGTCCTGCAGGCGCTTCTCGAGCGGGCGCACGACGAGGCGGTCGTCCCGACGGGCTTCACCGCGGCGATCTCGAAGGGACAGCGTGGGGAGGAGCTGACCGAGATGGCGGAGCTGGCGTCTGCCGGCGCGATCGCGTTCACCGACGACGGGCGACCGGTGGTGTCCGCGGGGCTCATGCGGCGCGCCCTCGCGTACAGCTCGGTCGCCGACCGGCCGTTGGCCCTGCATTGCGAGGAGCCGACGCTCTCCGCAGGCGGCCAGATGCACGAAGGAGCCGTCTCGGCCGAGCTCGGGCTCGCGGGGTGGCCGTCGGTCGCCGAGAGCGTGATGGTCGAGCGGGACCTTGCCCTCGCGGCTTTCGAGTCGCGCCCCGTCCACCTCCAGCACCTCTCGGCGCGCGAGTCCGTGGATGCGGTTCGCCGCGCCCGCGCGTGCGGCGTCCGTGTGAGCGCGGAGGCGAGCCCGCATCACCTCTGCGCGACCGACGAGCTCGTGCGTACGCTCGACGCCAACGTGAAGATGAACCCGCCCCTGCGCACCGAGGACGACCGGCGCGCGCTCGTCGACGGCCTGCTCGACGGCACGATCGACTGCGTCGCGACCGACCACGCGCCGCACGCGCGCCACGAGAAGGATGTTCCGTTCGAGGAGGCGCCCTTCGGCGTGACGGGCCTCGAGACGGCGTTCGGCGCGCTCAACACCTTTCTCGTGCGGACCGGCGAGGTTCCGCTCGCGACGCTGCTCGAGCGGCTCTCGGCCGGGCCGGCGAAGGCCCTCGGGATCCGCGCCCCGCGGATCTCGGTCGGCGAGCCGGCGAACCTCGTGCTGCTCGACCTCGAGGCCGAGTGGACGGTCCGCGCGGACGGCTTCCGCTCTCGCTCGGCGAACTCGTGGCTCCTCGGACGGCAGCTCGTCGGCGCGGTCGTGAAGACCGTCGCAGACGGGCGGGTGGTGTACGCCGCGTGAGCGGATCGTCTCACGGCTACCTGCTGCTCGAGGACGGCACGACCTTCGCGGGGCGCTCGGTCGCCGCCGAGGGCGTGGCCTTCGGCGAGGTCGTGTTCACGACCGGGATGACGGGCTACCAGGAGACGGTCACCGATCCGAGCTACGCGGGCCAGCTCGTCTGCTTCACGGCGCCGATGGTCGGGAACTACGGCGTCGCGGAGGCGCGGCTCGAGTCCGAGACGCCGCACGCGCAGGCGGTGCTGATGCGCCGCCTCGGGGGCGAGGACTGGGCGCTCTGGCTCGCCGAGCGAGGGATCGTCGCGCTCGACGAGATCGACACGCGCACGCTCACCCTGCGGCTGCGCGCGGCGGGTGCGATGCGCGGCGTCGCCGTCTCCGACGGGCGGGCGGTCAGCACCGCGGACGCGCTCGACCAGGTGCGCGCGCAACCGTCGATGGAGGGCCAGGCGCTCGTCGCCGACGTCTCGACGCCGGCGCCGTACCGGTTCAACGAGGGCGGCGACGTCCGCGTGGCGGTGCTCGACTACGGCCTCAAGCGATCGATCCTGCGCCGTCTCGAGAATGCCGGGCGCCGCCGTCACGGTCTATCCGCACGTCTGTGATCCCGACGACCTCGCCGGCCACGACGGCGTGCTCCTCTCGAACGGGCCCGGGGACCCGGCGCCGCTCGTCGAGGAGACCCGGGTGGTGCGCGAGACGCTCGGGCGCGTGCCCGTCCTCGGCATCTGCCTGGGCCACCAGCTGATGGGGCTCGCGACGGGTCACGAGACGACGAAGCTCCCGTTCGGGCATCGCGGCGCGAACCACCCCGTGCTCGACCGACGCACGGGCCGCGTCCTCGTGACGAGCCAGAACCACGGCTTCGCAGTCGTCCCGTCCGAGCGCGCCGAGGCGACGCACGTCTCGCTGTACGACGGGACCGTCGAGGGCTTCGACTTCGCCGAGCTGCAGGCCGCATCCGTGCAGTTCCATCCCGAGGCGGGGCCGGGGCCGCATGACGCGTGGCCGATCCTCGAGCGCTGGGTCGAGGGGCTCCGGGGCTGATGCCGGCGAGTCGCGACCTCCGCTCGATCTGCGTGATCGGCTCGGGCCCGATCGTGATCGGCCAGGCGTGCGAGTTCGACTACGCGGGCTGCCAGGCGCTCAAGGTGCTCCGCGAGGACGGCTACCGGACGATCGTCGTCAACTCGAACCCGGCGACGATCATGACCGACCCGGGGTTCGCCGATCGGACGTACATCGAGCCTCTCGATCTCGAGAGCGTCGCGGACGTCCTGCGCCGCGAGCGCCCCGACGCGCTGCTGCCGACCCTCGGCGGCCAGACGGCGCTCAACCTCGCGGTCGAGCTCGACGCCGCCGGCGTCCTCGAGGAGCTCGGCGTCGAGCTGCTCGGCGCGCGCATCGACGTGATCCGGCGCGCCGAGGACCGCCAGCTCTTCCGCGAGGCGGTGCAGAGCTGTGGGCTCGCCGTGCCCGTCTCGCGGATCGTCGAGTCGCTCGACGAGCTCGACGGGGCGCCGATCCCGGCCGTCGTCCGGCCGGCCTTCACCCTCGGTGGCCACGGCGGCGGCTTCGCCGACGACCCCGAGGCGCTCCGCCGGCAGGTCGACCGCGGGCTCGCCGAGTCCCCGATCGGGCAGGTGCTCGTCGAGGAGTCGATCCGCGGCTGGGACGAGTTCGAGCTCGAGGTGATCCGCGACCGCGCCGACAACGTCGTGATCGTCTGCTCGATCGAGAACCTCGACCCGATGGGCGTGCACACGGGCGACTCGGTCACCGTCGCGCCGCAGATGACGCTCTCCGACGAGGCGTACCAGGAGCTCCGCGACGCCGCCGCCGCGGTGATCCGCGCGGTCGGCGTCGAGACGGGTGGCTCGAACATCCAGTTCGCGCGCGACCGCGAGACCGGCGCCCTCCGCGTGATCGAGATGAACCCGCGCGTCTCCCGCTCGTCGGCGCTCGCCTCGAAGGCGACGGGCTACCCGATCGCGAAGGTCGCCGCGAAGCTCGCAGTCGGGTACACGCTCGACGAGATCCCGAACGACCTCACGAAGACGACGCCGGCGAGCTTCGAGCCGACGCTCGACTACGTCGTCGTCAAGTTCCCGCGCTTCGCGTTCGAGAAGTTCCCGGGGGCCGACCCGACGCTCGGCACGCAGATGAAGTCGGTCGGCGAGGCGATGGGGATCGGACGGACGTTCACCGAGGCATTCCTCAAGGCGTTCGGGTCGCGGGAGCTCGACCCGGGCTCGCCGACGCCGTGGGCGACGATCGACGACCTGCCCGACGGCCTCCATCCGTGGTTCGTCGAGCAGCTCGAGGCGGCGAAGCGCGAGCTTCGGACCGGCGACATCCGGCGCGCCAAGCGGGCGGGCTGGGGGGACGACTCGATCGGCGCGGCGTGGGGGACGTCCGGCGACGACGTGCGGCGCAGCGCGCTACGCCCGCGGCATCAAGCCCGCCTACCGGCGCGTCGACTCCTGCGGCGGCGAGGTCGAGGCGGGCTCGAACTACCTCTACTCGACCTGGGGCGAGGAGGACGAAGGGCCGACGGCCTCGTCGAAGCCGCGGGTCGTGATCCTCGGCTCCGGGCCGAACCGCATCGGCCAGGGGATCGAGTTCGACTACTGCTGCGTCCACGCGGTGCAGACGTTCCGCGCGCTCGGGTACGAGGCGGTGATGGTCAACTGCAACCCGGAGACCGTCTCGACCGACTACGACACCTCCGACCGTCTCTACTTCGAGCCGCTCTCGCCCGAGGAGGTGCTCGCCGTCCTCGACCGGGAGCGGCCCGTCGGGGTCGTGACGCAGTTCGGCGGTCAGACGCCGCTCCGGCTCGCGCGCCACATCGAGGCCGGCGGGCTACCGCATCCTCGGCACGCCGCATGCGGCGATCGACCTCGCGGAGGACCGCGAGCAGTTCGGCGCGCTCGCCCGCGACCTCGGCGTCCGCTGCCCGCCCTGGGCGACCGTCGAGGGAGTCGACGAGGCGCTCGATGCCGCCCGCGGGATCGGCTACCCGGTGCTCGTGCGGCCGTCCTACGTCCTCGGTGGGCGGGCGATGCGGATCTGCGACGGCGAGGACGACCTCCGCTCGGCGATGGGCGCAGTGAGCGGCTCCGTGCTGATCGACCGCTTCGTCGAGAACGCGATCGAGATCGATGTCGACGCACTCTGCGACGGCACCGACGTGTTCGTCGGGGCGGTCATGCAGCACGTCGAGGAGGCGGGCGTCCACTCGGGCGACTCGTCGTGCGTCCTGCCCGCGCAGTCGCTCACGCTCGCGAACGCGCTCGAGGTGGAGCACGTCGTCCGGCGCCTCGGGCCCGCGCTCGGGGTCGTCGGCCTCCTCAACGTCCAGCTCGCGATCGCCGACCAGACCGTCTACGTCCTGGAGGCGAACCCGCGCGCGTCCCGGACGGTGCCGTTCGCGAGCAAGGCCACAGGGATCAACCTGGTCGAGGCCGCGTGCCGGCTCGCGCACGGCGACAGGCTCTCCGACCTCGGGCTGCCGCCGCCGCGCCCGTCGGAGGTGAGCGTCAAGGCGGCGGTGCTGCCGTTCGCGCGGTTCCCCGGCGCCGACCCCGTGCTGGGGCCCGAGATGCGCTCGACGGGCGAGGTGATGGCGACGGCATCCGACCTCCCGACCGCCTTCGCGAAGGCGGAGCGGGCAGCCGGACGGCCGCTGCCCGACGTCCGGGACGGCGTTCCTCTCGGTGCGCGACGGCGACAAGGCGAGCGTCGCGCCGATCGCGGCCGCGCTCGCCGGGCTCGGCTTCGAGCTCGTCGCGACGACGGGCACCGCGCGGACGCTCCGCGCCGCGGGTCTCGAGGTCGAGGAGGTCGGGAAGGTGGCCGACGCGGTGCCGGGCGAGCCCGACCGTCGTCGACCTGATCCGCGAGCACCGCTGCAACCTCGTCGTCAACACGCCGCAGGGCTCGGGCGCCCGCGCCGACGGCTACCTGATCCGCGAGGCGGCCCTCGTCGCCCGTGTTCCGTGCATCACGACGGTCTCGGGCGCGGCCGCAGCCGTCCATGCGATCGCCAACGCCCGCGCAGAGGCGACGCTCTCGCTGCAGGAGCGCATCGGGGTCGGCGCGTGACAACGCTTGTGTTGAATCAACACAAGCCGATTCCCGCGTGACGCGATGCGCACGGAGCGGCTCACCGTGCGGGGCAACGACGCGATCGGCCCGTACACGCTCGTTCGCCTCGCTCGCGGCGGGCCTCGAGCCCGGGACCCCGGGCCAGTTCTTCATGCTCGAGGCGCCCGGGCGAGTGCTGCCCCGGCCGTTCAGCCTGTGTCTCGCCCCGGAGCGGGAGCTCGCGTTCCTCGTCGACCCGGTCGGGCACGGGACACGCGCCATCGCCGCGCTCGAGCGGGGCGACGCGATCCGGGTAACCGGACCGCTCGGCAACGGCTTCGACCTCGCCGTCGAGCGCCCGCTGCTCGTCGGCGGCGGGATCGGCGTCGCGCCGTTCCCGTTCCTCTCCGAGGCCTGGGAAGGCCCGCCCGCGCTGCTCGGCTTCCGCACCGCGCACCATGCCGAGGCTGCGGCGCTCGTCCCGAACGCCGAGGTCGTGCTCGACCCGACGCTCGTCACCGACGCGCTGTCCGAGGATCCCGGCGACGTCCTCGCCTGCGGCCCGGAGCCGATGCTCGACGCGCTCGAGCGGCTCGTTCCCGGGGCGCAGCTCGCGCGCGAGGCGCCGATGGCGTGCGGCTACGGCGCGTGCTACGGCTGCGTCGTGCCGCGCAACGGCACGTACGTCCGGCTCTGCGTCGAGGGACCGGTGCTCCGCGCCGGACGCGCCGGCGCATGAGCATCCCGCTCCTCAACGCCTCGGGCTGCCTCGACCCGCTCGACGGCGCCCGAGGTCGCCCGGACGCTCGACGTCGTTCGTCACGAAGACGATCACGCCCGAGCCGCGTGCGGGCAACCCGCCCGTCCGCATCGCCGAGACCGAGCACGGGATGCTCAACTCGATCGGCCTGCAGGGACCGGGGATCGACGCGTTCGTCGAGCGACTCGCTCCCGCTCCTCGCGGAGCTCGGGTCGCGGTCTGGGTCTCGGTCGGAGGCTTCTCCGCCGCGGACTACGCGCTCTGCTGCGAGCGGCTCGACGGCGACGAGCGCGTCGCCGCGATCGAGCTGAACCTCTCGTGCCCGAACGTCGAGGAGGCGCCCGAGACGGCAGCGGAGCTCGTCGCCGCGGCGCGGGCGGCGACGTCGAAGACGCTCTACGCGAAGCTCTCGCCCGCGCAGTGGGACGTCGCCGCGGCCGCCCGCGCGGTCGTCGCAGCCGGCGCCGACGGGCTGTCGCTCGTCAACACGATCCGCGGGCTCGCGCTCGATCCGCTGACGCTGCGGCCGCGGCTCGCGCGCGCGGTGCGGCGGCTACTCGGGCCCGGGCCTCAAGCCGATCGCGCTCGCCTGCGTCCACGCGTGCGCGGCCGCGGTCGACGTGCCGATCGTGGGCATGGGCGGCGTCTGGTCGGGACGCGACGCGCTCGAGCTCGTCGCGGCCGGGGCGAGCGCCGTCGCGCTCGGGACGGTGCTGTTCGCCGACCCGCTCGCCCCGACCCGGATCCGGAGCCGAGCTCGCGGACGAAACGTCGCCGCCCTCGGGCCGGATCACGGTCCGACCAACGCGCCGAGCGCTGTTGTCCACATAGAAAAATACCTGCAAACAAGCGAAAACAGTACCGCTTGATTCACCGTCAGAGCTTGCTAGACTCGGCGCCTCAATGGTCACGTCGAAGACGCACGCCCAGGCACCCGCCCGGTCGCTCGACCAGCGGATGGAAGCCCTCCAACGTGCGAACGACATCCGCGTCCGGCGTGCCCAGCTCAAGAAGGACCTGAAGGACGGACGCGTCCAGATCGAGTCGATCCTGCTCGACCCGCCGGAGTACGTCTCGACCGCGAAGGTCTTCGACATGCTGATGGCGGTCCCGAAGTTCGGCCGCGTGAAGGCCGCCCGCCTGCTGAACCAGTGCCGGATCAGCCAGTCGAAGACGGTCGGCGGCCTCTCCGAGCGCCAGCGCGCCGAGCTCGTCAATCTGTTCAACCATCGGTGAGCCCCGGCTCGCCGGCGGTGACCCGACGTCCCGCCGGTGGGAGCCGTGAACCCGGTCTTCGTCGTCACCGGCCCGTCCGGCGCGGGCAAGGGGACGCTGATCCGCGGGCTGCTCGAGCGGCTGCCGCAGCTCGAGGTCGCGATCTCGGCGACGACCCGGCCCGATGCGCGCCGGCGAGGAGAACGGCCGCGAGTACTGGTTCCTCGGCGACGACGAGTTCGCCGCACGCGTCGAGCGACGGCGAGTTCCTCGAGTGGGTCGAGTACGTGTCGCACAAGCGCTACGGGACGCTGCGCTCGGAGATCGAGCGGATCGCCGATCACGGCCGCGTCTGCGTGCTCGAGCTCGAGCTCGACGGCGCGCTCCACGTCCAGGAGGAGGTGCCGGGCGCGTGCACGATCTTCATCGCCGCCGACGTCGACGAGCTCGAGCGGCGCCTGCGCGAGCGCGCGACCGAGTCGACCGGCGAGATCGAGGACCGGATCACGCTCGCCCGCTACCAGCTCGAGCAGGCGCACCGGTTCCGCTACATGGTGCGAAACGACGACGTGACCCGCGCCGGCGAGGTGCTCGCGGCGATCGTCGAACGGGAGCTGGTGCTCGCCGCTGCGCCGTCGTCGGCGTGGCCCGGAGCGCTCGGGGCCGAGCAGGCCATAGGCGTCGCGCTCGCAGGTACCATGGCGCGACGATGATCGAGCCCCGCATCGACAAGCTCCTCTCGCACACCGCCACCGACGTCGACCCGCCGTCGCGGTACGCGCTCGTGATCATGGCCGCGAAGCGGGCCCGGCAGATCAACAACTACCACCACCAGCTCGGCGAGGGTCTCGGGCTGGAGGACGCGCCGCCGCCGCTCGTCGAGTCCCGCTCGAAGAACTACCTGACGATGGCGATGGAGGAGATCTCCCAGGGCAAGCTGAAGTTCGAGTACGACGCATAGCCCGACGTCGTAGCGCGGACCGCTCGACGGCGGGCACAATGTGCCCGTGGCGCGGATCGTCGTCGGAGTGACCGGAGGCATCGCCGCCTACAAGGCGTGCGAGCTCGTGCGCCTGCTCGTCCGCGCGGGCCACGACGTCACGCCGGTCACGACGCGGGGCGCGGAGCGGTTCGTCGCCGCGGAGACGTTCTGGGCGCTCGCGCGGAAGAGCCGCGCCCGCCGATCCGTACCCGCACCTCGCGGACGCCGACGTGCTCGTCGTCGCGCCGCTGACCGCGAACACGCTCGCGCGGCTCGCGCACGGGCTCGCCGACGACCTCCTCACCGAGACCGCGCTCGCGCACCGCGGCGCCGCTCCTCGTCGCCCCTGCGATGAACACGGCGATGTGGGAGCACCCGGCGACGCAGGCGAACCTCGCGCTGCTCGTCGAGCGCGGCGCGGAGGTCGTCGGGCCCGGCGAGGGCGAGCTCGCCGAGGGCCTCGTCGGCATCGGGCGGATGGCCGAGCCGGAGGAGATCGCCGAGCGGGTCGAGGCGCTGCTCGGCACGGGCCCGAGGCGGCTCGCTCGCGGGACTGCCACGTGCTCGTGACGGCGGGAGGAACGCGGGAGCCGCTCGACAGCGTCCGCTTCGTCGGGAACCGCTCGTCGGGTCGGATGGGCGTCGCGCTCGCCGACGCCGCCCGGGCGCGCGGCGCGCGCGTGACCCTGCTCGCCGCGAACCTCCTCGTCCCGCCACCCGACGGGCGTCGACGTCGTGCCGGCGCCGACCGCCGCCGACCTTCGCCGCGAGGCGCTCGCGCGCGGCGACGCGGACGTGGTCCTGATGGCCGCCGCCGTCTCCGACTACCGGCCGGCCGAGCAGCTCGACGGCAAGCGGCCGAAGAGCGCCGAGCCGTGGACGGTCGACCTCGTCCCGACCGCGGACGTCGCGCGGGCGCTCGGAGCCGCGCGACGCGACGGGCCAGGTACTCGTCGCGTTCGGCGCCGAGAGCGGGGAGGACGGGCTCGCCCGCAAGCGGGCGATGCTGACGGACAAGAACGTCGATCTCGTCGTCTACAACGACGTGGGCCGCGACGACATCGGCTTCGACAGCGACGACAACGAGGTCGTGCTCGTCGCGCGGGACGGCGAGCGGGTCGTGCCGAAGGCGTCGAAGGCCGCGATCGCGCGGCGAGATCCTCGACGAGGTCGAGCGCCTGCTCGAGGGCCGGACGTGACCGAGAGCGCCGAGCTCGAGCCGTCCTGCCCGGCCGAGTGCGGCCGCCGACCTGGCGGCGCGCGTCGTCGAGAACCTCGGCACGGCCGTCCACGCCTCGCCGGAGACGCTGCGGCTGCCGCTTCTCTGCCTGCTCGCGGAGGGCCACGTGCTCGTCGAGGACGTTCCCGGGGTCGGCAAGACCGTGCTCGCGAAGGCGCTCGCGCGGTCGCTCGACCTGACGTTCCACCGCGGCGCAGTTCACGCCCGACCTGCTCCCCGCGGACGTCACCGGCGTCAACGTCTTCGACCGGCAGAGCGGGCGTGTTCCGCTTCCGCCCCGGCCCGGTGTTCGCGAACGTCGTCCTCGTCGACGAGATCAACCGCGCGTCGCCGAAGACGCAGTCCGCGCTGCTCGAGGCGATGCAGGAGGGGCAGGTCACCGTCGACGGCGCCACGCACGTGCTCGTCCGCCCGTTCCTCGTGATCGCGACCCAGAACCCGGTCGAGTACGAGGGGACGTACCCGCTGCCCGAGGCGCAGCTCGACCGGTTCGCCGTGCGGATGACGATCGGGTACCCGCCGCACGCCGACGAGGCGCGGATGCTCGCCGAGCAGACGACCGAGCCGCCGCTCGACCAGCTCGAGCCGGTCGCGACGCATGCCGAGCTCGTCGCGGCGATCGAGGCGAGCGCGGCGGGTGCACGTGGAGGAGTCCGTCAACCGGTTCGTCGTCGCGCTCCTGCGCCACACCCGCGCAAGCGACCGGCTCGCGCTCGGAGGCAGCCCGCGCTCCGGGATCGCCCTGCTCCGCCTCGCCAAGGCGCGCGCGCTCGTCGAGCGCCGCGACTTCGTCGTCCCGGAGGACGTCGTCGCGCTCGCCGTCCCCGTGCTCGCGCACTCGACTGATCCTCGCGCCCGAGGCGCGGGCGACGGGCGTGACGGTCGAGGAGGTCGTCGCGCGAGGCGCTCGACGCGACGCCGACGCCGGTATGAGCCGGCTCGAGCGGCACGGGCGTCGCTCGCCGCCTGTGTCCTCGCCGGCGCCTGGCTCGTCGGCTCGACCGCGCTCGCGCGTGCTCGGCATCGGACTGGCGCTCGCGGCGCTCGGCGCGCCGCTCTGGCGGCGGTCGTGTCGGCGCGGCTCGCCGTCGAGCGCCTCCCGCTCGACAGCCGCGCCGGTCGAGGGCGAGCACGCTCGTCCTCGAGGCCGGCGTGCACGGCCGCCGGTGGCTGGCCGGACGCGCTCGTCTGGCGCGAGCGCGTGGGCGGCTCGGCGAGCACGCGGCTGCCGTCTCGGCGACGCGGACGCGCCGCGGTCGTCGTCGACGACATGCCGCGCGGCCGCTACGCGCTCGACCCCGGAACCTGCTCGCGACCGACCCGCTCGGCCTCGAGCGCGTCGGTGCCCGTCGACGGAGCGTCGCCGTCGTCACCGTCCGCCCGCGCGTCCCGGAGCTCGCACACGCTGTTCACCGACACCGGCACCTGGGGCGACGGCGGGCGGCGCGCCTTCGTGCGGCGTCCGAGCGGGCTCGAGCCGCACGGCGTGCGCGAGTACGTGGAGGGCGAGCCGCTGCGGGCCGTCCACTGGCCGACGTCGGCCCGGCGCGGGCGAGCTCATGGTGCGGGAGCTCGAGGACGCGCCCCGCGAGAGCATCGCCGTCGTCCTCGACGTCGACGCGGCGATCGGTCGCCGGGCCGCGCGGCGCGTCGAGCCTCGACGACGCCGTCCGCGCCGCGGCGGGCATCGTCCGGGCGCATGCGCTGCGGTCGCGCCGCGTGCTCCTCGTCGATCGGGGCACCGAGCCGGTCGTCCACCGCGTCCGGACGCATGGGCCGCGACTGGGAGCTCGCGCTCGACGCGCTCGCCGCAGTCGAGCCGTGCACGTGCGGACGCCGCTGCGGGCGCTCGTCGCGCCGCGAGCGCCGTCGGCGCCGTCCCCGAGCTCGTCGTCGTGACGGGCCGGCCCGACGTCGTCGCCGACGCGCTCGTCGCCCGGGCGGCCGTCGGCCGCTCGAGCGCGCTCGTCGCGCTCGACGCTCCGACGTACGCCGGCCGACCGCCGACGCAGGACGTCGCCGGCTCTGCTCCGGCTCGCCGGCGCGGGAGTGGCGCTCGCGGTCGCTGCGCCGCGGGCACGCACGCTCGCCGAGGCGCTCGGCGGCCTCCGGGTGAGGGCCGTTGGCTGAGCGGTTGTCCGTCCGGCGCGCTGCTCGCCGCGGCGCCCGCCGTCGCGGTCGTGCTCGTATGCCTGGTCGCTCCTCGAGGCGCCCGCGTCGTGGGGCGCGTTCTCGTCGTAGCGGCTCCTGGCGCTCGCTCGCCGCGCTCCTGCGCGGACGCGCAGTGCGCCTCGCGGCCGGCGTCGCGGTCGCGCCCTCGCCGTCGCTCGCGATCGCGTTCGAGCACGTGGCCCCACCGCGGCGCGTCGGTGACGCGTGGGACGGGCTCCGCGACGCGCCCGCCGTGCAGGCGCCGTTCGATCCGGGCGACTTCGCCGACGCTCCACGGGCTCGTCGTCGTCGTCGCGTTCTGCCTTGCACTGCTCGCCGCTCTCGGCGCGGCGTCCGGCGCGCCGCGGGTCGTCGCAGCGGCGGTCGCCCTCGGGGTCGGCTTCCCCGCGGTTCTCCTCGAGGACGCACACGCCCTCTCGCTCGGCGCGCTCGCGCTCGGCAGTCGGTCCTCTGGGCGTCGGTCGTGCTCGGGGCGGGCGACGCACGCCGAGGCGTCGCTCGGCGTCGCGCTCGCGGCCGTGCTCGTCGCCGTGTCGGGTGGCGCCGCCGTCGCCGGGCTCGCTCCCGGCGCCGGCCACGTCGACTGGCGAGGCTGGGACCCGTTCGCGGGCGGCGGGACGAGGTGACGTGCGCTTCCTCTGGGACGCGAGCTACGCGGGCATCGACTTTCCGCGTCAGACCGACGGTGATGCTCCGGATCCGGGCGCCGGCACGAGCGGAGTACTGGCGCATGTCGACGCTCGAGACGTTCACCGACGATCGCTGGATCGAGCATCTCTACCCCGATGCGCTCTCGCGGCGCCCGCCGTCGGCTGCCGCCCGACCCGCTCGCGCCGCAGCGCGACGCGCGCCCGGGCAGCTGGCTCCGGCAGGAGGTGACGGTCGTCGGCCTCGACGACCCCCGCGTCCCGGCGGCGACCGAGCCCGCGCGCATCGACGGGCCGGCGGTCGGGCGCGTCGTCGTTCATGCAGCGGCGGCGTGATGCTCGCGCACGCGCCGCTGCGGAGCGGCGACGCGTACACCGTGTGGAGCTACGCGCCGCGGCCGACGCCGCGCGCCCTCGCCGCCTCGCCGCCGCGCTACCCGGCCGCGGCCGAGCGCTACGTCCAGCTCGAGTCGGCGCGCTTCCCCTGGTTCGACGCCCCGGACGCGTCGCCGCAGGTCGACCGCATCTTCCGCGAGGAGCGGTCCCTCGCGCTCCGCGCGTACCGGCCGCTCTGGGAGCAGGCGCGCAGGCTGACGGCGCAGGCACGTTCGCCGTACGAGGCGACGCTCGTGCTCGAGCGCTGGTTCCGCGACCGCGGCGGCTTCCGCTACGAGGAGCATCCGCCGGTCAGCACGCGCAACCCGCCGCTCGTCGATTTCGTCGAGGTGACCCGCGCGGGCTACTGCCAGCACTACGCCGGCGCGATGGCGCTGATGCTGCGCACGCTCGGCATCCCGGCGCGCGTCGCCGTCGGCTTCACGGCCGGCACGTGGAAGGCGGCGTCTGGACGGTCACGGACCAGCAGGCCCACGCCTGGGTCGAGGCGTGGTTCGCGGGGCTACGGCTGGCTCGCGTTCGATCCCGACGCCGGGGCGGGGGACGCTCTCCGCCGTCTACACGCTCGCGTCGGACTCCGCCGACGCGGTGCGGCGCTCGGGACGGGCCGCTTCCTCGACTTCACCGCGGCACCCGCCGACGGCCGGCGGGGCGACCGCACCGGCTGCGACCGTCGCGGACGGATGCAGGCGCCTCGCCGTGGTGGCTCGTCGCGTCGTCCTCGCCCCGTTCGCGGCCGGGCTCGGCGTGGTCGGGGCGAAGCGGGCGCGGCGCATCGCGAGGCTCCGGCGCGACGACCCGCGCCGGCTTGCGGCGGGCGTGCGCGCGGAGCTCGTCGACGCGCTCGTCGATCGTGGTGCGGACGTTCGCGCCGGACGCGACGCCGTCGCGAGCTCCGCCGCGACGGCCGAGGGCGTGCTCCGGCGTCCCGGCGGTCTCGCTCACCGAGGCGCTCGCCGAGGCGCGGTACGGGCCGCCGTCGCGCGCCCAGGCGCGGCGGCCGAGCGCGCGCGAGCAGAGCTCCGGGTGCTCTCGGCGCCGTCGCGGCCCGTGAACGCCGAGCCGCCGCCTGCGCGCGGCGCTCTCGCTGCGATCGCTTCGCGCCGGAGGGAAGCGCGATGAGCGCCGCGTACGACCTCTACCAGCAGGGCCGCAGCCACCTTCGGAGCGGCATGCCCGCGCAGGCCACCGTCGCGCTCGAGAAGGCGAAGCGGCTCGAGCCGGAGAAGGCGTCGATCCGCGAGGCGCTCGGGATCGCGTACTTCCGCATCAAGCGCTGGCCCGAGGCGGAGGCGGAGTTCCGCAAGGTTCTCGACCTCTCGCCCGCCGACGACTACGCGCATTACGCGCTCGGCCGGGCGCTCCGGAACCAGGGTCGCCATCAGGAGGCGGAGACGCACCTGAAGCTCGCCCGCTCGCTCAGGCCGGCGCGGCGCTCGGAGCTCGACGAGCTAGAGGCCCTCGAGGTCGGCCACGAGCGACGCGTAGCGCCGCGAAGCGGCGCGCGGCGCCGCGCGCAAAGGCCGACCGATACGCGTCGGCCGCGGCCTCGTCGAGCGTCGCGGCGTACGCCTCGCGGATCTCGAGCAGGCGGTCGGCGATCGCGTCGACGACGAGCTGGTAGTCGCCGTACGCCTCCTCCGCCGTGTCGCGGCCCGCGGCGTTCCAGCGCGACTCCGCCTCGTCGGCCTCGGCGAGGAGCTCGGCTTCGTCCTCGGCGAAGAGCGCGAGCTGGCGCTCGACGAGCTCGTCGAGCGGGCCGCGCCGGCGGAGCCTCACACGAGCTCCTCGTAGAGCGCGAGGTGCGCCGCCGCGGCCGCGTCCCAGGTCAGCGTCTCGCGGGCACGCTGCGGCGCCGGCACGCGCCGCCGCCAGCGCGTCCGGGTCGTCGAGCAGCTCGCGGAGCGCGGCGGCGAGGCCCGTCGACGTCGCCCGGCGCGACGACCCGGCCCGCGCCGAACCGCCGACGACCTCGCCGAGCCCGCCGACGTCGTAGACGACCGCGGGGACGCCCGCGCCGAGCGCCTGCAGGAGCGCGCCGGACTGGTCGAGCTCGGCGCGGTACGGGAACACGGCGACCGTCGCCTCCGACGAGCGCTCGCTCGAGCTCGCGTGCGCCCGAGGTAGCCGAGCCGCCAGTCGACGCGGTCGCCGGCGGCGCGGCGGAGCTCGTCGAGCGGGATGCGAGGGTCGCCCGCGACGAGCAGGCGCGCGTCCGGGACGGCGAGCGTCGCCCGGACGGCGTCCTCGAGCCCCTTGTACGGGCGGATCACGCCGGGCGCGAGGACGGTCCGGCCGTCGTCCGCGCGCGGCGGGTCGCTGCGGAACACGGGGTGGGGGATGACGCGGAGCTTCGCGGCGTCGACGCCGAACGCGCCCGAGCGCCTCGCGCCCTCGCTCGGAGTGGACGACGATCCGGTCGAAGCGCGCGAAGAGGCGGCGCCAGAGGCGCGTGCGTCGGGCCGTGCGCCGCGGAACGAGGTCGTGGGCCGTGAACACGAGGGTGCTCGCGAGTGCGAAGCAGCAGGACGTCGAGCTCGGGAGCGGCGAGCCACTGGAGGTGGAGGACGTCGGTCGGCCGCGCGAGCAGCCGCCGCATGCCGAGCGGGATGCTCGACGCCTTCGCGACGCCGCCGGACGGCATCCGGTCGGATGCCGCTCGACCGCGGGTAGAAGCTCTCGACGAGCGTGTAGCCGTCCGGCGCGGGCCGCTCGCCGAAGCGGAACGGCGCCGTGACGAGCTCGACCTCGCGCGCCGGCTCGCGCCAGCGCGGACGCCAGCTCGTGGTCGTACGGCGGCGTGAAGGCGGGAGGATCGGCGAGGACGACGTGCATCGGCGCAGAGTGACGACGGTACCCGTAGCCTCGGCGGGCGAACGATGGAGCTCGTCGTTCGTCGCGGGCTCGACCACGTCCTCGTGCGCGGCGCCCGGTCGGTGCGGTGGCCGCGTGGGCGGCCGACCGGCGGCTGCACAATGGCGTCGTGCTCTCCGACCACCCCATCGTCGAGGCGCCGTCGAGATGGTGACGTCGTGACCTTCGAGGAGGCGCGCGCGCTGTTCCCGGTGCTCGAGACGGTTGCGTACCTCAACGCCGGCACGTTCGGCCCGCTCGCGCGACCCGTCGTGGACGAGCTCCTCGATGCGGTCGAGCGGGACGTTCGCCGCGGGCGGAGCGGCCTCGCGTACTTCGAGGAGACGCTCGCGCTCCGCGACGAGCTCGGCAGGCGTTCGCATCGCTCGTCGGCGCCGAGCCCGAGCAGGTCGCGCTCACGAGCTCGACGACCGAGGGCTGCGCGATCGTGCTCCGCGGGCTTCGGCCTCGCGCCCGGGGACGAGGTCGTGACGACGACGGACGAGCACTTCGGGCTGCTCGGCCCGATCGGCGCGTCCGCCGCGACCGTCGTCGTCGTCCCACCGGAGCCGGACGCGATTCTCGCGGCCGTCACGCCGCGGACGCGGCTGATCGCGACCTCGTCCGTGCTCTGGACGACCGGCGCGGTGCTCCCGCTCGCCGAGATCAGCGAGCAGAGCGGCGTGCCGGTGCTCGCCGACGGCGCCCAGTCCGTCGGCGCGCTCCCGACGACCGCGGCAGGTCTCGACTTCCTCACCATCTCCGGCCAGAAGTGGCTCTGCGGACCGGACGCGACGGGCGCGCTCGTCGTCCGCGAGCCCGACCGGCTGGCGGTCGTCTCGCCGAGCTACTTCGCGCAGGCGCGTCACGACCCCGACGGCGTCTTCGAGCCGCAGCCGGACGCGCGGCGCTTCGAGACGGGCTGGTGGTCGCAGGCAACGCTGCGGGGGATGCTGCGCGGCGATCGAGCTGCGGCCCGGCTGGTGGTTCGACCGCGCGACGGCGGCAGCCGAGCGGTGCCGCGAGCTCCTCGCTGCGCGCGTCGAGGTCGTCACGCCCGCGGCCTGCCTCGACGCTCGTCAGCTTCCGGCCCGAGGAGGAGCCCGCAGCGCTCGTCGCGCGCGCCCACGAGGCCGGCGTGCACGTCCGGGAGATCCCCGGCCGCGGGCTCGTGCGGGTCTCGTGCGGCTGGTGGACGAGCGACGAGGACCTCGACCGGCTCGTCGCCGCGCTCGACGCCTGACCGCGGTCAGGCGGCGGCGTCGGCCGCGCGTGCGGAGGCCGAGCTCGGCGGCGATCGGCTGGAGAGCCACGATCGACGTTCGCGATGTGCTCGTCGAGCTCGATCCCGAGGAGCTCGGCGCCCGCGTAGACCTCGTCTCGGTGCACCCCCGCCGCGAAGGACGGCTGCTTGAGCTTCTTCCGCACCGACTTCGGCTCCAGGCCGTCGAGGCCCGGTCGGCCGCACGAGACCGCAGGCGTGGACGAAGCCGGACAGCTCGTCGCACGCGAAGAGCGTCCTCTCGAGCAGCGTCTCGCGCGGGAGCTCGAGGTGCTCCGCGTGCGAGAGCACGGCGCGGATCACGACCTCGGGATAGCCCTCCTCGCGGAGAATCGGCGCGCCGTCCTGCGGATGCTCGTCGAGCGTGGGGTGGATCTCGTAGTCGAAGTCGTGGAGGAGCGCGACGCAGCCCCAGAGCTCCTCGTCCTCCCCGAAGCGGCGTGCGTAGCCGCGCACCGACGCCTCGACCGCCAGGGCGTGCCGGAGCAGCGACTCGCTCTGCGTGTAGCGCGTCAGCGTCGCCCAGGCTCTCTCGCGGGTGACCTCCACGGAGCCGGGTACGATACCGCCCCGCTATGCAGTCGTTCGTGATCGAGGGCGGACGTCCGCTGTCGGGGACCGTTCGCGCCGCAGGCAACAAGAACGGGGCGCTCCCGATCCTCGCGGCGACCGTGCTGGCGTCGGGTCCCGTCCTGCTCACGAACGTGCCCGCGGATCCGCGACGTCGAGACGATGGTCCAGATCCTCGCCGACCTCGGGGCCGAGGCGGAGTGGACCGGGCCGAACGAGGTGACCGTCGACGCCACCGACGTGGCGAAGACGGAGCTCGACCCCGATCCTGGGCCGCGAGATCCGCGCGTCGTTCCTCCTCGCAGGGCCGCTCCTCGCGCGCTTCGGCGCGGGCGACCGTGCCGCCGCCCGGCGGTGACGTCATCGGCCGCCGCCGGCTCGACACCCACATCCACGCGTTCATGGAGCTCGGCGTCGAGGTCGAGCTGAACGGCGCGTACGACCTGCGCACCGAGCGGCTGCGCGGCAAGCGCATGTTCCTCGACGAGGCGTCCGTGATGGCGACGGAGAACGCCGTCATGGCCGCGGTGCTCGCGGAGGGCGAGACGATCGTCGGGCATGCCGCCTGCGAGCCGCACATCCAGGATCTCTGCCACTTCCTCGTCTCCCTCGGCGCGCAGATCGAGGGGATCGGCTCGAACATCCTCCGGATCACCGGCGTCGACGAGCTGCACGGCGGCGCGCACCGCATCCGCCCCGAGCACGTCGAGGTCGCGAGCTTCGCCGCGCTCGCCGCGACGACAGGCGGCGACGTGACGATCGAGGACGTCGAGCCCGACGACCTGATCTCGATCGTCCCGGCCTTCCGCAAGCTCGGGATCGCACTCGAGGTGGGGGAGACGTCCGTGCGCGTCCCGCCCGGCCAGGAGCTCCACGTGATCGACGATCTCGGCGACCAGATCCCGAAGATCGAGAGCGGGATCTGGCCCGCCTTCCCGGCCGACCTCACCTCGATCGCGGTCGTCGCCGCCACGCAGGCGCGCGGCACCGTGCTCGTCTTCGAGAAGATGTTCGAGAGCCGCCTGTTCTTCGTCGACAAGCTCGTCTCGATGGGGGCGCGGATCATCCTCTGCGACCCGCACCGCGTCGTCGTCACCGGCCCCGCGCGGCTCTACGGCCAGCGTCTCGAGAGCCCGGACATCCGCGCGGGGATGGCCATGGTGATCGCCGCGCTCTGCGCCGAGGGCGAGTCGAGCATCGGCAACATCGGCCAGATCGACCGCGGCTACGAGCGGATCGACGAGCGCCTCCGCGCGCTCGGGCGCCTCGATCGAGCGACGGGAGCTGTGAGCGGAGCGCGCATCAGCGAGGGCACCGGCGCGGCGAACGTCGCCACCGGCGTCCCCGTGCTCGACCATCTGCTCGCGGAGTTCGCGCGGGCGGCCGGATTCGACCTCGCCCTCGAGATCGACCCGGACGACCCCGAGGCGGAGGTCGACGCCGCCGGCACGGCACTCGGGCGCGCGGTCGCGCCGCGCCTCGAGCCGGGCGCGCACGGCGAGGCGACGATCCCGGCCGACGAGGCGCTCGCGATGGTCGTCGTCGAGCGCTCCGACCGGCCGCTCGTCGCCTCGAACGCCGAGCTGACGGGCGCCGGCGGTCTCGGCACCGACCTCGCCGCACGGTTTCTCGGCCGCCTGGCCGACGAAGCCGGGCTGACGATCCACGTTCGGCTGATCGAGGGCGAGGACACGGGCCACGCGCTCGCGGCGATCTTCAAGGCGCTCGGCGTCGCCCTCGCGCGGGCGAGCCGTGGACGCACCTGACGAAGGGAGGCACCGTGGAGAAGCACGTGATCCGCACCGAGTACGGCGCCCGCGCCGTTCCAGGGCGCCCCGTACAACCAGGCGATCGTCGCGGGCGACCTCGTCTTCGTCGCCGGGCAGCTCGGCCTCAGGCCCGGCGACACGGCGATCGAAGGCGACATCGCGACGCAGACCGCCCAGGCGCTGACGAACCTCGCGGCGATCCTCGAGGCGGCCGGCAGCTCGATGGAGAACCTCGTCAAGACGAGCGTGTTCCTCGTCGACCTCGCGGACTTCCAGGCGATGAACGAGGTCTACGCGTCTCGCGTGGGCGAGCGGCCGCCGGCCCGCTCGACGTTCCAGGTGGCGGCGCTCCCCTCGGGCGCGCGCGTCGAGATCGAGGCCGTCGCGCACCGGTAGCGCCGGGGCCCCGTCGACTCCGCTCGCGCCGTGCCGACCGAGATCCGCCGCTACGTCCGCTCGCTCGGGCTCGACGCGTACGTCGTCGGCGGCGCCGTGCGCGACGAGCTGCTCGGGATCGAGCACGCGGACGAGGACTTCCTCGTCCCCGGCGTCGACCAGGGCGGGCTTCGCTCGGCGCTCGAGCCGCATGGCCGCGTCGAGGACATGGAGGTCCACGGGCAGCTCGTCGGCGTCCGCTTCTACCCGCGCGACGACGCGATCCGTGCGCTTGCGCCGGCGGGGATCGAGCTGACGCCGCCGCGTCGCGAGCGCAGCGTCGGCCCGGGCCACCGCGACTTCGAGATCGTCGCCGATCGCGTCGGTGTCGATCGCGGACGACATGGCACGGCGCGACTTCACGGTGAATGCGATGGCCCGCCGCCTCGAGACGGGCGAGCTCGTCGACCCGTTCGGCGGTCTCGCGCACCTCGAGCGGCGCGAGCTCCACACCGTCGGGCCGGACAGCTTTCGCGAGGACCCGCTGCGCATCCTCCGCGGGCTCCGGCTGCTCTCGCAGCTCTCGTTCACCGTCACGCCCGACACGCTCGCGCAGATGCGCGCCGAGGCGCCGGGGCTCCGCCACGTCTCGGCGCGAGCGCATCGGCGGCGGCCTCGAGGCGGACGGGATGGGGGAGCTCTCGAAGCTGCTCCTCGGCGCCCGGCCCGCAGAGGCGCTCCGGCTCGCGCGCGACACGGGTGTCCTCGTCGAGGTGATCCCGGAGTTCGGCCCGGTGATCGGCTACGACCTCGGGTCGCCGCGCCAGCCGGGATCGCTCGACGAGCATCTGTTCGACGTCGTGCAGCAGACGGCCGTGCTCGATGCCGAGCTCAGCGTTCGCCTCTGCGCGCTGCTGCACGACCTCGGCAAGCCCGAGGCTGGAGCGGGCCGGGCGGCTCCGACCACGCACAGATCGGCGCCGGGCATCGCCGGCCGTGTGCTGCGGCGCCTGCGCTACCCGAACCGTCCTCCGCGACGAGGTCCGCCGCCTCGTCGTCGGCCACGCGTTCTGACTCGACGGCCCGATCGACGCCGTCCTCGCCCGGCGCTTCCTCGCCTCGCACGGGCTCGAGCGCGCGCGCCGCCTCGTGCTCCACAAGCGCGCCGACCTGACCGTGAAGCACGTCGAGCCGTGGGAGCTCGACCACCTCGCGGAGCTCGAGCGGCTCGCTCGAGGCGGAGCGCGACAGCCCGTACCGTCTCTCCGACCTGGTCGGTCGACGGGAGCGACCTGATCGAGCCTCGGCTACCGCGAAGGCCCGGCGATCGGCGAGGCGCTCGCGCGGCTGCTCGACCTCGTCGTCGACGATCCGGAGGCGAACGATCGCGAGGTACCTGCTCGACCGAGGCGGGGCGATGGCGTCGCTGAACGCAGCGGCCGTCCGCGAGCGCTACCTGCGGGTGCGCGAGAGGCCGGTCCCGGCGTCACCGTCGTCGCCGCGACGAAGTACGTTCCGCTCACCGAGCTCGGCGACGCTCGTCGAGGCCGGGGTCGAGGTGGTCGGCGAGAACCGCGCGCAGGATCTGGTCGCGAAGCACGCCGTCTACGGCGACGCGTTCCGCTGGCACTTCATCGGGCACCTCCAGTCCAACAAGGCGCGGCTCGTCGACTCGATCTGCGAGCTCGTCCACTCGCTCGACACGGAGTCGACCGCGCGCCGCCTCACGGTCCCGGCGCTCCTCGAGGTCAACCTCTCCGGCGAGGCGACGAAGGCCGGCGTGGCGCCCGACGCGATCGGCGGCTGGCTCGAGCGCGTTCCCGTCGATCCGCGGCCTCATGACGATGCCGCCGCTGGCGGACGACCCGGAGGCCTCGCGGCCCTGGTTCCGTCGGCTTGCGGCGCTCGCCGCCGCGCACGGCCTCGCCGAGCTCTCGATGGGCACGTCGCAGGACTGGCGGGTCGCGCGTCGAGGAGGGCGCGACGCTGATCCGGGTCGGCTCGACGCTCTTCCGCTAGGCGCGCCGACCCGGCGTGTTCGTCGTCACGAGGGGCTACGATCCCGCCTGCATGGGCCTCGGCGACGTCTGGAACCGCACGCTCGTCTACTTCGGCATCGCCGAGGACGAGGAGTGGGACGACGAGGAGCTGACGACGACGGGCGAGGAGCTCGAGCGCGACTACCGCCGCCGGGAGCGCGCGAACGTCCGCCGCCTCCCGCGCCGGGAGGCCGACGCCTGGTCGGAGCCCGACAGCGTGTCCGAGCCGGAGTCGGCCGCCGCGCCGCCGAAGGCCACGTCCGCGTCCCGCCGGGGCCGTCTGCGCGGGGTCGACACGGCCTCGTCGCAGGTGCGCGTCCACCTCGTGCTGCCGCGGAGCTTCAACGACGCGCAGCAGATCGCCGACCGCTTCAAGGACTCGGTGCCCGTGATCCTGAACCTCCAGTCTGCGGACACCGAGCTGTCGAAGCGGCTGATCGACTTCGCGAGCGGCCTCACGTACGCGCTCGACGGCAGCATGCAGCGCGTCGCCGACAAGGTCTTCCTCCTCACGCCGCGGAACGTCGAGGTCTCCGCCGAGGAGCGCGCGCGCGCGCTCGATCCCGCCGGCGGCTTCTTCAACCAGGCCTGACGCGCGGCCGGGCGGCCCACGCTCCGTTCGCCCGGAGGAACCGGTCCGGCACCAGCCAGAATCCCGGGCCATGGGCGATGCGGGCGCCGGCTCGTTGCTGCTGGCCGACACGGCAACGTCGGTGCAGCACTTCGTGTCCGTCTTCGTCGGCGTCTACGTCCTGCTGATCTTCGCGTACATCATCGCGTCGTGGGTGCCCGGCGGCGGCTCGCCGACGCTCGAGCGCGTGCGGCAGTTCCTGTACGACGTCTGCGAGCCGTATCTGCGGATCTTCCGCCGCGTTCATCCCGCCGCTCGGCCCGCTCGACGTGTCGCCGATCGTCGCCGTGCTCGCGCTGTACGTGCTGGAGCGGCTCGTCAACACCCTGATCGGCCGAATCCTGTGAGCAAGGAGGAGCCATGTCCCTGACACCAGTAGAGGTACGTCACCTGGAGCTGCGCCGAGGCCTCTTCGGATACCGCCGCTCGAGCGTCGAGAAGGCGATCGACGAGGTCGCCGACAGCTTCGAGGCCGTCTGGCGCGAGCGGGCCGAGCTCGGCGAGCGCGTCCACGCGCTCGAGACCGAGGTCGCGCGCCACGTGGAGCTCGAGACGCTGCTGCGCTCGACGCTCGTCTCGGCGGAGCGGGCAGCGCAGGACATGAAGGAGCGGGCGCGGCGCGAGGCCGACGTCATCGTCCAGGAGGCGAACGCGGAGGCACGCCGGCTCGTCCGCGACGCGATCGCCGAGAAGGAGCAGCTGCTCGCCGAGACGCATCGCATCCGCGCGATGCTCCGCGCGGCGCTCGAGGCTGGTGTCGGAGGACGCGTCGGACGACGCCGCCCGGCGCCGAAAGAAGACCCGGCTCCGCTCCGACCGGGATCCAGCTGGCGGGATAGGAGGCTTGCCGAGCGTGCCGCCCGTTCATCACGATGCCGGGCTCCGCGGGAACATGCACTGTTCACCAGATCGTCCGGTACGCGCGCGGCCGCGCGCCACTACTATCCTTGGGCGTGCCTCCGGCTGAGCTCCAGCCACGTCACGCGACCGCGACGCGTGCGCACGGCTCCGCGTCCGCGTCGCGCCCGGCGCACGCCGCGGCGAGGTCGTCGGGCAGGCTCGGCGACGTCTGGAAGCTGCGCGTGCGTGCTGCGCCGGAGCGCGGCCGGGCGAACGACGAGGTGCTCGCGCTCCTCGCCGGGTGCCGTCGGGCTGGCGCAAGCGCGACCTTCGGGTCGTGTCGGGGCGCACTCGCGGGACAAGGTCGTGGAGCTCGACGGCATCTCGCTCGACGAGGCCGAGCGCAGGCTCGCGTCCCGACGGGACTCGGCGTGACCACGACCTCGAGCATCGCCGCACCGAGCTGCTCGAGCTTCGTGAGCGCGTCCTCCACGCGGCGCACGACATCGTCGAGGACGACACCGAGGACGGCGAGCTCTCCAGCGCGGCCGGCGACCAGCACATCGCGGACCACGCGAGCGACATGCTCGATCGCGAGGTCGACGAGTCGCTGGAGGAGAACGCCGGCCTCATCGTCCGCGAGATCGACGCCGCGCTCGGGCGGATCGACGCGGGAACCTACGGCATCTGCGTCCGCTGCGGGAAGTCGATCCCGGACGAGCGTCTCGCGGCCGTCCCGTACGCCGTCCTGTGCGTCTCGTGCAAGCAGGACGAGGAGCGCGAATGAGCGAGCCGGCACGCGCCGAGGCGCCGCGCGCGCAGCTCGAGGTCCGCGTCGGCTCCGCGACGAACGCGCTCCAGCCGGTTCCCGGGCGCGTCGCGTTCGCTGGCCGCAGGCCCCGCGCAGTGGGTGGGTCTGGCGCTCGTCGCCGTGGCCGCGGTCGGCGCCGACCAGCTCACCAAGGCGATCGTCTCGACACGCCTCGCGCTCGGAGGCGCCGTCGACGTCGCCGGGCCGTTCACGATCCATCACGTGCGGAACACCGGGATCGCGTTCGGGCTGTTCGCCGACTCGACGTCGGTCGTGATCGGCCTGACCGCCGTCGCCATCGGGGCGCTCGTGATGTTCTTCGCCCGCTCGGGGCGGCGACACCCGCTGCTCCCGGTGGCGGTCGGCCTCGTGCTCGGCGGAAGCATCTCGAACCTCGTCGACCGCCTCCGGCTCGGCTACGTGACGGACTTCCTCGACCTCGACTACTGGCCCGCCTTCAACCTCGCCGACACCTTCATCGTCGTCGGCGTGGGCCTCCTGTTCGTCTCGTTCGTGGCGGCCGACCGCTCGAGCGCAACCGTTGGCACCTCACCGCTTTCGCGTTCCTGACGCGGACGCCGGCCGGCGGCTCGACGCCGTCCTCGCCGACCGGGCGGAGGTCGGCACGAGGGTCGCTCGCCGAGCGGCTCGTCACCACCGGCGCCGTCCTCGTCGACGGTCGGCGGCAGCCGAAGAGCCACCGCCTCTCGGGTGGAGAGGAGCTCGCGGTCGAGCTTCCGGCCGAGCGCAGAGCTGCAGCCGGTCGAGCTCTCCCTGGAGGTCGTCCACGAGGACGAGCACCTTCTCGTCGTCGACAAGCCCGCCGGGATCGTCGTGCACCCGTCGGGAGTGGACGAGCGCACGACGCTCGCCCACGGTCTGCTCGCCCTCGGGGCTGCGGGCGGCGACCGCGAACGGCCGGGCGTCGTCCATCGCCTCGACCGTGACACGTCCGGCCTCCTCGTGGTCGCCCGCTCGGAGGAGGCCCACGCGCGACTCGCGCAGGCGATCCGCGAGCGACGCGTGGAGCGCCGCTATCTCGCGCTCGTCCTCGGCACGCCGCGGTCGCGCGCCGGGCGGATCGACGCTGCCATCGGCCGCGGCCGGCGCGACCGCACGCGCCACTCGCTCGACACGGAGACGCCCCGCGACGCCGTCACATGGTTCGAGCTGATCGAGGCGATCGGCCCGCGCGCGCTCCTCGAGGCGCGCCTGGAGACCGGTCGCACGCACCAGATACGCGTCCACTTCCAGGCGATCGAGTTGCCGGTCAGCGGCGACCCCGTCTACGGCGTCCCGGGCGACCTCGGGCTCGCCCGGCAGTTCCTGCACGCGCACCGGCTCCGCTTCGCGCACCCGTTCACCGGGTGCCGAGCTCGACCTCACCTCCCCGCTCCCGGACGACCTCGCCGAGGCGCTCGAGCGAGCGCGAGCCGCGTAGTCGCTACGATTCGCCGGTTCAGACCCGCCGACCCGGCGAGCCTCCGGACGGGGGTGCCGGCGCTTTCGCAGCCCGGTTCCGCCCGCGCCCGCCGGCGTACCGATACCCAACCGAAAGGACAGCATGGCAGTCGTCTCCATGAAGGAGCTGCTGGAGGCCGGAGTGCACTTCGGTCACCAGACGCGCCGCTGGAACCCGAAGATGAAGCGGTTCATCTTCGACGAGCGCGGCGGCATCTACATCATCGACCTCCAGCAGACGCAGGCGCTGCTCCAGGACGCCCACGACTTCGCGCGGAACGTCTCCGAGCGCGGCGGCACCATCCTCTTCGTCGGCACGAAGAAGCAGTCGCAGGAGGCGATCGTGCGCGAGGCGACCCGCGTCGGCCAGCCGTACGTCGCGCACCGCTGGCTCGGCGGGCTACTGACGAACTGGCGGACGATCGCCGACCGGATCTCGTACCTGCAGGAGCTCCGCCGCCTGAAGGAGGAGGGTCAGCTCGATCTCCTGCCGGCCAAGGAGCGGATCGCGATGGGAGCCGAGCTCGAGAAGCTCGAGGCGAACCTCGGCGGCGTCTCGACCATGAAGCGCCAGCCCGACGCGGTCTTCATCGTCGACCTGCGCAAGGAGCAGCTCGCCCTGCGGGAGGCCACACGCCTCGGCCTGCCCGTGATCGCGCTCGTCGACACCAACTGCGACCCCGACGACGTCACGTACGTCGTCCCGGGGAACGACGACGCGATCCGCTCGTGCTCGCTCGTGACCCGTGCGATCGCCGACGGCATCGAGGCAGGGAAGACGAAGGTGACCGAGGCCGAGCTCGCGGCATCGCCGGCCGCGGCACCGCCCGCGGACTCGGCGGAGCCGAGCCCGAGCGGCGCCAGCCGCCGCAGACAGCGGAGCCCGAGCCCGCCGCGAGCGCGGAAGCCGCCGTCGAGGCGGCGGAGCCGGTCGTGGACGGGGCGGCCGAGCCGGTCGTGGTCGAGGACGGAGCGACGGCGTGAGCGGTGTCGCGGAGGTCAGCGCGACGCTCGTCAAGGAGCTCCGCGAGCAGACGGGCGCCGGGATGATGGACTGCAAGCGCGCGCTCGTCGAGACCGGCGGAGACCTCGACGCCGCCCGGACGCTCCTGCGGGAGAAGGGGATGGCTGCGGCGGGGAAGCGCGCCGACCGCGCCACGACCGAGGGCCTCGTCGGCGTGATCGTCGAGCCGGGTGCCGCCTCGATCGTCGGCATCGGCTGCGAGACGGAGCCGGTTTCCAAGAACGACGCGTTCCAGGCCTTCGGTGAGAAGGTGCTTCGCGCCGTCCATGCGGACGGGCCGCCGGCTGCGGACGGCATTCGACGCCGAGCGAACCGAGCTGATCGCCCAGCTCGGCGAGAACATCGTGATCGCGGGGGCCGAGCGCTTCGAGGGCGGCACCCTCGCCGCCTACGTCCATCCGCCCGCGAACAAGATCGGCGTGCTCGTGCAGCTCGAGGGCGGCACCGAGGAGCTCGCACGCCAGGTCGCGATGCACGTGTCGTTCGCGGCGCCCTCGTACACCGCGCGGGCCGACGTGCCGGCCGAGGTCGTCGCCGCCGAGCGGCAGATCTACGCTCAACTCCGACGAGGTCGCCTCGAAGCCCGAGCAGGCACGTGAGAAGATCGTGGACGGCATGCTCGCCAAGCGCTTCTTCGCGGCCGCGCCGGGCGGCGTCCTGCTCGAGCAGGCGTGGATCCACGACGCCTCGAAGAGCGTCGGTGCCGCGCTCGAGGAGGCGGACGCAAGCGTCACGGCGTTCGTCCGGATCTCGGTCGCCGGCTCGTGAGCACGGCGCCCGAGGAGCTCGCGGCGTCCTCCTCCGGGGTCGCGCCGGCGTTCCGCCGGGCGTTGCTCAAGCTGTCGGGCGAGAGCCTCATGGGCGGACGCGACTACGGCGTCGACCCACGCAGGCTCACATCCGTCGCGCGCGAGGTGCTCGCCGTGCAGGCGGCGGGGACCGAGATCGCGATCGTCGTCGGCGGGGGGAACTTCTACCGCGGCATGAGCGCCGCGGCCGAGGGAATGGACAGGGCGACGGCCGACTACGCCGGCATGCTCGCGACGGTGCTGAACGCGCTGGCGCTCCAGGACGCGCTGGAGCGTCTCGGCGCGCAGACCCGCGTCCAGTCCGCCGTCACCGTTTCCGAGGTCGCCGAGCCCTACATCCGTCGCCGCGCGATCCGCCACCTCGAGAAGGGGCGCGTCGTGATCTTCGCGGCCGGCACCGGGAACCCGTTCTTCACGACCGACACCGCCGCCGCGCTCCGGGCGCTCGAGATCGGCGCAGAGGCGATCCTGATGGGCAAGCACGGGGTCGCCGGCGTGTTCGACGGCGATCCGCGGATCGACCCCGAGGCGAAGCTCCTGCCCGAGCTGACGCACCTCGAGGCGATCGAGCGGGGCCTCAAGGTGATGGACACGACCGCTCTCTCCCTGTGCATGGACAACAACGTGCCGATCTACGTGTTCGAGCTGGCCGAGGGGAATATCGTCCGCGTGGCGTCGGGTGAGCGGATCGGCACGATCGTCTCGACGGCGGCGGACGGCGACGAATGAGACCACGCGAGAGGGAGGCCTAGTGGCAGCGATCGAGGAGTTCCTGGCGGACTGCGTGCGGCGGATGGACGTCTCGATCGAGCACACGCGGACCGAGTTCAACTCGGTCCGCACCGGCCGGGCCTCGACGGCGCTGCTCGACCGCATCTCGATCGACTACTACGGCACGCCGACACCGCTCTCGAACATGGCCACGATCGGCGCCCCCGAGGCGCGGCTTCTCTCCGTCCAGCCGTACGATCCCACCCAGATCAAGGCGATCGAGAAGGCGATCATGGAGTCCGACCTCGGCCTCCAGCCCTCGAACGACGGCAAGCTGATCCGGCTCCCCATCCCGGCGCTGACGGAGGAGCGGCGCAAGGAGCTCGTCAAGCTCGTTCGGCGCTACGCGGAGGACGGCAAGGTCGCGATCCGCAACGTCCGCCGCGACGTGATGCGGCACCTCGAGGAGCTCGTGCGCAACGGTGAAGTGGGCGACGACGAGGAGCGTCGCGCCGAGACCCACGTGCAGAAGCTCACCGACGACCACGTCAAGCAGATCGACGAGCTGCTGAAGCACAAGGAAGCGGAGATCATGGAGGTTTGACGCCTCCGGCGCCAAACCTCTGGAAGAACGCGTGCGAACAGCCGAGCCAGGCCCTTCTAGCCACTCCTCGCGCGAAGCGCGCGTGGTGGCCATCATCATGGATGGCAACGGCCGCTGGGCCGAGTCGCACGGGCTGACCGTCGCGGAGGGCCACCGGGCGGGGGCGCGCGCGCTCCGCCGCACGGTCGAGGCGGCGATCGACCTCGGCATCGAGGCGCTCGTCGTCTACGCGTTCTCGACCGAGAACTGGACGCGCCCGAGCGACGAGGTTGCCGACCTGATGGTGCTGCTCTCCGAGACCATCGACGAGGAGCTGCCCGATCTCGCCAAGCAGGGCGTCCGCACCCGCTTCCTCGGCCGGCGCGACCGGATCGAGCCGTGGCTCGAGGGCAAGATGTCGTCCCTCGAGCGGGAGACGGCGCACCTCGACACGCTGGCGCTGTGGATCGCGTTCGACTACGGCGGTCGCGCCGAGATCGTCGAGGCCGCGCGCCGACTCGTCGAGGACGGCATCCGCGCCGAGGACGTCGACGAGACCGCGCTCGTCGAGCGCCTGTACGCACCCGAGCTTCCGGGAGTCGACCTCCTGATCCGCGCGTCGGGCGAGCTGCGCATCTCGAACTTCCTCCTCTGGGAGACGGCGTACGCCGAGCTCGTGTTCACGGAGACGCTCTGGCCCGACTTCGACGCCGACGAGCTCCGCGCGGCCGTGGACGTCTACGCCGCGCGCCAACGGCGCTTCGGAGCGCGTACCGCCTCGTGAGCCCGTTCGTCTCGAGGATCGTCGTGGCGGCGGTGCTGCTCCCGCTCGTCCTCGGCATCGTCTGGCTGGGCGGCTGGTGGCTCTTCGGCCTCGCGGCGGTCGGCGGCGTGCTTGCCCTGCACGAGCTCTACACGATCGGCCGGGGGCTCCGGCCGATCGTGCTCGGGGGCTATGTCGGCGTGATCCTCACGCTGCTCGGCGCGCAGCTGGGCGGAGCGACGTGGGTGCTGCCGGGGATCCTCGCGACCGTCCCGGCGGCGCTGCTCGTCTTCTTCGTCTCGAGCGCGCGCCAGCACGCGGTCGCCGGATTCGCCGTCACCGTCCTCGGTGTCCTGTGGGTCGGCGGCGGGCTCGCCTACCTGATGCTGCTGCGGGACATCCCCGACCACGGCCGGCTCCTGATCTTCGTCGCACTCCTCACCGTGTTCGCCGACGACACCGCGGCGTTCTTCGTCGGACGCGCGATCGGACGCCACCGCATGGCACCCGTGATCTCGCCGGGCAAGTCGTGGGAGGGGTTCGTCGGCGGCACCGATCGCCGCGGTCGCCGTGGCGTTCTTCGCGCTCTACGACCAGGACGTCGTCACGAACGGCGAGTCGCTCGTGCTCGGGCTCGTGATCGGCGTCGCAGCCACCCTCGGTGACCTGTTCGAGTCGGCCGTGAAGCGCGACCTCGGCGTCAAGGACTCCGGACGGCTGCTCGCAGGCCACGGTGGCGTCCTCGACCGGGTCGACTCGCTGCTCTGGGCGGGCCCCGCGGCATACATCACGCTCCTTGCCCTCACCTGAGTACCTCAACCGAGTGACTGAACCGATCCTTCACGGACGGTCAGGCATCCTTGCGGCGTGACACGCGTCGCGATCCTCGGCGCGACAGGGTCGATCGGCCGTCAGGCGATCGACGTCGTCGGCGCGCATCCGGAGCTCGAGCTCTGTGCGCTCGTGTCGGGGTCGTCGTCGCTCGACGGGCTTGCCGCCGAGCACGCGCTCGAGCACGTCCAGGTCGGCGGCGACCCGGTCACGCTGCTCGAGCGGTGCGAGCCCGACGTCGTCCTGAACGCGATCGTCGGCTTCGCGGGCGTCCGCGCGACGCTCTGGGCGCTCGAGCACGGAGTCACGCTCGCGCTCGCGAACAAGGAGAGCCTCGTCGCAGCGGGCGAGCTCGCGGTCGCGGCACAGGAGCGTGGGGGAGGGCTTCTCCTCCCGGTCGACAGTGAGCACTCCGCGCTCCATCAGTGCCTCGAGGGACGCGAGCGCGACGGTGTCGACGCCGTCGTCCTGACCGCCTCGGGCGGCCCCTTCCGCGGTCGCACCCGCGACGAGCTCTGCCGACGTCACCGCGGAACAGGCGCTCTCCCACCCGACGTGGCAGATGGGGCCGAAGATCACGATCGACTCCGCCACGCTCGCGAACAAGGGCCTCGAGCTGATCGAGGCGCACTGGCTCTTCGGGATCCCCTACGACGCCATCGAGGTCGTCGTGCACCCGACGTCGGTCGTGCACGCGCTCGTCCGGCTTCGGGACGGCGCGCTGCTCGCGCACCTCGGGCTCCCCGACATGCGCGTGCCGATCTCGTACGCGCTGAGCTACCCCGACCGCGCACCGACGCCGGTGCCGCGCCTCCCGCTCGAGGGGCTCGAGCTCGCGTTCGAGGCCGTCGACGACCACGCCTTCCCCCTCCTCGGCCTCGCCCGGAGCGCGGGCGAGCGAGGAGGAACCGCGCCCTGCGCGTACAACGCAGCGAACGAGGTGGCGGTCGCAGCATTCCTCGAGGGCCGGATCGCCTTTCTCGATATCGGAGTCGTGGTCGAGGAGACGCTCTCGCGCGTGGACGGCGCCGCCCGCCCGCGACATCGACGATCTCGTCGCCGCGGACGGCGAGGCACGGCGACTCGCCGCGCAGGGGGCTGCAGCCGGCATGACCATCTTCATCGCGATCGTCGGCCTCGGTGTGCTGATCCTCATCCACGAGCTCGGCCACTTCGTCGTGTCGCTCGTCCTCGGCATGCGCCCGCGGAGGTTCTACATCGGGTTCCCTCCGGCGATCGTGAAGCGGACGATCAACGGGATCGAGTACGGCATCGGCGCGATCCCGCTCGGCGGCTTCGTGAAGATCCCCGGGATGCACCGCCCGACGCCCGGCGACGTCGACATGGGCCTTGGGCGCGCGCTCGGCGACGCCGCGGCCCTCGAAGGGCCGGCCGCTCGCCTTCGCGGTGCTCTGGCCGAGGGCGACCACGACGCTGCGCGCGACTCGATCCGCGTGATGCGCGAGCTCGCCGCCGAGACCGAGCTTCACGCCGCACGCTGCTGCGACCGTGCAGCGCGGGCTCGACGATCTCGACGACGCCCTGGGGCCGAACGCCTACTGGCGGGCTCCGACGTGGAAGCGGGTCGCCGCGATCGCCGCCGGCCCCGCAGCGAACATCGTGCTCGCGCTCGTGCTCTTCACGGGCCTCTTCATGACGTCGGTCGGGAAGGCGACGACCACGGTCGACGCCGTCTCGGCCGGGCACGCCTGCCGCAGCTGCCGGGCTGCAGGCGGGCGACCGGATCGTCTCGATCGACGGCACGACTGTCGCGCCCGGGGACATCTCGCACCTGATCTCGAGCTCGGACGGCCGGAAGCTCACGCTCGTCGTCGTGCGTGACGGGGAGCGTGTGACGCTTCCCCCGACCGTCCGCCCAGTCACGCGACGGCACGTATCGCCTGGGCTTCATGCTCACGGGCGAGGGCCTGCCGCCGCTCCAGGCGGCGGGCGAGGCGCTGAGCCTGACGGGGCAGGTGACGGGCGACATCGGAACCTCGCTCGGTCGGCTCGTGACCGGAACCGGACGGGACCAGATCTCGAGCCCGGTCGGCATCGTCCAGGGCTCCTCCGACGCGGCAAAGCAGGGCACCGAGAGCTTCCTCTTCGTCCTCGGGCTGATCTCGCTCTCGATCGCGCTCCTCAACCTCCTGCCGCTGCTGCCGCTCGACGGCGGCCACATCGTCTTCGCAGTCGCCGAGGGGATCCGCGGTCGCGCCGTCCGGCGGGAGGTCTACGAGCGAGTCTCGGTGGTCGGCATCGGGCTCGTCCTGCTCCTGTTCGTGATCGGGCTGTCGAACGACATCGGGCGCCTGTCCTGACGGACAGCCGCTAGAAGATCCCCTCGAGCGGCAACGCCATCTCGAGGCGTCGCCGATACTCGGCACGCGGGATCGCGACGGCGCCCAGCGTCGAGAGGTGCGGAGTCAGCCACTGCACGTCGAGCAGGCGTCGTCGGGCTGTCACCGGCCGAGCCGAGGAGCTCCACGAGGCCGGCAAAGGCAGCCTTCGACGCGTCGGTCCGGGTGTGGAACATCGATTCCGCCGCGAAGAGGCCTCCGATCCCGACCCCGTACAGGCCACCGGCAAGACCCTGGTCGTCCCACGCCTCGACCGAGTGCGCCCAGCCGAGCTCGTGGAGCCGGCTGTACGCGGCGATGATCGCCGGGTCGATCCAGCTCGCAGGGTCGCCCGGCCGTGCGCAGCCCGCGATCACCTCGGCGAACGACGTGTCGACGCGGATCTCGTAGCGTCGCCCCGCTCTTCGGAGCGAGCGGGACGGCAGCAAACGGCTCGAGCGGCACGACCGCACGCCGCGCGGGCGAGAACCAACCGATCCGCGAGCCGACCGGCATGGGGAACAGGCCGATTCGATACGCGCCGAGCAGCGTGCCCGGCTCGAGGTCCGCGCCGACCGCCCAGAGGTCGTCGGGGAAGTCGACGGGCGGGGATACGAGCTGCCAGGCCGAGGGAGCGGGATCGACGGTCGGCACACCGCCATCGTGCCTCTGCGCACAGACGTCGCCGTCCACGCCCGCGTCCCGTGGCCGCGCCCGCCGCTACCCTGAGCGGCGATGGCGAGCGCGCACCGGATCACGGTCGGCGGTGTCGCGATCGGCGGTGGCGCCCCGGTCGTCGTCCAGTCGATGACACTCACGAAGACGCACGACGTCGAGGCGACGACCGCGCAGATCGCGGCGCTCGCGTCGGCGGGCTGCGAGATCGTCCGCGTTGCGGTGCCGAAGAAGGAGGATGCGCGCGCGCTGCCGCTGATCGTCCGTCTCTCGCCGATCCCGGTGATCGCCGACATCCACTTCAACGCCTCGCTCGCCCTCGACGCGATCGACGCCGGCGTGCATGCCGTCCGCATCAACCCCGGCAACATCGGCGGCCCCGACAAGACGGAGCAGGTAGTCAGGGCGGCGAAGCGGAAGGGGATCCCGATGCGGATCGGGGCCAATGCCGGCTCGCTCCCGAAGCACCTCGAGGAGCTTGCGCGCGAGGACACGGCCGAGGCCCTCGTCGTCGAGGCCCTCGAGCAGGTCGAGATCCTCGAGCGCCTCGAGTTCACGGACTTCAAGATCTCCGTCAAGGCGTCGCACGTGCCGACGATGATCCGGGCCTACCGGATGCTCTCGGCGAAGGTGCCGTACCCGCTCCACCTCGGCGTCACCGAGGCGGGGACGCCGTTCGCGGGCGCCATCAAGAGCGCGGTCGGGATGGGCTCGCTCCTGATGGACGGGATCGGGGACACGCTGCGCGTCTCGCTCACGGCGGACCCCGTGAAGGAGGTGGAGGTCGCCTGGGAGATCCTCAAGGCGCTGGGTCTCCGCGAGCGCGGGCCGGTGATGATCGCGTGCCCCTCCTGCGGCCGCGACAACGTCGGCGTCGAGAGCCTCGCGGTCGTCGTCGAGGAGCGCCTCCGCGACTATCCGCAGGCATTCGAGGTGGCCGTGATGGGCTGCGCCGTCAACGGCCCGGGTGAGGCAGGGGACGCCGACTTCGGCATCGCGGGCGGCCGCGACGTCGGCTTCGTCTACGCGCACGGCAAGGTGCTGAAGAAGGTCGCCTCGGAGGTCCTGATCGACGAGCTCTTCCACGAGATCGACCGTTGGCTCGACGCGGGAATGCCGCGTCCGAAGCGTCTCAAGATGGCGAAGCCGGCGGCGCTCGCGATGGCGGAGGCGAGCCTGATCCCGCTCGGCTCTGCAGTCTCGGACTGATCGTCGCCCGACGCGGATTGAGGTTCCGCGGTCACGGGCCGATACTTCTCGTCATGCGGCGCATCCTTCCCGTCCTCGGTCTCCTCGCCGCCGTCGCGCTCGTCAGCGGGTGCGCGGGCGCCAAGACCAGCGCCTCCAAGATCCCCGAGTCGGCGTCGCTCGCCCCGGCGGACGCGCTCGCATACGTCACGGCGATCACCGACGACGGCTCGAACCAGTGGAAGAACGCCGCCGAGGTGCTCGAGCGGATCACGGGCGCGCGGGACGCGCTCTCGACTGCGGTCGACTCGGCCCTCGGCGAGCAGGGGCTCGACTGGAGCACGGACGTCGCGCCGGCGCTCGGCCCCGAGGTCGTGGTCGTTCTCACGGCGGGCAAGCAGGCCGTCGTCCTCGTCCAACCGAGGACGAGGCCAAGCTCGACGCGCTGCTCGAGAAGTCGGGCATGCAAGCGGCACGCGCCACGGTCGACGGGTGGGACGCGCTCGCCCAGAGCCAGGGTGCGCTCGACGCCTACCAGGCGGCGCTCGCGAAGGGCACGCTCGAGGGCGTCGACGCATTCACGCGGGGAATGGAGGCGCTTCCGAGCGAGGCCCTCGCGCGCGCGTGGGTCGACACCACGCGCCTCTCGAAGGACGTCGGGCAGGTCATCGCCCAGGCTCCACCCGACCTCGACCTCGGGCTCGACTGGCTCGCCGCGGCCGTGTCCGCCGAGGACGACGGGATGCTGGTCACGCTGGCACTGCGGACGCCGGGTGGCGCCGATACGCGCTACGAGCCCGTGCTCTTCCGGCGCGTCCCCGCGGATGCGGTCGCCGCGCTCTCGTTCGGTGGCACGCAGGAGCTGCTCGACCGCGTCGAAGGCAGCGTCGACCTGGATGCCGTGTCCGGCGCGGTCGAGAAGGCCACGGGGATCTCGCTGAAGGGGCTGACCGAGTCGCTCAGCGGCGAGGGCGTCGCCTATGTGCGTGGGGGAGAGCGGGACAGGCCGGAGGTGACCGTGGCGCTCCGTCCGCCCGACCCGTCGAAGACGTGGTCGACGGTCGACCAGATCGCCCGGCGGGTGGCGGAGCAGGCGAAGGCGACGATCACGGTGCGGATGGAGAACGGGGTGGAGGTCCGACGCCTGACCCTCGACGGGGAGACGGTCTCGTTCGCGCGGCTCGACGACACGATCGTCGCAACGACCGGCACGGATGGGATCCGAGCCTTCCTCGCGAACGGGCCGAAGCTCGTGGACAGCGAGGGCTACGAGAAGGCGGCCGAGGCGGTCGACATGGGCGATCGCACGCGCGGGTTCCTCTACGTCGACGTCGATGGGCTCGTCCCCGTGCTCGAGGCGGCGCTCGGCCAATCCGTTCCGGCGAACGTGCACGACGCCGTGGTGTCGATCGACTCGGTCATCCTCGAAGCCAGCGGTGCCGGCGACGTCACGACGGTCAGCGGCTTCGTCCGGGCCAACGGCTGAGCCTCCGCCCGCCCTCGTCTAGATTTCCGCGGATGGTGCAGCGGCAGTCGACCCTCTTCCTCCCGACCCTGCGCGACGACCCTGCCGACGCAGAGGCGGCATCGCACAAGCTCCTCGTGCGGGCGGGCCTGATCCGCCAGGTCGGCGCCGGCCTCTGGACGTACCTCCCGGCCGGCTGGCGCGTCCACGAGAAGGTCGTCCAGATCGTCCGCGAGGAGATGGACGCGATCGGCGGTCAGGAGATGTCGATGCCCGTCCTCACGCCCGCGGAGCTCTGGCAGCTGAGCGGGCGCTACGACACGTTCGACTCGCTGATGCGGATCCGCGACGGGTCGGAGCGGGAGTTCGTGCTCGCCGCGACGCACGAGGAGACGGTCACGTTCCACGCACGCGAGCTCCGGTCGTACCGCGACCTGCCGAAGATCCTCTACCACTTCCAGACGAAGGAGCGGGAAGAGGCCAGGCCGCGCGGCGGTCTCATCCGCGTGCGCGAGTTCGTGATGAAGGACGCCTACTCGTTCGACCGCGACGAGGCAGGGCTCGACCGCTGCGTTCCTCGCACACAAAGGCGCCTACGAGCGGATCTTCGAGCGCTGCGGGCTCGACGCCGTTGTCGTCGAGGCCGAGTCGGGGATGATGGGCGGCAGCGAGTCGCTCGACTTCCTGGCACCGTCCGGGTCGGGCGAGAACACGCTCGTCACGTGCGAGCGCGGTGACTACGCCGCCGACCTCGAGATCGCGCACGGGCGTGCCGCGCGCGCCGCAGTTCCCCGCGCGCTGGCCGGGCCGGCCGAGGTCGAGACGCCCGGGGATCGAGACGTGCGAGGCCCTCGCCGACTTTCTCGGGATCGACCTCGCCGCGACGTCGAAGGCGATGCCTGTCGTCGCCGACGGCAAGGTCGTGCTCGCGCTCGTCCGCGGCGACGACCGCCTCGACGACGCGAAGCTCGCCGCCGTGCTCGGGTAGCAGCGTCCGGCCGGCACAGGTCGAGGAGATCCGCGCAGGCGTTCGGCGCCGAGCCCGGCTCGCTCGGCCCGGTCGGCTTTGACGGCGACGTCGTCGTCGACGAGACGCTTCGGGAGGGCAGTTCGTCGCCGGGGCGAACCGGACGGGACTACCACCTCCGCGGCGTCGAGCACGGCAGGGACTTCGAGGGCAGCTCGCAGATATCCGACTCGCACGTGAGGGAGATCGCTGTCCCGAACTGCGGTGGGGCGCTCTCGTTCCGCACGGCGATCGAGGTCGGGTCACATCTTCAAGCTGGGTACGCACTACTCCGTTCCTTTCGACGCGACGTACCTCGACGAGCACTCGGTCGAGCGCCCGATCGTGATGGGGAGCTACGGCATCGGCCCGGGCCGCGTGCTCGCCGCGATCGTCGAGCAGGGCCACGACGAGCGCGGCATCGTCTGGCCGCCCTCGGTCGCCCCGTACGACGTCCATGTGCTCTCGCTCGCCGCCGGATCGGACGACGTGGCCGACCTCGCCGCAGAGCTCGCCGACGAGCTGTCGGCGGGCCGGCCGAGCCGTGCTGCTCGACGAGCGCGATGCGCGCCCCGGGGAAAAGTTTGCGGATGCCGACCTGCTCGGCTGCCCCGCTCCGCGTGACCGTCGGCAGGAAATCGCTCGACGATGGCGCGGTCGACGTGCGCCGCCGTCGCGAGACCGAGGACGCGCGCGTGCCTCGTGCGTCTGTGATTGACTGGACAGCGGAGGACTGATGGCTGCGAGGAAACGGACCTACGCAAACGAGCCTCTCGGGCCCGCGATCGAGAAGCTGATGGCGGAGACGGGCGTCACGTACCGCGCTCTCGCCGAGAAGTCGGGGCTCTCGGCCGGCTACCTGAACCACATCGTGCACGGCAACCGCCGCGTCCCCTCGACCGCCGTGATCACGAGAATCGGGAAGGCGCTGGGCGTGAAGCCGGACTACTTCCGCGAGGTCCGCGTCCGCATCATCATCGACAAGCTCGAGGAGACCCCGGCGCTCGTCGATCGGCTCTACAAGCGCCTCTCCTGAGAGGGGCAAGGCGGCGGCCGGGAAGCGACCGCCGCCACGTGGACTTTCCGCCGGTATCGCGATTCAGGGCTTCACGGAGAGGCGCAGATGGGTCGTGCTGCGCTGACCGAGCGCGTCCGTCGCGGTCAGGTAGAGGCTGTACGTCGCAGGCAGCGGCGGACGCTTCACGACGACCCGCTTCACGCGCTTGCCCGAGTGCTTCACGACGACCAGCGGCTTGCGCGGAGCGAGCTTCGCGGTGCCCGACAGCACGCCGGTCGCTGCGTCGAAGGAGAGCCAGCCGGGCTTCGTGCCCGCGAGCCGGAACGCGACCGGCGCCGCTCCGCCCGTGCTCACGATCCTTGCCGAGAACCGCTTGCCGTTCCGCGCCTCCGGAAGCTCGGTCGTCCCGAGCCTGAGCGCCTCCGCGACCGTGACGGTGGCGGTACCGCGCTGCGTCGTCCCGAGCGCATCCGTCACCTCGACGGTGATCGGCACGCTGCCTGCCAGCTTCGGACGCCCACCGACCCGTCCGGTCGTCGGGTCGACACCGATTCCCTCGGGGAGACCGACACCGCTCCACCTGTACGGCCCGAGCCCGCCCTTCGCGGCGAACGTGACCAGGAACTGCCGGCCGAGCTTGATCGCGGTCGCCGTCGGCACCGTGACCGTGATCGGCTCGGTCACGCGCAGCGTCAGCTGCTTCGACGTGGCCTTGCTCCCGTTGCGCGCGCTGACGGTGAACTGCGCGAGCGCGGCGCCGGTCGGCGTCCCGGTGATCGCGCCGTCGGGCGACAGTCCGAGGCCGGCGGGGAGGCTACCGCCGCCGATGCTCCACGTCGCGCCCGAGCCCACGGAGGTCGCGAGCTGATATCCGTACGACGCTCCGACGCTGGCGGAAGGGAGATCCGGCCCTGACACGATGTCGAGGCCCGGGTCGACCAGGATCGTGAACTCCTCCTCCGTGCAGCAGACCCACGGGCCAGGCGCGTCGGTCACCTTGAGATAGAAGCGGAATGCACCCGCTTGCGTGGGCGTCCCGTAGACGAGCGCCGTCCGATCGTTGGACGAGAGCGAGAGGCCCGGAGGGAGCGAGCCCGATGAGATGCTCCACGATGCGCCGGGGCTGCCGCTGCCGGGCGAGAGGCTGAACGTGAAGCTGTAGGGGACGCCGACGGTGCCCGTCGGGGGCGTTGCGTCGGCGATGTCGAGTGCCGAAGCCGGCACGACGAGCACCAGGGCGGCGACGAGCGCCGCAAGAGAGACGAGGACGGTCCTTCCGGGCATTGCGCGGTTCCTCCTTCGAGACTGCACGTCGTTGAGCCCGGAATCCGCAGTGGATGGGGCGCCTGTTCTCATCGGCAGGCACCCGCGGCCCGTGATCCCCCGATCGGAGAGTTGGCATTCCATCGTGCCCGTCCGCTACCTTCGGCACATGGGGAGGCGACGGCTCGCATCCGAGTCGGGGCAGACGCAGGCCGAGTACGTCCTCGTCGTGGCCGGGATCGCGATCGCGTGCATCGCGGCCGCTCTCATCCTCGGCGCCATCCTCAGCGGGCGGTTCGACTCATCGGCGAAGCCGTTTGGACCCGGAACCGGCACGTTCACGCCTCCGAACCCGCCCGCGCCGCTCGTCTACCCGACGAGCGTCGAGCAATGCGAGAAAGGCGGCTGGAAGAGCTATCCGCAGTTCGCCGACGAGCACGAGTGTCTCGACTACGTCCAGCACCTCGCGCCGTAGCGGCTTCGCTCCCCGGGGCTCGCAGGGCGTGGCCGGCAGAGTCCCCACAGCCCCCAGCAGTCGTGGAAGAATCCATCTGGCGCGACTCATCCGCGTCGTCCATCACAAGGGAGGCCTCCGCGATGGCATTTGCACGCGTCGTGACGTTCGAAGGCGTCGGGAAGGACCGCATCGAGGAGATGCGCAAGGACATGGACGGTGACCCGCCCGAGGGTCTGCCCGCCAAGGAGATCATCGTGCTCCATGACCCGGACGCGGACAAGTCGGTCGTCATCGTGTTCTTCGACACCGAGGACGACTACCGTCAGGGTGACGCGGTGCTGAATGCGATGCCCACCGGCGATACGCCAGGCAGCCGCACCTCCGTCGCGAAGTACGAGGTGCCGATTCGCATGACCGCCTGAGCCGCCAGGTCGAGGCGGCCACGATCGCGAGCTCCGGGTGAATCGCGCGGGCCGGGCGGGGAGCTCCAACCTCGATCGGCCCGCGATGTGGTCCGGCGACCGATCCCACATGCGTTGCCATTTCGACGCTCGAGGCACGAAACGGGGAGGCGCGTGTCCGCCCATCGCGGGATGCCCGCTAGGATGGCCGGGTCGCGGGGCGTGGCGCAGCCTGGTTAGCGCGCTAGTCTGGGGGTTCGGAGGAACGTCCTCTCCAGGGGTCTGAGCGGCATGGTTGAGCGGTTCTTCTCCCGGCCGATTCCCCCTGATTCCCCTGGTCGTAGCCACGGTTGTAGCCACAGCCGTAGCCACGAACTCGACCCCGGCGATCGAGCCCGTAGGGCGCACCGGGGCCTCGTCGGACGGCTCTCGTCGGTCAGCACGCTGCGAGCGTGTTCCCCGCCCGCGAGGAGCGAGCGCCGCTACCGCCACGGCAGCAACAAGTGGCCACGCCGAATGACTACAGGAACGCCAAGGTCGGTGAACGACCACATGCGCCGGAGCGCTCGAGAATGTACAGCAGCGCGTCCATGGCATCCCCCTAAGGCTATCTCCCCGCTGTGTCTTGGATGCCGAGTCGAGCCGGCCTTGGAATCCGGGTTGTGCCCGCGGCTGGTTCCCAGGAAGCCACTTGCCGCAGAATGGACTTCCTCGCGGTTCCTCGGTCTGCTCGCCGCAGCACGGGCACGGCTCACGCGGAGTCTGGTTCGCGATCTCGCCGCCCTCGTTGTCGTTGGGCACCGTCGGCCTGTCTCCCCTTTCTGCCCGTCCTCGTCCTCGCCGCCGATCTCGGATGTACTCGACCCGCGGCGATGTCCAGCCCGCCCGCGTCCTTCCGGTCGCGATCGCCGCTCGCGCAGGCCCGTAGTCTCGCGGAGCCACTTTCTGAAGTCGCCCTGATGGATCGCATCGAGGGAGACTGTCGCCGCCCTTGACGGAGTAGCGCCAGCCCCGGTCGGCCTCCCTCGGCCTCGGCCAGGTCTTCGTCGTACTAGACGCGCTCGACGTGGATCGCTCATGCCCCGAATCCTCCCGCGCGAGCTTGCCGCCGAGCGCCGGTCGCCGCCTCGTCCGTGATCCCGGCGTACGTCGCTCAGGGTCACCGCCGTGTTCGCGTGTCGAAGCAGACGAGCCACCTCGGGCGAGGGCAGCCCGAGGGCGAACGCGTTCGCCGCGAGCGAGTGACGGAGGTCGTGGACGCCGACGCGCTCCTGTCCCTCCGCGACGAGCTTCGCGCTCTCGCAGGCGGCGTTCACGGCCCGGAGGACGTTCCGCCGATGCACCGGGTTGCCCGTGCGCCGTCTGGAAGACGAGCGCGTCGGGCGTGATCCGGTGGATCCCGATCTCCCCCTGCCGCTCGCGGTGAGCGCGAAGCTCGCGGGCGAGAGCGGGGAGGAGCGGGATCGTTGCGGCGGATGACTCGTTCTTCGTCCCGGGCACCGAGATCGTCCCGCCGTCGAGATCGAGTGCCCCCAGCGGAGCGAGAGCGCCGAGGAGACGCTCGCGGAGCGCGTCGAGCGCGTCTTCGACATCGCGGAGCGGTTCATGGCCGATCCGCGCGATGTCTCCCCGAGCGAGATGACCGACGCCAAGGCGATGCTCACCGCGATGCGCTACTACGACGACGCGCTCGCCCCGATCCGCAAGCTCCGCGTCGACTCGCGCGAGCCGCTCGCGGCCTGACAGCGACACCCCGCCCGCGCCGCGCTCCGCGGACGAGTAGCCCTCGGGATTGGCGGTCGCTTCCGCTTGAGTCCGTAGTCCCTGTCGTCCGATCAGGCGCTCAGATTCTGATCATGGAGAATCGACTCGATGCTCGAGAAATGGTGGCGACTCGGCGGGATTCTCGGGATCGCGCTCGTCGTCGTCTGGCTGCTCAAGATGGTGGGAACGGGAGTCACGCCGTCGTACGACCACCCGATCGGAGAGATCCGGCAGTACTGGGAGGACGACGGCCAGCGGTACCTCGTCGTCCAATACCTCTCGTTGCTCGCGTTGGTGGTCTTCCTGCTGCCCTACATGGTGGCGCTCACCACGATGCTGGGTCGCGCCGAGGCAGAGCGCGAGGTTCTGGTCAACGTACGTCGTTCGTCGGCGGCGTGTGCTTCGTTGCGATGACGATCGCTGACCAACTCGATCTGGACTGCGCTGGCAATCGGCGCTGACGCGATCAGCGACGACGGGATTCGGACGCTGATGTACCTCGACCTAGCTGCCTTCTACATCGGGATATTTCCGCTGGCGGTGTTCGTGACAGCCGGATCGCTCGTGATCGTCGCGACGGGCGCGATGCGGAAGTGGCTCGGGTCGTCGGGCTGGCCGACGGGATCGCCCTGTTCGCAGCGCCGCTGGTGGTGCTCCAGGAGCACTCCGAGGGGCCGCTGGGGATGTTCTACTTCCTCTCGCTGGTCGGCGGGGCGGCTTGGATCGTCGTGACCGGCGTCTCGATGGCACGAAGGCGCGACGAGCCACTTCTCGCCCGGTAACCCCGACCCTTCCGCTTTCGCGTCACGGTAAGTCGGTGTACGCGATCTCACGCGGTGTTCCGAGGCTGAGCACGGCGAGGCGCTCCTCGATCCGCGCCTGAAGGTCGAGCAGCTGCTGCTCCTCCTCGCGGAGGTGCTCGTCGTCGGGGCAGAGCCGCACAGCCTCACGAGCGGCCTCGACGGCCTCCTCGATCAGTCAGGTGGCGCTCCCGTCGTTTCAGCATTCGCACGTTGCCACGCCTGAAGTGTGACGGCTCGCGAGGGCTAGGTGTAGCCACGGAGGGCCGTTTCTGCAGCCACGGCCCGACGGCCCTAAGACCCCTCTCGCTAGGATCCATGCGTCGCGGGGCGTGGCGCAGCCTGGTTAGCGCGCTAGTCTGGGGGGAGCGCGCATGGTTCCCCGCGGTGCCCCTCGGTGCCCCGGAATGGCTTGAAACGGTGGAATCCGTCGCAACCGTTCCCCGCGTTTCCCCCGATTCCCCGCTAGCCGTTGCCACATCGTTGCCACGCCGAGCGGCGTCTATCCGAGCGACGTCCCGTAGACGGGGAACTCGGTGCCCGGCGGGGCACGAGTACTCCATGTGGAGGTTCGCGGGACTTCACCATCCCGTCCTTCGGCCACGGTGCTGCGTGAATCTTCGCGTTGTTCTGGCCGCACTTCGGGCACGGCATGAACTCGGGGTAGTTGTATTCGGCCATTGCCTCGCCTCCTCGACGTGATTGGGTTGTCCCCGGTGTCTATGTCCCGATCGCTAGGCCCCGAGATCCTGCCCGAGGCGAGCTTTGCACCGAGGCTCTCGCGCTTCGCCTCGAGGACGTCGGAGTACACGCTCGCGGTGACAGCGGGGTAGGCGTGCCGCGCGAGCCGCGAAGCCTCGGCGAGCGTGAGTCCGGCGTCTAGCGCGTTCGCGACGAGCGAGTGCCGTAGGTCGTGCGCGGTGACGTGCCCGAGCTTCGCGTCGACGGCGGCCGCTGGACGGCGCGTAGCGCGCTTCGCTGATGGTGAGGCTTCCCGGTCCGGATGGAGAACGCGAGCGCGTCAGCGCGTACTAGGTGGATGCCGAGAGCGGCTCGGCGCGTGCGGTGGCGCGCGGAGCTCGCGGACGAGGGCGGGGAGGAGGTCGACGGTGGCGGCGCTCGCCGTTGTCCTGAGCGGCACCGTTTGCCCGGCCCGGTCGAGTTGTGCGGCGACGGTGAGGCGGCCGGCGTCGAGGTCGAGGTCGCGCCAGCGGACGGCGAGCGCCTCGGAGACTCGGAGTCCGGCGTAGGCGAGCAGCGCGCCGAGCGGCCGGTAGTCGTCGTCGAGCTTGGCGAGGAGCGCCCCGAGTTGTGCGGCGTTGAGGTAGCGCCGTTGCCGTTTGCGTGCGGTGGAGGGGCGGTCGTCGCGGTCGAGCCCGGCGGCGGGGCTCATGGGGATGTAGGCCTGTTTCGCGGCGTAGCGGAGCATCGCGCTTGCGGCAGTGAGGACGCCGCGTTGAGTGTTCGGCGCGAGCCTTGTGCGGCGGAGCTTGTCGAGCCAGCGGCGGAGGTCGGCGGTCGTTATTTCGTCGACGCGGCGTGTGCGGAACTCGGGCACGAACCGCACGTCGAGGTGCCGCTCGTAGAGGTTGACGCACGCTTGCGAGCGGCGGCGGCGTTCGTCCGGGTCGCCGACGAGCGAGCGGAGATGCTCGAGGAACTCGTCGCGGAGCTCGGGCACGGTGGGGGCGGTGGGGCGGGCGCGGGCCTTGCCGCGGTCGCGGTCGGTTGCGAGGCCTCTCGCTTCGGTGACGGCCTCGGATTTCGTGGCGGCGGTGAGGCGGCGTCGGAGCACGCGGCCGTCGACGCGGCCGACGAACTCGAAGGCGGTTTCGCCGTTCGCGAGGGTGCGTTGCCAGAGGTTCGGGATGCGGCGTTGCCCGAGGTAGACGGGCTCGCGGGTCCCGTGCGCCGTGCGAGGATTCGGTGGTCATGGGAGCTTTGCCTCCTGTGGCCGTGCCCCCGGCCGTGTCAGCGGTGCGGGGGCTTTGTGTGTGGTCGGCCGGAGCGTACTCCTCTGGGCGGCGAATGTCTCGTCGAGCGCCTGGCGGTCGACGTAGACGCGGCGGCCGTCGCGCACGGCTCGGAGGCGTCCACGGTCGATGCGGCGGCGGATTGCTTTCGGCGTCGTGCCGAGGTAGTCGGCGGTCTGCTCGACGGTGAGCCAGCGGGTGGCCGGCTCGGGGTGGGGAGGCCCAGCCGCGGCGAGCTCCTCGCGGAGCGCGTCGAGAATCGCCCCCGGCGAGGTTGGGGCCGACGAGCGGCTCGAGGCGGGCGGCGGCGGTCACGCGTCGTCCTTCGCGAAGTGTCGAGCCCAGTACGCCTTCTCCCACTCGGGAGCGTCGGCCGGCAAATCCGGGGCGGGCATTACTGCATCAGCGACGACAGTGGGATGCCCCAAATCGAGGTCAGCCTGGTGCTCGTCCTCGTCCCACCTTAGGGGTGGGGACGAGGGGACGAGCTCAGGCATAGAGCTGACGCGGGACGAGGTCGGGGACGAGCTAGGGGACGAGCTAAAACCCTGTGTTGATGCGGGATTGGGTGGGGTTGAGATGAGCGTCGGGACCAGCTCGGGACGAGCTGTTTTCGTCGGGACGAGCTCGGGACGAGCTGTTTTCGTCGGGACGAGCTCGGGACGAGGGAAGCAAGAGAGAAGGTCTGGGCCTGGGAGGTTCCAATGCCCACCCACCTGGAAGGCAGCAAGCGACACGGGTACCGGTTCACCAGCCGGACACCCGACGACAAGGAGAAGCTCCGCCCGAGCGAGGTGTTCGCCCGGCGGCTGCGGGAGACGCGCAAGGCGCGGGGCCTCACCCAGGAAGCACTGGGGGAAATGCTCAGGAGAAGCGGTATTCCGATGAGCAAGACGGCGCTGCTCGGGATCGAACGCGCAGCCGATCAGGATCGGGTACAGGAAGCGCGAGGCCTCTCCCTCGACGAGGCGCTCGCGATCGCCGCGGTGCTGAACGCCGCCCCCTCGAACATGCTCGCACCGCCCGAGGGCTCGGTCGTTCAAATCACCGACAGGATCAGCACGGACAGCCTCGGCTTCCGGGAGTTCCTCCGCTACGGCTTCCCCTGGAACCTCGACGCGGTGCCCTACGAGTACTTGCCGGACGAGGAACGCGAGAAGTTCGTGCTCGATCTGGCGCGCCTCGCGCTCACGATGAGCGATGCTTACCGCGCGGGCGACAAGGCCGGCATCAGAGAGGCAGGGGAGGCGATCATCGACCGCGTCAAGCAGCGCGAGGCCGACCCCCTCCTCGAGCAGAGGGCGAAGGCTACGTAGTCGCGTCGTGCATCAAGCCGCGAGGGGCGGCCCGCCGCCGCAGAGGCGGGCGCGTCCCCGCCGTGTCGGCGGCCGGGGAGCGGCCGCCAACCCGCTAGTAGATGCGGATCTCGCCCGCGTCGGCGGGGACCTCCGCCCGAACCCTCCCCGGGTTGGCAGGGGATTGCCGCTACGCGGCAAGTTCCATCTACATCCCCCAACTTCTGGTTCTCACCGTAATAACGCGATCCCCGCTGGTTAGAGCGGGAGCCACACCGCCGCGGAGTACGCCCCGTAGACGAGCAGCGCCACCCACACCAGCTGCACAACAGCAACAGCCGCGACGAGTGCGACACTCGCCAGACGCATCAGGAACTTGAGCATCGGCGAGCCGTCAACGCCGGCCTCCTTGCCGTGCTTCTCGCGTGCGTCGGCTTGTGGCTGTTGGTCGCTGTAGCCGTGTTGCAGCTCGCCCAGCGCAAGAGCCGAAGGCTCCACGGCCAGCAGATTCGCCTCCATACCCATCCCCCGTTTCGCTCCCCCGCGCCGTGTCCGGACCGACGCCTTCCGCAAGCCATAGCACCCCAATGTGTTGGGGAGAAGGAAGCAGCCCCCATCGCACCGGGCGGCGGCCCGGTCTCCGTGGCGGGTTACTCGAGGTACGCAGCCGGGGGTTCCGGGGCTCCGACCGCCGGCCCGGGGCGGCTTCTTCACCGCGTCATCGCGAGTCTTCGGGTCTTGTTGCGGATGCGGTCGACGAGAAACATCGTCGATCGGCTTGCGGCGCCAGGTTCGAGCTTGTCGCCGACGCAGACGAGGCCCGGTTCGAGCACCTCCGCATAGACGCCGAGGCGCGCCGCACCGTCGAGAGCTCCACGCGCGTCGATTAGCTCGCGGAGGACGTTGCGATTGCGGAGGCCCGTGTCGGGATCGGCCGACGGGAAGGCACAGCGCGGCGTCGGGTCGCCGACGAGCAGCGTCGCCTCCCCGACGCGCAGACGCCGGCTGCGCCACGTTTCTTCCTCCAGGGCCTCGAGGCCGTCGACCTCGAGCAACATGCGGAACCGCCGCCCGTCACCGTCGAGCATGCCGAGCGATGCCTGCGAGACGATGGTCACCGGTCGCGCGTCGGTCGCCCACGCACCGTCCTCGCGCTCGACAAGGGTCAGTGACCGCCCGAGTAGGTCGGAGAGTGCACAAGCCCAGGATCCCTCAACAACATGTCCGCGCACCCTCCGGCCGTAGACGTCCACGACCGTGGACGAACCGCGCGCACCACATTCTCCTCCAGCGTCCCCACTCCGGGCACCGTCACCTTGAGCCTCCGGGAGCTGGCGTCCCAAGTCGCCTCAGCACGCACGAGCACCCCGTCGCGAGCACCGTTGTAGAGCCGACCGCGATCATCGACGAGCAGGAACCGACGGTCTTCTACGGCCCCCTGGCGATCGAGCCAGACCGCATCGGGATGATGCAGGCGAAAGCTCTTCACCGGCGTGACATTGATCCGGGAAAGCGGCCCAACGGCATCGCCCAACCTACTTACCCGTGGGAACGCCTGCAATAACAAAAGGGCCTCGTCTCCGCTCGCCTGCCGCAAATTGCTTCAGTTTTGGCGAGTCGCAATCGGGGAACACGTCGCCCGGCGGCTCCGTTCTTCGACAGCACCTCGCACGGGCCGGGACTCGGTTCAGGGGTGACCGGAGTCCCGTGGGGAACGGCGGCGCGAGGCCTGCGGAACCCGGAGCCGACATCGCTGATCGTTCTGCGGCCAGTGCCAGATGCGTCTCTGTGGAATCGACATCACCGACGACCTGCGTCCTCTACCTGGTAACGCGTTTGCGGCGGGCGGACTTCGCCCATCAGGCCGACACGCTCGAGGGGCCCGGTGGCGCAAGCAAGCGGAAGTGGGACTGACGATTCCCGATCGAATCACGGTGCTCACCGTGCGCGGGATCCCGAGCGCTCGATGCGTTTCAGCGCGTCTTGAACTGCCTCACGTACATGGTCGTCGGGATGGTCGCGTAACGGCTCGAGGCGCCGACGTGCTTCGTCGTTGCCGAAGGCGCGCCGAAGCGAGTAGATCGCGTGGCGACTGACGTCGGGATCATCGATCAGCTCGAGGATGAGCGAACGGGCTTGCTCGTCTTTGATGCGCCAAAGCGCAAAGACGAGCATCTGACGGTCGGTTCCGGTACGGCGATCGGCGGCAAGCTCGACCACGGCGTCATGCTCGGCGGGCGTCATCGTTCTCGGGATCGCGTCGCCTAGCTGCCAGGAGGGCTTCGCGCGATAGGCGTCAATCAGAGCCGTGCCGAAGCGCTGCCCTTGCCGGCTTGGCGAATCCGACTGGCGAGCGTGTCTCTTACAGGCCGTGACTCGACCCGCGGAAGCCACTCCAGCAGTACAGGTAGTGCGCGGCGTGTGTCGAACTGCTCCGGCTCGAAACCGGGAATCCCTGGAAAGGATCTGTTCACGAAGCGTCCGAGATCCGTCGGGTCGACGCCGACCTCGTCCAGCGCGTCGCTGACGGCCCGCCACTCCTCATCCTCGGTCACATGCCGGAGGATAAGACCCCGGAGTCCGATGAACACCTTCACCTCGTGCCGCCATGCGTCCTCGAGCCGGTCTGCCAGCTCGTCGAACTCGGACGCGCTTGAAGCGGCCCGGCCAGGTCGAGCACCCGCGCGTTAACCCACGCTCCAGCCGCACAGGAGTACGCTGTTCTCAGCTGACCCTGCACACGGATCCGCCCTAGAGCCCGCAACCCACCGACGCGCATCCCTCCGCGCGTGAGGCGAGGAGCTCAAACCAATGGGTCCTCCCGTGCGGGGTCAGTCTGGTCAAGCCGCCGCCGGGCAGCCGGCTCGACGTCATCCTCGAGTAATGCCGTTCGGGACGCTGCATCACGGTCGAACCTCCCGGATCGCGCCAAAAGTGGCAACAGCGCCAAGAGTGTCGCCGATTCGCCCTCGCGGGGTACTGCTGCGTCGTGCCCCTATAAAACGCACTGCCTGTCATCGGGGAGAAACGCGGAAGAGGGCGGGGTGCGAAATCTCTCGTCCGCTCCAAAAATCCAAAATGTCAACCATGCGGTGGAATACTCGACTCATGACCGGGATTCTGATCCTGTCCGCCGGACTCGTCCTCGGCGGAGTCGTCGTGTGGATCGCGCTTCTCCTTTGGGCGGCCCGGGAGGATGGGCGCGATCAGGAGCGCCGTGACCAGAAACGCGATGACCGAGACGAGGCGCCAGAGAATCGCCCACGGCGCAGGAGCCTCGTGCAGCGTCAGCGCCGCCGGCTGCCCGATGAAGGCGCCGGAGCTGAGGTTTCCGCTTCCGTCGGCGGTGGTCACCGTCCGCGGGTTTGCGCCGTGTGTTGTTGTCGGAACGGACACGCGGGGCGGGTACGGGATACCCGGGCATGGCCCGGGCTGCCCGCGCGACAGGCACCCCGCCCCGCGGTCTGCGCGCAGGGGGCCGGTGCAGCCAGCGCAACCGGCGCCCTCGCGCGCTTCTCCCGGCAGGTCCCCCACCGAGAACCGGGCCGGGCCAGGCGCTTGCCGTCACGGCGGCCTCGGCCGCACCCCGCGCGCCTCGAGCAGCGCGTCGACCTTGCGGCGGCGCTCGGCGTCACGGTTACGAGGAGGGGTTGCCGTACAGGGACATAGCGACCTCCGGCCGCCCCTGCGGGACGAGCGGCCTGATCGGCTGGTCGACCTCGGCCTTCGGCAGCGGCGGCACAGCGCCGGCTTTGCGCGCGGCACGCCAGTCCCCGGCCGTCCAGTACTTGCGGGTAGGTCTCCCACCATGGGCGGGCCTGCTCATCAGTAGATCCTCGGGCCTTTGGGGCCGGGGGTTGCGGCCGACACCATCTGGGCGTGGACGTGGCCGGTGGCGCCGTACAGCGGCTGCTCGAAGTCCTCTCTCGCATACGACGATCCCGCCGGACTCGATGAGGAAGCACGCGGCGCCGCGGGTCTCTTCCATCCCGATGCACAGTAGAGGGGCGCCGCGCATGGCCACGAGTTCGATGCCGCTGCCTCGGTCGCGGTAGCGGCGCTTGCCGATCTTCTCGAAGTCTGAGGCGCGAGTTTCGGGCAGCTTCCTTCAGCTTCGTCGATGCGTCGGTCCAGCGACGCTGCCGTCGTCGACGACGCCGCGCGGGTCCGGTCGCACGTACCTGGGCCGGGGGCGACGTTGCGGTACGGCCCGCTCACCGCGAGTTCTTTGCTGCCGGGGAGCTTCATCTTTGCTCCGCCTCCTTGTGGTCGATGGCCAGGTGTTGGCGCAACGCGACCCTCACCTCGGCCCCGACGCTGCGGTCGTTATCGGCGGCTGCCTGCTCGAGCCGTGCGCGGACTTCGTGATCGAGGACCACGCCGATCGTGCTCCGTTCGGGTGCTCTAATCACATTGGAAACATGGCAAGTCTACCGTGTTGTTGGAATGGAGACAAAGGGCGTAGCATCCTGGAGTGCGGTCAACGCGGCACCAGGCGATCGTCGGCTCCTCGCCCATCTGCACGACGTCCGCGCCGGCCTGTGGGATGCCCGCGCCGAGGGCGGCGGGCCGCGAGAAGGCGACGTGCCGAGGCTGTTGCGAGCATCGGCTACACCAACCGAAATAGAGGGAGCCCCCCGATGCGGGGCCCCCTTGTTGCGAAGTCGGATGCCGGTTCGACTAGGCGCTCGAGTTGGCCGCGTTCCGACTGTGCACCACATATTCACGCACTGGCCCTGGTTCTTGAACGCGGGGCTCGAGAAACTCTTCCAGCCGCCCTTCTTGCATGAACGGGCGAAGTCGGCGTGGCCGGGGGCGAGCTTCTGCAGCTTGCCGTTGACCATGACCTTCGTGAGGTCAGCGGTGCCTTGGACGTCAATGAGCACGCTCACGGACTCGATCGTTCCGGTCGGCGTCGGAACCTGCTGGCCGCGCGGCAGCGGCCAGCGTCGCCGCCGTAAACGTGTAGGTGACGGTGCCGTCGGCGTTCGTCGTCGGCGTCACGTTGTTGCAGCCGAGGAAGAAGAAACCGGTTGTGGTGTCGACGTTGAACCGCGGCGTGTACCCTGGCACTGGGTCGCGCTCGCCAGCGTGAACCAGGCCGACTGGAACGTCTGGCCACTCACACCGGTGACCTCCGCGCCGGCTGAAGCGTTCGTGTCCGTCGGGCAGTTCTTCTCCAGGTGCAAGGTCTTCATCTTCTTGATGAACGTCGCCTCGACGCACCCCGTCTTGCCAGGGTCATACACCCCGGGCACCGGTGCGGCGGATGCCGAGATGGTGAATGCGAGCGCTGTTGCCAGGACGCCCGCGATCAGAAGCTTCTTCATGTGTCAGTCCTCCTCTAGCGCTTTGATTTAGTCCTGCAAAGGGGGCTTCCCCGACAGGCGTTTCTGCACACGCCCGAGAACGCGATCTTTACGCTCCTCGCTGACGCAATCTCCCTCCATCGAGGGAGTTCGGACGATCCGTGATGCCACCGAGCCCTCATCGCCGATGAGGACGTGCGAGTACGTATCCAGCGTTCGTCCCCGACATGGAGCTCCGCGACGTCGCGGCCTGTCGCGTAAGCGCAGCGCCAGAGAGCTCGCGCGAGCTCAGCCGTTGCCATTTCGTTGCCATTCCGCGGCGCTTCCTCGAGCGTGGGGAGGCGGACTCGCCGGTTTCGGGATGCCCGCTAGGATGGCCGGGTCGCGGGGCGT
>CAVUAH010000006.1:0-23064 GCA_963739405.1 uncultured Actinomycetes bacterium | reverse complement strand
CGTGGCCCGCGTCGAGTATTCAAGCACCGTGAAGACCCCACCACATTCTGTCCCGCGGGCGCTGTCCGTGACGAGGGAGCCGTTCGGGAAGACACCCGACGGCGTTCCCGTCGACCTCTACACCCTCACCAATCCATCCGGGATCGCGGTGTCCGTGATGACGTACGGCGCGGCAGTCCACCAGCTCTGGGCCTCGGGTCATGACGGCCGGAGAGCGAACGTCGTCCTCGGCCTGCCCACCCTCGGCGACTACGTCGCGCACGGTGGCCACTATCTCGGTGCGATCGTCGGCCGCTTCGCGAATCGGATCGCCCAAGGAAGGTTCGAACTCGACGGGACGATCTGCCAGGTGCCGCAGAACGACGGAGCGCATTCCCTCCATGGAGGCACGCAGGGCTTCGACAGACGTGTCTGGCAGGCGGCGGTCGCGCCGGCGACCGGGGATCGTGTCGGGCTCGAGCTCCACTACACGAGCCCTGACGGCGAGATGGGCTATCCCGGCACGCTGGCCGTCGACGTCACGTACACGCTCTCGAACGACGACGCACTCCGAATCGACTATCGCGCCATCGACCGACAAGCCGACGATCGTCAACCTGACGAACCACACGTACTGGAACCTCGCGGGCGAGGGATCAGGCACGATCTACGACCACGTCTTGACGCTCAACGCCGCCCGCTACACGCCGGTTGACCAGACGCTGATCCCGACCGGCGTGGTCGACACCGTCGTCGGCACGTCACTCGACTTCACCACGCCGGCGCCGATCGGCGAGCGTATCCGGGACGCGTTCCCGCAACTGGGAATCGCACGAGGCTACGACCACAACTTCGTTCTCGACCGCGACGACTCCACGTCCCTCGTGCTCGCCGCCCATGTTCGCGAGCCGAAGAGTCGGCGCGAGCTGGCGGTCTACACCACCGAGCCTGGAATCCAGTTCTACTCAGGGAACTTCCTCGACGGCACATTCGCGGGTCTGAGCGGGCGGTCGTTCCGCCAGAGCGACGGCTTTGCGCTCGAGACACAACACTTCCCCGATTCGCCGAATCACCCCAACTTCCCCTTGACCATCCTCCGGCCCGACGAGGTCTTCACGTCGACGACGGTCTACCATCTGTCGGTTGGACCGCGCTAGAAGGGAACCTCGGCCCAGTTTGCGCAAGCCCCCAGGCCGCGGCTGCCGGCCCCGTCGCATCACGGCTCGAGTGAGCACACGGCCGGGACGTGGTACGAGCCGCTCGTCGAGCAGGAGCACGTCGATCTGGCCGTGCACTGGGTGCTCGGTGAGCCGGGGGTCTTCCTCAACAGCGCCGGCGACCTCGATTTGCTGCCTCGCATCCTCGACGCGGCCGAGCGCTTCGAGAGTCGGCCGGACGAGGCGGGGATGGCGGCGTTGACGACCGACCTGCGCCTCACCCCGCTCTTCGTCTGAGGGTCGGCGCGTCCTCCGCGCCGACGCGCTTCTCCATCGCGACGCATTCGAGCCGGACGCCGTCCTCCAGCGCGACGTCGCGCTCCTCGACCGGCTCGAAGCCGTAGGCGAGGTACAGCGGCACGCCGGACATCGTCGCGAGGAGCGCGAGCCGGCGGAACCCCTCTTCGCGCGCGGCCGCCTCGCACGCCTCGAGGATCCGGCGGCCGAGGCCGCGGCGCGTCCAGTCGTCGCGGACGAACATCGCGCGGACGTTCGCGGGCTCCGTCACCGGGTCGAGAAGGCGCGCGTCGTCGTCTCCCTGGCCGCTTCCCGTGTAGAGGCGGTGGCGCCGGCTCCACCCGCCGCAGCCGACGGCCTCGCCGTCTCGCCTCGACGACGAAGAACGTGCCGTCGGCGAGCAGCATCGGGTCGACGTGCGCGACGAACCGGACGGCGCTTGCGGACTGGCGCTCGTCGTAGACGCGCGGGAAGAGCGACGCCGCCGACCGCTTCATCAGCGCGTCGATCGCCGGCGCGTCCTCGGGCGTCGCGACCCGGAGCGTGGGCACGGGCTGGTCCTTCACGGGCATCCCCCTGGGCTCATATACTCCTATCAGGAGCAAATGAATACTCCTATCGAGAGTAAAAAGCAAGAGCGCCGGACGACGACGACGTCGTGCGCCGTCCTCGCCGTGCTCGCGCTGCGCGACCACTCGACGTACGAGCTCACGAAGCAGATGAAGCTGTCGCAGCACTACCTCTGGCCGCGGGCGGAGAGCAACATGTACGCCGAGCCCAAGCGGCTCGTCGAGGCCGGGCTCGCGACGTCGCGGGAGGAATGGACCGGCGGTCGTCGGCGTACCGTGTACTCGATCACGGAGGCGGGCCGGGCCGAGCTCGCGCGCTGGCTCTCCGCGCCGAGCTCCCGCCAGCGCTACGAGTCCGAGGCGCTGCTCAAGGTGTTCTTCGGCGAGAACGGCACCGTCGACGACATGCTCGCGTCGATCCGGGCGCTCCGGGACGAGGCGACGACCGCGCTCGAGCACTGGAGCGCGATCGCCGACCGCTACGACGCCGGTGAGGGCGAGTATCCGAATCGCTTCGCGCTCAGCGCGCTCGTCGCCCGGCTGCTCGGGGAGCAGCAGGCAGCGACCGTCCGCTGGGCCGAATGGGCCGAGAGCATCGTCACCGGGTGGGGGCGCCCGTCTCCGGCGGACGTCGGCTGGGGCGTCGACGTGATCCGCTCGACCGGCCGTCCGCTCCACCCCGCGTAGCGCGCGTCCTGGGGTTAGGTCCGGCCCGCCGCTCCGCCGCGAAGCCACCTGCGTCCGTCCGCGAGATCGTCGAAGCGGCCGAGCGCGATGCCCTGCAGGAGGGCGTTGCCGAGGGCGGTCGCCTCCGTCGCGCCCGGCACGAGGGGGACGCCGGCGTGGTGCGCGATCCTGTCGAGCACGAACCACGACCCGGCGCCGCCGCCGACGACGGCAACCTCGTCGACCGGCATCGACTGGTGTCGTAGCTCGTCCAGCACGCGGGCAACTGCAGCCGCGACCGACTCGACGATCGATCGCGCGACGACCGCCGCCGGTGCGTCCGGCCCGATGCCCGCGGCCCCTCGCACCTCGTCGGCCATCTTCGCGGGGGCGAGGAGCCGTTCGTCACCGACGTCGAAGACCGGCGCCTCGGGCGCGGTCGCGGCGAGCTCGAGCAGGTCGCGAGCCGTCGCCCCCCACTCGGCCGCGCACCGCTCGAGGAGCCAGAAGCCTGTCACGTTCTTCAGGTACCGAAAGCCCCCGAGAGCACCGACCTCGTTCGAGAAGTTCGCGGCGCGCGCGTCCTCCGACGTGTCCGCGAGCTCCCTCTCGACGCCCACGATGAACCACGTGCCTGCCGAGACGAAGGCGCGCCCGCGGGCATCCAGAGGGCTCGCGACGAACGCGCAGGCGGTGTCGTGGGCGGCGACGAGGTGCACGGGTGTCCCGTCGTGCTCGCCGAGCGCGCGGCCGACCGGCTCGAGTGGGGGCAGGATACGGGGATCGATGCCGATCGCGACCGCGAGGTCGCTCGCCCAGTCCCCGGTCGTGACGTCCAGGAGGCCCGTCGTGCCCGCATTCGACCGCTCGCCGACGGCCTCTCCCGTCAACTCGTAGGCGACGAGCTCCGGCAGCATCACGAGTCTCTGCGCCCGGGCCAGCTCCTCGGGGTCGTGCGCCGCGAGCTGGAAGATCGTGTTGATGGGCATGAGCTGGATCCCCGTCCGGCGGTAGAGCTCGCGCTCGTCGAGCGAGTGCGCGACGCTGCGCCACCCCTCGGTGCGGGGGCTGCGGTAGCTGTGCGGGTCCGACAGCAGCAGCCCGTGCTCGTCCACGAGGCCGTAGTCGACCGCCCAGCCGTCGATGCCGATCGAGGCGAGCGGCCCGAGCGCACGCGCGCGGTCGAGGCCGATGCGGACGTTCTCGACGAGCTCGCCCCAACGCCACCGGATCGACCCGTCGGGCCGGCTCTCGGGCCCGTGGAGCCAGCGGTGGACGACGTCGACCTCGGGCGTCTCCGCGTCGAGATCGATCACCGCCACGCGGACCGACGTTGCACCCATGTCGACCGCGGCGACGCGCATCGCGTCACTCCCCGCGTCGAGCGGGCGCTCATCGGACGACCGTCGAGATCGAGATCCAGGAGATGAGCCACCTTTCGGAGGCGCGCGACCTGGTGGCCGAGCCCGAGCGCGACGTGGTGGGTGGGGCCTTCCGCGCACCAGTTGTCGAAGAACCTCGCGGGATCCCCGGAGAAGCGGATGCGGGAGTTCGTGTTCCCGATCCGGAACGTCGGCCCCGCGATCGACTCGCCTTCGGCGGCGAGGAGCCTGAGCCGACCGTCGACGGTCTGCGTCAGACCGAGGATCGTGACCGGGCCGAGCCGGACCTTCATCTCGATCGAGAGCCCGGCGCCCGCCTTCCCGTGATAGAGCCGGAGCGCCCGCGCGACCGGGCGCCCGTCCGCGATCGCGAGGTGGCCAGGGCCGTCGTGGCCCATGAGGACGAACCCCTCGTCGAAGTCGAGGCCGTAGAACTCCGTGTACGACCCTCCGGCGTCGAGCCGGTCGAGCAGGAGCATCGCGACGTCGGTCTTGAGATCGCCTTCTCCGGCCGCCGGGACGCCGCGGGCGGTGAGCAGTGAGTTGCCGACGATCAAGCCCGAGCTCACCCGCTCGGCGGCGTTGTCGCCGACGCCGCGGTAGTAATACGTGAGCGCGTCGAGCTCGAAGTCCTCCACGAGGCGATCGAGCCCGACGGCGACGCGGGCCGACCAGGCGAGGACGTCCGGCGTGATCTCGGCCGCGATCGGGTCCGTGCCGGCGTCCGCCAGGTCGAAGACGTCCCGGATCTCGATCTCCTTCCGCGCGATCTCGTCGGCGCCGGCCGACTCGACGCGGGCGACGAGGTCGTCGATCTCGAGCACCTCGACGTGCGCTCCGGTCTGCGCGTGCACCTGTGTGAAGTCGGAGTACATGTCGAGCATCCCCGGGTACGTGTGCCCGAGGAAGCCGATCCGCGCATCCCGGAGGCTCCGCGCAGCGCGTGCCGCGTCCAGCCATTCGCGCAGCGCGTCCCACGCGGGATCGCCCTCGAGGAGCGTCCCCGTGACCGTTCGGTAGCGGATCCCCGCCCGGGTGAGTGCGCCGGCGATCTCCGGCACGCAGCACGCGGAGCAGTTTGCGAGCCATTCACCGGTGGTCATCGCCTCGTAGTCGAGCGTGCGCGTGGGTTGGAGGTTCAGGACGACCACCGGCGCGTCGACCGCCTGTACCACCGGGAGCACCTGGGACGAGGTCGCGTACGTCGCCGTGTAGACGAGGAGGAGCTGCGGTCGACGGGAGGCGAGCGCGTCGCCGGCGAGGCGGGCCGCCTGCGGCGTGTCCACGAGCCCGGCCGAGACGACCTCGGCCCCCATCTCCTCGAGACGTCGCTCGATCCCGCGCTGGTAGCCCTCGAGCCGCTCGTGCAGTCCGTCGAACTGCGGCCAGTACGCCGCGAGCCCGATGCCGAACACCGCGACCCGCGGGTGGAGCGTCCCGGCTCACGATGCCTCGTCTCGCGCCGCAACGGCGGCGGCGTGCCGCCGCGCTCCGGCACTCCGTAGTCGCGACCGCGCGCGCCTGTACCATCTCGCCGCTGTTGGGAACGATGACGCTTGCGAGGAGAAGGCCGCCGACGACGATGTTCTGGTCCTGTGCCGGGATCAGGTCGGCCGTCATTGCCGCCTGGAGCGTGCCGAGAATGGCGACGGCAAGGGCCACGCCGACAATCGTGCCGCGACCGCCGAAGATCGACACCCCGCCGAGGAGGACCACCGTGACGACGAAGAGCTCGATCCCGATGCCCGGAGTCGTAGCGTGCGGAGGCGAACCGGAGCGACCAGAGCACGCCCGCGAATCCGCACATCACTCCCGAGAGCACGAACAGCCAGAACTTGATCCGCCTGACGCGGATACCCGAGTAGAAGGCGGCTTCCTGATTCGCGCCGATGGCGAAGATCGCCCGTCCCAGCGGCGTCGCATGGAGGACGATCCCGAAGACGACCGCGAGCACGAGGAAGAACAGGACCGAGTACGAGATGTGCGTATGCGGAATCGGAATGACGCCGATGCTCGCAAGGCCCTGCGGGAACCCGCTGATCGTGTCGGTGGGCAGGATTCCCTGCGCGATGCCGCGATAGAGCGTCAGCGTCCCGATCGTCACCGCGAGCGACGGCAACCCGAGGCGTGTGATCAGGAAGCCGTTGAAGGCGCCGAGGATCGCCCCGAGAATGACAGCCGCGATCATCGCGGGCCAGATCGGCCAGCCGTGCTGGAAGAGCTCGGCCATGGCGAGCCCCGTGAGGCCGAGCATCGACCCCACCGAGAGGTCGATCTCCCCGGTGATGATGATGAACGTCAGCGGGAGCGCAATGATCGCGATCTCGCCCACGTTCAGGCCGATGAAGAAGAGGTTGGTCCACTCCAGGAAGTAGGGGGAGACGCTCGCGCCGTAGGCGATGGTGCCGAGCAGGACGAAGACGAGCAGGGTCTCCCAGCGGACGAGGCCGCGCAGGCTCTGTCGCCACTGCGGCGTGCCGTCGCGCCGCGTCGTCGGACCTGACCTCGACGTCAGACACGAGCCCTCCGTCGTGTCCGCATGGCGGGTGCGACACGCAGCGCGATCAGCCGGTCGAACGCGATCGCAGCGAGCAGCAAGGCTCCCGCGAGCGCCGTGCTCCAGAACGAGGAGACGTTGACGACGACGAGCGCGCTGTTGATCGTGTACAGGAGGACCGCGCCCAGGGCGGCGCCGAGCACGGTCCCGCTCCCGCCGAAGATCGCCACACCGCCGACGACGACGGCCGCGATGACCTGGAACTCGTAGCCGACGCCCGCGATCGCGTCGACCGAGGCGTACAACGACAGCCACAACGCCCCGGTCACGCCCGCGATGGCGCCGCTCAGAACGAAGGCGAGGAACACGCGGGATCCGACGGGAATGCCTGCGAGGCGCGCCGCGTCCGGGTCGGAGCCGATCGCGTAGAAGTCGCGCGCCGTGCGGAAGCTGCGCATCCAGTAGGTCGCGACCGCGACCGCGATGATCGCGATCCAGCCGAGGTACGGGATCCCCAGCACGGTGGCATAGCCGATCTTGTTGAAGCTCTCGGGCAGCATCGAGGCGTTCACCTGGTTTCCGCCTGCCCAGGCGCCGTCGATACCGCGGATGATGTACAGCGTCCCGAGCGTCACGACGAGGCTGGGCACACGGGCGACGGTGACGATCAGGCCGTTCACGACACCGCAGGCCGCCCCGATCGCCAGCGCGACGAGGAAGACGACCGGCAGCGCGACGTGCGGGTGGTGGACGTACAGCACGCCGGTTGCGTACGCGGAGATCCCGAGGACCGACCCGATCGAGAGGTCGACGTTCCGGGTGATGATGACGATCGTCTCGCCGATCGCGAGCAGGGCGATGATCGCCGAACCGGCCAGTATCTGCTGGATGCTCGTGGCGCTGAGGAACAGGTGGTTGTCGATCGTCGTCGCCCCGACGACGATCACGAGCGCGAGCACGATCCCGAGCTCGCGGAATCGGGCCAGGAACTCCGCGAGCGCGTGCGAGCTCATGCGACGCCCGACGACGCCCTGCTCGTCCGCGATCGAGGTCATGCGGCCTCCTCGACCTGTCCCGTCGCGGCGTGCATGATCGCGTCCTCGTCCGCGTCCGCTCGCTCGAACTCGCGCATGACGCGGCCCTCGAAGAGCACGACGATGCGGTCGGCCATCCCGAGCACCTCCGGAAGCTCGGAAGAGATCATGAGGACCGCGACGCCCTGGGCTGCGAGCTCCGAGAGCAGGCGATGCACCTCGGCCTTGGTTCCCACGTCGATGCCGCGTGTCGGCTCGTCGACGATCAAGAGGGCCGGCTTGCGGCCGAGCCACTTCGCCAGGACGGTCTTCTGCTGATTGCCGCCCGAGAGTGTCCAGACCGGGTTGGTCAGCCTCGCGTACTTCAGCCGCAACCGGAGCGCCCAGTCCCTCGCGAAGGCGCGCTCGGACCCCCGGAGGATCAAGCCTCCCCGCTGCACGGTGTCGAGCGAGGCGAGCGCGATGTTGCGCTCGATCGAGAAGTCCATGACAAGGCCCTGCTGGCGCCGGTCCTCGGGGACGAGCCCGATACCGGCCGCCATGGCTCGGGAGGGCGATCCCGGCGGCAAGCGCCTGCCGTCGATCTCGACCGAGCCGGCGTCCCAGCGATCGATCCCGAAGATGGCGCGGGCCACCTCCGTCCGACCGGCGCCGACCAGGCCGGCGAGTGCGACGATCTCGCCGCTGCGCACCACGAAGGACACGTCCGTGAAGTCGCCCTCGCGGGTCAGGCGGTCGACCTTCAGGACGACGCGGCCGGGCTCCGAGGGGACCTTCGGGAACAGGGCGTCCATGTCGCGACCGACCATCGCGCGGATGACCGACTGGATGGTCAGCTCGTCGATCGGCTTCGTCCAGACGTGTCTGCCGTCCCGCATCACCGTCACGCGCTGGCAGATCGCGAAGATCTCCTCCAGACGATGAGAGACGAAGAGCACCGCGTTGCCGCGGGCGCGCAGCGTCTCGACGATGCCGAACAACCGCTCGACCTCGGTCGTCGCCAACGCCGCGGTGGGCTCGTCCATCACGATCACGCGCGCGTTCGTCGTCAATGCCTTGGCGATCTCGACGAGCTGCTGGTCGGCGATCGAGAGGCCGCGCGCCAGCCGGTCCGGATCGAGCTTGACGCCGAGCTGTTCGAACAGGGCGGCGGCCTCACGTCGCATCCGCTTCCCGTCGATGCGGTGGAACCGCTTGAGCGGCTGGACGCCGACGAAGATGTTCTCGGCGACGCTCAGATCGGGGAAGAGCGTCGGCTCCTGGAAGATGATCGCGATTCCCGCCGCCTGCGACTGCTTGGCGTTGTCGAAGATCGCCTCCTCGCCGTCGATCAGGAGCCGGCCGGAGTCGGGCCGGTGCACGCCGGCGAGGATCTTGACGAGCGTGGACTTGCCGGCGCCGTTCTCCCCGACCAGCCGTGGACCTCGCCGCCGAGCAACTCGATGTGCCCGTCCTCCAGGGCATGGACCGCGCCGAAGCTCTTCTGCGCGTGCTCCAGGGAGATGACGGGCGCTCGGGGCGGTGTCGTCACGTTTGGCTGGGGGGAGGAGGGGCGCCGCGCTGGCGCGGCGCCCCGATCGGCCTTAGAACTTGAACTTGTCGACGTTCTTGACGGTGAACACGTACGGCGGTCCGAGGATCACCTGCGGCCGCTTGTCCGGGCCGAGGATGATCTTGTACGTGCCGAGCTTGCCGGCCTTGAAGGTCTGGCCGACCTTGCCCGTGATCTTGCCGTCCGCGAACGCGGCGATCGCGTAGCCCGCGAGATACCCGAGGTCCTCGGGGTTCCAGAGCGCGAACGCCTTGACGGTGTTGTCGTGGACGTACTTCTTCATCTGGCTGGGCAGGCCGAGGCCTGTCAGCGCGATCTTGCCCTTGTACTTCTTCGAGGTGGAGAGGTACTGGGCGGCGGACGAGATCCCGACCGTCGTCGGGGACTCGATCCCCTTCAGGTTCGGGTAGGCCTGCAGCATCGCCACCGTCGCCTGCCTCGACTGGGCCGGGTTGTCGTTGCCGTAGTAGATCTTGACGAGCTTCATGTCCTTGTAGCGCGGCTTCTTCATCTCCAGCTTCATGTACTTGATCCAGGCGTTCTGGTTCGTCGCCGTGGACGCCGCCGACAAGATCGCGAACTCGCCCTTGTACCCCATCAACTTCCCGAGGAGCGCGATCTGACTGCGGCCGATCGTCTCGGTGTCGGCCTGGTTGATGAAGAGCTCACGGCAGCTCACGTCCGAGTCGAACGCGATGACGTGCGTGCCCGCGGCCTGTGCCTGCTTGAGAGCCGGGCACAACGCGTCCGGGTCGTTGCCGGCGATCACGATCCCCGCGGCACGTGCCTGGATCGCCGCCTGGACCGCCGGCTGCTGCGCGGCCGCGGTGTCCTCGGTGCCCGACTGGACGACCTGCTTCTCGCCGAGCTCGGTGAGCGCGAGCTTGCCGCCGCGGTCCGCGATCACCTCGTACGGGTTGAGCGTGTCCTTGGGGATGAAGTAGAACGTCCTGCCCGCCGTCGAACGCGTCGAGCCGCCGAGCGCGGCTGCGACGGCGACGCCTGCGACGAGGAAGGCTGCGGCGAAGACCGCCCATCTGCGCACATGCATGGATGGATCCTTTCGCGTGAAGTTCCGGGACACGAAACGAGCCGACGGAGTGCGCCTCCTTCGCACTACCGCGGATATGCGGCGGTGACGCCGCCGTCGACGTTGACGACATTTCCGGTCGATTTGCGCGATCGAGGGCCGACGAAGAAGGCGATCGCCTCGGCGACGTCCTCGGGCAGCACGGCGACGCCGAGCTTGGTGCGCGACTGGTAGTAGGTCTGGAGCTCGTCCTCGCTGACGCCGTAGGTGCTCGCACGCTCGGCCTTCCAGTCGGACGACCAGATGCTCGAGCCCTGGATCACGGCGTCGGGATTCACGCTGTTGACGCGGATCCCGTGAGGGCCACCCTCCTCGGCGAGGCAGCGCCCGAGATGCAGGGCGGCAGCCTTCGCGGATGAGTACGCCGCGGCGTTCGGTCCCGCGACGAGCGCGTTCTTGGAGCCGACGAAGACGATCGAGCCGCCGCAGCCCTGCTCGACGAGGACGCGGAACGCCTCGCGTCCGGCGAGGAAGTAACCGCGGGCGAGGACGGCGTAGCTCCGCTCCCAGTCGTCGAGCGTGGTGGCGGTCACGGCGGCGCTGGTGGCGAGCCCGGCGGACGCGACGAGGAAGTCCAGGCCGCCGTACTCGAGCACCGTCGCGCGGACCATCGCCTCGACGTCGGCCTCGCTGGTGACGTCGACGGCGACCGCGAGGGCGCGGCGGCTGCCGTGCGCGGCGACGAGCTCGTCCGCGACCTCCCGGGCGCCTTCTTCGTTGAGGTCGGCGACGACGACATGCGCACCGCGCGATGCGAGCAGTCGTGCCGTCGCCCTGCCGATCCCGCTTGCCCCGCCGGTGATCAGTGCGATGCGCCCCGACAGCTCCCCTCGAGGCGGCGCCTGGGCGAGCTTGTAGCGCTCGAGTGGCCAGTACTCGATCGCGAACGCCTCCGCCTCGCTGAGCGAGCGGAACCCTCCGAGCGCCTCGGCAGCGTCCTGGACGACGATCGCCCGGTGGTAGAGGTCACGGGTCGTCCGGGCCCTTGCGGCGTCGAGCCCGCTCGTCACGATGCCGACGCCGGGGATCACGGCGACCCTCGGGCCGACCGGGTCGATCGGGAACCGGCGTGTCTCGTCGTCGACGTGCGCCGCGTAGTACGCGCGATACCACGCACCGTACTCGTCGACTCCGCGTCGGAACGCACCGGCGAGGGAGTCGGCGTCGTCGGTCGCCGGGTCGAAACCCACGACGAGCGGCCGGTGCTTCGTGTTCACGAGGTGGTCGGGGCAGGGAGCTCCGACCTGGCTGACGTCGGGCGCCCGGGCGGACGACGCGAACGCCAGGGCTGCCGGGCCGCGGTCGACCTCCAGCACCACGCCGTCTGCGTCGGCGAGGAGCGAGCCGCGGAGCGCAGGGAGTGTCTGCGCCAGGAGGGCGAGGCACTCGCTCTCCCCGAGCTCCGCGCTCGCCCGACCGCCGAGACCGAACCGGCCGGCTCCGACCCGGTTCACCGCCTCGGCAGCTCTCGTGACGAACTCGATGGTGTTCCTGTAGGCCTCCTCGGACGTATTCGCCCCACGTGACGAGGCCGTGGCGCTCGAGGAGGACGGCACGGGCGCGCGGATGCTCGTCGAGGAGCTCCGCGATCCGCTTCGACATGTCGAAGCCCGGACGCTGGTAGTCGAGCCAGACCGCGTCCGCGCCGAACGCCTCGTCGGCGAGCGAGCGACCGTCGGGCGACGAGGTCAGAGCGATGACCGCGTCGGGGTGCGTGTGGTCGACGTGGGCGGCGCCCACGAACGCGTGCAGGAGCGTCTCGATGGACGGGCGTGGCTGGTCGGGCCCGAGCGCGCAGCGCCGCAGGTACTCGACCATCGCCGCGTCCGTGCATCGTCTCGCGCGAGCGAAGCGGCTCGACCTCGTCCAGCCGCAATGCGGCGAACCCACTCCGTGTGATCGTGGCGAGGTCGGTGCCCGATCCCTTGACCCACAGGACGCGCTGCTCCCGGCCGGCGTGATCGACGACGGCGGCCTTCGCCGACGTGTTCCCGCCGCCCTGGTTCGCGACCGAGCGATCCGCTCCCAGGAGGGTCGACCGGTAGACGAGCGCATCCAGGGTGTCGAGATCGTCTGCAGCGGTCGCATCCCAGAGATCTCGGGGAGTGGCGATCCCGGCGAGCGCGACCGCGTGGCCTGTGCCCGGCATCAGGCCACCGCCTCGTCAGCCGGGGCAACGCGGCGGAGATCCCTCGGCCGGACGGGAGGCGTGTCCCCCGGCCGCGGGTCGGCCGTGATCACGTCGACGCCCGCCGCGCGCCACGCAGCGACCTCCGAGGCGGGCGCGCCGGAGTCCGTGACGATCCCGGTCAGCTCCTCCACGGGGACGAAGGTGAGGAGGGCGCTGCGATGCCACTTCGTCCCGTCGAGGATCCCGTAGACCTGGTCGCACGCGTCGGCCATCTCCTGCTTGATCCGGACCTCGTCCGGGTTCAGGTCCATGAGGCCGCGCGGGAGGCTCAGGCCACGCGCGCCGAGGAAGCCCTTGTTGATCCGCGTCGTCCGGAGGACGTCCGTCCCGAGGTCCCCGACGAGCGACATCGCAGAGAGGCGGAGGACCCCGCCGGTGAGGAGCACGGTGATCCCGGGCGCGTCGGCCAACGCGGTCGCGACGAGCAGGCCGTTCGTGACGACCACGAGCTCCCGCTTCGAGCACAGCTCGAGTGCCAGGTAATACGCGGTCGTGCTGGCGTCGAGCGCGACCGCCTCGCCCTCGTTGACCATCTCGGCTGCGGAGCGGGCGATCGCGCGTTTCGCCTCGACCTCGAGGCGCATTCGCAGATCGAAGCCGAGCTCCGACTGACCCTGTTGCAGGGCACGGGCGCCGCCGCGGATCCGCGCGACGAGGCCCTGACGGGCCAGCTGCCCCAAATCGCTCCGCACCGTGACCTCGGACACGGAAAACGTTTGCGAAAGTTCCGCAACCTGAACGTAATCCCTCGTCTCGAGCAGGCGCAGCACGTGCTGCATTCTCTCGGTCTGCGAGAGGTTGGTGAGGTCGACCGCGTCGTCGATGCGGCGACAGTACGCCCCCTCTCTGTGGAAGTCAATACCTCTGCATTGGTTTCGAAACTGTCTGTATCGAAAGCACACTCGTAATGTGTTGAAGGATCAGGCAGACTCGCGCCATGGACGAACGCCACGTGCTCACGAGACTCGCCGCACTCGAGATCGAGACCCCGTCGTGGGGGTACGGGAACTCCGGGACGCGATTCCACGTCTACCCGTGGCCGGGCGCCGCCCGGACCGTGCACGAGCGGATCGCCGACGCCGCGCTCGTCCACCGGCTCACCGGCTGCTGCCCGTCGGTCGCGCTGCACATCCCGTGGGACGCGGTCGAGGACTACGGTGCGCTGCGACGCCATGCGGAGTCGGAGGGCGTCAGGCTCGGCGCGATCAACCCGAATCTGTTCGGCGCGGACGAGTATCGGCTGGGCAGCCTCTGCAGCCCGAGCGCCGACGTCCGCGCCCGGGCGCTCGAGCACTGTCGCGAGTGCGTCGAGATCGCGAGCGAGGTGGGGTCGCCGACGATCAGCCTCTGGCTCGCGGACGGGACGAACTACCCCGGCCAGGACGACCTCGCGTCGAGGTTCGCGCGTCTGACGGAGGGGCTGGAGCAGCTCTATGCCGAGCTGCCCGACGAGATGACGCTCCTCGTCGAGTACAAGTTCTTCGAGCCCGGCTTCTACAGCACCGACCTTCCCGACTGGGGGACGGCTGCGCTGGTGTGCCGCCGTCTCGGCCCACGCGCCAAGGTGCTCGTCGACACCGGTCATCATCCTCTGGGGACGAACGTCGAGCAGATCGTCGCGCTCCTGCTCGCCGAGCAGCTTCTGGGCGGCTTCCACTTCAACAACCGGAAGTACGCGGATGACGACCTGATCGTGGGCTCGGTCGATCCGTTCGAGCTCTTCCGGATCATGCGCGAGATCGCCAAGGCCGAGGCCGCCGGAGCCGTGGCGTTCATGATCGACCAGTCGCACAACGTCGAGGGCAAGATCGACGCGATGGTGCAGTCCGTGATGAACATCCAGACGGCGTACGCGAAGGCACTCCTCGTGGACGAGCGGAGGCTCGCGGCAACCCAGGCGGAGGGAGACGTGTTGGCCGCCCATCGGACGTTGCTCGAGGCGTTCGAGACGGACGTCCGCCCGATCCTGTCGCGCCTCCGTGCGGACGCGGGGCTCGCGGCCGACCCGGTCGCCGCCTTCCGCGAGGGCGGATACGCGGAGGAGCGGATCCGGGAGCGGGGCACCTCGTCGGTCGAGAGCGCCTACGAGCGGGCATGACGCGCACCCCGTCGACGCAGCCCGACCCGACGACGAAGGAGGCACGATGACCCAGCGCAGCGCGTTCGTCCTCGACGTGCGCCCCGAGCGGATCGACGAGTACGTCGAGGCCCATCGGGCGGTCTGGCCGGAGATGCTCGACGCGCTCCGCCGTGCCGGGATCCGCAACTACACGATCTTCCGGAGCGGCACGCAGATGTTCGGATACTTCGAGTCCGACGATCTCGACGCCGCATCCCGGTTCATGGCGGAGCAGGACGTCTCGGCGCGGTGGCAAGACGCGATGGCGGAGCTCCTCGAGGAGCGCGTGCCGGACGGCGGAGCTCCGGGTCTCGAGGAGATCTTCCGGCTCGACTGACATGGAGACGACTCACCGGATCGTGACCGTGCCCGGGCTCCGTGGAGCGCCGCCGGATCGATGACCACCATTCGCTTCCTCGGCCCCGACACCGACGCGTACGTCGCCAGCGTGGATCGCCACGCGAGCGAGTTCGAGGAACGCACGGGGATCGAGTTGGACGTGCGAATCGTCCCGAGCGACCTGTACTTCTCCAACAGGATCGAGCACCTGCTCGACGGCGAGGACGCGGCCGACGTCTTCATGTCGGGGCCGGTGCTGCTCTGGGAGCATCTCGACGCGGGTTTCGTCCAGCCCCTCGACGAGCTGTTGGACGGGGCGAGCGACGCATACGACGCGTCCGACCTGTTCGAGCCGTTGTTGCGCTACAACCGATGGACCGGCCGGTTCGGCGATCCGCTTGGCGTCGGCCCGCTGCTCGAGATCCCGGTCAACTGGGAGTCGTACAACCTTGCGTACGTGCCGGAGGTGCTCGAAGGCGCCGCGCTCGACATTCCGGGTACGTGGGACGAGTACTTCGCGACGGCACGCGCGGTCGTCGAGCGGACGGAAGGTCGGGTGCGCGGCTTCGCGCAGCGTGGCACTGCGGCGTGGCACACCATGTACACGGGGTTTGCGACCCAGCTGTGGTCGTACGGCGCCAGGGATTTCGTGGATGGCCGCTGCGCGATCGCCTCGCCCACCGCGGTGCGCGCGACGAGGGACTTCCTCGACTCGCTGCGGGTAGCCGGCCCGACCGACTGGCTCGACCAGCGCTGGTACGAGCTGGCCGTGGATTTCGGGAACGGCGGCTACGGCCTGATCGTGGACTCCGACCACTACGTCGCGTTCTTCGAGGACCCTTCGATCTCGCGGCTCGCGGGCAGGATCGGCTACGCGCTTCCGCCCGTCGGGCCGACCGGAGAGCGGAGGCCGAACCTCTGGACGTGGTCCGTCGTCATGAGCACGCGCGCGAGAGATCCTGCGGCGGTCTGGCGGTTCGTCGAGTGGGCGACCGGGGCGGAATTCCTGCATCGCTCGACATTCGAGGGCAACATGAACCCGACCAGGAGGAGCATCTGGGACGACGACCGCTTTCGCGCACTCACGTCGTCGTGGGGCGGCTTCCACGACGTCGCGCGAACGCTCCTCGAGCGTGACGCATCGGTTCTCGTGACTCCGGCAGCGAACTACATCTCGATCGCCGCACGCTGGGTCGAGGTGCTCCTCGACGCGTACGCTGGGCGCGCCGACCTCGAAGAGGCGTTGACGGCGGCGGCGGCGGATATCGACGCGCTCACGTGACCCCGGGTCGAATTCGAGAGCTCGGGCGGGTGCCGGGCTCCGCGCGTGCGACAATGGAACCGTGATCGAGGCCGAGCTCAGGCCGCGGCTGCGCGGTGTCTTCCACCAGTGGGCGTTCCTGTGTGCGATCGCAGCGGGGATCGTGCTCGTCGCCCTGGCCGACGGCCCGCGCGAGGTCGTCTCCTCGTGGGTCTACGCCGGCGCGCTCGCGGCGATGTTCGGTACGAGCGCGCTCTACCACCGCTTTCCCTGGAAGAGCGCCGCGCGCCGGCTCTGGGCCCGGCGGCTCGATCACTCGATGATCTTCGTCTTCATCGCCGGCACGTACACGCCGTTCGCGCTGCTCTGCTTCTCGGGAACGACGCAGTGGCTCGTGCTCGTCACCGTGTGGGCCGGTGCGGCCCTCGGCCTGATGCTGGAGCTCGTCTGGATCGACTCGCCGCGCTGGCTGACCGCGGTCGCCTACCTCGCAGTCGGGTGGGTCGGCGTGCTCGCCGCGCCGCAGATGTTCTCCGGGATCGGTGTGTCGGGCTCGGTGCTCGTCATCGTCGGCGGCGGCCTCTACACGCTCGGCGCCGTCATCTACGCCACGAAGTGGCCGAACCCGTTCCCGCGCACCTTCGGCTTCCACGAGATCTTCCACCTGCTCGTCGTCGCCGCCGCGGCGACGCAGTTCGTCGCCGTCTCGCTCGTGGTGATGTAAGGCGTGGCGCGCAGGATGGAGCTCACCGACGCGGAGTGGCGCGCGCGCCTGACCCCGGAGCAGTACGCCGTCCTGCGCCGCCAGGGGACGGAGCGTGCGTTCACCGGCGCGTACTGGGACACGAAGGAGCCGGGGATCTATCGATGCGCGGGATGCGGGGCGGAGCTGTTCCGCTCGGAGGCGAAGTTCGACTCCGGATCGGGCTGGCCGAGCTTCCTCGAGCCGGCGGAGCTCGACGCCGTCGAGACGCGCCTCGACACGAGCCTCGGAATGGTGCGGGAGGAGGTCGTCTGCGCCACCTGCGGCGGGCACCTGGGTCACGTCTTCGATGACGGCCCGCAGCCGACCGGCAAGCGGTTCTGCATCAACTCCTGCGCGCTCGACCTCGGTGCCGGCGAAGATGGACCGGCTGCCGGCTGACACCCGGCTCGGCGCGATCCGGCTCCGAGTCGGTGATGTCGATCGGCTCCGCAGCTTCTACGAGGACACGATCGGGCTCGAGACGCTCGTCGACGGCGGGGACCTTGCCGTGCTCGGCGCCGGCGGGGCGCCGCTCGTCGAGCTCGTCTCCGACCCCGCTGCACCGCCCCGGCCGCCGAGGTCCACGGGCCTGTTCCACCTTGCGTTGCTCGTGCCGACGCGCGCCGACCTGGCGCGAACGCTGCGTCGGGTCGCCGGCTCGGGGTGGCCGCTCTCCGGAGCGTCCGACCACCTCGTCTCCGAGGCGCTCTACCTCTCCGACCCGGAGGGCAACGGGATCGAGCTCTACCGCGACCGGCCACGCGACGACTGGCCGCTCGCGTCCGGCACGATCGAGATGGCGACGCTGCCGCTCGACCTCGAGAACCTCCTCGGCGAGCCCGGAGGCGAGGCGGCGGACGCCACGATGCCGGCCGGCACCACGCTGGGCCACGTCCACCTCCAGGTCGCCGACCTCGACGCCGCCGAGACGTTCTGGGTCGACGGGCTCGGCTTCGGCGTCACCGTGCGCGGCTATCCCGGCGCGCTGTTCACGTCCGCCGGCGGATACCACCATCACGTCGGGCTGAACACCTGGGCGGGCGTCGGCGCCCCGTCGCCGCCGTCGGGCGCGCGCGGGCTCGAGTGGTTCGAGGTCGTGCTTCCCGACGGGGCGGCGCTGGCGGAGGCCGCCGAGCGACTCGGCAGCATGACCTCCGTCGACCGCCTCGACGGCGGCCTCAGCGCGAGCGACCCGTCTGGCAACGCGGTCCTCGTCCGCACCTGAGAGGGGGAGGCCTCTTGGAGCGCTGTTGCCGTGCGAGGGCGACCCGGGGTCGCCCTCGCACAGGCGGGGCCTGGAGCGATCTCAGCGAGTCTCCAGCTCCCGCTGGCTCTCCTGCCACCGGACGATCAAGGCGTAGAGGATGATGATGTTGAGGGTCAGCGTGATCAGCAGCCACACCGTGTCGTTGGTGTTGCCGAGAAAGCCGAGCTGGCCGAACACGTTGACGCTCACGAGCACGATCGAGACCCACCGAGCCCAGCTCGCGCCGTTGAGCAGACCGAGACCGACGAGCGCCAGGACGACGCCCCAGATCAGCATGATCCAGCCCCAGCCGGTGACGTCGAAGAGCAAGTAGCCCGACGGTGTGACGACGTAGTAGTTGTCTCGAATGAGCGCGATCAGCCCCTCGAAGACGCTGATGCCACCGAGGATCACCATCAAGATGCCGGCGAACCCGATCCATCCGGCCATGCTTCGCGTGTTCATGACTGCCTCCCGTGAGGAGATGCGGTAGTCGCATCCGGTCTGGCTGATTTCGTCGAGAAGCTACTGCATCCTTGTTTCGGATGCGACGAGACCGGCCGCCGGTGACCGTTGCAGCCTGTCGCGTCGAGCTCGAGATGCGGCACCCCGAACCGCAACGGCCGACTCGAGGGCTAGCCTCGAGCTCCTTGGAGGCCGTCGAGGTGCGGTGGTCGCCGCGGACGCGGCGATGGCGACTGGAGGTGCCATGGGGAGAGGCGCCGCGGCTCACCGTGCCGCAGGGAACGAGTCGCGCCGAGGTTGAGCGCCTGCTCGGGGCGAAGCGTCCGTGGATCGAGGATCAGCGGCTTCGGCAGGTGCCGCAACTTCATCTCGACCCATCCGCGGTGATCGAGTCGCAGGCGCGCACGACCGCGCGAGAACGTGTTTCGACGTTGGCCCGGGAGGAGGCCGCGCGAATCGGCGTCGAGTACTGCCGAATCCGAATCGGAGGGCAACGCACTCTCTGGGGCTCGTGCTCTCCGCGCGGCACGCTCTCCTTCAACTGGCGGCTGGTGCTCGCGCCACCTGAAGTGCTCGACTACGTCGTCGTGCACGAGCTCTGTCACCTGCGGATCCCGAACCACTCGCGACGGTTCTGGTCGCTGGTCGAGCGACACCGCCCAGACTGGCGCCGGCAGCGCGATTGGCTGCGTGCCCACGGGCCCGAGCTCCTCGCGTTCCGCCCTGACGTCTGATCCGCCAGACGGCATCGGCGGATACTCCGGCTCCGCGCCGACACCGGCGCCCGGATCAGGTTCTGCCGTCCCGAAGGAGGCGCGACCGCAAGCAGGTCAGTCGCGCCGGTCCGGAAGCTACTTGCCGTTGCCCTCGCCTTTGCCCTTGTCTGTCACCGTGACGGTCACCTCGTTCGTCACCGTGACCGGCCTCGTGACCGTGACCACGTGGGCGGGCTCGTGCACCGTGACGACTCTCGTCTCGGTCACCGTCGAGGGCGGTTGGGTCACCGTGCGTGCGACGGTCTGCGTCGCGGCCGGCGCTGTCACCGTGACGAGCCGATCCGTTGTCGTCGTCCGCATGCGCGTCTCGGTGCGTACGACCGTATCGACCCGTTCGCTGGTGACCACGCGCTCCCGGACGGGCCCGGGCACTGTCACGCGAGACGTGACCGTCTCACCCGGCTTGCGCACGACCAGCGTCTGACCGTTGCGCCGCACCGTGACGACCTTCGTCTGCGCGGGGGAGGTCGTCGTCACGACGATCGTCCGCACGCGCACGGCTCGCCGAGCCGCAGGCCGCAGTGTGGGAGGTGTCAGTGCGACAACATCGGCTTCCTGCAAGGGCCCATCGCCGCTCGTCGCCGTGCGGGCGCTCGAGATGGGCACGGTGAGCGTTTCCGACGTGTCGTTCGACGAGAGCGAGTCCGCTGTGACGACTCCCGCCATCACGGCTACACACGCGGTTACGAGGGCCAGTAGCCCTTTGACGGCTCTCGTGAGAAGGCGAGGTGGCTGTCGCACCGTCTCGACGCTGATGCCCTCGCGCCACGAAAATCGCAAGTGTCTCGGGTTCCGCCAGTTCTTCGGGTCGGGCACGCTCGTCTCCCGGTCTCCGTGCCCCTCGATCCTATGGATCTCTCCGCCGCAGCGTCGCGCGATCTCCCCCCACGTCGCTCGCCAGCCTCCGCGAAGCCGAGCTCGTCCGCCCGCCGAACGGCCGAGCGCGCCGACGACCGCGATAGAGCCAGGCAGCGAAACGGGGCGGTGTCCTTCCGGATCCGCCCCGCCTCGGTTCCCGTGTCGAACGGTCTCTACGGGAGAGCGATACCGCCGCGGCGCCTTGTCGTCAGGACGACACCCGCGATGCCGGCCGCGAGCAGAGCCGCCATGCCTGCCCCGAGCCCGACCGACGCCCAGTCGACGCCGTCACTCGCAGACGACGCGGTCTGAAGCGTGACCGTCCCGGGAGACCTCGTCGACGGGCTGTCCCCGGTGAGCCCCGCCGGCTCGGGAGCCGAACGCGTCAGTGCCGAGTCACCGGTGAGGCCGACCGACGGCTGCTGATCCGGGAAGAGAGCCTCACGCGCCGCCATCGCCGTATTCTCGCGATACGCGTCGTACGCCTTGTTGGCCGCCGCGACGGCCCGGTCGACCTTCAGTGCGGAGTCGCCGGTGAGCCCGACCGAGGGCTGTCCGGAGAACTGGCTCGCGTCGACGCCGATCCCGTGGCTCAAGTAGGGGATCGTCATGGGCTGGGTCGACGGCGTCGTGGTGACGGCGACGCTCGCCGTTCCGCCGTCGATGTCGACCGGCTTTGCGTTTGCTCCGCCGGCGAACAGGGCTGCGACGGCCGCGAGCGCGGCGGTCGTCAGGAGCATGCGTGCTGTGGTGTTCTCGTTCATGACCTGGTTCCTCCTCGACCGTTCGACCATGTGCCGAGGCTAGGAGGTGGCGCGTTCGTGGTCGTCCGCCGCTGCGACACAGCATGTGTAACGCCTGCTACAGAGGGCGAATCGAACCGATCGCATCGACCACCAAGGCGCCAGACACCCGCTGGTGCACCGATGATTTCCGGCGGGCGTCGTCGTCGTACCACCGTCACAGGCCTGTGACCCACGACCGAGGGAGGCAGACATGAACGGATCCCGCAATCCCGTGGCCGCGGCGGAGGTGGTCTAGGTGCCCTCGCGCGTCACCGTGATCGTCGGCACCCGGAAGGGGTGCTTCCTCCTCGAGAGCGACTCCGACCGCCGCGACTGGAGCATGCGCGGCCCGTACTGCGACGGCTGGCCCGTCTACCACGCGATCCACGACGCCGACACCGGCACGCTCTACGCCGCCTGCGCCAGCGAATGGCACGGCGCCGGCGTATGGCGAAGCCCGGACCTCGGCGAGAGCTGGGAGCTCTCGAGCGAGGGCCTGGCATACGACAACGGCGACCTCAAGCTGTCGAAGGTCTCAGGGCTCACGGCCGCCCACGGGCGGCTCCTCGCCGGCGCGGAGGCGGCGGGCGTGTTCGAGAGCCGCGACGGCGGCGCGACCTGGTCGCTCCTCAGCACGCTCGACGGGCAGCCGGGTCGCGACGAGTGGAACGTCCCCTCGAACCAGCCGCCAGGCCACCTCGGCCTGCCGGCGATCCTGCCGCACCCCGCCGAGGCGTCGCGCTTCTGGGCGATCGTGCAGGGGATCGGCATCTTCGAGACGACCGACGACGGCGCGTCGTGGACGCCTCGCAACAAGGGGCTGCGCGCGGACTGGCCGCTCGAGAACCCCGAGGTGGGCTATTGCGTCCACAAGCTGGTCATGTCGCCCGTCGACAACCACCGGCTCTACCAGCAGAACCACGTCGGCATGCACCGCAGCGACGACGCCGGGCAGAGCTGGACGGAGATCACGGAGGGCCTGCCGACGGAGTTCGGCTTCGCCGCCGCCGCGCACCCGCACGACCGCGACACGTTCTACGTCGTCCCCCTCGACCCGGGCCACGGGCGCTGCATGCCCGACGGGCAGGCCGCCGTCTGGCGGACGCGGGATGCGGGATCCACGTGGCAGCGGCTCGACCGCGGGCTCCCACAGCACGACGCCCACCTCGGCGTCCTTCGCGAGGGCATGGCGATCGACGCGCTCGACACGCCCGGCCTCTACTTCGGCACGAGCACGGGGCAGGTGTTCGCGAGCGCCGACGAGGGAGAGACGTGGACCGAGATCGCGAGCTACCTGCCGGCGATCGCGTCCGTCGAGGTGGCGGTGCACGACTGATGGCCGACGTCCATCTCCCCCCGACGCTGCCGTCGCTGTTCGTCGACCTCCCACGACGCCTGGAGGTCGACGCGGCGACGGTGGCCGAGGCGATCGACCGCCTCGACGAGCGCTGGCCCGGCCTTCGCGACCGGCTCTGCGAGCCGGGCCCTGCGCTCCGGACGCACATCAACGTGTACGTCGACCGCGAGCGCGCGGAACTCGGCACCCCGCTCGACGCGGGCTCGCGGGTCGACGTGATCGCCGCGATCAGCGGCGGGTGACCCGGCGGGCTGGTAGGAGGCTTCGGTGGCCGACTCGGTGCGGGGCCGCTCGGTGTCGGTCCCGGAGTTCCGCGGTCAAACCGCGACGCTGATATGCCCCCAGCGGGATTCGAACCCGCGCTACCACCTTGAAAGGGTGGCGACCTGGGCCGCTAGTCGATGGGGGCGGCTGAGCGAGGATACCGTCGGGCGGAGCTACCATCGGTGGCCGCCCGGGCGGTTAGCTCAGCTGGTAGAGCGCCTGCCTTACACGCAGGTGGCCGCAGGTTCGAGTCCTGCACCGCCCATCTCGAGCCCTTTGCCCATGCGGAAACGGTTTGAAACCGTGGGTCAGCCGTGCGAGGAACCTCGGATCTTGCGAAACCGTGCGGCCCCCGGTGCGGCCCCCTCGAAATCGGCCGAGCGAGGCGTGTCTGACGCATCAGACTCGACCGTCCGACCTCCGGCGTGACAGTTC
>CAVUAH010000005.1:0-33150 GCA_963739405.1 uncultured Actinomycetes bacterium | reverse complement strand
GCGGTCGCAGTCCGCTGCCAGCGATCGCTCTGTCACCGCGACCGAGGCGGAGATCCTCGACGCGAGCGCCTGCCGTGTGTCGCGGGTGCGCCGTCGAGGTGGAGCGTCGCGATTGCCGTCGGCGCCCTGGAACCGGGGTCGAGTGCTGCTGTTCGGCACCGGCGACAAGCCCGCTCTGCACGCGGATCCGGCAGCCGACCGTCCGCAGGTCCGACAGCCGCTGCGCGAACACGTAGATCCACTCGTTGCGATCGACTCGTTGCCACCGGCGAGGAGAGATCGCCGCCGAGATCGACCTCGCAGACGCCACCCGCTGCCGAGCTCGAGTCAGCCCATGGCCGTCCTCGCCGATCGCGGACCAGACCGCCGCGCTCCCCGCCCCACCGGCGAGGCCGCGGCGGAGATCCAGCCGCGGCAGACGAAATCGCGTCCGTCCTCGACGGCGGTGAGAGCCACGCCCTCCCTTTCCGAACCGCTTTCGAGCGCGATCCTCGAGCCCGAGGCGCAGCTTGACCAGCGCGCCGTGCGAGACCTCGCCCAGGGCCTTGTCCCGCACCACCGCCGTCAAGGCGACCGAAAGCCCCGAGCCCCACAGGCGCAGGGATGCGACCGTCATCCGCACCAGGCCCCGCAGCAGCTTCTGGACGGAACGTCACTGTCTGCGCCTGCCCTGCGCGCGGGCGACGGTCACCCGCAGCTGCTCCCACTGCGTCGACGATCACGACCGCGCTTCCTGCGTCGAATCCGGAACGTTGCCGCTCGGAGGGATCGCTGACGGCTCGACGACCACGACCCCTTCACCGACCACTCGGCGAGCGGCCCCATCGCGCCGACCGTGCGCAGCGTGTAGGCCCACTGCGTCCGCCAGGCCGGCGAGGGCATCGCACGAACCAGCACGGACATCGTCACCGGCACCTCGCCGCTTGCGACCGGCTCGCGGGCGCACCTGCAGCGGCGAGGGGGTACACGCGGGTCCCACCTTCGGTCGACCTCGACGGATCCCCACCGGCGGGCGGGACGACCGCGAGCGCCGGACGTGAGCCACGGCCGCAGGTCGCTGCGGCGCCCATCCCCTGAGGACCACGAGCGCGAGCTGAGCCCCGAGGCGGTGCTCGCCGACTGGTCGTCCTGGGCGGCGGCGAACGCCGGGAACGTTCGCGCGAAGTTGTCCGCGGCGTGAACGGCGTCGGAATCCGCTCCAGATCGTGCCCCGTTCCCGAACGATCTGTCGATAACGCCACGATCAAATCCACCTACCATCTCGTCCGACCGGCGCTGCTCTGTGTTCGGGATCCTATTCCTCCACATGGGCACTGAGATCCGGCCCGCACTGTGGAGCGTCTTCATTGGGGCGACCCCGCCTCGTTGCGTCACGGTCCATGAGCCGATCGCCGGTCGATACACGAAGTTGCCCATTGTTCTTGGTTCGACGACACTGAACGTGTGGAACCGCCTGACCCCGACATGTATGAGACGATTCTTCAGTGCGATCGACGCCCACCTGGCCACGAACGGGTGCCTGCATGATCCCGGAGATCAGCGCCGACGTGTAGCAGCGATCGTGCCGGGCCTGTCACGTTACGGGCTTACGAAGCGAGAGCGGTGCCAACCGCGGCAAGTCGATGCAGCCTTCAACAGTCATCCACGAGTCGCGCCTGGAGATCGCCGAGCAAGCGCTGAGCGATCGCGTGGCGACAGGCGCTACTATCCACTTCAGAACGGTGTCACTCCCTAGGCCAGGCGCCCATCTGACCTATCCAGCGACCCGCCGACCTCCTGGGTCGGTACTAAGAGTGCCCCCGACTGGCCTAGTCCGATCCGAGCCGATGGTGGTTCTGCGCAATGTCGATGTCAGGCACTTGGATGAAGAACGTCAGAACGGTGGCCGGACCCTCGCCGACGTCTCAGCGGCGAGGCAGTTCTAGTCGCGTGGCAAGCGCCAGCTTGGCTTCTTTGGTCACTTGCCGGACGACTTCTTCCCAGAGCTTCGGGAGCTCGTCGTTGCCCACGTTGAGCACTCGTGCCTGCATGCGGCAGTTCGGATCGATGAGATCATCTCGGAGATCGCGCGCACGCGAGGTCAGGCAGGTCGAGGGTATTCCCCCCCTCGGCGAGACGATCGCGGTGGGGCCTCACCCGCAGTACACGGACGATGTGTCAACCCATGAAAGACTCCTTACCGCGCGCCGCGGCCCGACGACCCGACGGAGCTACGGATTTGGAGCCGGTCTTCCCGTCATCAAGCTGGTGACGGGATTCCGAGGTCGTCGGGATGCTCGTCGCCGCGTCCCCCGACCAGCTCGGGCGCCCGCTCGCGCAGCAGGCGAAGGACGAGTTCCGCTCGTCGGACGCGTTCGCGCGCAAGCTTGACCACCACGTCCTCGAGGTGCAGCCCGGCGGGATAGATGTTGGGCGCATTGCGGACGCCGAGTTTCACGTAGAGCGGCGCCGCCGCGCGAATCATTTCCGGGACGGCGTAGAAGCGGACGAATCCGCCCTGATCGTCGGGAACCTCGACGTAGACATCAAGCGGCGCGGAGCATACGGCACGCAGCTCTCCGAGCTCTGCGACGGAGAGGTCCGTCGCGACGTTGATCGTCGTCGCACCGAGTTCCACGAGCGAGCGTGCGGTCGCGGGGTTCGCGCACGGAAGGAGCACCGAGGTCTTGAGCACAAGATCGTCCGGCAACTCGCCCTCGCGTTTCATTCGACCGAGTGTCGAAAGGACGCCGATGTCCGCCACGAGGTAGGAGCGGATCCCGAGTGCGACGCCTCGTCGCACCTCCGCGACGCACCATTCGACTCCCTCCTCGCCGCGCGCGACTCCTCCGACCGCGCCGGTTGCGAACGACTGGCCGCCGGGGTCCCAGGCCCCGCGCGGCCCGAGGAAGAGCGATACCTCGACCCCGTGCTCCGCGCCGAGGCTGGCCATCTCGGAGATTTCCGCGTCGGTGAGCATCATCACGCCCGACCCCTGGGAAACGCGTCTCACAGGTACTCCGCGTTCGTCCGCTTCTCGGAGCACCGCGCGCAGCGCCACAGGCCCTTCGACGGAGGGAATCTCGATTCGGTATCGCAGGCCGTCAGAGAAACAGGCGTCGGACACGACGCCAAGCGTCCCCTATCACGCTTGCTCGTGCAAATCGAAGGCGCTCCCGGGCACGAAGCCCACCTCGAGGAGACCGCCCCGATGATCAGCTGGGCAACGGGACTCGCGTGTGCGCCGCGTGCGCCCGGAGAGGTGGTCTCGGGCAGCTCGACACCGCCAGCACCCACACACCGGCACCGTCCTCCTCGAGCCCGCCTCCTCGAGCACGTAGCCCCCATTTGCCCGCCACGAGCGCCATCCCAAAGTCGTCTCCAGAACTCTGGGAGGACTCTCGGAGGGGGCACCAAGCGCGCATGGATCGAGGGCGCGGGCATGAGCACCAACTGGCGCACTTGGTGCACGAGCATTCCGAAACTGGGCCGGAGCCGCGGCGTTTGGGGGGCAGGTACCCCGCGCGACGGAAACGTCGAGTGGAGTCCCGCTTACTCCCGAACGGGAAGCCGAGCGAAAGGCGACTACGAGGCCCGAGAGTGCAGGGTCGGGCTTCCGAGACGCGTTGACTGCCAGAGACATGTGGCGCCACGGCTGCTGTGCATTCGCGCGAGCCGAACGGGCGAGCGCGGCGCAACGAAAGACACTGGGGTGGTACGGCCGGCGAGTCCCGTCGCGCGTGCGCGCGCGAGGAAGTGGTGGGCGTCCGGGACGGGCGCCCGCGATCGGGCCCGATCGTCAGTCGGCCGGCACGAGCCCGGTGGCGCGGCACGGCGCGCCGCTTCCGCCCTTCACCTTGAGCGGCAGCGTGAGCAAGGTGAAGCGAGGGGGGACGCGATCGAGGTGCGCGAGGTTCTCGACGATCACCACCCCCTCGCCGAGCAGTGCACGGTGCACGGGGCTCGACGTGTCGCCGTAGACGTCGGGCGAGAGGGTGTCGACGCCCACCGCCTTGATGCTGCGGTCGAGCAAGAGCTCCACGCAGTCGAGGCCAAGCCCCGGCCAGTCGGTGAGGAACCCGCCGTCGTCGGGCCGCACCGCCCACTTACGCCACCAGCCGAATGCGAACACGGGGATGTCGCCGCGCTCGATGCGGCCGTGGTCAGCCTCCCAGGCTCGGACGTGATCGGCTCCGACCGCGCTCCTCGGCGCGACCGTCTCACAACCGATCAGGCACGCCTGGCCGATCCACTGGTCGACGGGGACCTCGTCCACCCAGCGGTGGTGCGGATGACCGGGCGGCAGGAAATGCGCGGGCGCGTCGACGTGCGTGCCGGTGTGCTCGTTCATCACGAGCTGGTACGCGGTCGCCTCGTCCCCTAATAACCTATCCCGCTATCATTTGCGCGTGCGCTTTCTTGAAGCGATCAGTCCACACGCCAACTGGAGCAGGCGAGGTGGTTCTCGTCCTTCTTCACCAGCGGATGAGAAGCGCCCGGTTGCGGTTGAGCCAGAGCGGCAGGCCTCGACGACCCAGCGGCGGGCACGCCAGCCCGGAGTGCAGCTTGTCCCGGATCTCGTCGCCGCGGCCACGGATGTGCGGGTGAAGCTGTGCTCGCGGACGAGGTCGCCGACCCACGGGTAGTCGTAGCCGCGGTCGAGGAAGGGCCCTGCGGCCTGGTCGGTGTCGCCGCAGGCCGTGCGATCGGAACCGACTCGAGGGTTGCCGCTAGGAGCTTTGAGTCGTGGCGGTTGGCACCGTCGTGCGCCAGCCCGAGCGGACCCCTCGCGCCTCGCAGAAGAGCGACGTTTCGCCCCCTTTTCGCTCTATCGGTGGGATTGGTCCGGTCTTCGCACCGCCGAGCGGCGCCTTGCCCATCGCGCCGTCGGCGGCAGTCACCCCCAGTCGATCCCGACGATGGTGTCGTACTCGATAAGTCCTCGCCGCCAGATCTCCTGGAACACACCCGCCTCGACCCACTCCTGAAACGTCGATGCGCCGCCGACGAGGAGCAAATGCCGGTCGCGTTCAACGCGTTCCACTGCATTCCCGTCGACACTGAGCAGGATCGCGTCCATCGCGTCGCGGTTCGCACCCGCGGCCGGTGGCAACCCAGCGGATGCGCCGGTGCCGGCGCAGCACCGCTCTACCCTATCCCACAACCAATCCGCATCCGCCAGCCGTCGTCGCTCACCACCAGACCCATCGTCTACCTCCCTCGTCATACCAGCACCGGCTTCGCCATGACAACGTGGATCGAGCACCAGAGCTCCTTGAAGAAACGCGAGAGAGTCGGCCAGACGGGCATCTCCTCCTCGAGCGGGTGGCTGAGGTCGACGACCGCCGTGGTTCCCGGCGCGCTACTGGTAGCGGCGCTCACGCCCGTAGAGAGCAGGATGACGAGGATCGCGACGCCGTAGACGACGTTGCGCCCCCAGTCCGGCATGTTCTGCGTCAGCAGCAGGCTGACGAGCGAGACGAGCATGACGGAGCCGGCGACGGCGCCGAGGTAGTGGCCGCGCCCGCCGAGGATCGAGACGCCGCCGATCACGGCGGCGGCGATCGACTGGAAGAGGTACGGGTCGCCCATGCCGAGCGTCGCCTGGCCGCCGTAGGCGACGAGCGACGATGCCCGGCGAGCGCGGCGAAGAGGCCGCTCAGCATGTAGAGCGACGACCGTCACGAGCCGCACGTTGATCCCGGCGAGGAAGGCGGCGCGTGTCGTTGTTCCCGATCGCGTAGATGCGGCGGCCGAACGTCGTGCACGCTGAGCAGGAACGTGATCAGCAGGATCGTCACCCGAGCCAGAGCACAGAGTCGGCCGGGACGCCGACGACGCTCCGCGTGACGACGTCCTGGACGAGCTCGGCGCGTACGACGCGCACGACGGTGCAGGTGAGCCCTTCGAGAGCCCGAGCGTCAGCCCCTCCATGATCCCGTTCATCGCCGAGCGTCATCACGACTGCCGGCACGGCGAGGTAGGCGATCGCCGATACCGTTGACGAGCCCGATCAGCGACCCGAGCCCGAGCGTCAGCAGCACGGCCCGCGCAGGCGCGGCGAGTCCCGCCCGAGCGAGGTGGTGACGAGCAGGATCGCGGCGCCGTTCAGCACCCACGGCACGGAGAGGTCGATGCCGCCGACGAGAATGACGAACGTCTGGCCGGCCGCGACGTAGCCGACGAACGAGGCGATCACGAGGATCGCCTTCACGCTCGCGGCGCTCGCGAACCCGGGGTGGAGGAGGTCGCCGACGACGAAGACGAGGATCGCCGCGCCGAAGGCGTAGACGACGCGCCGCCGGTCCGTCGTCAGGAAGCTGGCAGCTCAGCCGCCGCCAGCGCGACTCCGCCACCGCGTGCCTCTGCGCGTCTCATCCTCGCTACCCCACGAGGCGGCCGGATCGAGGGTCGCCGAGCAACGACGGCGACGACGAGGAACAGGCCCTGGAAGAACGACTGGTAGAGCGGATTGATGTGCGCGAAGAAGAGCACGTTCATCAGACAGCGTGAGCACGAACGCCCCGGCGATCGCTCCGATCGCGCTGCCGCGCCCGCCGAAGAAGCTGATCCCGCCGAGGACGACCGCGGCGATCGAGGTGAGGATGAAGACGTCGCCCGAGGTCGCGTCGCCGGCCGTCGTGGTCGCGGCGAGGAACAGGCCCCCGGCCGCCGCGAACACGCCGCTGAAGCACGTACGCGCCGACCTTCACGCGCGCACCGGGACGCCGTGCGCCCGGGCCGCCTCCTCGTCGTTGCCGATCGCGAAGATCCCGATCGCCGAACGTCGTGCGGCGCAGCACGAGCCACAGCGACGATCACGACGCCGACGAAGACGAGGCCCCATCGGGCCGTTGCGGGTTGGCGAGGATCTTCGTGTAGGACGAGCGGGATCGGCGCCGCCCGGCTCCGGCAGGACCTTGATCGCCAGCCCCTGGTAGATCGAGAGCGTCGCCAGCGTGACGAGGATCGGCTGCAGCCGCCCGTAGGCGACGAGCACGCCGTTGAGCAGCCCGCCGCCGGCGCCGATCAGCGAGCACGATCAAGCGTCCAGGCGAGCATGCTGCCCGCCCCGTCGTGCATGTGCGTCGCAGCGACGCTGTTCGAGAGGTCGATCACCCGCCGACCGAGAGGTCGATGCCGCGGGTGAGGACGACGATCGTCTGGCCGACCGCGACGAAGACGAGCGGCAGCGACGTTGTTGACCAGCGACGTCCACTCGAACGATGCCGGGGAGGCGTGGAGCTCGCGGTGGAACAGCCCGATGTAGAGCCGTGTCAGCCCGGCGAGGATGATGAGCGAGAGCAGGAGCGGCGCCGACTGGATCGTGAAGTGTGCTGCCAGCGGCTGCGGCTGCGATACGCGCTGCGGCGGGATGGCGCTCACGACGACATGCTCCCGCAGCGAGGCCGCGACGAGCGCCTCCGCGTCGGCCTCCGCGCCCGGCAGCTCCGCCGACGACCCGTCCTTCGCGCATGACGAGCACGCGGTGGCAGAGCTGCGCCATCTCCTCGGTCTCGCTCGAGTAGAAGAGGAGCGCCTTGCCCTCGCCGAGCAGCTCCGACCATCAGCTCGTAGATGTCGTGCTTCGTGCCGACGTCGACGCCGCGCGTGATGTCGTAGAGCAGCAGCACGTCGCGCTCGGCGAGCAGCCAGCGCCCGATCAGGACCTTCTGCTGATTGCCGCCCGACAGCGTGCCCACCTCCTGCACGGTCGGCCGGCGGGTCCGGATCTGGAGGCGCTGCACGACACGCCGGACGACGAGCCGCTCCGTGGCCGGCGTCGGAGCACGCCGGCTGCGGAGATGTCGCCGAGCACGGCGAGCGTCAGGTTGTCGCGTACCGACATCGGCAGCATCAGCCCCTCGGTCTTGCGGTCCTCGGGCACGAGCGCGATGCCGAGGCCGGCGCCGGATCGCGTCGGCGGGCTTCCGGATTCGCCGCGCTTGCCGCCGACGCGGATCTCGCCGCCCGTCGCCTTGCGCGCCCCGAACAGCGTCATGAAGAGCTCGCGCTGACCCTGGCCGGCGAGGCCGCCGATGCCGAGGATCTCGCCGCGCCGCAGCTCGAACGAGACGCCGCGCAGCCGCTCGCCGTGCAGGTCCCGTCACGCTCGAGCACGACCGGCGCGTCGTCGGCGACCGGCGGGCAGCTCCGGGTAGATGCGGTCGATCGTGCGGCCGGTCATCAGCGTCACGGCCTCGCTCTCCGTCGACTCGCTCCCGGGTGGCGACGTACTCGCCGTTGCGGAAGACCGTGATCCGGTCGGCGAGATCGACGACCTCGCCCCAGCGGTGGGACGTGAAGATCACGCACGTGCCCCGCTCGCGGAGGCGCGCACGAGCCCGAACAGCCACTCCACCTCCTGCTCGGCGAGCGCCGAGGTGGGCTCGTCGAGGAAGAGGATCTCCGGCTCGCGCAGCAGCGCGCGCGCGATCTCGACCATCTGGCGCTGCGCGAGCGGGAGCGCCGGCGAGAGGTCGTAGCGGGTCGATGCCGCTCGATCCCGAGCCGCGCGAACACTCGTCGGCGCGCGCGGCCGGGAGCTCGCGCCGCCGGATCAGCCGCGGCCGGCCCCGCGCGGCTCGTTGCCGACAGGAACAGGTTCTCGGCCACCGTCATCCACGGCATCAGCGTCAGCTCCTGGAAGACGGTGCCGACGCCGAGCGCCTGCGCGTCGTGCGGGACTGCGAGAAGTCCACCTCGTCCCCTTTGATCCGCACGGTGCCCGCGTCCGGCCTGGAGGACGCCCTAGAGGATCTTGATCATCGTGCTCTTGCCGGCGCCGTTCTCGCCGACGAGCGCGTGCACCTCGCCGAAGTCGGCGCTGAACGACGCCTCGTGCAGCGCCCGCACCCTCCGAAGGACCGGGAGATGCCGATTCGCCTCGATCGCTCGGGGCGATCCGATCAGTCCTCCTCTCCGGGCGCGAGTCGCGGCGGCGCCCCGGGTGGCGGCGTCGCCGTCCCGCTCCGGCTGGTCGTTACTTCGGCAGCCGTTGACCTTCAGGTACGCCGGGGCAGGCCGCTGCCGGTCAGCGCCGCCTTGACGCAGATCTTCAACGGTCGCTTTCGGACCGGAGTCCGTGAAGTCGGCGAAGAAGCTGTCCGGAAGGTTCGTGAAGACCGTTCTCACCGACTTGACCGTCTTCTCGGTCACGGCGGGAACGGGATCTCGACGTTGCCCTTCGCACGCTTGCCTCGACAGCACCTGGCGCGCCAGTTCGAGCGCGGCCAGGACGAGGTAACGGCGGCTGGCCGAGCGAGATACCCTGGACCTTCTGCCCTTGGTAGCCCTGCGGCAGCATGAACCGGCGGAAGCCGTTCTCGGCCTCGCCGCCGCGATCGGCGGCAGCGGACCGCTTGGCGTCGATGAACGCCTTGAGGACCCCGTCGGTGCCGCCCTGGGCCCAGACGCCGTCGACGTTCGGCAGCGACGGCAGCTGCGACGCGGTGTTCCGCTGCGCGGTCGACGAGTCCCACATGCCCGTGTACTTGGCCACGACCTTGATCCCCGGGATACTTCTTGAACACCTCTAGCGCGCCCTGGTTCCGCTCTGGTCGGCGAACGTCCCGGCGACGCCCGTGACCATGATCACGTTGCCCTTGCCGTTCAGCTGGTCGTGCCAGGTACTGCGCGCCAGCTACCTGGCCGAACTTCAGCTGATCGGTGTTGACCTTGAGCGCGCAGGGCGCGGTGACGACGTTGTCGTACGACACCACGACGATGCCACGCGCGCATGCCTGACCGATGATCCCGTTCAGGCCGGTCGGAGATGCGGCGTTGAGCACGATCGCGTCGACGCCCTGCGAGATCAGGTTCGAGATCTGCTGCGTCTGCTTGCTGACGTCGTTGCCCGAGTTGTAGACGGAGCAGTCGACCTGGTTCTTGTACGGCGGCATCTTGCAGGCGGCCTTGAACAGGTTCTCCATCTCGATGCGCCACTTGTTGCCGATGAACGAGTTGGAGAGCGCGATCGTGTACTTCGCCTGCGTCGAGACCGGGGCGGTGGCCCGGCCGGGCTTGGCGCCGGCCACCGAGGCGCCGATCGCCAGCGCCACGACGAGCGCGCTGACGGCGACGGTGATCGTGGTCTTTCGAGTCATGGCTGGAGGACCTCCTCGTCCTTCGATCGATGTTGATCCGTGTCTGTCGGAGTCCCGCTCGGGACGGATGTGTGTCAGGCGCCGCCACCTCCTTTCGCTTTCTCGGAGCGACCACGTGGGTCCGCTTCGAGCCAGTGCTCGAACACGCTCTGTCCCCGGCGGAGGCTGCCGACGAGCTCCGCGCGGGCATGCTCGAGATCGCGGCGCTCGATCGCGTCGAGGATGCGGCGGTGATCGGCGGCGGTCGCCTTCAGTTCGGTATTCGCTGCGTCGGTCATGTCGAGGATGATCCGGAATGTCTGCGAGAAGCTCTGCCAGACCCGATACAGGCGGCGGTGCCCGACGCGCTCGAAGAGCGCCTCGTGGAAGAGCATGTCCGCATCCGCGAGCTCCTCCATGCGACCCGCCGCCGCTGCGGACTCCATCGCCCGGACGTGCCGGTCGAGCTCCGCCGCGTCATCAGCGTCGAAGCGCTCCACGGCAAGCTCGAGCGCCGCGACCTCGAGCGTCTGGCGCAGGTCATGGAGCTCCCAGACATCCTCCCCGGTGAGCGCCTTGACGTACATCCCCCGCCGCCGTGACTCGACGAGCCCTTCGCCAGCGAGCTCCTTGAGCCCGTCGCGGATCGGTGCTCGACTGACCCCGAGCTGCTCCGAGAGCGCGCTCTCGACCAGATGCGTCCCGGGCTCGAGCTCACCGCCGATGATCGCTCGGCGCAGCATCTGCGCCACCTCGTCTCCGAGACGGGAGGGATCGAGTGGCCTGATGTGGCTTGCGCTCATCCGGTACGGTCTCCGTATCCGACGACCGTCGACGGTCGACCGTCGACCGTCGACCGTCGACCGCGGGATCCTGTATCGTCGGCCCGTCCGTGTCAAGGCCGCCGCGTGCGGCTCGAGGAATTGCGGTACGGCCGCGCGCCACGATGGCTCGATTCGTCCGCCTGTCGCACGAGATTCGCAGCGAGGACCCTGGGTGGCCGGGGAACCCGACGTACTCCTGGGAGCACGTCTCGGCGATCGCCGACGGCGCCGTCGCCAATGTCGGTGTCCTGCACCTCGGCAATCACTTCGGCTCGCACCTGGACGCGCCGAACCATTTCAACGCCGACGGGCGCCGCGTCGCGGACGTGCCTCTCGAGCGGTTCGTCTACGAGCGTCCCCGTCTCCTCGACATCCCGAAGGGAGATCGCGAGCTCGTCACTCGAGGGGAGCTGGAGGCCAACGACGCAACGGTGCGTGACGCCGACCTCCTCCTCATCCGCACCGGCTGGGGCGCGGTTCGCTCGACGGAGCCGGAGCGCTACGCGGCGGAGGGCCCGGGTGTCTCGGCGGAGGCCTGCGAGTACCTGATCGGCCAGCCGGGGCTGAAGGCGATCGCCCTCGACTGCATCTCGCTCGCGGCGTACCGCCGGCTCGAGCCGGACGGCATCGTCGCACACCAGATCCTGTGCGGCGTCGGTCGCGGCGACCGGTTCGTGATCATCATCGAGGACATCGACCTGGCCGCCTACCCGGAGCAGGCGCGTCGTGTCTACGCCATCCCTCTCTTCCCGGAGGGTGCGGACTCAAGCCCGTGCACCGTGTTCGCAGAGCTCGCCTGAAGAGGAGGGACCATGACGCACGCGGATCGAGGTCGACGGACGCAGCGGGTGAGCCTGAGCAGGGCGCCGCGCGAGCCGGTCGCACTCGAACGCATGGCTGTGGTGCTCGACCCCGGGGACGACGTCGCGATCGCAAAGGAGATGCTGGCGCCGGGCACGGTACTCGTCACGGCGGGCGGGGCAGTTCGCGTGTGCCAGGCGGTGCCCGTCGGTCACAAGGTCGCCCTGCGCCCCGTCGGGCGCACGGAGCCCGTGCGTCGCTACGGCCAGGTGATCGGATTCGCAAACGGCGATATCGCTCCCGGCGAGCACGTGCACAGCCACAATCTCGGCGTCGGGGATCGTGCGCTCGAGCTGGACCACGGCGTCGGTGCCGGGTGCGCCGCGGTCGCGTTCGTCCCGGAGGCGGAACGACGGAGCTTCCTCGGCTTCCGTCGCGGCGACGGCCGCGTCGGAACGCGGAACTTCGTCGCCGTGCTCGCGTCCGTCAACTGCTCCTCGTCCGCGACCCGGCAGATCGCCGAGACGGTTCGCAGCTCCGGCTTGCTCGCCCGCTACCCGGGCGTCGACGGCGTACTCGCGTTCGCCGTCAAGGGCGGATGCGGCGCCCACCACGGCTCGCCCGACATGTGGCAGCTCCAGCGGACGCTCGGCGGCATCGTCGACCACCCGAACGTCGCCGCCTACGTGGTCCTCTCGCTCGGCTGCGAGGTGAACCAGCCGGACGAGATGCTCGACCACGCCGGCGTGGCCCGGGACGGCGCCGGCCCACCCGTGCTGACGATCCAGCAGGACGGCGGGTTCGCCCGCACCGTCGCCGACGGCGTCGAGGCGGTTGCGCGGCTGCTGCCGCTCGCCGACCAGGCCGTGCGAGAGGAGGTACCCGCATCGGAGCTGATCGTCGCGCTCCAGTGCGGCGGCTCGGACAGCTGGTCGGGCGTGACCGCGAACCCGGCCCTCGGTCGGGCAGCCGACGAGATCGTGCGCCAGGGGGGAACGGTCGTCCTCGGCGAGACCACCGAGATCTACGGTGCTGAGCATCTGCTCACGCGCCGAGCGCGCAGCCCGGAGGTCGCGGACAAGCTCCTCGAGCGCATCCGGTGGTGGGAGCGGCATGCGGCGACCTTCGGCGCCACGATCGACAACAATCCAACGCCCGGGAACAAGGCCGGCGGCCTGACGACGATCTACGAGAAGTCGCTCGGCGCGGTCGCGAAGGCCGGCTCGACACCGCTCAATCAGGTCGTCGGGTACGCCGAGCGGATCACGGGGCGCGGACTCGTGCACATGGACACGCCGGGCTACGACCCCGTCTCCGTGACGGGCCAGGTCGCGGGCGGCTGCACGGTCGTCGTGTTCACGACCGGTCGCGGCTCGTGCTTCGGGTTCAAGCCCTCGCCGTCGATCAAGATCGCCTCGAACTCGGAGCTCTACCGCGTGCAGCAGCCCGACATGGACGTGAACGCAGGCCGGGTGCTCGACGGCGCCACGCTCGACGAGGTCGGAGCCGAGATCTTCGAAGAGGTGCTCGCCGTCGCCTCGGGGAAGCGAACGAAGAGCGAGTTCGCCGGCATCGGTGAAGAGGAGTTCAATCCCTGGCAGACGGGCGTCACTCTCTAGCGCGACGAGAAAGCGAAGGATCAGCGTCGAGTCGGCCAGAATCGGCCCCGGATATCCGCTTCGGGAACCCCGCACCAGGTCCCACTGTCCTGATCATGGCGAGTGGGCCCGGTCGCGCGCGTGCGCACGTGCGCCGCTGGAAGGATCGCGCGCCGCGACGACATGGATGCTCCGGAGCCTGGGCCGCCAAGGTGCTGGCCAAGGCCTCGTCATGACGAACGAGGAGCAGCGCCAACAACCAGTCGTCATAACGAAGTCGAAGCGCAAGGATCGCAAGAAGCCCGCAACGGCCGACCCACACTGACCGCGTCAGGGCAACGGTGGGCTAGGCGCGAACCACCTGTGGGGAGGCTTCGGGTGTGAGAAGGACGACCGGTATCCGTCGCGTTGTCCGTTCCTGGTAGCGGGCGTAGCCGGCGTACGTCGCCGTCACCACGACCCACAGCCGCTCGCGTTCCTGCTCCGACGCCAACCGAGCCGTGACGACCAGCTTGTCGGTGCCGATCTCGACGACCGCGCGCGGCGTCTGCTGCAGATTGAGCGACCAAGCAGGCGGGCGGTCCGCGCCGCCGTTCGATGCGATCACCACCAGGTCGGTCCCGTCCCGAAAGAACGTGAGCGGTGTCGTGCGCGCCTTGCCCGACCGACGCCCTGTCGTGGTGAGCAAGAGCACCGGCATTCCGGCCACCGAGCCGGGGACACGTCCCTTCGTCACGCGATGAACGGCCAGGTGCGTCCAACTGAGGCCTCTGATCACCCAACGACGCGACCTCGACCGAACCGCGGACACGACGTGCACCTGCACCTCCTCCCGCTCGCCCCGTCCACGATCATGGCACCGATCCCCTCCGCCACCCTGCTGAGCGAATGTGTCCACGACAGGACCGTCGGAGTGCCTCAAAGCCGTCCCAAGCGGCCGTCCGTCGCGATCGGTCGAACGAGGCACACCCCCGTCGACCTACTCCCCTCGACCAGGCCCCGACCCCTCAGTGACCACTGAATCCGCGCACCTTCACTCTGCCAGCGCCCGGGATCTACGCCCGCCGCGTCGCCGCGAGGTCCTCCAGCTCCTGCCGGTCGATCAACTCTCCCGGGATCACGGCAACGCGGGAGCGCGTTCGTGCGCTGAGGGTCGCCGTTCGCGTGCCGCCCTCGAGCAACGCCCGCTCGCCGACGATCGCTCCGGGCCCGATCTCGGCAACCTCTTCGCCGTCGATCTCCACGGCGAGCACGCCGTCAAGGACGAGGTAGAGCTCGTCGCCGGGAGCGCCCTGCTCCACAAGCGTCTCGTCCGGCTCGAGCGCGCGTCGCTCGGGGATCATCTTGCCCGCCATCAGCTCGCGCGAGATCTCTCGTTCGAGCGCGCTCTCTGCGGCCGTGACGAACGCGTCGGACTCCTCGTCGCCCCATGGAGTTCGCTCGCCGTGCGTCCCGCCGTACCAGGCCTTGAAATCGATCGTCCCGGACTTCGCGATGAGGTTTCCGTCCCGGTCGTAGATCCAGTGCCTGGGGAAGGTGCTCGCTCCGACGAGTTGGTGCTCCGAGGAGCCGTCCGTTCGGATCGTGAGCGCGAGCGTCGTCCAGGTGTTCGCCGAATGGATCCGGAAGAATTGCCCCTCGATGGCCCTGCGCGGAGCCGGGAACCCAGCGCGGCCGCCGACCGTCTGGACGAAGCGGACGGCGTCTTCCTGAACGTCCGGCTCGTGTCGCAGGACCTCGAAGACGACGGCGGGAATCGTGATTTCCGTGACGCCGCGGTTGATGAGCGCCGAGCCGACCAGTCCGGTGCCCTCGTACCCGTGGCTGACGATTTTCCCGTCCTCAACGTCGATCCAGGCAGGCGAGGCGATTGGCCTCGCGAAAGCGATCCTCGGCGCGCAGGCGCTCGAGGTCGCCTTCCTCGAGATGCTCTGGCGGCGGCTCGTCGTAGCGCGCGACCCCAAGCTCGAACGGAAGCTTTGGCATCTCCTCGATCGCATCCGACGGAATCCAGGAAATCGCCGTGACTGATGACTCGATGCGCATCTCGCACCCCCGCACTCGACCCTCTCCACGCTAGAGCATCCAGAGGGCATTGCCTAGTCGACCGCATGGTCGTCCCGAACGCCTCGGGTCGCCATCGCGCCCACGAGGCCGGCGAATCTGTCTCTTACGGCTTGGTTCTCGCCGGGATCGCGGCGATGTCGTCGAAGACGGCCTTGCCCAGGCCTCTCGCCACCTCGACCATTCGGTCGGCGCCCTGCGATGGCCCGCCGATGCGTAGGCACGCATCACACCTCTCGAGCACCCTTTCGGCGACCGGATGGAAAATCTCGTTGAAGGCGTCATCGCCGACGCCCGTTGAGCCAGCAGCCTCGATCAGTGGGAGCGCGAACCATTCGCCCATGACGGGAAGGTGCCCGAGTCGGAAGAGTCTGAGTGCGGCCTGAGTCATTGCCGCGACATTGGCTTCGATCAGAGCAGGGTCATCGTTCGTCCCCGACCGGTACGGGCCGGCCACGAGGATCATCAACGGGTCATCCATGCGGTCTCCGTTTGGTCGCGACGCTTCTATCCACCGGTGATTCCGCGCGACCCCCAGATTCGAAGGTCGGCGCTGTTCCTCCCGATCCACCTCAACCGCCGCGCACATCCGGCTCGAGCGACGGCCACACTCGTCCGGCATGGTCGATGTAGACGACCTTGTCCCCGGTGTCGATCTCCCAGAGCGGATAGAGCAATGACCGCGAGGCGGGAGACGATCGCCAGACCAGCTCGGCTCGGCGAGCCGTCGACGCGCCCGTACGCTGAATCGCGGCTTCGCGGTCGAGCAGGGGATGTGTAGCGGCGTCCGGCAGCGTCGCCCACTGGGTCACCTCTCCGCTTGCCGCGTCGACGGCGGCGATGCCGAGCGCTGCGCTCGGGTCGCCGAGCACGACGAGATAGTACGCCCCTTGGGGCGGGTCCCTCCTGGAGACGAGAAACGCGCGCGCGGGCGTCCTCTCACTCAGCTCGAGCCGCTCGCGCGCACGGGCGATCGCCTCGGTCTCCGCTACGTCGGGCGGCATTCGCGCCAGCGTAGCCCTGCTGGGCCCGAGGTCAGATGCCCGGAGTGTTGATGTGGAGCGTCGCGAAGATTCGTCCGTCGAGCCGGACGTAGATCCGGTAGTCCCCGGCCGTGACCATGTGGAACGGCACGAATGGCGACAACGACTCGAGACACGGCCGCCAAACGAGTGTCGGGTACAGGCAGTAGGACTCTCGTCGCACGGTGAGGCGTCCTGCTCGGTCGCCGAGCTCGATCGGCCGCTCGAGCGTCTCGCGGAGCACCGTCTTGCGATCGAGAGCGGTCAGGATGCTGGCGCCGCCTCGCGGAAGCGCGATCGCCTGGCGGTAGTCACCGAAGCGCGCGTCCACCGCGACAGCTGCGGTCACGCCCAGCCTCGGCCGCACGAGCGGGACGATGAAGTAGTACGAGTCGATCTCGTCGAGACGCTGGACGAGGACGGGCGTGCCCGGCTCCGTGTCGTCGAGTGCCCACTTCCAGTCCTTTCGTTCCGGGAGCCCGTGGCGTTCCAGTCCGGCAAGCGCGTTCTTGATTGCCGTGGCCGGTCTCAGCAGCTGCCGGCCCGTGGCCGCTTCCCGGCGGGCGCCTGCGCCCCCAGGCGTGTCGCTGGGGGATCGGGATCGCAGACCGCCACGTACTTCCCGTTCCAAAGGCTCCCGTACTTGTTGCCGGTCGCATACGAGGACTGCCATGTCGAGTAGGTGATGTGCTCGTTGGCGACGCCACGGGTTCCGCCGCCTCCGCAGCCGTCGGTTCCGCTGTGGGGCGGAAGGGCTGCCGGCGGGAGCCCGTAGAAGCTCGGCACCGGCGGCCAGGGATTGTTCACGTCGAAGGCGGTGATCGTGTACGACGTATCGGCTGAATCCGTCGGCGCGGCGCTCGCCTCGTACCCGCGGACGACGAGCCAGTGATCGCCCTTGTAGACCATCGCGATCGCGGCCACACCGTAGTGGTGGATCGTCCAGCAGAGCTTGCGCGAAATCGCGTCCTCGCTCGCCAGCGAGTAGAGCGCGAACCAGCCGCCGAAGCCGCCCGGACGACGGTCGTTCATGACCCACTGGAGGCCGTCCGGCGGGTTGTACCAGGAGGCCAGCTCACTCGTGTGGTTGCGCTCGTCCGTGTAGATGCCGTCCTGCGCTTGGATCCCAGCGCCGATCGAGTCGAGCACCATCTGTGCGCAGGCGGCGCCGCAATAGACATCGGTGTCCTGCTGGTGGTACGGAACGTTCAGCAGTTCGTGAAGCGACACTGTTCAGCCTCCACGTGACCTGTCTCGGCCGCTTGTCCGTTGAGCGCGCGTCCGGCGCGGCCACGATCGCAGCGGTCCGTCACCACCCCGTCACCGCGCCGTCACCCCCGCGTTGACACGTACCTGCTACGGGAGTAGAAACGAGACGTGGCGGCGCCCCCGATACGACGCGACGAAGGCGGTACGTCCTGTCAAGCCAGGCGACCCGATCGTTGCTGCGGCATCTCGGACTCGAGCTCTCGAGCGGCAGACGGTGCCCGCGATGACGGGCGCGATCCCTCTGGAGGAGCTGACGGAGACCACGCGGCACGGCGGGCCGTCACTCCAGCTGCTCGACAGCTTCGAGCTCGTATGTGAGGGCAGGCATCTCGAGCTGCCTCTGCCCGCACAGCGGCTCCTCGCCTTCCTGGCGTTGCACGATCAACCGATGCTGCGGGGCTATGTCGCAGGGACGCTCTGGCTCGACTCGAGCGAGGCGCACGCAGCCGGAAGCCTGCGCTCGGCGCTCTGGCGCATCCGACGGCTGGGCCCGCGGCTCGTCGAGGCACGCGGTAGCCGCCTCGAGCTGGCCTCCGTCGTCGCTGTCGACGTCCGCGGCGTCGTCGCCTGGGCGAGGCGCGTGCTCGATCCGTCGTCCGAGCTCCGCGGCGCCGACGTGGCGCCGATCTGGCGGCCGGGACAGCTTCTGCCCGATTGGTACGAGGACTGGATCGAGATCGAGCGCGACCGGCTGCGCGCGCTCCGGGCACACGCGCTCGAGGCTCTCTGCCACCGCCTGACCGCCGCGGGCCGCTTCGGAGAGGCGACCGAGGCGGGCCTCGCCGCCGTCCGGGACGAGCCGCTTCGCGAGAGCGCCCATCGCGTGCTGATCGGCGTCCACATCGCGGAGGGCAACCGCGCAGCAGCGCTGCACCAGTACCGAGCCTTCGCGCTCCTGCTACACGAGGAGGTGGGGATGGCTCCATCGTCGCGTATGGAGCTGCTCATGGAGTCGATGACAGGTCGCCCGTGACGACGCGGTGACGTGTCGTTGACGCCTGATTGCTAGATCGGCGGTACGACCTGGAGGTGGAACGATGCCGATCGGCAAGGACTACAGACTCACCATCGGTGCGGGCCGCGAAGAGCTGCCGCCCGCCGAGGATCGCGAGGGAGCGACTCTCGCGAATCTCAGCCCCGAGCCTGCTGCGGTCTACGAGGCGCTGAAGCTCATTCCGGGGGCCGAGGAGATCATCAAGGAGATTCCCGGCCTCGGCGACTTCGTCGCCTGGGTGCCCACGGCCTACTTCAGCGTGTGCAAGAAGACGGGCACCGCCTACTACCTCGACATGTGGGACGTCGATCACTTCGACGGCTTCACCGACATGGCGCGGTGCCTCGCGGACTGTCGCGCCTGGTTCTCCGGTGACGGCTTCACGACGTGGGGGTCGGGTCAGACGAAAACCGGACGCGTGAACTGCTACTTCGTCGCCCCCACTGCCGGCCACTACATCTGCACCGCCGCGCTCCAGAGCTACCCGACGGGCAGCGGCGCGCAAGTCGAGTGCCTGATCGACAACTCCTCGTTCGGCCCGCTGCCCTTCAGCGGGACGATCACCAGCCGCACCCGTGCGACCTCTGGCGGGTGGCCATCACTTCCGCATCAGGCAGATGTCCGGCTCGTTCTTCTTCCTGAGCCTCACCGTCTGGAAGGTCTGATGCCCGTCGAGTGCAGCCGGCTGTTCCAGGCGCGAGCCGTCGTCGCGCCGCTCGAATGCCGAACGGTCGCCGGCCCGTTCAGGAGGGCCGTCGTCCTCACCGACGTCGTGTTCGAGCTCTGGAACCACGCGAACGGCTTTCAGTCGCGCGCGTGCGGGTTCGTCTGGAACGCGCTGCCAGGCCAGTGGAGCCGCCTGCTGATGGGCGGCCAGGTCGACGACGTCGGCCGCCGGTACGACCTCGAGTCGGGCGTGCTCTGCCCGACTGGATCGACGCTCTCCGTCTGCACGTGCCTCTTCGTCGCGTTTCCGACGAGCACCATCTTCGCCCTCCTCACCGGCTACAGCTGTCAGGAGTCGCACGTCGACGTGTCCGGGGTGAAGGCCGTCGGCGGCGACCACTCGATCGACTGGCTCGAGACGCAGTTCGGGGCGCTCGACCCCCACGACCCGACAGGCGCCGGGGCCATGACCGGGGACGTGGCGCACGCGCTCGGGGAGCGCGAGCTCGTCGGGACCGCCCGCGACCACGTCCATCCGGGAGACCTCGTCGTCCACGGCGCAGACGGGACCACGACCGTCCCGCACGGCTCGACGATCGCGGTGCGGCTCGCCGGCCACGAGCCCGGGCTGCAAAGCGGAGGCGAGGAGCGAACGACCCGGCTGCCGGAGGGGACGAACCTCGTCGTCGCGCGGCGGTCGGCCGACGGACGCTCCGTGCACTGGCTCTGCTATCGCGAGCACGAGCCGCCGCGCGCGGCCTGACTCTACTTCGTGGACAAGGCGCGCCGGCGGTCGCTCGAGCGACCGGCGCGCTGGAACGGGCTCCTGCCGCAGATCGCCGAGAACGGCGCGCATGCGACGAAGACGCCAGAACGGCTCGCCGAGGCCGTCGACATCGTCCGGAAGCTGCGTGCCGATGAGGGCGTTCCCGATGGAGGGCTTCGACGTGGTCGTCGAGGGGGACACGTTCGGCGGCTGGATCGAGAACGTGGCTCCGCTGGCCGACCGGGAGGCGGCCGGCCGACCTGGTGGGTCGAGAGTTGGGGGAACGTCGAGCGCGGCCCCGACGGCATTGCGATGTACGGCGGCGAGTCGCGGCCGGGCCGCCCGCCTAGGTGTCCTGCCTCGGGACGTTGTGGACGCGGCTGATGGGTGATTGGCCGCCGAGCGAGCTGTGCGGTCTGCGCTCGTTGTAGTAGATGAGCCAGTGTGACAGCGCCTGGGCGCGGTGGTCGCTGGAGCGGTATATCTGGCCGAGCGCCCACTCCCGCTTGAGGGTCTGCTGGTAGCGCTCGACCTTGCCGTTGACCTGTGGCCGGCGGGGTGGATCAGGAGATGGCGGATGCCGCGGCTGGCGAGTAGTTCGGCGAGTGCCCGGTTGTGGGTGTAGGTCCAGGCGTTGTCGCTCATCAGCCGCTTCGCCTCGATCCCCTGTTTGGCGAAGGCGGCGAGGGCGCGCTCGAGGAAGCCGCTGACGGTCGCTGCTCGTTCGTCGCGGTGGAGCTCGCTGTAGGCATAGCGCGAGTGGTCGTCGACGAGTGAGTGGACACACTCGTAGCCGACCCGCATCCGCCGCTCGGCGCCGGTTCGCCGGCGATCGCCGGTGACGGCGTGGCCAGGACGCGTGAAGCGGACGAAGCGTTTGCTGTCGATGTGGAGCAGATCGCCGGGACAAGGCCACTCGTAGCGCCGGGCAAGCTCGCGCGGCTGCCGCGGTGGCCGCGAGATCCCGGCCCGCCGCAACGCCCGCCAGACGGTCGCGTGCGGGTAGCCGGTCTCGCCCGCGATCAGTCTCGGCCCCCAGCCGCTGCGACGCCGCGCCGCGCAGATCCGCGCCTGCTCGCGTCGCCGGCAGCCGGCGCGGGCTGCGATGCGGCCGCGAGGAGCGATCCTCCAGGCAGATAAGCAAGCGGCGCTGCTGGACCGATGCCTCCCGCCAGCGCGACCACCACTTGCAGGCGGTCGTCGGCGAGACACCACGGCGTCTCGCCGCCTCACGACACGAACAGCCTGATTCGACATCGGCGACCAGCGCCCGACGACCAGCGAGTCCGAGACGAGCGTTACGGTGAAGCGCCATCCGGGTCCCTCCTTCCACCGTGAGCCTTCGCAGACCCACAGCCTCGAAGGAGGCCCGGATGACCTACTCAGCCGTTCCACAACCTGTTGAGGCACGTCACCTAGGCGCGGCGCAGCAAGCATGAAACAATCGTGACGAGGACGGGAAGATTGCAGTGCGGTCGACCGTCTCGTGGGAAGTGCCGCTCTTTCCCTGCGCGGCACAACTTAGGAAGGGAGGCCCTCCATGGAGGGAACCGGGTTGAGCGCCACAGCGATGCTCACACCCACGGACGCCGGGGGACGTCCGGACGCGGCCGCCATCACGATGGCACGCGAGGAGATCGAGGAAGCACTGGCTTCCGACGAGCCGCTGGAGCTCGTCTTGACAGTCGACCGAGGAGCCGGCAGCCCGCAGGACGTGCGGGTCGGCTGGCAGCGCACCGATCTCGAGACGGTGCTCGCCGGCACGGAGGCCGGTGGGATCACGTTCTCGTTCGACCGCGCTGAGCTCTACCGAGCGCTCGAGCAGCCGGACTTCGAGGGGCACGGCATCCGCGAGATGGTGCTCCTCACCGTCGCTGCCGCGTCCGCCTCGGCGGCGCTGGGGGCGTCGACCGCATCCGGCCATGTCCTGGACGGAGGCGACGGGGGGACTTCGGTAACTGCCGTTCAGCCGGGCGATCCGGGGACGATCCCGTACCTGAGCCAGGGGATCGGCGTCGACCAAAGCCAGTTCCAGGGCGACACGTCGACCGCCGCAACGCAGGCCGAGCCCGCAACGATCCCGTACCTGAGCCAGGGGATCGGCGTCGACCAGAGCCAGTTCCAGGGCGACACATCGACCGCCGCAACGCAGGCCGAGCCCGCAACGATCCCGTACCTGAGCCAGGGGATCGGTGTCGACCAGAGCCAGTTCCAGGGCGACACGTCGACCGCCGCAACGCAGGCCGAGCCCGCAACGATCCCGTACCTGAGCCAAGGGATCGGCGTCGACCAGAGCCAGTTCCAGGGCGACACATCGACCGCCGCAACGCAGGCCGAGCCCGCAACGATCCCGTACCTGAGCCAAGGGATCGGCGTCGACCAAAGCCAGTTCCAGGGCGAAGCGTCGACCGAGTCCGAGCCGGTCGTTGCCGACTCCGGCTCGAGCCTCAGCTGCCGTCCGTCGACCCGGGCACGGCCGCCGCGATCGGCGGCCTTGCAGGCGGAGCCTGCTCATCGTCGGCGCCGCCTTCGTGGCCGCCGGCGCACGACGCCCGTCTAGCTCCATCGTCCGCGGAGGGCCGCTGTGCGGCGGCGACCCTCCGCGTACGCGACGCTCCATCGGGCTGCACCGCCGGATGGCGCGGCGCACGGTGGTGACGGGTGGCGGAACCCGCACGACGTCTCGGCAAGCGGGCGTCGTTTCCCCACGAAGTCCGCGACGGGCGACCTCCTGCTTGCGTCCCAGGAAGTGATGAAGGGGCGCGTGGGCGCGTCTACGTACTCCTCTTCAGCGCGCGTACTCGTCCAGGAACCGGCGCAGGTGGCCTGCGAACTCCTCGCGGTGGGCTCGCATGTCGTGGATCCGATGGCCGCTTCCTGTGATGGGGACCACCTCGACGGTCGGCTGGCTCCGCGCGAGGCGTTCCTCATCGCCCGTCGAGAACGCGGCGCCGGACGCATCATCCGCAGCGACGATGACCACAGGCGGCGTGACGGGTGATCGCGTGTCCGTGGCGGCGAGGGTCGAGCCGTCGATGGCGCCGTCGATCACTCCGATGTCCAGCCGTCGGTACCCGAAGGCCATGGTGGCGAGCCCGTCGTCCGTCAGGAGCTCGCGGAGCGTCGGCGTTCCCGGAGGACCCCAGCGGATCGTGCCGACGTGCTGCGCCGTCTCCTCCTCGGTGAGCCCTCGCTCGCGGCTCTCGAGGATCACGGCCCTCACCGCTGTGGAACACGTCCCGGTTCCTCCCGGCCTCGGCTTCCGGGGTCTCGCCTGCGAACAGAGGCGAGTCCTCGAGCAGCGCCGCGGTGACGAGGCCAGGGTGGCTCTGCGCAAGCCACCAGGCGACGACGCCGCCGAGCGAGTTCCCGACGACGACGGCCGGCGCGCGACTCGACGGAGCGCAGCACCGCCACGATGTCACCGCCGTAGCGCGGGAGTGCGTAGGCGCCGGGCGCGTGGTCCGACCGCCCGTGGCCGCGGTGGTCCATCCCGACGATCCTCCGGCTCCGCGTGAGCTCGTCCGGAAGCCACTCCCACGTCCGGCCGCTCGAGCCGACCCCGTGCAGGAACAGCACCGGCGCTCCGTCCTCTGGCCCTTCGAGCTCGACGTGGAGATCGACGCCGTCGCTCTCGATCCGCCGGGTGTCGGCCACGTGCCAGACCGTACCGCGGACGCGGTGGCGACGTTCAGGGCGAGCGCGTGCGTGCTGCCGTGGGACGCGGGTGCCGACCGCGGCGCGGGCTCATGGCAGCTGCCGCCATGTCTCGTTCGGCCACTTTTGGTGCGCTCGTGCAATGGCATCATAACGTCATGACGTCAAAGCTGTACGATGTGGCCGTGGCCAAGGAGCGCCTCACCGTGTACCTCGACCCCAACGTGGCGCGCGCGCTGCGAGTCTCCGCGGCTCGGCGGGGGATGAAGGACTCCGAGGTCGTCGAGCAGGCGCTGCGCGACAAGCTGTTGTTCACCGCGCTCGAGCAGATCTCCGCCGTGGCGACGATGGACGAGGACCAGGCGCTGGCGCTCGCGGTCGAGGTGCAGCACGAGGCGCGGAGGGTCCGTCGGAGCGCGCCTTGTAGGTGCTCCGCGTCGTCGTCGATGTCAACGTGTTCGTCTCGGCGGTTCTGACGGCGGGTGGGACGCCGCATCGTCTGTTCGAGCGTTGGCGTGACGGAGCGTTCGACCTCATCGTCTCGCCGAAGCTCGCCGAGGAGCTCGACCGCGTGCTCGCGCGCGCGGAGGTCGAGCGCGCTCGGATCCCGAAGCGATCGACCGGCTCCTCGCGGGACTCCGCGACGGCGCGGTGACCGTGGATGATCCAGAGACCGTCGAACGCGTGGTCGCGCGCGATCCGGGTGACGACTACCTCGTCGCCCTGGCTCGGGCGGCGGGCGCCCTCAGCCAATCGCGACCGGCGATCGGCATCTGCTCGAGCTCGAGGAGCTTCGCCCGCCTGCGATGACGCCGGTCGCCTTTCTGGCGTGGGTCGAGAGGCTCCCGTAGCGCGAACGGTGTCCGACTGAAGTCGGACACCACCCCGCCTCAGGCGGACGGGTCGCCGAGGAACAACGCGTCGACGTCGTCCGGTGGTTCTGGCTCGCCGCCGACGCCACAGCGTCGGCATCTCGCCCGGCTCGAAGAGGCGGTCGGCCCGGTACATGGGTGCTGCGCGGGCCGGGTGCCGAGACGCGGCGCGGTCAGCGACGCGCGCGAACGGCCGAGCACCTCGGTGATCGCGTCCCACACCGACGCTGCGACGCGCGATGGGTCGAGAACGCCGCCCTCGAGCTGCTGGTAGTAGCGCCGCACCTTCGGCCGAGCGTCCGGTCGGATCTTGCACGCCGCGACGATCGCGTCGACGACGTCGTCCACGCGTAGTGCCTTTGCGACGCGGGCGCGCAGCATCGGCGGGTCGTCGAGCGAGCGCACGTACGCGAGCGCCTCGTCGGTCGGCGCGCGGCGCGGGGCGCGCTCGAGGAACGCCTCGATCAGCGGCGCGAGCTCGTCGGCGCGGTCGCCCGCCTTCAGCAGCGTTCCTTCGACGTCGAGTGGTTCGCCCCGCGCGTGGCGGCGGGCGAGCTCGTCGAGCAGGGTCTCGAGCTCGACGATCATTCCTCGAGCCACTCCCTCAGCCGCGCCTTGTTCCGGCTGATCGCCTGGTACACGGCGTTCGGCTTCTTGTCGAGCCGCTCGGCGATCTCGCCGGGCTCGAGCGCCTCCAGGTAGTACAGCGCGCCGACCTCCCCGTCGCCGGACGGCAGCGTCGCGACGAACTGTTCGAGCGTGAGGTCGACGATGACGGCCTCCGTCTCGTCCGGTGCTGCGCCGTCGAGGTCGAACAGCTCGCTCTCCTGCCAACCCGGCTCGTACCAGCCGTTGCAGACCCACCTGATCACGGAGTGGACGATGACGCGGAACGGGTAGCGGCCGTCGCGGTGCTTGCCGGCCTTGAGCTCGCGCCACAGCCGCTCGCACACGGCCTGCGCGACGTCCTCGCCGACGGGGCCGCGCATCTTCGCGATGCAGGTGTCGCGGATCGTCTCGACCCAGCCCGCGAGCAGGAGATGGATCTCTCCGTTCTCCAGCAGTCGTTTGTCCTCGGCATCCCGTGCATCGCGCATCGAGAGCTGAGTCGCGTCCGACATGGGCGGATCTTACGAGCGGCGCGTCGGCCGGCGACATAAGGCAGAGCCGTGCCGACGCCTGACTCCCTCGTGAACCCGAGAGGAGAACCCCATGACACTCGACACCTTCCAGCTCGGCGAGCCTGTGGAGCACCGCGGGATCGTCGTCACACCGCTCTTCCCGCGCCACGACCCGGTCGCGGCCTACATCACGCTCGACGAGGCGCTGCCGCGCGGGTTCCAGATCAACGAGACGTCCGACGCGGGCTCCGTGCCGGAGCTCCTCGTCGAGAACCCGACCGACAGCGCGGTGCTGCTCTACGACGGCGAGGAGCTCGTCGGCGCGAAGCAGAACCGGATCCTCAACGTCAGCGTGCTCGTCGAGGCCGGCGCGAAGCTGCCGATCCCCGTCTCCTGCGTCGAGCAGGGACGCTGGCGCCGGAGCAGCGCCACGTTCGGCTCCGCCGACCACATCTCGCACTCGCACCTCCGGCGGCGCAAGGCGCAGATGCTCGCCGCGCAGCCGCTCGCCCGCGGCATCGCGCAGGGCGAGGTCTGGGACGAGGTGCACGAGAAGCAGGCGCGCATGCGCGTCGCCTCGGCGACCGCGGCCAACCGCGACACGTTCGACGCCACACGCCGCGCGCTCCGCGCGCTCGAGGGCGCGTTCGCGCTCGCACCCGGGCAGTGCGGCGCCGTGCTCGCGCTCGGCGACGACCTGTGCCTCGACGCCGTCTCGCGGCCCGACGCGTTCGCGCTCCTCTGGCCGAAGCTCCGCGCCGGCTACCTGCTCGACGCGCTCGAGCGGCTCGACGGCCGCGCGACCTCGGTCGAGCGCATCTCGTCGTTCGTCGACGAGGTGCCGCGGCGCGCGCGACGCGCGGGCCGTCGGCCGGGCTCGGCGAGGACGTGCGCCTCCGCGGGAAGGCGTCATCGGCTCCGGCCTCGAGCTCGACGGCGAGACGATCCAGCTCTCGGCGTTCACGAGCGAGGACGCGGCGCGCGGGCGTTCGGGCGGATCGCGCGGCCGAGCCGGCGGCGCTCGCCCGAGGATCGGCCGCGCCGCCAGGCCGACCGGGCCCGGGGGGTGATCCCGGTCGGCGTCCTGCGGCGGCGCGGCCATGTGCGGCCTCGCTCACGCGAGTGCGGCGCGGATCCAGAGCTCGGGCCCCTCGAACCGGATCTCGAGCCGGTCGAGGACACGGCGGAGGAGCGACACCGCCGCCGTGTTGTCGCTGGCGACGAGCGCAGTCACCTCGCGGACGCCCGCGGCGCGCGCGTCTTCCAGGAGCTCTGCGGTGAGGGCCGAGCCGATCCCGTGGCGCTGGTGCTCGTCGGCTACCTCGAAAGCGATCTCCGCGCTGTCGCCGTCGCGGACGAGCCGCGCGATCGCGACCGGGCCCGGATCGCCTTCGAGGTAGCCGACGAGGATGTGCCGCGTCTCGTCGACGGCGGGGAGGTGGCGAGCCCTGCGGAACCGAGGGCAGGCTTCGGGCCGTTGAAGCGCGCGCGGCGCGAGCGCTCGCCGAGTCGCTCGAACACGGCCGCCACGGTGTCGACATCGCCGTTCCGCAGCGGCCGGACCATGAGGCCCTTGCCGTTCGGAAGCGTGAGGTAGCGAGACGGCATGCGGTGCCGGCCGCGGCGCCCGCCGGGAGTGCCATCGCCTCACGGCGGCGCGCGACGCTCGCCACCAGGTACGGCAGCGTCGACGCGACGAAGAGAGAGCCGAGTGCGACGCCGAGGCCGGCGAAGCCGGCGAGCGCGAGGGCCGCGCCGCCGACGAGCGAGCCGGTCAGGTAGCCCACCTGCGTCGAGACGGCGCGCACGACGCCGACCTCGCGCCCGAGGTCTCCGGCCACGTCGAATCCGTAGACGGTGCCGGCAACGGTTCGCGTCGCCACCGTCACCGCCGCGAGGGAGAACAGCGCGAGCGTCACGGCGATGCCGGGCGTGACCCCCCACACGAGGCCGACCGTGACGGCGGCGGCGACGCTGCAGGCGAGCATCGTCCGTCGGGCGGCGCCCTGCGCGAGCCGTCCCGCGCGCTGGGTGCCGACGAGATACGCAACCGCAACGATGCCGAGGGCAAGTCCCGTGCTCGCGGTCGAGAGGCCGTACTCCGTGGTGAAGAGCGCGCCGCTGTAGACGAGTGTGCCCGCCCATGCCGCATTCGCCATCAGCTCACCGACGGCCCAGCGACGCCCCTGTGGCAGCCTGAGGAACCCGCGCAGCGACGCCCCCTCGCCGCCGAGCGGGGTGTCCGGGGAGCGCGCGGCGACGGCCAGCAGCGCGACGAGCGCGGCGGGCAGCGGCAACGCGAGGAACGCGAGGCGCCAGTGCACCTCCGCGACGACGCCGATGAGCGGCATCCCGGCGATCCAGGCAGCAGGCGGACCCGCCAAGGCCCTGGCCACGACGCGGGTGCGCTGCTCCGGGACGCTCCACGCCGCCATCCCGGCGATCCCGGCCGCGAGCAGCGTCGCGATCCCGGCCCACATCGGCACCTGGGCGACAGCGAGCAGCGCGAACGACGGCGCCGCCGCGCTGGCGACGGAGCCGATTGTGAGGAGTGCGCTACCGACGCCGAGGAGCGCTCGGGGCGAGTAGCGGACGAGAGCGCGTCCGGCGAGGAGCGCGACGACAGCTGCGAGCGGCGCGGCGACGATCCGAAGCTGCCCGGCCGCGGCGATCGAGACCCCGAAATCGTCGGCCACGTCGCTCAGGATCGGCGACAGCACGAGCACGCCCGACTGGCTGGCGAAGAGCGCGAGGAAGAGGACGAGCGACGGCGACGCGCGCACGCCGAACCGGCTCCCTCTCGCGGGCGCGGACGACACCGGGACCGGGACCGCTTCAGCCATGCCCCAAGCATTGGCGACGCGGGCCGGCGGCGCGATGCGGCGTGCACGAGTCGCGCATGCGGGAAACCGAACCGGGCTGACTACACTCGGCGCCCGTGACCTACTGCCTCGCCATGCGCCTCGAGGACGGCCTCGTGTTCCTCTCGGACACCCGGACGAACGCCGGCGTCGACAACGTCGGGACGTACCGCAAGCTGCACGTGTTGCGGCCGGCGCCGACCGGCTCTTCGTGCTCCAGTCGGCCGGGAACCTCGCGACGACGCAGGAGGTGCTCGACCGGATCGCGGTCGACCTCGCGCGCCGGGCGAGCACGAGAGCCTCGCGACGGTCCCGCACCTGTTCGAGGCGGCGCTCTACGTGGGCAGGCTCAGCCGCGAGGTCGAGCGAGCGGCACGCCGAGGCGCTCGGCGCCGATGGCAAGCGCGACGTTCATCCTCGGCGGCCAGATCGGCGACGCGCCACCGGACATCCTGCTCGTCTACCCCGAGGGCAACTACATCCGCGCCTCCGACGAGCGGCCTTCCTGCAGATCGGCGAGAGCAAGTACGGCAAGTTCCTGCTCGAGGTCGCGATCCTCGCCCACGCCGATCTCGAGACGTCGCTCAAGATCGCCCTTAGCTCGATGATGAGCACGGCGCGCGCGAACCTCTCGGTCGGTCCGCCCTATGACGCCGCCTCTACCGAAACGGCGCCTTCGACCTCGACGAGAATCGGTTCACGGCCGACTGCCGGTCCTCGGCGAGCTGCGCGAGGTCGGGATCGGAACATCCTGAACGCCGTCGGCCAGCTGCCGGAGGTCGAGCTGTCCGCGCTGCGAGCCGACGGCGAATCGGGCACGGGCTAGTCCATGTCCGCCCTCCGCATCTGCTCGAGGGCACCCCGCAGGATCCGCGAGACGTGCATCTGCGAGATGCCCATGCGCTTCGCGATCTCGTCCTGCGTGAGATCGGCGAAGAACCGGAGGTAGACGACCTCGGTAGGGCGGCCATGTCCCTTTATGACATCTGGCACGTCGCCTGAGGACATCGTGGACTGTTCTGATGCCGACTCAGGCAACGCCGCTGTACGAGGTCTTCTCGGGGCGAGAGCTTCAAGGGAACGCGTTCCGAGTCACACGCGGCTGTCGACCAATCGTCTCGGACTTCTTGTCGTACGAGGCGCTCGGCGTCCGCTACGACCGCAGAGACTTCTTCAAGGGAACGGGTGTCTCCATGTACACGAGCGCCCGACGGGCCGTTGCCGCAGGTCGACGCTTCAAGCACGGCAGAGCGATTGCAGCCGTCGATCTCGATCGCGACGGGATCGTCTGGTCGCCGACAGGGTCGGCGTGGGCACATCACGGTCTGGGCAGCAGCCACGACGCTCCTCGACGGAGTGGTTCAATGTGAGACGTATGACTCGTGAGGCTCGATTCATCCTGCTCGACCAGGCATCGATGAACGAGCTCGGTGCGTTCCCGACGTTCGAGGAGGCGGAGCGGACATTGCTGCGCTTCGTCTCGGCCGACGGGCGCGCCGCAGATTCGCTCGAGATCTGGGACGACCAGCTCGACACGCGAGTCGCTGTCGACGAGGAAAAGATCAGACGCGCTGCCGCGGCCGCCTAACGCCCGAAGCGTGCGCGGAGCGTGGGTGTCCGACTCGAGGTCGGACACCCAGGCGGGAGGCTACGAGAGGGCTGCCGAGCCGCCGAGCACGGCCCTGGCCTCGGCGATGAAGTCCGGGTCCGGGCTGGACCCGATACTCGGGCCCGAGGGCGAGCGTCTTGGCCCCTCGGAGGTGACGAGCGAGACGTAGACCGGGCGACTCGCCCGGGAACTCACCCACCAGCCGAGCGAGCTCCCGCATCACTCCCGCCCGCGCCTCGCGCGCGTCGAGCGAGAACCGCACCTCGCGTCGCTCGGAACACGGCCTCGAAAGGCCGTCATCTCCGACGCGATCAGCTTCGTCTCGCCCGCCTGCTTGTGGTCGACCGCCCCTTGACGATCAGGATCCGATCGGCCACGCAGAGCTCCCGCGCGGCCTGCGTACGCCGAGTTGAAGACGACGACCTCGGCGGTGCCGGTCGGGTCGTCGAGCGCGAGGAAGACCATCGGCTCGCCGCGCTTCGTCGTCACCTGCTTGACGTCCGAGACGATCCCGCCAACCGTGACCTCTCCCCGTCGCGCCGCCGCTCGAGCTCGGCCAGCGTCGCATCGGTCTTGCGGCGCAACTGCTCGCGGACGCCGTGCGAGCGGGTGTTCCGAGACGTAGAGCCCGAGCGATTCCTTCTCGAGCCGCAGCAGCTCGGCCTTCTCGAACTCGCCGGTAGGGATCAGCGGGTGGTGCCGCGCGCGCGACCTCGCCGCCGGCGTCCACCCTGCCGTCGAACAGCGAGCTCTGCCCCATCAGCCGGTCCGGCGCGAGCTTCTGCCCCTAGCCGATCGCCTGCTCGAGCTGCTCGAGCATCCCTTTCCGGCGAGGCGCGCGGTCGGTCGAAGGCACCGCACTTGACGAGCGCTTCCAGCGCGCGCTTGTTGACGACCTGCGGGTCGACGCGCTCGGTGAAGTCCCAGATCGAGGCGAAGGGCCGTCCTCCTCGCCCGCGCCCGACGATCGCGCTGCGCCGCCGTGTCCCCGACGTTCTTGACCGCCTTCAGCCCGAACCCGATCTCGCCCTCGACGACGGCGAAGTCCACCGTCGACTCGTTCACGTCCGGTGGGAGCACCTCGATCCCCATCTCGTCGCACGCGTTGACGTAGAACGGGACGCGGTCCTTCGTGTTCATCACGCGCCGAGATCAGCGCGGCCATGTACTCGCAGGGATGGTTCGCCTTGAGCCAGGCCGTGCGGTAGGCGATCAGCGCGTAGCAGGCCGCGTGCGCCTTGTTGAAGGAGTAGTCCTTCGAGGCCTCCATGTCCTCCAGAGCTGCTCGCGCGACGGCGGGCGTGGTGCCGTTCGCGACGCAGCCGTCGACGAACTTCTCCTTCAGCGAGGCCATCAGGGCGTGGTTCTTCTTGCCGATCGCCTTGCGCAGGTCGTCCGCCTCGGCGGCGCGTGAAGCCCGCGAGCTCCTTCGCGATCTCCATCGACTGCTCCTGGTACACCGCGATCGCGTACGTGGGGCCCGTGATCGCCTCGAGCCGCGGGTCGATGAAGCGTGACCGGCTCGCGGCCGTTCTTCCGCGCGGCGTAGGTGGGGATGTAAGGCCATCGGGCCCGGGCGGTAGAGCGCGACGAGCGCGATCAGGTCCTCGAACTCGGTCGGCTTCACCTGGCGCAGCGCCTCGCGCATCCCCGAGGACTCGAACTGGAAGACGCCGGTCGCCTCGCCGCGCGCGAGCATCTCGTACGTCCTGCGGTCGTCCAGCGGGATCGCGCCGATGTCGAGCCCGCCTCCGATCAGCCGACGGCCTCGTCGATCACGTCGAGGTTCCGGAGGCCGAGGAAGTCCATCTTGAGCAGGCCGAGCGCCTCGACGTTCTCCATCGAGAACGGCGTCACGACCTCCCGCGTCCCCCCCTTCTGCTGCAGCGGGACGACGTCGATCAGCGGCTCGGCGCCGATCACGACGCCGGCGGCGTGGATCGAGTCGGCGCGGGTCAGGCCCTCGAGCGGCCGGGCGAGCTCGACGATCTCCTTCGCGACCGGATCGCTCTCGACCGCCTGCGCGAGCTCGCCGCTCGGTCTTGAGCGCGTCCTCGAGCGTCTGGCCCGGCCCTTCCGGGACGAGCTTCGCGATCCGGTCGACGACGCCGTACGGCACCTCGAGGACGCGCCCGGCGTCGCGCAGCGCGGCGCGGGCGGCCATCTTCGAGAACGTGATGATCTGCGCGACGCGCTCGCGCCCGTACTTCTCCGTGACGTAGTTGATCACGCGCTCCCGGCCGGCGACGGCGAAGTCGATGTCCATGTCGGGCATCTCCTTTCGGCCCGGGTTGAGGATTCGCTCGAACAGCAGCCCGTAGCGCATCGGGTCGATGTCGGTGATCTCCAGGCAGTACGCGGCGACCGAGCCGCGGCCGAGCCGCGGCCAGGGCCGACCCAGACGCCGTTTCGCTTCGCGAAGCCGATGAAGTCCGCGACGATCAGGAAGTAGTCCACGAACCCCATCTCGCGGACCGTCTTGAGCCCGAATCGCAGCCGCTCGTCGAGCTCGGGGGTCAGGCGCCGTAGCGCTTGACGAGGGCCCTTCTCGCACAGCTCGACGAGGTACTCGAACGCGTCGCGGCCCTCGGGCACGGCAAGCTCGGCAGCCGGATCCGACCGAGCTCGAGCTCGACGTTGCAGCGCTCGGCGACCTCGAGGCTCCGGCGCAGCGCGTCGTCGTGCCCGGGGAAGTCGAGCGCCATCTCGGCAGGGGTCTTGAAGTAGAACTCGTCGGCGCCGAAGCGCCAGCGGTTCGGGTTCTTGAGCCAGTCGCCGGACTGGATGCAGAGGAGCGCGTCGTGGCTGTGCGCGTCCGTCGCGTCGAGGTAGTGGACGTCGCCGGTCGCGACGAGCTGGAGTCCGCGCCGCTCGGCGAGCTTCGGGAGGCCGCGGAAGGCCGCCTGCTGCACGTCGAGCCCGACGTTCTGGAGCTCGACGTACGTCGAGTCCGGCCCGAAGA